>JAHHHT010000046.1 GCA_019359235.1 Oscillatoria princeps RMCB-10
CTGAAGGCAGATTCTCACGCGTTACTCACCCGTCCGCCACTAAATCCTTGCGGATTCCGTTCGACTTGCATGTGTTAAGCAGACCGCCAGCGTTCATCCTGAGCCAGGATCAAACTCTCCGTGGTGTTGGAACGAGTTTGTGACTCTCTCCCCATTGGGGAGGTTTTTGTTATAATGAAATCTCCAGGTGGCCCCGAAGACCTCTAATTGTTTTGACGAGGTTTTTGATGCTTTCTGGCTTTCAAACTATTCTTTTATCTTGGTTCGGTGCTGTGAGGGCCGTCGGGTCGCTCTCGCTTCCCCTTTCCTCACCGCGCTTTACTACTGTAACAACCCCCAAAAAGTTTGTCAAGCATTTTCGGGAAATTTTTTGAAAAAAATTTTCAGGAGCCCTCAAACCCTTACACGGCGGTGGGTTCGCGGTACAGTAGGGTCGGCGTCTCCCAAAGAGCGAGGAAAAAACTTGTGAACTTTCAGTCCGTCATTGCCACCTTGCACCAGTTCTGGGCCAATCGCGGCTGCCTGATAGCCCAGCCCTACGACATTGAGAAAGGGGCCGGCACGATGAGCCCCCACACCTTTTTAAGGGCCATCGGGCCAGAGCCCTGGTCAGTGGCCTATGTGGAGCCCTGCCGGCGACCCACGGATGGGCGCTATGGCGAAAATCCCAACCGCTACCAGCACTACTACCAGTATCAAGTCCTGATCAAACCCTCTCCCAACAACATCCAAGACATCTATCTGGATTCCCTGCGGGCGCTGGGCATCCGTCCCGAAGATCACGATATCCGCTTCGTGGAGGACAACTGGGAGTCCCCCACCTTGGGCGCTTGGGGCGTGGGCTGGGAAGTCTGGCTGGACGGCATGGAAATCACCCAGTTCACCTACTTCCAGCAGTGCGGCGGGATCGACTGCCGTCCCGTGCCCATCGAGATCACTTACGGGCTAGAGCGACTGGCGATGTATCTCCAAGAAGTCGATGCCTTTACCAAAATTCGCTGGACGGATGAGGTGACCTATGGGGATGTCCACCTTCAGGGAGAAATTGAGCAGTGCACCTATAACTTTGAGGCGTCCAATCCCGATATGCTGTTCACCCTGTTTGGCCTTTACGAGCGCGAGGCTGAGCAGCTGACCCAGCGCGGGCTGGTTATTCCCAGTCTGGACTGCGTGCTCAAGTGCTCTCACACGTTCAACCTGCTGGACGCTAGAGGGGTGATTGCGGTGACAGAGCGCACCCGCTATATTGGCAAGATTCGCAATTTGGCCCGGCGTGCCGCTCAGCTGTACTTGCAGCAGCGAGAGCACCTGGGTTTCCCTCTGGATAGAGCTCGGGCGGCTGAGCCACTGGCGGTTTGATTAAATTTGTATTATTTTTGAACCGCAGAGGCGCAGAGTGCGCAGAGAACAGGAGGTTGTCAAACGGATGGTTAATCTGAGTGAGCTGCTCGAACCGATTGCAGCGCAATTCCGCAATCTGGGAATTCCTGAGCCTATCACCCACTGGGGTCATCCGGTGATGATGGGGATTGTGGTGTTTGTGATGGGCAGTTTTGTCGGGTGGGCCGGCTGGCGCGGGCGTGTGCTGGCTGATGAGGCTGCGGCGACTGAAAGCCGGTCTTTCCACCGCAAATTAGCTCCCCCGATGTTCCTGTTTGTGGCCCTAGGCTCCACCGGCGGTTTGCTGTCTCTGGTGATGCAGCACAAGCCGGTGCTGGAAAGCCCCCATTTCTGGACAGGAGCTGTTGTGCTCCTATTGCTGGCCATCAATGGCGCGATTTCTCTTTTCGGTTTTGGCGGCAATAAAGCCGCTCTGCGCACGGCTCACGCTTACCTGGGCAGTGCGGCGCTGGCCATCATGTTCCTCCATGCGGTGTTCGGTTTGAAACTGGGTCTATCTATATAGAGTGGAGCGGTGAGCGATGACTCCTGTCGGTGGCGTCATTCTCTGTCTGGCTTATATCGTGGGGTTGCTCTCCACAGCAATTCCCTGGCGGCTGTTTGGCGTGCCGGCAGGAGGTTTGGCAGTTCTGGCTTTGGGCGCGGCGGCGGCAATCTCCCTGCCCCGCGTCTGGCGCACCGGCCCGAAATTCTGGCTTTGGCTGGCAGCCGGCACTGTCGGATTCCTGGCAACTCTCTATTTTCAAGCCCGAACGCCGCAACCGGCAGCCAGTGATGTCAGCCGGTTTGCCCCACCGGCAGATGGGATGGCCCAAGAACAAAAGGTTGTGGTCTGGGGCGTCGCTGACAGCACGCCTCGCCTCACCCGCTCTCAAAAGGCTCAATTCTGGCTGGACGCGACTGACCTCAAGGTAATTGTCTCCGAGGAAGCCGCACCGGCATTCTACCAAAACCCATCTGCCGGTGAAACTGAGAAAGTGACCGGCAGACTCTATGTAACGGTGCCCCTGCTCCAGGCCACTGGCCTGAATCGGGGCCAGCTGGTGGCAGTCACCGGCAAGCTCTACCAGCCCAAACCGCCGGCAAACCCTGGCGGTTTTGATTTTAGGGCTTACTTGGCCACGGAAGGCTGCTTTGCCGGTCTGGCTGGGCGTCAAGTCAGCTTCCCAGATACCGAAACAAAACCCAGATGGGGATGGTGGGCGGTGCGCCAGCGCATTGTCCGCTCCCAAGTGCGGTGGCTGGGCGTCCCTGAAGGCCCGCTGGTCAGCGTCATGGCCTTGGGGAAGCTAGCAGCGGATCTGCCCCATGACATCCAAGACCAGTTTCGTGCGGTTGGGCTGATTCATGTTCTAGCCGCCTCAGGAGCCCAGGTTTCTATGATTTTGGGTGTGGTGCTGGCGTTGAGCCGGCGTTTGTCTGACCGGCTGCAATTTGGCCTCGGCACTGCAGCCCTCCTCATTTTTGCTGGTATAGCCGGCTGGGAACCTCCAATTGTCCGAGCCGCTGTCATGGGTTTCGGGGCGCTTGTCGCCTTGGTGCTGCAGCGCAAGGTGAAGCCACTGGGCTCCCTGCTCGTTTCCGGTACGGTCCTGTTGCTGTTCGATCCGCTGTGGGTCTGGAATTTAGGGTTTCAGCTGAGTTTTCTGGCAACGCTGGGATTGTTGGTGACGATGCCGGCGATAATGACCCGGCTGGACTGGATGCCACCGGCGATCGCGTCTTTGATAGCAGCTTCCCCAGCCGCCTCGGTGTGGGTGTTACCCCTGCAACTCCACTTCTTTGGCGTAGTCTCGGCGTACTGCATCTTGGCCAATATGATCGCTGCACCCCTGATTTCTGTGATTAGCATCGGTGGCATGATTAGCGCTGTAGCTGCAGCGATTTGGCCACTGGCGGGGAGTGCGTCGGCTTGGCTGCTGTTGGTGCCGGCGCAGCTGATGCTGGAAATTGTGCGCTTTTTCAGCCAGTTACCGGGCAATACTGTGGCGACCGGCACGATCTCGGCACTACAGCTGCTGGCGCTCTACGGGATAATTGTCTGGGTCTGGCTGGGCAAGTGGTGGCACAAGGGGCAGCGCTGGGGTTTGGCTTTGCTGTTCGCTGCCAGTCTGGTGCTGGTGCCGGTTTGGCACGCTCAGGCGACTCTGTTTCGCGTCACGGTGCTGGCGACATCAGGGGAGCCGGTGCTGGCCATCCAAGATAAGGGGCGGGTGACTTTAGTTAATAGTGGGGATGACAGGGCAGTTCAGTTTACTGTCCTGCCTTTTTTGCAGCAGCAGGGGGTCAATCACATTGACTGGGCGATTGCCACCGGCTCCCCACTCGGCACCCGCAGTGGCTGGAATCAGCTTCTCAATCGCTTGACCGTTAAAACTTTTTATGGTATAAACTTTGGTGCTGGTGCGAGTGTGAGTCCTGTTGCCGAGAAGTCTTACCAAGTGCTGCCGGTTGGTCAGCCGGTGCCGGTGGGCTCGACAGAGGTTCAGTTGCTGAATGCTTCTCCGCCGGTGGTGCAATTGCAGATTGGCGGACAGACTTGGCTGTTGCTGGGAAATCTCAAGCCGGCTGAGCAACAGGACTTGCTGGCAAAAGTACGCCTGACGCCGGTGCAAGTTCTTTGGTGGTCAGGGAAGCAGCTGAATCCGCGTTTGCTGGAGGCGCTACAACCTAAGGTGGGGATTGCCTCTTCCAGGTCTGTCGATCCAGACGCGGCGGCTCTGCTGAGTCAGGGCAAAACGCTGCTATACTGGACTGAGCGAGACGGTGCGGTCGGGTGGACTCCTGACGGCGGGTTTGAGGCAATGGTGGAGGGAGCGGAAAATAAAGCCGCCCTGCTGTGAAATGCCGGCAGACCTGTTATAATATAGACGTGACCGAAACACCTGGAGAGGTGGCAGAGCGGTTGAATGCGGCAGACTCGAAATCTGCTTTGGGGGTTACCCCAACGTGGGTTCAAATCCCACCCTCTCCGTTGACAGTGGCGATTAAGTTGGGAAGTTAAAGGCGCGGGGACAACTCCGACAAGCGCCAAAAGCCTCAAATCCCCGAAATGATTGCAGAGGGGCGAAAGCTTTAATGCAGTTTGTATAACCTTGGAGTAACAAATGCTAGATATTGAATACCTTACGACTAAAGACGGAGAGGCGATTGCCGTAGTGATTCCGATTGAATTGTGGCGACAGCTGCTACCTACTGAAGAAGCTTCCTTTGAAGAACTGGCTGAAGGGATAGAAGATTATTGCATGAACAAAGCGATGAATGAAGCGGCTAATACTCCATTGCTAACTCGCTCGGAAGCCTTAGCCTATCTTGAGGAATAATTATCTTGGAAGTTCAATACCGTCAGGCTTTTCTAAAAGACCTGAAGCAGCTGAAGAGTTCGACCTCATACCAGCGCATCTACGATCTTGCGTTTACAGCGCTACCAGAAGTCCAGTGTTTAGAGGAAATTCCCGATCTTAAAGCCATGCGGGGTTACGCGGGGCGCTATCGCATCCGCACCGGCGATTACCGGATTGGAATAGAGGTTAAGGGAGATGTCATAGAAGTGATGCGCGTTCTGCACCGTCGGGAATTTTATCGCTATTTTCCCTGACGGGATGGGGGATATAGCTTGTAGCTGTTTTGGTGGCGATTGTCCGACGGAAAGCTGAGCCGCCGCAGCTCGCCTCTTCTAAAGAGAGCCTCGATCCAGTTGGCCCCACCGATTTTTTGTGCGGCGTCTCCTGCCTAGACTGTTGCTTCAACAATAATGTCCTCTAACTGTCTAATTTGCTTCCAATCAATCGCTGCAACCCAAAGACTTTCCTCTTCAGAATATTGCACCACTCCATCCACTTCTAAGTCTTCGCTATACAGGGTGAGCAATTGACCGTCTTGCAACTTAATATTTTGGCGGTTCAAATCTTCAATCGTACCGACACAATTCAGACGAAGGCGATCCTGTTTATCCGCATTATGAAAGTCGGCAAAAATTCTAGGGTGACTCATAGTTCTACTCCAATCAGGATGGTTGCTGTGCTGGATTAGGAATCGTTGGCGTCAGCAGAAGGCTTACTTGCTTTGGTGTTAAGCCCGTTAGAGTTGCGTGATTTGGACTTCTGCCAGAAGTGCGGATGACATCTCCACCGGCTTGGCGAACCTCACCCACTGTCGTAACACCAACTTGTCCGTGTGGAATTGCCACTGCTAACTCTCCTAGAGACAATCCTACCGCACATTCTACAGAAATTCCCGTGATGCCGCTGGGGTGGGTTCCTGTGCTGCGTTGAATATCCTCTGGGCGATTGCGACCGCCACGAATTACTAAGGCTTCGTTTGGAATTCTATCCACAAGTGTGGGCTGTTTGATTCAAGTACGAGATACACTTTATCATAAATATCTGGCCCATACAACTTAAGATAGCGAGTTCTAAGTCAGTTTGCGATCAAAGCAAACTTCTCCAAGAGCGCTAGTTGCAAGGGCGCAAAGATTCAGCCGGCTGTTAAGTCAGGTTTTGGCCAGCCCCCCCTTGGCTCGCAAAGCAAGCTTATGTATCCCATGATAGCACCGGCACCCAGCGCCAGCAATGTTAATCCCCGCCACCAGAGGACAGTCATATTAACAGGGCGTGGGGTGCGGCGAATTCAGGATGGAGGGCTTTCCCAGCGGCTGTTCGGGTTCTAATGGATTATGATTTTTTTTACCGCCAAGACGCGCCTGTGCGCCAAGGGAAGAAGAGAGATAGGATTTTGCAAAGGATTTAGAAGTGTGCTATTTGGTGGGTTGAGAGGAAGGACTGAGGCGGGAAAAAACACAGCAGTAATCGACCCAAGCCGCCGGCATCCCCGGCGCGAAGCCGGGAAACGCCAGCAATGGCTGTCAATCTCTCAGTCTCTTTCTCAAAACCCAGAGAATAAATGCTATAATTATAGTGACTAGGACAATTTTGGAGAGTGGGCCGATGTACTCGTCCACAAGCTCGTAGTTCTGTCCCAGCACATAACCGGCAGCTGTCAAGAAACTCACCCACAATGTCGTGCCGATGGTAGAATAAAGCAGGAAGGGCACTAATGCCATATTTGCCAGGCCGGCTGGAATGGAGATCAGGGTGCGAACTCCGGGCACAAGCCGGCAGAAAAGCACCGTTTTATTACCGTGCCGTTCAAACCATTTCTTGGCTTTTTCAATATCGTGAGCGGAGATAGAAATCCACTTTCCGTACTTGTCCGCCAAACTTTTCAAGCGCTCTTCTCCTAAGAGCTTGCCGGCATAGTACCACGGAAGCGCCCCAACAACAGTTCCGAAAACACCGGCGAAAATCGCCGGCGCTAATTCCATCTTTCCCTCATGTACCGTGAACCCTGCGAGAGGCATAATTAGCTCCGAGGGGATGGGGGGAAAAAGGTTTTCCAAAAACATCAGCATCCCGATTCCCACATATCCAAGGGAAGTCATGGTGCTAGTTATCCATTCCTGCATGGGGTCAATTCCTTATTCTCTACGATAATAGGGTGGGCTGCAGCCCACCCCAGTTGCTAGTTGCTAATGGCTCAAGTTCCGGACGTCCAGGAGTTGATGTACTCAATTTGAGCGGGCGTCAGGGTGTCAATAGCAATCCCCATCGCTTGCAGTTTAAGCAGTGCAATTGCTCGATCGACTTCCACCGGCACGGAATGCAAACCGGGTTCCAATTTGCCTTGGTTCTTCACCAGGTACTCGCAGGCTAAGGCTTGGTTGGCAAAGCTCATATCCATGACGGCGCTGGGGTGCCCCTCTGCGGCGGCGAGGTTGATCAGCCGGCCTTCGCCCAACACTACCACAGATTTGCCGCTCTTGAGGCGGTACTCTTGGGTGAAGGGGCGCACTGCCGCTACGTCAGAGGCCATATCTCCCAGGGCTTTGAGGTCTATTTCAATGTCGAAGTGCCCGGAGTTGCAGACAATTGCGCCGTCTTTCATCGCCTCGAAATGTTCGCCGCGAATCACGTGTTTGTTGCCGGTGACGGTGATGAACAAGTCGCCTTCAGCGGCGGCTTTGTCCATTGGCATAACGCGGAAACCGTCCATTACGGCTTCAATGGCGCGAACGGGTTCAATTTCGGTGACAATAACATTGGCTCCCAAGCCGCGGGCGCGGAGGGCGGTGCCTTTACCGCACCAGCCGTAACCGGCAATCACGACATTTTTTCCGGCGAGCAGGATGTTGGTGGCGCGGATGATACCGTCTAGGGTAGACTGGCCAGTGCCGTAGCGGTTGTCGAAGAAGTGCTTGGTGTCGGCGTCGTTGACGTTGACGGCGGGGAAGGTGAGCACGCCGTCTTTGAACATGGCGCGGAGGCGGACGATGCCGGTGGTGGTTTCTTCGGTGGTGCCAATCAGATCCGCGATTTGCTGCGGGCGCTCTTGGATCAGGGTGGCAACCACGTCGCTGCCGTCATCGATAATGATGTTGGGGCGGTGGTCGAGGGCGATTTGGACGTGCCGGTGGTAAGTGGCGTTGTCTTCGCCTTTGTAGGCATAAACTGAGATGCCGTGCTCGGCGACGAGATAGGCGGCGACGTCATCTTGCGTGGAAAGGGGGTTGCTGGCGATCAGCACCGCATCGGCTCCGCCGGCTTTCAGTGCTAGCGCTAGGTTAGCCGTTTCTGTGGTGACGTGGCAGCAGGCGACCAAGCGGATGCCGGCAAAGGGCTTTTCTTGGGCGAAGCGATCCCGAATTTGCCGCAGCACCGGCATTTCCCGACCGGCCCACTCAATGCGCTGCTTTCCGAGGGGGGCGAGGGACAGGTCTTTTACTTCGTATTTTAACTGGACTTGAGTTGCGGTCATAAACTTGGTTGCTCGACAAACTCCACCTTAACAAACCTGAGTACCTTACGGCACGAAAAAGCTGAGTCAGGAATCCACATGCCAAAACCCTGCGAAAAACCCCATAACTCTTCGAGAAACCCGGTTTCTTGGAGAAACCGGGTTTCTTAACTCGCCTTAACCGCCCTTAACCGCCCTTTCGGCTTGACAGGGGGATCTGGGGTTGCCGGTGGGGGGCTAACATTTTTTTTGGTTCGGGTGTGGGGGGTGAGGTGCCGGTGGATCGGATTTCCTGAACTTGACTGACTTGAAAGACTAAGCTGAACCGGCGTCCCAGCTTTCGGTAAAGGTAGTCCTCTACTTCGCCAACTTGCTTTGGGGTTACGGGTGTTTTCGCCCGCACACTTAAGTAGACTTCTGGGGGCTGTTTGTTCCAGTCTACCTTGATGGGCTTGATCAAATCGACTTGCTGGCCCACTGTAATGGTTTCGCGGATCAGTTTTTCTTTGAGTGTGGCGTCGCACGGCGGCTTTTGTCAGCAGCGCCCACAAACTGAGAAACAGGGGGACAGTCAGGATGCCGGTGAGCGCGAGTATGCAGCCCAAAACCCGCCCCGCCCGACCAGCCCGGAAAGGGCGATCGCAATGCCGGTGCCAGCCGCCACCGATATCAGGCTTTGGCGGAACAGCAGCACGTTTCCTTCTAGCGCCCCCAGGGCTAATTCCCGCAGCGGGAGGATTAGGGGGGCAATAATCATGGCTCCGACGATCGCAGCCGCACTGTTGCTGAGCAAGCCAAATGTGCCGATCGGGCAAGCGCTAACGGTGAGCGCGAGATAGTTCAGATCGGGCTGGGAGTCTTCTAGCAAGTTCTGGCGCAGTTTTTCTGGGGCTTCTGGGGAGGCTTTGGACATAGGTGTGGGCTTGCGGTGCCGGTGCGGTGAAAGTCTCCTGCTGTGAGGGAGAGTCCGCAAAAATAGAGGATACGGCTCGTTTGCCTTTCCAGGCTCTGCTTTGGAACGAGAAAAGGCGAAATGTCTATTCTACAACAAGAAGGTGGCCGGGGTGAGGGCATGGGCTTTTTGCTTTGCCGGTTTAAGTGGGATTTTTGTGATAGAATGATTGAGTGATGAACCCAACAGCAAAAGCTCTACAGTCTGTGGACTGGGATTTTAGCAACGCGCCGGTGGCTACCGGCATTCACGCTATTCATCCCTACCCCGCTAAATTTATACCCCAGATTCCGGGGCGGTTAATTGAGCTGTTTCATCCGGGGGATGGGAGTGCGGTGCTCGATCCGTTTTGCGGTGCCGGCACAACGCTAGTTGAGGCAATTGACAGGGGGCTGGATGCCTGGGGAATTGACCTCAATCCGATTGCTTGTCTGATGGCTAGGGTGAAAACGACTCCTTTTCCCTTCGAGATGGAGCCGGTGGCAAAACGGATTGTCCGCCAAGCGCAAGACAATTTCTTTAAGCGTGCTGTTTCTGTGCCGGCGATTCCGAGAGTCGGGTATTGGTTTAAGCCGGATATTCAACTCAGAATAGCAGCTTTGGTTGCGGAAATAAATCAAGTGGATACTCTGGCGATTCGAGAGGCGCTGCAAGTGGCTCTGTCGAGCATTATCGTGCGAGTTTCCAATCAGGAAAGTAATACGCGGTATGCGGCGGTGGAGAAAGATGTTGCGGCTGAGGATGTGTTCAAGCGCTTTGAGAAAGCTGCAGCTGCGGTGAGTCGAGGGGTTGCTTCGGGTTCTGACAGTCTTTGCCGGCATCTGGGTAAGGCAACTGTTCTCAACCGCGATATCCTGAGCGTGACTGCTGAGGAATTGCCTTCCAATATTGGGTTGGTTGTGACTTCTACGCCGTATCCCAATGCTTACGAATACTGGCTGTATCACAAATACCGGATGTACTGGTTAGGGATGAACCCGCTTGAGGTTCGCCAGCGCGAGATTGGAGCGAGAGCTCACTATTTCAAGAAGAAGGCTCAAGATGAGGGAGATTTTGAGCGGCAAATGGGGGCTTGCTTTCAGTTGCTGGCGCGGGTGATGAAGCCGGGTGCTAAAGCTTGTTTTGTGGTGGGGCGTTCTATTATTCACGGGAGAGCGATTGACAATGTGGCGCTGTTGCGCCGCGCCGCTGAACCTCAGGGCTTTGCTGTTGAGGGTACAGTTGAGCGCCGCATTTTGTCCACTCGCAAAACGTTTAATCTTGCGCATGGCAAGATTGAGCGAGAGAATTTGATAGTTTTTGCTTTGCAACAGGGGGAGTTATGAAAGTAGATTTCTACTGGCACGATTACAAGTATCTGGCGTATGAAATAGCCCTCGCTCATCGGGAGTTAGTTGGCTTGTTCGGGCGGGAACCTATTGTGACGCCGGATGGGCTGTCTGTTGAGTGCGAAGACGGCTGGGAGGGCGACGCCTATCGGGCAACTTATTTTCGGGAAGCTGTGGCAGAAAATGGCTATCGAATTGTTCCTCTGCAAGCTGTTTTAGAAGCTTCAATGAGTGGGGAGGCGCAAGCGCAAAACCGGCAGAAGACTCGCTACTCGGCGCACGGAATCCACGATTATCGCGGGAAGTTTAATCCCCAGATTGTTCGGGCGATTGGGAATATGCTAGGATTAAAACCGGGTGACTGGGTGCTCGATCCGTTTTGCGGGAGTGGCACAACGCTGCTGGAAGCGGCTCATATTGGGTGGAATGCAATTGGGGTGGATTGCAATCCGCTGGGGGTTCTGATTGCGCGGGCTAAAATTGCGGCGATCAGTGTGCCGGTGGGGGAATTGTTGGGGGAAAGTGAGGGGATTAAGCAGCGGCTGGGTGAGATTTGGAACCGGGCGCTAGGTGCGGGGGTAAAGGCTTTTGGGACAGGCGAGAGGACAGGGGAGACGCCTGTCCTACGTCTGGAAAGGGGAGATTTTGGAACAGGAGAGACGCCTGTCCTGCGTCTGGAAAGGGGAGATTTTGGGACAGGGGAGACGCCTGTCCTGTGTCTGGGAGATTTTGGGACAGGGGAGACGCCTGTCCTGCGTCTGGAAACACCGGCGCACGCTTTTAGTCAAGAGCAAATACGGCTTATCGGTGGGGAAGATTGGCAATCTCGCGTGCCGAGTTTGGATTATTTGCGCTTGTGGTTTGCGGAGTCGGTGCTGGTACAGCTGGCGGCGATTATGGATGAAATTGAAAGGGTGCGTTCGGTGCCAGTGCGGCAGATTTTGCAGGTGATATTGAGCGATCTGGTGCGGGAAGTGTCCCTGCAAGAGCCGACTGATTTGCGGATTCGCCGGCGCAAGAGTTCCTCAGACAATTCGCCGGCGATTCCGCTATTTATGGAGGCGGTGACAAGCAAGGTTGAGAGGGTAGTGAGGGCGCGAAAGTATATCCCGGAAGTGCCGTCGATGCAAGAGGCTTTGCTGGGAGATTCGCGCACCTGTGCCGGTGTGGTGAGGGGGCATTCGCCGCAACAGTTCGATGCGGCAATTACGAGTCCTCCTTATGTAACTGCTCTCCCTTATATTGAGACGCTGCGTTTGAGTTTGGTGCTGCTGGGATTGATTGGATCGGATGAGATTCGGGGAACTGAAAAAAGTCTGATTGGCAGTCGGGAGATTACGGCGGGAGAGCGGTTGCAGCTGGAAGGAGAAATAGTGCGAAATGACAGCCGGTTGCCAAATGAATGCTGGGGGCTGTGTGAAAATCTAAGGGATGCGATAGATAAAAGCCAGGATGGGTTCCGCCGGCAGAATGTGCCGGCACTCCTTTACAAGTATTTGGGGGATATGGCGGTGATGTTTGGGGAGGTGGGGGAATTGCTGGGTGCCGGTGCGCCTTTTGCGCTGGTTGTGGGGCGGAATAAGACTCAGCTGGGAGGGCAGACTTTTACGATTGACACGCCTGAGTTGCTGGCTTTATTGGCGGTGGAGAAGGGTTGGGCGGTGCGGGAGAAGATGGAGTTGGATACTTTCTGCCGGTTTGATGTTCATCATGTCAATTCGATTCGCTCGGAGACGTTGCTGATTTTGGAGAAGCGGGGGTAAGTGCGGGGTGCCGGTGGTATATAGCGTTTCCCATATGAGTGAGGTACTGAAAAACCCGGTTTCTTTAAGAAACCGGGTTTATGGGACGTACTTAATCCAACTGATAACGGCTATAATAGTTGGCATATACACGAGGGTGCTTTACTCTAATCACAGTCTAATGACTCGCTTTATTCACGACCAATTCGCCAAAGACTATCTGGAGGAACTGCTATCGCCTTACGGGGAGGTGCAAGCGCCACGCCGCGTGGCGGGGGAAGCCAGACAAATAGATGTTTGGTTCGCACCGGCACCCCAGTCAGCCGGCGCTCCTGAAGTGCTAGGATTGTTAGGGCGATTTGCGGCTACTCCCTGTCTGTTTGAGCCTTTCCGCAATCCAGCCACTTCCCAAGAAATTTGCGACTGTCTGTTAAAAATGTTAGAGGTGCGGGGAGAATACCAGCGGGAGGCGAATCGGAATAATACCAGCATTCAAGAGGCTGCTTTGCCGAGATTGTGGATTCTCACGCCCACAGCATCTGAAGCGCTGGTATCGGAATTTCGCGCTATAATAGACAAGAGCTGGTTGCCAGGAATTTACTTTATGGCCAATCCCCTGCGGACAGCCATAGCAGTCATTCACCAGTTACCCCGCACTCCAGAAACCCTGTGGGTGAGGGTTCTCGGTAAGGGAAGCGTGCAAAAGCAGGCGATTGACGAGCTAGAGGCACTGCCGGTGGACAGTCCATTTCGCTGGAATGCTCTGCGGTTGCTGAAGAACTTGCAAAAGAACTTAGGAATCACTCAAAATGTAGATCAGGAAGATCGGGAGTTGTTTATGCGATTGGCACCACTTTACGACCAAGATATAGAACGCGCTACTCGGGAAGGGCGGGAGCTGGGAATCCAGCAGGAACGCCGCACCATTATAGAAAACTTGCTGCGAGTCCGCTTCGGCGAATTAGATGAGCAACTGTCAGCAATTATTGACCGATTGCTGGCGTTGCCGGCAGAGGAGTTTGCTCCTATATTGCTGCAACTGTCTAGTCTCTCCCGCGAGGAACTCTTGGCGCGGTTTGCGTAAGGGGAAGGTGGGTGGCGCTCAACCGCGCAACCCACCCTACAATTCCGGGGAGAAACAGCCACCGGCAATTGTAATGTCCCGGGAACAAACGAAGGCAGCCGGTGCGTAAAAAACCAGTAGAAAACTCGCTTTATCTGATAAAATAATATCATATATACGAGTGCTATCTACTCAACTTACAGACGAATGACTCGCTTCATACACGACCAATTTGCCAAAGACTACCTGGAGGCAATGCTATCGCCTTACGGCACAGTGCAAGCGCCACGCCGCGTGGCGGGAGAAGCCAGACAAATCGATGTTTGGTTCGCACCGGCACCCCAGTCAGCCGGCACTCCAGAAACCCTAGGACTGTTAGGGCGATTTATGGCTACCCCCTGTCTGTTTGAGCCTTTCCGCAACCCTGTGACTCCTGAACAAGTTTGCGGCTGTCTCTCAAAACTGCTGCAGGTGCAGGAGGAATACTACCGGGAAGAAAATCGGACTAAGACCAGCAGCCGACAAGAGTCCGCCTTGCCGAGGTTGTGGATTCTCACGCCTACGGCATCGGAAAATCTCTTGTCGGGATTTGCCGCTATAATAGATAAAAGCTGGATGCCTGGTGTTTACTTCATGGCTGACTACCTGAGGACGGCGATAGTAGTAATCCACCAGTTACCCCGCACCCCAGACACCCTCTGGCTGAGGGTTCTCGGCAAGGGGACAGTCCAGAAGCAAACGGTTGATGAACTTGAGGCACTTCCACCCAATAATTCCTTAGGGTTGAATGCCTTGACGTTGCTGAAGTCCTTTTTTAAGAACTTAGGCCCCCTTGAAAGTTTAGATCAGGAAGATCGGGAGGTGTTTGTGCGGTTAAAAGAACTTTACGACCGAGATATGGAACGCGCTACGCGAGCGGGACGGGAGCAGGGACAGCGGCAAGTTATAGAAAACTTGCTGCGAGTCCGCTTCGGCGAATTAGATGAGCAACTGTCAGCAGTTATTGACCCATTGCTGGCGTTGCCGGCAGAGGAGTTTACTCCTATATTGCTGCAATTGTCTAGTCTCTCCCGCGAGGAACTCTTGGCGCGGTTTGCATAAGAGTGTGGTGGGTTGCGCTCAACCGCGCCACCCACCCTACAATTCTAAAAATCCAGATCCCCCCAAACGGGGCGGGCACAGGGGCACCGCCCCTACAAAGGGGGGCTTTGAGTATTTCCCCCCCTTTTTAAGGGGGGGCTAGGGGGGGATCTCACCTGACTCACTGGTAAGCAGCAACTTGGATTATGCTATACAAGCAATATCGCCTAGCCATCCCCTCTAAGGATGAGTATTCTCTGCCTCAACTGCGGATGATGATTCGGGAAGTGGAGGAGATGATAGAACACGAAATCGCAGCTGAGGTGTGGAATTGCCTATAGGCGCGTCAGACGTGCCGGTGAGAAAACCCTCGCACACCCCCACCCCGCAAGCGGCGATGGGGTTGGGTGCCGGGTTCACCCCCCGTGGCGCGTGGCGAGATGGAGTGAGGCGCAATTTATGGCAGATTTCAACCGAGTGAGGTACAGATATTAGATCCCCCCCTAGCCCCCCCTTAAAAAGGGGGGGAATATTCTCAAAGCCCCCCTTTTTAAGGGGGGTTTGGGGGGATCTCCAGACTGTACTCCACGCAGATGCTTGCCCGCTATATCTGCAATCAGCCATCCGCACCAGTCGGGAGTTAAGGCGCTTTGGCTGACTCTGCTCTGTGTGACAAGTTACTTCTGAAGCTGTTTGAGTTTGTCTTGTGCTGTTTGGCAGTTAGGATTCCCTTGAGAACAGAAAAGTGTTGTCGCTTTCTGTAAATCCTCTATCGCCCTCTGTTTATCTCCCAAGGCATAACGGGCAACACCCCGGTTGTAGTAGGCTTCGGCATAGTCAGGCTTGAGTTCAATGGCTTTGCTGTAATCGGCTATCTCTCCCTGTTTATCTCCCAAGGCAGAACGGACGACACCCCGGTTGTAGTAGGCATCGGCATAGTCAGGCATGAGTTCAATGGCTTTGTTGAAATCAGCAATCGCTTCCTGTTTGTACCCCAATTCATAACGGGCACCACCTCGGCTGCTGTAGGCTTTGGCAAAGTCAGGCTTGAGTTCAATGGCTTTGTTGAAATCGGCAATTGCTCCCTGTTTATCTTCCAAGACAGAACGGGCAACACCCCGGTTGTAGTAGGCTTCGGCATCGTCAGGCTGGAGTTTAATGGCTTTGCTGAAATCGGCAATCGCTTCCTGTTTGTATCCCAAGGCAGAAAGAGCAGCACCCCGGTTGCTGTAAGCAACGAAATCGTCAGGCTTGAGTTCAATAGCTTTGTTGTAATCGGTAATTGCCCCCTGTTTATCGCCCAAGGCAGAACGGGAAACACCTCGGTTGATGTAGGTTTCGGCTAAGTCAGGCTTGAGTTCAATGGCTTTGGTGTAATCGGCAATCGCTCCCTTTTCATCTCCCAAGGCAGAACGTAAGAAACCCCGGCTTTTGTAGGCAAACGGGTGAGGCTTGAGTTGAATCGCTCGGCTGTAGACATCCCTTGCTTCTGGGTAGCGTTTTAATTTATATAGCAGTTCTCCTCGCAACATATAAAGGAGAGAATCTTTGTCGTTGATGGCAATTGCCTTGTCATAGGATGCCAGCGCCTCTGGGTATCGCTTCAAGAAGTAAAGCGCATTACCTCGCTCGCGCCAAGCTTCATATAAGTCGGGCTTGAGTTGAGTCGCTCTCTCAAAAGATCCCAAGGCTTCTTGATATTTCTCATCCAGCGCTAATCCGCGTGCGTACCAAGCTTGATATAAGTTAGGATTTATTTTAATTGCTTCGTCAAAAGCCTTCACAGCTTCATCGTCGCGAAATACCCGCCACAACTGATTGCCATAATTCACCCAATCCGTCTCCCTCGCCCCACTGGCAGGTTTTTCTAGACTAAATAAAGCGCTGTGAATTGAATCTCTCTCCTCTTCATTGAGTGGGGGTGGTGCAGATGTTTCTACGATCAACCACTCCGGCTTTATACCCAGCTTTTCTGCTAAACTGATAAAGGTCCTCACCGGCACCCCCAAACTGTAACCCAGCTGCACATTATAGAACTTATCTCCCTCCGCAGCAGCGTGAATCCCAATCACCCGCCCGCGAGTATCCAATATCGGCCCCCCGCTCATTCCGGGTTGACTAATATTGGTGTACACTAGCTCGTAACCACTCGTTAAAGACGAAGAGTCTTTTGCAAAAAAATCCCCTGCTTCTTTACTGAAAATCAATCCAGCGGTAAACAGCCGGGAGGGGCTGTTCGCGCCTTTTGCCCCCGGCCAACCAGAGACGAAAACCCCGGGTCTTTCATAGATTGCTATATCATACTTTCCCAAAGTAGCCACGGAGTAAGTTTCGTTGCTCTGGAACTGTAGCACCGCCAAGTCCACACCCTCAAATCTTTTCACCGTGCCATAGTTCACCGGCACTCTCGCCCCATCCGGCGTCACAACCTGATATTTCCCTTTATTCTTCACCACATGATCAGCCGTGAGGACATAATAAGTGTTCCCCCGCTTGGCAACAATCACCCCCGAACCATCATCCAGATTTGGCCCATCAATCCGCACCGTAATCTCAGCGGCTTTTTTGTTCACCTCCCCTGCGATGCCGGTCAGGGGTGGAATCGCGATGTTTCCCACCCTTTCAGGCGCTACCTCAGCCAATATCTGCACCGGCACCCCCCAACTCAAGCGGTTCATCTGCTGCAACTGCGCCTCGCTGGGGCGGGAACCGTCCTCAAATCGGTAGGCATCCGCCAAAATCGGAAAAGCACTCACGCCATTAATGCCAGTCACCTCACCAAAATAGTTTAGCACCGGCCCGCCGCTCATCCCCTGCTGGATCTCATTCGTGTACCCGATGCGGTAGCCCCCCTGCAATGCCTTATCCGGTAACAGTTCAATTTTGCCGGCACTCACGATCAGGCGATCCGAGTCAAACGGAAACCCCGCCGCCAACACCTTATCCCCCACCGCAAAAGAACGCCGGTGTCCCAGCGCCGCCACCGCATACTCTTCCGCCGCCGGAAACTCCAGCAGCACCAAATCCTTCCCCTGAAAATCGGCTTTTTTAACCACCGATGCCGTGTGGGTTTTGCCGTCCGGCGTCCCGATGCTATACGGCTGTCCCGGTGTCAGGACGTGCTGGTTCGTCAGCACCGTATAAACCCCCTTTTGCTTGCCGATCAGCGTCCCCGAACCCGCCCCATTTTTGGCGATTACCTTTACTGTAATTGATGCCGCCAGCTTTCGCAACTCCTCCTCCGATAAAGGCGCGGCGACTTGCTCTAGGGTTGCCGGTTTGGCGGCGCATCCCCCCAGAGAAATTGCCGATGCCGGTAGCAGGAACAGTCCAAAAGCAGCAATCCAAATTAGCGAACTGCGATTCATCTCTATATATATAGTGTTCTGGAATTAACAACCTGTAGGACCGGCGTCTCGCGGGTTTCTTTCCTCCCGCCGGTGTACCGGCGGGTGTGGGGCTAAAGCCCAACTACAAACCTGTGGGGCTAAAGCCCAACTACGAACCTGTGGGGCTAAAGCCCAACTACGAACCTGTGGGGCTAAAGCCCAACTACGAACTGTGGGCTAAAGCCCAACTACGAACCTGTGGGGCTAAAGCCCAACTACAAACCGTAGTACCGGCATCCCGCCTGTCCCAAACCCCTGCTCTCACTCCACCGGCGCAGACTCTAGAAACTCCTTAATATTCACCTGAATGTACATTTGGGAAGCGCCGGAACTGTGGCGGAGTGGGCCGGTGGATCGACCTCGGAGCGTCTCGCCGAGCTGCTGTAGAATTGGCAGGGGGTCGTCATTTGGTCGCAGCGTCATCAGCAAAGTATCGCAACCCCCTCCGTCAGAGCGACTCGTGCAGATTGCCGTCATCGGTTCAAGGGGCGGCTTACGTTCGATTGTCCCATGAGTCAGGAACAGAAGGCTGCCATTTTCGTGAGCCTTTTGCAATCGGGGCGACACCTCCTTGCAGCGCTCCTCTGGAGTGTAGCCCCACTTGCTGAAATAATCCGTTTCCCAGCGAACAACCGCAATTTTCCCGCGTTCAGCCCAAGCGTAGGTGGTGAACAATTTTTGACCGCTCACCTTGTCGTAGCCCTCACCGCAGATAAAACTGACCGTCTCACTGGACTTATCTGGATTAGATTTGGGCTGCTCCGAGGCTCCTGTCGTGTTGGCGCAACCGGCAGCCATTACCCCTGTCGCCAGAACTGCTATAATTGCTTTGAGCTTCATGGCCGGCACCTCTCCCCCGCAAGCGATTATAAGATTCTCCCTAACCTATCACAGATTCTCCCGTTTGGCTAGGCTTTTTTGTAACAAAATATTGCGGAATGCCGGTGCCGGTGCCGGTGGGCTTTGTCTGGATAACCGCGATTTCAGGAGAGAAGGGGTAGGGTGCGTTCCCTCTTAGGGAACGCACCCTACTACTCTCCACCGGCACCCATCAGCGAGTACCGCTAATCACCCGCAAAGTGTAAGCCCCTGTTTCCCCCGCTTCCTTGGAACGGGCAATAACCGTATAAGTCCCATCCGCCGGCAGAGTCGTGACAATTTTGGCATTAAAATTCTGCGGCGATATATCATCATTATAATCCACTGTGTTGCCATCCGCATTGCGCAAAACCAAATAGGGGTCTAACTCCTGACTCGCCATCTCAACCGTCACCCGCGCGCCCCCGCGCCCCTCAAAAAAATACACCTTCGAGAACGTGCTGTCCAGAGGGTTGTCGCTGCGGTCAGCACTGGTGAGAACACCGCTCACCGCTTCCCCATTCACCGGCAATCGGGAAGATGAATCTTTCCCGCCGGCGAGCAACTTGATAACTGCCGGTGCTATAATAAGAACCAGCACCACCGGCACCGCCCATAAAAACGCCGGCAGACCCGCAGGCTTTTTCAAAGCCCTGACAGCTTGCAGCGCTTCCTTCGTGGAGTAACGCTGCGGGCAGTCCCGCCGCACCATTTTGTCTAAAATATCCCCTAACTTCTGGCTCACCGGCACTCGGTCGCGCCAGATAACTTCCTGAGTGGCGGGAGCGAGTGGGAGTTGCAGCGGGTTTTTTCCCGTAAGTGCTTCAATGGCAATCATTCCCACCGCATAGACATCACTTTTCAACTCCGGGTGGCGAGCGATTTGCTCCACCGGCATATATCCCTTCGTGCCAATCATAATCGTTGAGTTAGCCGCCTTGCTGTTGACCTCCTTAACCGCCCCGAAATCAATCAAAAACAACTTCTTATCCCCATCGCGCCGCATAATATTCTTCGGGCTAATGTCGCGGTGGATAACGTTATTGTCATGCACAAAGTCCAGAACTTCTAACAGTTCCAGCAACATGCCGGTCACTTCCTCCTCTGGCAGGGGTTTGTCCGGAACCAGTTCCTGAGTCAGCGGATGCCCTGCAATGTATTCTTGAACCAGGTAAAATTCACCGCCGGACTCCAAATAAGCAAAAAGCTGGGGAATTTGCGGATGAGTCCCCAGCTTTTGCAACGTTTCCGCCTCCTTCTTAAAGAGCCGGCGGGCAATCTGTAGAAGTTGAGGTTTAGAGCTAGCCTGTTTTAATTGCTTGACAACACAAGTCGGATATCCAGGCAGCTTTGTATCTTCTGCGAGATAGGTTTCCCCAAAAGTCCCTGAACTGAGAGCTCGCACAATCTTGTAACGCCCATCTAAAAGTTGTCCTATCATAGCTCAGTGATTAGGTCGTACTGTTCCTGTATTATCCCTGTTAGAGCGCCTCGCCACTTGAGAAGAGACAGGAGAACGTAGGACCGTCGTCTCGCCTGTCCCTATCCTGTCCGTGGGATTAGATTCGTAGGGTGCGTTCCCTCTTAGGGAACGCACCCTACTGCTGCTATATAGGTTAAGACGTAGGACAGGCGTTCCCTCCGATCCCTGTCCCTACGATTAGGTTAAGACGTAGGACAGGCGTTCCCTCCGATCCCATCGTTCGAGCTCAGAGCTCCATCGTTCGAGCTCGGAGCTCCATCGTTCGAGCTCGGAGCTCCATCGTTCGAGTTCAGAGCTCCATCGTTCGAGCTCGGAGCTCCATCGTTCGAGCTCGGAGCTCCATCGTTCGAGCTCGGAGCTCCATCGTTCGAGCTCGGAGCTCCATCGTTCGAGCTCGGAGCTCCATCGTTCGAGCTCGGAGCTCCATTGTTCGAGCTCAGAGCTCCATCGTTCGAGCTCAGAGCTCCATCATTCGAGCTCAGAGCTCCATCGTTCGAGCTCAGAGCTCCATCGTTCGAGCTCAGAGCTCGGAGGCGAGATGCCGGTGCGGCGTCGCTATTCCTTAGGCGCAGGGGGGTGCACAGGCGAGACGCCTGTGCTACGTCGTTATTCGCCACGCGCCGGCGAGACTGCTTCTTAGCCCCCTCCCCGCCTGCGGGGAGGGGGTTGGGGGTGGGGTTCTTCCCTAATTCCCCACCGCCCGCAAATCGTAATCCCCCGTTTCCCCCGTTTCCTTGGAGCGAGCGATCACAGTATAAGTCCCATCCACCGGCAGCTTCGCCAGAATTTTCGCATTAAAATCCACCGGCGACACATCATCATTAAAAGCCACGTCCTTCCCCTGCGGATCGCGCAAAATCAAAAAGGGGTCAAACACCTCACTCCTCATCTCAATTCTCACGTTCTGACCCCCGCGACCCTCAAAAACGTACAAATCCGCATAACTGTTATTCCCCAGAGGATCGAAGTGAGTGCTGTCACTGGTGCTCAGCGTCCCCCTCACCACTTCACCGCTGAGCCGCAATTGCACAGGCGACTCCTTCTTGTTATAGAATAAAACAAAGCCGGCAGCCGCCAAAACCGCAGCAGCCAACAGCCCCATCACAGCAGATTTCTCCAGCCGAAGAGGCTGCGGCACTCCCAGAACAGAAGGCAGGGTAACAGCAGAACCACCCCGCCTCTTCAAAGCATGCAAAGCTTGCAGCGCTTCCTTCGCAGACGGGTAACGCTCATTAAAATCGTGGCGCACCATTTTATCCAAAACATCCGCCAAACCCCGACTCACCTGCGCTTTATCGCGCCAGAGCATTTCCAGATTTTGCGAATCTTTTGGCAGTTTCAGAGGCGAGATGCCGGTCAGTGCTTGGATGCCAATCGTCCCCACCGCATAGACATCGCTGCTCAAGCGGGGGTTTCCCAGCGCTTGCTCCACCGGCATATAGCCGTGAGTGCCAATAATAATCGTCGGGTTTGTCTGGGTCGTTATCTGTTTAACCGCCCCAAAATCAATCAGTACCAACTTGCTATCGCGCTCGCGCCGGATAATATTTCTCGGACAGATGTCGCGGTGGATAACATTGTGCCGGTGGACAAACTCTAGCACTTCTAACAGCTCTGACAAAATCTCGATCGCTTGCTCCTCTGGAAGAGGCAGTCCCGGCACAAGTTCCTCACTCAACGAATGTCCAGCCATGTATTCTTGGACGAGATAGAATTCCCCATTCCACTCAAAATAAGCGAACAGCTGGGGAATCTGCGAATGCGTTCCCAGCTGTTCCAAAGTTTCCGCCTCAGTATTAAAGAGGCGGCGAGCGACCGGCAGAATATTAGGCTCGGACTTAGCCGGCTGCAGTTGCTTCACAACACAGATCGGATTTCCCGGACGCTTAGTATCTTTTGCCAGATAGGTTTTGCCAAAGCTACCCGAACTCAGAGCTTTCGCGATTTCGTAGCGTCCATCTAAAAGTTGTCCTGTCATAAAAAATTGGTTCCAATTGGGGGCTAGGGGCTGGGGGGTAGTAGCTTTTATGTTAAAATACAGAACCAGAAACGTTTTGCGGAACATCCCAGCCTTTCCACCGGCACATCCCACCCCTCTCCCCCCCCAACTCTCTCCCCCCCCCTCCCCACAGACCGGTAGAGGGGATGGGCGGAGCATCCCATTTTTGGACTCCCCCTCACCCCCAACCCCTCTCCCACAAGGGGCTACGGCTCGCACACATCTTGGGTGTGCGACTGCAGCAAAGCCCCTCACCCCCCCAGCCCCCCTCTCCCACAAGGGGAGGGAAGGAGAAAGAGGTCTGTGCAACTTCATCGAAAATTGGCATCACAGGGATTTGTGTGTGAACCGTAGCCCACGAGTGGGGAGAGGGGAGAATTCTTTATCTTTTCCCCCCTCTCCCTTTAAGGGAGAGGGGGGTTAGGGGGGTCAGGGTGAAAATATTTGCATGCATGGGGATGCTCCCGGGGTTGGGGGGGTGGGGCTCTCAGATCGCCGGCACACTCAACCCCTTGAGCACTCGCCCCCGCTCATCCTGACTCAGCCCCTTGCACTGCAACAACACCCCAAAACCCCCCAGCCCCATCGGACTCACCAGCTGGTGCAGAGCCTCTCGCCGGCGCAACAGCTCGCCCAGGTTTTGGGGTTGCGCCGCCGAAACAGCCGCAATCCGCTCCCCCAACCCCAGCGCCATCAAAAACAGCTCCTGCTTAGTAAACCCCACCGGCTCCAGCCCGCACAGCTCACCCTGACGCTGCAGCGCCGTAAAATCCACATGAGCCGTAATATCCTGTCGCCCAACATATATGTAAGGATCGTCGTGGTGACTGTGCCGGTAGTAGCACTGCAGCGTACCCGAACGCCGGCGCGGGCTGTAATACCGCTCCGCCGAATAGCCGTAATCCACAGTCAGCACATACCCCCGCCGCAGCCGGCTCGCCACCGCCCTCAGCCACTCCAGCGCCTCCAGATTCACCTCTGTGCGGTAGCCATCCACATACGCACCGCCCGGAAACTCAATCCCCACCAACTTAAAATACTCAGCAATCGCCGGTGTCGAAATCTCACCCGTCACCTCCGCAAACAGAGACTCCCCTCCCCCCTCTCGCTCCCCTCTCCCTTCATGGCGCTGCGCACTAGAAGGATGAGTGAAAACAGTTTCACTCATCGAAAACTCAATCTGACTCCCCCTCCCCGCCGGCGGGGAGGGGGTTGGGGGGTGGGGTTCTTCATCCTCCGAAGAAGAATTCCCAGCAGCAACAGTCACATAAACTTCCCGCAACCGCCCATCTTCGACCGCAATCAGGTGCACAGGCATTGCATCCACCAGCTCATTAGAAAACAGACAGCCCGTCACCGACTCAGCCGGTATCTCCTCCCACCGGCACCAGCGAACATTCCCACCGGCACTTGACAAACGCGCCAAAATCTGCCTTTGCTCCGCAATCAGAGCCGGTGCTTTCTCAACAATAATATACTCCAAAACCTGGAAAAACGCAAGATAGTGCCGGTGGAGATATCGCAGCACATCCGCAGCCAGAAGCCCCTGTCCCGCGCCCATTTCCACAAGCTGAAAGCGAGCCGGTCGCCCCAGAACCTCCCACATCTCCACAAACTGCTCAGCCAGCAACTCCCCAAAATCAGCACCCAAGTGAGGCGAAGTAAAAAAATCGCCCCGCACCCCGATATTGACCTGATTCGTAGCGTAGTAGCCCTGCTGCCGGTGATACAGAACCAAATCCATATACTCAGCAAACGTAATGCGCCGGTGCCGGCTCTCAGCAATGCGCTGGAATATTATATCAGACAGTACCGGATTCAAATCCATAAACCTTCATCAATTCCCTTACCATGCAAAAAACCGCAGATAGCCCCAGAAATACGCACATTTATCTGCGTTTATCTGCGTTCATCTGCGGTTCAAAATTCCCAAGTAAAACCTACCGATCGACCGATCCCATGATCACATCAATGCTGCCCAGAATCGCCACAATATCCGCCACCTTCATCCCGCGAAGCAGCGGAGGCAAAACCTGCAGATTGTTGAAATCTGCAGCGCGAATCTTCCAGCGCCAAGGGAAAACAGTGTCATCCCCGATAATATAAATCCCCAGCTCGCCCTTACCGCTTTCCACGCGGACATAGTGCTCGCCCTTAGGAATCTTAAACGTCGGAGCGATTTTCTTGCCGATAAACTGGTAGTCAAAACTGTTCCACTCAGACTTCGGACCGGCAGCCATCCGCTTCGCTTCCAGGTTCTCGTAGGGACCGCCCGGCAAACCCTTCAAAGCTTGGCGGAGAATCTTAACCGACTCCCGCATCTCGCGAATCCGCACCACATAGCGGGCGAAGCAATCACCGGCACTTTCCCACTGCACCTCCCAGTCGAAGTCGTCATAGCACTCGTAGTGGTCAACCTTGCGCAAGTCCCACTTCACCCCAGACGCCCGCAGCATCGGACCGGTCAAACCCCAGTTAATCGCGTCCTCGCGACTGATGAAGCCGATCCCCTCCACCCGGCGGCGGAAAATTGGGTTGTCGGTAATCAAGCGCTCGTACTCGTCAATCTTCGGGTCCATGTAGTCGCAGAAGTCAAAGCACTTGTCCACCCAGCCGTAGGGCAGATCCGCCGCAACCCCGCCAATGCGGAAATAGTTGTTGTTCACCATCCGGTAGCCGGTAGCAGCTTCCCACAAATCGTAAATCAGCTCCCGCTCCCGGAAAATGTAGAAAAACGGCGTTTGAGCGCCAACGTCAGCCAAAAACGGGCCAAGCCAGAGCAAGTGATTGGCGAGCCGGTTCAGTTCCAGCATAATAACGCGGATATAGCTGGCGCGTTTGGGAACAGCAATGTTAGCCAGTTTTTCCGGCGCATTGACTGTCACCGCCTCATTGAACATCCCCGCCGCATAGTCCCACCGGCTGACATAGGGGACATACATGATATTGGTGCGGTTCTCGGCGATTTTTTCCATTCCCCGGTGCAAGTAGCCGATCACCGGCTCGCAGTCCACCACATTCTCCCCATCCAGGGTGACAATCAACCGCAGCACCCCGTGCATAGAAGGGTGGTGGGGTCCCATGTTGAGGATCATGGGTTCCGTTCTCGTTTCAATCCGTGGCATCGCTCCGCATTCTCCCCTATCTACACATTTCGCCACACTTCCACTGCCGCCTGAGGGCCACAACAGAAGAGGGCCAGCACTCCTGCTTTATAGCAGTTTTCACCAGCGTCGAGCACAGTTAGATCCCCCCAACCCCCCTTTTCAAGGGGGGCTAACTTCTTCCTCTCCTGTCCCCCCCCTTAAAAAGGGGGGGCTAGGGGGGGATCGAAAAAGGGGTCAGGGGGAGATCGATAGCTGTGGCTCACTCAGTGGCAATCTGCTTTACCAGCTAATGTTGATTTTTGTTGCACTGACCTCATTATATTTGCTTCAGTCCCAGGGCTTAGGCCAAAATTGGTAAAAGCGATCAGAAAGATACACAGGATGCTGGGAATACCCAGCAGAGGATGCGTCTGATGGCCATAACTGAACAGCAGTTTGATGCGCTGATCCAGCGCTTAGAGAATGTGGCCCGCCGGCAGCCCGGGCTCTACAAGCTCCGCGTTGGGCTTCTCGCTTTACTGGGCTACGCCTACATCTTCTCCGTACTGGCAGGACTGCTAGCAGTCTTGGCCCTGCTGGTGCTGGCCGTGTTTTGGAGCGGCAGAATCAACTTCTATATGGTAAAGTTGGGCATACTGATACTTGTGCCGGTCTCCATTATTCTCAAATCCCTGTGGGTGACATTTCCCCCACCCACCGGGCTGGAACTGCACCGGCATCAAGTCCCCCGCCTGTTTCAACTGATTGACAAACTGACTAAAGCCCTGGACGCACCGCGATTTCACCGCATCCTGCTCACTGACGACTTCAATGCCGGTGTTTTCCAGCGCCCCCGTTTGGGCATCTTCGGGTGGCAGCAAAACTACCTGCTTCTGGGACTCCCCCTGATGCAAGCCCTCTCGCCGGCACAGTTGAGCGCCGTCCTCGCCCACGAGTTGGGGCACCTGTCTGGCAACCACAGTCGCTTCAATGCCTGGATCTACCGCGTCCGGCAAACCTACTTTCAGATATTGCAAAGGCTGCAGCCAAGCGATGGGCAGGGGTCTTCCGTTCTTTTTCAGGGGTTTTTTAACTGGTACGCCCCCTTTTTCAGCGCTTATTCCTTTGTCCTGGCGCGAATGAACGAATACGAAGCCGACCGGTGCGCCAAAGAGATTGCGGGGGCGCAGAACATGGCAGAGGCGCTGATAAATGTGGAAATTAAGGGAAAATTTTTGCAGGGTTCCTTTTGGCCAGGTGTTTTGAAACAGGTCAGCGAGCGAGTGGAGCCACCGGCAACAACCTTTACAAATATGTCGGGCGCTTTGGCTGCCGGTTTTAGCAATCAAGATGCCGCCCAATGGCTGGATCAAGCTCTCGCGCAAAAAACCAGTAACGGCGACACGCACCCCTGTCTGGCAGACCGGCTCTCCGCACTGGGCTATCTGGGTGCCGGTCGGGAGCAATTGCCAGTGCCTGCTGCAGTGGGAGTGAGCGCCGCTCAGGAATATCTGGGAAATGCCTTACCGAAGCTGACCGCCTATTTCGACCTCACTTGGAAAGAGCAAAACGAAACGCCTTGGCGGCAAAAATACGCCAGCGTTCAGGAATCGCTAAAACAGCTGCGAGAGCTTGAGAGTAAAGCTAAGAAAGGTCAGCTAAAGGAGGAGGAAGCCTGGAATCGCGCCCACTTGACGGCAGAGTTAAAAGGCAGTGAAGCGGGGATACCGCTGTTGAGAGAGCTGCTGGCAAATCACCCCACTCACGCGGGAGCTAACTATCTTCTTGGGCAAATATTGCTAGAACAGAATGATGCCACCGGCATCGGGCACATCGAAAAGGCAATGTCAGGCAACCCGCACAATGTTATTCCCTGCTGCGAGGCGATTTACTATTGGTTGAAACAGCAGGGAAAACTGGAAGAAGCAAAACTTTACCAAGAGCGTGCGGAAAAGCACTGCGAGATAATGTTGAGATCGCAGCAAGAGCGGTATTTTGTGAGCGGTGACGAATTAACGCCGCACAATTTGCCACCGGCAGCCGTTCATGAGCTGCGCCAGCAACTGTCAGGCTATCCGCAGGTGAAAGAGGCTTACTTGGCGCAAAAGGTGGTAAAATACTTTCCAGAACAGCCTTTATATGTGCTGGGCGTCACGGTTCAGAGGGCTTGGTATAAATTGGCGGTGTCTGACGGAGACGCGAAACTGCTTAACAAGCTAGCTTCGGAACTGAACTTTCCCGGGGGGGCTTATGTACTGGTTATCAACCCGGTCAGCGATGAAAGCGGGTGCAGTAAGAAAATAGGAAAAATCCTGCGCAAAATAGAGGGGGCGGCGATTTATCGATACTGAAGGATTGAAGATGGAGGCGGGGGAGCAAACACCGGTTGAGACAGAAACACCGGCACTGGCTGACTTCGCTCACGTGCCGGTGCTCAGCCGGGAGGTGAAAGAGGGGCTGGCCATTATTCCGGGAGGCCACTATCTGGACGCGACGGTGGGGGGTGGCGGGCACAGCCGGTTAATTCTGGAAGCTGCGCCGGACGTGCGGGTGACGGCGATTGACCGGGACGGTCGAGCCCTGGACGCTGCGAAAGCTGAGCTGGCGGAATTTGGCGACCGCGTGCGATTTTGGCGGGGGAATTTTGCCGAGTTCGAGACAGATGGTATTCTGTTTGAGGGAATAGTGGCGGATTTAGGAGTGAGTTCAGCCCAGGTGGACACGCCGGAACGGGGGTTTAGCTTCCGGCACGAAGCGCCGCTGGACATGCGGATGGACTGCCGGCAGTCGCTGACAGCAGCGGAGGCAGTCAATCAGTGGGACGAACGGGAGCTGGCGGAGATATTTTACACCTATGGGGAGGAGCGGCTGTCGCGGCGGATTGCTCGGCAGATTGTGGGGAAGCGCCCGTTCCAGACAACGACGGAACTGGCAGAGGCGATTGCCCGGTGCGTGCCGGCCAAATACCGGCATGGTAGAATCCACCCAGCCACAAGGGTGTTTCAAGCCTTGAGGATAGCCGTCAATCAAGAGCTGGCATCGCTGGAAAGTTTTCTCAGCCGGTCGCCGGGGTGGCTGAAACCGGGTGGTAGAATGGGAGTCATCAGTTTTCACAGCTTGGAAGACCGGCTGGTGAAGCACAGGCTGCGGGAAAATCCCCAATTGCGGGTGCTGACGAAAAAGCCGGTGCTGCCCCAAGCGGACGAGCAGGCCAAAAATCCCCGCTCTCGCTCCGCCAAGCTGAGACTTGCGGAACGCTTGAGCTCGTGATAGAGACATTAAGGGGTGAAACCGATCGCCGCAAGAGGACAGAGGTGCGGGCGCTGCCGCTCGGCTGAAACTCCCTGCGCCCATATCAGTCGCTCGGCGTCAGCGTGTTATATCCAGCCCAATTTGGGGTATTTTATTTTAGTGAAACCATCTCGCCTAAAAATATACCAGTCGTGTCCCAAAAATTGTTTGCCCCTGACCAGTTATACCGATGCTGTTGGCTGTATCTTTAGGTCGCGAGTTGATGCATTAGCCGGGAAGTGGAGTCTTGCATGAGTCAAGGAAATCGGAGCAAACTCAAACTCTTGGTAGTTGATGACGAGGCAGACAACCTAGACTTGCTGTACCGGACGTTTCGGCGAGATTTTCAAGTCTACAGAGCCGACAGTGCCTTTAGCGCTCTAGAACTGCTCGAACAGCACGGAGAGATGGCTGTAATTATCTCTGACCAGCGGATGCCAGAAATGAATGGCACCGAGTTTTTGGGCAAAACGGTAGAGCGTTTTGCCGATACAATTCGCATCTTGCTAACCGGCTACACGGATGTAGAGGATCTGGTGGAGGCAATTAACTCCGGCCAGGTATTCAAATACATCACCAAGCCGTGGCAGCCAGATGAACTGAAAGGGATAGTTCAGCAAGCCTCTGAAACTTACAAAGTCATAAAACAGCGAACCAATGAACTGCGGCGAGCCCTGCGACGAGAATTACTGTTCAACGAGGTGATGAGTGCCATCCGCGGGTCGCTGGACTACCGCAGCATGCTGCCCACCATTGTCGAGACAGTCGGGCGGTCTTTTGGTGCCAGCAGCGGCGTCCTGCGTCCGGTAGAGGGGGATCGCTTGATGCCAGACGCCTTCTCCTACGCGGAGGATAGCGCCCAAGCGCCCCAAAATCACGACCCCCTGATAAAAACTGTCTTGGAAACCCGCCAAACCCAAGTCCTCTCCGAAGACAGCAACGGCAGCAATCTGACTCGACTGATTGTGCCGCTGATCTATCAGAAGGATTTTCTGGCGGTGCTGTCGCTGTACCAGAACGGCCATTCCGCCCCCTGGTCATCGGAAGATATCCAGCTGATAGAAGGCGTAGCAGAACAAGCCGCCCTCGCCCTCTCCCAAGCCAAACTCTACCAGCGCACCCAAGAGCAAGCCCAGCAGATGCGGGCGGAACTGGAGGTGGCCCGCCAAATCCAAACCAACCTGCTGCGCCAGAGCTGGCCAGAAATGGAAAATGTCAAGGTGCAAGCGTGTTGCTATCCGGCGCGAGAGGTGGGGGGGGATTTTTTTGAGGTGTATGTCCACTCTCAGGGAGACCTTTGGGTAGCAGTGGGGGATGTTTCCGGTAAGGGAGTTCCAGCCGCCCTGTTTATGGCTAGCGCCATGTCGGTGATGCGGCGGGAACTTTCTCAAGACAACCGGCCTGAACCCGAGCAGGTGATGAAGAATTTGAACGTCGGTCTGTCGGATGACCTGATCAGTAATAACTGCTTCATTACAATGGTTTTGGCTCGCTACACGCCGGCAACCGGGCAGCTGGCCTACGCGAATGCCGGCCACATTTACCCCCTGATCTGGTCGCAGGCGGCGCTGGCAGCAGGCAAGCCTGCCGAGCCGAATTTTCTGAAGATTCGCGGGATTCCTTTGGGGATTTTGCCGGTGTGGAAAGGCAAAGCGGGAAGCGTCGATTTAAAGCCAGGGGACGTGTTTCTGCTGACGAGTGATGGCATCACCGAAGCCACCGTGACCCAAAATGACTCCACCGGCACCTCAGCAAGCGCGATGCTGCAACAGTCAGGTCTTTGGGAATTGCTGCAGCTGCAGCCCACACCCCTAGATTTGAATGATTTACTGGCTCGCATCCGCGAACGCGGGGTGCAGCAGGAAGATGACCAAACAATCCTTTCTCTGGAGGTTCTGTAAGCAATGAGAACTGAGCTGCATGTGCCAAGCGATTTGAGGTTTTTGACCATTGTCGAAAATTGGCTGCTGGGCAGTTTAGAAGTTGAGGTGGGCAATTATGTGGACTGGCCTCGCCAGTCGAATCGGTTGCGCTTGGTACTCGCGGAAGCCTACTCGAATGTGGTTCGTCACGCCCACAGGGACAAACCCAACCTGCCGGTGCTGATTCGCTTGGAACTGAAAGAGCGGGACATTGCCCTGGAAGTTTGGGACCACGGTCAGGGATATGACCTGTCTACTTATATGGCACCGGTGCCAGAAAATATGCCAGACGGAGGTTATGGCTGGCTGATCATGAATCGTCTGATGGACAGGGTGGAATACTGCCTGCAAATCGACGGGCGCAACTGTCTGAAGTTGGAAACGAGTCTGCCAGAGCTGAAAAAAGTTTAGTTCCTAGCTGGCTGCTGACTGCGGCGGGCCGGTGCGAGTTGAGATGGCATCTGAACTGTTTGAGCCAACGCCCGAGCGCTTTTCTGACACGCCACCAGCGCTTTCTGCCAAAAGCCAGCTGGAAGCTGCTTTTTTACTGGAGCTAACTGGGTTCCTGGTGGCGCGGCGGTTGAATGGGAATTCATCGGGGTGTTTTTATATTAGCGGTGCTCTATCCCTTGAAACTTTACAAAGTTTGTTAATGAGCGTTCGCCCGGACTGGTAATCTGGTCTTTGGGATGTGGGATTAGGGCGTTAGATGCTAGAACGGTCGTTGCAGCTGTCTGGTATAAGCTATAAACTTTTAAGGGTTAAAAATATTAGCAGGCTGAAGCCAGATTGTACTTCAGCCTGTTTGTGTTTTTATGGAAGTCACGCACGCTTGCTTTGATTCAGCCGGCTGGCTTGGCTGGCTGGGCTTGACAGCAATTTGTAACATTTTATGACAAGTTGCCGAAAAAATTTACAGAGAGGGGCGTTGAGCCTTTAAAATAATTTAACCGGCAGCGTCTGCGGCACGGTCGGGCTGAGATTTGTTGGGATATTGACGCCATTCGGTTGAGATTGGGGACAGCCCCAGTCACCGGCTCTCACCTGAGAGAGTGTTTGCAAACAAAAAGTGAGGGCTGCCAGAAACCGGGTTTCTTGGGCTACAGGCGGAAATCGAAGTTGCCCCAGCAAGAGAAACCCGGTCTCACACCCCCTGCGGACTTGACAGTGATTTGATAAACAAGCTTTTAATGCCTGTGAGAACACCAGTCAGTAGCGATCGGGTCAAACAAAAAGCCCTAGAGCTGGGATTCCACAAAGTCGGAATTGCCGATGTTGAGGGCGATGCCGGCTCGCAGGAGGCGCAGCGCCTCCAGGCGTGGTTGGCCAAAGGCTACGGTGCTGATATGGATTGGATGGCGAATCCGAAGCGTCAGGATATCCGCCAGGTGATGCCAGAGGTGCGCTCTGTTATTTGTGTGGCGCTCAACTATTACACGCCGCACCGGCGTCCGGAAGGTCGGGAATATGCTAAAATTTCCCGTTATGGCTGGGGAAGAGATTACCACAGGGTGCTCGGCAAAAAACTCAAGGCGCTCTGCAGCTGGCTGCAACAGCTAGGCGAAGGCATTCAAGCTCGCTACTGTGCCGACACCGGCCCAGTTCAGGATAAAGTCTGGGCGCAGCGTGCCGGTATTGGCTGGATTGCCAAAAATGGCAATGTAATTGCGCGGGAGTACGGTTCTTGGGTGTTTTTGGGGGAAGTCTTGACCAACCTGGAGCTGGCACCAGACAGGCCCCACAGCGAACACTGCGGCACCTGCACGAAGTGTGTTGAAGCCTGTCCCACCGGCGCGATTGTCCAGCCATTTGTAGTGGACGCCAACCGGTGCGTCGCTTATCACACCATTGAGAATCGGGCGGAAAAATTGCCGGATGGCATCACGCCCCACTTGCAGGGATGGGTTGCCGGTTGCGATATCTGCCAGGATGTCTGTCCTTGGAACCTCCGCTTCGCCAAAGAAACCGACTGCGCCGAATTTCAACCTTACCCCAGCAATGTGGCTCCCACACTCACAGAACTCGCTGAACTGTCGGATGAAGAGTGGGACAGGCGCTTCCAGGCGTCGGCACTGCGGCGGATTAAACCGCAGATGCTGCGGCGCAATGCCAGGGCGAATCAGGTTAACCCTTCGCAATGAACCCGGAAATATGAACAGCTGATTTTTAAGTTTTAAATGGGAGAAGCGCGACCTGTCGCATTCCTACATTCTCCTGCCGGTGTAAATCGCTCTCACAACCGATTGGCGTTGCAGACATACCCCGCCCAACTATGAGTGTAAAAGTAATTCTTTTTGATTTTGATGGTACGGTGGCGGATACGCTAGACACACTCGTAGGTATTACGAATCGTCTCGCTGGAGAATTTGGCTATAAGCCAACCACTAAAGAGGAGGTTGAAACTCTCAAAAATTTAAGCTCCAGACAGGTTATAAAACAGTCGCGCGTCTCCATCTTTAAGCTACCATTCCTGATTCGCCGAGTCAAAAAAAAGTTGAGCGGCGAGCTGCCAAAAGTGACTGAATTCTCCGGAATAAAAGAAGCTATTTTTCAGCTTAAAAGTCAGGGCATACAGCTGGGAATAGTTACGTCAAACTCTTCAGATAACGTCAAACTGTTTTTAAGAGAGAAAGGGCTGCTAGATAGTTTTGATTTCATTCAATCGGGAGCGGCAATTTTTGGTAAAAGCCAAGTGCTTAAGAGATTTGTGCGGGCGAATAGTTTGCAGCTAGAAGAGGTGATTTATGTGGGGGATGAAACGCGAGACATAGAGGCTGCTAAAAAAAGTAATATCAAGGTGATTGCAGTGAGTTGGGGGTTTAATTCAAGACAAGTGCTGGAAGAGTACAGCCCAGATTTTTTGATTGACTCTCCGGGGGAACTGATTGATGTGATAAGAAGCTTGCAGCCAGGAGACTCCTAAAGAAAGTCAGGTGGCAGCCGGCAGCCGCTATACCCCGCCCAACAAGAAGGCAGGGGCGTTCGAGTTAGGGGGGGTCAGCGGAGAGAAATTAATAGACTTCTTGCAAAAATCAGCCCGCAGGACTTTTGCAAGACGTCTAATGGTAAGGGAAAAAAATAGAGACAGGCTGGCGCTCGCCGGCTGTCCCATATCCAGAGCTTTTTGCACGATATTGTCAGATACTGTGCCGGCGGCTGCCGGTGGGGTGAGTTCCTGCGCCATTGAGCGGAAATCATCTGGATTTCCCGTTGGGTAAGTTTTCAGTTCTGTCGCCTCAGGTTGGGGCAGTTCAAATTTCAGTGCTGCAGCCGCTGCAGCCGGTTCAGCATCCAGTCGCGTGCTGTATGCCTTTGATGCTTCACAGTCAGCTTCTACATCAATCGCCGGTGCTGGCACACTACCGGCAGAGATTAGCAGGGGCGGTCGCTTCAGAGATGGGGAACTCCTGTTGCGCTAATCGTTGAATTTAACTGTCAATTCCTGATAGGGACTCACACAAACGGACTGGGCGCTATCTGGAGAGAATAGTGCATTTACAGACACAGGCGGTTTGTCACCTCAGTTAAAATCACGATAGCAGAGCGAGCCCGACAGATTTGTCCCTCTGGGGGCAGCCGCAACTCTGCCCTGAGAGGGGCTGCAGCCGGTGGGGCTGCTTGGGCGGCACAAAAAGGCGCTGCCTGCTTCGCGCCGGTAGAAACCGACAGCCGGTTTCGGCAACCGGCTTGTAAGATAGAAGCAACTGGCAGCAAAAAAGCCAAAAGACAGTTTCATGCGTCGCCCCGTCCGGCTGCTGTTGGCCCGGTTCGGGAGAGGGTGTGGGAAGGCGGAAGCGTGAGGAGAGAGAGCCACAGCCACCCTGAAGACTAGCGTTGCGGTGAGATTTTTGTCAAGATTGAACTGAGATGGTCTAAGCTAGCGGAAAACCGTTTGCATTTTTTCATGCCCTCTACTGTGCCCAAGCGTATTCGTTTCGCAAGTCTGTTAATCGCTCTCGGTTTAGGGAGTGTCGCTCAACCGGCTTTTGGACAGGCATTCCTGTCCCGCACCATGCAACTGGACTCCGCCCTGATGGAGAGAACGGGGATGAGTATCGCAGGGGAAGCGGAGCAGCTGGCCCGATTCAGGCAATATGAACTGGCTTTGCCCAGAGCCGAGCTGGCCACCCAGCTGGCACCGAAAAGTTATCAAACCTGGGCGATTCTCGGCAGTTTATACATCCAAACCGATGAGTTGGACAAGGGAGTTAAAGCCCTGCAACAAGCTCGCTCCCTCAAGCCTGACAGTGCGGCGATTTTGTTTGCCCTGGGAGCGGCTCGCTTTCAGCAGGAGAACTACTCGGCGGCGGTTGAGGAGCTCTCTGCCGGCTTAAAATTAAAACCAAATGCGCCCGGAGCCCTGTTCGATCTGGGCAATGCCTACTACAAGCTCAATCAGTTTGAGGAGGCGCTCGCTCAGTATGAAAAAGCCTTCGCTCAGGAGAAGAACTTCTGGCCAGCGATTAACAACATTGGGCTGGTCAAATACGAGAGGGGCGATATCGAAGCGGCGATCGAGCAGTGGCGAGCCGCTTTGGCCATTGACGACAAAGCTGCCGAGCCGAAACTGGCGCTGGCGGTGGCGCTTTACAGCAAAGGCGAGCGCGAGCAGGGTTTGGCGATGGGAGAAGCGGCGCTGAAGCTGGACATTCGCTACGCAGAGTTAGAGTTTCTCAAAGAAAATCTCTGGGGGGCTCGCTTGCTCGCAGACACCCAAAAGTTCCTGCAAACGCCGCGCATCCAAGCCACCCTGGCGCAAAACCGCGACCCGTCGGAGCCGCCAAAGCCGTCCCCGTAGGAATTGCAGATTTTAGATTTTGGATTTTGGCCGGGTGTGAAATCTAAAATCTAAAATCCATGCATCGTGAGGCGTGCCTAGTCCTTCGGCAGCAGAGACTTAATCCGAGCGACAAACTCTTGATGATCGACCACGGGTTTGGAGATGTAATCGTCGGCACCGCTCTGTTCGAGAAATCGTTCGCGGTCGCCGAACATGGCGTTGGCCGTAACCAGGATAATGGGGAGGTCAGCCGTTTCGGGGTCAGCCTTGAGCATCTGAGTGATCTTGATGCCGTCAACCGGCTTGCCGTTGTAAACGCTGCGAGCCAGAGACACATCCATCAGAATAATGTCCGCTTCCCTAGCTTTGGCTATTTGCATCACCTCTTCCACGTTTTCGGTATGCTTGACGGCTAAGCCACCCCGTTTGGTGAGGATTTTAGAAAAAACCCGAGCGTTGACCAAATCGTCCTCGACAATCAGAACGGTTCTCATGGCGCTTTCCTTTTGGTTGCTTCCGAGGGTGCAGTGACAGTCATACTTGCGATTTTAGAAACTGAGTAGATGGACATAATAAACCAAACCCCCTTACCCCGTTCCTTACAAGGCAAGGGGGTAAGGGGGCGAGGGCACAGCCGAAGCCCACCGACCTCGGCAGGCAGCAACGGGGTGGGGGGGAGAGGTTAGGTTGAATTGAGTTCACCGGCTAGCTGTGAAAAGTGAAAACTGTCCTGATCAGTGCTACTTCCTATCCTAGGGATCATGGCGCGGCAGGAGAGACTTAATCCGCTCGACAAACTCTTGGTGATCGACCACGGGTTTGGAGATGTAGCCGTCGGCACCGCTCTGTTCGAGAAATTGTTCGCGGTCGCCGGACATGGCGTGGGCCGTAACCAGGATAATAGGGAGGTCAGCAGTTTGGGGGTCAGCCTTGAGCATCTGAGTGATCTTGATGCCGTCAACCGCCTTGCCGTTGTAAACGCTGCGAGCCAGAGACACATCCATCAGAATAATGTCCGCTTCCCTAGCTTTGGCGATTTGCATCACCTCTTCCACGTTTTCGGTATGCTTGACGGCTAAGCCACCCCGTTTGGTGAGGATTTTAGAAAAAACCCGAGCGTTGACCAAATCGTCCTCGACAATCAGAACGGTTCTCATGGCGCTTTCCTTTTGGGTGGCTTCGGAGGATGCAATGACAGTCATACTTGCGGTTTTAGAAACTGAGTAGATGGACATAATAAACCTAACGCCCTTACCCCCTTCCTTACAAGGGAAGCAGGAGTAGGGGCGAGACACGCCAAGCCCACCGACCTCGGCAGGCAGCAACGGGGTGGGGGGGGGAGAGGTTAGGTTGAATTGAACTCACCGACTTGCTGTGAAAAGTGAAAACTGTCCTGACGGGTGCTACTTGCTATCCTACGCATCATTGCCCAAAAATGCAGGACACTGTAAGAAGTTGGGAATAAAGGAACGGAACTCATGGCCAAACAGTTGAACTTGCTCTCGACAGGTCAGGTGATCGGCACCGCCCTGCACACAGAGATGCAACAGTCCTATCTTGAATATGCCATGAGTGTGATCGTCGGGCGGGCGTTGCCAGACGTCCGCGATGGCTTGAAACCCGTCCACCGCCGCATTCTGTACGCCATGCACGAACTGGGCCTGACCCCAGACCGGCCCTACCGCAAGTGCGCCCGCGTGGTGGGGGACGTGCTGGGAAAATACCACCCCCACGGCGACCAAGCGGTTTATGACGCGCTGGTGCGCATGGTGCAGGACTTTTCCAGCCGCTATCCCCTGCTGGGCGGTCACGGCAACTTCGGCTCCGTGGACAATGACCCGCCGGCAGCGATGCGCTACACCGAAACTCGCTTGGCACCGATTGGCCATGAGGCGCTGCTCAGTGAAATTGACGCCGCGACAGTTGACTTCACCGGCAATTTCGACAACTCCCAGCAGGAGCCGGTGGTACTCCCGGCGGAACTGCCGGTGCTGCTGCTCAACGGCAGCTCTGGGATTGCGGTGGGGATGGCGACCAATGTCCCCCCCCACAACCTGGGCGAAATTGTCGATGGCTTAATCGCTCTTACTGACCACCCCGACTTGCCGGACTCAAAGCTGTTCGAGCTGATTCCTGGCCCGGATTTCCCCACCGGCGGCGAAATTGTCGATCCGGAGGGGATTCGCGTCGCTTACACGACCGGTCGCGGCAGTATCCCGGTGCGGGGGATCACCAAGCTTGAGGAAGTCCAAGTGGGCAAAGGGCGTCACCGGCGCATCGCCATTGTGGTCACGGAACTCCCCTATCAGGTCAACAAGGCGGCTTGGATTGAAAAGATGGCGGAGTTGGTCAACCAGGGGCGGATTGAAGGCATTGCGGACATTCGGGACGAGAGCGACCGCGAAGGAATGCGCGTGGTGATTGAACTCAAACGGGAGATCGATCCAGGGGGCGTACTGCAGCAGCTCTACCAGCAAACGGCGCTGCAAACCTCTTTTGGGGCGATCCTGCTGGCCCTGGTGAACAACCAGCCGCGCCAGATGACCCTGCGGGAGTTGCTGCAGCACTTTTTAAGCTTCCGCGAGCAGACGCTCACCCGACGGTACACTCACGACTTAAATCAGACGGAAAACCGGCTTCACATTGTCGAGGGTTTGCTGAGCGCTCTGGGCAACCTCGACCCTGTGATTGACATTCTCAGGAATGCGCCGGATGGAAGCACGGCTAAGACGGCGCTGGAGAGCCGGCTGTCTTTGAGCGACCTGCAAGCGGACGCGATTTTGGCCATGCCGCTGCGCCGCCTCACGGCGCTGGAAAGGCAGAATTTGCAGACAGAGCGCGATCAGCTGACCGGCCACCGGCAGGAGCTGCAGCGGCTGCTTTCCGACCGGCGGGAACTGCTCAAGGCTTTGAAAAAAGACTTGCGCTCGCTGAAAAAGAAGTACGGCGATCCGCGCCGCACCCGCATTAACCCCGGTGCGGCAGCCGAAATCAGGGAGGAGCCGGTTGCGCCCGCCCTCAAGAACTCTGTCCCAGAGGTGCGGGGGAAAAAGGCGGAACGGTCCGACTCTCCGGCGAAACCCGTCTCGCCCTCGCCCCCTCCCCCTCCCCCTCCCCAACTTCTCGACGAGGAGGTGGTTCTGCAATTCACCCAGAGGGGCTATGTGCGCCGGCTGTCAAAAAACGCCCTGCCGGCAGCTAACAAGCGGAAAGCGGAACGCCCAGTTGTGGGGAATGACTGCGTGACTCAGACGCAGGAGGCCAAGACAAACCAGATGCTGCTGGTGCTGGCTCGCAACGGGATGGGCTACGGGATTAAGGTGCGGGACATTCCGCCGGCAGCCGGTGGGTACGCCCAGGGTGTGCCGCTGGTGAGTTTCCTGCCACCGCCCGCCCAAGGGGATGCCTCCTCGATTGTTTACCAGTATGTGCTGCCGGAATCTCTTGACAGTAAGGCGCTTGTTGTGCTAACGCAGCGGGCGCGGATTAAGCGTGTGCCGCTGCAGGAGTTCGCTCATCTGACCTCGCGAGGTCTGGTGGTTGTGAAGCTCAAAGAGGACGATGCGCTGCTGTTCGCTGATTTCGTCAGTCTGGGGGAAGAGGCGATCTTGGCGACTTCTGGGGGGCGGCTGTTGCGGTTTCAGGTCAGTGAAGAGCAGGTGCCGGTGATGGGTCGCGGAGCGCAAGGCAACAGGGCGCTGTGGCTCAGCAGGCAGGAGAAGCTGGTTGGCTGTGCGGTGGTGAGCGCCGGGAGCGAACTGCTGCTGGTTTCCGAGTTGGGCTACGGGAAACGGCTGTCTCCCGATATCTTGCGAACGGCTCGTTTGGGAGAAATTGGCACTCAGGCGCTACAGTTTGTGGCTCGGACTGACGTGCTGGCTGGCATGCTGCCGGTGAGCGAGCGCTCTGAGGTGGTGCTGGCGACTTCTGCTGACAGGTTAGTCAGGTTGCCGGTGGGTGAAGTGCCGCTCACCGGTAAAAATGGTACCGGCGATCTGGTGCCGGTGCTCCATGCAGATGAGCGGGTGGTTTCCCTGGTGCTGTGCTCGCAACAGTCGGAGGGATAAATTCCCCCCCCGCTCGCAACCCCCAGTTGAAACCCCCAGATTGAAACCCCCAGATTGAAACCCCCAGATTGAAACTCTGGGGCTGTACAAACAAAGCCCGCCTACCCTTCGGGAATGCCTTCGGCATACGCGGGCTTTTTTAGTTGGCGGGGAGCAGGTGATACCAATTGGCGAGACGCCTGTCGCACTCCCACCGGCAGGCTTTTAAAAGTTTCGGGCAGCCGGTCAGTGCGAGCCGGCACAAGTGAAAGCCGCCCAAAAACCGGGGTGTGAGAAGGGCAATTCCTCTGAAGACTTTTTGATTCCCTCAATCGCAACCGTCAGACCGGCATACTTGCGATATTCCCCATCCCATTTCAAATACTCTGCTGAACCGGGCTGGTATCGGTTTCGCTTGCTTCTCGCTTCCTTTCGCCCAGCGCTTACTTGCTTAGATATTTCTGCCAAATCCGCTTTCGTGAGTTCCCGCAGTTTGACTTGCGCTTTCCGCAAAGCTTCTGGGCGGCTGTTGCCATCGTGCCGGTGTTCGTAATAGAATATAGAAAACCGCGCTGTAGCCAAGTCATTCACAGACAAAAGTGTGCTGACCGCACTGCGGGCACCGGCACAAGCCGGTGGAGAGCGTCAAAATATCATCCGTCAGTGCCGGCACCCCCAAACCCGTCTCGCAGCAGGAGAGAAACACATCCGAGAGATCCGGCAGACGCCATGCCGGTGTCATCAGCGGCAAGTAAGGGATCGAGGCGTCTGAGCTGTTCCCAGATTTGCAGTTTGTGGGCTTCTAAAGCAGCGATAGTGTCGTTGCGGGCTTTGAGGGCGGCGCGGCTGAGCGTGCCGGTTGCCATTCCCATCAGTTCGCGATTGCTGCCGGCATCCTTTTGAAAGCGCTGCCGGTCAATTTGCTGTTGCAAGCTGTCAAATTGCTGCAATAACTCCCTGACATCTGGGGGAATTTCGCCACCCGAGTAGAGGTCATTACTCGCCATCAAGTCTACCAGGCGTTTGCAGCGGTAGCGCTCGACATATTCAAAGTACAGACAAGCAGTACCTCATTGGCAAGAGCGACCGCCTGTTCTATATTTTGTGAGCGTTCGCCTTCCAGCCTTTCAGAGTAGTCAATTGCCAAATTGTTTTGCAATTAACCCCAGAGTGCGGGAGATGATTCAGGGGTACAAACGTCCAAGGCTTTGCGATAACAGGCAATCCCCTTCTCTATGTTTGACCGGAGATCGCCGTAAATTCCTTTTCTGTATGCGAAACCCAAGGAATTGTGACAAATTGCCCATTGTTCCGGACATGCTGTAAGGATAGGGATAATCACCTGATAGTCTACGAGGCCACTCCGACATTCGAGGAGCGCTTCGATCAGCTTTTAATAGGCTTTTTGGCGTTTGCTGACCTTTTTAGGTTGTTTAGAATCGAATCCTTTTGCCATATAGACGGCTCCTGACAGTGCTGCAAACCCTGCCAAATTTTTTCGCGCGTGCGGACTCCCCTAGCTGCAACGCTTCCCAGTCCGCTCTTTCCAACTTACTGCAAATTATCCTAGCTTCTCGCTCGTCAAAACACTCACCTCATGTCAACCCCATATTCTCCCAACTTCTCCAGCAACTCTTCAGCCAAATCCAGCAACTCAATCTCATCCTCACCCTCATCGCTCGAATCCCGATTCATCCCACCACCCCCAGCACTAACCCCACCGGCTAACAAATTATTTACAGCAAAAATCCGCTCATCCTCAGAAAGACTCAAGCATCTTTCCAACTCAGCCGCAATTTCTGAAATCGCTCGACCTCCCAGCCTCTTCCGCACCTTTACAGCCACCGGCTCATCACTTTCCAGAAACGATTCTATTACAGAAACATCTCTCTGCGAGAAATGCCTTATCGCCGCCCGAACATACTCCCGCAAACTCATCCCCTCAACCTCAGCAAGGGCTCGCACCTCCACCGGCACATCCACCAGAACCACCCCCTCACTATCGCTGACCTGATAAAGTTCATCCCCAGAACTTACCGCCACCAGTAAATCCGCCCCCAGCACCTGCAAATAGCGCAGCACCGACTCGATATCCCGATCTTTCAGCGCCGACTCCAACTTCGACACAGCAGCTTGCTGCACCCCCAACTTTTCCGCCAGCTGCGCCTGAGTCAGCCCCGCTTTTGTCCGCAACTCCCGCATCGCATCAGTCAAATACAGCCGCAGGTACTCCAGCTTTCCCTCCAGAATCACCTCCGGATCGTGACTCACTTTTGTGTTAAGCCACTCCTGAAAATTATACTTCTTCATCGCCCTTCCCTCTCCTTCAATTCCCGCAATCTCTGTCGAGCCGGTTCCTTATCACTGTCACGAATCCCACCGTCATATTTTTTCATAAAAGCGTGCAGCACCACAAAACGCTGCGGGGAAGCCGGTGTCAGGATAAACCGAGGATTGTGCTCACTCTTAGTCATGCGAAACTCATACAAATCATCCTCCAATTTCTCGAAAATGTCACTCATAAGAGATGCCAAACCTTTGTCGCACAGATATCTGAGATTGACCTGCAGCCTTTTGCTTTCCGATGGAGTCAGCACCGGCTTTGGCCCATCTGCCGGCAACTCAGCCGGTGGCATCAGCCCAACAAAAAAAGCCAGCAGCGCCTTAGGGACTTCCCCACTCCCATCCTGATACAGCTCCCAAGTCCAAGTCACATCCTACCTCCCATTCTAATATTCTTTTCAGGGAATGTCAAGCCTTATATTCTCAGGACTTACGCAGCGACACTTAATGTGGTGTGGGGTGGGTTACGCTATCGCTAACCCACCCTACAGATAGAGGCGCAAGCGTAAGTCCTGATTCTTTTTGAGGAATGGCCGGCAGGGCTCACCCATCTCCTGTCGATTGGAACGCACGGTCAGTGAGTGCCGGTGCCCTCCCCCTGTCCCGTCTTCTTCCTTGGCGCTCCCTCACACCGGCACTCAGCAACACATCCGGGCGCAAGCTGTCCTGGCCCAACCCACAGCGATTTCAGCAGTAGAGCAGCGCCCCCAAAGCAAGCCTCCGGGCAACCCATCAGCCAGACGGCCCCCCAAACCGTTCCAGGAGTTCCTCGCGGGAAAGACTCAGCAGCAGTCGGGTTAACTCCTCTGCCGGCAACTGCAACAAAGGCGCAACTATCCCCGCCAGTTGGTCATCGGGAGAACCAAATCGAACTCTCAGAAGATTTTCAACCATCTCCCGCCGGTCTTCCAGCCGGCCTTCTTGCCGGCCTTCTTGCCGGCCTTCTTGCCGGCCTTCTTGCCGGCCTTCCTGTAAGGTTTCTTCCCGCCAACGCAGATAAGCCGGTGATAACTTCATAATCAACTCCCGATCCTCATCAGTTAAATTTTCAGTTGTTTCTAGAGTCATGCGCCAATTAGAAATGAGCTCTAGTAAGCCTGTACGTAACGGGTGCCCCTGTGGGAGTGCCGCTAGTTCATTAATAGCCCTTTCCTGAGTTTTCTCCTTGCCCAGAACTCGCAGCCAGAGCGTCTCTTGAGTTGGCGGCAGCTGGTTAATCGCCACCAGGGCCGTCTTCTGGAACTCAGGCAGAAAATAAACGCCTGCGGGCCAGTTTCCAGACTCATCGAGTTTGGCCCCAAATCCGTTCAGCAGTCTGGCGGAACAAGAAGGCGATAAAACCCACAACCTGGGCCAGTCTGTTTCGCTAAAGGGGCGCTGTTCGCGTCTGGCTCTGCGCCGCAGATCCCTGCGGACTTCATTCAACTTGCTCTGGCAATCAAGCACTTCCTCTGGCGTTGGGGCATTCCGGAACGGCTCGAACAGAGAGGCGGTTGCTGCCATTTTGCCCAGCAAACCCAGAACCTGCGGGTCTGTTGCCGGTTGGGGTGCCGGCACAAACCAGACATCAATTTGGCGAACTTCCGGCGACACTTCGCGGCTAGTCTCTACTTGACCCAGAGGCGCTAACAGCTCCTCTAAATATTGTTTAGCAAACTGGTCGTGAGGCTGTCGCGTCATCTGTTGCTCCCCCAATGGCTGCCTGCTTCTCTAGCTTAATTCTCAACCCGCGCCGTTGGCGCTCCCTCACGGGGGCGGTTCGTCCCTCCCCGAAATAAGGCACAATCAAAACAGACCCCACCGGCACCCAGCAATCCATCGTGGCCCAAGTCCTGCTCGAAAATATCTACAAAAGCTTCCCCAACCGCACCGGCACACCGGCACCCCCAGAAGACCCCTCCTCCCAAAAAGCCGGCGTCAACATCTTGCGGCGCATCAACCTCAGCGTCGCCGATGGCGAATTTATGGTATTGGTTGGCCCTTCTGGCTGCGGCAAAAGCACGCTGCTGCGCTTAATTGCCGGTTTGGAACAGCTCACCGCCGGCAACATCTGGGTGGGAGATCGCCTCGTCAACGATCTCCCCCCCAAACAGCGAGACATCGCAATGGTGTTCCAAAATTACGCCCTCTACCCCCACATGAGCGTTTATGACAACATCGCTTTTGGACTGCGGCGCACCGGCATATCTGCAGGGGACACAGAGAGCCGGTGGGCTTCGGAGACCTTCGCCGCCCTAACCCGCGCCCTCCCCAAAGGACTGCGCTACATCTCCGAAGGAGAGAAAGCCATTGACGAGCGAGTGCGCACTGTCGCGCAGCTGCTGCAAATCGAATCCCTCCTCAACCGGCTCCCCAAACAGCTCTCTGGCGGACAGAAGCAGCGCGTCGCCCTCGGACGCGCCATCGCCCGCAACCCCCAAGTGTTTTTGATGGACGAGCCCCTGTCCAACCTGGATGCCAAACTGCGAGCCGAAACGCGGGCGCAAATTGTCAAGCTGCAGCGCCAGATCGGCACCACTACTATATATGTGACCCACGACCAAACGGAAGCGATGACGATGGGGGCGCGGATCGCTGTTATGAACTTAGGCCAAATCCAGCAAGTCGCCCCTCCCCTGGAACTCTACAGCCGCCCCGCCAACCGGTTTGTGGCGGAATTCATCGGATCGCCGCCGATGAATTTCCTGCCGGTGCAGGTGAAAGCCCCCCTGCAGATTGCCCACTCGCAGTTTCGCCTGACTCTGCCCGACCTGTGGGCCCGGGCCCTGGAAAATTACGATGGCCAATCTCTGATTTTGGGCGTCCGCCCCGAACACTTGAGCGTCAGTCTGGCGGCGGTGAAAAACCTGCCGGTGCAAGTGGATTTGGTGGAAGCTCTCGGACACGAAACTTATTTATCGGTCAGTCTCGCCGGCAACAGCCCCGCCCCATGCAGCCTGCAGGTGCGAGTCGATCCAGACCGCGCCGTGCGCCCCGGCGAGCAACTCTGGCTGGCCATCCCACCCGACAAGATCCATCTCTTCGACCCAGAAACCGGCATGGCTATCTGGCCTTAGGGGGCAGCGAAAACCCCCCCTCTAATTTACGTCTGATTAGTTTATTAAAATGAGACGGCAAGCGGTTTGTTGTCCCTTATTTTACTGGGTAAAGACATCATACCGCCCGGTGTAAATAAATAAATCATTTAGTCGGATATAAGTTCATGTCTCTCTCCCATCTCAGGAGAGGGGGCCCGGGAGTTAGGGGGGGGTGCTGGCCATTATTGTCTGCGCCACAAAAAAGGCAGTTCACACTGTTGCACTTTTGCCAAGTTTTAGTTACATTAATTTACAGAAGTTAACAAAACGTCGATCTAGGAGAGGGATAACATGCAAAACGAAAACCGCAATGCTTGGCAATGGGGCTTCACTGCCGGTGCCGAAAACTGGAACGGTCGTTTGGCCATGATAGGCTTTGCCGCCGCCCTGATTGTGGAACTGGTGACGGGCAAGGGTGTGCTGCACTTCTGGGGCTTGATGTAAATCGGCTGCCGGTGCCAACCCGTTGAGAAACCTCAGAAATCTCGCTTATTGCTAGAAGGAGTCAGTACGATGCAAAATGACAATCGCAATGCTTGGCAATGGGGCTTTACTGCCGGTGCGGAAAACTGGAACGGTCGTTTGGCCATGATAGGCTTTGCCGCCGCCCTGATTGTGGAACTGGTGACGGGCAAGGGTGTGCTGCACTTGTGGGGCTTGATGTAATTCGGCTCTGGGTGCGGTGCCGGTGGAAAAACCGCTGATATCAAGTCCGCGCCGCACGCTATCGCAGGGGGTATTGCAGAGACACGATTAAGCGCGTCTCTGCCATACCCCCCAGTTTTTTTTGATTTCATAATTGCCAATTGCTAATTGCTAATTGCGTAGCAATTAGGGATTAGCAATTAGCGCCACTAGCGGATGTATTCCTTGAGGATGCTGTTGCGATTGGGGTGGCGCAACTTGCGCAGCGCCTTAGCCTCGATTTGGCGGATGCGCTCGCGAGTGACGTTGAATATCTGGCCAATTTCCTCCAGGGTTTTCATGCGCCCGTCATCCAGCCCGTAGCGCAGGCGCAAAACATCCCGCTCGCGGGGGCTGAGGGTGTCGAGGACGCTTTCCAAGTCTTCCCGGAGCAGATTTTTGGCGACCTGATCTTCCGGAGTCTCCCCATCGGACTCAATAAAATCCCCCAGTCGGGAGTCTTCTTCTTTCCCGATGGGGGTTTCCAGAGATATGGGCAGCTGAGCGGATTTAGCGATGAAGCGCAGCTTCTCGATGGTCATTTCCATGCGAGTAGCGATTTCCTCTTCCGTGGGCTTGCGGCCCATTTCTTGAGAGAGGAGTTTGGTCGTTTTCTTGATCCGAGAGATTGTTTCGTAAAGGTGAACGGGGAGGCGGATAGTGCGGGACTGATCGGCGATCGCGCGAGTAATCGCCTGACGAATCCACCAAGTGGCGTAGGTGGAGAACTTGTAGCCCTTCTCGTGGTCAAACTTCTCAGCTGCGCGGATCAGACCCAGACTGCCCTCCTGAATAAGGTCTTGGAACGACAGACCCCGATTCATATATTTCTTGGCTATCGAAACCACCAGCCGCAGGTTGGACTGCACCATCTTGTCCTTGGCCCGCCGGCCCAAGTGGAGGCGCTGGCGAAATGCCGGCAGGGGCATTTTAACAGCTTCAGCCCACTCCGCATCGCGGGGAGAGCGCTCTAGCTCGTTGCACAGGTGCTCTCGCACGCGCTCTAATTCCAGCAAATCAGCAATTTTCCGCGCCAGTTCAATCTCCTCGTCAGCGCGAAGCAGGCGAATCCGGCCTATTTCTTGCAAGTACAGGCGAATAGAATCTTCAGTATAGTGCTTCTTCTTAGCCTGGGCTTTGTTGCGACGACTGGAGCGAACCTTTCCAGACTTGCTGTCCTCCTCATCAGGCGGAAGCTCCAGAGATGGCTCTAGTAGGTCGCTGGAGTCGATCAGCTCATCTTCTGCATCTTCTATTAACCGGTCTAAATCGACGATCTCGGGCTGGGGGATATCCAGCGCAGTCCGATCGGGAGTTGCGATTGCGTTGTTAGCCTGGGTCATGCCGCGTTCCTCATGCTCCTTCATGAATCAATCAATAACTGAATAGCGTGCTCGGTTGAGATCCAGACAGACTAGCCGGTTGCAAGTCTTTCAAGCTACAAGTGGCTCGAACAACCGCTGGCTAGCCGACCGAAATATACATCGCGCTCAGCGCCACCAAAAGGTTGGGTAGAAGCGCCACTGAATACGGTTATCTCGGATCTTGCGAAGACCTCTCCGATTGTAGCCTTTTTCACAAAAATAGCACGCTGTTTGGTCGGCTTAACGATGGGATCTGGAGGTCGCGCTTCTTCAGCTTTGTCCAGCTCTACCATGTGATCTCAGCTGTGTGCTTGAAAAGTCTACAAGATGCTAGGAGATTTGACAGGCGTCACCCGGATATGACTGTCCGGGTGAACGGGTTCCATCCAATTCCAGGTAGTGAGTTGGAACATGAGCTTTTCGTTTTTGCTACCTGAGTTGCTGCGAGAGCGAGAATCATTGACGCACCCATATTTAGCCTGTGTCCTTGAATTGCCTGCGCAATTCGCGAGCGAGTCGGTGCCGGTTGTGCCGGCTGTTGAGTAGTGAGTTGGGGACTGCGTTCTGCCAGTGGCACCTCACTCATGTAGGAGGCGCGAGCGTCGCAGCTCGGGCGGAACGATCAGATGCAAGCCCGCCAGTTGGGCGTTGCGGAATCCTCAGGATTGCGCCTCAGGTGTGCCAGTCACAGCAGAGAAGCCGATCTGTCAGAGCCACTCTGGTGCCGGCAAGGGAACGCTGGTGCCGGTCGGCACCTCCCCTTTGAGTCCTCAAGGCTGAAAGCTACATTCTGTTAAATACTACTTAAGTTTGTAACAAAATGCCTCGGGAGAAATACCCGAACTCCATGCAGCTATTCTAGTCAATAGATATGGAAACTGACAGTGGGTAAGTCTGAGAAATTAACATTTCCTCATCAAACCGCTGGTCAAAGTGCGCCAGCAAAGTGTGGGAATGCCCGTGTTTGTAGGTTTTGAAGGGCTCGACCGGCACCGCTAAAACTGGAGTTGCGCGTGGTGAGCCCTCTCACGCTCGGGGGTTGAGGCGACAGGGAGAGAAAAACTTCTCGACCGGCACAATCGGTAAACCCCAAAAACTCTAGAGGGCAGTGGGAATTTACAGGGTTTTCACTGGCAGTGCCTGCCTGCGCCCGGGCTTGCCACCTGAGGGCTAAGGGAAAACACTGGCATTGCCGCAGTCTGAAAGAAAGCTGGCCGATTGCCGCTGCCATCCGCTTGATTGCTGTGACTCAAAGAGGCCAATTGCCTTTGGCTGAAATCCTGTCACAGTGTGCCCCTCACCGCTGTGGAGTCAATCCAATCCATCTCACCTTGGAAATCGAGACAGCTGCCAGCGAGCGCGCCAGTGGCAGGGTGTGCTGTCAGTGCAAGCTGCTGGCTGCTGGAGGCGGTTGGGAATTGGGCGGAGAATTAACTGGCCATCCCAAGCGAGTCGGCTGTTCGTAAACACGTTTAAGCGTGTTTACATCTCTAGGGGAAATGGGGGGCGGATTGCCAACCTGGGAAAAGTACAGGGCGTCAGTTTCACTGGGGCTGTGCCCCCAGATGCCCAGAGCGTGGCCCAATTCGTGGCGAGCCGCTGCTTGGATGTACTGCCCTTGCTGGTTGGGGCTCAAGAAGATAGTGCAGCGGTGGGACAGAATGGCCGGCTGGCCCTTAGGCTGGCTGATGTAGAACTCATAGCGGGTTTCAGCTGAACGGGCGCGTTGCAGAGTGCCGGTGGGGGACATCTGCAAGGGAGGTTGCCGGTGCCAGATGGCGATATCCGCTATTTCTGGCTGCGCGACCACTTCTAAGGGCAAATATACGCCCCATTCCCGCACCGCCTGCAATACGGCACTCACACGCTGGTGAGGCAAGCGAAGGCCATACGGAGTGCCAGGAAGGTTGTCGTCAGCTGGCTGCACGTAAACCTTAACGGGAAACTGCGACCACACCAGATGGCCAACTGCCACCGCAGTCACCTGCGATAAATAATCGCCACTGTTTGCCGGATCGCGCCACTGCGCTAAACTGGGGGGCAGGGGGTGGGGAAGCAGGGGAGGTAGACCCTGAGGCACCTCGGTGGAACTGATCGGCGGCGCAACACTGTAGAAGCCGCTGGTGGGTTTGGCGGCGGGGAGACGGGAGTGGGTAAAAATAACCAGTAGGCCGGTGAAAATGGCCAGCAAAATAACTGCCTGCGGTCGCAGCCAGCGCATAGGGCAGATTTTAGAGTCTAAATTTCCTATTCATCCAAAATTCCAAATAGGACGGCTAGTTGCCCAGCCACCCAGCACTCAAAATCAGCGTTAACCCCATAAAAATCACACTCAGCCCCCAGGTGATGCGGTTGAGAGTGGTTTCGGCACTTTTGGCGCTGGTGAACAGCTGGGCTTGTCCGCCAATGCCCCCAATACCATCGCCTTTGGGGCTGTGCAGCAACACGAACACAATAATGCCTAAGGCAGAGGCTGCCCACAGGACTTGCAGGAGATTAACAAGCATACTCACACTCAAGGAATGCATTCTTTTGGGGTTGCCAGCGAGTGAGCACCCGCTCGACCGTCAGAAGTCAGAAGTCAGGTTGGCACTCTCGCCACCGGTACTTTGTATATATTAAGAGATTGTTGAGAGGATTGGGGGCGCAGTAGGGGCGGGTTTAGAGATATCCGTGCGCCACCAGCAGATATGGTGAGTGAAACCGCCCCTACTTTCAAAGGGAGAGAGAAAACGAGCCTGTACCCTGACTCGACGTTGAGGTCGGGCTTATTGTGGGGGGTTGGCCTTCTGGTGAATTCACTCTCAACAGGGTTAGTAGCGGCGGGTTTACAGCTATCGTTTGAAACCGACAGACATATCGGGTGAACCCGCCCCTACTTGACTCCTAACGACAGTCGATTGAACCGACTAGTCCGGCGGCAGTGTCGCCCATGGTCACGGTCAGCCTGTGGGTGACAGTGTTTTAGGGGTTCTGATACTTTTAACCTGAACATTGCTCGACATCCCTGCCACATTCAAGTACAGCTGACTCCGTAGAAACACTACTGAGAAAGGTGGTATCCCACAAAGCCTTGAGCATTATGCCCACAGCGCCATTGAAATCGCGTTTTATCTTCTATCCACAATCAGGACACTTGAATATTTTGTTACCCCCCCCAACTTGTGGTGGATGTGACCGCAAGAAGTACAGGTTTTTGAGGTATACTCCTCAGTCACTCGGACTAACGCCGAACCGTAACGATTGCACTGGTGCTGTAAGACCACTCTTGCTTTGACCTAGTTGGCCATCAGCGTCGCCTTACTAAATTTCCTCCAGTCTAGCAAAGATGTCAAAATTTGTAAATCCTTGTCAAGCGATGTCAAGTAAATCGGTTACTAGGAGTTTACTCTGATTCTAGCAGCAGAAGTGGGGCATTCATCTGCGAGTGAAATGAAAACATTCTCCTGGGGGTTCTGCGCCCAGCACGGCTAGGGAATGCCTGAGGCAGGAGCGCCCGAAAGCTGCCAGCTACAGTCGAACCCTCACCGGCGTGCGGTTAGCGCGAACCTCAAAATCCACTGGCACAATGATAGAGCGGCCAGTCATTTCCGGGGGTTGGGGCAGTTTCAAAATTTCCAGGATGGTGGGGGCAACATCGGCCAAGCAGCCATCAGTGCGCAGGTTAACTTGGGTGCCGTGCCCCGGGATTTTCAGCCCTTCCCCTTCTACTAAAATAAAAGGCACCGGGTTAGTTGTGTGAGCCGTCCAGGGGTTCCCCTTTTCGTCCACCATGTATTCGGCATTGCCGTGGTCAGCGATAATGATAGCCGTGCCACCGGCGCGGCTGATACTTTCGAGCAGGCGACCCAGACAGCTATCGACGGTTTCAATCGCCTCTACGGTCGCTTTCATATTGCCGGTGTGACCCACCATATCAGCGTTGGCGTAGTTGATCGCCATCATCGAATAAATGCGCTTGTCAATCGCTGAGATGGCAATATCCGTCACCTCGTTCGCCGACATTGCCGGGGCCCGGTCATAAGTCGCCACCATCGGACTCTGCACCAGCTCCCGATCCTCACCCTCAAACGGCTCCTCCAAACCCCCGTTAAAGAAATACGTCACGTGGGCGTACTTCTCTGTTTCAGCGGTGCGAAACTGCCGCAGTCGGTGCTTGGCAATCACTTCCCCCAAGATATTGCTCAGGTTTTGCGGCTCGAAAGCCACCAGCACCGGCAGGTCCTGGTCATATTGAGTGAAGGTGGCAAACCACAGGGGGAGGATTTGCTGCCGTTCAAACCCCTTAAAATTGGGAGCGACAAAAGCATAAGTGAGTTGCCGAGCCCGGTCAGGGCGGAAGTTAAAGAAAATTATCCCATCTCCAGGCCCCACCGCTCCCGGAGCGATGCGAGTCGGGACGACAAACTCGTCTGTGATGCCTTGACTGTAAGATGCCAGCAAAACTTCTGTGGCGGAGCGGCCATCCCCAGGGCCATCCTGAGTCATCACCTCGTAAGCGCGTTTAACTCGATCCCAGCGGTTGTCGCGATCCATCGCGTAATAACGCCCGCTGAGAGTGACAATCCGCCCAACGCCGGTCCGCTCAATCGCCTCTTCAATCTGCCCGAGCGCTTCCACTCCCTCTGTAGGCGAGGTGTCGCGCCCATCCGTGAGCGCGTGGAGGCAGACTTCTGAAATGGCCTGCGCCTTCGCTAGCTCCAGCAGTCCGAAAAGATGGCTAATATGAGAGTGCACGCCGCCTTCTGAGCAAAGACCGACCAAATGCAGCTTGCCCGAGGTAGAACGCACCTGCTGGCAAATTTTCACCAGTGCAGGGTTGCTCAGCAAGGAGCCATCTTCCACCGCATCCGTAATGCGCATCAATTCTTGCTTGACAATCCGACCGGCACCAATATTCATGTGACCGACTTCGGAATTGCCCATTTGGCCTTCCGGCAACCCCACAGCTTTCCCAGAGGTTCGGATTAGCGTTTTCGGATAGGCCGCCCACAGGCTGTCCATCACAGGTGTATTGGCAGCAGCAATCGCATTTCCCTCCGTTGCTTCACGGTAGCCCCAGCCGTCTAAAATGACTAGCACTACCGGAGACACAGGTGCTTGCGCCATACTCAGTCACTCTTTTTTTAGCATGTTCCAACTGATCATATCATCGCCCGAGGCGCTCTCAACATCCTAAACTCTTACGAAAAGCCTAAATCTCAATTTAGAGGCCGCTTTTGCCTCCCGATCCCGACTATAAAGTTAATCTATAATTATAGCATCTACCAGTCGGAAGCCATTTTAGAATTAAACCTTTTGGGGACATCGATCGTGCGTCAACTTCAATTTAAGGTGTCAGCAGCAATCCTCGCACTGCTAGTCAGTGGGTGTGGCGGGTCGGGGGGCGAACAACCTCAAAGTAGCAGCACTCCGCCTGCAGCGCCAGCAGCCTCAACGAGCCCGCCAGCAAAAGAGCCAGAAAAACCGGCAGCCCAAGCGCCCTTTTCCCAGCCGGCGGTCGTCGTGCCGGCACCGCCGCCCGGGCTGATTGCCTCTACCAGCCCAGAGGAAAGAGCGAAACAGGTGCAGGCAGACGTCAACAGCACGACAAAGGGGACAAAAGGGCGGACAAACCCATTTGTGCCACCCGTGCCGGTGGTGCCCGCGCCGCCCCCGCCACCCGTGCAGACAGTCCAGCAACTGCCGCAACTGCCAGTCGTTTCGGCACCGTCGCTGCCCGATCTGCCCCCGCTGCCGCAGCTGCCGGCGGCTCCTAGCGCCGCAAGCCGCAAGCCGAACAATCGCTCAGCCCCATCCCAGCCACCCGCTAGCCCTCAACTCCCGCGCACACAAAGCCGGCAAGTGCCGTCGCTGCCTGACTTGCCGCCGGTGATAGGCCCGAAACTCCCCGCTCCTGAAATAGCTCGCACCGGCCCGAAACAGCCACGCCAACAAGGTCAAGGAGCGCCGTCAGCGCCCAATTTGCCGTCGGGTCGCGGCCCCTCGGGCCCAGCAGCCAGACCCAAACCAGGTTCAGCTGCTCTCCGCCCATCGGCGAAAGCTCCTCAAGTCCCCAAACTCCCCTCCGTCGCAGGGCGACAAGTGCCGGATTTCCCAGACCTGCCGGTAGGAATTGGCCCGAAAATCCCCGCACGGCCTGCTGCGGGTGCGTCTCGCCCAGCCGCCAGACCCAAGCCTGGCTCAGTGGGTCTCCGCCCATCGGCGAAAGCTCCTCAAGTCGCAAAACTCCCCTCCGTCGCAGGGCGACAAGTGCCGGATTTCCCAGACCTGCCGGTAGGAATTGGCCCGAAAATCCCCGCACGGCCTGCTGCGGGTGCGTCTCGCCCAGCCGCCAGACCCAAGCCTGGCTCAGTGGGTCTCCGCCCATCGGCGAAAGCTCCTCAAGTCGCAAAACTCCCCTCCGTCGCAGGGCGACAAGTGCCGGCTGTCCCGGATCTGCCGCCAGCAATTGGCCCCAAAATCGCCAGCCCGCGGGCGGCGGGGCAGGCCCGCCCGTCCGCAGCTCCCCAGGCAGGCGCAGTGGCTCTCCGCCCGTCCCCAAAAGCGGCTCCAGTACCTAAACTCCCCTCCGTAGCAGGGCGACAAGTGCCAGGGATCCCAGACCTGCCCTCAGGAATAGGCCCGAAAATCCCCGCTCAGCCAGCGGCGGGCCGGTCGCGCCCGACCGCCGCTCCCCAGGCAGGCGCAGTGCCCCACCGCCCCTCCCCGAAAGCTGCTCAAAGCCCTAAACTCCCCAGCGTAGCAGGGCGACAAGTAGTGGGGCTCCCGAAACAGCAGTCAGGGACAGGTGCGAAAATTGCCCGTCCGCCTGGGGCGGGCCCGTCGCGCCCGGTCGCAGGGCCAAAAGCAGCCGCCGCAGCCCTCCGCCTGTCTGCGAAAGCTTCTGAAGTGCCTAAACTGCCCTCCGTGGCGGGGCGGCCCGTGCAGGCTTTGCCCAAGGTGCCGGCCACCAGCAGCGCTAAAATGGCCGCCCGGCCCGCAGCGGCTGCCGCCCGCCCCACAGCCGCACCCAAGGCAGCGCCCGCAGCTGTGCCCCCGTCTGCCAAACCGGCTCAAAGCCCCACACTGCCCTCGTCGGTGGCGGGGCGGCCCGTGCCGACAAAGCCCAAGGTGCTGGCCACCAGCAGCGCTAAAATGGCCGCCCGGCCCGCAGCGGCTGCCGCCCGCCCCACAGCCGCACCCAAGGCAGTCGCCGTAGCCTTCCGCCCGTCTGCCAAACCGGCTCAAAGCCCCACACTGCCCTCGTCGGTGGCGGGGCGGCCCGTGCAGGCTTTGCCCAAGGTGCCGGCCACCAGCGGCTCTCAAATGGCCGCTCAGCCCGCCCCCAGCCCGTTCCGCCCCATAGCTGCAACCAAGGCAGTTGAAGCAGTCCAGCTCCTAAACGCCAAATCGGCTGAAGAACCTGGGCTGACCTCAGTCACGGAGCAACAAGTGCAGGCTTTGCCCAAGGTGCCGGCAACCAGCGGCTCTCAAATGGCCGCTCAGCCCGCCCCCAGCCCGTTCCGCCCCACAGCCGCACCCAAGGCAGTCGCCGTAGCCTTCCGCCCGGAGGCCAAACCGGCTCAAAGCCCCACACTGCCCTCGTCGGTGGCGGGGCGGCCCGT
>JAHHHT010000035.1 GCA_019359235.1 Oscillatoria princeps RMCB-10
CCGCTCAGCCCGCCCCCAGCCCGTTCCGCCCCACAGCCGCACCCAAGGCAGTCGCCGTAGCCTTCCGCCCGGAGGCCAAACCGGCTCAAAGCCCCACACTGCCCTCGTCGGTGGCGGGGCGGCCCGTACAGGCTTTGCCCAAGGTGCCGGCCACCAGCGGCTCTCAAATGGCCGCTCAGCCCGCCCCCAGCCCGTTCCGCCCCATAGCTGCACCCAAGGCAGTCGCCGTAGCCTTCCGCCCGGAGGCCAAACCGGCTCAAAGCCCCACACTGCCCTCGTCGGTGGCGGGGCGGCCCGTGCAGGCTTTGCCCAAGGTGCCGGCCACCAGCAGCGCTAAAATGGCCGCCCGGCCCGCAGCGGTAGCCGCCCGCCCCACAGCGGCAGCCAAGGCAGCGCCCGCAGCTGTGCGCCTGTCTGCCAAACCGGCTCAAAGCCCCACACTGCCCTCGTCGGTGGCGGGGCGGCCCGTACAGGCTTTGCCCAAGGTGCCGGCCACCAGCAGCGCTAAAATGGCCGCCCGGCCCGCAGCGGCTGCCGCCCGCCCCACAGCCGCACCCAAGGCAGCGCCCGCAGCTGTGCCCCCGTCTGCCAAACCGGCTCAAAGCCCCACACTGCCCTCGTCGGTGGCGGGGCGGCCCGTACAGGCTTTGCCCAAGGGGCCGGCCACCAGCAGCGCTAAAATGGCCGACCGGCCCGCAGCGGTAGCCGCCCGCCCCACAGCGGCAGCCAAGGCAGCGCCCGCAGCTGTGCCCCCGTCTGCCAAACCGGCTCAAAGCCCCACACTGCCCTCGTCGGTGGCGGGGCGGCCCGTACAGGCTTTGCCCAAGGTGCCGGCCACCAGTAGCGCTAAAATGGCCGCCCGACCCGCAGCGGCTGCCGCCCGCCCCACAGCGGCAGCCAAGGCAGCGCCCGCAGCTGTGCCCCCGTCTGCCAAACCGGCTCAAAGCCCCAAACAGCCGTCTGCCGCAGGGCGACAAGTGTCGGCAAGCCCTAAGGTGCCGGCAACCCGTGGCTCTCAACTGGCGGCTCAGCCCGCCCGCAGACCGGCCCGCCCCAGCGCAGGACCCAAGGCGTCCCCAGCCGCTTTCCGCCCGTCCGCGAAACCGGCTCAAGCCCCTAAACTCCCCTCCGATGCAGGGCGAGCCGCGTTAGCGCAGCGGCTAGGCAGGAGCAGCGTTCCGCCCAACCGGCCTGTGGCTCGCAGCGCTCAAATGGCCCCTCAGCCCGCCCGCAGCCCGTCCCGACCGGCGGCCCAACCCCTGGCAGCCCGAGTCGCCCGCAGCTCGTCCTCGCAAGCTCCTGAAGTGCCCGCACTCCCCACGATGGCAGGGCGACAAGTGCCGGCACTGCCCGGACTGCCAGGGAACATTGGCCCTAAAATTCCCGAGAAGCCAGCTGCCCGCCCGTCCCGCCCGGCGGCCCGACCGCAAGCTGGCCAGTCCCGCCCGGCGGCCCGACCACAAGCCGGCTCGTCCCGCCCGGCGGCGGGAGCCAAGACAGGCCCCGTCGCCCTCCGCCCGTCGCCAAAAGCGCCTGAAGTGCCTAAACTGCCCGCTGTGCCAGGGCGGCAAGTGCCAGCGCTGCCTGGACTGCCGGGGAACATTGGCCCTAAAATTCCAGAGCCGCCTGCGGAAAAGCCTGCCGCTCCACAGCCTGCCGCTAACCCAGAACCGCCGATTCCCCCACTCCCACCTGTCCCCCAACCGGACATCGCCCGAGCGGTGGAAATCAGCGGCGTAGTCCAGGTGGGGAATGAAACTCAAATCATTTTGAAAGCCCCGAATGAGCCCACCAGCCGGTACGTCAAGGTGGGGCAGCGGCTGGCAAATGGCCAGGTTCTGGTGAAACGGGTAGAACTGAATCAAGGCGCAGACCCGGTGGTGATTCTGGAGGAAAATGGCATAGAGGTTGAGAAACTAGTCGGGGAAAAACCCGTAACCCCCGCCGCCGAAACGCCGGCACCGGGAGCGCCGGCACCGGGAGCGCCGGCACCGGGAGTGGCGGTACCGGGAGCGCCGGCACCGGGAGTGGCGGTACCGACAGCGCCGGCACCGGGAGTGGCGGTACCGACAGCGCCGGCACCGGGAGTGGCGGTACCGACAGCGCCGGCACCGGGAGTGGCGGTACCGACAGCACCCGCACCGGGAGTGGCGGTACCGACAGCGCCGGCACCGGGAGTGGCGGTACCGACAGCACCCGCACCCTCCGAGCCCGCACCACCAAGGCAGTCTGGCACCTAGCACAGCGGTGTTTCAAAGGAGCCAAAACTGCTGCTTAATTGCTCGCGCCCGCACCCGACTGGCAAGCCGGTCGGGATGTCTGTCTCTGCCAGACAAAAGCGCAGGCGTATCGTCGATCTCCCCCGACTCGATCGTCTGAATGCCACTGACAAGCAACTCGACATCAGTGCCGGCGGTCGCTAAATTGTATCTATCTGCCGAGCGCTCGGCTTGCCCAGACGCCAAACTGTGCCACCGGCAGACCCCGCGCATCCCAGCCGGTCGCCGCCGGTATACTGGGAAACAGCCGCCATCCCCCGATTAGCGGCTTGAGTCGATCTGTCGTCTTTGCAGCTCCTCGAACAGGACAGTGGGACAGTGCGCTCTGCGCTCGCCGCCCAGATGTCGCGCTGTCCGCGCATCCGTCGCCGCGAGAAGCCACAATCGCAGCACAAACTGAACAAGCCGCCCCTTTGTGCGAAAGAACTGCATAATTTAGCGGCAGCGAACAGCCAGGTGCCATACGGGCGTAAATGCTTGTGTGAGTGGGTATAACTGCAGGCGACAGAACCCGATATTGGAAAAGTGGGATTGAAAATTAACAGCCAATCTCCTATTTAAAATCTCAACGCGAAAATCATTTGGTTGGAGGATTTTACCCATGCCTCACTCAATTCAAAAAATCGGGATGCTGATAGTAGCGGCGTTTCTCCTGGAAACCGGCACTTATCTAAGCAATCCCTTGCCATCAGTGGCGCAAGACGCTGGTGCTAAACCCCCCCGCTGCGAAGGAAACCCCCGCAACGGTAAAGCAAAATGCAATTACGAGGGGGGTGACAACTATGTGGGAAACATGGTTAACGGTCTGCCCGATGGGATAGGCATCTATGTATACGCCAATGGCGACCGCTACGAGGGACAGTTCCGCCGGGGACGGCCAAACGGTCAGGGGGTTTTCATTTTTAAGGACGATTCCCGCTACGAGGGACAGTTCCAGGACGGTACGATCGTCAGTGGCAAAGCCATCTTCGCCGATGGCAATCGCTACGAAGGACCGTTCAAGATCGTCCGAATGGTTGACAGCGGCAGCATTACCAGCCAGCCTCACGGGCGGGGGAAATTTATCTTCTCCAATGGCGATCGCTACGAGGGGGAATTCTTCGCTGGCGCGATTTTTGGCAGAGGAACCGTTATACGCACAGATGGCACTCGCTGCGAAGGACAGTTCTTCAATAGCGGCCTGGACGGTAGAGGCACCTGCAGATACCCAAACCGGGCTCGCTATGAGGGGGAGTTGCGCCAGGGCCGGCCTCATGGCAGAGGGGCGCTCATACAGGCCAATGGCAAGCGCTTCCAGGGAGAGTTCCGGGAGGGCCAGCCCGTAGACCCAAAAGCGCCTAAATCCTGAGACAGCAAGCAGCGAGAGCGCGGTTTTCAACTGGCGTCGCACCCGCTAATCCTCCCTGTGCCGGGCGGGACGCCTGCCTTGCGGGTGGGTCAGGGGCCGAAAATAATTGCGCAGCATTCAATCGCACAGCGCTCCTGATTCGGCTGGCAGCAAATCTCAGGTGATCAAGATTTGCAACGACTCCTGGGCACCAGCGCTACAGTTGAGAGAGACTTTTTGTACTGTAATGCTTGTGGGGGCTTGCTGCCATGACCGCCTTGCTTGATGCTTCCTCCCAGACTAGCCAGTCTCCGTTTGATTTTGCCCCTCACCCCACCCAAGATGCTGAGTTGCTCAGGCTGCTGAATTTTGTTCCCGGTCTGAAGGAACTCTTGATGCTGCGCCAAGTGCACGCCTTGGAACACGCTACCGTTTGGGTGCTGAGCGCAACTCCCGCCTCACCGGCTTCTCGGAGAATCTTACCGGCGGGTGCTGCTGATAACGAGCTGTTGGGGGGCATGTCCACGGACAAAGGATTTTACCTCTATGGCCACGTCCATACGGTGCAGCTGCAAAGGGCCACTCACACCGCCCTGCAGCGCCTCACTGGCGGTGAGTGGGACCTGGCTGTCCATCCGCGCTGCGGCACGAATCTGTCGGTGGGGATGCTCCTGACGGCAGGACTGGCTGTTGGCATCCACCTGCTGCTGCCCCGAGGGCCGGTGGAACAGCTGATTGGTCTGGGCGTGGCAGCCACTACTGCAGCCCAGCTGGCTCCTGACGTGGGCAGCCTCGCTCAGCGCTACTTGACCACTGCGATTCCCTTCAATCTGGGTATTGAAGATGTTAGGATCACCCGCGACCTCTGGGGGCGGAGCGCCCATTTCGTCCGCGTCCGCTGGAGGGAGTGACCGCACAGGCAAGAAGGATGACGCGCTCTCGGGCGATCCCGCCAGCCATTGCCCCCGCCGCTGACCCCACCGCTGCGGCACTCCCTTTGGCGCAAGCTTGACGGCAGGGCGGGCCCGCTAGGGTGAGGGGTTTTGCAGCAAGGTTGGTCCGCTTCTGGAACTCCTCTGGCCTCCAGCCGCCTCAGGCGGTGCGGGAGCCAGACAAAAGCCGGCTCAATAGTAACAAAACTTAAAGAATAGAGTGAGTCAAGAGTCCAGATAGGATAGTACGCTGAAAAACAATTACCTGTTTGGTTTGACAATCCATCGCAAAGGGAAGGAAGATCATGGTTCAACGCGGCTCTAAGGTTCGGATTCTCCGTAAAGAGTCCTACTGGTACAAGGATGTGGGCACGGTTGCCTCCGTAGACCAAAGCGGCATCAAGTACTCCGTCATCGTCCGCTTCGAGAAGGTCAATTACTCGGGTATCAACACCAACAACTTCGCGCCTTCGGAAGTGGTCGAGGTTGAAGCTCCCAAGAAGGATAAAAAAGCGCCCGCAGCTGCCGCCGCCGGCAAGGGTGGGGTGAAAGATGCAGGCTCCGGTAAGGCCGGTAGCGGCGGACAAACCAAGGCGAAGGAAACTGGCAAACCATAAGCTAAATCCTGAGAAGGCAGGCCAACCGGGCACTCCAGATCGGGGAACTGAAGGGCATTAAATTTTGCCAGAACTTCCAGAAGTTGAAACGGTGCGCCTGGGGCTGAATCAAGTCACCTCAGGCCAGGAAATACTGGGTGGGGATGTGTTGCGGCCTCGCACCATCGCCCATCCTCTTTCTGCTGAGGATTTTTTGGCGGGGCTGAAAGGGGCAACTCTGGCCCAGTGGCACCGGCGGGGTAAATATTTACTCGCCGAACTCTGCAAGCCGGCGTCAGCGCCTGAGGGGCGCGCTCTCAGCTTACCGCCGCTCCCGAATCTTGGCTTAGCTGGCTGGTTGGGCGTCCACCTGCGGATGACCGGCCAGCTGCTGTGGCTGGATCGGGACACCCCGCTGCAAAAACACACCCGCGTCCGCTTTTTCTTTACGGGCAATCGCGAGTTGCGCTTTGTAGACCAGCGGACGTTTGGCCAGATGTGGCTGGTGTCGGGAGCGGCAGATCCCTCTGACACGATCTCTGGCCTCGGGCAGCTGGGGCCAGAACCTTTCTCAGCTGAGTTTTCCGCTCAATACCTGGCAAAAGCTCTCCTGCACCGCCGCCGTCCTGTAAAAACGGCTCTGCTCGACCAGTCGATTATTGCCGGTGCGGGCAATATCTATGCCGATGAAGCTTTGTTTAAGGCCGGCTTGCGCCCGGACGCGCTGTGCTCGGATTTGAGCCGGGAGCAAATCGCTAAATTGCGCGACGCCCTGATTGAGGTTTTGCAAGAGGCTATTATAGCAGGTGGTTCGACGATTCGCAACTTTGTTTCCGTAGAGGGCGTGAACGGCAATTATGCCGGTGTCGCTTGGGTGTACAGTCGAACAGGCCAGCCCTGTCGCGTCTGCGGCACGCCGGTGGAACGCCTCAAATTAGCCGGTCGGTCGTCGCACTTTTGCCCGCAGTGCCAGCAATAGCTTAGGGGTTAGGGGTCAGGGGTCAGGGGTCAGGGGTCAGGTGTTAGGGGTTGGGTGTTAGGGGAAAGCCAATGCCCGATGCCCGATGCCCGATGCCCGATGCCCCATGCGCCGGAAGCGCCCTACAATTTTTAATGACAGCAATCCGAGAGTCCAGACAGAGTATGCCAGAAAAGAAAAATGGGGCAATTAAAAAAGGCGACCTTGTCCGCGCCGTCCGCGAAAAGTTGGAAAATAGCCTGGAAGCGCAAGCATCTGACCCCCGCTTCCCCCCTTATATCTTTGACAGCAAGGGGGAAGTGGTGGACATCCGGGGCGATTACGCTTTTGTGAAGTTTGGCAAAGTGCCCACGCCGAATATTTGGTTGCGTACCGACCAGCTAGAACCCTTTAAGTAACCTGAAGCGGGGCGCGAGAGGGGGCAAATCTACCCCTGTGGGGAGATCGCTTGACGCGCCCGCACTCTTGACATTCGCCGCTTTGTGTGATAAAAAGACGCGCAACGGGAATTGGAGGTCGGTCAGGCAAAAACTAAAGATTCCCCAAATAATACCGGCAGTAGGCGGAAACAGGTGTGAGAATGATGCCGGAAACGGGATAGAAAAGAGATTGATATGACAGACACTCCTTTGTCCAAGCCTGTTGGTACCGGCAGCCGCGTGGCCGTTATTGGTGCCGGCAAGGTTGGCAGTACCCTGGCCCAGCGGATTGCCGAGAAAAACATCGCCGATGTGGTTTTGCTGGACATTATACCGGGCATGCCCCGAGGTATTGCTCTCGACCTGATGGAAGCCCGGGGGGTGGAGCGCCACGACCGGCAGATTATTGGCACAACGGATTACAAGGATACCGCCGGCTCTAGCATTGTGGTGATCACTGCCGGTCTGCCTCGCAAACCGGGGATGAGTCGGGAAGACTTGGTGAAGACTAATGCCAAGATTGTGGTGGACGCCACTAAACAAGCGATTGCCAATTCTCCGGACGCGATCGTGATCGTGGTTACCAATCCGCTGGACGTGATGACTTACTTGGCTTGGGAAGCCAGTGGTATCCCCGTAAACCGCGTGATTGGCATGGCAGGGGTACTCGACTCGGCGCGGTTCCAGACCTTTATTGCGATGGAACTGGGCGTTTCTGTGCGGGAGATCAACGCTATGGTGCTCGGCGATCACGGCCAGTTGATGGTGCCGGTGCCTCGCTACAGCACGGTTGGGGGTATTCCGATTACAGAACTGATGGACGACGCTACGATTGAGCGCCTCGTGCAGCGCACTCGCAATGGCGGGACGGAAATTGTGGAACTGATGCAGACCGGCAGCGCTTATTACGCACCGGCTTCTTCTGTCTGTCTGATGGTAGAGGCGATTTTATTCAATGAGTCTCGCCTGGTGCCGGCGGCGGCTTATCTGCAAGGGGAATACGGTTTGCGCGATATTTTCCTGGGCGTGCCCTGCCGGTTGGGCAGCGGTGGGGTGGAGCAGGTGGTCGAACTCCACCTGACGCCGGAGGAAAAGGCTGCTTTCATGGCTTCTGCTGATGCGGTTCGCCAAAATGTGGCGCGGGCGAAAGAAATAATCGCCCCTGTGCCTGAGACTGTGTGAGGCTTGCGCCGCACAAGGGTGCGCCAAAAGGCGCACCCCCCCAACCGTGGGAGCGCTACAAGCAAATTATATCAAATTCGGTTGAAGAATCATAATATATATGATGGGGGATTGGGCATTGACCATATCTATGTGGGCATAAATGCTTCCCTGACCGGTACTCTCTAATTGATTAATCAACCGGACATGATATTAATTAGCCGAAAGGGAAACAAATTTCTCACGGGAGGCGTCTGGATAAAACCGAGCGGGCTGGGAAGACCCTGTTCCAGCGCAGGGACGCGCCAAAACCCAGCGTCCGGGCTGATGCCGGCGCGAATAGTGACAGCACGCCTCCGATTGCCCTCCGTTAAAGGGCAACCCCTAGGGGCAAGAATTTGTCATAGCAGTTAAAGACAGCGGGTAAAAAAGAAATTAATCTTCACACTCTTCACCGACTAACAGGGCTAGCAAGCCGAGGGGCAAAGCCACAATGGGGAATAGGGTCAAGTAGACGAGCGTGCACAAGCAGATGTCAAGAGCCTTGGCGCCCTTAGCAACAGCCTTTTCAGAAGCCGAGACGAGGTAAGGCAAGGAAGCGATTGCGGAGAGCTTGGTTGCGAACAGTGGAGTTTTCATACGGGTTGGAGTGAGAATCTAAAAAAAAATATAAACAATTTTACATCAGACTGCTTCGGTTGATTTTGGGATTTTTTTTCTCCCCGATCCTCCGTATTTCCACGGAGGCTGGCTGGTGGGGTTTGAGGGCCGGTTGAGATTTTAGATTTTAGATTTAAGATTGTAGAGTCAGCCAAAGCCAAGCCTGCAGGCATTTGCAGCTGTGGGGAACCGTGCGCTCTAAGCGCGTGAAATGGCAGAAGTTGCCTGATACGGGATCTTGCGGATACTGAGCGCTGAAGCGCCAAAGGGGCAGAAATGGGCAACAACCGCCGTCAGGAGCGTTTGAGCGACTGGCGATCGTGCCTGCGTCCAAAGAGTCTGTGATCGCATTGGCTGCCTTGTGACATTTGGTGGCTGCTATGGGGCAAAATAGCAACATGCGCTACAGAGCGACATTGGAGCGATCGCGCACCGGCCTGAGCTGTTCAATGGCTGCACGCTTTGGCCAGCAACTCTGTGCCAAATGCAGGGCGTCTACCTTATGGTTCACCTGTCTGGGGTAAAACACCTATCTAGGGCCTTGGATAAGGCTCTCGGACTCCACTGAGTACCTGACCACAGAAATTGCTATGGCTCGTGATTCCGTTTCTTCTATTAAAGCGCTCAACGATGCGATTGCCAGTCACAACCCCTTTGACAGACTGCGGGCTGTCAGAGATCCAGAGATTTGGAGTCAGGGACTGCCGGATGTGGCGGCGCTGAATGGCCACGCTGACAGTGCGGTTTTTCAAGCCATTGAGCGGGTGGGAGCTGGCCAGGGCAAGGTGATATCAATGGCCATCACCGGCACCTCCGGTGCTGGAAAAAGTCATCTGATTCACCGCATTCGCCACCGGCTGCAAGTGGAAGGCAGTGGCTTATTTGTTTATGTTAATGCCAATCACTTCAATGAAGTCAACTTGATGCGCCACGAATTCCAGCAAATCCTAGTCGATAGCTTGAGACGCTCGGGTTCGTATGGGGTGCTGCAGTGCCAGCAACTGGGGACGGATTTGGTCAATGGAGCTATTAAAGGGCTGACTCCTGAGGCTAAAGGCTTTGCTCCTTTGGAACTGGTGAGAAAGCTGGCGGTTAGCAGCCAATCTAAGAATCAGGTTTGGGTGAACCAGGTGACTGAGGCTTTGTTCAAAACTCAACCCGACATTTCCGATCCGGATATTGCGCGGGCGATTGTTTGGACGCTGTGCAACGCTCAAACTCCTTTTGCGATTAAATGGCTGGCTGGCAAGGTGCTGGCACCCTGGAAGGCGGACGATCTGGGATTGCCGAATCACAGCCGGGAAGATAGAGAGTCTGTCGCTTGGGAGACGGGGCTGCAAATTTTGCATTTGATTAGCAAATATTACCCGCTGGTGATTTGTTTTGACGATTTTGATTTAGGGGAAACCCCCGACAACACATTGAAGCGGGAGCGGGTTGTGGCTAGCTTGGTCAGGCGTCTGCTGGACACTCTCCCGCTCGTCAATCTCGATTACGGGATTGTGATTCTCACGGCGATGACACCGGCAACTTGGAAGGAGAAAATTCAGACTCTGCCGCCGGCACTGGTCACAGGTATTTCCGGGAAGGAAGATCCGATTGAGTTATGCGATACTGTTGGGGATTGGATTGTTGATTTAGTCACTTGCTGGCTGCAAAACTTTTATGCGGACAGACGCCTGACGCCTCCCGCGCCGATTTATCCTTTTGATGCCGGTCAGCTGAGGGCGCTGGGGCGAGAAAAGCTGACGGTGCGGCAGGTTTTGGAGTGGTGCGCCCAGAATTTTCGCCGGGCTGAACTTGACCCGCAGGAAAAGGTGGAGCGGGCTTTTGAGGGAGCGATGGCTGTTGAGCTGGGCGAGCGCTACTGGGATAATTCCCTGCTTGCAGGTGCGCTTTGTTTTGGCTTCCAGACGCTGGTGGGGCAAACGGTGGAGGGGGTGAAGGTTGAAGCAGTTGCCGGTGAGGTGAAACCGAAATCAGCAAATCACGACTATATTAATTTTAAGGTAATTGTAACACAAAATGGAGAAGTTGTCAAGATAGGTGTGGCGGTTCTTCAGGATGAGCGCCGGCAAAGTGTGACAGCTGGGTTAAAACGCTTAACGAAATACGAAACTTTTGATTTGACCGGCGGCTGTTTGGTGCGTGACGCAGACAAGGCAATTCCGGCTGGCTGGGAGGCTTGGGGTTATCTGCACCGGCTGGTTGCTGAGTTGGGGGGAAAATGGGTGGAGCTGAAAGCTGAGGATATCAAGCCGCTGGTGGCGATTTGGTCGGTTTATCAGGATTGGGCTGAGCAGAAGTTGAGTGAGGCGGAAATTTTTGAGTTTATCGCTCAGCGAAGGCTGACTGTAGATAATGCTTTAATCAGAGGGATTTTGAGGGGGTGGGGTGGTGAGCTTGCTGCTGGGGGAAAGGCTGTCGGGAATGCCGGCAGTGCCGGTGAGTTGGCGGACACTGCGGAAATGGCCGGCGCTCGAGATTTCCTGCCGGATTTGATGTAGCCGGTGGCTAAAGAAACCAGGTTTCTGGGAGAAACCTGGTTTCTAAATTTATCGGGGAGTGAAAAATATCATTCGGTTCAATATCCCCAGGCGATTGAAATCGCGGCTATACAAACAAAGTCCGCCTGCGCGGACTTTTTTTGGGTAATGCAGAAGTGGGAGCGGCAATTTGCGCAGAATGCAGGCGGAGGGTTAAACTATAGAAACATGGTTTCTCCAAGAAACCTGGTTTCTTAATTGTGTGGAGAGGGAATATGGGAATAACACTGATTCAGGTGGACGCTTTCACAGACAAACCGTTTGCCGGCAATCCGGCGGCGGTTTGCGTGCTGAGTGAGCCGGCGGATGCGGGGTGGATGCAGAAAGTGGCTGCTGAGATGAATTTGTCGGAAACGGCGTTTTTAGTTAAGGCAGAGGATGGGTTTAATTTGCGCTGGTTTACGCCGGCAGTGGAAGTGGATCTGTGCGGTCACGCCACGCTGGCGAGCGCGCATGTGCTGTGGGAATTGGGATATTTAGAACCGGCAGCGCAGGCGAGGTTTCACACGCGCAGCGGGTTGCTGACAGCTGAGCGACAGGGGGATTGGATTGAATTGAATTTTCCGGCTCAGCCGCCGGAACCGGCAAGTGCGCCGGACTTGCTGCGAGAGGGTTTGGGTGTGGAGTTGAAATATGTGGGGAAAAACCAGTTTGACTATCTGGTGGAGGTGGGTTCGGAGGAAATAGTGCGCGAGATGCAGCCGGATTTTGGGGTGCTGAAAAAGCTGCCGGTGCGGGGGGTGATTGTTACGAGTTTGGCGGCGTCGCCGGAGTATGATTTTGTGTCGAGATTTTTTGCGCCGGCGGCGGGGGTGAATGAAGATCCGGTGACGGGTTCGGCGCACTGCTGTCTCGCGCCTTTTTGGAGCGAGAGGCTGAAGAAAAATGAGTTTGTGGCGTATCAGGCGTCGGCTCGCGGCGGTGTTGTGCGGGTGCGATTAGCAGGAGAGCGGGTGTGTCTGGGGGGTCAGGCGGTGACGGTCTTGCGCGGGGAGTTGGTTTGAGGGGAGGAATCAACCGCTTACCCTATATAGTAATAGACAGTCAGTTTAGGACAAGGCATCTCACTTGCTAGTAGGGACAGGGACGCTCCGACGCCTGTCCTACGTCCTAACCTAAATGGCTACTGCTATACCTCAAGTTGCGGGGAATAGGGGGTAGGGGAGTCAACCCCACTCCTAACCCCTGCGCGTGCGGGGAGGAAGATTCCTTTTTTTCCTTGCCCCGCGTTTGAGTTGCGTGCCGGTGGTAGAATAGCAAGTGAGCTATCTGCGGCACCCTCACCGCACCCGCTTGTGCAATTTTGCTGTTGAGCTGGGAGTTCGGGGGCTAGGGGGATTGCGCACTCGGCGCAAGAACTCGCCAAGGAGGGGCGAGGGGTTAGGTAACGCCGGCTCGCGCCCCCGACAAGAAAAGTTTCTCAGGGACAGGGGGTGGATGTAAAAAAAATTAATATTGAGAAAGTGGTAGCGCAATTTGATGTATGATTTTCGGGAAACTTGCTTGAGAGAGCGAGGCTTAGGGTTTTTACCTGTCAGGGGAAAGGCCCGATACAAACTGTGGGTAATTTTATATGACATCAGAAGCTGAGACAACTAAGGAGCAACGGGGATCTCAATCCCAAGTTAGAACTCGTCTGCTGCTGACGCTGTGGGATTTGGGGGAGGGAAAGCCGGTTAAGAAAAGTGAACTGAGTGCCAAGGTGAAACAGAGCGGGGAGGACTATAAGGCACTGGAGGAGGAAGGGGCCATCGAGAGAAAGGTGGAAAAGCGTGTGACGCTGGTTTCCCTGACGGATAAGGGATTGCAGATGCTGGCGCAGGAACTGAAAAACCCGGAGATGAAGTTTGGGGGGACTCAAGTTGGCAGCCGGGTTGCGAATGCGCTGCTGAAGTGGATTCGGCAGATGGACGGTGCGGTGAGTGCGCCGGCGGGTGAAGGGAAGCCGGTGGTGCCGGCAATCGCGTCTTATGAGGAGTTTGAGCCGGTGGCGCTGGAGGTGTACGACCAGCTGAATCGGGACTACAACCTGGACGATCTGGTGCCGATTTACCGGATTCGGCGGGAAATTGGGGAGCGGGTTAGCCGCGAGAAATTCAAGGAGTGGTTGCTGGAGATGCAAGCCAACGATATTTTTCAGCTGATGGCGGGAGAAATACCGGACATGACCCCGGACAAGCACAATGACTCTATTAACATTCCCGGGGGTGGATTGCGCTACTACGCGAAGCGCTTGAATTCCTGAGATTGCCACGAATCCTGTTGTAGTTCGTTACCTCACACCGAATCAGTATGGACAGTTCAGCTGTTTCTCCGATAGAAGCCCTCAACGCGGCCATCAAAAGTGAAAATCCATTTGGCAAAACTGGGATTGTCAAGGAGCAGGATGTCTGGGGGAAGGGATTCCCTGACGTGTCGGCACTGAACAAATACGCTTCTGATGCTGTTTTTCAGGCGATTGAGCAGGTGCGGACAAGTCAGTCCAGTCAAGAAAAGGTGATTTCACTGGCCTTGACTGCCCAACAGGGCGTGGGGAAAACTCACGTCCTGAGTCGCCTTCGCCACCGGCTCGAAAGCGAGGGGGGTGGTTTATTCGTTTATGCAAGTGCCGATAAATACACGGACTTAAACCAGATTAAGTACCAATTCCAGCAAACTTTAGCAGACAGCCTCAGACACACCGGCAGTCAAGGGGTCATGCAGTGGCAGGAAGTGGCGGCAGCAATGGCCAACGAAGGCTTTAAAGCCATCAATCCTGGGGCTCCCAACCTTTCTCCCCAAGAACTTGTCAGCAGATTTGACAAAGTATATGCCAGTTGGGTGAGCAAGAGCAAGAATTTAATGAACACTCTGAGCCAGAAAGTAAGCCAAACAAAGCCTCATGCAGATCCTTATACGGTGAGGGCTATTTTGTGGACGCTTTCAGAGACTCAGGCACCTTTTGCCATCAGATGGCTGTCGGGCGAGGAGCTAGATACATCTAAGGCTGAGGAGCTTGGATTACCTGCCAATGCCGGCAAAACTAATCAAGACAGGGAAGCAGAAGCCCTTAATAAGGTACAGCAAATCTTAAATCTGGTGAGCGCCTATAACCCAGTTATCATTTGCTTTGACGAAATAGATGTCAAGAACAACACGACTGATGAGGGCTTGCCAACAGAAATGGTTCTGGCTGATTTAGTTAAGCGCCTCTATGATACCCTTCATCAATCAGACGGCAGTCAGGGAATTATCATTGTCACAGTAATGCTGCCTGTTACTTGGACACAGAAGATTAAGGTGATGTCGGGTGGGACACCGGACAGAATTTCAACTTATACAAAAGGGAAGCCGGTAGAATTAAACTTCCTGGACAGCAATTCTATTCTGGAGCTAGTCACTTTATGGCTGAAAGAGTTTTTTTATGAGAGGAAAAATTTAACTCCTCCCACTCCGATATACCCTTTTGAAGAAAGTCAGCTGAGAGAGTACGGCAAAGTAAAGCCAACTGTACGGGAAGCTTTAGCCTGGTGTGCGGAGAACTTTAAGGTTTATATGCCGCCACTTCCAGAAAATCCTGTTGAGCGGTTTGAACTGGCCATAACGAGGGAACTTGAGGCAGACCTCGGGGATTATCTAGAGGACAATGCCCTGATTGCATCGGCCCTTGAGTTTGGCTTTAAAACTTTGAAAGGCCAGACATTAGAAGGGGTAACGATTGAAGACGTTATTACTGAAGTCAAGCCGAAAGCACAGAATAAAGGCTGGATCAATTTCAAGGTGAGTGGCACGGATAATGGAAGAGTTGTAAAGATTGGAGTGGCTGTGATTCAGTCCAATCAAGTTGGGCTAGTGGCTGGACTAAGGCGCTTAAATGACTGCGAAATGTTTGACCTAACTCGTGGGTGTTTAGTGCGCTCTAAGTCCAAAGTTGAAAAAATTAAAAAGAATTCAGAAGCCGGCAAGTTGCTCGACCAGCTTATATCAGAAAAGGGTGGGGAGCATGTGGATCTGAGAGAAGAGGACATCTGGCCACTTATTGCGGTTCATTCTGTATATCAGAAACGCGGAGACTATGATTTGACTGAGGAGCAGGTTTTTGATTTAATTGCGGAGAAGCAGCTAACTTTTGACAGTCTTTTATTGCGAGAAATTTTGAGCGCACCGTCCGGTACAATGCCTGCTGTAGATGAACAGGATGAGCGTCAGCTTCTAGATGACTTCCTAAACCCGTCTAGTATGGACACCACAGATGACTTGGCTGATTTAACTGACCTGTTTAGTTAAGTATGAGCGAATTGGTTTTGCTTCAAGCCGCCCTGTGTCTGCCGGCTCCAGACGTGGACGCCTTAATCCAAGGGCGAACGATCGCAGCTATGCCGCGCACATTTATTGAGCCGGGGCGGAAATTTGCTCTCTATCCTGCTGGCGTCTCGATTAACCCACTGCCACCGGCTCAATACTATCGCTCAAGTTTTTTGCCGGTTGTCCAAACTGCTCTGAGCCAGCTGGGTGCTGAGACGGTGGCCATTAAAGCTTGGGCCAGGTGTGAGGGCTGGGAAGACTTGGATAATACTGCTTCTCTAGATGGTTTGTCGCCCTTAACGGTATGGACAGCTCAAGGACTGCAGAAAACGCTCTCCCAGCGAGGGCGTATCTTTCTGAAATACTTGCGCGTATATCTACTTCCATATCCGCTTCAAGTGACTGTACAGCCTGAAGGTCGGAATAAAACGGGGAAGTTTGTCCCTTTGCCCTATACCCTGAGGGTTGCTGAATCTGTACCGGCACTGAGCGATTCTCAATTCGCCCACCGGCGGGTAAAGTTGGAAAAGCGAGAAGTGCCGGCGCATCCTGAATTGGAAGAATTGCAGGCGGAAATCGCCCAGATCGCCCTCACCAACCCAGCGGCTAAACAGCTAGACGGGGAACTCAAAATTTTTCTGGGTTGGCGTGGGGAGGTGCAGGTGAGTCAACTTGATGCAGATTTGAATTGGATAGCTACGATTGCTGCTTTGGGAAATCGCAGCAAACATCTAGACGAGGGAAAAAGCAACTATCAAGCCGGCACGGATTTTGAAAACATCGTGCGCCGCAGCCTTGAGTTTCTCGGCTTTACCGTTGACTATTTCCACAGGGGCGGTGCCGGGGCGATAGATTTGTTCTGCTCGAAACCCTATCCCCTGGTGGGGGAGTGCAAATCTGGCAAGAAAATTCCCAATGATACGGCTGTGCAGCTCTTGAATCTGGGAACACTGCGCCTGAAAGACCCAGAACTGTTAAAGAAAGTCGCTAAGTTAATCATAGGCCCGGGCGAGCCGACTCCGCAACTACTAGATGCCGCGAAGGTGCACGGTATGGCAATTCTTAATCCAGAAACGCTTGAGAAGCTGGTCAGACTGCAAAGCAAGTATCCAGGAGCCGTAGATTTGTTTAAGCTGAAAGATTGCCTGAAACCGGGGCAATCTGATGGTGCGGTTGAGAAATACATCGCGCTGGCTGAAAGACAGATTGTGCTGCGTTCGCACCTAATCGGGGTTGTGAAAAAATACCAGGAAAATACCGGCGATGAGGCGGTTGGGGTGGATACGATCTATGGAGCCTACAACTCGCATCCGCCTCAATCCCTTACCCGTGAAGAAATGCGCGAAATCCTGATTGAGCTTTCCTCGCCGCTAACCGGCTACTTGGGTAGAATTAAAGGCAGCGACTCGCAGAGGGATAGCTTCTACTTTCTCCGCGAGTTGCCGGTGGATAGTTGAGCTGCAGCCTGCTAGTAGGGTGCGTTGCTAAGAGTAATGAGTTTGTGGCGTATCAGGCGTCGGCGCGGGGTGGCGTGGTGCGGGTGCGATTGGCACGAGAGGGTGTGTGTCTGGGGGGGGAGGCGGTGACGGTTGTGCGCGGGGAGTTGGTTTGAGAGGGGGAGTCAACCCCTTACCCCATCCCTCGGGGTGCGGGAAATAGGGGGTAGGGGAGTCAACCCCACCCCCCAATCCCGGCGCGTGCACGCCTAGGGGAGGTAGGGGAGTCAACCCCACTCCCTACCCCCTGCGCGTGCACGGGAGGGGAGGAAGATTCCCCTCTCGCTTAGCGAACCCGTTTCCAGGATTAGCCTGGGAATTAAGAAATTTTTTTACAAAACCGTCCGGATAGGCTTGGGGAGCTGCGAAAAAGCGTTCTATAAGTTTATCAGGGGGCTAAGTTTTCAACTGTGTCCCTCTCCCAACTATCAGGATCTATCAATATGTCGCCAAAAGCTCACACTGCAAACGAAAATAATCACCATGAAGCGCAAGTAAAAACTCGTCTGCTGCTTGCTTTATGGGATTTAGGGGAAGGGAAGAAGGGGGTTAACAAAAGTGACCTGACTGGCAAAGTAAAACGGACTGGGGAAAAATCGGGGGATTATCAGAGCCTATATCAGCTACTAGAGAAGGAAGGAGCGATTTCCATCGCCAAGAAAAAACGAGTCGAGAAAATCTCGCTGACTGAGATGGGACTTGACATGCTGGGCGATGGTCTGAAAAAGTCTGAGTTCGAGGATGAGGCGAGTGGGGGAGCGCGAACCGTCAAGGCGCTGCTGAAGTGGATTCGCCATTTTGATAGTGCGGTGAGTGCGCCGGTTGCTCAAGTTAAGTCGGTGATGCCGGCAATTGGGGCTTATGAAGTGTTTAAACAGGTGGTGCTGGAAATTTACGACCGGCTGAACCGGGATTACAATTTTGACAATCTGGTGCCGATTTACCGGATTCGGCGGGAAATTGGGGAGCGGGTTAGCCGCGATCTGTTCAACAAGTGGCTGATGGAGATGCAAGCCAAGGACATTTTTCAGCTGATGGGGGGAGAAGTGCCAGACATCACCCCCGATAAGCGCCAAGACTCGCTCGTCATTCCAGGAGGCGGATTGCGTTACTACGCCAAGCGCTTGAGTTAATTAGAGTTAATTAGACTGTCCTGAATTCTGTTGCTGTTCCTTCCCCCAATCCGAATTACTATGGAAAATTACCCAGTTTCTCCGATGGAAGACCTCCACGCCGCGATCCAAAGCCACAACCCATTTGACAAACCGGCGATTGTTAAAGATCCGGATGTCTGGGGGGAGGGATTCCCTGATGTTCCCACCCTAAACGCTCACGCTTCTGATGCCGTTTTTCAGGCAATTGAGCGGGTTCGGACAAGTCAATCCAGCCAGGATAAGGTGACTTCATTCGTGATAACTGCTCAGCAGGGAGTGGGGAAAAGTCACATCATCAGCCGGATTCGCCACCGGCTTGAGCGCGAGGGCGGTGGTGTATTTGTGTATGCCAGCGTCGATAAATATGGTGACTTAAACCTGATTAAGTCCCAATTCCAGAAAACTTTGGCAGAAAGCCTGAAACACCTCGGCAGTCAAGGAGTCATGCAGTGGCAAGAAGTGGCGACAGCGATGGTAAACAGCGTTACCAAAAAGCAGTTTACACCTACTGATATGATTGCCAATAAGTTTCCAGTAGAATTGGCAATAAGGAATAATTTGGTCGAGCGTTTGACGGGAGCAGTTCTCAAAAACAAGCCTCATGCAGATCCCTATATTGTCCGGGCTATTTTGTGGACGCTCTCAGAGACTCGCGCACCTTTTGCAATCAAATGGCTGTCGGGTGAAGAACTGGAGCAATCTCATGCTGTGGAGCTGGGATTGCCTAATCCTAGGATAACCAACCAAGACGGAGAAAATAAAGCCCTTGATACGGTTCGTCAAATTTTGAATTTGGTGACGGCTTACCAAACGACAATTATTTGCTTTGACGAAATAGATGTTCTTAACAACTGTAATGAGGTTGGGCTGACAACTCCCCAGTTAGTGGCTGATTTAGTTAAAAGACTGTTTGATACAGTCCATCAATCGCCAAGCAGCACAGGGGTTGTCTTTCTCACGGTAATGATGCCTGATACCTGGGCAAATACTGTTAAGCTACTCGGTGGGGGAATACCGGATCGCGTTTCAGCCAAAGGCTCTCCAATTGATTTGAAACACCTGGGGGGAGATTCTTTCGTTGAATTAGTCTCCCTGTGGCTGCAAGAGTTTTACCATTCCCGAAATTTAACGCCCCCTCAACCGCTCTACCCATTTGAAGAGACTCAACTGAGAGAATTGGCTGAACAAAAACCAACTGTACGGGAAGCTTTGCGATGGTGTGCGGAGAACTTTAAGGTTCCCGCACCTCGACTTCCAGAAAATCCAGCTGAACGATTTGAACTGGCTCTCACGCGAGAACTTGAGGCTGATTTGAAAGAGCATCTAGAGAATAATTCCCGGATTGCTGAGGCGCTCAAATTTGGCTTTCATACTCTGACAGGGCAGACGGTGGAAGGGGTGACGATTGAAGCGGTAACAGATGTCTTAGGGAAAACGGGCATCAAAGACAAGTATATCAACTTCAAGGTTAACGGCAAAGAAAATGGCAAAATTGTCAAAATTGGCGTGGCTGTTCTGGAGGGCAAGTCTAACTCACTGGTGTACGGTTTGGAGCGGTTAACCAAATACGAAAAATACGATCTGACTCGGGGATGCTTAGTTCGCTCCGCAGGAAAGACAATTAGTCGCAACTCCATGTCTTACTTCTGGCTCCACCAACTGACATCAAAAATGGGCGGTGAGTTCGTGGGACTAAAAAAAGAGGAACTTCTGCCACTTTTCGCCGTTTATTCCGCATTTCAAAAACGGGAAGTTTACAAGTTAAGCGAGGAGCAATTTTTCGAGTGTGTTTCTCAGAAGCGGCTAACGCTGGAGAATCCTTTACTGCGAGAAATTTTGAGCGATCCGTCCGGTCATATTCCCGATGGGCTCGTCGAGGATGACACTAAATATGTAGAAGATTATAGCGAAAAATCTGGGGATTATCGCAAAGATGACTGGTACGATCTGGGTGATTTGTTTAATTAAGCATGAGCGAATCCCTTATGCTCCAAACAGCGCTAGTTCTACCGGCTCCCGATGTGGAAGCCTTAATCCAAGGGCGAACAATCTTAGCTATGCCTCGGATATTCCTAAATCCGGGGCGAGCATTTTCCCTCTACCCAGCTGATGCCTCGATTAATTTACTCCCTCCCCCTCGTTACTATAACTCAAATTTCTTGCCTGTCGCTCAAACTTCTATCAGTCAGCTGGGTGAGCAGACGGTGGCGATTAAAGCCTGGGCGAAGTGCGAACTCTGCCAAATCGTAGATAGCAGTGAATCTTTAGATGCCCTGTCGCGGCTGACAGTATGGACACCTGAGGCTTTACAGGAAACACTCGCGCAGCGACAGCGTATTTTTCTGGCTTTCTTGCGCGTCTATAAACTCCCCGATCCGGTTCAGGTACGGGTATATGCTCGCGAGCGTTATTTTGTGCCTTTACCCCAAGGTATTGGGGTAACTGACTCTGTGCCGGTGATCAGCGATTCTCTATTCGCCCACCGGCGGGTGAGGCTGGAAAATCGAGAAGTGCCGGCGCATCCTGAATTGGAAGAATTGCAGGCGGAACTCGCCCCTCTCGCCCTCAGTAACCCAGCCGCTAAACAGCTAGACGAGGAACTCAAAATTTTTCTGGGTTGGGGTGGGGAGGTACCGGTGAATCAACCCGATGCAGATTTGGATTGGATTAGAACTATTGCTGAAGTTGGCAACTCCAGCGACGGTCAAACCTTTGAAAAACTTGTCCGCCGCAGTTTCGTCAAACTCGGTTTCTCCAACTCCAACCGCAAGCCAGAAGCTAGCCTCGATCCCAATGCAACCGGCGGCGCTGGGGGTTTAGATTTCTATTGCCAAACTCCCTATTCTGTGGTTGGGGAGTGTAAAGCCAGTCAAAATGAAAGTGTGCCCAATAGTGTGTCCTCCCAGCTCATTCATCTGGGTCACACACATCTCGGTAAAGAACTGTTTGACCGCTCAATCAAGATAATTGTTGCGGCTGGCTCCTTAACTAGACACGCTAAACGTGCAGCTATTGAAAACAAAATAAATGTTATGCGCCCTAAAACTCTGCAAAGACTACTTGAACTGAAAGCAAAACACCCTGGCTCTGTAGACTTGTTAGAGCTAAAACCCTATTTGCTGCAAGCCCCTTTTGGTGAGGATGCTGAGACTGAGGTGAACCGCTACATTGACAATGTGTGGCAAAAACTTAAGCTGCGTTCGCATATCCTCAGGCTAGTGAAAGATTTCTTGGACAGAACAAAAGGTGAAAGTGTGTGTTTCAGTCAGCTTCACGGGGTTTATGTCTATTCCAATCCACCTCAACCTTTGTTAAGTCGCGAACAATTGCGCGATATTTTGATTGAGCTTTCTTCTCCGCTGACGGGTTACTTAGGGCGCGATGAGGCGAGTGACTGGGAGAGCGATCACTTTTACTTCCTCCGCGAGTTGCCGGTGGATGGTTGAGCCACAGTCGGCTTGTAGGGTGCGTTGCTAAGAGCAACGCACCCTACAATAGCTTTTATATTTGATTTGTGAAAGCCTATAAACCCGGTTTATTTGAGAAACCTGGTTTCTGGCCACCGATGTTTCACAAATCATTTATACCCGCTATAATATGATAATATAACTTGTGGCAGTCAGTCCAGCAAACATGGAAAACTCTCAGTCCCAAACCCCCTCACCGGCTCTCAACCGCATTGCCGTCATCGAGGGGGATATCACTCGGCAACGGGTGGATGCGATTGTCAACGCCGCCAACAGTTCCCTTCTCGGCGGCGGTGGCGTCGATGGCGCAATTCACCGCGCCGCCGGTCCGCAACTCCTGGAAGAATGCCGGCAGCTCAAAGGCTGTCGCACAGGAGAAGCCAAAATCACTCAGGGCTACAAACTTCCAGCTAAATGGGTCATTCATACGGTTGGCCCAGTTTGGCAAGGTGGCTTTCGTAACGAGGATGAGCTATTAGCTCAGTGCTATCGCAACAGCTTGGCGCTCGCAGAACTTCACGGCATCCAAACGATTGCCTTTCCCGCAATTAGCACCGGCGCTTTCATGTTCCCGATTCAGCGCGCCACTGCCATCGCTGTCACAGAGGTCAAGCAGTTCTTAGAGAAAAATACATCGCTAGAAAAGGTTATCTTTGTTTGCTTCTCAAGCGAGCTATTGAATTGCTACCTGCAAGCTGTCAGGGAAATAATCGGCGCGAATTCAGGGGAGTAGGAGCCGGCTCACCCTTTGTAGGGGCGGGGCAAGCCCGAGATAGTTCTCCCACAGCGAAGAGTCGTAATAAACCCGCCCCCACCCCCGCCGGTGGCTTCCGCCAGCGCTGAAAAAAGCCGGCGGATGGTTGAAGCCGGTGAAAGGTACTCGCCGGGGTGAGTGCGCCGCGTGTCTGAATTAGTCTTGTGCGCTCATTCAGAAAGCGGCTGGCGGATGCGAAATTTATGCTTTAGCGCAATTACAATAGCACCGGCTGCCAAATCCTGACTGTGGCGATTTAATACATCCGCAAGCAAAGCCTTTCTATCCGTGCGAGGCATATTTTCCAGGCGCAAAACTCCACAATGCGGCTTTCCCTGCTGCCAAATCATTTGCTCAAAATCGCTGTCTGTTGTCAGGATAATTCGACCCTCTCTAACCGCCCAGTCTAAAATGTCACCATCCTTCATCCTGGGGTCGCTGTCACTGACAAAGATAACATCATGACCCATTTCTGTCAGCCACAGTCCTAAAGTCCTGCTGGCACTGACATCGATCAAAAATTTCATAGTTTTATCCTAGAGCGCAGCCACTCGCTCTACAATCTCTTCTTTAGCAACCAAGCGGTGAGCGTAGAGCAACGCCGCACGCACATCCTCCGGTTCTAGCTCTGGATAGTCTTCTAAAATTTCTTGTGTGGTGGCTCCTTTAGCTAAAAGCTCCAATATGAGCGCCACCGATATCCGCAACCCCCGAATCACCGGCTTGCCGGCAAGGACATCTTTATCAAAGACGATCCGCGCTAATAAATCCTCCATAGTCCTCCGGCTGTGATTGTATCTTTCAATATTTATCTTAACCGATTGGCAGCGTCGGGGCGCACTTCCGAAGCGCGAATTGCCGGCTTGACTGAGCGCCGGTGTCCAAAATCACCAAAGCCGGCACGCCAAATCTGGGAAAATCAGGAACAATCCCTAACCGTCTTTCCAGACAGAGGAACGCTCAATGGAAATCCCCGAAATCACTGCCCAACTCCTAGCTGCCAAAAAAGCCAAGGGACTCAGCGCAAGCCGATTTGGAAAAAATTCTCGGGCGCGATGAGGTGTGGGTCGCCGCTCTCTTCTACCGGCAAGCCACCGCCTCCCCTGAAGAAGCCGAAAAACTCGCAGACGCCCTCGGACTCGCAGCGGCTGCGGTTGAACCGCTCACCGAGCCCCCCCTGAAAGGCTTGGGACCAGTCGTCCCCACAGATCCGCTGATTTACCGGCTCTACGAAATCATGCAGGTCTACGGCATGCCGCTCAAGGCCATCATCCACGAGAAATTCGGCGACGGCATTATGAGCGCCATCGACTTCACCCTGGATGTGGACAAAGAACCAGACCCCAAGGGCGAGCGCGTCAAAATTACCATGTCTGGCAAGTTCTTGCCCTATAAGAAGTGGTAGCGCTCGCCCTGTAGGGCCTTTGATCACCGGCACAGCGCCGGCAGAGAGCCCTCTGCGCCGGCGTCCCGCCAGCTCGCCAGTCGCTTATACCCTGGGTACATTTGCCGTTTTTGCAGGAAAACGGTAAAATTAGATACAGAAATGAAACAGTTTTACCTCATGTACCTCTCAACTTCCGACATATCCACTTATCCCAGGAGCCGCGCCGAGCTCAGACTCTCCTATCGCGGTGCCAGCACGGCATACGAACTCCCCACCATCGACATGCTCGAAGGCGATATTGGCGGGACATATCGGGGCCAGCCTTGGAGATTGCGCTATCCCAGACACATCCCGGAGGTTCAGCCGATTGCCGAGTTGAAATATCGGGGCGTTCCCTACCGCACCGGCGTGCCGGCTTCTGCCGACGCCTGCGTCCCACCCCCAGCCGCACGCTGGCACCCAGCAGCCTTCATCTCCAAATCCCGCAAAACCGTCCTCTGTGAAACGGCCAAAATTCACCGCGCCAATCTCTACGACAACCTGGAACGGCGCATGCAAGCAGCCATTGCCAGGGGGGATAAAAAACTGCTCCAGCTGCTAGAAAGCGAGTTCCAGCAGCTGGCTTGCTGAAGGGCACCCCTCTTCCCTGGGGCGCGGCTTGTCCCGGTTCAGCCAGATGCCGCGCAAACCGGCTCGGGTGGCTCCTTCCCAGTCTTCTTTATAACTGTCGCCAATGTGCAGGGCGGCTTCCGCTGAGCAGTCATGTTTTTGCAATGCGGCGGCAAAAATTTGGGCGTCTGGCTTCGCCGCACCCACCTCGGTGGAAACGGTCACTGAGGTGAAAAACTCGGCCAAATCCAGCGCCCGCAACACTGGGCGCAGCCGGGAATCAAAATTAGACAGCACGCCCAGCGGAATGCCTTGCTCGCGCCACCCCTCTAGTGCCGGTCGCACATCAGGATAGACAAACCAGGGCTCGGCGGTGGCGAAGTGATCGTACAGTTCGGCAAAGAAACTGTCAAACTTGGGGAACTGGTTGAGGACACCGGCACGCTCGAAGGTGTTGCGGGCTACGTCTCGCCACCACTGGAACTCCCGCTGGGGAATCTCCGCCGGCTCAACCCCCGGAAAGCATGCCGGTTCGGAAGCCTTGAAGCTGTCGAAAAAGGCCCGATTGAGCGCCTCCGCTGAAACCTCAACTCCAAACCGGCTCGCCAGCCGGCCATACACCTCGCCCACACTGCCCCGCACGCCAAACAGGGTGCCGGCGGCATCTAGAAAAATTACTTTCGGTGGCATTGCAACTTTGGATTTTCGATCGCTGGATTGCTACTATAGCAGCAGTCATATTGGTTAGGACGTAGGAATTGCGTTCCCTCCGATAGCGAAGCGGGACGCGACAGCGTCCTTCCCAGAGACCTTGAGGGCAGGCGAGACGCCTGCCCTACGCCTTTTATCCCTAGGCCACTGATGTCCGTGCCCAATATGACTGCTGCTATAACAGCTTACCCAGCTGCCAAACCCAGTCCCCCCGCCCGATGAAAATCTCCCCCCCGCTCGCTGTTCAGGCCACGGGAGCAGTAAAACGGTTTACGACTAAATGATTTTCAAAAAAGTCCGAATTCAGACCTGTTTTGTATATATGCTTTCTTCCGGATATTATCAAATTTACTCTTGACCTGTCCCCCAGACGCCCATCTCCGCGTCCCGAAACGGCTCAGATATTATGCTTTTAATTTGTTATTGGGCTGAGGAGTATAGCCTCCTGAGTTGCTTTATCAGGAAGAACCTGGAACGATAGAGTCGAGATGGGTAGTACACATTAAATGCGCAACAGCTTGTTGCTGGGGGCGGGGGTTGAGAAAGGAGGCTCTGCCTCCAGCGTCGCGTTCCCAGCTTGAGCTGGGAACGAGAGCTTGTCGCCTGAGATATAGCAGTAGCCACTTAGGGCACGGACGTAGGACAGGCGTTCCCTCCGACCCTGTACCTTAGGGCACGGACGTAGGACAGGCGTCTCGCCTGTCCCAGTATCCTAAACTGACTGTCTGCTGCTATAGTTCCGAGAGTCAGGAAAGCATTTCTTGGAGGGGCTGAGTAATCCAGTTGAAAGCGACTTTCAGCTGGTGGTCGAAAGTGGGCATGCGGTAGAGGTAGGTGAGACGCCGGACGAGGTTGGCGAGAGGGCCATCGAGTTTGACGCCCAAGCCGGTGAGGGTGGCGCTGTCGATTCCTAAAGTCATCATTTCTCCCAGCCCCTGGTAGCGGAAGGGCAGCAGGGGGCGCTCGGTGAGAGACGCCCAGATATTCCAGGCGACATAATCCGCCAGCTGCATGGCGGCCTGGGCGGTTGAGGGCACACGCTGGCCCTCAGCATCCAGGCAATCGGCCAAGTCTCCCAGGGCGAAGATTTCTGGACGCTCTGCCACTTGCAGTGCCGGTGTGGTGGCGAGCTGTCCGCGCTGGTTGTGCTTGAGGGGGAGCGATCGCACCGCCGGCGCGACCCGCGTTCCCACTGTCCACAGCACCAAATCCACGGGGATGGTGTCTGCCTGTCCTTTGTAGAGGAGCGAGATGGTGTCTGCGGCAATTGATCGCACTGCGGTTTCCAGATCGATCCAGACACCCCGCTCTTCCAGCGCCTTGGTGGCGGCTTGCCGGTTAAATTCGCTAGAGGTGCGAAGTATCGTGTCGGTTTGCTCAACCAGCCGCAACCGGCCCCGTTGGCCCAGCCGGTCGGCCAGCTTGCAAGCCACTTCGACGCCGCTGTAACCGGCACCGACAACCGCCACCCGAATAACATCTTTGTCTGACGCCTCCAGCACTCGCAGTCGCTCTTCCAGGCGATAGGCGTCGGCAATGGTGCGGAACGGCAAAGCGTGCCGGTCGGCACCCGGCACCATATCCAGAGGCGTTTCCCCGCCGAGGGCGAGCACCAGCCAGTCGTAGGGGAGATCGTGACCGTCGTGCAGGCGCACCCCCTTGGATTTCAGGTCAATCCCAGCCACCTCGGCTTGATAGAAGCGCACGCCGGTGTTGGCCAAGAGTTCTTCAAACGGTGGGGCGATCTCCCAGGAACGCAGTTCGCCGGTGACGAGTTCGTAGAGCAGGGGCGAAAACAAAAAGCGGTCATTTTGATCGACCAGCACAATTTCCGGTTTCTCTGGCTTTGTCCAGGGGAACTGACTCAATCGCAGAGCCGTGTAGAGACCTCCAAAGCCTCCACCGAGAATGCAAATGCGTGCGGGCTGTTCTGTCATAGGTCTTTGAGCGGGCGATCTGTTGCGGGGGTACTCTTCTCACTTTAGCGAGAAACAGAGAAGTCTGGGAATGGGCATTGGGTATTGGGCATTGGGCATCATCGCATTGCTAATTGGGGGTTTTAAGGAACCGCCATAGACGCCAAGAGCGCCAAGAGAAGATCGGCAAGAGGTTCGCTGCGCAAGTCCTGCTGGCATTTATATTTATCTGTCGTTCGGCAGATGCGGCTCTCGGTTCCGGGAGCAAAAATATGAAACTTTCTCTGAAGGTAGGTTTGCACCGGCACGAAGCCGAGCTTAAAATGTAAATACCGTCGAGGCACAGGTAAGAGGGTGCGGGGTGGCTGTGCGGCGCGAGCCTCCCCCAAGTGTGCGCCCCATACCTGGAAGTGCTAGCTGTCCGCTGAGTTGCCTGACTCCTCTAGCTGCAAAGACTTTTCAAACGCCATTCTCTGCTCAGCGTTGCGCAGAAAGTAGCCGTTCATCATTGCAGAAGCCAGAAGCTGGCCTAGATTTTCGCGGCTGGTGGTTACAGTGACGTTGAAGTGCTGCGGGGGTAAGGCTCCCAACATTTCTACAATGTTGCGCTCCATGACCTTAAACACTTCATTGGAAGAAGGTTTGGACAGTTGCGCCACCGTTTCCGGAGTCATGGATTGAACGTATTGCAACAGAAAGTTGCCGCCTTCCGACTCGCTGCCAAAAAATTTTGAGGCTCGATTTGACAGATTGCTCACGCTACTAACCTGCAATTTACAGATGTGTTTGGGATCTGCATCCTAATGTAGCACATGCGGGAGGGGGAGCAAAGTGAGCCTAACCGAACCGCAGGCGGCGGATTCTCCCACCGGGGGCGCTGCGCTGCGCTACCAGGGGGACGCCAGAGGTGCCGGCGTCAAAGTTGCAATGCGTTTGTTCGCATTTCGCAACTGCCGGGTAGTGTCTGAAAGGTAGTGATTTGAGCAACCGCAGGAACTGCGAGGGGCGCAGAGGGAGGAGAATAAGAAGAAAGCGGTTTGGGGTTGGCTGTCACGACTTGTTTGCTGCTGCTCAACTGCCGGTGGGGAAATCCACACTTCTGGGTGCTAGCACCGGCGCTTTCACTGGTTGCTGTCAGTTTGGGGCTTCTCCCGCTGCGGGCGGGGGCAATTGGCCCCCCCTGCAACGGCCAGTTGAGATATAGCAATGGACAGTCAGTGCAAGGACATTGGGTCGGAGGGAACGCAATTCCTACGAAGTATAGGCGTAGGGCAGGCGTTCCCTCCGACCTCAAGGTCTCGCTTGATCGGAGGGAACGCAATTCCTACGTCCTAACCTAAGTGGCTACTGCTATAGCAATAAACAGTAAGTTTAGGACACTTGGACACGAGACGCGTCCTACGAAGTATAGGCGTAGGGCAGGCGTTCCCTCCGACCTCAAAGTCTAATGTCTTAACCTAAGCGCCATTCCCGACAGCGATCGGGGGATGCTGTGGCAGCTGGGTTTGGCGCTGTTTGCGATCGCCTGCGGGCAGTCTGCGTTTCAGATGTCGCGCGGGATTCTTTCCCTGCGGGTGGAAAATGCCGCTGACAGCGCTTTGCAGCCGGCAATTTGGGACCGGCTGCTGCGATTGAGTCCGGGGTTTTTTCGCCAGTATTCTTCGGGGGATTTGCTCAGCCGCACGATGTCGGCGAGCGCTATCCGCCAGAAGCTTTCGGGGGCGACGCAGCGCACGCTGCTCAGTGGGGTTTTCGCGCTGCTCAATTTGTTTTTGATGTTCGCTTACAGCTGGCAGCTGGCTTTGGTGGGGGTTGCGGTTTCGGTTTTTGCGGTTTTGGTGACGGGGGTTTCTGGGTTTTTGGCAGTCCGCCAGTCGCGCCAGCAATTGGATTTGGATGGGGCGATTAATGGGCTGGCGGTGCAGCTGATTAATGGGGTGGCGAAGCTGCGGGTGGCGATGGCTGAAGGGCGGGCGTTTGCGGTGTGGGCGAATAAGTACAGCGAGCGCGTCCGACTGGAGGTGAGTTTGCAGCGAATTAATGATACGGTTGCTATTTTTACTGAGGCGCTGCCTTTGGTGACTTCGGCGCTGCTGTACTGGGTGGGGATGCAGTCTGTTGAGATGTCTCAGCAGGGGGGTGGCGGGCTGATTTCGGGTGCGTTTCTGGCGTTTAATTCGGCGCTGGGTATTTTTCTGTCGGGGGCGATTGATTTGAGCAATACGGCGATCGTGCTGTTGGGAATTGTGCCGCTGTGGAAGCGAACGCTGCCGATTTTGCAGGCGCAACCGGCAGTTGGGGGTGGTGCTGCAAAATGGTAGGATAGGTGCGGGTTCGATTTTTGAAAATATTGCGGCGGGGGGGCTGGTGTCGCGGGAGGAAGCTTGGGTGGCGGCGCACATGGCCGGTTTTGCGGAGGATATCCAGCAAATGCCGATGGGTTTGCACACGGTTGTCAGTGAGGGGGGCACGAATCTTTCGGGGGGTCAAAGGCAGCGGTTGCTGATTGCTAGGGCGCTGGTGAATAAGCCGAAGGTTATTTTGCTGGATGAGGCGACGAGCTCTCTGGACAACCGCACGCAGGCGATTGTGACTGAGAGTTTGAGCCGGTTGAATGCGACGCGGATTGCGATTGCGCACAGGTTGAGCACGATTCGCAATGCTGACAGGATTTATGTGATTGAAGCGGGGCGGGTGGTGCAGGTGGGTGCGTTTGAGGAGTTGGTGAAGCGGGAGGGGCTGTTTGCGCAGTTGGTGGCGCGACAGATGGAATGAGACTGCTGGCGAATTGATATGGGGTTAAAAATGAACCGCCAAGACGCCAAGGACGCCAAGAAGAAAGGAGAAAGGGGAGAAGGGACAGATACAATGCAAGAGCGAGGCAGGAAAATCTTCCGGGAAGAAGCGCTAGAGCAGCTGTCTTCGCCGGAACAGCTTGACCGGCTAATGCGGGTTGTCAGCCCCCAAACATGGTTGCCGTTGGCGGCGACCGGCTTTTTGGTAGTTGCGGCTGGCGTTTGGAGTGTGGTGGGGCGAATTCCGCTGACGGTTTCGGGGTTGGGCGTGCTGGTGCGCCCCCGGAACGTGGTGCAATTTCAGACGCCCAGTGCCGGTCAGGTGTTAAATATTAGCGTTAAGGCGGGAGATGCGGTAAAAAAAGGTCAGGTGCTGGCGACAATCGACCAATCGCAGCTCAAGCAACAGCTGCAGCAAGAGCAAACCAAGCTAGCCGAACTGCAACAGCAGAACAAAAATGCCGGCACCCTCGAACAGCAGCAGATCGCTCTGGAAAAAAGAACTATTGAGCAGCAGCGGACAGATTTGCAGCAAAGTTTGCAGCGCCAATAAGTTGCGCCGGTGGTGCGCGAAAAAACACTCGCAGCCCTAGAGCAAAAGCGCAAAAGCCTTCAGGAAAGCTTGCGCCGGGAGGGCATCGCACCGGCACTGCGCCAGCAAACGCTAGCAGCGCTGGAGCAAAGACGCCAAAGCCTTCAGGAGAGCTTGCGCCGAGAGAAAGTCGCGCCAACGCTGAGACAGGAAAATCAGGCGGCGCTCGCCGAAAAGCGCAAAAGCCTGCAGCTGCAAAAGGAACAAATCAACTCCTTGCTGCAAACCAGACAGCAGCGAGTCGAAACCAGGCGTCGCCTCTTCCAGGAGAAGCTCGTCAGCCAAGACATAATGCTGCAAGCGGAAGAAGAACTTTTCAGCGCTCAGAGACAGCTGGCGGAACTGGACGCGCAACTGAAAGAGCTCGACGTTCAAGAAACCAACATTGAGCGAGATTACCTGCAAAACCTCAACCGAGTTGACGACATCAAAAATAACTTGCAACAAATCGCTCTCGAAGTCGCCAACACCGAACGAGACTACCTGCAAAGCCAGAATAGAATTGACGACATCAAAACCAGCCTGCAGCAAATCGAGGTTGAAGTCGCCAGCGCCGAACGGGAGTACGTGCAAAGTCTCAACAAAATAGACCAAATTAAGACCCAAATCAAAGATATCGACGCCCAAGAGGCGAAGCTCAACCGAGAGTCGCTAGAAAAAGAAAACGACGCAACGAACGAGATTCAGCAAATTAAGCGCCGGATCGATCAACTGGAGCTGCAATTGGCCAAAGAAAGCAAAATTGTCAGCCCCTATGATGGCCAAATCTTAGAATTGAGCGCGGTTGCCGGTCAAATTGTCGGTGTCGGCACCCGTATTGGAGCGATGGAATCTGAAGAGGCTAACGCTAAATTAGAAAGCCTTGTCTACTTTGCTGACAAAGATGGCAAGCAAATTAAATCGGGGATGGCGGTACAGGTGACTCCCAGCGTCGTCAAGCGCGAACGCTATGGCGGTATTGTGGGAGTCGTGACGAAAGTCTCTCCTTTTCCCGTCACTGTTCAAGATATTACAGCGATTGTCGGCAACGAAGAGTTGGCAAGAAGCCTCGCGAGCGATAGTGGGGCGCGGGTGCAAGTCTTTGTGCAGCTGCAAGAAAACTCAACCACCACCAGCGGTTACCAATGGTCTTCCTCAAAAGGGCCGTCCCTAAAAATTTCATCGGGCACGACTGCCCAGGTCCGGGTCAAAGTTGGAGAAGTCGCACCCATCTCTTATATTATTCCTATTTTGCGCAGTTGGAGTGGCATTTATTAAAATAAATTGGAGCGGGAAGTGCGCTGGTAGGGTGCGTTCCTCCGGAACGCACCCTACTAATAATGCTGCTATTTGAGGGAAGGAGGCAGAGCCTCCAGATCAGCGTTCCCAGGCGGAGCCTGGGAACGAGGTGAACGAGGTGAAAAAAATTGGTATGAGGGGCTATGGATGCCGGCAAATCAGCCCAACCTGAGGGTTACGAGCGAGCCGCCTCCCGCAGTTCCCCAGGTCGCACGGTTAGCTGCAGGGTTTGGTCGCCCCGCTGCACTTTCAACTGCAAAGGCTGACCGATGCGGCTGCGCTCCACCGCGCTTTGCAACTTTTCGGCAGTGGTTACAGGCTGTCCATCCACTTCTGCAATCACGTCTGCGCGACGCACGCCGGCGGCGGCTGCAGGACTGTCCGGCATCACTTGCACCACAAGCACCCCATTAATTTCAGGTACACTAAAAGGCGAATTGGGGTCACTATTGGACTGTTTGGCGATTTCTGGAGTCAGCGTGAGCATGCGAATGCCGATGTAGGGGTGCGGGATTTTTTCGCCGCGAGCCAGGGCGTCTTTAATCTGCTTGGCTTTGTCGATAGGAATGGCAAACCCAATCCCCTGCGCCTCGGCGCGAATAGCCGTGTTGATTCCAATGACTTCACCCCGGTCGTTCAGCAGGGGACCGCCAGAGTTGCCGGGATTGATAGCGGCATCCGTTTGAATAAAATCGAGGCGTTTGTCAGGAATGCCGACTTGGGCGCTGGAGCGGTCGATAGTGCTGATAATTCCCAGGGTGACTGTGTTATCTAGCCCCAAGGGGTTGCCAACTGCGATCGCCCAGTCTCCCACCTGTACTTGAGTGGAGTTTCCTAAGGGAGCCACCGGCAGGCTCTGTCCGGGAATTTTCACCACCGCCAGGTCGGAAGGCTCGTCAATCCCGCGCACTTCCCCTTTGAAAGTGCGCCCGTCCTTGAGGGTGACGCTGACGGTATCGGCACCGCTGACGACGTGAGCGTTGGTGAGAATGATGCCGGTGCTGTCAATAATAAAACCTGACCCCTGACCGCGCTGGTGATACTCTTTGGGCTGTCGGGAAAACATGTCGTCCCCAAAAAAGTCGCGCAAGAAGGGGTCATCAAAGAAGAAGTTTGGAGTTTTGCTGGTAATGACGCGCTCGGTGTCGATGCGCACCACTGCCGGCCCGACTCGATTCACGGCGGCTGTCACAAAATTGCGGCTGTCCGCACGCGGCGGGACTGCGACCTCAGGATCTGCCGGCTGAACCTGCGAAACCGCCGGCACAGGTGCCAGCTTGGGAATCAGCAGGTTGGGAAATGCCCGCAAACTAACCAAGGTCAAGGCAACACTCAAGACCGCCGCTAGGGCATAACCGCCGACTTGACGCAGAGGCGCAAAACGTTGCTCAGAAGAAGATGTCATTGGGGAACCCCTCCACTTTAGACAGACCGCTCAACCGGCTCGAATTTTTATTTTTAGTATTCCCTATTATAGCAGTTTTCATATCAGTGCTGTACATTTTCATATGCCGCGCATCCGGGACTCTGAGACGCGATAAATCGAGATCCGATAAATCGCGTCTCTATAAGAAAATGACTGTAAACTGTCCCTCGTCCCTCGTTCCCAGGCAGAGCCTGGGAATGAGAACCGAGAGGCTCTGCCTCCCGATTAGCTATTCCCTCGTTCCCAGGCTCGGCCTGGGAACGAAAACCGGGAGGGTCAGCCTCCCGATTATCTAGCTATTCGCGCTCATTACCGGCGTTCGACAAAATCGGCATCAATCACATCTTCGCCACCGGCACTGGTGCCGGGATCGCCGGCGTGAGCTTTACCGTTGGGAGAGCTGCCTCCCGCTTGAGCGTAGATAGCGCTGCCAATTTGCATCAGAGCTTGCTGCAAGTTATCGCTGAGAGACTTGATGCGGTCGGAATTGTTATTTTTGATGGCTTCCCGCAAATCCTTAACCAGCCCTTCAGCGCGGCTCCGGTCAGCTGCCGGCACTTTATCGCCCAAGTCTTTCAGCTGTTTCTCGGCTTGATAAGCCAAGGAATCCGCCATGTTCTTAGTGTCAATTTCTTCGCGGCGCTTGCGGTCAGCTTCCGCATTCCGCTCAGCTTCTTTAACCATCCGCTCTACGTCGCTCTTATCGAGAGTGGAGGCACCGGTGATGGTAATTGACTGTTGCTTGCCAGTTCCTTTATCTTTAGCCGAGACGGACAGGATGCCATTCACGTCGATGTCGAAAGTGACTTCGATTTGGGGAATGCCTCTGGGTGCTGTTGGAATCCCATCCAGGCGGAAATTGCCCAAGCTCTTGCTGTCAGAAGCCATTTCTCGCTCGCCTTGGAGGACGTGGATATCCACGCTGGTTTGCCCGTCCGCAGCGGTGGAGAACACTTCCGATTTCTTGACGGGGATGGTGGTGTTGCGAGGGATGATTTTCGTCATCACGCCGCCGAGGGTTTCTACGCCAAGCGATAGAGGCGTGACATCCAGCAGCACGATATCTTTGACTTCACCGCCCAGCACGCCGGCTTGAATCGCAGCGCCAACCGCCACAACTTCATCGGGGTTAACGCCTTGACAGGGTTCTTTGCCGGTCAGGCGCTTCACCAGTTGCTGCACGGCGGGAATCCGGGTGGAACCGCCGACGAGCACAACTTCATCCAGCTCCGCCGCACTCAGTTTAGCATCTCGGAGGGCTTGTTCCACCGGCCCGCCACAGCGTTCGAGCAAATCCGAGCAAAGTTCTTCAAATTTAACTCGCGTCAGGCTCACGTCCAGGTGTTTTGGGCCTTCTTGAGTCGCCGTGATGAAGGGGAGATTGATGGTACTTTGAGTGGCGCTAGACAGTTCAATTTTCGCTTTTTCCGCCGCTTCAGTCAGCCGCTGCAGCGCTTGCCGGTCTTTGCGCAGGTCAATCCCTTCGTTGCGCTTGAACTCCGACGCCAGCCAATCGACTATTTTCTTGTCGAAGTCATCGCCGCCGAGGTGGGTGTCGCCACTGGTGGATTTGACTTCAAATACGCCATCGCCCACTTCCAATACTGACACGTCAAAGGTGCCGCCGCCGAGGTCAAAGACGAGGATAGTTTCGCTCTCCTTTTTATCCAGACCGTAGGCTAGGGAGGCAGCAGTGGGTTCGTTGATGATGCGCAGGACTTCCACCCCGGCAATTTTGCCGGCATCTTTGGTCGCTTGGCGCTGCGAGTCGTTAAAATAGGCGGGGACTGTAATCACGGCTTGCGTGATTTTTTCTCCCAGATATTTGCTGGCGTCATCCACCAGTTTGCGCAGCACTTGGGCGGAAATTTCTTCTGGGGCGAATTGCGCTTTAGCGGTTGTGCAGTCGAGTTTGACGTTGCCGGTGCTGTCGCGCAGAACTTTGTAGGAAACTTCGGTGGCTTCGTGGGTGACTTCGCTGTATTTGCGCCCGATGAAGCGCTTGACGGAATAGAAGGTATTTTCGGGGTTCATCACCGCTTGGCGTTTGGCGATTTGGCCGAATAAGCGGTCGCCGGTCTTGGTGTAAGCCACGACAGATGGGGTAGTGCGACCGCCTTCTGCGTTAGCAATCACCACAGGTCGCCCACCTTCAATCACCGCCACACAAGAGTTGGTGGTTCCCAAGTCAATGCCGACTACTTTTGCCATAATCTTAACTCCTAATTGGTGCTAAATGATGCTTTTAGGTGAGCCATTCTAACTGCGGGGTGCGTCGGGACGCACCCGGCACCACGTTTGGGTTATCCGAGGTTAACTTTGACAACTCGGTTCTTCTCTTCTTCGGCTTTCGGCAGAGTTAGGGTCAGGATGCCATTTTTGTATTCAGCCTGTACCTTGGTATTTTCAACCCGAGCCGGTAAGGGAATCACGCGGCGGAACTGACCGTAGCGAAATTCAGTGCGAGTCACGCCTTTTGCTTCGGTTCGGGCTTCATACTTGCGTTCGCCGGTAATCGCGATCGCTTCCGCTGTGACTTGCACGTCTAAGTCTTTGGATTCCACGCCGGGAACTTCCAGTTTCAGGTGGATGGCTTCAGGGGTTTCCGTCATCTCCGCTGGGGGGATAAAGTCGGCAATACCGTTTTCCCCATTGCTGGCTGGCGTCAGGCTGTCTAATAGCCGATTCATTTCCCGCTGCAAGGTTTCCATCTCGCGGTAAGGGTTCCAACGAACGAGTGCCATAGTGGTTGCCTCCTGCATTTAAGGTTTGGGGTAAGCTGAGGCTGTTTCCTGAATTGCTGCCTCTGATAGTTAGGATATGCAGGATGGCAGGGTTAGTAAATTCGGTTTTAACTAGTTTCTGACTGGTAATTGCCGCACTCTTAACCTGTATTGGTCGCCTCACCCAGACTGCAGGCTAAACCGATCCGATCTATGTTCGGTAAAGTGTACTTCAGTAGGGTGGGTTCCCAAAGGGAACTCACCGAGAGATCCTATTTCCCAAAGTGGGACGCTTCCGTTGCCATTCCCCAGCGGCCAGGGTAAACTCTCTTTTATATATTGAGAGAGAAAAGCTAAGCCTCTAACCGCGCTGAAGCAGAAAGAGCGAGATTGCCGGTGGCGCTCGACGCCGCTAATCGCAGCAGCCGCAACCAATCGTTTATGTACTGTCGGCTGTGCTGGAAGGAGCGCTCGGCGAAGATGCCGGTTTGATGGATGAAGCCCTATCATCGTTGAGCGAGTGAAGGAGAGCTCACTCAGCACCAGACGCAATCGATTGCGTTGCGCTATCTCTCAGGAGGAATTGACTCTGACCGGCTCAATCGATATCTGTGGCACAGCGAAGGGCGGTAGGGCCTGCTTCACCCGAAATATTTGTGACACAACCGAGGACTCTACTGAACTCGCCCCCAAAACCCGGCCCTCCTGCGCAAATCTCAAGCCTCAGCCCGATTCCTATCTGCAGGACTGATTTAGTTGCCTTCCTTTACATCCTGCTTTAATTCAAGAATTCAGTCAGGGGGAAAACCCTACCCGAAAAGTGCTATTTACCGCACCTCATGTCGGCAAGCGCCGCCAGCCAGCAGCCGGGAATCCTTTTGCCATTGCATCAGCCATTGGGTGAGGAATGCCGGCTCGATCAAGTAATATCATGTCAGCTTGAATACCGATCGCATCTCTGAGTCAGGACATTGGGCACGCTCGCATTGGGCATCCTCCGAGCCGGTCTGCGTGTTTCTGATTAATCAACAGGACATGATATAACTCCTTCTTTGAAAAATACTCCGCATATTAATAGGGGAGAATCTTGCAGAACGCGCCCGTCGCGTCTGGAGCCGGAAAGCTCGGTCGCAATGCTTTTGATTGCAATAAGTGGGTATCACCGGCTTCCCGCTTCAGGAACCGTGGCGGCGACCGGCTGGCCGGCGGCCAGCCGCCGGCCTGTCCCTTGCAGGGGGCGAGGCGTGCTGTTTCCTGAAAAAGGGAGCGGGAAAGGGGAAATTAATGCAGACCGCACCAGCAAGGGCTTGTTGCCGGTGCCGGCGACCGCAGCTCGCATGCCCGCGTGTGGCGGGTGCCGCGCCCGCAAGGGGCGCATTTAACCGGCAAAGATTTTCTGGAAATTCCGGATAGCAAGGCAATCAGTCAGGAGGGCGCACCGGCACTGAATGGGATGCCGGTTTAATCAAACGGTTGCTCGCGCACTCGGCCTTAAGAGAGTGTTTATAAAGAAAAAGGGAGGGCTGCCAGAAACCGGGTTTCTTGAGGCGAGGGCCTTAAATATGAGCTAACCCTGAGAGAAACCCGGTTTGTCACCCCGTTTAATCAAACGGTGGCTGGCGCACCCGGCCTTAAGCTTGCGGTCTGGTTTATTAATTTACCGAGCAGCGCTCGCAGACCTCAGCCAAACTGCTGCCATCGTCCAAGCCGCTCCAAAATATCCGGACTAACCCCTCAAAGAGTGCGAATTTAAAAAATAGCACAAGCTGCAAGTAGCGAATCAATCGTTTCAGGGATTTTTCCTATGCCAACGAAAATTAAGGTTCTCCGAGACACGATTTTCAAACTGAAGCCGATTCCATCGGAGGAGCTTCCCGTAGCAGAAAAATACGAAATTAAAGCCGGGAAAGAATTTGAACTCCACTCCTACTCCTACGTTCGCAATCACATTCGATTTGCGCTCAGCAAGGATTTCTTCAAAGGGCGGAATACTTGGTACGCCTTTGGGAAACACGTGCAGATCGTCACCGACCGGCGCAAACCCCCTATTTCCTCACCCTCTGGAGCCGGCAGCGTCAAGCTGTCAGTCCCTTACAAGTCCCAACTCGACAACTGGTACAACCCGACAGGCTCTTGCAATGTCACGTCCCTGGCCATGTGTTTGGAGTACCTGGGCGCTTCTCGCAAGAGCAGTTCGGGCCAATTTGAGGATGAGCTTTACGAGTACGCCGAAAATCGCGGTCTGAGCCGGCACGAGCCATTAGATTTGGCCAAGATTGTGGAAGTTTATGGCTGCCGCGATGACTTCAACCCCAATGCTACGATCGAGGAGGCAAAACGGTGGTTAGCCGGCGGCAATCCCGCAGTTATCCACGGGTACTTCACCTCTTTTGGCCACATTCTCGTCCTGGTCGGTTATGACAGTAACGGCTTTATCGTCCACGACCCCTACGGGGAGTGGTTCGCCACCGGCTATCGCACAGACCTCAGCGGTGCCAATCTCCAATACTCTTATGACCTGATCCGCCAGACCTGCATCCCAGACGGGGACTTCTGGGTTCACTTTCTCTCGCGGTAAAAACCAAAAGCAACGCCTAACATCCGGATGATTGCTTTTATATTAATTTCGGGTCGTGCTTTTATTTAAGTTTCATCCGGAAGAAATTGATTAGCCGGATATGTCTGCCGGTGGCGCTCGGGTTGGCGCACCCGGCGGACTTTTTCCTTTGAACCGCAGCAGGCGTCTGGGAAAACCGGCAGCGCCACCGCCGGATTTCAATAGCCAGAGAACCTGATGCGGGCCGGCAGAAATAATAAGATTGATAAAGGTCTTTTCTAATGGCTGACTTCATGACCTATTGCCTTGGTATCCTTACCCGTTCTGGTTTAGTTATGGCTGCAGACTCGCGCACCAATGCGGGAGTCGATTATATCTCCACCTACCAGAAACTGTTTGATTTTTCCAATCCGGGGGAGCGGGTGATCGCGATCTGCACCTCAGGGAACCTGTCGATGACCCAAGCCGCTCTAACCTTGCTGCGCAAAGACCTCAAGGCTCAGGAGGGCACCAGTCTCCACAGCTTGCCAACCCTGTACGACGTCGCTCGCTATGTCGGGGATAAAATCCGCCACATCCAGGAGCAAGACAAGTCTTGGCTGAAACAAGACGGCATTAACGCTCAGTGCAGCATACTTTTAGGTGGCCAAATAAAAGGAGAAGAAGCGGGACTGTATCTCGTGTACAGCCAGGGAAACTGCATTCACACCACCAAGGAAACGCCATTTCTCCAGATTGGCGAAACCAAATATGGCAAGCCGATTCTAGACCGCACTATCAGCTTTGAAACCCCCTTGGAAGCGGCGGCGAAATGCGCCCTGCTGTCGATTGACTCGACGATGAAGTCCAACATTTCTGTCGGCCCCCCCATTAACATGGTAATGTACGAAACTGACTCCTTTATTATCCGGCACCAGCTGCAACTGCGTCTGGGAGATCCCTATCTGGCCAAGATTCGCAAGTCGTGGGAAGAACACCTGAAAAAGGCTTTCGATCAAATGCCCAATATCGACTGGCAGCATACTGAGGATTGTAAAGCACCAGACGTCCTCATCGACTGATTTCACCGGCAGCACCTCTTTTTCGCACATAGCGCATTTGGCAGCGTCTAGTATAGCAGTAGCCACTTAGGGAACGGACGTAGGACAGGCGTTCCCTCCGACCCTGTACCTTAGGTTAAGACGTAGGACAGGCGTCTCGCCTGTCCCTATACCTGCTATGAGATGCCTTGTCCATTACTGAGCTGTCTATTGCTATAACTTTTGGATCTGGTGTGTTACGCGAAGCGTACCGCACCGTCCTTGTGGAAGGCGCGCCGGTACAAACAAACACAACATCCAGAAACCAAGTTCCTGAAAGAACCCAAAATTGCCTCACCCCCTAAAACCGCGAAGCACCCGAAAAATATCCGAAAAATCATCTGTCCACAGGGGAGCGCCCCCAGTTTTCGGGATTGGCTGCCAGCGCGAGTCACTGGCGAGGGTGCCAAAATCCCCCTGCTGGCGGGCGAGCAGCACCCAGAGAGAGGGAGATTTCCCCTTTTCCCTCTCGGCGGGAGAAATCTCCCGCTGCAACTGCCGCAGTGCTGACAGCCCTAAATGACGCGCTAAAGCGCCCAAGACAGGCTCTAGATTAATAGATCGGTTGCTAATATGAATTGCAACTAAACCCTGTTGGTTTAACTTCCTGAAATAAAGCTGTAGGGCTTCCTGCGTCACCAGATGTGCGGGAATTGAATCAGAACTAAAAACATCCACAACAATTAAGTCATAAAAATTGTCTTTTCTCTCCGCCAGTCGCAAACGAGCGTCCCCTAAGACAACCGACAAAGGCGCTTTTGAGTCTTGCAGGAATGTGAAATAATTGGGGTTGCGAGCCAGCTTCTCCACCGCCGGATCTATCTCGTAAAATGTCCACTCTTGACCCGGCGTTGAGTAGGCGGCAAGGCTTCCGACTCCCAGCCCCAGCACGGCAATTTTAGACAGGCGTCCGGTGTGATTAAAATACTGGAAGACTTGGCCAGCAGGCCCGGTGGGATGGTAGTAGGTGAGGGGTTCGCGCCGGCGCTGCGGGTCAAAGCTTTGTCTTCCCTGGACAGTAGTGCCGTGCAGCAGAGTGTGCGCCTCTCTGGCCCTGTCACGCACAACCTGGTAACTTCCAAAAAAACTGCGCTCAGTTTTCATTACGCCGCTATGGCTTTCTAGAGAAAACTGGCTGAGCAGGAAAACCAAAGCTGTGGCTGTAACAAGGTATTTAGCCCGCAGTTTAAAACCCAAATATATAACAAAAACCAGGAGCAAAGCAATCCCATTGCCACTCAAGCTTTCAGTCAAGGATGCTGGCTGGAAACCAAACAGCAGAACCCCGAATAAAATAACCAAACTGGTGCGCTGGGCGGAAGCGAGCTGCGCCGGCGCACCGGCGCTTGCGGAGAAAGCTTGCAGCAGCAGCATACCGACCGACAGGAGCAGGGGGTACTCCAGCACAGAGCGAAAGAGCAGGGGAGCGGCGATAGCATTGAACAGTCCGCCGAGGACACCGCCGAAAGCAACCCACAGGTAAAAACTGGTGAGGTGGTGGCTGCTAGGCCGGCTCCTTTGCAATTCCCCGTGAAAAGCGCAGCCGGCGGCAAACAATCCGAGCAGGTGCCAGGGAAGCACAAGCCAAACCGGCTGCATCACTTTCAGCAAAAATAAAACAATCAGTGAGGCGAACAAGAAAGGTGAAAGCACCACCACCGTCTTGTGAGGCAAGAGCGGTTGGCGGGCGAACGTCACAATGAATGTCAGCAGGTAAACGGCCAAAGGAACAGCCCACAGCAGCGGCACAGCTGCAATATCTGCTGTCAGATAGGCGGTGACTCCTTGAAGTAAACTGGACGGAATAAACGACAGCAACACCCACTGAGATCGCCCTGCGGCAAATGGGAAAACAGATGTAACGAATGCAGGTCCGGTGTTTTCTCGCTCTGCCTGGGTTGCCGGTAGAGAGGCGACTCGGCGCTCTACATCCGGCACCGAGTTTTGAGGCGAACGCCACCGGCACACCGCACAGCCAAGCGCCAGCAAAACCAGCAATCCGTAACCTTCAGCCCACAGCCAACTTTGGCGGGTTAGGGAAAAATTCGGCTCAATGAGGGTGGGATAGCTGAGCAGCCCTAACAGGCTGCCCAAGTTACTGGCACTATAAAGAAAATAGGGGTCTTGACTGCTGGGGTGTCCCGTGCCGGCAAACCACTTCTGCACCAGAGGAGCCGTGGTAGAAACAACAAAAAAGGGCAAGCCGGCGGAAACCAGCAGCAGCGCTAGCAACCCAGGGATGGGACTGCCATCCTGAGGGGGAACCCAACTCTTAGACACTGCTACCGGCAAACAGGCGACCGGCAGCAGGAGTAAAATACTGTGAGTGACCGCTTGCCGGCGAGCGCCCCACCAAGCCGTTGTGAGGTGCCCGTAGCCATAACCGAGCAATAAAATGGCTTGAAAAAAGAACAGGCAAGTGTTCCATACGGATGGGGAGCCGCCCAAGAGCGGTAGAATCATCTTGGCAACCATCAACTGCGCCCAGAAAAGCAGGAAGGCGCTGACAAAAAGAGTCAAGGAGAAAAGAATTAGCACCGGCGCTGGCTCCTAGAAAACTTGCTGGCTGTGGCGCTTAACCCCTAAAACCGCGAAACACTCGAAAGATATCCGAAAAATCATCCGCCCACAGGGGAGCCCCCCCAGTTGCGGGGACCGGCTGCCAGCGCGAGTCACTGGCGAGGTTGCCAAAATCCCCCTGCTGGCGGGCGAGCAGCACCCAGTGAGAGGGAGATTTCCCCTTTTCCCTCTCGGCGGGAGAAATCTCCCGCTGCAACTGTCGCAGTGCTGACAGCCCTAAATGACGCGCTAAACCGCCCAAGACAGGCTCTAGATTAATGTAGCGGTTGGAGATATTAATCGCCAGTAAACCCTGTTCGGTCAACTTGCTGAAATACAGCTGGATGGCTTCCCGCGTTACCAGGTGGACTGGAATAGAATCCGAGCTAAACGCATCCATGACCAGCAAGTCATAGTAACTGTCCGGCACCGACGCCAGTCGCAGGCGAGCGTCCCCTAATACCACAGAAAAAGGCGCTTTTGAGTCTTGCAGGAAGGTGAAATAATTGGCGTTGCGAGCCAGCTTTTCCACCGCCGGATCTATCTCGTAAAATGTCCACTCTTGCCCCGGTGCTGAGTAGGCTGCCAGCGTCCCAATTCCCAGCCCCAGCACGGCAACGCGAGACAGGCGCTGGCTGGCATTCAAAGACTGGAATACTTGCCCGATAGGGCCAGTGCGGTAAAAATATGTCAGGGGTTCGCGCCGGCGCTGCGGGTCGAGACTTTGCTTTCCGTGCAGGGTTGTGCCGTGCAAGAGACTGCGGTATTCTCCGCGCCGGTCAGTCACAACCCGGTTCACCCCAAAAAAACTGCGGTCGATGTGGAGGACTCCCCCCATGTTTCCCAGAGCAAACTGGCTCAGCATAACAATTAAGATCGAGCCGGTGACAAGCCGCCCCAGCCCTAGGGAAAAAGCGTAAAACATGGCAGCCAGCAGGCTAAATGCCACCAGATTGCCCAACAGGTTGTCCGTGAAGCCTTTGGGATCGAACCCAACGATGAGAGCGCCGAATAATAACCCTAAGCTCACCCGTCTGGTCGTCCGCAATTTCAAGTTAAAAAATGAAAATTTCTCCCAGTTGCCTTTTTCCGCCAATTCACTCGCTCGGTGGGGTTGACTTTTGGCTTGTTCAGAGGTATACTCTCCCGCAAGCAAGATGCTGAGTGACATGACGAGAGGGTACTCCAGAACAGAGGGAAACAGCAAGGGGGCTGCGAGCGCATTAAACCAGCCCCCGAGGACACCGCCGAAAGCAACCCACAGGTAAAAACTGGTGAGGTGCTGGCTGCTAGGCCGGCTCTTTTGCAATTCCCCGTGAAAAACGCAGCCGGCGACAAAGAAGCCCGCTAAATGCAAGGGAAGCAACAGCCACACCGGCTGCATCACCTTCAGCAAAGATAAAATAATCAGTGGCGTCAGTAATAAAGGCAGCAGCGCCACCAAAGTCTTGTGGGGCAAGAGCGGTTTGCTGGCAAAGGTCAAAATGAACGTCAGCAGATAAATCGCCAGAGGAACAGCCCACAGCAGCGGCAGAGAAGCAATATCTGTTGTAATATAAGTGGTGACTCCTAAAAGCAAGCTGGACGGAATAAACGACAGCAACACCCACCGAGATCGCTGTGCAGCAGATGGGGGAGCAGCTGTAGCGGATGTAGAGCCGGTTTCTTCTCCATCTGTTTGTGTCAAAGGTAGAGACGCGACATGTTGCGTTTGTTTATCCGCTACATCACGCACTGTTTGCACCGGCACGGCGTTTTGAGGCGAACGCCACAGGCACGCGGCGCACCCGAGCGTCAGAAAAATCAGCAATCCGTAACCGGCAGCCCACAGCCAACTCTGCTGCGTTAGGGAAAAATTCGGCTCAATGAGGATGGGGTAGCTGAGCAGTCCTAACATGCTGCCAAGGTTGCTGGCAATATAGAGGAAATAGGGGTCTTGACTGCTGGGGTGTCCCGTGCCGGCAAACCACTTCTGCACCAGAGGAGCACTGGTAGAAACCACAAAAAACGGGATGCCGGTGGAAACCAGCAACAGCGCTAGCAACCAGGGAATAGGATTGGCATTTGCAGGGGGAATCCAACCCTTAGGAACGGCAACCGGCAAAAAAGCGACCGGCACCAGGAGGAGAAAGCTGTGAATCACCGCTTGCCGGCGCGTTTCCCACCACCTTGTTGTGAGGTGCCCGTATGCGTAACCGAGCAATAAAGTGCCTTGAAAAAAGAACTGGCAGGTGTTCCAAACAGCGGGAGATCCGCCCAAGAGCGGTAGAATCATCTTGGCGACCATCAGCTGCACCCAAAACAGCAGGAAAGCGCTCATAAAAAGCGTCACAGAGAAAAGAACCAGCAACGGCGTTAGCTCCTGGGGAAGTAACTAGCTGATTGAAATTATCGCTCAGATGAAGAAGGGGCAGCCAGCAGAGCCGCAGAAACTCGCACCGGTGCCGGCGGGCACTTCGAGGCGAGACGCCTGTAGGAAGATAACAAACGATAGTTCAGGCTGTCCCTCTTTCGCTAACAAAAAAGTCAGACAATCGACTGGCAGAAATTCCCTTTCCCCTTCTGCGAGCTCTGCGCCTGAAGCAATTCAAATCATCCCCCTACATCATCCCCCGCAACACCTGCCGAATCAAATGCGCCGGCACTTGATCCGTCACCGTCGCCGCACCAATGTGAGCCGGCAGCACAAACCGCACCTTCCCCCCCTTCACCTTCTTATCCGTTTGCAAACTCTCGGCAATCTCGTCAACATCCAGCCCCGCCGGCAACTTCACCGGCAGTCCCGCCTTTTTAATCAGCGCCAGCTGCCGGCGGTCGCACTCTTTGTCCCACATTTCCAGCGCCACCGCCAGCTGGCCCGCCACCACCATGCCAATCGCCACCGCCTCGCCGTGAATCACCGACTTGTAGCCGGTTAAACTTTCCACCGCATGACCGATCGTGTGACCGTAGTTGAGAATCGCCCTCAGATCGGATTCTTTTTCATCTTGCATTACCACATCAGCCTTACTTTGGCAAGACCAGCTGAGAATTTCTTGCAAAACACCGGCATCGAGATATCGCAACTCGTCAAGGCGCTTGCACTCCTCGAGCACCTCAAACAGCGGCTGATTCCAAATGACGCCGTACTTGATCACCTCCGCCATGCCGGCTTTGAACTCCCTTGCCGGCAGCGTTTGCAGCACCTGCGGGTCAATGAGCACCAAGCTCGGCTGGTAAAACGCGCCGATTAAATTCTTGCCCTTGGGGTGGTTGACGCCGGTTTTGCCGCCTATCGAAGCGTCCACCATCGCCAGCAGTGTGGTTGGCACCTGCACGAAGTGAATCCCGCGCAGCCAAGTCGCAGCCGCAAAGCCGGTCATGTCCCCAATCACGCCCCCCCCCAGCGCCACCATCGTTGACGAGCGTTCCAGGCGGCTTTCCAGAGCGGCGCTGTAGATTTTTTGGACAGATTCCAGAGTTTTGTACTGCTCGCCGTCGGGGAGGATGCAGCGCTCGACAGCAAACCCAGCTGACTCCATAGAAGCAACAGCCCCCTGTCCGTAATGCCCAAACACCACCGGGCTAGAAACCAGCAAAACCTTCTTTCCCAGATTCAGCGGCTGCATCTGTGCGCCCAGCGCATTGAGCCCGCCGGCGGCGATCGCAATGTCATAGGACTGCTGCGGTAGATTAACGCGGATGACAGAAGTCATGGCCAAGACCCAATCAACAAGAGGTTGCGGGCTGTATTGTATCGCACCCCATGTTTCAATAATTGTAATCGCTTTTTATGGAGAAATGTAAATGACCGCATCTGGAATCGTCACTTACGCCGTGCTTGTCGGTGGTGCCTTTGTCCTCGCAGCGGGGCTGATGTTTGGCTTTCGCGCCATCAAGCTGATCTGAGCAGCAGGGTGCGTTCCGCCGGCTCGCTCCCCCCACAGAGGGAATAATGGCTGGCGCGGAACGCACCCCACCTTCCCAGTTGGGTGCGTTCCGCCGGCAATTGCCCCCTTTGTGGGGGAATTGATCGCCCGGAACGCACCGCACCCCTAACTGGCGAGCCTCACCGGCACCCGCCGGTCAGCCTCTTGCGCCAGAAACTCAGCCAGCTGCGCCTCAATCTGGTCGCGGACAATCTGGCGGTACTCCAGAAAATGCTCATTGTGGGCGCAAACTGTGAGATAGTGATCCCAAACCCCCGGATTGCGCTTCATAATGCTGAACAGGTGGTGCCAGAACTTCCAGCGAGTCTTGCGCTTCACCCCCTGACGCCAGCAGACAATCAGCAGGGCTCGCAAATCCACCCAGCTCGGCCACTTAAACGGCGGGTGGCACGCCGGAGCGCCCAGCATCAAAAAACACCGGTAGGTGCGGTCAATATATTGCTCAGCATCGTACAGCTGCCAAAACGCTTCCACATATTCCCGGGCAATCTCTTCTAGCGGTCGAGTCGGGATAAAATTCATCAGAGTCGTCTGGTTGATAGTGCCATCCTTATTCCCCAGTCGCCCCTCTTTTTCCAGCCGGTTCCACAGACCTGTGTGGGGCAGGGCTTGCAACATGGCAAAAGTTGTGGTAGGAATAGATCCCGCTTCTACGAAGCGGACAATCCGCTCGCCGGCCCCTTTCTTTTCCCCATCAAATCCAATAATAAACCCAGCCATTGGCCGCAGCCCCGCCCGCGTGATGGTTTCCACAGACTCAATCAGAGAATTGCGGGTATTTTGGAACTTCTTCGTCAGCTGCAAGCTCTCTTCATCCGGCGTTTCAATCCCCAAAAACACCGCATCAAAATAGCACTCCACCATCAGCTGCATCAGTTCTGGGTCTTGCGCCAGGTCAACAGACGCCTCCGTATTAAACCGGAAAGGATACTGGTGTTCCGCTTGCCAGACTTTCAACTCTTTCAGAAATAACTTGACATTGCGCTTATTGCCAATAAAGTTATCATCCACCATGAAAACGCTGCGCCGCCACCCCAGCTCGTAGAGGCAATCCAACTCAGCCAGCAGCTGCTGCGGCGTCTTCGTGCGCGGTTTGCGACCGTACAGGGTAATAATATCGCAGAATTCGCACTGGAAGGGACAGCCGCGAGAGAACTGTACCGACATCGAATCGTAGGCGTCTAACTCCAGCAAATCGAAGCGGGGGATGGGGGTGCCGGTGACATCGGGTTTCTCGCCGCCGGCGGCGCGGAAAACGCCCCGGGTTTCGCCAAGCTCAACCGCCCCCACAAACATGGGCAGCGTGATTTCCCCTTCATCCAGAATCAGATAGTCCGCACCGGCTTGTTTTACTTCCTCCGGCAGAGAAGTTGGATAGGGCCCGCCGGCAGCCACACGCTTGCCGCGCCGCTTCGCTTCCCGGATTTGGGCGAGCAAGTCCGCTTTCTGGACAATCATCGCAGAGAAGATCACAATCTCCGCCCACTCCCACTCCTCCTCCGTCACCGGTCGGATGTTGCGATCTACAAGCTTGAACTCCCACTCCTGCGGCAAGATAGCCGCCACCGTCACCAGCCCCAAGGGTGGCAGCAAAACCTTGCGATTCACCAGTTCCAGGATTTTTTCGTAAGACCAAAACGTTTTGGGAAACAGGGGATAAACCAGTAAAACCCGCATGAATGACTTCCTCACACTGCTGCTAGCTGGACTTAAATAACTTAAGCTTAGCGCGTCCAAGCTGTTTTGCTTGAGATCGGAAACACTTTGGCAAAAGTAGGGTGCGCCGCCCCGCACCCCACTCGCATCGCATCAAAATCAGGGGCGCTTGCCTACTGGCGAGCGCCATAGGCAGCCCTCGGCTCCTTAATGAATCGGATGTACAGATGCTTGAAAGTAGACCTAATCACCCGAGGCATGCCGAAGTCAATAGGCATCAGTTTGTCGGGCAGTTTCCAATCGAGCACCTTCAGTTCCTCCGGTTGCAGGCGGGGAAACTCAATCGCCTCCAGATTTGAGCAAAGCCCCAATCTCACAGACGCCGCCACTGTGGGCACAGCCTGCGGAGCGACATTGAGAATTTCCACGACCGCCCGATCCAGGGCGAAGACATCGCGGGAAGCGCCCAAAATGCCCAGAAAGCGCGGTTCGCCGCCGCTGGGGCCATTGCCTTCGTGGCCAATGATGCCATCCAGAATCGTCAAGTCTGGGTCAACCGCCCGCGCCGTTTCCACCAGCATTTGGCCAAATCTGGCGCTGTCCTTACCGGCTTCCATGTGCCACCAGGCTTTCATTTTGCCGGGAACGCAGCCAAAAAGGTTTTTCACCCCCATCGTCACCGTCAGCTGGGCGTGGGACTTCACCTTGGGCAGGTTAATCACCACATCCGCTTCCATTGTTTCTTTGGACAGCAGCAGGTGGTTGAATTCCTCGCTGACACTCTGGTAGCGCTTCCCGTGGAATTCCACCACCGGCAGGTTGAGCTCTTCGATCAGGGGCAGATACCCATTGGCCACAGCCACGCCCCGGGCGCTGCCAAAAGCGGGCCCGTCCCCCATAAACGGCTTGCCACCGGCTTCCAGCACCATTTTTGCGGCGCAGTAAACCAGTTCTGGGCGGGTGACGCACTCCTTGGTGGGGCGTGCGCCGGTGAGCAAATTGGGCTTGAGCAGGACGCGATCCCCTGGCTTGACAGTCCCTGCCATCCCCCCGAGGGGTTCCAGCAGCTTCTCCAGAGACGCCCGCAAAAGCTTTAGGTCGTAAGAGTCCGCGCGAATCAAACTAACAGCAGGCATGATTTTGGATTTTAGGTGGTGAGGAAAGGGAGCATCAAGGGTTGTGCCAAGAAGCCCATATCAATGCGACAATGATTTCAGCTGGTTGCAGGGGGAGAATATTTTTGGCCAGCGAATCAAAGGAAACGGGATTGAAATGCACCTGGGGAGCATCCCATTTTTGTAATCCCCCTCACCCCCAACCCCTCTCCCACTTTGGGGAGAGGGGATAATTCTTTATTTTCCCCCCTCTCCCGACCTGGGAGAGGGGGGTCAGGGGGGTGAGGGTGACAGTCTTTGCTTGCTTCGGGATGCTCCCGAAGCACCTGCGCCCCTTTCCGGGCATGCCGGCAGCGAGGGAATACTCTACAATCTAAAATCGAAATCTAAATTTGTCACCGGGCTGCCCCGCGCTGCAGGGCGGAAACCCGCTGGGCGTCGGGGAAGAAGCCGTCTCCTTTGATTTCGGGGAAGGCCGGCTTCACTTCCACTTTCACCACTTTGTCAATGCAGACGGCAACGGTTTGATCCAGCAGGTGCATTGTCAGCCAGCCGGAGTCTGACGCTAATTGCAACTGCCGGTAAAACTCTTGTGGCGTTGCCCGGATACTGAATGTTTCGGACTGACCGCTCACATAGTGAAAGGTCACCTGCGTGCCGGTGTCTTGAATAGGCATAGGTAAAAAAGCTCCGCTAAAGTTTATATGGCAGCTCGCCCGATTATAGCGATTTTCAGTTGGATGCCGCCGGTTCCAGAAACCCGGAAGGGGGCGGTCTCCGTGGGTGCCCCGCCCCTACGCTCACCGGGTTTCTCAATCCCTCACTAATATTAGAGACGCTATATCTCAGTGGCAAGCCCTGTGTGGAGAAATCCTTCTCCTTCAAGAAACTCAACGGGAGGGGTCAAGTCAACCGTGAGGACGCTGTACCGATTGATAAAGATTGTCCGCTCTGCTGTTTTGAACACCCACCAGTCTTCTTTGAGAAAGCGCCGTATTTCCTGACGCATGTCCTGAAGGGTTATGTTTGGGTTGAGCGCCGGTTGAATGTTGAAAGATTTGCTCTCTCCGCTGACAAAGTGAAATGTCAGCTGGAAGGAAGGCGGTATAACACTGTCTTGGGCGTGCGTGAAAAAGCTCCCTTTCTCTGCCTGACCTCATTGTAAAAAAACCGCAAAGGCGCTGCGCCAAGGATGGGCCCGACAAGGGGCCGGTCGTGGCTTTCCCTGGGGATTGGCGCGCCCTCTGCGGTTCGTCAAATGATTAACTCAGGCACTCCCGCCAGGCTCAGCCGTGCTCGCCGGCGGGCGAGGGCATAGCGCTCATACTCTCTAAATCAAGCACTTTGGCCAGTTCTTCTTCACTCATTAGCCCCCGCTCCAGGACAATTTCCCGCAGGGATTTGCCGGTTGCCAGGGAGTCTTTGGCGACGGCGGCGGCGTTGAGATAGCCGATGTGGGGGTTGAGGGCGGTGACGAGGGCCAGGCTTCCCTCGGCGTAGGCCCGGCAGCGGTCGCGATTGGCGCTAATCCCCAACAGGCAAGAGCGAGTCAGCGCCGCCAGGGTGTTGCCGAGAATCTCGATGCTGTGGATCAGGTTGTAGGCAATCAGGGGCATCATCACGTTGAGTTCCAGCTGGCCTGCTTGTGCGGCGAGGGCGATGGCGGCGTCGTAGCCCATTACCTGAAAGCATACCATTGATGTCATCTCTGCCATCACGGGGTTGTACTTTCCAGGCATAATCGAGGAGCCGGGCTGCACCGGCGGCAGCTGGATCTCTTTTAGGCCAGTTTTTGGCCCGGAATCCATCAGCCTCAGGTCGTGGGAAATCTTGAGGCAATCTTGCGCTAAGTTGCGCAAGGCACCGGAGACGCCCACAAAGGGTGCCATACTCTGCATGGCAGCCATCAGGTGCGGTGCCGGCTTTAGGCTCAGGCCGGTGAGTTCGCTGAGGATTTCGGCGGCGCGGTGCCGGTATTTCGGGTGGGTGTTCAAGCCGGTGCCGGCGGCGCTTCCGCCCAATCCCAGTTTGGTTAAATCTTCAGACGCCCTTTCTATGCGAGTTTGGTGTTCGCTGAGGATTTGCGCCCAGGCGCGGAAGGTCTCTCCCAGGCGCACCGGCACGGCGTCTTGCATGTGGGTCCTGCCGGATTTGACGATATCTTGGAACTCGTCCGCTTTGCTGTGCAGGGCGGCGATCGCTTCTGAGAGTGCGGGGTAAAGTGTCTTGTGCAAAGCCAGCAGCCCCCCGATGCGAATGGCTGTGGGAATTACGTCATTGGTGGACTGGCCATAGTTAACGTGGTCGTTGGGGCTGACGCGCTTGTAATTGCCTTTCTCGTCGCCGAGGATTTCTAGGGCTCGATTGGCGAGGACTTCGTTGACGTTCATGTGGTGGGAGGTGCCGGCACCGGCTTGGTAGATGTCCACCAGGAACTGGTCGCGAAACTGGCCGGCGAGGACTTGATCAGCTGCCTGAACAATTGCTTGACAAATATCTTGCGGTATGCATCCGAGTTCGCCGTTGGTGAGGGCGGTGGCTTTTTTGATCAGCACGCAGGCGTCGGTGTAGGCCGGCAAGGGCTTTATGCCGCTGATCGGGAAGTTTTCCAGCGCCCGCAGGGTTTGGATGCCGTAGTAGGCACCGGCGGGAAGTTGCCGGTCTCCCATTGAGTCGCGTTCTGTGCGGGAGTCGGTGTGGGGTTTTTCGGTCATCTGCGTAAGACAGTTCGAGAATTTTTGAGTGTAAGTTATCGAAGGGACAAGCTTCGGGTAGAATCAAACCCGTGAGAGTGCTGAGTTTCTGGTTTTTGGCCGTCAAAGCGCATCGCACAGGAATCAGCCGGATTTTATGCAGGTGGGATGAAATCTACCTTAAGGAAGATGCCAGATTTTTGCCCGCGCGCGTGCGAGTGGCTGTTGGATCGTGCTATGGTTTGGGGCATCTTAGAAGAAATCATCCTACGGTTAGATGCCAGATTCTATGAGTGACGCTACGCATTTGCAAGTTGACTTTTTCTTCCAGAAGGGATTGCAGCTGAATCGGGCTGAGCAATACGATCGAGCGATTGCTAGCTACGACCGAGCTTTGGAACTTCAACCAGATTATCCCGACGTGTGGTACAGTCGAGGCAATGCGCTGTATCACTTGCGGCATTACTCTGAGGCAGTCGCCAGCTATGACAGAGCCTTGGAGTGGAGGCCGGCCTTCCATGAGGCGTGGAACAACCGGGGGAATGCGCTCGATGACTTGCGGCGCTTTGAGGAGGCAATCGCCAGCTACGATAAGGCGATTCAGTTTAAGGCTGACTATTACTGGGCTTGGAACAATCGCGGCATTGCCCTGAAGAACTTGGGGCGCTTTCCAGAGGCAATTGCCAGCTACGACAGGGCGATTGAGTTCAAACCGGACTATTACTGGGCTTGGTATCACCGTGGGATCGCGCTGAGGCACTTGGGCCAGCTGGAGAAAACGGTCGCCAGCTACGATAAAGCTGTGGAGATCAAGCCGGACTTCCACGAGGCTTGGCACAACAGGGGGAATGCGCTGTACGATCAGGGCCGGTACGATCAAGCCATTTTCAACTACGAGAAAGCCCTGCAGTTCAACTCCAACTACCACTGGGCTTGGTACAACCGGGGGATGGCGCTGCTGAATTTAGGCCAGTACGCTAAAGCCGCCGCTAGCTTGGACAAAGCCTTGGCCCTTCAGCCTGACAGTCCCGATGCCTGGTACTTTCGGGGTCAGGCGCTGGACAAGTTAGGCTGCGACTATGGGGCGATCTCCAGCTTTGACAAGGCTCTGGAATTTGACCCCGACCGGCACAAGGCTTGGTACAGCAAGGCTTGCTGTTATGCCGGCACCGGCAATGTCGATTTGGCAATTGAGAACTTGCAACAAGCTATTAATCAGTCTCCGGAGGAATACCGGCAGATGGCAAAAACTGACTCGGATTTTGACGTGATTCGTCAAGATGAGCGATTCCAAGCGCTGATTCAAGAGGAAGTTACGAGGGACGAGTGAAGCGTGAAGAAATGGGGGCTTCGCTTTTTGGCGAGTCACAGGAGTTGCAGTTGGCTGCCGGCTCGCCACTCGCCCCTCAATTGCGCTTGGCTATTTGATCCTTGAGATAGCTTTTAATCGGAAAAGCCAAATATAATTGAGTTTCTGGCTTGGGGAGAGTTCAAAAAAATAAAGCAATCAAACGGATTTAAAAGGCGGGCCAGCCATCTTTGGCGCGTCTAATGGTCAGCCAACTGGACAGGAAGGCAGCTTTCGCATCCATTGCGGGAAGCCCGGGCTAAAATGGGAGTGGAGTGCGATTACATCTACAGCCATGACAGATCCGGGAACTGCTGAATTCTGTTTCCAGCAAGGATTGCGCTGTTTGGAGTCAAAAGACTTTGAAGCGGCGCTCGCTCATTTCGAGGAAGCGATAAAGCTAAAAGCTCATTTTGGAGATGCCTGGGCTTGCCGGGGGCTGGCGCTGGGGCACTTGAAGCGCTACGAGGCATCCGTAGAGAGTTTTGAGCGGGCGACAGAGTTCAGTCCGAATGACGAACGCATCTGGCTGAACCGAGGTATTGCCCTGCTGGAGTGGGGGTACGCTGACAAAGCAATCGCTAGCTTTGACAGAGTTTTGCTTCTTAAACCTGACAGCTGGGAGGCGCTCAGCAGCAAAGGCAACTGTCTGGGGATTTTGGGGCGGAATGGAGAGGCAATATCCTGCTATGACAAAGCTTTGAAAATTTACCCTGAAGATTATAAATCCTGGAGCAACCGGGGAAATTCGCTGGTGAATTTGGGCAAGCACAAGCGGGCGATTTACAGCTATGACAGGGCGCTAGAAATTGAGAAAAATGATCCAGAAGTTTGGTATAATAGAGGGTGCGCTTTGATGGTATGGGGGCAATCGGAAGAAGCTCTCGCTAGCTATGAGAGGGCGATAGAGATTAGGCCAAATCGGGTGGCGTATTGGATTAACCTGGGCACGGTTCTGTCCGACATGGGGAAGGATAAAGAGGCGCTTGCTAGCTATGACAGAGCTTTAGAAATCGATCCGAAAGAAACTCACGCTTGGAATAACAAGGGGCTGGTGCTGCGGCGCGCCGGTCGCGTCAAGGAAGCTATTCCCTGCTATGACAGAGCGGTGCAGTGCGACCCCAATAATTATGAAGCGTGGGACAATCGGGGGTACGCGCTGGTGAAGTTGAAGCGCTATCGAGAAGCGATGGAGAATTTCGACAGAGCGCTGGAGGTTAACCCCAACCATGTGAATGCCATTTATAATAAAGGGTACTGCTATGCTATGCAGGGGAAGGTGGCTCTGGCGGTGAACCATTTGCAGGAGGCGATTCAGAAGAATCCCGCCAAATATCTGCCGGCGGCTAAGACAGATCCAGATTTGGATTGCCTGCGCAAAAATAAGCGGTTTCAGGCTTTGATGGGGGAAGGCAAGCGATAGGAAAGTTGCCGGCAGTCAGGACTGAGCGATGGAGTAACGGTTGAGTGCGCCTCGCCCGCCGGCGTTCCCAGCGCTGCCGGCGGAAAAATATAATTATTTTTTAACAATCGCCTCTTCAAGGAGCGCCGGCTAAATTCCTTAAAAATCAATGAAGGATTGAGAGGGTGGGGGCTTTTGATCACCTTCGGCGAGACAATCAATTTCAGAATTGAATTGAGGGCGTATTGATGGGAGTGTCGTGATGCAAGAGAGAATGTTGGAGAGCCGGCCAGAAAGCTATGGGGATTTGTACCGGCAGGGGAATGAGTTGCGGGCCGAAGGTCGCTACGAAGAAGCGGTGGCCTGTTACGAGCGAGCTCTGGAACTGCAAGAGGACGACTACTGGAGCTGGTATCACCTCGGCATCGCCTTGGATGAGTTAGGCCGGCACTCGCAAGCGATCGCCAGCTTCGACCAAGCTCTGGAAAGGCGACCGAATGATTACTGGGCGTGGTACGAGCGGGGCCAGGCCCACCGGCATGCCGGTCGCTACTCCGAGGCGGTAGCCAGTTACCGCAAAGCCCTGGAAGCAAGGCCAGACGACTTCTGGGCGTGGTATCAGCGGGGGTGTGTGGCGCTCGATGACCTGCGCCAGCCACAAGAAGCCCTGTTCTGCTTCGACAGAGCCGCAGACGCCCGCCCGCAGGACTACTGGCTCTGGTACCGGCGGGGGGTAGCGCTGCAGCAGTTGGAGCGGCACTCTGACGCCCTCGCCAGCTTCGACCGCGCCTTGGAAATCAAGGGCAGTGCCGGTAAAGCCTGGTACAGCCGAGCCCAAGTGCTCGAAGATTTAGGCCGGCACTCCGAAGCCGTCGCCAGCTGCGATCGCGCCCTGGAAATTCACCCCGACTGGGAGGAAGCCTGGAACCTGCGAGGCTTGGCCTTGGGGAGTTTGGGCCGCTACTCCGAGGCGCTACAAAGCTTCGAGAAAGTGCTGCAGCGGTCGCCTTTGGACACAGAAGCCTTGCTGTACCGCGCCATCGCCCTCGACGATTTAGGCCGGCATGAAGAGTCGGTCGCCACCTGGGACGAACTTCTGGCCATTGAGCCCGACAGCGCCGAAGCCTGGTTCAATCGCGGCATTGCTCTGGGGCACTTGTGCCGGTACGAGCAAGCCGTGGCCAGTTACGACCGCGCCCTTCAGTTGCAGCCGAACTGTCCAGAAACCTGGAACAACCGGGGCTCGGCACTCGACGAGTTGGGCCGCTACGAGTCAGCCCTGGCCAGCTACGACCAAGCTCTGGCACGCATGTCGGATTACTCCAGAGCTTGGAACAATCGGGGGATTGCGCTGTATAAGTTAGGTTGCTACTCCGACGCTGTAGCCAGCTACGACAAAGCTTTGGAATGCCACCCTGACTACCCGGAAAATTGGACGCTGCAGCATTTGGGCATAGCGCTCCAAAAACTGGGGCGCTATTAGGGCGCTTTTCCCCAGCCGCTCAACTGCAACCGGCACCTCCGACACCGCCACAGTTGCAGACAGTTGCAGCAGAACTGGAAAGTAGGTGAGCGAAATTAAACTTAAAATCCGCGCGTCAGTTTGCAGTATAGGCTTTAGCCCCTGAACGCCCGGGCTTTAGCGGCGTGCGGAGCCTCCTGCGAAATTTTGGTTTATTTATGTTTACCTACTTAGGGTTTTCCGCTATAATCCTCTTTATACCTCACTCACCAAGCCTGTATGCAAAAAACTCGCCCGCGCGGCCCAATTCCACCTAAGCTCTGCACAATACCTCGCGATAAAAGTGAGGCTGCTGAACAATTAGAGCTGTACAAAAAGGTAACGAAACGGCAGCGCATCCTCCAGGAACTGCACTTCATGGAACAGCGCATCCAACTCTTGAGACAGCAACTGACCTCTCTTGACAGCCAGATAGAGGAGACAGAACAAACAATTAAGACCTTGCGTCAGTCAAGTTACAGTTCTCCTGCAAGTGCGCCCGCTCCCAGCGCTCGCGCCGCCCAAAAAAGTGCCTCCGCTCCCAAGACTCCCTCCTCTCAAAAAAGTGCCCCCCCTCCTAAGAGTGAGGATAATTCAAGCAAATTTGAGACTTTCTACTTTGAATTTTAATATAGCGGTTCTCTGCGCTCTAGAAACCCGGTTTCTTAAAGAAACCGGGTTTCTCAGTACCTCACTAATATCTCTCGTTCCCAGCCTCAGGCTGGGAACGCGATCGGTCGGCTCTGCCGACTTTCAACGGAAAAGCAGGTTAAAAGCCTAACAGCTTAATACTCCTTCACTCAGATTCTTCTTCTTCTTCTTCTTCCAAGGCTTGAATTTTCAGCAAAAGTTCCTCTTCCTGAATTTCAAACTCTTCTTCTGAAAGATCGCCTATATCAAACGCCAACTGCAAAGCTAATAACTGTTTCTGAAAATTTTGTTGGTCGTCCAATTCAGCACTAGCGCGTTCTAGAAGTTGCTCTCCTATCCAGATGATGCCCCCAAGCGGTCCCGATACCGGAAAAGTTAATAGCTTCAGAAACATAGCCTTGACTCCCCTTAAGAAAGCTGAGTGAATGTGTAAGGAGCGGTAAAATTGTTGTAGCGAATGCGCAGCCGGTCGCCAAATTTTAGGTCAATCGCTTCTACTTTTTCGCTAAACGCAGATTCACTTTCCCAAGGAATCAAATAGGCCGCATTGTAAATCATTTCTTCCGTCATCGTATCATTTTCAGCCACTTCTGCAGCCATTGGGTTCAATTCATCGCGGAAAACATCAATGACCGCTTCCTTGCGCTGTTGCAAACCGCGTTCAATCAGCTGGCCAATTTCGATGACTTCCTCCATACTCAACGCTCTCCCTGACTTGGCATCCCGCTTTTCTCTCAAGCTGGGATTTGACTCCAGCAATGCCTGGATCTCCGACGGGCTGTTCCACAGCACCTTGACGCTAACTTCTCGGCGTCCCTCCAATTTTTGAAATAACTCTTCCAGTTGGTCTTTATAGGGAAGAGTCAATTGGTCGGTGACTGTTTCCCAGGTTTTCACTACCAGTCCAAAGCGGAGCGGGAGCAGGGTGCGAAAACCCTGAGTCATGGCCAGTTCCAGCACTTTCTCGTGGCAGAGTAAATTGCGCCGGGAAGTGAGATATTTTTCTTGTTTGGCTTCCGAGTACAACAAGTTTAAACCGTCCACAGTATGGCTGCGAACGGGTTGCTTGTCCAGTCCTTCTAGCGCCACTTCTTCGGAAAGCGGTGCGGGTAAAATACCGTACAGATAAAACCCTAAACTCATCCAATTATCCCCTACAATATTTAGATCGGCTTGGAGGTCACAACCAATCGCAGCTTTGCGTGAATCAAATTCATATTAGCCAACCCTATATCGACATCGCCATGCACCACAAGTCCAATATTTAAAAGTCTATCTATCAGTTCCAATACAGAAGGATTCTGGCTGGATTCCCCAGGATAGTAAGTTCCCGGCGGCGGTAAAAGGGTGCCCAGCTCTCCCAGATCCACATTCAAATCTTCTGGGTCTATTTCAAATATCTCGCACAAGCGCAGCACTTCTTCTTCCAGCTTTTTCAAACTTTCTGCCGCTTTGTCTAAGTCTGTCTCGCTGAGAGCTTGCTGTTCCATTCGCCGAATGACTTGCGCTTCCATTAGCTGGCGAAGCAATTCTACCACCGTTAACAGTAAAGAAGCAAAACCGGCCTTACTGTTAAGTTTGTGCGTGGTGGGAACTGTCTCAGTCTCAGGAGAGTTTTCATCTGGCGGGCCAATTAATGGCATAAGGTCACTTTTTCACCGGCTTTTCAATGGCTCCAAATCGGCTGGTTTTACTCACGCTTCATTGAGGGGGGTTTCCGCTACCTCGGCTTCGGCTTCCTCTGCTTCTGTTTCCAGTTCGATAGAGGCGGGCTGTTCGGACATGGAATAGAGATTTTTTGGCCGCTCAGCTGTGGGGCCAAAATCTAGCTGACTGGTAGCCAGCGCTTTGAGGGAGCGCATTTCGGCTTCTAAACTTTGCAACCGTTCCTGTAGCTGTTTATTTTCGTCGATTAAATTCTGGGTCTTGGTGCTGAGATAGGGGTCGTTCTCCCACCAGTTTATTCCCATCTCCCGCGCTTTATCCACTGAAGAAATCAGCAACCGAATCCGGATGTGCAGGAGTTCGGTTGAGGCGATAGAAACAGAGATATCGCCGGCAATCACAATTCCCTTGTCCAAAACTCGTTCGAGAATATCCGCCAAAGTCGAGCCTTGGGTAGATGTCGCAATTGTTCGACGCTCGTTGGATTGAGAACTTTTCGGCACGATCGGCGTAGCAGTCACGATTGGGTCGCCTCTTTAATGGTATTTGACACGCTGAATGCTAACTTTTATTTTTACGGCACCTCGCATAAAATAGGGGTCGGGAGCGCTTTTCGGACAGGGCCGGTCGTTCCACCGGCACGTCTCTTGAGGAATTTGGGTATTTCAGCAGGGGTTAACTTCTCAACAGCAGGAATCGCGGCTGATTGAGTGAGGGCAACTGCTTGTGCGTATTTCAGACAGGTTTATCCAGAGGCGATAGCGATACGGCTTCAATTGCCAGTCATTCAATAACGGCTTTTAAACGCGCAACCAAGCGTCTGGCACCTTTATCTGAGATGCGAGCGATAACTTCCGCCCTTGCTTGAGGAGGAGTTGACCTTTTCGACTGCCACACTTTTCTGCCGCTGCAGTTCCTACAGGTGTTTGGCAAGTGCCACACCTCTTCATAATATATATCAGAGTGAGTGGTTTTGTAAGTTTAGTTTTTTTAAAAAATATTAAGAAAAATTACAGGCTTCTGAGTCCAGCAACAAAAAGTAATCAAACTTCGTTTAGCTTACCGTCCGGTTATTGCAGAGCCAGCTTCTGAAGGAGCTTGGGAGGAGCCGGCAGACGCTGACTTCAATTTTACTATGCCAGCAGCACAGCCCGCCGGCTGGCACTCGAAAAGCGGGCGTGCCATGAGCCATGATGCCCCATACCCCATGCCTGATGCCCCATGCCCCATGCCCCATGCCGGTGTGCGAGAAGCTTCTCAATGGCGGCTCTCAACTGCTGCGCTGCAGAGCGCTGTCCACAATCCGGCTCGCAGCGCCCTTCTCTCGTTTGACAGAGGGTACAGACAGAAATCTGAGATAACATCTGTTTGAAAAATCATGTACTGTCAGGGCGGGGGATCTCTTGTAAAACGCCGAATATCGTCCGGGAGCGGGGGGAGAAATTAATTAGGGCAATTAAACGGAGATCAGATGACTGACCGAGATCGTGCCGGTGCGTCTTCCATACCTGTCACCCAGGTTCCTTGCAGGATGTATCACCCCACCGGCCCCACTTTCGTGGCTTGCAAGGGGGTTTTTTCCGGGCTGCGATCAGGCGGATCAGAGCAATCCGCTCACCGGCGGCGGTGGGATGTGCGGTCGGGACACAGCCTTGGTAGCGGCGGGCTTGGCCCCTCGCTGGAGCGCCGGCACCCTGGCAACTCACAGATAGAGGTGTGGCGGAAGTCGTGAGGTTTTGGGCCACACCGGCAAGCTTTGCCGGCTGAGCCGCCGGTGCCGCTGGCTCACACAGGGTTGAGCGGGGCCTCCTGGACGGCCCGCCGGTGGTACGGTCGCGGGTGTGGGGTGCCGGTGAGGTGGTTGAGCCGCCGCCCGGGATGCCGGCGGTGCGGACGGGCGCGATGCCCAAGCGGGATAAATATTTCAATCCCCGATCGGGATTCTTACAAATCAATTCCCCCCTCCTGTTTATCAGAGCAGATTCGTAAGGGCTGTATTCCGCATCAGTGAAAACCCCTATAAGATTTAGGGATTTTAATGGCATTCAGATCAGACAGAAAGGGTTCTTTGGCAGAGGGGTTGGTGTGGGGGAAGGTGGTCACACCCCACACCACTTCCTGTTTCGGGACAGGGGGAGGGCGCTATAAAAACGCATGAATGTCGCCTCTTTACATGTGCTGTAAAACGCCGAGTCGCGTTTGTACATTTACTGTAGAGACGCGACATGTCGCGCCTCTACATTGACTCCGCAGTTGAGTGCCGCGCGACCTGAATAAGGCAGGATTCTCAGACCGAGCAAGGAGCTGTGGGACAGCGGCTGGAGTGTCAAACTGGGCGATAGATGGCTGCGGAAGTGTGACAAGTTCTCTTTTGGACTGGAAGCGGATCGCACCCCTATCGAGACTGCGGACAGAATCAGCGTTCGCCACAAGCCGGTGCCCTGAAAGGCTGAGACATTTTTGGCAATAATGGTCAGGCGGCGAGACTGGGCAAAAATGCCGGTGCCGGCTTGTCCCTCGATCGCACAAGGCGTGCCAGACCCTGAAAAACTGCCGGCAGGATTATAAAGATTTATTAAAGTTAGATAAATATCGGGCTAGTCATGGTAGTCTCTTAAAAGAAAACCCAGACATTACAATAACAGCTACAGGCTTCAACCCAGCCAGAAGCATAGGGATTCCTTTGGGATGGTAAAATCTGTTGAGGATGCTGCCACAAACCCGCTGCTCTGTCTAGGCTTTAGCCTGGGATCTGTTATATTTTCCTCAGACCGGCAAGATATCTGCGACAAATGGGTGCCCTGAAAAGGGGAGCGGGTAGAGGTGTTAAAGCAGCTCCCTTAGGCGAACCGCCTGTGGGATAATGGTGCTGTAGTGCGCCAGTAGGGGAAAAACCTTACAAACTGATTGACTGTTACAGGTGTCCAGAACAATCAGAACGATTGCTCGATACAGTCCGTTACAGATAAGCGGTTCAGGTTCTGACAGAACTTATCTACAATCAGGAGAAATTATCATGGCTGTTGAAAAAGTCAACTCATCTTCCAGTCTGGCCGAAGTCATCGACCGCATTCTGGACAAAGGGGTCGTAATCGACCTGTGGGTGCGGGTATCTCTGGTGGGGATCGAACTGCTAGCAGTAGAAGCGCGGGTTGTGATAGCCTCAGTAGAAACCTATTTGAAGTACGCAGAAGCGGTGGGTCTGACGTCTCAAGCTGCTGTGCCAGCCGTATAATCGGGTGTGGCGCACCTGCCCCAAGCAACCCTGCTGGTTGCAGTGACGCAGCAGCAGGTGTTTCGCTTGCAATCAGGTGCGGAGGGCCGGGAGCCCGACAGGATAAAAGAAGACAAAAACCGACACTGGTAGACTATAATACCAGCAGGGCTGAAGGCAAGAATTTAAAAACTTCCTTCACACTCCAAATAAGATTGGGACAAGCTCCCAAAAATACCGCCAGCTACAACCCGGGCTAATTAAAAAAAGTAATCCTGAAGACAATTGATTCCGTGGGGGCGTATTGCTCACACGCCCGTACCAATTGTCAAGAGGGATAGGGGATGTCTGGTAGTGCATCCAAGGCATAAAACGCCTGTGCTCCCCTCATATTTGGGTGACGGCACAAGCGTTGCTAAAACCCCCAGTAGGGAGCCAATCGCTCTGTCTAGGATTGTCCATCTGAAAAGGAACTATAAGTTGTGTCTCTTAGAGATGAATGGTACGCGGCGCGAGCGCAGCGCCAACAGGAAATTCAGTTTCGCCAGCAGCAGGTGCTAGAGCACCGGCACCAGACGCAGATGAACTTGTCTGCCACAGCGACAAACCGAGCGGCAATGTCAGCTGCGATGTGGGACTCGCTGCATACCTTCCACAGCACTTTGCAATCGAGTATGGCTAACTTTCAGGAGGATACGCGAGCCTACCAGCAGCAGGTGTGGATGGATCAGCAAAACCAGAGGGCGGCCTATGTGGCAGCGATGCGAGATTATGTGTGGGGGGCAGCGCCGGCTTTTATTGGCGATGCCAGCTTTGGAAAAAGCGTTTCACCCCTGCCTGCGCCCAAGCTTGGCAAACTGATCTGATGCGGAGATAGTTAGTTGTGACCACAGTTCTGCAAGTCAACTCCCAGAATTTTGTTGACACACCGGCAATCCACAGTCTGACGCAGCGTGCCTTGCGCTATCTGCACGCGGGATTCTCAGTTCACCTGCGCGGTCCAGCGGGAACCGGCAAAACAACACTGGCAATCCATCTGGGGAATCTTCTGGAGCGTCCGCTTTTGCTGATGTTTGGCGATGATGAGTACACGTCGGCGGATCTGATTGGCAACCAGAAGGGCTACAACCGCAAGAAAGTTGTGGATAATTTTATACACACGGTTGTCAAGCTGGAAGATGAATTCCGCCAGTCCTGGGTGGATGCCCGCCTGACCACAGCCTGTCGGGAGGGCTTCACCCTGGTCTACGATGAATTCAATCGCTCCCGTCCGGAAGTTAATAACGTTCTGCTCTCGGTATTGGAAGAAAGGCTGCTGGTGCTGCCAGCTGCTTCCCAGCAACAGGAATACATTCGCGCCCACCCCCAGTTCCGAGTCATCTTTACTTCCAATCCAGAGGAATACTGCGGAGTTCACGAAGCGCAGGACGCACTGATGGATCGCCTGATAACGATCGATATTCCAGAGCCTGACGAACAGACCCAGGAAGAGATTGTTGTCCAAAAATCAGGACTGGCGCGAGCGGATGCCGCAACGATCGTGCGTCTGATCAGGAATTATCGGGAGCGCACGCAGAGTCATGAAAAATCCTCGGGGTTGCGGGCGTGCCTGATCGTGGCCAAAGTCTGTCAGAACAATAATATTCCTGTGGGGGCAACTAACCCTGACTTTCGAGATATCTGCATGGATGTCTTGCTTTCCCGTTCCAAAATACCGCAGAACGAGACAATATCGATTCTTAAGGAACTGTTTCAGGAAGTTCCGCCAGCCAGGAAAATTTCGGCTTAACGGAGGTAAATAAATGCTGCTTATTCGCACGATGCGGCAAATCAGAACGAGCGGGACAATCGCGAGTTTACGGGCTTGCCAAACTGCGAGCCATTTGGACTTGTCTGCTAGCGACGGTGCCCGTCGCACCGGTGCGTCAGCAAAAATGCTGGCTGCAGAATCCCGCAGGCAGTGGCTGATAAAACAGTGGAAAAGAAACGGGTAATTCGCTCTCAAGCAGGAGGTATTCAGTCATGACAAATCTCGATCTGATCCCGCCAGAATTCCTTTCGCACGAACACTACCGTCAAATGATGGTCAGGGACGGCCAGCGCAGCTATGCGGAGTGGCACGGGGAGTATCTCAGGCATCAAAATGAGTTTCTCAGCGACCACCAGGCTCGGCTTCGCGAGGGGGATGAGCGGCGAAACAGGTTTTACGAAGAAAACAAACGCCGCACCTCGGAATCCCGCCAGGAATTTTTGCGCTATCAGTCGAAATACCTTGCGGAAATGCGTCGCTATTAGAAAGCAGGTCAAGGATTAAAGTAGAGGTACGCTGTCCGGGTCTCTGTCCCGGCAGTCACCATTTTTTCGGAGGGAAAGCAAAAAAAACCGGTTTCTGAGATTGGAAAACCGTCGCTGCGAGAAGCTGGCCTGAGTGCCGGCGCAAGATTAGAAATAACCAGAAATTCAAAAAATAGGGGGAACAATGATAGTTAAAGAAACAGCTGTCGAAAAGCAGCCAAAAGAAATTGACGTGTGTTATCCAGCCGAGGCAACTCCCTACGACAGTGAGTTCGGCGGCAAGATTACTATCCCCTACGCTGCGGAATTTAACCCGACCAGCTTCACGGCTGAAATGTGGGTCAAATATCAGGGCGGCACGGGCTACCGGTCGATTGTCACCTCGGTGAGCGGGTCCGCTTGGCAGGGACGCCGGGGGTATGTGCTTTGCGTTAACCAAGCCGGACATTGGCAGTTCTGGCTGGGCAACGGTCAGATGAGACATCCCTGGATGGTGGTCACCGGCCCAAAAGCCAAAGTGGGGCTGTGGACGCATGTGGCGGGAACCTATGACCGAGCGTCCCGGATTATGACGCTGTACGTTAACGGTCAGGCGGTGGGCCAGCGGACGGGAACTCTGTTCGCCCCGAACAGTGGCAACCCCCTGCACGTCGGGGCGGGAGCCATCGAACAAGCCGGTGCCAGCTACTGTCTGTTTCGCGGTCAAATTACGAAAGTCAGGCTCTGGATCCGACCGCTGGCCCAAAGAGAGCTGGCAGCCCTGGCCAGTGAGGGAGAGCCGGACGATACTGCAGTCCTCACCCTGGATGGGCGGGGGGACTATGCGGAAGTGCCCTTCTCACCGGCACTCAATCCGACTCAATTGACTGTGTCCTGCTGGGCAAATGTACAGGGCGAGCAGGGGCGGTGGCGCTCTATCGTCACCTCTCGCGAGGGGTCCCCAACCAAGGGATACTGTTTGTATGCCGGCGAGAACAATCACTGGCAATTTTGGCTGGGCACCGCTAAGAACGAGTGGGTGAGCCTCAACGGTCCAGAACTGGCGCTCAATACCTGGACATTCTTGGCCGGCACCTACGACGGCAAAATCATGAAATTCTATGTCAATGGGGAATTTGCAGGCGAGAAAGTCGTCAGTGATTTTGCCGTCAACGAAAAATATCCTTTGCGAATCGGCGCAGGCGCAACGGAAGGCAACCCAACTCACTTTTTCCCGGGCCAAATCACCGACGTGCGGGTCTGGAATGTCACGAGCAGCCAAAAGGAAATTCAAAACCAGATGAATTACCGGCTGATCGGCTTGGAAGCAGGCTTGGTGGGGTACTGGCCTTTGAATGAAGGAGGGGGCGGCACTGTAAAGGATAAAACCCCCTACGGCCATCACGGCACCACAGCCAACTATGTGGAAGTGCCTTACTATCCGATTCTCAATCTGCGACAGTTTACTGTATCTTGCTGGGTAAACGCAGATAACTGGCAGGGAACTATCCGAGCTGCTGTGGCTTCCTGTGACGATTTTCTGCCTAAGGGGTACGTCCTCTGTGCCGGTGCGGACAATAAATGGAAATTTATGCTGGGATCTGGGGATGCCGGCTGGAGCGAGATCGCCGGTTCGGAGGTGAAGCTCAACGAGCGCGTTTTCCTGGCTGGCACCTGCGACGGCAGCGTGATGAAATTCTACATCAACGGCAAATTGGTAGAGGAAAAAACGATCTATTATGCGCCCAATACCAAAGATATATTGCGAATTGGTGCCGGCATAAAAGACGGAAAAGTAGCAAACTTTTTCCCCGGTCAAATCACGGATGTCCGGATCTGGAATCGCGCTTGCAGTCTGGAGGAAATTAACAAAGAAATGAACAGTCTGGCGATGGGTGAGGCCCCGGGCTTAGTGGCGTACTGGCCCCTCAAAGAAGCCACGGGCATGACAGTTGAGGACCGCACCTCCTATGGCCATGACGGGACAATCAACACTTCTAGCTGGGAATCTCTGGTTGGGCTGGTTATGATCAAAAGCCACCCGAACGGCAGATCTTAGGGGGAGCATTCCAAAAGTGCAAACGTCTTGACCCTCACCCCCCGCACCATTCGCCATGAAGGGAGAGGGGGGAAAAATAAAGAATTCTCCCCTCTCCCCAAGAGGGAGAGGGGTTGGGGTGAGGGGGATTACAAAAATGAGATGCTACTGAGCGTAGGGCGACGGATTTTGCTGTTTACAAAACAGCAACGCAGCTTAAAGAAGTGGGATAATCCCTAGTTTATTAAGTCTATTCATTTTTGGCAGCGCCAGAGCCGGTGTTCAAAAAGTGGATTTACAAAAATGGGATGCTCCCAAAGAAGTTGACCTGAGCTGTCCAGCTCAGGCAACTCCCGACTTCAAGTTTATAAACAGGCTCTGCTCGTGAAGCTGGGGATTTTTTACGGTAACACCGGCCACTTTCCAAGAGTTATATCATGAACGGTTGCGACGGCATTGTAGAGAGACGCGATAAACCCTTGTCTCTACAAGAGTTTTGCAATAAGGATGCCACCGGACTTGATATTAGCTGCCAGCTTGCTTGCAGGGCACCTTTTATCAGCCCTGCAGGCTATTCAGCAGGAGCCAGAAGTGGGGCTGCAATCATGGCAGAACCTTTATTTTATAAGGCTTGCGAGCTGCGTAAAAAACTGCGCGTCCAGATTGTTAAGATTTATTTAAATTAGCTGGAACGGCGGTCAGTCGTGATAGTCTCTTAAAAGAGAAGTCTGAAAAGACAGTAACAGGTACAGGCTTAAACCCAAAAAGGGAAAACCTGTTGATGAGGACTCTACCCTAAGCCCACCGCTGTGTGCGGGCTTTCGCCCAGGCGCTGCTATCTTTTCCTCTAACGGGGAAGTTATCCGCAATCGGGGGAAAGCTTCGATAAAGCATGAGCCTTGGCAAGGGAGCCGGTGGAGATGTTTAAGCAGTCCCAAAGGCTCACAGGCTAGGGGATAAGGATATAGGAGTGCGCCAGGAGGAGTCAAACCTTACAGACTGATTAGCGGGAATATTTGTCCATAAAAATGGAAGCGATTGCTCTGTACAGTCCGTTACAGAGAAATGGTTCAGAGGCTTAGAGAACTTATCTACATTCAGGTGAACTTATCATGGCAGTTGAAAAAGTTAACTCATCTTCCAGTCTGGCTGAAGTTATCGACCGCATTCTGGATAAAGGGGTGGTAATCGACGTGTGGGCGCGGGTATCCCTGGTGGGGATCGAACTGCTAGCAGTAGAAGCGCGGATTGTGATCGCTTCAGTAGAAACCTATTTGAAGTACGCTGAAGCAGTGGGTTTGACCTCTCAAGCTGCAGTGCCGGCGGTATAATCAGCTGTAGCGCTTTTCAGTTCTGGCGAATCTTGTTAATGTCCTAGAAGACTGGCTTTCCCGCGAGCGTGACCATAAAATGCTTTTCGGGAAAGCTTTAAACCCGTGCGCGGAAATGGCACACGCAATGTCGCGTAAATGTATCAGTAAGGTAATCCATGAAACTGCAACAAGCTGCGGTAGGAGAGCAAGCAAAAGAGGTTGACCTCGGTTATTCTCCACCGGCAATTCCCTACTTTAATGGCATCAACGATCGGATTAACATCCCCTATTCGGCGGATTTCAACCCGACGGCTAGCTTTACGGTTGAGATGTGGGTGCGGTTTCAGGGCGGGAGGGGCTATCGGGCAGTCTTGAGCTCTGTTAGCGGTTCGGCTAAACAGGGACGCCGGGGGTATCTGTTTTGCGTCAATCTTGTTGGACAGTGGCAGTTTTGGGTGGGCACCGGTAAGATAGGAGCTCCTTGGGTTGCTCTCACCGGCTCGCTGGCTAAAGTCGAAGTCTGGACACATCTGGCAGGAAGCTATGATTCAGTTTCCCAAACCGTGAGTTTGTACGTCAATGGTAAACTCGCCGGACAGCGGACAGGAACTCCCTTCCTGCCGAACAATCGCAACCCAATGCATGTGGGGGCAGGGGCAACCGAACAGCCGGGAGCGAGTTCCTGTTTCTTTCACGGTTTGATTACTAAAGTGCGGATCTGGAACAGAGCGCTGTCTTTAGCAGAAATTCAGCTGCTTGCCGCACCGGGAAGGCCAGACGCTGCGCCGCAAACAATACCCCCAACGCAACCTTCCTCAGGGACAGGCACCGGCACGACTGGTTCGGGAACGGGTACGACTGGGGCGGGCACCGGCACGACTGGGACTGGAACAGGTACGACAGGTTCGGGCACCGGCACGACTGGGGCGGGCACCGGCACGACTGGGACAAGTACAGGCACCGGCACGACTGGGGCGGGCACCGGCACGACTGGGACAGGTTCGGGCACCGGCACGACTGGGACAGATTCAGGCACCAGCACCGGCTCGACTGGGACAGGTTCAGGCACAGGCACCGGCACCCCAGGTTCGGGAACAAGTTCAGGCACCGGCACCCCAGGTTCAGGGACAAGTTCAGGCACCGGCACCGGCACCCCAGGTTCAGGGACAAGTTCAGGCACCGGCACCGGCACCCCAGGTTCAGGGACAAGTTCAGGCACCGGCACTGGCACCCCAGGTTCAGGCACAGGTTTAGGGACAGGCACCGGCTCGACTGGGACAGGTTCAGGCACAGGCACCGGCTCGACTGGAACAGGTTCAGGCACCAGCACCGGCTCGACTGGAACAGGTTCAGGCACCAGCACCGGCTCGACTGGGACAGGTTCAGGCACCAGCACCGGCTCGACTGGGACAGGTTCAGGCACCAGCACCGGCACGACTGGGACAAGTACAGGCACCGGCACGACTGGGGCGGGCACAGGCACGACTGGGGCGGGCACAGGCACCGGCACGACTGGGACAAGTACAGGCACCGGCACGACTGGGGCGGGCACAGGCACCGGCACGACTGGGGCGGGCACCGGCACGACTGAATCGGGCACAGGCACCGGCACGACTGGGGCGGGCACCGGCACGACTGGGACAGGTTCGGGCACCGGCACGACTGGGGCGGGCACCGGCACGACTGGGGCGGGCACCGGCACGACTGGGACAGGTTCGGGCACCGGCACGACTGGGGCGGGCACAGGCACCGGCACGACTGGGACAAGTACAGGCACCGGCACGACTGGGGCGGGCACCGGCACGACTGGGGCGGGCACAGGCACCGGCACGACTGGGGCGGGCACCGGCACGACTGGGGCGGGCACCGGCACGACTGGGGCGGGCACAGGCACGACTGGGACAAGTACAGGCACCGGCACGACAGGTTCGGGAACCGGCACCAGTGGGACAAGTACAGGCACGGGCACGGGCACGACTGAATCTGGCACCGGCACGACAGGTTCGGGAACAGGTACGACAGGTTCGGGAACAGGCACGACTGGTTCGGGAACCGGCACGACTGGGACTGGAACAGGTACGACTGATTCGGGAACCGGCACGACTGATTCGGGAACCGGCACGACAGGGACTGGGACAGAGGAAAAGCCCACCACTCCACCTGTAAAATCCGTACAGTCTGTTTTGGTGTTCGATGGGCGTGATGATTATGTAGAAATCAAAGATCCGTTCAAGAACAACACCACGTTTACTATTTCCCTGTGGGTGAAGCCATCTGCGCTCAATGACGGAACTTGGCACGGTATCCTGGGCAAGCGGTGGGGAGAGCTGTGCAGCAAACCGGGACTGTGGGTGGCTCCAGACAAGAGTGGCTTGCATTACGATTCTTACGGCCAACAAGGGAACGGTCAGTACTCGGGGATATTAAATAACTTCTTTTCAGCCAAGGACTCTTGGGTTCACATCACTTGGGTGAAAGAAGGAACACAGTACCGGTTTTACCGGAATGGGAAGCTGTTTGAGACAAAACCGGCACCGGAAACGTTTTATACCGCGAAGACGAGCTATTGGCTAGGACGGGTGGATTACTTTTTTGCCGGTGCAATGACCGAAGTCAGTATCTGGAGTGTGGCTCGCACTGAGGCGGACATTCAGAAGGACATGCACCAGCACTTGAAGGGAGATGAGCCCGGACTGAGTTATTACTGGGCCTTCAACGAAGGCAACGGCAATACAGTTCACGAGCGCGTCACTCGTCCCAAGGACGGGGTAATTCGAGGGGCAACTTGGCAGCAAGCTGAGCTGCCGTTGCCGATTCCAGCGCACACACCGAGAGCTATTGCGCCGGTGTTGGCGTTCGATGGGGTGGATGACTCAGTGGAAGTTCAAGATCCGTTCCAGAACAACACCACGTTCAGCATTTGCCTGTGGGTGAAGCCATCTGTCAAAGACGATGGGGCTCGGCACGGCATTCTGGGCAAGACTGGGGATGAAAATCTCAAACCCTCACTGTGGGTGGCTGAGTACGACAGCGCTTTGCAGTACGATTCGTACACGCCGGCGGGGAAAAATCGCTACAGTCAGGTGTTGAGTAATTTCTTTACGGCATTAGACCAGTGGGTGCACATCGCCTGGGTGAAACAAGGAAGCGAGTACAGGTTTTACCGGAATGGGGAGCTGTTTGCCACCAAACCGGCACCGGCAACGTTTTATACCGCTGCGACGAGCTACTTGATCGGACGGGTGGACAACTTCTTTGCAGGTCAAATGACGGAAGTGAGTGTGTGGAGTGTGGCCCGCACTCAGGAGGACATTCAGAAGGACATGCACCGGCGTTTGAAGGGGGATGAGGCGGGACTGGCGTATTACTGGGCCTTCAATGAAGGCAGCGGCAATACCGCCCATGACAAAGCGAAAAATGCCAAGCACGGGACGATTAATGGGGCGACTTGGCAGGAAGCGGCGGTGCCGGTGGCCAGCCCTGAGCCGGCAGCGGCTACGTCCAAACCGAAGGTATTGCAGCCGTTGTTGGCCTTCGACGGGAAGGATGACTTTGTGGAACTGCCGGCATTGAGTCTTCCTTCCGGGAACGAGATTACTGTAAGCTTCTGGGCTTACGTAGATGATTTGTTTTACGGGGACGCTACTGTAATTAGCGGGGTAGATAGCGCCAACAGGCTTGGGCTGACTATCACCGCACCCATAAACAGTCGTGAGATTTCCTTTTTGGATGGCGGCGATGGGATATCCCAACCCATTCTATTCACTGAATACAGAGGAAAGTGGTCGCACTGGGCTTTGACCAAAAATGCGACAGCGGGAGAGATGAAAATCTATCGCAATGGGGAACTGTTCCATAGCGCGACAGGCAAAACAGTCCCCTTAGCCCCAATGGCAAAAGTTGTCTTGGGTAAGCGGCCAGATCATAATATGTCCTATTATCAGGGCAAGCTGAAAGACGTGAGCATCTGGAGCCGGGCTCGCTCTCAGGAGGAAATCAAAGCCGATATGAACCGGCCTTTAGTGGGAAATGAAGCGGGGCTAGTCGGGTACTGGCCTCTGAATGAAGGGACTGGCACTGTCGTCAATGACAGGACAAGCAATGCCAACCACGGGACAATTCAAGGGGCAACTTGGCAGCAAGCTGAAGGGCCTGGGGCCAGTCCTCAGCCGGCATTTGCCAAGGTCTTGCAGCCGGTGTTGGCGTTCGATGGCGTAGATGACTATGTGGAAACCCCAGACCCCTTCGACAGCACCACCAACTTTACTATTTCTTTGTGGAACTATCGAATTCATCCTGCCATGTCGAGTGGAGCAATCATGGGCAAGTCGGGGGGAGGAGAAAAGTATCTCAAGCCCACAGTGCTTTCGTTCGGGGCGACTAGATTGGTCTATAACTTGTGTTCTTCTGATGGCAAAGCTTCGACAAAGCTTGTGGAGGGTTTCTTTGCAGACCAAGAGCCATGGCTTCATATCACCTGGGTGAAAGAAGGAAAAGAGGTGCGAATTTACCGGAATGGGGAGCTGTTTGGCACCTATTCCGCACCGGATAATTTTTATACCTCCAGCAAGACGTGCTACTGGCTCGGACGGTGGGGAGGGACTACTGGGGGGAACTTATTAGGTTACATTACGGATGTAAACATCTGGAGTGTGGCCCGAACTCAGGCTGACATTCAGAAGGACATGCGCCGGCGCTTGCAGGGGGATGAGCCCGGATTATGTTATTACCTGCCCTTGAATGAAGCCAGTGGCACTACAGCCTTTGATCTGGCGAATCGTCCCAACCACGGGAAAATTATTGGGGCAACTTGGCAGCAGTCGGAAGTTCCAATCGCCAGTCCACCGGCTGAGCAGAAAGTACCGTAGACTGTACGCTCGTTACGCTCGTTCCCAGGCGGAGCCTGGGAACGCCACTCGGTCGGCTCTGCCTCCTTTATGCCGAGGGGAAAAAGGAAAATAAAAAGGAGCAAAAGGCGCGGAAATGAATTTGACTTTTGAGACGTTTGATGATATCAGTCTGTACGACTCGCTTCACCTCGCTATGTTTAGCGGTAAAGGTGGAGTCGGGAAAACTACCCTGGCCTGCGGTTTCGCTCGGCGATGGGCCAGATTATTTCCCGAGGAACAAATCCTGCTAATATCCACAGATCCAGCTCACTCTCTGGGAGATGTGCTGCAAATAAATGTGGGAGATACCGCCTCACCGGCAGCCGATTTGCCGAATTTGAGAGTTCGGGCGCTAGATGCGAAGGAATTACTGCAGGAATTTAAGGGCAAATACGGCAAATTTTTAGAACTCTTAGTTGAGCGGGGGAGTTTCGTCGAGGGGGAAGATTTAACCCCAGTTTGGGATTTGGACTGGCCCGGCTTAGACGAAATCATGGGCCTGCTAGAAATTCAGCGCCTGCTCACAGAGAAAGTGGTAGACCGCGTGGTGGTTGACATGGCCCCTTCCGGTCACACGTTAAATCTGCTGGGAATTAAGGATTTTTTGGATATCGTTTTAAATTCTTTGGAACTGTTCCAAGAAAAACATCGGGTAATTGCCAAAAGTTTTAGGGGGAAGTATAAGCCAGATGAAGTAGATGAGTTTTTGGTAAATATGAAATCTGAATTAGCAGAAGGCAGGTCCTTGCTGCAAAATAAAGAGTTTACCTCTTGCTCGGTGGTGGCGATTGCAGAACCGATGAGTCTTTTAGAAACCGAAAGATTTATAGAAAGCTTGCAGGAGCTGAAAATCCCTTGCGGTGGGTTATTTATTAATATGGTTTTGAAAGATGCCGGTGCGGATTTAGACCGCTACAGCGAACAGCAGCAGTTGCTGGACAAATTTCTAAATATACCGGGAAACCAGCCGGTTTTTATCGTGCCGGAACAGGAAGCTGAACCCCTTGGCGGTGCGGCGCTAGACCGTATTATTACCCAAGTTCAAAAAATTGATACGGTTGCGCTTGCCGCAGCGCCGGTCATACAGTGGCCGGTTAAAGTGCTGCCCAGTTTCAGCGATTTTATTGACGAAGGACGCCAGCTTATCCTGATAGGCGGCAAAGGTGGAGTGGGCAAAACTACAGTAGCAGCCGCTATTGGGTGGGCGCTGGCAAATCGCTATCCAGAGAAAAAGATTCGCATGGTTTCTATAGATCCGGCTCACTCTCTGGGAGATGCTTTCGGGTTAAAATTGGGGCACGAACCCTGCCAGATAGCTGAGAATTTGAGCGGGCAAGAAATTGATGCGGAGATAGTATTAGAGCAGTTCCGCAATGACTATCTTTGGGAATTGGCTGAGATGATTAGCGGCGAAGGCAGTGACGCGGGGGCGGTGAAAATCGCCTACACTCCCGAAGCTTGGCGGCAAATTGTAGGGCAAGCTTTACCGGGTATTGATGAAATGCTGTCTCTGATTGCAGTCATGGATTTATTGGACAGCAAACAGCAAGATTTAATTATACTGGATACTGCGCCTACGGGTCATCTTCTCCGCTTTTTGGAAATGCCATCGGCACTGGCAGATTGGCTGGCTTGGATATTTAAGCTGTGGGTGAAGTATCAAAATGTTTTAGGCAGGGTGGATTTGATGAGCCGGCTGCGGAAGTTGCGCCAGCAAGTTGTGGCTGCGCAGAAGAAGCTAAAAGACCCGCGCCACACGGAGTTTATTGGTGTTATTCAAGCTCACGCTGCAATTATTGCTGAACAAGTGCGGTTGGGCGAGTCTTTGAAAAAGATGGGTGTTCCTCAGCGGTATGTTGTACACAACCGCTACATTCCGGATGCGGAAATCGATGCGGGGGTGTTTGCTGGGGAGGCGATTATTCGGCTGCCGGTTTTACCCCGTTCTGTGGAACCGCTCGCTCGGATTAAAGGGGCGGCTGAGCTCTTGTTTTAATCTATAGCAAGTCTAAATGATATCATGTCTGACGGCTTCGGACATGATATGATTCGGTTGGGGGGTGAGGGGGATGACAAAAATGGGATGCTTCCATCAGCGAAACGGTAGAGCCTGAATTCCCTGTGAAACTGCGACCGGACAAGCTGGGCTAGTGCCGGAATCGCACAAAAATGGTAAGATGTTTATAGGCGGTTTTCATATCACTGCGGTACATTTTTCTGTCGGCGGGTATCCGGGAGAGGGAGACGCGATAAATCGCGTCTCTACAAGAGCAATGTCTTGAGACGCGATAAATCGCGTCTCTACAAGAGCAATGTCTGTAAATTTTCCGGGAGTGGACGCAGCCATTTTTTACCGAGCTATTCCATCAAAAATTGAAACCCGCTAGAGAACAACTGGGGAGGAATTTGATGAGCGATCTATTTAAAGGATTTGAGGACTTATTAGAACTTGCGAAAACCCTGGAAGAAAAAATTGAAAAGGGAGAACTGAAGGCGGATGTGCAGTTTAGCGCTCGCTCTTTGAGCAGTATTCCCCGCGCTGGAAATATTCCCCGTGGGAACACCGGCACAAGTAGCTTCCACACTCAACCGGCACCACGAAGCACCAGTTCTGCAGGTTCGAGCTCTGCATCCCGAGAGCCGGTCAAACCCCAACAGACAGCCGGAAGTTCCTCCCTAAAAGATGTAGGCGGATTGAGCGAAGTTATTAAAGAGCTCAAAGAACTTATCGCCATCCCTTTAAAACGTCCCGACTTGCTCGCTAAAATTGGACTGGAACCCACACGCGGCGTTTTGTTAGTCGGTCCTCCCGGCACCGGCAAAACCCTCACCGCTCGCGCCCTAGCAGAAGAGTTGGGAGTCAACTACATCGCCATAGTTGGACCGGAAGTCATCGGCAAATACTACGGCGAAGCGGAACAAAGATTGCGGGAACTTTTTGAGAAAGCGGCGAAAAGCGCCCCCTGTTTGCTATTTATTGATGAAATCGACAGTCTCGCCCCAGACCGCAGTAAAGTAGAAGGGGAAGTGGAAAAACGTCTCGTCGCACAGCTGTTGGGTTTGATGGACGGTTTCGCTCAAACTCAAGGAGTTATTGTGCTCGCCGCCACCAATCGCCCCGACCATCTCGACCCCGCCTTGCGCCGACCGGGCAGATTTGATCGGGAAGTGCTGTTTCGGGTTCCAGACCGGCAGGGACGTTTGGAGATATTGCAAATCCTGACTCGCCCCATGCCTTTTGACCAGACGGTCAGCTTAGAAGCGATTGCGGATTTAGCGGTCGGATTTGTGGGTGCGGATTTGAAAGCTGTCTGCCAAAAAGCGGCTTACAGCGCCCTGCGCCGGCAAGTCCCCTCAATTGAGGCGACAATTCCCGACGCCATGACGGTGCAGCAGTCCGATTTTTTGCAAGCGCTCAAAGAAGTTAAACCGGCAGTTTTGCGGTCGGTAGAGGTGGAATCGCCTAAGGTCGCTTGGGAGGAAATTGGCGGGCTGGAGAGCATCAAACAAACCCTGCGAGAATCGGTAGAAGGCGCACTGCTGCATGAGGAGCTGTATTTGAAAACAAAAGCCCGCTCGCCCAAAGGCATCTTGCTGTGGGGTCCGCCGGGAACCGGCAAAACGATGTTGGCGAAAGCAGTTGCGTCGCAAGCTAGAGCGAATTTTATCTGCGTTAACGGGCCGGAATTGCTCAGCAAGTGGGTGGGCGCTAGCGAACAAGCGGTGCGGGAATTGTTTGCCAAAGCGCGACAAGCTGCACCTTGCGTTGTGTTTATTGATGAAATCGACACGCTAGCGCCGGTTCGGGGGCGTTACAGCGGCGATTCTGGCGTTAGTGACAGAGTAGTGGGGCAGTTGCTGACAGAATTGGACGGTTTGCAAACCGGCGCGACTATTCTGGTGATTGGTGCTACCAATCGTCCCGATGCTTTAGACCCCGCTTTGCTGAGGGCGGGCCGGTTAGATTTACAATTAGTGGTGGATTTGCCAAATCTGGAAAGCCGGTTGGCGATTTTGAAAGTTCACAATCAAGACCGTCCGTTACAGGATGTGGATTTGGCTTACTGGGCGACGGTAACTGAGGGTTGGAATGGGGCGGATTTGGCGCTTTTGGGCGACAGGGCGGCGGTGGAAGCTATCCGTCGGTATCGCAGTGAAGGAATGACAGATCCGGCGGCAATTCGGATTACAACTGAGGATTTTAGCTGCGCTTATCAAGTTTTGAGCGAGCAGAAGCCGGTTGTGTGATTCAATGGGTCGAGTAGCTAATTATAGCAGATTGCAACTGAGTGAGGTACAGATATTGATCCCCCCCTTACCCCCCCTTAAAAAGGGGGGGAACATTTTCAAAGCCCCCCTTTTTAAGGGGGGTTTGGGGGGATCTAACTGTACTGCACTCAAGTGAAAAGTGCTATAATAAGGAACCGCTATAGACGCGCGGCTCGGCTTCCCCCAGGGTAGACGCCAAGAACGCCAAGCCCCTGCAAACCTATTATCCCACGAATGCGCAACGCACCCCACAACAGCCATTGAGAGAACTCGTGAAAGATTCGGAACAGACAAAAACCTGGTACAGCTCACTCGCCGGTGCCCACACCTCGGAACAAAGAAAAACCTGGTACAGTTCAGTAGCAGATGCCTACAACAGGGTAAGACCGCGCTATCCTCAGGAGCTAATTAATTGTGCTGTAGAGTTAGCCCAACTTCCTTCCGAGGCGCGGATTCTCGAACTGGGATGCGGTCCGGGAATTGCAACTGTGCCCTTTGCTCAATTGGGCTTTTCAATGGTTTGCCTTGAGCCAAGTCAGGAATCTTGCCAGCTGGCGCGTCTCAACTGCGCCCAGTATCCAAATGTAGAGATTTTGAATACCACTTTTGAAGAGTGGGAGCTAGAGGCTGAGAGATTTAATGCGGTTCTGGCTGCAACTTCTTTTCACTGGATTCCCCCTGAAATTGCGACTTCAAAAAGTGCTGCGGCTTTGAAGGAAAGGGGTTCTCTGATTTTGCTGTGGAACACGGCACCTCAACCGGCGTATGAAGTTTACGCGGAGTTGCGTGAGATTTACCAGACTTGGGCACCGGCTATTTCAGGTTATGAAGAGATAGCCACTCAGGAAGAGAACCTGAAAAGGCAAAGTCAGGTTATTATTGATTCAGGATTGTTTGAGGGTTTTGTGTGGGAGCAGTTGCTGTGTGAAGTGACCTATAGTATTGATGATTATCTGGCGCTTTTGAGTACACTGTCGCCGTATATAAGGCTAGACCGGCAGCAGAGGGATTCTCTGTTTGCCGGTTTGAGGAAAGCGCTAGACCGGCACTGCGGGAGCAGTGTCCAGACTTCCTATCTGTCGGTTCTTCAGATTGCCCAAAAAATCTGAACCGGCGTTAGCGTTGCGGCGCATCCGCTAAAAGCGCACGGCGCAAGCGCCTACAGCGCGACGCCTGTCCAGCGTCTCCCTCGGATGGACAGGCGAGACGCCTGTCCTACGTCCAGGCGGAGGGTGGGAATGAGGAAAAAATCTCCCTCGTCCCAGGAAGGGGCCCAGAACCCCGGTTTCTTTAAGAAACCGGGGTTCTGAAATTTCCGCGAATGGCGCTATATAAACATTCAACTGGCAACAATTTCTAACTCCAGATTGCCCAGTTTAATTTTACTGCCGGCGGTTAGCGCCACCGGCGCTGAAGGCTCACCGGCAGACAGGGGAAGCAGTTGCTCTCCACTGACAAATGTACCATTGCGGCTGGCGATATCGATAATCTGAAGCTTATTATTTACCCACTGGATAACAGCATGCTGGCGCGAGATTGTCGGGGGAGCGCTTTGCTCGCAGCCACTCAAGTCAATGTCAGCAATAAAGTGAGGGGGGTGGCTGCGCCCAAGCACCGAGCGCAACCGGTTCAGAGAAAAAAACTGGTTCGCTTTCGGACCGCTGAGAATGCGCAGATAGGTTGTCTCCGGTTTCAGCTGAGCCAAACCGGGAATCGGATCGGAACCAAAACTGCCAGCCATTACTGCCCTCCCAATTGACGGGTCGCTGTTAGCAATCCGGTTGTTTGGTGGGCGCTCAGCCTGCCGGTTTTGTACAGGTCATCCAGTTGCTGAGTTGCCTTTTGAGCAATACCTGTCTGCCCGGATTTGAGAGCAGCCGCCTGGATTTGGCTGAGCAGTTCGCCGGTTTGCAGCGGATCGCTGACACCGGCGAGTTCTGTGCTGAAGCGATTGATGTCCCAGGTGAGCCGGTCGCGATCCACTTCCTGATTAATCAGTTGCGTTTCTTGATAAGATAGGGTGAATTTCAGCGGCGATTGAGCGGTGACAGGAGGCGAATACTGTGCCTGCAACTGAACTTCCGCTATCGTGTAACTGCCGGCAAGCATGCTGGCGTTTAACGCCGGCACATCTAATGCCAGCAGCACATCGGTTGCGGTATCCGCTCGCAAGTTTCGCAGGCGAATGTCCTGAGGTGCGGTGACGGATAGAGGCAGGTAATCGGGGCGCAACTGGCAGCAATTTTTCAGCCTAATCCCGCCGGCAAAATTGAGTTTAAGTGCCGCATCCGCAACGGCGACTGTTTGCGACGCCAGCAAACGCTCTTGCAGTTGAGGTAAGAGAAGTTCCGGGGTGTCGGCATACAAAAACGCCCCCCGCCCGCAGTCGCTGAGGCTGACTAGAAACGCGGTGTTGAAATCGGCAGCATTCCCCAATCCTGCGGTGCAGATGGTGATGCCGGTGGCGGCTATCGCCCCCGCTTGCTGAACGATCGGCGCGACATTATTGATAATGTGTCCCCGCTCATTGGTAGGATGTCCGTCTGTAATCAGAATTCCCACCCGCGCTATTCCCGGTTCTGGCGACAGGGCGGTTTGAATCCAGTGCAGGGCTGAGTCAGTTCGGGTTACTCCTTGGGCGACTAGGGTGTTGAGAACTGACGGGAGTTCCGCAAGTTGGCTGCGCTCACAATTGTGCGCCAGGGGAGTCACCCAGTCTGCAAATCCTGCCAGAGACAGGCGATCTCCCGGGCGTAACTGCGCCGCTAGCGCCTGAGTTGCTGCTTTCGCCCGCTCCCACTTTTCACCCTGCATGGAAGCGCTCGTATCCAGAGCAATTGCCAGTCGCAGCGGTAAATTTTGGATTCGTTCGCCCGCCGGTGCGATCCGAACTCGCAAAATGTGTTCGGACAGCTGTGATTGGACTTTGACAGGGCGGTCCCAGGCGAGTTGCAGATTGAACATGGCTTTCGATGGCTTATCGGGACTGACGTTATACTGCTGATAGTAAAGTGTTGTGCCGGCGCGGTTGCGGTTGAGCTGTCAAGCGCTTTGCCGCTTGTGAGTGCAGTTTGCCGGTGCGCGAGCGCGTATCTCTTCAATTCTATACGAAATTGGAACAGCAAGTGGCATCACTATTGCACCGTGAGGCGGGAGCGCCGGCGCACCAAACGCGAGAATTAGCCCCGCCCCACGCCCCACGCCCTATTCCCTATCAACACGAGATACAATGGAGAGCGGAAGTTGTGGGGAATAAAACGATGTACCAGTGGTCAGCTTTATCGGGCGTTTACGAGGGCAGCGATTTCACTTTGTATGACGAAGAAGCTTGGAAATGCTTCTTCGAGCTGCACTGGGACGATACGGGTAGAGTAACGGGTTCTGGGTATCTGGAAACAGGAGGGGATTTTATCGGCGAAGACGAGCCAGATCGGATGGATGTCGTTTTTTTTGGGCAAATGACTAAAAAGGGCGTTCTCTACGGAATCATCGTGGCTCCCAACCGATTTGACAAAGGGGTTTGCTGGTCATTAAACTTAGACTTCGATTTGGAAAAAAGGGAGCTAGAGGGAGAAGTGTTTTACGCTGAAGACGCTCTCGGAGAAGCCGAACCGGGAAGTCTGTTTCTCAAATACCAGCGCGGCTTTTGACCTCTATTCGGCTGGCATTTTTCTCGCCTCTTGTGGAGACGCGACATGTCGCATCTCCACACAGGTTATCTCCAAAATCCCCAATCCAACATTCTCCTTATCCCTCAACTACAGACAGCACACTATTGCGTCCGAGTCCAAGGATTAACCGCTTTCCTGCTAGAATGTTGAAATCGGGATAGGTTTCAAAAATCCAGCGGTTGAGAGGGCGCTCAACCAGAGTTTCCAGCAAGGTTTTAATCCGCCGCCCCCCAAACAGCAAATTATCACTCTCCTGCATGTGAAGGCTGAGAACTTCCAGCACGGAAGTTTGAAACAGCAGCAGCAGCCGGTATTTGTCCCAGGCGGATTCAGCGAGCTGGCGCAGGAACTTCTCGCCAATTTTCCAGACAAACTCCGGACGCAGCAGGTCAAACACCACAATACTGTCCCCCAGCCGGTTCAGCAATTCAGCGCGACCGATACGGCTGCTGAAGTGCCAGTGGACTTCTGTGCGAAAATGAGCGTCAACCTGAGCGTAAGTGAAGGAATGAACACCGTGTCGCTGCACTTCGGTCATGATGCCATTCCTAATAATAGCGCCGGTCTGCTGATCTGTCAAGTCAGAAGCGCCAATGTTACTGGTGAAGATAATCACGGTTTGGTTGAAATAGGCGGTTTGGCCTTTTCCGTCGGTGAGGCGACCGTCTTCCAGGATTTGCAGGAACTTGTCCAGGACTTTGGGGTGAGCTTTTTCGATTTCATCAAACAGGAGAATGCTGTAAGGGCGCTCCAAGATGCGGTTGGTCAGCTGCCCTCCTTCTTCATATCCTACAAAACCGGGTGGAGCGCCGGCTAATTTCTCCGCCGCGTGTTCTTCTTTGTACTCGCTCATATCAAAGCGGGCGAACGCCTGTTCATCTCCAAAGATGAGGCGGGTGAGGCATTTGGCAAGCTCGGTTTTGCCAACGCCGGTGGGTCCAACGAAAAAGAAAATTCCTTTTGGCTTGCTGTTGCGACCGCTAACATTACTGAGGCTGATGCCAACTTTGGCGCTGGTCAGCAGGGTGGTGACTGCTTCTACAGCGCGAGGTTGCCCGATGACAGATTGGGAGAGTTCCTCTTTTGCATAAGCAATTTTATCGGCGCTGATTTTCTCAAATGGTTCATCCCGCTGACCGAATTTGTAGAAGTCTACCAGGCGCAATACGGTTTTTGGGCCTAGGGGAATGCGCTCTCGCCAGGAGGTGTGGCGGATAGCCTCTAAATCCATTGTTTGAAAGCCGTCGGTTAAGGCAGCAAATTCCTCGGCGGCTAGTTCGAGATCGGAGAGTTGCTGGGGGGTGGAACGCCCGGCATCTATCTGCTCTCCGCCATAAAATCCTTTTTGTCCGAAGCGCAGGATAAACTGAAGGCGCTCTTCTTTGTTGGGGCGGGTCACTTGCACTAGGGCGACAAAGGGATTGCCGGCGTAAAACCAAGCCGGCACGCGCCGCAAATCGCTCGCCAAAAGGATGAGGGGGTTGCGATAGCCGGTGAGATTTCCTTCGCGAATGACAGCGCCTTCCAGGGTGGATTTTTTCAGCAGTGCCAGCAGGTGGCGCTCATCTAGCAGGTAGCGTTCAGGATCTGCAGTCAGCATATCTCCTAAATCGACAATCGCCGCTACTGGGGTTGTCGCCTGGGAAATCACCGCTCGCAGCTGGCTAAACGCCTGCTCTGGGGAGAGGTGAGTGCCGGTGAGTCGCTGCACCACCGCGCCAGGATTGGCGCGGGATGGGGGGAGGGTGGGGTCTGCAATGGCTGGGGCTGCCGGTGTGGCAGACTGTCCCAGGCGTTCCTGTTGCTGCTCAGCCAGTCTCTGTCGCGCCAATTCGTCAAACATCTGGCGCATTTCTGGCTGGGCAAAAGTCAGTCCATCCACCGGATCGTAACGCACAATCAGGTCAAATCCCAGGTTGAGGAAATAGGCATTGAGAAATTCTCCCATGCCGTGATAAGTTCCCTGCCAGAGAAATTGATCGTGAATGTTGCTGTAGAGAATCAGGTGCTGCCGGCGATAGAGGTGCTTTTCAAAGTCTTGAATCCAACGGGCTGAGATGGGGAACATGGCCAACTCACAGAAAATGCGGGGGGGATTGCAGTCCCCGTCTTCTACGCGGGGGCGAAAATCCGGTGCGACCGGCTAATAATAGCACGCGCAGGGGAATAAGTCAAACAGGTTCGTAGTTGGGCTTTAGCCCAAAGGTTCGTAGTTGGGCTTTAGCCCAAAAGTTCGTAGTTGGGCTTTAGCCCAAAAGTTCGTAGTTGGGCTTTAGCCCAAAGGTTCGCAGTTGGGTTTTAGCCCAAAGGTTCGCAGTTGGGCTAAAGCCCAACTGGGGTTGACGCCATAGGGAGGGGAGATGCTATAATCACAGATGACTTTTCCCTTTGCCACATAGGGAGGGGAGATGCTATAATCACAGATGACTTTTCCCTTTGCAAGTTTCAGTGCCAGGGACAACAGGCTTCGCGCACTGGAGCGAGCAAACGGGGGGTTGCGTTTCGGTTATGTCAAATGTCGGACACCCTGTTTTCTTGGAGGATGAAATCATCCTTACTAGAGCGCTACTTGGTCTGCGAAAATTGTGTTATTATGCGCTTAAAAAGCGTAACACACCGCTAAGCATGCAGGAATTACTATGTCTAGTAAGAAAAAAAAATAATCTGGCTGTCCTTCCGGCTCTCCTGACGTTCGCCGCCATATCAATAGGATTGGTAAGTGGAGTGAATAACTCCATAGCAAGCGCACAGACCCGTGCGGGAAGGTTTTGTAATGTCCAAAAGGATGGTGGATGGTGGCTTTGGAGAACTAACGACTTGTCTGCCGATCCCTGTTCCGTTCTTCTCAGCCAGTATTGCACTGACCCAGGGTGTAGGGTGGTGAGTTCCGGCACCTATTTGTTAGACGGAAGAAATCAGGTTCAAGTTTCTTGTCAAGGTTTTCATTCTTCCTTTTCAGGGGTTGGTGGCGAGCCGTTCGAGCGAGCATATCAAAGTGTAGCAAACCCATTCAAACCTTCATGTCTTTTCACAGTGGCTAGTTCGGGGACTGCAAATAGCGCACCGGCTCCCAACTCGACATCTATTCCCAGCCCGACATCTATTCCTCTCTTTCAGAGACCTTTTTCAGGGAATTTCCCAACTACTAACGTCTTCGATCACGACCTTCCGCAACAGTTTAGAGATCGGAACGGGTATGTAACTACTTGGCAGGGGAATAAACGGCGAGTAGGTCTTTCCGGTGCTTACATTGATGGTCACGAAGGTTATGACTGGATCATGCCTGTTGGAACTCGCATCTTTGCTGTTGCTGATGGGGTCGTGGATTTTGCTGGCGAAGGGCAGCCTTTCAGCTGCCCCAGCCTAGGAGGAAGAATTGTAACCGGATTGTATGTATACATAATTCATACAGCATCTAATGGCTCTCGTTTTCGGAGTGAATATGTTCATCTCGATCGGATTTCTGTAAGTCGGGGAGAGAGAGTGCGTTCAGGACAGTTAGTAGGATTATCGGGAAACACTGGCTGTAGCACTGCACCTCACCTGCACTTTGCCGTTCGCAGATTAACAGGGACTAATAATGGCCAACCGGCTTTGATCGATCCCTATGGTTGGTCTGGTAATGGAGTAGATCCTTGGTCTGTTCATCCGGAAGGTGCTGCTAGCATCCAACTCTGGAAAGATGGACAAGCACCGCGACTCTCCTACAGATAATTGCTCTGTAAGTTTGGTAGAATTGTTGCATCTACAGAACCTGAAAATATTTGAATAAGCTGGAGCCGCCTGGGATTGCGGAACACCGGCTCCCTGCTGTAAGCGCTGGCTTTCTGTCAGCGCTTCTCAGCCGCCGGGAAAGCTCAGCCGTCAGACTGCGAGGCTGACGGCGATCCAACCCAACGCACTTGGCTTTTTTGACTTGCCAAGTATCGGTGCAGCAGCGTGGTGGTTCGCCACGAAAGTGGATTGAAAAAAAGAGCGGTAATCGGGAATATTTCAAATTAGGTTTCGGGCGGTAATTGGATATCTTCTATGAAAATCCTTCCTTCCTCCTTTTGACTTTTTCGCGATTCCTCTATAATCTTGATGAACTGAGGGTTCAGACTTAAGCTGAAAGTTTCAAGGTCAATGGATTCAATGGGAACTAACGCCGCAACCGGCTGACCATTTCGAGTCAGAATCAGAGGTTGCTGAGTTGACTCGTATCCCTCAAGCAGTGAAGCAATCTCGGTGATTTCTACTGTTTTCATAACTCAACTATCTCTCCGCCAATGCGAACTCGCTCTCCTTCCTTTATGCCGATAGCACGGATGTCTACAATTTTTTCCTCCTCGTCTACATCGTAATACACGCGAAAGTTACCTGTCCGCAATTCCCATACTGCCACAAGATTTGGGCGCATCTCTTTGCGGTTTCTAGTCGGAACAGTTGGTTCGTAGCTCAACTGCTCAGTTATGGCACTGACAATAACCCTCTGCTCTCTAGCAGTAAACACTTGCAAGTGAGAGAGACTCTTTCTCGAAAAGGCGATACGGAAGCTCAAAGCTCTAGCCTCCCACCACTAACTGCACTTCTCCAATAAAACAATTGGACGTGGACGCAACTGCGCAATCGCAGTATTTGAGATATCTACCTTAATATAACACTGGGCTGCACCGTGTGGCTGCACCGAACGGCTGGTTCAAGCGCCGGCTGAGTTGCAAAGGCGTTCTTTCAGAATATATCGGAACAACCCCGATAGAATCCCCGGTTTTCCAAACCGGCGAGTTTCAACCCCCACCCCCCTCACGACATCACCACACGAAACCCAATACTCGGATATCGAAAACCGGCATCATAGCAAAACCGGTTAGCGCAGCGACAGTCATCCGCCAAACTGTACCACGCCCCACCCCGCACCACATGCTTCGTCGGGTGCCGGTACTCCCCCCACGCACTCCCATCCGCCGGTGCGCCACTGTAACTGTGATGCCAGTTATCCTCACACCACTCCCAGACGAGCCCGTGCATATCCTGCAACCCCCAGGCATTCGCCTTTTTCTGCCCCACCGGCTGAGTTTGGTGCCGCGAATTCCAAGTGTACCAAGCACTCTCTCGCAGCATCTGTTTCGTATCCGCAAAACTGTACAGCGTTTGCGTGCCGGCGCGACAGGCATACTCCCACTCCGCCTCCGAAGGCAAACGATAACACTTGCCAGTCAATTGCGAAAGTCGCTCGCAAAACTCAACCGCCTCCCACCAACAAACACTTTCCACCGGCTTCTTCGCACCGCTAAAATGTGAGGGATTCGTCCCCATCACCGCCTGCCACTGCTCCTGACTCACCGGCGTCTTACTCATACAAAACGACCGCAAACTCACCCGGTGCTGCGGCATTTCCCGGCGCAACCACGTTTCCACATCCCAGCGCTTAAACCAGTCTTCCAACCGCAAAACCCGCTCAATATCTTCCGTCGAACTCCCCATGTAAAAACTGCCGGCAGGAATCCCAACCATATCAAACACCACCCCACCGGCAAGCTTCTCCTGATAGTTCGCTCGCCGCGCCGGCACAGCACTCGCATTCCTCCCACCCCCCTGCGAACCAACACCCGCACCCCCCCCATCCCTCCCACCATAATACCCCTCCCGCACAACCCTAACACCGGCAGTCGGAAGAGAAACATATCCCCGCTCTCCCGCACCCGGAGGCACAACCTTGCTAAAACTCGGAGAAAGAGGCAAAAGCACCGTCACCCGCCCCAAATCCGCCGTCGGATCTAGAGCAGCCAGAACCTGAGCTGCACTCCAGCGCTGCTTGTAATCCTTCACCAAACAGCCCCCCACAATCGAAGTAAAAGGAGGCGGAAGATCGCACGGGATATTGGGAGCTTCACAGCTCACCCGCTGCATCATTTCTGCCACAGTGCTGCCGGCAAAAGGGTGTTTCCCCACCAGCATTTCCCCTATCACCACCCCCAGGGACCACAAATCCCACGCCCGCGAAATCTTCCCCAAATAAGATTCCGGCGGTGCGTAAGCAATCGTCCCCATCTGATTGCTGGGGGAAGTCTCGCTGCCGGTGCGGTTTTCCAGCAGCTTGGATATCCCAAAATCCGTCAGCTTCCACTGTTCCCCCACCCGCATAATATTAGCCGGTTTCACATCGCGGTGAACAATCCCTCGCTCGTGCAAATAGTGCAGAGCCCCCGCCAAATTCTTCACCATCGCTTTCACTTCCACTAGCGGAATTCCCCCCCGCTGCAACCGCTTAACCAGCGACTCTCCCGCCAGTTCCATCACCAAACCCAGACACTCAAACCCTTTCAGCCAGCCCTGTTCTGGACTGAACCCCTCCAGCAACCCCGGATGTTTCAGAGAGATAGCCGTTTGCAACTCCGCAATTTGACGCTCTTGCTTGCCGCTTTCATTAGAAAAAATCTTGATAGCCACTTCCCGCATCACCCTATCTGCCACCACTTCGTCCGCCAGAAACACAGCACCAAACGACCCCGCACCCAACAGTTTTTTTAGGCGATACTTGGGGGTAAACCACTCATCTTCAAACATTCGCCAGAACTGACTCGGGTTCATTGATTTGCTTCCTTTGCGAGCGGTTTGTAGTAGGGCTTTAGCCCTATAGAGGTTCGTTATTGAGTTGTGAAATTTTTTTACCGCCAAGTTGTGATTTTTAAAACCCGCCCCCGTGAAGGAGCGCCAAGGAAAGAGAAGAGAGAGGGTTTTCCCTCGTTCCCAGCCTGAGGCTGGGAAAGCCGCTTTGGGGGGCTGCTGCCTGCAAAAGTTGCAACTTGGGATAAATTATTTATAACTGCTGTATAGTTGGGGTTAGAGGGGCTAAAGCCCCTACTGCGAACTTTGAGTTTATTTATCTTCACCGGCTGCCAGTTGAGTCAAGGCTGATGGCCTTGAACTGACATAATTGCAGGGCTGCTGCTATTTTCAGGAGTGAGCGCTGACCCCCAAACATAATCGCGCACGGATGCCACAAAGGCTTCCCGCTGCTGTCGCTGTTCGCTCCAGACTTGCTGCTGGTGGGCTCGCGTCTCCTGAAGGAAGGCAGCAACCAGCTGTTGGCGCTGGCTGACTTCCTGCTGGCGCTGCACTCGTGCGGCGTACCACTGATCTCTGAGAGACACGATTTCGGCTCCTTTCCCGCGTTATTCCCCTACAGGATACAAAAAACAAGCGTCCTTGAGGCACCTCTTCCCCGATTCGGTCAGACACTGCGAGTCCGCGACCGCTGACCGCTGGGCAACTGCTCTGCTTGGCGGAGAGCGCGATTGGGGTCTTTCCCCTGCCACAGGACTTCACCCATCTGGACGCCAAATTTGTCCTCTAAGGTGGCGTGCATTTGGGTGAGCACCTGTTCCGCTTCGTCACAGACAACAGCGGTGTTGCCCTCAACCGTCGCGACGCTGTGCTTGACAAAGCCGTCTACATCATAAAACACCTGTCCCGCAATTGGGACGCTGACACTGATGCCAATGCCTGTGCCGGTGGTGGCTCCCAGGATGGCAGCGCTGGCTGGGTGGCCAGGATGCTCTGGCTGGTGGAACGTAATCCTGAAACCCATGTCCTGCAGTGTCTGGGCAATGCTGTCAGCAATATAATCCCGCCGGTCTGCCTGAAGCTGGGCGGTGTTGGCCGTCTCGACAATGGTTTGAGAGCGCTGGCGGATCTGGCTCAAACTGGAGACAGCTTGTTGGGGCCGGCCCTCCCGAATGGCCTGGCCGGCGGCGTTTGCCAGCGCTTCCAGTTCCGCTACCGCTGCGCTTTGCCAGCGCATCACGGCGGGGTCAGCCTTCAAACCGGCCAGAATCACCTGGAGTTCTGCCAGCTGCCGGTTTGCTCCCTCCTGGAGGTGCCGGCCCGCACCTCGCGCCTGGGCAATCTGGCGAATGTGCTGGTGTACGAGCGCTGTTGCTTCTGCCAGAGGCCGGCGCACCGCCGCCGGGTCCCCCAGCGCGAGGGCTGAGCGCACCCGGTGCAGGACGGTCCGCACCTGCTGCCGGCCCGCCGCATCCAATTTCAGGGCTTCGGCGTCGGGAGTTTCAGCGGCACGCTGTTCGAGTTCCTCCAGTTCCAACTGCTGCCGCTCAATGTCTCCAAGCCGTTTCTTTTCAGCTTCATCACGGCGCTTGCCCTGCATCGCCTCTTGCAAGGCCAGTTCGATTTTATCCAGTTCTTGTGAGATTTCCAGCAGTTGCGCCTCCGACTGCGCCTGAGCGACCGGCGCTACTTGGCTATTGGCGCGATATTGCAAGGTGGCCGCATCCTGGCGGTAGAGATTGGCCCAAGCCGCGTGCAGGCCGGACAGCAGCGCCTGCAGCCGCATGCCGGTCTGGTGGCGAAACACCTCCAGCTGGCGCTGTCGCTCCTGCGCCTCCGCTTCCTGCCGGCGTCTGGCCTCGGCCTCTGCCCGCCGCTGCCGCTCAGCTTGCAGAATCTTTTGTTTCCACGCGGCAATTTCAGCCTCTGAAAACTTGGGGCTGCCACTCATAGGACCTTCCACTATTTATCATTGGTAGCTCTGGCCTTTTTTATCGTAATCCCCTGACGCTCCATGCGGGCTTCAAATTCGGCCCGGAAGCCCTTGAGCGCGGGGACGCCGGTGAAATAGAATGCGCCGGTCAGGTCTACACCGAATTCTATGCCGGCAGAGCGATCTCCGGCTGCTAGGTGTTGTGTTAAAATATGGCGATACCTTTCAGTGAGCAGTAACAGTCTCTGGTTGCTGGAACCCCGCCACAGCAAGTCGCCGTGCTCTGACTCGATATAGGGGCCGTCAATGAGCAGATCGACTCGTTCGAGCAAGGATTTTTGAGCCGGTGTGCCGGTGTTCTGAAGCGGCTCCCACCGGCTGCCGGTGTAGCAGACCACACCTAGGTCTCTGTACTGGCGCACTGTATCGATGAGACTCGCTAAACCGGCTGCTTGAAGCATGGGCTCTCCGCCAGAGAGGGTGATGCCCTCAATATCGGGCTGCGCCAGAATCCAGTCCGCCAGTTCCGCCACAGCGATGGAAACTCCACCGGCTCGGTCCCAGGATTCCGGAACCACACAGCCCGGACAGGCTGACTCACACCCCTGCACCCAGATCGCCGCCCGTTTGTGCGGGCCCAGTACGGTAACGGGGGACTGGCGGCGAAAAATGCGCAAGCAATCCTGTTTGAGGGTATTGTGAATATTCATTAAGAATTTAGCGACTAACCAACAGTTATGGTAATTTGTCAAGTATCGCCTTGACAATAGTGTGACAGATCGGGGGGACAGCCGAAAATTACTTTCGTTACCTTCTGGGGGGCAAAATCTGTTGAGGATTCTGCGAGCGACCGACGGCTGGGGAAGGGGGGTGCGAGGGAGCTTGGCTGTATTTTGCTGATGCCTTTGAAGCGAACTGCGCACGCCTTGATGAGACGGCTGGCGCTCTGGCGTGTGGGGGGGAACCGCACATTAAACAGGACAAGCCCACCCTATCATGTCCGGTAAATTGCCCGCAATGAATTATTCTATCCCGCTCCCTCTTTCTTCTGTCTTGTTGGCGAATAGGCGCGTCTTGGCGGTTCATTATTCAGACCCCACATCAATTCGGCAACAGTCTCATAAGATCCAACGCTAAAAAGGCTCGGTTTGGGGTTAAAAGGAGCCGGTGGGAAGGTGGGGGGATTCCCGCTGTCGCCCACCGGCAGGGGGAATGAGGCTCCAGGCGGTGCGACCGGCTCTTGAAAACCTGCAAACAGAGGCGGGGAATAAAAACTCACAGATAAAGCTGCGGGAAATGCTAGCCGAAGATTTTATAGCTGATAGAACAAAAGCAAAACCCAGGCTAGGGAGCGAGGTGTCTGGGTGACAGTTCGGTTGACAGTCAGTGCGGCAGATGGGAAAATTGGCAGGGAGGCGAGCTGTTAGGCAATCGCTGTTTAGGTTATACGAGTGCTGTGGCAAGGGAGGTAGCCAATGCCAATGTTCATGAAAAAGCCAGTGGTGAAAATTGACACGCTCAGGCTCACAGTAGCTGGCATCACCCTTGGCTTCCCCCTAGAGCCGCGCAGGCCATCGGTCAATCGTGGGGCGCAGCAGCCAGCGCCGCCCCAAAGAATGATGCGGGAGACGCCTGCTTTCGACGCATTCCCAAATGCTTCGAGGTTTGATGGAGTCAGTGACAAGCTGGATATGCCCTACGCTCCCGAGCTCAACCCGGGGAGTTTCACAGTAGAGATGTGGGCAATGGTTCAGGGGGGCACCGGCTACCAGTCGGTACTGTCGTCGGTGGCGGGATCTCCTCTGGAAGGGCGCAAAGGCTACCTGTTGTGCCTGACGCCCTCACGCCAGTGGCAGTTCTGGACAGGGAGTGGGGAGCCAAAGGCATTCTGGCGGGTGCTGCGTGGGCCGGTGGCGGTGCCGGATGTCTGGACACATCTGGCAGGAACCTACGACCGGCAGTCCCGGACAGTGACGTTCTATGTGAGCGGACAGGAAGTAGGGCGGCAGAGTGGGGTGCACTACCAGCCGAATGACCGCAATCCCACCCGCGTCGGTGCCGGTGCCACAGAACAGTGGGGGGCGAGCCCTTGCTTTTTCTGCGGCAAAGTGGCGGAGGTTCACATTTGGGACCGGGTGCTCGCACCTGTGGAGATTCAGGCACTCGCCTCCCAGCAGTCGATTGACGTTCAGGCAGAACCGGTTGCCGAGATGGGTTCCGAGGGGCAGGATGGGGAGTCAGGGACGGGCAGCACGACCGCACAGCGCTCGCCAGCACCAGACACTCCGCCCCCAGATATGTTCGGGCAGAGTGCCAGTGCCTGGCCGGCAGTCAGCCCGGGGGCGTGGGGCGGAGGCGATCAGAGCCCTCTGAGTCGCTCGCCGGTGGCAGAACAGCCTCTCGCCTGGCTAGAACAGGCCACAGCGAGTTCTGTGCCAGACCCCCAATCCGCGCTCTGGCAAATTGGCAGCCCCGGTCAAGGGGGAATGCCGGCTCCTACAGGGGCGTGGGTGCCGGTGTACAACTACACGATAGGAACAGACCCGGACCCGGTGAATCGTCCCACCATTCCCTCTTGCCTGGTTCCCGCCACCGCCAGCACGATTCCCAATTCAACCAGCCAGCTAAACATACACTTTGTCCTGCCAGAGGATTATACTGAAGGGCAGTTGGTTCTTTGTTACGACCGGTACGGATCTGGGGAAGACAGCATATTTCTGGACGGAGAACGGATTGCCAGCACACCGGGCGCAGACAGGGGCAAGCTCAAGCAAAGTCAAATCCCACTCGGATTCGCTGCCAAAGGACCTCACACGATATCAATTACAACGTCAAACAGTGGCGATAGCGCACACGTAATCGACTACTTGCAATTAAAAACTGTTAAACCTATGCTTTCTAATCTCACGTCCCAAGTTTTGCCCTCAGGCAATCAGTCTCAATCAGGAAGCGGTAGCGAAGGGGGCCAAAACGCACGGAGTCAGGGCGGTCAAGATGCCGGCGGCATGCTGGGCGGATTGCTATCTCCAGCAACAGGTCTGTTAGGTCAGGCAACAGGGGCGCTCGGAGGGGCCACCGGCGCTCTGGGTCAGGTAGCCGGCGCAGCAGGGGGGGCAGGGCAACTGCTCGGGCAAGCCACAGGAATGCTAGGAGGCCTGACAGGTCAAGGGGGCGGTCAAGGAGGGGCTGGCGGTCTGTTGGGAAGCTTGCCCGGTGTGGGAGGACTGCTGGGAGGCGGCGGTCAGGGCGGGGGCGGCGGCGGTCTGCTGGGAGGCTTGCCCCTGGTCGGAGGGGTGCTCGATCAAGTGGGCGGCATTGCGGGGGGCCTGCCCGGGGTGGGAGGCCTGCTCGGTCAAGTGGGCGGTATTGCGGGGGGCCTGCCCGGGGTGGGAGGCGCACTCGGTGGGCTGCCCGGAGTGGGAGGGATTCTGGGTCAAGGGGGGGGTGCCGGGGGTATGGGCGGACAGGTGATGCCCGGCACTCAATCCGCGCAAGTCGTTCTCCAGCTGGCTCAGCTCGTCGCCCAGATTAATGCGCTTCTGGCCCAAGTGACTCAGCTGCTAAATGTGCTCGCAGGTGCCGGTCAAGTTGCAGGCGGCGGAATTCCAGGACTCGGCGGCGGAATTCCAGGACTCGGCGGCGGAATTCCAGGACTCGGCGGCGGAATTCCAGGACTCGGCGGCGGAATTCCAGGACTCGGCGGCGGAATTCCAGGACTCGGCGGCGGAATTCCAGGACTCG
>JAHHHT010000028.1 GCA_019359235.1 Oscillatoria princeps RMCB-10
GGCGGCGGAATTCCAGGACTCGGCGGCGGAATTCCAGGACTCGGCGGCGGAATTCCAGGACTCGGCGGCGGAATTCCAGGACTCGGCGGCGGAATTCCAGGACTCGGCGGCGGAATTCCAGGACTCGGCAACCTGTCTGCGCAACAGGTGGCGCAGCTGCAACAGCTGGCGCAGCTGCAACAGCAGTATGGGCTCTCACCGCAACAGGTGGCGCAACTGCAGGCACAAATACTGCATGGAGGGCAGAGGTAGGATACTGCTCTAGCTGACAGCGATCTGGTGAGTTGTGAGCCGGTTATTGCGAGAATTTCAACAAAAGCTGGCACTGGCAGGAGTGTTTGAGAGAAAGGCCTGCCGGCAAGCGGGGAGCGGCAGCGCTCCTGGAATTTCTCACGAGCTGGCAATCCCAGAGTTCAACTTTTTTCCTCAATCTGAAGAACCGCCGGTTAATGCTATGCGAAGTCCTAGAGCTGCTGGGTACAGACCTGTATCGCCCCCTGAGAGCAAGCCTTTTATCCTGGAGCACGCCGCGCGAGCGTCACTGCAAGAAGTAGGGGGCTTGAGAGAAGTTCTGGCAGAACTGCACGATCTGGTAGCTCTGCCCCTGAAGCGTCCGGATTTGCTGGCCAGACTGGGGTTGGAGCCGGCACGTGGGGTTTTGCTGGTCGGACCGCCGGGGACGGGGAAAACCCTGACCGCTCGCGCCCTGTCAGAAGAGCTGGGTGTGAATTATATCGCCCTTGCCGGTCCTGAGATTATAGGGAAATACTATGGGGAGGCGGAGCTGCGCCTGCGGCAGGTGTTCCAGAAAGCCACGGCCTCAGCGCCTTGCCTGATCTTTATTGATGAGATTGACAGCCTCGCACCCAATCGCGCCAGCGTCGAAGGTGAGGTGGAGAAGCGCGTCGTCGCTCAGCTGCTGAGCCTCATGGATGGCTTCGCTCAGCTGAATGGGGTGATTGTTCTAGCGGCAACGAACTGTCCCGACCGGGTAGATCCGGCCCTGCGCCGTCCGGGCCGGTTTGACCGGGAAGTGTATTTCCGGGTTCCAGACCGGAATGGCCGGCTGGAAATTCTCAGGATTCACACTCGCTTTATGCCCCTGGAGCCATCTGTGAGTCTGGGGGCGCTCGCCGATCTGGCGGTGGGATTTGTCGGCGCTGATTTGCGAGCTCTCTGCCAGAAGGCGGCCTATAACGCTCTGCACCGCTTGGCTCCCTCTTTAAACTCAGCGGGAGCGGAGATCCTCAGCATCAGTCACCAAGATTTTTTGCACGCCTTGAAGGATGTCAAGCCCTCCGTCCTGCGGCCAGTGGCGATCGAAACTCCCACCGTTACCTGGGACCAAATTGGCGGGCTGGAAATGATTAAATATGTCTTGCAAGAATCTGTAGAGGGGGCGCTGCTCTATCCGGAACTGTACCGGCACATGCGAGCGGTATCCCCACGGGGAATTCTGCTGTGGGGTCCGCCGGGAACTGGCAAAACACTGCTGGCAAAAGCTGTAGCCGCTCAGGCACGGGCGAATTTTATTTCTGTCAACGGACTGGAACTTCACAGCCGCTGGGTGGGGGCGTCGGAGCAAGCTGTGCGCGAATTGTTTGCGAGAGCCAGGCAAGCAGCGCCCTGCGTGATTTTTATCGATGAAATTGATACCCTCGTGCCGGTGAGAGGGGGTTCTGACGGGGACTCCGGTGTCAGCGCTCGTGTTGTCGGCCAGCTTCTTACGGAGATAGATGGCATACAGTCTTGTAACGGCGTTCTGATTGTTGGTGCGACCAACCGGCCTGATATGATTGACCCCGCTCTGTTGCGAGCCGGTCGTCTGGATTTGCAGCTGAAGGTGGACCTGCCGGATGTCACGAGCCGGCTGGACATTTTGCGGGTTCACAATCGCGAGCGCCCCGTGGCAGAAGATGTTAACCTGGTGACTTGGGCTGTGCGCACGGAAGGTTGGAATGGTGCCGAACTCGCACTGCTCTGCAATCAGGCTACCCTGCAAGCTATTCGGCGCTATCGGGCGCAGGGATTTACGAACTTGATGGCTCTCCGTATTGTGGCAGCGGATTTTGAAGTGGCCTATCAATTTCTGCTCCAGCGCCGGAACACTACCGGCAATAACGGAAGTGCCTCTTAGGGGCGGGGATATCTTTAATCTGTAGCAGGCAAAAGATATTTATCAGCCGGCTCGCCGGATGGCGCAGGGCGCGGTATGTGATAGAATAACTTATTGCCTCCATGCCTGGAGGAGAAAACGGCTTTCCTGACATTGAGTTGCCAGCCACTACCCGCGCTGACGCTGCCCAACCTTTGAGTTGGGTAGCAATCTCCTGCAAGGGATTGTCGTGCAGTGATTCGACCGGCACCACCCAGCAGCCACCGGCTGCCGGTGGAACAGTTCCACTAGGGCATCCTCCATTCCTGGGGAGGATCTCGATGTTTTCAGGGCGTCTTTTATCCCTTTTCTATCTTGCCCAGGGTGAAAGCCCGATCTGCCGTTGGCTGAAATGCCGCAAATTCGTCAATTTGCCCCAAAATGACAAAAGCGGGATAACTGTCTTTTCAGACAACTTGGCATTTGGCTTTTTATGCAATCCGCGCTTAACTCAAGTTGAGATCCTCGTCGCGTTGAATTGCCTTTGCGCGAGCGAGTTTTTCTTTTCCCTAGTCGGGAGAACGCTGCGGGATTTGCGGGTTGGATTCACCGGCAGCAGAGAGGTAGGTGCATCTATTCACAGAGATGCCGGTGGGCTCACCTCGGTGAACTTCGGGTAACTTTTTATCTTCCCCAAACTGCCCTTGCGAAGTTCCAGATCCTGAATTAAGCTTGGACTATTCCGCGATTAAGAGGATAAAAGAATGTCCGCGAACCGTTCCACTGTGATGGCTAATGTCGCGATCCAGCTAGAATTGATCGGAGCCGATCTCGCACATCTTGGTCAAAGAATTCCCCCAGGCCCGCAGCTTTCTTCGTGGGATTGCCGGTTCTGGGAAAACAGTCGTGCTGTGCCAGAAAGCAGCGTGGACGCACTTGCAGCACCCAGAATGGGACATTGCCTTGGTGTTTTTCACGCGCTCGCTCTACGATCTGGTGATTGGACAAGTGAAGCTCTGGTTGCATCACTTCAGCAAGGGCGAGGTTCAGTACGAGTCGCAGAATTCTAAGCTGCGAGTCTTTCACGCCTGGGGAACAAAAGATCAACCCGGGCTGTACCGGACAATTTGTAAAGCGCACAATATCAAGCCTTTCCCTCTCAACCGGAGTTGCAATTACACGCCGCCTGAAATGGTGGCGGATGTGGTTATCCAATTGCTGAAGGCTACAGAAATCACTCCCATGTTTGATGCCATTCTCATTGATGAAGGGCAAGACCTTGTGGTTGGCGACGAGTTGAAGTATAATGGAAAACAGCCAATTTACTGGATGGCGTGGCAAGCTCTGCGACCTGTTGACCCGCAACACCCAGAAAAGCGCCGGTTGATATGGGTATACGATGAAGCGCAAACCCTGCACGGTCTAAAAGTCCCTACCGCTAAGGAATTATTCGGTGAGGAATTAAGTAATATAGTAGTGGGCGCGCACAAAGGGGGCATTCAAAAAAGCGCGGTTATGAAAACCTGCTACCGCACGCCGGCTCCGATTCTTACTGCCGCTCACGCGATTGGCATGGGATTGCTGCGCCCAGAGGGGATGCTTTCAGGATTTACGAAGAAAAAGGACTGGGAGGGGATTGGTTACGAAGTCACAGGAAACTTTTGCAACGGTCAGCAAATCACTCTGCACCGACCTTGGCAACATTCTCCCAATCCTGTACCGGCTCTTTGGGAAAAGCCAGTTTTAGAGTTCGAGATGTATGAATCAAGGGAAGCTGAACTGACTGCTTTAGCGCATAACATCCGCCAGAACCTCGAAGTTGAGGGACTGAAACCGTCGCGGGATATTTTAGTCGTGGTTTTAGGAGCGAATGCCGAGGAGGCAATGGAACAGGAAACTGAAGTCGCTGGATTTTTGAAGGATCGGGGAATTGATATCTATATTCCCACGGCACAAAAGATTAATGATTTAGAGCGCGATAATGACAGCCGAAACCAATTCTGGAGGGAGGGGGGAGTTACAGTTTCTCTCATCCATCGAGCTAAGGGGAATGAGGCTGATCTGGTGTATGTGGTTGGGTTTGACAGTGTGGCCAGGGATGAGAGCAATATCAATCTCCGCAACTCGTTATTTGTGGCTTTGACGCGGGCGCGAGGCTGGGTAAAATTGAGTGGGGCTGGCAGCTATCCTATGTGTGATGAGATGCGCCGGGTGATTGCCGGTGGAAACACTTTCTCTTTTACATACAAGCGCCCACCGCAGTGGAATATTAGCTCTAATTATAGCGGTTCTCAGTTGGATAAACCGCCGGTCTGAAACCTAACCGCCCTCTCCCCTTTTCCCCTCATTCCCACAGGTTCTTTTCTCCCTTTCTTTCTAGGGAAGGGGGAGAAGGACATGAGTAGCTCCCCTGCCCTGCGGGGCTGTGCCTTACCCGCATCTTTCTTAACAATTGACGACCGCCCGGGCCTGTGATTCTGCTGTGGCTGATTTTCAATAGTGAGAGTTGATTGTCAAAAAGCAACCCGTTAAGACTTGTTAAGTTAGTGGCTGGAATCCGCTTCTCGCAAGACGGCTGGAATGTTAAGAAAGATGTGGGTCACGGATAAGTTATCAGGCTAATAATGCTGCATGTGGTCGAAAGGAGGCAGAGCCGACCGATCCGCGTTCCCAGGCTGCGCCATCGGCGGGCCCCCGTGCCATTGGTGTCAACTTAAGGGAACAATCCTGATTTTTCTGGCTTTTAGCCCAGTTTCGATCCCCCTAAATCCCCCTTAAAAAGGGGGACTTTGAGCGCCGCAGGTTCCAGTTTCGGCATCAACGAGCAGATTTTCTGCGCTCTAATTCACGTTTTTACGCGCTACGCGCTGGTATGTCTTTGAATTATTCAAGCTCCTTTTACCCTTTTTACACGTACCTTTCTTGGTTATCGTCTTACGCCCCCACTTCCCCTCAAAGTCAGGATTGTAGTTCTCAGGATTGTTGGCGCGTTTTGACCTCTCCATCTGGCGCTGTAAGGCTTTTACCTCTCGCTCAAATGCTGGCACTCCCTCTGCAAATGGCAATAAGCCAGCTCCGCTATCTCCTACAAAAGCTATATTAGAGATATTCAGGTCTAATCCAACTACACCATCAGATATATAGTTCTTTTGTTTTTGGTAGGGGTCTCCTTCATTGACTAACTGAACATCCCCCCGGCGCTTACCATTCAGTTCCCGCCACAATAACCTAATGTACTTGACTGGGGAATTTAGTCCACAGTTCATTACGGAATTGTTCCAGTCAATAATGGGAGTCAGCTTTAACTCGCCCCAGACTACTTGGTTATTTTTCCACCTCAGCCCCTGCTTGTTGGTTTTCCCCTCTACAGACTTAAACCGAGTGGGGACTTTGTAGCGCACCTTTTTAGCACGCTGGAACAGCACTCTCTGACTCGCCTTAAATGCGCGAGTGGCTAAAGTCTGCCGGGTCGTCTAACTTTTCCGATATCCACTTAGACTTACTGCTGACTATCGTTGCATAGGCATGAAGTTCATACTCACTATAACGAGAAGTTTGACGCGCAGCAGTAAAAGCCTCACCACGTTTTTTATTTTGCTCTCTCGGGATTTTCCTCGCTGCTTGGTATAGCTCTGAGTTCCGGACTAGATTCATCCGCACCATCTCCTTATTTAAGCAAGCATTATACAGCTGTCGCCCTGCTTGAAACCGCGACAGCAACTCGGCAAGCATGCTTGCTATCTACTCCCAGTGGTAGTTCCGTTACGAATGAAGCTGTCTTGCTCGGAGCCAACCCCGATCGCCTCCCTTAAACTGTTTATAGCTGTATTCTATATATAGTAACACAAAATAACACCAGTCCCGCCCTGATGTAAAGTTTTATGAAGATGACAAATAAGCTTTTGCAGGCATAACAATCATTATGTTGGCCCTGCAACTGTGCAACCGGCAACTGAAATTGCCTGACTCATGCCTACTTCTATGACACTACTGGTAAGGTAAGTTCTGCTATTACAGAAGCCTGGATCAATGACCCACATCATTACAAGTGAATGTGGAAGGCGGATGAATCCGCACCCGTCGCATTTCCGCCCCGAACTAAAGTTGCGGGGCTGCCATGCTCCCGATTTCCTGTAGGTGTGATGTCCCTTGCTTGTTGCGCTCGCTGCGCCAAATTTCCCCAAATTGCGGTGCCGGTGCGGCGTCTCTTGGCAGTGCCGGTGTCAATTTTGCAAATATACCGGCTTGAATGGGCAAAAATCAGGGCATGCCCACCGGCAGCCGGGGCGCAGTATTTTTGCTTGAGTGATACGCTTTTTCTCCCCTTCGCATGCTTTTGCCGGTAACGCGGCGCTGAATCTTTACGGCAAAAGTGCAGCGCCGCCGCAGGTCGGGAGCTCAAGAGTGCCTGCCTGTGGGCCTAGGCTTTCGTAGCGGATTTTGCACAGAGGTTGGGCCCTGTCCGCCAGCCCTCCCCGAAGCCCGCTGGGTCGAGTTGACAGGGCACCGGCTTTGCTGCCAGCGGAAGCCAGCAAGACCGGCCACCCCAATCAAGACCGGCACGCGCCCGCCCGCCGCCGCCAACATCACCGCCGCGCACACCGGCACACCGGCTCGCTTTGTGGGGGCAGCGCTCCTATGAGGCAAAGCCCGCAGGCGGGGAGAGTTAAACGCGGTTCAGGCAAAGGGGGCGGCCACGGGGAGGCGGCCACGGGGGGCCGCCTTTACATGCCGGCTGCAAAAATTTTAAACAAGTCAGGCCATTTGTTCACTCTAGCCTGAGAGCGCCGTTTTTCTCACAAAGAAAGCGATTTTCAACCGGCACCGAATCGCTGTGGGGCAGGGGCAGGGGCTGCCGGTTCCCACTCAACAGCGAGCGCAGCCGTTGCCCTGCCGGGGATTAAAGTGGCTGGCCATTGGCCTGCTTGAAGCTAGGAGGAGCCACCCCCTTCAAGGAGAGTCTAGCTAGTTCTGAGCGCGATGGCAGCAGAGCGTGGGGGAAAGCCGGCACTCATCTAAAGCCGGGAGCGCCAGGGGGTATTGTGCGACCGGCAGCCGAGGGCTGTGCCAGTCACCGCAAGGGCGTCCCTCCGCACGACGAGACGGCAATCACAAAGCACTGCTTTCCTCTTGGAGGAGGAGCGATCTGCGGGATTTCTCTGGCTCCAACTCTGCTGTTTCCGGTCAATCCTTCCATCCTTTTCTTTATCTGGCCCTTTCAGCACCTCGGGAGGGGACATTCTCCTTTGGCAGCGGAATGTCCCAGCCGGCTTCCTTTAGGCTTTACAGCTTCCCGAACTCACAAGCCTCAATTGTTAATTTTTGTTAAAGTTTTGCAAATCCCACTCTTTTGACTAGACAATCTCACAAAATAGCGATATTATAGTAAGCAGAGCAGACGAAGAGCGTCTGAGTCCCCCAGGGGCCAAGCTCAACCGCATAAATTTAAAAGTCCGCTCACTCCAGCCCATTGTCCAACTTAGAAGTTGCAGAGTGCGTTACTTATGACTGAGCGTTTAACCGACTACATAAATCCGCGTTCTCTCAAAATCGTGATGGCCGATATCGCTAAGGGGACAGGAAAGGCCGCCCATAAGCTGTCCTTCCCAAAACAAAAGCCCAAGCACGAAAAACCGGAAGATGCCTGGAAATGGGACTACATATTTTTGATTGTGGTTGAGGGGGAAGGGGGACTATTTTGCAGCTATCGCATCCTGCGGTGCTGGCTGGAGGCGGTGATTCAGTTGCTGGCCAGGTGTGAGGAATGGACAGCGCTAGAAAACCTTATTAAACTGACAGAAATGGACATAGAAACCCATGCCTACACTGACGCGAACAAACAGGCATTGCGGGAAGTCTTGCAGAAGCAAAAAGTGCGCTTGCAACAGCTAAAAGCTGAAGCCGTCAGCTTCGAGGAAGCCCTAGAGCGCGCCCGATGGTGGGTGTTTGTCCTGAGGTCCTGTATGAACAAGCGTTGCTGGAATCTGGCCACGAAACTGAAGGACTCACAGAAGGGTTACTTTGAGAACTATCCAGAACTGCTGGAGTGGGTGGAGCGGGTGGCGCTCGAACAGCTCGAATGGCTGCGCCGGTCGAAAAAGGGTTGCCAGAAGCGCCTGAAGGGACAGGATTCCCGCACCGGCATGGGGCAGAGAGGTCTGGCTCAAATCTGAACCGGCTGACAGTCGCGCGACTCGTAACGAGCGCCCTGCACAGTGGGGGTTCTGGCACAGCCGTAGCGCGGCGCTGGGAAACTTAGGGTTCCCTTCGAGATGGCCTTCCCAGCGACGCTGGCAATTAAATAAGACTTCCCCTCAGCCCGGGAGAACCGGCTTGTGGCGCTGCGGGTATGGCCTGAGAAGCGGTATCTGGGAGACGCGCGCGAACCGCGCAGGGGAGGAGGCAGAATAAGAACAGAGCTGTCTGGGGCAGGCGTTCGCTACTTGCTAAGCGGCTACCGCACTGTTTGACTGAGGTCGCCCAGGACCCATGCCGGCGGATGACAGTCACTGCCATTGCTAAAACCCAACTTCTCCGATGCCTGGAACAACCGGGGCGCAACGCTGGGGAGCTGTTGTCACCCTTGTGAAGCGGTGCGGCGCAGCCCGCCTGGGGTGGCTGTGGCGGCGGCTCTGGGAGGGAAGGTGGGGATTGCGGGGATGGGGAGAGAGATGTTCCGCCCCTGAGGGAAATTTATCTATTATCCGGAAGAATGCTTATATACAAAACTGGTCTTCAGCCCTGTTTATTTAAAAACTTTTCTATCGGATAGTTTTTTGTTCGCTCGCTCCCGTGAAAACAAACCAGGCGGGAGGGCGGAGGAATTTTCAAGCCGGCGCGGCTGCTGCTGAGCGTCTGTCTTGATTTGGCCGGCGTTCGGGCGTGCGAGAGCCTGACGCCGGCACCAGACTGCTTTTGGCGGAGCTGTTTTTCAGAGCCACCGGCAACCGGGCATTACTTCCCGGAGTTTATTATCAGTAATTAGGGATTTTTGCTAATGCCGGCAGGGGGAGACCGGGCTGGAAGTAGGGCGAGCCGGCATCCAATGCTCTGGGAGCAGCGTTCTGGGACTTGTGGGCAATGACCGGCACAGCCCTTCGGGGTTGGAGGACTGGTCTTGGCGCGACGGGGGCGTTCCTTTGAGCCGGCGGTAAAGAGTGCCGGCACCCACGGGCGGTTCCCCTCGGCTACCAGTGCCCTAACCCTTGCAATGGCAACTGCGCTGCTGCTGTCCCGCACTGGTGAGTTGCAACTTCGGTGCACTTCGCGCTCGTGTGATAAATTAGGCTTTATAACGCCATCTACCTGTTAGAACAACATTCCTAAATCCCCACTTCCAAGGGCTTTGGAGAGGATTCCTCTCCTCTTTGAAGGCCAATAAAGTTGATGGCGTGCGGATTCTACGCCGGCTGTCCCTTGAGAATTCTAAAGAAAATCCAATCCGGGGAGCCGGTGGGTGCTTCGGACCGGCACCGGCAGCGCCTGCAGCTGGATTGCGCCTGTAAAATTGGGGTCGCCGCAGTTTACAGACCTCTTCCCTGACTGACAGACATCTTGGATGAACCCGCCCCTACGCGCCCTCGACTCCCACACGCTCCCGCCCGTGCCGGTTGACCCAAGAAATTTGATTGTGCGCAAATCAAACGTCTTGCCGGCGAGAAAATAATACAGCATATAAACTATAGGACATGAGAACAGGAGCAAGCCTTGCCGGCACAAAGGTGAAAGAGCAGCGCCACCGGCTGCAGGCACTCCGCAGTCATGCATAGCGGTAACACAACAAGTATGGCAGTGGAAAACTCACACACCCTCGAAGAAGCAGTCGCCGGCTGCGACCGGCACCTAGCCCTTCACCCCGACGACTGCGCAGTCTGGAACCAGCGGGGTTTAGCCCTGGAAAAGTTGGGCCGGCACTACGACGCCATCGCCAGCTACGACAGCGCTCTCGCCCTCAAACCAGACTTTCCGGAAGCTTGGAGCAACCGGGGCGCAGCTTTAGAGCAGCTTGGGCGATATCAGGACGCCATCAGGTGCTATGACCAAGCTCTGGCGATTAAACCTAACATGTCTCTAGCCTGGAATTTGCGCGGCATTTCCCTGCGCAAACTCGGTCGCCACCAAGCCGCCATCGCCAGCACGACAAGAGCCTTGGTACTTCAACCCAATGACTGCGAAGCCTGGAACAACCGGGGAATTGCCCTGTCTGAGTTAGGTCGCTATCGAGAGGCGCTCGCCAGCTACGACAGAGCCTTGGCCCTCAAGCCAGACGACTGTCAAACCTGGACGAACCGGGGCAATGCCTTGACGAAACTCTGTCGCTATGATAACGCTACAGACAGCTATGACGAAGCCTTGGCAGTCAACCCCGCTCTCGGTCACATCTGGTACAACAAGGCTTGCTGTTATGCTTTGCAGGGGAAAGTTCACCCAGCCATTGAGAGCCTGAAAAAAGCCATCACTCTCAATCCTGAGAGATACTTAGAAATGGCCAAAACTGACTCTGACTTGAACAGGATTCGCAGACAGTGGCAGTTTCGGGCTTTGATGCGAGAGCAAACAGATTGAACTGGCATCATCGCATGGGGCATTGGGGATTCGGCATGGGGCATTGGCGATTCGGCATTGGGGATTGGGGGATGCAAGGATTTTGGATTGGGCATTCGGCATTCGGCATCATCGCATTGGGACGGTCTTCAATTATCACTTCCCTCCTCACCCCTAACCCCTAACCCCTAACCCCTAACCCCTAACCCCTAACCCCTAACCCCTAACCCCTAACCCCTAACCCCTTAAGGGCATTGCGCATCATCGCATTGGGCATCCTCTGTCCGGAGCGCAATTGCGCTTAACTTTTAGGGTATAATATTATACTATATAGCGGTTCGTTATTGAGTTGTGAAAATTATTTTTTTAAGAAACCGCGCCTGATCCAAGAGCGCCAAGGAAAAGAGAGAGGGTTTCACAAATCATTTAGAACTGCTCAAGAAAATACCTCTATCAGGTTAACCGGCTTCTCTGTTCTTTGTCAAGGGCAACCGGCACTTTTGGGAGTGATTTTACCCGCACCGGCTTTGGGTATTTCTCAGACAGCTGGGGAAAGTGGCTGGCGTGCGTGGTGACAGCCAACCCCTGACAGCACGAGGCGGCTAAACTGCGGAGAAGAATGAATTAATCTGTTTTTATCCTTATCCTAATTTCGGGTATCCGTGTTGCGCTATCGCCTGTCCTGCAAGGGAAGCCGGTGCGGCTGCAGCACAGACCGGCTTTCCTAAATTTCGGCAGCCGTAAATCAGCTTGGTATCCTCAATCTCCTGTCGCACTTCGGGGGAAAGATTACAATGGCTTTAGCGGTTCGTTATTGAGGAGTAAAAATTAGTTTTAAATCAACCGCCAAGACGCCATATACGCGCTTTCTCGGCTTCCCGCTTTCTTAGAGCGCCAAGGAAGAAAAAGAGAAAGGATTTCTCAAATAATTTATAACTGCTATATTCAGGCAATATACCAGCAACCGTCTGGCATTGCATTAACGCTTGAGTGCTTGCCGGCACTTCGCAGCTGAAGTGCCGGTGCGCGGCTCTCAACCGGCTTGTTTTTCAAACAGCAAACACCGCCACGGCAGGGCTTTCTCAATTTTTGGTTTACTTTTCGCAGAGCGTCTGCTTTTTTTCAGTTTTGGCCCTCTATCATGCCCGATCATCTTTATTATAAACACACTTGGGCGGGGAAGTCAAGAAGATCAGCCGAATCAGCTTTTGGGAGCTTGGGTGAGCCCGCACATTAGCCAAATGAACCTTTAGGAGCTTGGGTGAGCAAGCACATGAGCCGAATGAACTGGCGGATCTAAATGAGCCGAAACCTGCGCTAAAGCCTGAGCCAAAAACCCGTTACATCGCCTTTTTTGCGTGGCATATTCAAAGTGTGGGCAGCCAAGTTCATCAAAAAGCAACTCCCACTCCTTCACCTTTCAGTTATTGCGCTTTTGCGCACGGGTTAAACCGCACCTGTCAAGTGGCGTTAAGCGCCTGCGATTCCACAGTCTAGCTGCAGAGCTTAGACGCGGAGCGCTGTGCGCGAAATGCCGGCAAACCACCTTACTATCTTAACACCTTAACACCCATGAACACCAAACGTTTAATTGCAGCAGTCGCAGCCGGTTACAAGAAGCAGCTTTTGTTAGCCGGTTCAAGTGTCGCCTTAGCTATCGGCTCACTCCCTGTTATTCCCCTGACCCCCAGTCCGAGTCTGGCTCAAAGTGCGGGGTTTTGCCAGTGCGTGGGCTATGTGAAAAACCGCTTTGGGTTGCAAGGTGCAGTTGGCAACGCTAAGGACATGATTTACAGTTTGCCCAATCTGGGTTTCCGCCGGATTTCCGGTCCTCAGCAAGGTGCTATTGCAGTCATGCAGCCGTCGTTTCCAGGCGCAAACCGGACTTACGGACATGTGGGGGTAGTTGAGAGCATTCAGCCTAACGGTCGAATTAGTTTGCGCGGTGCAAACCAGCTCGGGAACAAGTTTACCGAATATGGCTGTAACAATGTTACGGTTATCGGCTTTCTCACCAGTGTTAACAATCGCCCCGACTTGTCGTTTTGGGTTCGCGGAACTGCGACCATGCCTCCCCCTGGCGGTATCAATCAGGTTAACTTTTCTGGCTGGGTAATGTCAACGACAGGGGTGAATCTGCGCAATAGCCCTCGTCTTTCGGATCGCAGCAACCAAAACGTGGCTTATCGCCAGACGCTTTCGTTTGACGGCTGGACTTATGGCGAGACAGTCAACGATTTGCAATTGGGAACCCCAGACGCTCGCTGGTACAAGCTAGCCGGCACAAATTTTTGGGTTCCTAGCGCTTATATCTACGGCAATGCGCCTAACTCTCGCCCTATGCCCTAGCTACAGACTCTGTTTATCTGCTGACAGATTCGTTTTAGGTTGAGTTGCGCGACCGCACTTTATAGCGGGTTTCAGTTGGATGAAGTGCGCCCCAGAAACCCGGTTTCTTAAAGAACCCGGGTTTCTCAGTACCTCAAAACCGCCTACAACTTGGGACTATAATATGATTGCTCAAAACCATCAGCTTCACAGGGGATTCGGGTTGCTAGCTGTCGCAATGGGGATGTCTGTTCCCATGATTGCCTTTAGCGCCCAGAAGTCTTTAGCCATACCTCTGCAACCCCTCCTCGACCGCATGGGGCGTCGTGCTGTGGAGGGCTTTTTCGGGATTGGATATGACACTCAAGGATTGCCGGTGAATCCCACACTCACAAACACCGAAGAGCAAGCCGGTTCTGGAGACGCATATCCCGCCTCCCCCGCCGCACCGGCATATCCGGGCTATTCCCCACCGGCATATTCCCCACCGGCATATCCGGGCTATTCCCCACCGGCATATCCCAACTATCCCCCACCGGCATATTCCCCACCGGCATATCCCAACTATCCCCCACCGGCATATCCAAACTATCCCCCACCGGCATATCCAAACTATCCCCCACCGGCATATTCCCCACCGGCATATCCCAACTATCCCGCACCGGCATATCCCGCCGCACCGGCATATCCCAACTATCCCGCACCGGCATATCCCGCCGCACCGGCATATCCCCTTCCCTATCCACTCCCCTATCCCAGTTATCCACCCCCAAGAGCAAATCCGCCGGTAATCATCAACAACTTTTAAGAACAGCTACGCCAAAGGAACATCCAGCTGACAAGATACCAATAACCTTTTTTCACAGCCCCCCACCCCCTGCTCTTTCCCCGCGCCCATGAAGACTGTTATAATAGTAGCACTCGCCACCAAGCTTACCTTTATTATTGGCGAAATTCCAGCAGCCGCCTGCATGTCCAAACTCGGCTTTCACCTCGCCAGTCTGCATCACCCTTGGTTTTCAGTATTTTTCGTCACTCGCCTGTTGGGAATCGTCGGGCAACTTTATCTCTGGTCAGAGGTTCCTTTGGGCCAAGTAGCCGCTTTACTCGGAGTTTTTGGCCTCGTGTTGAATAACCTGCTAGGCGCATTTTTCCTGCACCAACACTTATCCCCATCTGCATGGGCGGGAATAGGGCTTGCTGTCGCCAGCATCTTGCTTTTGACTTCCAAGTAATTCCAACCCAATTGTAGCGCAGGCGTCTCGCCTGTGCCAACCCTTATCAAGCCAAATTGTAGCACAGGCGTCTCGCCTGTGCCACCCCCAGCAAACAGCCTACCGGCACCCCTCAATTTCCGCAACCGGCAATCAGCAAGGTATCCTCAATCTCCTGTCGCACTGCGGGGGATACGTTACAATCGCTATTCAGGCAATCCACCAGCAACCTATTGGCATTGTAGTAATGCTTTAGTTTTGACCGCTGTTCGCAGCTGAAATGCCGGTGCCAATCATAACCAATGTTGCGATACCGAATCATAACATCTCTTAATTGCTCAGTCCAATCCTTACCTGTTTCAGATTCCCACCACGCCTCATTGTCTACTGGATTGGGCAATTTGGTTTTCAGTTCTTCCAGAGCGTTCTTCAGTTCAGGGTTGACCTTTTCAGGATTGCCGGCTTTCTCAATGGCCCGGTAGAGAATTCCATCCCGACTGCTGCGAATACCGGCAAGTAGGTGCAGCTCGTAACGGTCTCTTGCCTTACTGTAGTCAAGGAGGGGTGGGCTGTCATTATTATATTGCGAATCGATGTTTCGTTCAAGAGAGGTTTCAGCCCCGCTAGCGCACTCAGCATCTAAATATGGATCGCGGACAGCAGCCACACCTAAGGCACCAATTAATGCCCAATCGAGAGATATGTCATATTCTAGCGTGCCCTCCTCAGCACAAATAGCCCTGGCGTAATTGTTCATAATCTTTTCCAAATACGCCGCTCGAACACACGCATCTTTATATTTAACGCTGACCGATCGCTGTTTTTCCCTCAACCACACCAGCAGTTCCTGCAACTTTTCATCCTTCTCCATAATGCGATCAGCTTTCTGTTTCATCCGCCGCAGCAGGTTATCCGGTTTTCGCAGCATCTGGACAGTCAGCAGAAACACCTCTCGCCAGTGCCGGTCTGTGATATGGCTGAGCAGATTTTGAAACGCCAACTCAAATTCCTCTGGAGCTGAACAGGTGACAATTTTTCGAGCTGTGAAGTATTCCTGAAATGTCAAATGAGAGAACGAGTAAATTCTGTTGGCGCGTTCCACCAACAATCCGTGCTGCGCTTCAATCGACTTCAGCACTGCTTCACTATCCAGTGTCAGCAGCTGTGGGTCAGTTTGAGCCTCCGGTAATTCCCCGATCCAGTCAGTAATATACCACTTTAAGTCTTGCTGACGAAAGAAATAGTTCCCCAGCTCAAATGTTGTCGAGGCAATCTGGCTGAGTAAGTCCTCCTTTTGCTGCAGCGAGAGCTGCTGGTAAACATGCTCCCGCTCGAGACTGCGCCGGACATTCCATTTTTTGAGAAGCAGGTCTATTCCTTTTTCATAGAGGTCGGAACGGCGCAAAGGAAAGCTGTCGCTTTCTTCAAACACCAAACACAGCAACGTCAGCAGCAGCGGATTTGTCGCCAATTCTTTCACCGGCTCATTTTCCGGTTCGTTCAGCTGGCGCACAAATCGGTCAGCTTTATTAGTATCAGGGTTAAACCACTTGTGGGCAAACTGGTCAATTTGCTCCTTATCAAAATCAGCGACCTCTACGTCTCCGAATCCCTCAAAACGGTAATCTTGCGCAGCGATTCGGCAAGTTATCACAAACTTACTGTCGCGAAATTTGTCAGAAAACTCCTTAATTTGCTGCAAAACCCGCTGACTCCGCGCCTCGGTGACTTGATCCAGTCCATCCAGCAGCACCAGCACCTTTCCGTTTTTGAGTAACTCTGTTACCTCTGTCTCCTTAACCCGGTTATATTGCTGTTGGATATAGGTCTGTAAACCTATCTGTCCATCAGCTGCGGCAAAATCTTCCAGGGTGACGAAAATCGGGACGAGGTCAGATTCAAATTCCCCTTCACTGCACTGAATGGCCAAATATTTCAAAAAGGTGGTTTTACCCGAACCCGGTTTCCCCCAAACCATCAACTTGTCGTAACTTTCCACCGCTTCTATTACTGGAATTCGCCGCTCATCCAGGCGCGGACTCAATCCGATGCGGTCAAAGGTTTCTGGGTTGACGCTTTCCTGCATTTTGGAAAAGTCGATGTGCTTAGATGCGCTAATTCCCTGCAGGATGTAAACCCTCGTGTAGATGTCATTCACCTCAATAGAGAAGTCCCTGTCCAGCACCTTCATTGTGCCACATCGATACTGGATGTCGCCGCGTACCCTCTCCCGCACCTGTCGCACTAGGGCGTCAATCTGGGATTCTCCCATCTCCCTGGGTTCAGCAACCTCTTCCCAGTTTACCCCTACAGCTTCACAAATGCTTTCAAAATAGTCACGCCCAATTTTCTCCTTTCTCCAAAACCGCTTCAGGGTTGCTACTGACGTTAAGGCTTTCTCCGCCCACGGCTTCTCGTAACGGTCCCAACCTTGCTCTCTGCGAGCTTTGTCAACTCTTTTTTCGCCTGACGCAGATAATCTGACCATCTCTTTCATGTTTGGCCCTCCCTAGCGAGCGTTCTGATCAGTCTTATTATAAAGAGAGTGTTGCGCCGAAGTCAATAAAAATAAGCGGTTAGAGCCAAATGAACTTTTAAGAACCAATCAGAGCCAAATGAGCTTTTAGGAGCCAGAAGCATAGCCAAATGCTGAACCGGCACCCCCTTTCCATGAAAGATTTATCGGGGTATATGAGAAAATAGGACAGCAGAGTTCAGAAAAAAGCGCCCCCACACTCACTAAACATTGACTGAAATCACCAAAGGGAGTAACATGTCTAACTGGCATAGCAATGCCATCTTCTACGAACTTTATATTCGCGCTTTTGCTGACGGCAATAACGACGGTTATGGGGACAACACCGGCTTGCTCCAGAAACTCGACTCCCTGGAATGGCTGGGAGTCGATTGCATCTGGCTCCTACCCATGTACCCCTCACCCCTCAAAGATGACGGCTGCGACGTAGCCAGCTACTATGGCATCCATCCCCAGTACGGCTTGCTGGAAGACTTCAAGATGGCACTCGATGAAATCCACTCCAAGCGGTATGCGAGTCATTGTGGATTTAGTCCTCAACCACACCTCAGACCGGCACCCCTGGTTCCTGCACTCCCGCAGTTCCAAAAACTCCCCCTGGCGATATTTCTAGGTCTGGAGTCCGACACCGGCAAAATATCAGGGTGCCCCCATTATCTTCTCAGATGTGGGAACATCCAACTGGACTTACGACGCCCAAACCGGCGAATATTACTGGCACCGGTTTTACAGCAGCCAGCCAGATTTTAACTGCGACAGTCCCCAGGTGCGACAAGCCATGCTAGATGTCCTACAATTCTGGCTGGACATGGGCGCAGACGGCTGACGCGCTGACGCTGTACCTTACCTATTCGAGCGGGAGGGAACCTGCGAGAATTTGCCAGAGACACACGCCAATATTTCAGAAAATGCGCCAAGTGATTGACGCCCAATATCCCGACGCAGTTTTGCTGGCAGAAGCTTGCATGTCTCCGGAAGAACTGCTAGAATATTTCGGGGAGGGCAATCAGTTCCAAATGGCTTTCCACTTTCCGCTGATGTCGCGGCTTTACCTCGCCCTGGCAAAAGCAGACAGTTCCTGCGTGGTGGAAGTGCTGGAAAATACCCCCCAAGTGCCAAAAGGCTGTCAGTGGGCGACATTTCTCCGCAATCACGACGAGCTGAATTTTAATCCGGTAGCGGCGGATGCGGAGCTGGAATTCCTCTTCAGTCACTGCGCCCGAGACAGCCGGGATCATTTCGCCAATCGGGGAGTTGTCCGCCGGCTGGCACCCCTGATGGGCAACGACCGGCGTAAAATAGAACTGATGCACTCCCTGCTGCTGACTTTACCTGGAGCGCCGGTACTATACTATGGGGACGAGATAGGCACCGGCGACGACATCTCCCTACCCGACCGCCACGGAGTGCGCACCCCAATGCAGTGGAACAGTGGAATAAACGCCGGCTTCTCCAAAGCGGACAAACTCTACGCGCCGGTTGTCAGCGCCGCAATTTACTGCTACACTAAAGTAAATGTCGAAGCGCAACTCTCAGCCGAAATCGCTGCTGCATGCCGTGCGCAAAATGATTCTAACCCGCAAACGGCTGCCGGCGCTCGCTTCTGGCGAACTGCAATGGCTGGAAACCCTACCCCCGCAGGCGCTGTGCTTCTGGCGCAAATCCCCAGATGCCGGTGTGCTGGCGCTGCACAACTTGTCGGAAGCGCCGCTGACTGTTAAAGTGCCGGTGGGAGTAGCGCTTCGCTTCAAGACGCGCTCGCCCCTGTAGGTGAGCCGGTTCGCGATTCTATTATTTTACCGGCTTACTGCTACCGCTGGCTGAGTGCCGGTGGGGGTGGGTGACTGCGCAGTTCCGCAGAGGTGATGATTTTATAAACCGCAGAGGGCGCAGAGGTCGCAGAGGGAAGAAATGAAGGGATTTGGTTCGGGTTGGTAGGGGAGAAACCGGCACTCTTGTCCTCTCACCTTCCAATAGCACATTTGTGGGTGAATGTCAAGAGAGCCGGTGAATTGAGCGGGCGCAGGGGGCGGTGCTATCCCCCCGAACTGCGCCCTGCGCCTTGCAACTCGGGCGGGGGAGTTTCAGACTCTTTAGCATTGAGCTTGCGGTTGAATTCGCGAATGCGGCGGGAGAGAAGGCGGATAATATTAACAGCAATTCCCGGCGTTTCTTCAATGGCGTCGTAGAGTTGCTGCTGGGTGAGCATCAGGCACTCGCAGGGGTCTACAGTCGTGACGGAAGCGGAGCGCGGTTCAGCATCAAACAAAGACATCTCGCCAAAACAAGCTCCCTGCTCGAGTTGAGCCAAATCTTGCTCGCCAATGTGAACACGAACCCTGCCAGAAACGACGATGTAGAGCGAGCGCCCCTCCTGACCTTGGGTAAAAATCGTGTGATTTGCCGGAAATGAAAGCTCGTCCATAACAGAAGCAAGCCGGACGAGAAAATCATCCCGCAGCTCTTTAAAAATGGGCACTCCTCTGACAAATAATAGCCGGTCTACACTGGTAAGCATTTAGGTAGTTTATCCTGACGATGCCGGTTGCCGCACGGTCAAATTTCGAGGGGAGAAGTTTGAATCCTGAACGCCTTCAAAATTCAAACTTCAAAGTTCAAACTTCTTTATGTGGCCTCAAAACCGGCTATTCCCTGATAGCTGGAAGCGGGGCTAGCGCCCCCAGGGGAGCCGGCGGTTGCGGGTGAGTCGCTAACGCCCAACTCAGCCATGATCTGCTTGACACCCCCCGCAACGAGGCGGTCGGGATCGTTGCGCAGCATTGGTAGCAATTCTATCAGAGCGCGGGGTGACGCCACTCGCAAGTAGGCAATCGCCGCTTCCCGCACAAACCCTCGGGGGTGGCGCAGGCAGGCCAAAATCTGTTCCGGCGTCAGGCTCCACCGGCTGGCGCGAGCCAGATGGAAGCAGCAAGCCAAAGGCCAGTCCGAGAGGAAGTGGCGCAACTCCAGGAGCCGGCGAACCCGGTCGCCACTCGCCATTGGCTGGTACGCCACCAGATCCGACAGACTTTGCAGCTTTTCCAAATCCGAGCGCCGGTCGAGCACGCTCAGCAGGGCTCGCTTGCTGGGCAAGTCCACCGTGTTGTCCAAAATTTCCAACCCCCGCGCCATATTCGCCCGGTTCCCGGACTTGAGATTGAAAGCCGCCGCCTGAATGCTCGAGTGGGGGTAAAGGAACTTCATCAGCAGGAACAGCCGCTCTTCCGCATCCGACTGCAAGTCCCGCAGCGCCCGCTGCAGCAGCTCAGCTTCTCCCCCCGCCACCCGCTCCGGGCTCAAATCCAGGAGCGCTCCATAAAGCTGGGCGAGGAACATCAGCTCCTGGTCAATTAACAGCTCCACCCCGCTGCGGCCAAACCTGTCCAGCACCCCCTCAATCCCAGCTTCTCCGGGAATTTTCAGGAGGATGCGCAGGATATTGCGGCGCGTCGCGCCCCAAGAGGCGATCAAGTGATTGGCCAAAGCGTCGAGAGCTTCCGGAGTGCCAATCTGGCCAATGGCGCTCCATGCGTGGGCCCGCACCAAATCCGGCTTGTGAATATCTTCCGCCAGCTGAACCAACTTGTCGATCGCTTCGTTTTCCAAGCGCACCAAAGCCCGCATGGCAGCGTCGCGAGTGGACTTGTAGTAAAGCCCCCGCAGCAGGGAAGGGTAGTATTCCTCCAAGTGGGTGGATGCAATCACCTCCAGCAGAGCGCAGCGCACCCGCAGCGACTCGTCCTGCAGCAGGTTGGGGATGTACAGCCGCAGCCCCTGCAAATAGTCGGCCTCTCCCAGCGCCCGACAGCCCATCACCCGCTCTCGCTCCTGCTTGTGGGTGAGCATCCGCCGCAGGGCGTTAGTCGCTTCGGCTTTTTGCTCCCGGGAGCCCTGGCGCATGATCAGGGCGGCGGCGGTTCCCCGCACCACCGGGTCCACTGCAGGGGCTAAATAGGGCCTCAAGGCTTCAATATCTGGATTTTTCTCGGTCAGCCAGACGTAGCGCAGGGCCAGGGCCAGGACTTCCGGAGGCAGGGGCTTGCCGATCAGCCCCCGCACTTGCTCCAGGTAGGCGGCTGTGGGGTGGGCGAGCATGGCTTCTAGGCTCTGGCGCTGCAGTGCCGGCGGCAGCGCTGGCAGCAGCGGCGCTAAGACCTCGCCCACATTTTTGGGGTCGATTTGGGCCAGCAGTTCAATACAAGAGCGCTTGTCGGCTTCTGTGCCGGGCTGCTGCAAGGTTTCCACCACGGCCCGCTTCAGGGCTCGCATGTCCACATCGGAAACCCCCAGGCGTCCCCTTTCGGCACTGGAAACCAGCAGCCCGACGTAGCGGGAGCGCAGCATCCAGACGACGGCAGCCCAGAGCACGGACAGCAGTACAGTCAGACTGACGATTACCCCGCCCTCTACCTGCGACAGCTGATTCTCACCGGCACCAGGGAGCGCCAGACGGCAGCCCCAAATGATGGCGAAAATCAGCAAGCCGGTCAGCCCATCAGACAGGGGCTCGGCAATGCCGTTGACCCACGCCTGAACGTCGTCGCGATTGGCTTCCGGGATGGGCTGGAACAGGACGGGGCTGGCACCCTCAAATATGGTGTAGTGCAGCAATTCCTCGAAAAACTTCAGCAGCACCAAGCCGGAAAAGAAGGGAAACAGTTGCGTCACCGAGCCGAGTACGGAACCGGCACCGATTATGGCCAGTCCTGCCGGCAGGATCGTGGCCGAGACAAACACGCCGATGCGCTCGACGAGCCGGCTGGAGGCAAACCACTGCATCACCAGCTCAAAGATGCCCAGGACGCCGTTGAACAGACCGATGAACGCCGCGATCGCCGTGCCGGCATCTTCTGGGTTCCGCTGTTCCAACTCGCTGAGGAACTGGAAATCCACCAGCAGATTCAGCACCTCGGCGAGGACAAAAAAGCCAATCAGGGGCGCGACGTAGTTCCAGATTGGCCCCCGGAGCCGCTTGTTGGCAAACTCAGCCTGCTCGTCTTCTTCCTCCCTGAGCGGCGAGTCGGGAAACGATTGCTGGTAAGCTTCGCTGATATGCCAGAGAATCACCGCCCCCACCAGCATCATCAAGAAAGCCATCAGGATCGCCCCCTTGAGCCCCACCCACTCCAGGAGCACCGGCAGGGAAAAGCCGCTGAGCACGTCCGCCACCAAGATGCCGCTGCTGACAATCGGGAAAGCCCGCTTAATTTCCCGGATGTTGAACAGTTGGTTGGCGGCGATCGAGGTGTTGAGGTCGTTGAGGGTGTAGATTCCGTCCAGCCACAGCCGCATCAGAAACACCGTGATCCCAGCTACCCAAGCCAGCTCCAGCCCCAAGCCCCCGAGAAATAGCAGCAGCGGAGCCGCCATAATCAGGGCGATCAGCACAATCACCCGCCGCAGGGGCAGGATTTGCTGCAGCCAAGTGTAAAGCCCCCCTAATGCCGATCCAATTACGGCACCGGAGATATAAATCCACGGCAGCTGGTCGGCTCCGTACTCTTCCAAAAACAGGCCCACCGTGCTCGCCTCCAGCCACAGCACTCCCACAGAGGTTGCCGTGTAGAAAGCGAACATCAGGAAGGTTCGCTCCGCTTCTTCTGGACGGAGATTCACCCACTGCAGCAGTAGCTGCACCCATCTCCCTGCGTTCCGCTGATCTCTCAGTTCCATGCTGCGCTGATTTCCGTTGCTTGTAGATGTCCGAAGGTGGCCTTGGCGCTAGCCCCACTCTCTGGCTGTTTCAACTGACATCCAGAATTAAAATCTTATTATTATAAACTCAACCCGCTTTCTTTTCAACTGTATTTTTAATTTTTAATTTTTAATTCCTTCTGGCCCTCACCCGACCGGCCCCGATGGCATAACCGTCAAGCCGCTCGCTGGGTTTCCCACACCTCACACTTGAGACTTCCGACTTCAAACTCCCGCTCTCTAAAACTCACTCAATACGCTGACTCTGACTGAATCAGGGCACTGGCGCTCACTTCCCGCTCGCCCCTTGGACTTGCGCCCGCCCCCTCTCTACAGGCTGTCACGCCTGCCGGCGCTCGCTGGCTCGCCTCCCGCTTCGCTGCCTGCCCCCACTGAATTCCACCTTCCCAGGCCGGTGCTGCCTTCCTTACTTTAGCTGCAATTAAGCTGCAATGGCAAGAGAGCGCACCTTAATAAAAATTAGGCGCTTTCAGTAATTTAGGTACAGATTTGCGCCCGATGGACAATCGGTCGCTTCTGGCGCTCTTTGGCGAAAGGCCAATATCCAGAAGCGACCGCTGCCATTATTTCTTGGGGGAGAGCAACATCATCATGCTGCGCCCCTCTTTCTTAGGGGCTTGCTGAACTTCCGCCACTTCTTGCAAGTCCGCTGCCATTCGCTTCAGCAACTCCTCTGCCAGGTCAGTGTGTTGAATTTCCCGCCCCCGGAACATAATCGTAGCCTTCACCTTGTCCCCATCCTTGAGAAAGCGCTCCGCTTGATTGATCCGCACCTGATAGTCGTGCTCCTCAATCTTATAGCGCATTTTCACTTCTTTAACTTCAGCCGTGTGCTGCTTCTTCTTGGCCTCCCGGGCTTTTTTCTCCTGTTCAAACTTAAACTTCCCGTAGTCCATAATTCGGCAAACGGGCGGGTCCGCCTTGTCACTGACCAGGACTAGATCCAGCTCTTTTTGCTCTGCCATCCGCAGCGCCTCCTGAGGCGTCATAATCCCCAGCTGGTCTCCGTTCGTGTCAATGACGCGAATCTTGGGAAAGCGAAGCCTTTCGTTAATTTGGGGTAAATCGCGATTAGGACGTTTTTTTTCAATCACAGGCGTAGAAAGCGATCCGATTTTTAGTTGACAGTTTAGATGTAGTTTGGTCGGGGTGAAACTCCCCCCGGACTCATCCGCGGGGAGCTGTCGAAGGCGGACTTTGACCGCTGCCAAACTCTCGCGGGCTGGCTGCAAGATTTTGGATTGGACTCAAAGCTCTCTTCTCTTCTGAAACGTCCCGAACCTGGCGCGTTGGCTGCCGGCTCTGGGGTGGTTCCCCCAGTCCCAAGCCACCGCTGCCTCAACCCTAGCTGGCATCTCCAGAGCTGCTGAAAGCCCCAACCGCCAGCGGTTCGGCACTGATGTCTTTTGCAAAGCTTTCACCCGCCGCTGCCCTCGTCGGGTGCGCCAGCCCGGAATTGCCCTGTGCGGCTGACGCCATTGATCGCACACAGCATGCCGCAGCAGCTCCGCCCTCTGGCAGAGCTGCGCCGCACAGCCAAGCCAGACCAATGAGCGAGAGCGCTGGCGCTGTTTGGTGGCAATGGAAGCAAGGGCGTCCGGTTGGCAAGTGGTCTTCCTTCTGTCGGGGAAATGTTGCAACTGTTTGTCTATTCTATCCATATCCGGCTGCCAGCCCCTACCGGCACAGGCCAGCTGCGGCTGCAGCACCCGCTTTAAGCGAGCTGGTGGAAAGTTCTGCTGGTGAGTGAAATGATTTAGGCATTTGTTAAAAGATGTGTGATTATACCGCACTCTGTCAGCGCCGAGCTACTCTTGAGTCACTCTTACCTGCCATTCTACTCACAAGGGCGCTGAATTTTTATAACGCATGCCAATCAATTTTCTCACAGGACAGGAGTCCTGCGAAAGGCGGCCCGGTATTTTCAGAGGGCTTGGGCAGCGGCTGCTTTCGTCCCGCGACTCCCAGAACTGACCGGCTTGAAAGTCAAGTTGTTTTGAGCTGAGGCGAGGGTGAGGAATTCGGGGCACTGGCACAGGGGGTTGGATTTCAGCGAAACGGGTTCTGGCGGAACCGGCCCTGTGGCCGCACACAACTTCCGCGAGCGGGACGCCACTGACTCGGGGTTTGTTGACTTTCACTCCCCCGATCTTAGCGCACGATTTGAGGCATTACCAGGTCTGGCGTCAAAATAGATGCTGCCGGGAAAGGCTGCCGGTTCAGGCAATGGACATGCTGGTGGGGTTGGCGGCGTCCGAAGACAAGCGCCGGCGCAGCTATTGAGTTTCCCTCTGGCTGCAGCGAGTCTCTCGACTCCCCCACTCTCCGGGGTGCCCGCCTGAGTGCCAAACTGCTCGCTGGCAGCTGGCACGAGGAACTGAAGGCGGCCAACTGGGGACTAACAACCATAGACGCTGGCATTGCTTGCCAAGCCTAGAAGAAGCAACACGGGTTTTGGGCGCCCCCCACCCGCCACGCAGCAAGGGCAGAACTTAACCGCCAGCTTTCCTTTGCAGTGGCCACCCAATAAATGGCCATCCCTAAGAAACTCTCTTCTGATTGTGCCCCTGCGCCCAAGCGGATCGTGCGGTCAGTCAAATCGCGACTTCTCTGGCACTCCCCAACGCCCGCCCCAGTTTGCGGACAGGCATTCGGTTTCCGCACTCAGAGCACCTGCCAGCGAGCCGGTGCGGCGCTGGCAGAAAGCCAGGAATAGGGGGCTCAATCGAGCCGGCGGCTGGCGCAGTGGCGATACCGTTTATGATCACTGCTTATCTTGTCCCCGAAAGGAGAAACCTGTGAAATTCAGAATACTTGCTATCCTCACACTGCTAGCTTCCCTGTGGTTGGGGGCTGCAGCTTTAGCTGAAAATCCCCAACACGTCAGGCGGTTGCTAAACACGAAGCAATGCCGGGGGTGCAACCTGAGCGGCGCTAACCTCAGACAAGCCGACCTCAAGGACGCCGATCTGCGGGACGCCTACCTCGCCGGCGCTGACTTGCAAGGGGCTAACCTGTCGAAAGCTGTGCTGGTTCGCGCCGATCTCAGGAACGCCAAACTTGCCGGTGCCACTCTCACGGGTGCTGACCTCCAGGAAACCGCTCTCAATAACGCTGACTTGACGGGAGCTGACCTCAAACAGACGCGGATGAGTTTTGCCACTTTGGTGCAGGCGAACCTGCGCCAAGCCGATTTAAGGGGGGCTTACCTGATTCGCGCCAATCTCCGAGAAGCCAACCTGACTGGGGTGGATTTAACCAGTGTAATTTTAACGAGAGCCACCATGCCTGATGGAAGAATCCACAAGGATTGAGGGCTGCCGCCAGTGGCGCGAGCGAAGGCGGTAAGCGTTTCCACGGTTGGCTTTCCGGGATGTCTACCAACAGTGAACAGTTAGCAATTACCAGCCATGCAAACAGCAAAATTAGCGGGAAAATTAGCGCGGTTAATTCCAGTGAGTCTGGGAGTGCTGGCAGGCGGAAGAGGGCTCAGCCACCGGCTGGTCACTCTCGTGCTGCTGGGAGCGATAGCCGCTGCAGCGCCTGAAACGGTACGGCGACCGGCACTGGCGGCTGTCCTTTCTTCTTGGGAATTTGACGGGGCTGCCAATCAGCTTGAACTGACGGTGGAGCAGGGAACGAAGCCGACTTATTTTGTCCTCAACCAGCCGCCGCGCATTGTTGTGGAGCTGCCCAAAACCCAGCTGGGAGCCCGCACATCCCAAAAAACCTACTCGGGCGTCGTGCGGCAAATTCAGGTGGAGGAGTCAGGGGCGGGCCTGGTGCGGGTTGTTATGGAGTTCTCTCCGGAGGTGATTTTGAATCCGGGACAGGTGAGGCTGCTGAAGGTGGCAGCGCCGGTGGAGACCGGCGCGTTCACGGAGCGCTGGGTGTTGAATTTCTTCATTTCTGAATCTCGCTCAATGCCGGCACCGCCACCGGGTCTGGCACCCGTGTCTGAGACTCCCCGGCTGCCGCCCTCTTTTGGCGGCCCGCCGGCAGCTAGCTTTCCTCCCCTGGGTGCCGCACCCGGCCCCTCACCGGCACTGCAGCCTGTCTCCGGCGGTCTGCCTGCGCTCCCCCCCGAGCGCTCCGCCCTTCCCAGTTTGCCGCCCGCCCCTGCTGTGGCTGTTCCTCCGTTGCTGCGCCCGTCCCCACTGCCACCGGCTGCCGGTGTCTCCCCGTCCCTCTTGCTCCCCGCCCGCACTCTGCTGAGTTTGCGCTATATCGGCGAGGGGGTTTTGGATCTCGAACCGGGGAAGCAACTGCAGGAAGTGTTGCTGCTCGAAGACGAGATTCGCGACTCTTTTGGCAATATTGTCGTGCCGGCGGGAACCCAGGTGATCGGGCGCTTTGAAACCAATCTCCGGGGCAGCCGGTTTATTGCCCAGGGCATTAGTCTTTTCGGTCGCAATGTTCGTCTGGAGGCTGAGTCTGACCGGCTTTCCCAACTCTCCGCCCTTCAACCGGGCCAAATTGTCCGCGTCCGCTTGAAAGAGGCTCTGCGCCCATAGGGAATCGGGCGCAAGCCAGCGCCCCGGATGAATAACCCCACCTCCGCACCCCCTTCCCCCCAGTAGGGCGGGGGACTGAGAGGGGGGTTTTAAATTTGCTCTGAAAAGTTTGGCAAAAGTCTTTCTCGTTTGCAAGACCGGCACTCGGGTGCGCGCGGGCGCGCACCCCTCTCGCTTTAGGTTTCTTTGCTCAAAAACCCTTGGATTTGTTTGATGGCAGCGGGAGCAATGTTAAACAGTGCCCAACCGGCGGCCAGCAGCAGTGGCCCAACAACGATAAGTACGCGCCAATCCATAGTTGATTCCCCCTTGTTACAAAACTGTTACGCGGTTCTCAGTTTTTATATTTTGCTCTGAAAGGGCGGATTTTTCCAGTCCTTTTGCGGAGCGTTGGGCATGGGGCATCGGGATGGTCTGATGGCGCATCGGGATGGTCTGATGGCGCATCGGGCATCATCCCATCATCGCACCATCGCATTGGACAGGGGTTTGAGTGCTGCCTGACACCTGACACCTGACATTCAATTTATTAATCTCCGAAAGAACGGTCTTTACAAAACACGCCTTCAGACGGGTTTTGTATATATGCTTTCTTCCGGAAGTAAGGAATATAGTTAGATTTTGGACTTGGGATGTCGGGATTTTGGGCTGATTGCACCCGACTTGGGGCTGAAATTTGGCCACTGGACACTAGAAATCGCCTCCTAGGTGCCTGCGGATGGGACGCCACTGCCATAAATTCAGTTATCTCCGAAAGAACGGTCTTTACAAAAGACGGCTCCAGACAGGTTTTGTATATATGCTTTCTTCCGGAAGTAAGAAATGTGCTTCAATTGGGCGCAGGGTGTGGGGCATCATCGCATTGCGGCGGGAGTGGGGAACTGAACAATCTCCAATGCGCTGTGCCCCATGCGCTATGCGCCATGCGCTGTGCCCCGATATCAGTGGGGTGCACAGAATCCGAGATTGGTGCCAATGCCTGCGTGCACTAAGGCGAGCTGCTCGTAGCGCAGCGCGTGCTCTATGAGTCCAGCTGCCTCAGCTTCGGATACGTCTCGCAGCCGTTTGGCGGGGACGCCGACAACGAGGGACAGGGGCGGCACGTCTTTGGTGACAATGGCACCGGCACCGATGATGCTGCCGGTGCCGACGCGCACGCCGTCCATGACGACTGCGCCAATGCCGATCAGGCTTCCCCGCTCAATGTAGGCTCCGTGAACGACGGCGCGGTGCCCGACGGTGACGCAATCTTCTAAAATTGTGGGCGATCCCGGGTCGCCGTGCAAAACGGCTCCGTCTTGGATGTTGGTGCGCTCGCCGATTTCGATGCGCTCGACATCGCCGCGCACGACGGCGCTGTACCAGATGCTGGCACCGGCACCCAGTAACACCGAGCCGGTGACAGTGGCGTTGGGGGCGACGAAAGCCGCTAGGGAGAGGTCGTTTGGGGGCCAGTAGGATGCCGGTTGGGGAAAGATATCGTTAAAATTGCTCACTAGGGTATCCGCAATCAGGTGAATGCCCGTAGAATTTCTCCAGGGGATAGAATGCCCCTAGCTATAATAAAAGCACTAAAAGTGCCGCATAATATAATATGCTGGTATGCCCTCAATGATTAATCCAGGCTTGCAGTACCCTATTTTTGGCTCGGAGATTCAGTGTCCCCACTGCCGGCAGACGATTCCGGCACTGACGCTGACGGATACTTATTTGTGCCAGCGTCACGGGGCGTTTGAGGCCAATCCCAATACGGGGGAACTGATCCATCTCCAGTCAGGACGTCACTGGCGCATGTGGAACAGTGAGTGGTACCGGCAGCACACCCATCCGGACGGGATTCGCTTTGAAATCCACGAGGCGCTCGACCGGCTCTACACGCAAGGCTTCCGGGCGACTCGGGTGATTATCGCCCGCCGCTATATGGATTTGATTAGCGGCTATTTGGAGCGCAGCACGCCTTGGCGGGGTCAGGGGGAGCTTCAAAAACCCCGTCTCTACGGTTTGCCGGTGGAGTTCAGCCCCGACCCCTCGGAAGATCCCTCCTGGGAGGTGATTAATTTTGAGCTGGAAAAAGAGCCGGGTGTGCCGATTCGCTACCCCTATTTCCGCCTGTTTGAGTAGGGCTCAGCGGTTAGACCGGCGCGGCTTGGACAGGCGTCTCGCCTGTCCTGCAAGGGGATAATTGACCGCTGACTGTTGACCGCAGACAAATTTTATGTTATGCATCACGCTTCTATCCGCACTGCTAATATTTACCGGGCGATGGCGTTCTACGAACAGCTGGGCTTTGCTGTCTGCGAGCGCTTTACCGCCGGGATCACTCTGGCTTGCTGGATGGAAGGGTTGGGCGGGCGCATTGAGCTGATCCAAATTCCCCAGCCGAAACCGGCACCGGATGCGTTTGAGGACGAGCACTATACGGGTTACTATCATCTGTCTTTTGATCTCACCGGCATGACGCCGGATATCCCCGGCTGGCTGAGCGCTTTGCGGGAGCGCTTTGCGCTAGCCGCCGGCGAGCAGCCTGATTTGTTGCAACCCCTGAAGGTACTCCTGGAGCCAACTCAGCAGATGATTGGCGAGCGCGTTTATGAGGTGGCTTTCATTGCTGACTCTGACGAGTTGCCTCTGGAGTTTATCAGAGTTTTGAGCTAGTTGCCAGGGGGCGACACCCCCTACCCCTCATTCCCAGTAGGGTGGGTTCCGATCTTAGCGGAACCCACCATTTTGGTGTGGGGAGGGTGTGGGGGGAATTTTTTTGGGTTGGGGGCGGGTGCCGGTGGGGAGCGAGGGGTGGGAAAATAGGGGGGTGGAAATTGATTTTAATTATATCTTATGTTGCGGTTTGTTTCCAATCTTTTGAAGGATTTGGCGTGCCGGTGGGGGCTTTGGGCGCTGCTGGGCGCTGTTTTGGGGTTCTGTGTTGCGGTGACGCCACCGGCTGCTGCTGCGCCGGCTCCTGTGCCGGTGGCTGAGGTAAAAGTGAGTTTGGGGAGCGCTGCGAATGAACTGAAGTTTTTCCCGAACCAGCTGGAATTTGTGGCGGGTAAGCGCTACAAATTGGTGCTAGACAATCCCAGCCCTCAGAAGCACTATTTTACTGCAAAAGATTTTGCTGATGCCATTTGGACGCAAAAGGTTGAAGCGGGTAAGGTGGAGATTAAGGGCGCGATTCACGAGCTGGAATTGAAGCCGGGAGCTGTGGCGGAGTGGGTGTTTGTGCCAGAAAAGCCGGGAACTTATTCGCTGCGCTGTCCGATTCCGGGACACACTGAGGCGGGGATGACCGGCACAATTAAGGTTTCGGCTGGGGAGCCGGTGTAATCGCAGGGTGCGTTTCCCACGAAACGCCCCCTAATGCTGCCGGCATGGCTTTACTGCTGCTGCAACAGTTGAAAATACTCATCTCTTGAGATTCCCGCTGTTTTCAGGTTTGTCCTGATAATGGACACCGGCACTTCATCGTAAGTGGGGATTACAATTGGTCTTGAAATGCCCGCTTTTTTATAGGCCCGATGGCTGCCTTCTTGCCGTGCGAACTCAAACCCTGCGGCGAGAAAGACTTTTTCCAATTGCAGCCAAGAAATCGGTCTAATTTTTGGCATCTTCAGGCTCCCACGCTTACAGAATGCCTTTCAATCGCCACCCAGCTAGGACTCACCCATTTTCCCATCTGCAATTCATAGCCTGTTTCTTCGAGAATTTCTTCTAGGGTGCCCTCTTCTGCTGCGGTGACTAAAAACAGGTGTGCGGCTTCATCTAAGGCCATTCTTGCTGAGTCTGGCGTATCTCCGGAACTCATCACATCTAGTGGCATCGCGTGGGCTACAAATTGATTCCCTTCTTTCCAGATTTGAACCGTGTATTCGATATTCATCGTTTGTATCCTGCCATTGTCCCTTGGATCTAGTATAGCATGGATTGCAAGTTGCGGGCAAAGCAAATAGCAAGTGGGGTGCGTCTCACTTTTGTATGGCTCCGGGAACCCCACCCCCTAACCCCCTTCTTGTGGGCTGGCTTTGTCTTGATAAATGCCCTCTGGGTGCCGGCACGGCGGGACGCTCTCAGAAAGCCGGTCGTTTGCTAAGACACTTTGTTATAATATAGCAATAGACAGATCGGGAATGGACAGGGCATCTCACTTAGTAGCAGGTACAGGGACAGGCGAGACGCCTGTCCTACGTCCTAACCTAAGTGGCTAATGCTATAAGTTTAACTGACACGGGGAAGTTAAGAAGTGCCTGAGGCTAATTCCCGGTGCCGGTGTCAGAGATAGGATAGGGACAGGCTGGAGATTGAATTAGATGAAAATGGGGAGGTTGTCATGTCTCTGGAGTTACTCAGACGGCAGTTCACGGTAAAAAATTACCAGAAAATGATTGAAGCGGGGATCTTTACGGAAGAGGACAGGGTAGAATTGATCCGAGGGGAGATTATTGAGATGACACCTATTGGAAGACGGCATGCGGCGTATGTGAACCGATTGGTAGCACTGTTCACCGACTGTCTTGGCAATCGCGCAATAGTGGCTCCCCAAAATCCTGTAGAATTAGGGTCTAGCTCTCAACCCCAGCCAGATGTGGCGCTGCTGCAACCGCGCCCGGATTTCTACGAGGCTGGACATCCCCAGCCAGAGAATATCTTCCTGTTGGTGGAGGTGGCTGATACAACGGTTGAATCTGACCGGCTAGTGAAAATTCCGCTCTACGCGGAAGAAGGGATTTTGGAAGTTTGGCTGGTGGATATTAATGAGGTATGCGTGGAAGTTTACCGGCAACCGGCACCGGGTGGCTACCAGGAGGTGCGCAAGTGCCGGCGGGGTGACAGTTTGTCTTTGCTGGCGTTTCCAGATAGAATTATTATAGCAGATGAAGTGCTGGGTTAGGAGAGGGAAGCCGGCTTTTGGGCAGCACCGGCATCTTGCCGGTGTTCCCTATTCAGTTCCCAGGCGATAGCCCCTGGCTTCCCGTAAATTTGCCTGGGAACGAGGGAACTCTCAAGTCTGAGAGCTTTGGCTTTTTTCTGCCTCAATTTTCTGGCGCAGCTTTTCCTCTACTTCCTTTTCAATTTTCTGGCGCAGCTTTTCTTCCACTTCTCGCTCAATTTTCTGGCGCAGCCTTTCCTCCATCTCTTTTTCCTGCTGGAGTGGCTTCTCCTCTAACTCCTGAGAGGCTTGCTTGCTTTTTTTGTCAAGAATTTGCTGGAACAATTCAAATTGCTGCTGCTCCTCCTCTTTAGTTTTTGGGGCGGGAAAGACTGTCACTTCTGTGTCGGGGCGACGGCGGTGGAAAAGAACGCGCAAAGGCTCTATCTCGTCCCGGTGGGCGAGAGCGTAAGCTTTCAGTTGAGCGTTGGTCATTTCTTCAAAGTTCGGTGGCATCTAAAAACCTCCAGCGTCCATTGGGGTAACCTATTATTTGAAGTTCCTCGCCTGCGAAAATGAAGACAATTCCTGTTCTAGGATCGAAACGGAAAAGTTGAATGTCCTTGGAGACGTTGGAAAGCATCTGGCAGACTCGCAGGCTGGTTTGTGCTTGGTCGTCAGTTGGGTTAATGGCCGGTCCCTCAATTGTGACACAAATATTATAATATCAGCAAGGGGCACCGGCAGAAGTCCACCGGCTATCGGGATAGCCCTATTAGCGGGAAGGGAGATATGCGCTTAATCCGCTTTGCCGGCAAGGGGTGCCGGTGTGATTTACGCGCACTGTATTGTGGGTTGTATTCACCGGCAATCAGACGCGCCGGTGGGGTTAAAGCTTAATTACGAACTTTGGGCTGAAGCCCAACTGCGAACCTTTTTGGGCTAAAGCCCAACTACAAACGACGCACCGGCAATCGTGTTGCAGGCACCGGCAATCGTGTTGCAGGCACCGGCAATCGTGTTGCAGGCACCGGCAATCGTGTTGCAGGCACCGGCAATCGTGTTGCAGGCACCGGCAATCGTGTTGCAGGCACCGGCAATCCAATCCGCCGGTGGGGCTAAAGCCCAACTGCGAACTTTGGGCTGAAGCGCAGCGATAGGTATATAATATTATATGTGGCGCTGGCTTCTGGCGTGGGTCAGTCCCGGTCTGTTGCAGCTATACTGTGAGTGCGATAATTGTGGGGGGTGTGAGGATGGAAGAACAGCGTCTGGAAGCGTATATCAATCTGATTGTGGCGCTGCTCAATAGTGCCGGTGGGGAGGAATCCGCCATTTTGCAGGCGCACCCGGATTTGACAGATGCCGGTTTGGTGCCGGTGATGCTGGATGTGGCTGAGGATTTGAGAGATCGAGGCGATTTAGACAGCGCTAACCGGCTGATGAATATCGCAGGAAAGCTGCTTGGCGTGTACGCCAAGTTGCCGGCTCTCTCACAGAAAAAATCTGCCCCACATAAGGGGTTCGGGCGAAAGGTTTAGTTGGGGCGGGTTTGGCTAACAAATCTGACATCAGATACAAGAAAACGGGTTTCTTTTGGCAAACAGCGGGAAAACTCAGCTTTTGTCGAGAAGAAACCCGGTTTCTGACTCCCTCGCGGGCTGAGATACAAGAAACCGGGTTTCTTTTGGCAAACAGCGGGAAAACTCAGCTAGAGTCGAGAAGAAACCCGGTTTCTGACTCCCTCGCGGGCTGAGATACAAGAAACCGGGGTTCTTTTGGCAAACAGCGGGAAAACTCAGCTATTGTCGAGAAGAAACCCGGTTTCTGACTCCCTCGCGGGCTGAGATACAAGAAACCGGGGTTCTTTTGGCAAACAGCGGGAAAACTCAGCTATTGTCGAGAAGAAACCCGGTTTCTGACTCCCTCGCGGGCTGAGATACAAGAAACCGGGGTTCTTTTGGCAAACAGCGGGAAAACTCAGCTATTGTCGAGAAGAAACCCGGTTTCTGACTCCCTCGCGGGCTGAGATACAAGAAACCGGGGTTCTTTTGGCAAACAGCGGGAAAACTCAGCTATTGTCGAGAAGAAACCCGGTTTCTGGTTGGTTTCTGACTCCAGAGCGAAGACGTCTCCCCGAAGCGCGGGGAGGGGGTTAGGTGCCGGGTTGCTCCGAGTCATGCGCAGCGCTATCTATATAATAAGGAGTATGCCGGTGCGAGCGGCAGGGGAAAGCTGGGAGTGTCAATTAACAGGGCAATCTCCCGGGGTATGTGGGAGATTAGCCCAACACCGAACTGTCGGAGATTAGCCCAGAGTGCCAGAATACCAGGGCACCCCATAGCGGTGGGGGCTGGGGCGAGGCGAATTGGGTGCCGGTAAACAGTGAGTGGGATAATTTCGGGGTGAGGGATGGAAGGACAAAAGAACCAAGACTATTATCAGCTGATATACGAACTGCTCGCCAGCCCCAAGGAGCGAGCGGAGGAGATATTGAGCGCCCGCCCAGAATTGATAGACGCCGAGTTGGTGAAGCTGATGCGAGTGTCGGCTGCTATCCTGGAGGGCAGGGGTGAGAGGGAGCCGGCAAACTGGTTTAAAAATCTTTCTACGCCTTCACCGTCACTAAAGCAGAACTGCTGATACCCTATCGCGAATTGCACCTGTTTCCCCTGCACGCGCTCCCCATCGAGGAAGAAACTCGCCCCCTCGACATCTTCCCCGGAGGCGTGCGCTGTGCGCCCAGCTGTCAACTGTGGCAAATCGCCCAGCGAAACAGCGCACAAAACCTGAACCAAGCTGAACCCAATCTGTTCGCCATCCAAAACCCAACGGGAGATTTACCCTTCGCCAATATCGAAGTGGAAGCGATTCGCGCCTACTTGCAGCCGGCTCATATTTTACCCCAGGAGAGCGCCAGCAAAGACGCCCTCAATCAAGACCCAACAGCAACTTTATTTCGCCTCGCCCGCCACATCCACTTTGCCTGTTGCGGAACGGTTAATTTTGCATAACAGATGCTTTAAAGCATCATCATGGCGGGTGCGGCTGTAGGGCGGATAGCAATTCAGGTGCATCGGACACCCCGGAAGAGCCGCCGGCAAACTTACCCGCCGCTTCCGAGTCAACCCGCTACCTCCCCTGGCGAGAGGGCGTGCGGATTGACCTGTACAAATGCTATACTTTAGGAGAAATATTCGCGCTCAACTTGCGCCGGTGCCGGTTGGTAGCGCTTTCCGCGTGCGAAACTGGCTTGACAGCATTTGACAGCCGGCTGGAAGAATACATCGGATTTCCCACCGGCTTTTTGTATGCCGGTGCGGTCAGTGTCGTTTGCAGTCTGTGGCGGGTGAGTGACTTGTCAATTTTGGATGCAAGGATTTTGGATTTTGGATTGAAAAAGGCAATCCAAACTCATCTCCTATCAAAAGCCCCTCATTACCCCCCGTAGGGTGGGTTCCCTCCTAGCGAGAGTCAGAAGAAACCGGGTTTCTTCTGGTGGGGAAGCGGGAAAACTCTGCTAAAGCACAGCAAGATTCCCGGTTTCTGGCTCCCCAGCCCCGCCCCTAAACTACCACAAACCGCGCAATTTGTCAATACCACCACCGGCAGATTCCCGAACCCCGCCGGCACCCCCCGCAAGCCTATACTAGAAATAGTACAGGCAATCACTTTGGAGGCAAGGATATGACAGTCAATCCAGCCATCATGACAGCCGTCGAACAGCTCGGCTACCGCGTCACCACCGGCGACGTAGCCAGCAGAGCCGGTTTAGAGCTAAATCTCGCAGAGCGCGGATTGCTAGCCCTCGCTTCCGATGCCGGCGGACACTTGCAAGTCGCAGAAACCGGCGATATCGTCTACCTCTTCCCCAAAGACTTCCGGACAATCCTGCGCAGCAAATACCTCCAGCTGCAACTCAAAGAATGGTGGGAAAAAGTCTGGCGAATTCTATTCTACCTGATCCGCATCTCCTTCGGCATCGTTCTGCTGCTTTCCATCCTCCTGATTTTTCTTGCGATCGCCGTCATCATCATCAGCGCCAATTCCTCCAAAGACAGTGACAGGAGAAGCGACAGCCGCAGCTCAGGCGGCATGATATTCATGCCCCACTTCTGGTTCGGACCGGACTGGTACTGGTTCCTTTCCTGGGATTATAACAGCCCCCACCCGCACCGGCAATCCGAAACCAGAGACATGAACTTCCTGGAATCAGTCTACTCCTTCCTGTTCGGAGACGGCAACCCCAACGCCGGCATAGAAGAGCGCCGGTGGCAAGACATAGCCACCGCTATTCGCAACAGCAAAGGCGCAGCTGTCGCCGAGCAAATTGCCCCCTACCTCGACGACTTAGGCGCAGGCTTTGGCAAAGAATATGAAGAATACATGCTGCCGGTGCTCACCCGCTTCAACGGGCGTCCCGAAGTCAGCCCCGAAGGGCAAATCGTCTATCACTTCCCCGACTTGCAAACAGCAGCCCAAGCTCGCCATCCCCAGCCGGTATCCCCCTACCTGGAAGAAATCCCCAGACGCTTCAGCAAAGCGACTTCCGGGCAACTCATGCTAGCTGCCGGTTTAGGCATCCTCAACTTTGTCGGAGGCTTAGTGCTCGGTTCCCTGCTAAAAGATGGCACAGTAGCCGCACAGCTAGGCGGCTTAGTTGCCTTCGCGCAGTCAACATACTGGCTGCTGCTGGGCTACGGCACAGCATTCCTCGCCGTTCCCTTAATTCGCTACTTTTGGATACAGTGGAAAACCCGCCAAATTGAAGCCCGCAATCAAACCAGACAAGAGCGGGCCGATATTTTAACACAGCCCGACGAAACCTTGCAGAAAAAACTGGCATTCGCCCGCCGGTTTGCCGCCGAAAGAATCATCAGCAGCCAGGATGTAACCTACACAACCGAAACCGATTTAATAGAGCAAGAGATAGAGCAATCTGCTAAAATAGATGCTGAGTGGCAGCGCCGGCTCAATCCAGAGATGTAGCGTTCCGCGCCCCCTGACAAGAAACCGGGTTTCTTCTGGTGGGGAAGCGGGAAGAACTCAACCCCAGTCGAGAATAAACCCGGTTTCTAGCCCCCACGAAGGCGTTGCCAAAAGAAACCGGGTTTCTTCTGGTGGGGAAGCAGAAATAACTCAACCCCAGTCGAGAAGAAACCCGGTTTCTGACCCCCACGAAGCGACACCTAACCGCTAACCTCTTCCAACTTAGGGCGCTTAAAAACCAAAAAACCGTACCCGTAAGTTGGGGTATAATTCATGCCAACCAGCTCCCAGCCCTCCTCTCCTGCTTGATTCGCGTACTCGTGCAGGGAGATCCCCCCATCTTGAGCCGGCAGCTCTTTTCCATTAGCCAATTTTGGCCGGAGATCACCGGCAAAGTAGTCAAGCCGAACGAAAAGGTACTCCCACTTTTGCATGGCGACACTCCTGATCAAAAGCCCTTCCAACCGGCAGATCCCCACAGGGGTGCTACCCGCCCCAACCGCACACTCCTTGGAAATAGAGTGCGTCTCGCAGAACGCACCCCACCCTACCTACTGTTCCTGAATTCGAGCCAGAGTAGCGCCCCGGTAATAGTGCGCCAAAATTGCATTGTACGGGTATCCCCGCTTTGCCAGATTGTAAGCGCCCCACTGACTCATGCCGACGCGGTGGCCAAAACCGTACCCTTGAAACACAAAAGCTGCCGGTGGGGATTTGGAATTGCCCTTATCCGCACCCCCACCCTGGGGGCTAACCCTAAACCGAGAGCTCCTCAGTCCCAGAGTTTCCATCAAAGAATCCCCACTCAGGGATCTCGTGCCGGCATCCCCCACCACTTTTATAGTAACGATCCCGCCTGCAGGCGTAGTGCGCTCCGGCGTCACTGACACAATATTGCCAACACCGGCAATCCGCTGACTGAGTTCAGCCCTGGAAAAACTTTTTGTCCACTGAAATCCCGGCGTTCCCTGGTCGTAATCTGGCACACCCCGCAAATACGGCAGAGATTCCTCCCAGACATCCTCCACATTTTCCGTGTGTCCCCCTGACGCCGCGTGGTAGGCGGCGAGAATCACCAAGCCGCCGTAAGTCAGAACTTGGCCCGCTGTAGCGTCCACCGCCGCATAAGTGCCGGAGGATTCCGTTTCCACCCCCCTGTACACCTGCCATCCCTGCGTGTCCCCCACATCATACACCCGCTTGGCGCTGCTTTGGCGCTCGTAAAGCGCGTAAGAGCGAGCCGCCACAGCTTGGGCCTTGAGGGCGTCTTCGGGCCAGTTGCCCCCCATTTCCGCACCGATGACGCTGTAGAGATACTGTTCCAAATCCACATAATTGACAGCCGTCAAACCGCTGCCGGTGGGAACCAGAAAAACCCGCCCGCGATACCAGCGGTTGCCAATAAAAACATAGCCATCGCCCTGCGGCTCAATCCAAATTTGGCCCGCCTGCCAGCGATTGAGGGCCACAAAACGGCCCTTGCGCTCCGCAAAAAAGCTATTCCGACCGGCCAGCTGGCCCAGTACCTGACCGGCACCATTGCGAACCACAGCCGCAGTCGAACTGCCGACCTTCACCGAACCTGCTCCCTCCTCAATCGCCACCCGCAATTCCAGCGCCAGAGCCGGTGCCGCAATCGCCAGCCACAGCAGTGCCGAGAGCCACCAGTGACGTTTTCCCCAGAGCACCGACCGCACGAGCTGCAATAGCACAAAATTGGAGAAAAGTCTAGCCATCATTCCTGAAAAATCCTCACATCAAAAAGGTTGAAGCGGACACACACTCACGAGCTTGAAATTGGGCAGAATTGGAATAGGCAGCCACCGGCCAACCTTGGACAATAGTAAGCCAACTGGCTCGAACTTGGGTAGTATATCGGAGGAGCTCTGGAGCAAGGGAGCACAGGAGAGAGGGAGCAAAGTAGGGGCAGCCCTTGTGGCGGCTCTCGCCGGTAGGGGGAAGCCTCTAGGGATATAGCTGTGCCCCTGTCAAACTGAAAACCGCTATATAAATAGAGTTAAGGTTGAGAAACCAGGTTTCTGGGGCAACAAAAACCCACCACCCAACACCTGTCCCCTACCCCCTAACACCCAAGCACAAACCAAGAGTCAGGCATCACCGCAGGGATAACTACCATGTTTCAGACTGCTGCGCACGACCGAAACGCCACCCCAACGGACACAGCTCTCGACGTTGAACTGCGCAAAGTGTTCAAAGTGTTTAACGGCGAAACCGCTGTGCGAGGGGTTGACCTCGACATCCGGCGGGGCGAATTCTTCAGCATTCTCGGCCCTTCCGGCTGCGGGAAAACCACCACACTGCGCTTAATCGCCGGGTTTGAGACACCCTCAGCCGGAGAGCTGCTGATTAGGGGGCAGTCCATGACCCACATTCCCCCCTACCGCAGGCCGGTGAACACCGTATTTCAAAGCTACGCCCTGTTTGGCCACCTGAATGTCTGGGAAAACATCGCCTTCGGACTGCGGATCAAGCGCCAGGGCAAAGCAGAAATCGAAGACCGGGTCAGAGAAGCCCTCAAACTCGTCAAAATGGAAGCCTACTCCCACCGGTTTCCGGCGCAGCTGTCGGGAGGACAGCAGCAGCGGGTAGCCCTAGCGCGAGCCCTGGTCAACCGGCCCGCAGTGCTGTTGCTCGACGAACCCCTCGGTGCCTTAGACTTAAAACTGCGCAAAGAAATGCAGGTCGAGCTGTCCAACCTGCACCAAGACCTGGGCTTGACCTTTGTCACCGTCACCCACGACCAGGAAGAGGCGCTGTCCATGTCAGACCGGATTGCGGTGATGAACCACGGGCGCATCGAGCAAATTGGCACCCCCAAAGACATTTACGAGCGACCCAGAAGCCCATTCGTCGCCGATTTTATCGGGGACACCAACCTCTTCAAAGGCCGGCTGGAAACCTCTGACGGCTCAACCCTGCAGATATTTACCGACAAAAAGCTCAAAATTCTCGTCCAGCCCCAGGAAAGCTGGAACCACTCCGGAAGCGGGGAGCAGATTGTGGTCAGCGTCCGCCCCGAGAAAATCCAGCTCAGCCTCTACCCGCCTTCCGTGCCGGCGAACTGCTTTGAAGGACGCCTGAAGCACGTCATGTACCTGGGCACCCACGTTCATTATGTGGTGGAGTTGCTCTCCGGGGACAGCCTAACCGTCATGCAGCCCAACACCGTGGGGAGTTTGCCAGACACCGACACTCCCATTTACGCCTCTTGGGCACCGGCAGACTGCATCGCCCTGACAGCATAACACGGGGAAAGGGGGCCGGGATTTGGGGATTTGGGGATTGCTCCCGGGCTGTGGCGCGCATCGGGAACAGTTTGTACAGTCAAAGGATTCTCCGCCTCTCCCCAGTGCCGCGACATGTCGCGTCCCCACAGCGCGCAGCCATTTTGCCAGTCTCCCCTGTGCCGGGGGAATTCTGTAAACTGAACGTGGGGGTCAGTATGGCTGCCGGTGCTGCCCAGTTGGGAATCCGAGCCCGTCCCGGGCCATCCTTATTGCGGTCGGGGCGGGGCGAACCCGACATATCTGTGGGAAGCAAAAGGCGCGAGCGAACCCGCCCCTACTGCCGGAAACGATATGATTATCTGGAAGCAGTTTTGATGAAAATGCAGGGATTAAATGAATTTTTAGAAGAGTTGGAGTCGCACTGTAACTCAAAGGCAATCGCCACCTTTGTCGGCAGTGACGGCGATGGGTTTGCGATCGACCTGGAACGCCAAGGCGATCGGGTGCGCTACGGTTATGAGCCGGGGGTGAGGGAATTGTTCCTCACCAAACTCGGCAGCCGGTGCAAGCCGGCAGGCTCTCTGGTACTGCGGTCGTTCACCTCAGAAACCGACCCCCTAACAAAATTGCCCGTCAAAGAGCTGCGGGGCTACGTTCTCCAGCGCGAAGGCAATCGCTTAAAATTTGAAAAACTCTCTCCAGAGATGATGTTTGCCTGCCAAAATACCGACGCTCAAACCGGCGAACCCCTGCCCCTAGAACAATCAGTAAAATACTGCTGATAGCAGAGAGATCCCCCCACCCTATCCATCCCCGATATTCTCCTCCCTCTGCGTCCTCAGCGCCTCTGCGGTTCATTTAATAACAGCCTCTCCCACACCACCAACCTAAAATCCCCCGCTCCCCAATCCCTAACGCTCAAAAAAACAGTGCATTTAACAGATTCAAACAAATCTCGGCTCACACCTACGCGGCGTCAGTTCTTGCAGGCGTCAGCCGCCGCGATTTCAGGGATGGCGCTCTCCAGCTGCGGCTGGAGGCTGGGAAGCGTGCAATCCTCTCCTGGCCCCCTCCCGCCCAATAAAATGTACATCTACACTTGGGCGAACTATACCGATGACGAGTTGCTCAAAAGCTTCTCCGAGCAAACCGGCATTGAGGTAATTGCCGACGTGTTTGGCTCGAATGAAGAAATGCTGGCCAAGATTCAAGCCGGCGGTAGCAGCGCCTACAGCATCATCTACCCTTCGGAGTACATGGTGCGAAAGATGATTGAGCTGGACATGCTCGCTGAACTCGACCGCTCCCGCCTCCCCGTCATCAACCAGCTGTTCGAGCAATTCCAAAATCCTGACTACGATCCGGGGAACCGCCACAGCGTGCCGGTGAGCTGGGGAACCACCGGCTTGATTTACAACACCGAAAAGTTGAAACAGCCTCCCGAAGATTGGAGCTACCTGTGGGAGTACCAGAAGGTTCTGTCGCGGCGGATGACGCTGCTCGAAGATGTCCGGGAAGTCATGGGCGCGGTGTTGCGGATGTTGGGATACTCGTACAATTCCACAGATCCCAAACAAATCGAACAGGCGTATGAGAAGTTAAAAGCGCTCAAGCCGGCAATCGCCTCCTTTACCACCGACGCATGGCGTCCGCAAATTTTGACCGGCGACCTGCTGGTGGCGATGTGTTACTCTTCAGATGCCACTGAAGTTATTGAAGAAGACGACAAGTTGCAGTATGTGCTGCCCAAAAGCGGGTCTTCCCTGTGGATAGACACGCTGGTTATCCCCAAATTTGCCCCCAACCCACAGGGAGCCTATGCCTGGATAAACTTTGTGTTGCAGCCGTCCGTATCAGCCAAACTCTGCGAGCGATTGAGCTTCGCCACGCCCAGTCGAGCCGCTTTCGAGATATTGCCCGAAGAAATCCGCACCAATACTAGCTTGTTTCCGCCAGAGTCAGCCCTGAAAAATTGCGAAAGCGTTGCGCCGGTGGGGAACGCCACCGAACTTTACGAGCGTTTGTGGACGCAATTGAGCAGCACATAAACTCTCATTTGTCAAGCAAATTTCCAGAATTAAATTAACAACTGATTTCAGGTTGAACCCGTGTCTGTATCCACCAAAACCTCCCATTCCCCAAGCCCACAGTCTCAGCCCGACATCCGCCGGCTGGGGTCAAAATTGTTCGGGCCCCTGGTATTGCTTGGCCCAGCCGGCCTGTGGTTGCTGCTGTTGCTGGTGGTGCCAACCCTAATCATTTTTGAGCTGAGTTTGGTGCCGAATATCAAACCGGGGGAATTGGTGAATCCCTCCGGAATCGACAACTACCTGCGGGTGTTCGAGCCGATCAAACTGCAGGTGATGGGACGTTCCCTGTTCTTTTCCACCGGCACCACTGCAATTTGTTTGCTCTTAGGCTTCCCAGTCGCGTACTGGATTGCCCTCAACTCCCCCAAGCGGTGGCGGAATTTGCTGTTGCTGGGGTTCGTCCTGCCTTTGTGGACATCCTCCCTGCTGCGCTCCTACGCTTGGATTACGATTTTGCGCCCCACCGGCGTCCTCAACACAGTCCTCACCACCCTAGGACTTCCGGCGCTGGATTTGCTCAACCGCAGCAGTGCCGTGCTGATTGGCATGAGCTACAGCTACCTCCCCTACATGGTTTTAATTCTGTACGCCTCCCTGGAAAAGCTGGACAAGCGCTTGCTGGAGGCGTCAGCCGACCTGGGAGCCAATCCGGTAGAAACCTTCTGGAAAGTCACCGTCCCCCAAACCATGCCGGGAATTGCCGCCGGTTCCCTGCTGGTGTTCATCAACGTCATGGGAGATTTTGTCGATCCGGAATTGCTCGGTGGCGCGTCCAGCATGACTGCCGCCCGTTTGATTTACAATCAGTTTCTGGGAGCCACTCAAAACTGGGGCTTTGGCTCAGCGCTGAGCATGGTTTTGATTTTGTTCGTCAGTATCGCCATCGCCCTGTTAATTCGGTTTGGCGAGGCAACCCCCAAGCGCTAAAACATCTAAGTTTCATTGGCCATACCAGCTAGCTGGTTTGGAGCAGCAGAGACGTGACATTTCGCGTCTATCTGGGCGTAAATTCAGCTGAATGGCATTGTGCAAATTAAAAGCAGCTTAATCAGCCGGCGGGCCATCCGGGACAGGCTCGCGGAAAGACAAAACCCATGAGAGCGAATCGGATCGGAACATCCCACAGCCGGCGGACCCGGCGCAGATTCTTGCAAACCTCAGCGGTGGCATTCTTAGCTGCGACGCTCTCGAATTGCGGCTGGAGGCTGGGTGAAGTAGGCGAGAAAAAGTGCCAGCCGCCGGCAGCTAAAAGCAACAAACTTTACCTTTACACTTGGACGAGCTACAGCGATGACGACTTGCTCAATAACTTCAAGAAAGCCACCGGCATCGAAGCAAGCCCCAATATTTACGATTCTAACGAAGAGATGCTGGCGAAGATGCAAGCCGGCGGAGGAGCTGACTACAGCGTCATCTACCCGTCCGACTATATGGTCATCCAGATGGCAGAATCAAAACTGCTCAGACCACTGGACGGCTCTCAACTGACCGGCTTGTCAAACCTGCTGCCAAAATTCCAGAATCCCGTCTACGATCCGGGGAACCGCTACAGCGTCCCCTTCAGCTGGGGGACAACCGGCTTTATTTACAACCCCGCCAAACTGCAGCCCGAACCAGAAGACTGGGACTATCTCTGGAAATACCAAAAGCAGCTGCACCGGCGGATGACACTGCTCAATGACATGCGGGAGGTGATGGGCGCGGCGCTGCGGATGCTGGGCTATTCCTACAACTCGACCAATCCCCAGCAAATAAACGCAGCTTACGAGCAATTAAAGACGCTCAAACCGTCCGTCGCCTCTTTCACCTCCGACTCTTGGCGGAGTCAAATTTTGACCGGAGACTTAGTGCTGGCGATGTGTTACTCCTCCGATGCCAACGAAGTCATCAAACAAAACCCCAAATTCAAATATATCGTGCCCCGCAGTGGCAGCTCCCTGTGGACTGACACCCTCGCCATCCCGCAGTGCGCTCCCAATCCCGCTGCTGCTTATGCCTGGATTGATTACATGATGCAGCCGGAAGTAGCCGCCTCAATCTGCGAGCGCCTCAGCTTCCCAACCGCCAATCGCGCCGCCTACAACATGCTGCCTGATGGCGTGCGCAACAATGCCATAATGTTTCCGCCAGACTCGATAATTGCCAAGTGCGAAAGCATCGCGCCGGTGTGGGAATTTACCGCAATTTACGACCGCTACTGGACGGAATTGACCAGCACCTAGGTCATCTTTTTTCCCCGATGTAACAACTAGAACCTGAAATGGCATGACAAACACGGTGAGCGAGCGACAGGAGGACATTCCAATCAATATGCTGCAATCCAAAGATAAACCCCGCCTGTCCTGGCAGGTGATATTTGTCGGGGTGATGTACTTTTTCATGTACCTGCCGATTTTTGTGCTGGCAGTTTACAGCGTCAACCAGTCTCCCTACAGCGCCGGTTGGGAGGGGTTTACCGTAAATTGGTATCTAAAACTCTTCAGCGACAAGCGCATTTTAACCGCGCTGCAAAACAGCTTGACCGTAGCTTTGAGTGCGGTTGCCATCTCAGCCGTTCTCGGCACCTTGATGGCTGTGGGCTTGGCGAAGTTTCGGTTTCCCGGCAAAAGCTTGTATATGGGCATGTCCTACCTGCCGCTGATTATTCCAGATATTGCCATCGCCGTGGCGACGCTGGTTTTTCTAGCCGCAGTGCAAATTCGCTTGAGCCTGTGGACGATTGTAGCGGCGCACATCGTCTTCTGCCTCGCCTATATCGGGCTGGTGGTTTCGACGCGACTGGCGGATTTAAACCCGCATTTAGAGGAAGCCGCCCTCGATTTGGGGGCGACGCCGGTGCAGGCTTTTATGCAAGTTTTGCTGCCCCAGCTGATGCCCGGGATTATCTCCGGCTGTCTTTTGGCTTTTGTGCTGAGCATGGATGACTTTTTGATTGCCAGCTTCACTGCCGGCACCGGCGCGACAACCCTGCCAATGGAAATTTTCAGCCGCATCCGCACGGGGGTAAAGCCGGATATCAACGCCCTGAGTGTGATTCTGATTCTGGTGTCAGGAAGTTTGGCTTTCGTGGCGGAGTACCTGCGCTATCAGGGGGAGAAGAACAGGGGTTAAACAGAAACAGCCGCCCCCGTGAAGCAACGCCAATGCGCAACTGCTGGGAGCCCAGAAACCCGGAAGAGGGCGGTCTCCGTGGGTGGCCCGCCCCTACGCTCACCGGGTTTCTGAAATTTGCGCGAATGATTTAGACTCGCTATATATCCGTAGGGCAGGCGCTCCCTGCGACCTCAATGGCTTATCTCCCAGTCAATTAGGCTAGTGCTACAGGTGATAGCTACACCAATTTCAGGTTGGGGTACTCGGCGATCATGTCGTCAGAGGTGAGGGTGTCACCGGCAGCTTGGGGAGTCCAGAGCACCTCGACCGCCAGCAGCTGTTCGCCGGAGATGCCGCCGATCTGGCGCAGGGCTTGACGCAAGTCGTCGGTGCTGTTAATAGCGGGGAGTTTGAGTTCGCCAAGGGTGCCGGCGATAATTGTCACAACAATATACTCCCCGGGCGCTTGACTCAACTCAATCTTGCCCGCCTCGAAGCCTTCGCTTTCCCCCACCGGCAGGTAGGCTTTGCCCTCAGCTTGTCGCAGCTGGCTGTTAACATTGGAGAGAGTTTCCTCGCTAAACTTGCTGCGTTCGGCGAGGGAGAGCTGGTTGAATTTGGCTTCGGCGGACTGCAAGCGCAACTGGTTGGATTCGCCACCGGCATAGACCCAGTATTGCGGGTGGCGCAACAGGGCTAGCGCTGCTTCTTGCAGGACGTGAGCCCGACCGGCAGCGGTGCCGGTGTCCGCTGTTTCGGCGAGTTCGTCGAGTTCAGCTTGCAACTCTCGCGCTTGAGCCAGCAGCCCCACTTGCAGTTTGGCGACGGAAACCGTGGGGTTGCTGTATCCGAGTTCATCTGTTGCTTCACCGGCACCCCGGAAAGCTTGGGCGAGGAAGCCGGCGACAGCGAGGAAAATCAGGATTGAGAATAAACCCCCGCCCCCCCAAAAGAAGGGAATCAGGAAAGGAAAGCCAATTCCCCCGCCCGGGTAGTAGCCGCCGCCATATCCGCCTCCCGGGGCGTAGGTGCGGGGAGAGGAGTAGGTGCGGCTGGGCGCATGGAAGGAACCGCCGCCAATCCGCCCGCCGGTGCGTGCGGCATAAGCTGTGCCGGCGTCACCGAAAACTAGGGCGACAGCCAGTCCGACCGCCAGCAGAAATTTTAACAGCGGTTTGATTGACAAAGGTAATTTTTTATGCATGGGTTGAGTGCCTCACTTATCTCATCAAAGCAAGACCTGCTTTGGGTGTTCCCCTGCTGACTGGAAAGCCGGTTCCGCCATGCCGGCAGCCCACTGCTGAGGGTTGGGCCAGGTTTCTGGTAGGCCACACATCTAATCTATCGCTTTCCCTAAATTCTGGGCAGCCATCTGGGGGCGGATACTGCGGGGAGATATCCGCACTTTCCAGAAGTGAGGCGGCGGTGTGCCGGTGTGCTTGTCACCTGGCGCGGAAAGCCAGAGGGCGTGGGGCGCGGGTTTATTCATCCCCCGAGGTGTGTTAGGACTATCTGGGGCGAACCCGCCCCCGCAAGACGGAGGTGCCACAAAAGAGGTAGTTTATTGAGAGGGAGGAAGTTGACATGTCTAAATTCGAGGACCTTTGCAAAGCTTATGCCGCCGCTCGGAAGGAATATCGGGACTCCTGTCAAGCTTGCCAGGAGTTTTCCGAGATTTTTGTGAGGGGGATGAGCGATTACTTCGAGTGTCCGGTCAGCAACGAAAAGGGAAAGTTTGACGGAAATGGGGAGCTGCATTTTAACGCTTCCCTGACCTTGTGGGAAAATCCAGAGTTACCGGAAGAGTCAGAGCGGGAAGAGGTGACTGTCTCGCTGTCCGTTCGCCGAGTCATTGACAATTACATTCTGACGGTGTATCCCTGGATGAGAGAGTTTAAGATTCTCATTGATGAGCCGGCGCACTTTGAGGAAGCTTACGACTACATTTTTGACAGGCTGAAAGAGACTTACTTGTACAGAGATGGTTTTGGGTTTTAAGGGAAAGGGAATTCTCTACATCCGCAGCCCTGTTAGGGGGATGTCAAGCCGGAATTAGGAGCGCCGGCGGTTTCAAATTTTGCGAATTTATAGCGGTTTTCAGTTGGATGAAGTACATGCCAGAAACCCGGTTTCTTAAAGAAACCGGGTTTCTCAGTATCTCACTCAGATGAAAACCGCTATATGTGTGATTCTTCCTGGCGGCCAACAGATTGCCGGCGCATCTGCCGGCTCTTAGGTTAGAATCATAATTAATCGAGAACTTCCCGAAGTAGGGAGCTGAGAATATGTCGGTCGAGCTGACTGTTGAGACAAGCCCCGAAACTGCTGTGGCTGAGCAATGGGAACCCCCGATGCCGCCGGCGGATTTAATTTTTGACGATCGTGATCCCTTGGAGACGAACCGCCACCGCATTGCCACTAAGTACCTCACTCAGATGAAAACCGCTATAAGCTCTCCCGTCTCGCAAACGCTCTTTCGGGCGCAGTTTTGGGGGAACAAGCCTTAATCGCATTGTTCGATGCCAATGCGGATAGGCCAAAAAAAACTAATTACTTGCAACAGTCCTAGCTAAGGTATGCATTCTTGACACTACTTGCATATTGTTTGTTGGGATGACCACCAAGAGTCGTTGGAAACGCAATCCACAGGGACTACCAACTTACTATCAAGAGCCACGCGAACTGAAATGAAAATATCAGTTGTTGACTTATTATTGAAAGGGTTTATTACTTCTAACCAATCAACGCCCTGCACCCCATACTTCACAATCAAAACATTTTCTGAATCTGTCTTTTGAAACTTATAACCGTATGATCCTACATAAGTGGGGTTTTGAGCTTTAATAAGTTGTTTCACTTCGGACTCAAAGCTAGGATATTTACTCAAAATGATCCTCTTTGCTAAATTTTCCTTCTCTTGGGGAACGCCATCCAAAAGATTTGTACAATTAGTAATCAACCCCAAAGCAGGAATGGACAAGACAATTACTATTGTTAGCAAATTTCTTAGCGAATTGATAATTTTATGCATATGATTCTCTCCTATACTACCTAATCTTAAGTCATTAGCTACCAACGAGGTTGTTCGCCATCCTTATACGGTTTAAGCAAGCCCACACCTCGATTGACTTCTGAAGCAAGAATATCACAGCTACAGCTGTCAATGTCTAGGGGATGTGCGGTCTGAAAAATACGGAGTTTTGTACGACCGGCCATGTACGGCCAAATGTACGAAATGTACGAAATGTACGAAATGTACAAAATGTACGACTAATCAGCTATAATAGACGCGGCGAACTCGCTCCCATTCCTTACCTATGGACATTGACGAAGTGTTACAACTGGCTGATGACCTAGTTTTTGCGAAGACCGGCTCCCACCTCGACTACCTGCAACAAGCTATCCTCAAGGGAACGTTACAAGATAAAACTTACTCGGACATTTCCGAAGAAGTACATTTAAGTAAAAGTCATGTCAGGAACGTTGGCTCAACCCTCTGGAAACTCCTGTCAGAAGAATTGGGACAAGATATTAGTAAATCAAATTTATGGCCAGTATTAAAGAGCGCTAGGTTCTCCAAGAATAAAAATAATATTTCCTTCGTGGGAGAAACAGTTACAGTTAATGAAAGCCTTGCAGTGAATAATCTTAATATTTGTCCGGCAACTGCAAGTTCGCCAGCAGCGCCCCAAAACCCAACTACAAACTTTGGGCTAAAGCCCAACTACAAACTAGACTTAGGCGACGCACCGGCACCCGCTATCTTCTACAACCGCACCGACGAACTCACCACCCTCAAACAGTGGATTTTAGAGGAAAACACCGGCCTCATCACTCTCCTTGGACTGACCGGCACCGGCAAAACCGCACTCGCCGTCCAGCTCGTCCAACAAATTCAAGCTCAATTTGACTTTATCATCTGGCGAAGCCTTGCAACCGCTCCATCCCTGCCAACCCTGCAAACAAACTTAATTGAACTCCTCAGCTGCGAACAGCAAACAAAATTCCCCTCCCTCACCGACTATTTGCGCTCCTATCGCTGCTTGCTGATCTTCGACGACCTGCAAACGATTTTCAGCCCCTGCCAATTAGCAGGAGAGTGTCAACCTGGCTATGAAAATTACGGCACACTCTTCAAAAAAGTCGCAGAAACATCTCACAACAGTTGCTTGCTTTTACTCACCTGGGAAAAACCCAGAGAAATTGCCCTCTTAGAAGGGAGCAACCGGCCCGCTCGCACCTTACAGCTCAAAGGTTTAGGCGAGCAAGCGCGGCAACTCTTACGAGAAAAACGATTAGCCCCCGAAGAAAAATGGTCAGAACTGATTGAACTTTACCAGGGCAACCCCCTGTGGTTAAATATTGTTGCCGCCACGATCCAAGAGTTATTCTCTGGAAGCGTCTCAGACTTCTTATCTTATGACACCCTACTTTTAGGCGACTTAGAAGCCCTATTGCACCCGCATTTCCACCGCTTGTCCGAGTCAGAAAAACAAGTGATGTCATGGGTGGCCAATCAAATGTCAGCGGTCGAGCTATCAAAAATGCCGGCCCATTTGCAACTGACCCCACCCGAATTTTTGAAAGTCATGCAATCTTTGAGCCGGCGCTGCTTGCTTGAAAGATTGAAAGACGGCGACAGACAGCTTTTCACGCTTCAACCTGCGATCAGGGAGTATGTCAAAAATCATCTCCCAAATTGACACCGGCAAATCTGGGACAAAGCTTAAAACAAAAAGCGCCCCCCTCGCGGAGAGCGCTTTTTATCTTGTAGAGACACGATTTATCGCGTCTCTCTTTGAGCTAAATCTTAGCCCTTGATAGCGGGAGCTTCAACAGAAGCCAAGTCGAGCGGGAAGTTGTGAGCGTTGCGCTCGTGCATTACTTCCATACCCAGGTTGGCGCGGTTGATCACATCAGCCCAAGTATTGATAACGCGACCTTGGCTGTCAATCACGGACTGGTTGAAGTTGAAACCGTTCAGGTTGAAGGCCATCGTGGAGATCCCCAGAGCGGTGAACCAGATGCCAATCACCGGCCAAGCACCCAAGAAGAAGTGCAAGGAACGGCTGTTGTTGAAAGAAGCGTATTGGAAGATCAGGCGACCGAAGTAGCCGTGAGCTGCAACGATGTTGTAGGTTTCTTCTTCTTGACCGAACTTGTAACCGTAGTTTTGAGATTCGGTTTCGGTGGTTTCACGCACCAAGGAAGAAGTTACCAGAGAACCGTGCATCGCGGAGAACAGAGAACCGCCAAACACACCGGCAACACCGAGCATGTGGAAGGGGTGCATCAGGATATTGTGCTCAGCTTGGAACACCAACATGAAGTTGAAGGTTCCGCTGATCCCCAGAGGCATACCGTCGGAGAAAGAACCTTGACCGATCGGGTAGATCAGGAAAACTGCCGTTGCAGCCGCCACGGGGGCAGAGTAAGCAACGCAGATCCAAGGACGCATACCCAAGCGGTAGGACAGTTCCCACTCACGACCCATGTAGCAGAAGACGCCAATCAGGAAGTGGAAAATCACCAGCTGGTACGGGCCACCATTGTACAGCCACTCATCCAAGCTGGCTGCTTCCCAAATCGGGTAGAAGTGCAGACCGATAGCGTTAGAGGAGGGGACAACAGCACCGCTGATGATGTTGTTGCCGTAGAGGAGAGAGCCAGCGACCGGCTCGCGGATGCCGTCGATGTCCACTGGGGGAGCGGCGACAAAGGCGATGATGTAGCAGATGGTGGCGGTGAGCAGGGTGGGGATCATCAGGACACCGAACCAGCCGACATAAATGCGGTTTTCGGTGCTGGTGACCCAGCTGCAGAACCGTTCCCAGACGTTGGCGCTTTCACGGCGCTGTAAGGTGGTGGTCATGTGTTTATGAGTGCTATTGAATTTTCGAGGTTCGTATTATGTCTACTATCTTAAGCAGCCTGTTAAGGTTTGTAAAGGGGGTAAACCACCAGTTGTTCTGATGAGATATATAAGTTTTACTTATCGTAGGGTGGGGGGGTGGCCGGTGGCAAGCTCCCGGTTTAATGTAATGATTTTTCTTGCGCCAGAAGCCGCAGGACAGGCGTCTCGCCTGTCCAATGCCTTTGAGAGCAAGCGTTTCGGCCTTGTCCATTACTGAACTGTCCAATGCTATAACCCTCAATCCAAAATCCAAAATCCTTGCATCCAAAATCCAAAATCCACCTACCCTCCTCCGACAATCGTGACAATTTCCAGGCGATCTCCCTCTTGTATGCGGGTTTGCTCCCAGAATTGCCGGTGGAGAATCTCCCCGTTATACTCCACCGCCAGCAAACGAGGATTCAACCCCAGCTGTTCCAGCAGAGCCGGCAGCGGAGTTTGGGGGGGGCAAGTGCGGGTTTCCCCATTGACTTGCAGCGTAATTTGTGCTATGTCCTTCATCATTTCTCAAATCATTTCCCAAAAGTCAGCCGGTGCGACTGTTAGATGTCCAAACCACTTGACAAAACAGAAGACAAACATTTCTCTTCCTCCCCCTCCCCGCTTGCGGGGAGGGGGTTGGGGGGTGGGGTTCCCCTCCAATCACTCAGCACTCTTCAAAGCTTTCAGCGTTTGCATGCGAGCCAGCTGAGAGATAAAATACTGAGTCACGAGAGTGGGCTGGTCTGCTTCCATAATGGCGCGCACCACCGACACCCGCTGAGCGCCGGCAGCCAGAACATCATTGACATTGCCCATATCAATCCCCCCGATAGCAAACCAGGGGATCGGGGAGTGAGCGGCGGCATATTTCACGTAATCGAAACCGGCAGCTTCCTTACCGACTTTCGTCGGGGTTTCAAAAACCGGCCCCACCCCAATATAATCCGCCCCTTCCAGAACCGCGCGCTGCATTTCCTCTGGATTGGTCGTCGAGCGACCGACCAGCCGGTGTGGCCCGAGCAGCTGGCGAGCCAGAGCGATCGGGATATCTTGCTGGCCCAGATGAACCCCATCCGCATCAGCGGCGATGGCCATATCCACGCGGTCATTAATAATAAACAGAGCGCCGTAGCGCCGGCACAGCTGGCACAGCTTCTGGGCGTTCTTGAGCCGGTCGATGTCCTCAGCGGTTTTATCCCGATACTGGAGCAGAGTCAGTCCCCCTTGCAGAGCCCCTTCCACAATTTGAAACAGCTGTTCTGAAGGAGCCGTCACCAGATACAGACCCGATTCCTGCAGCTGCTGGTGGCGCTGGTAAGCCAGCAGATTGCTTTCCATCGTGTAAACCCGATAGCGCATCTGCTTGAATGCCGCGCCCATATCAGGGCGGTAAAGCTTGCCGTACTCCTCAAGCACCCGCAGCGCTTCTTCCACGCGGCTGAAGTTAACCTGCAAAAGCTGGCGTATGCTAGAGCGCAGCTCTTCCCTAGGATGAGTCAGCTCCGTCCCCGGGTCGCCCGCAGTGTCCCGCGCCGAGCGCAACTCCTCGGTGTGCCAAGCCGCCAACTCTTGGCGCATTTGCTTGCAAGCGCCCGCGAACTGGACGCTATTGAGGCCAAACCGGCACCATTCCTCGATAATTCTCAGCCCTTCCCGGGCTCGGTCTAAATTCGCGTCCAAAATCCTACAGACAGCAGGTTGCGCCCCTGCGGTCGCCGCTCCTTGCCCCTTTTCACTCCAGCTGTGTTTATCGCCCATCACAACACCCCCATACAATTTTACTCCTAACAGTCAGTCTGCTGGCCGACCTTGCTGCAGTGTGAGGCGTCAACCAGAATACAGTATACGAACGATGTAAAATTTTGCCATTGAACCTGGCTGTTTTAATGATTTTTAAACTTTTCCTGCAGAAAAAACGGAGCGGACAAAATGGGAGGCAATCAGCAGGTGAATAGAGATAAACGGAAAACAGACCGCTCGCCCCGTCCCCCCGCCCTGAGTGCGGCCTGACCCTCACCGGCATCACTCAGATATCCAGACGGGTTTTGGCGGAGCTATTTTTCGGGGTGCTGAAACAATCCTGGGGTGCGCCGGCGACCGGAGGAGCTGGCACCGGCTGCGGGTATAGCACAACACACCTGACAGCACCCCAGCTTGCCAGGGAGCCGGGGGGGGGTGGGGAGCTGGAGAGAGGAACAGTTTTATGTTTAGTTTAATGGTGTCCGCCCACTCAATTCTCAGCAACGCTCAAGCGGTAGGAGGGGGAGGAATTGCCTGTGTACAATGCTATAGATTGTTTTGACTGTATCAGTGGATCGGGTGCTGCGTCCATCAAGAATCGGTTAAAGTCATATCCACCGTTGGAGGAGAGCCGTGAGTTCGATCAACCAGAACAGCTATTCAGGTAGCCTGCCAGCTAGCTGTCGCCAAATGTCAGTCCGTCCTGCCGATACGGGTGGCGCTAGCGCCCTCGGACTGGCCGCCACGGCCTTAGTGTGGCTGTCTTCCCCGGCAGCTGTTGCCCAGACACCCTTAGCGGTTGAGGCGTCAGCGCCCTCACAGCAGCCAGTCACTGTGGCGCAGACGTCGCCTTCATCCGTGCTGCATGTCAATCCCACGTCCGGTAATGACTCAACCGGCAATGGCAGCGAAGGCGCTCCGTTCAAAACCCTCACCCGCGCTTTGAGCGTCGCCGGACCGAACACCGTAATTTTATTAGCGCCGGGAACCTACAGCGCTCAAACGGGCGAAACCTTTCCCATCCCGCTCAAACCGGGCGTCACCGTTCAGGGCGACCCGAACACCCGAGGCCAAAAAATTGTGATCTCCGGCGGCGGCACCTACCTCAGCCCCAGCGTTGGCACCCAAAACGTAGCGATTCTGGGAGCGGACAAAGCGGGGCTGGCCGGCGTCACCGTCACCAACTCCAACCCTCGGGGTTACGGGTTGTGGGTGGAATCCACCTCTCCGCTGGTGACGGACAGCACCTTTGCAGGCAACACCCATGACGGCATTTCTGTCAACGGCACCGGCGCGCCGGTGATTCGCAACAATCACTTCTACCAGAACGGAGCGAGTGGCATCACCAGCTTCGGCACCTCTCGCCCTGAAATCACCAGCAACCTGTTTCAAAACACCGGCTTCGGAATCAATATCGGCCAAAAGGGCGCACCGGTCGTCACCGGCAACCGCCTCACCCAGAACCGAGCCGGCGTTGTGGTGCAAGCTTCCGGGCGACCGGTGCTGCGCAACAACCAAATCGAGAGCAACGTGCAAGATGGCATCGTCGCCATCGCCTCCGCCCAGCCCGATTTGGGCTACCGCAGCGATCCCGGAGGCAATATCATCCGCAACAATGGCCAATTGGACATCAACGCCAAGGCCACAAGCCAGACGATCCCGGCGTTTGGCAATCAGCTGTCTGCGAACCGCACCACCGGTCGCCTCGATCTAGCCGGCAATCTCAACCTCGCCTCTGGCACAGCGGCACTCTCGCCAGTCGCTCCCCCAGCGTCCCGCCCAGTGCCCATACCGGTGCTGCCCCCCCCCGCCCCAGCCTCCCGCCCGGTGCCGGTGCTGCCCCCTCCCGCCCCAGCCTCCCGCCCGGTGCCGGTGCTGCCCCCTCCCGCCCCAGCCTCCCGCCCGGTGCCGGTGCTGCCCCCTCCCGCCCCAGCGTCCCCGGCGGTTGCCTCACCAGGGGCAATAGAAATCCCCGTTCCGCCCCCCTCCTCGGCTGCCGTTCCGATCGCAGTCGGCCCTGGTACGAGGCCCTCAGCCCTGCCCACCCTTGATTCTCCCCCCCCGCCCACCGCAGTGCTGCCGGTTCCCGGCACCGGTATCCCCGGCAGCAGCAGCATTCCAGCCGGCACCCTCTCTCAAAACCCCAGCAGCGCTGCCGGCGAGCCCCCACCCCCGCCCGGTGGCCCTGCGGCTTTGGGCCTGCGCTATCGAGTAATTGTCGAGACTCGCTCTGAAAGAGAGCAAGAGCGCGTGCGCTCCCTGGTGCCCGAAGCCTTTCGCACCTACCTCAACGGTCGGGCTGTCATGCAGGCGGGAATCTTTAGCGACCCCGACAGGGCTGAGCAACTGCAGCAAATCCTGCAAAGTAACGGTCTGAAAGCCACTGTGCAACTGCTGGAGTGACATCCGAGGGCCCGGCGGCTTTGGGCCATTCCTCCCCCACTCAGCCGCCGGGCCCTCCCCCTCGGGCATTCGGTTGATTACTTTCTATTTGTAAAAGCAGGAAATACCAGATTTGCAAAACGCAAGCCGAAAGCAAATGATGAATAATTAACCGGTTTTATATAAGATGTGCCAGGGGCGACGGAAGAAAAGTTCCCCACAGTAACCGAGTTCCCCCCGGCGGCCTTTTATAGTTGCTATCTTGCTTTTTATGTCAACCGCAGATAGCCGCAGATAGCCGCAGGTATTGATAAATATATCTGCGGCGCGCCTGCGCCCACCGGCGGTTACATTAAAGGGGTGGCCAGACCCCTGACACCCGCAAGTTCAAAAGGCTTTAATTTGCTCAATGACCCACTCAAAGGTTTCCCGAAACAGGTTGAAAGTAAGTTCGTCATGCAAGGTAGACAGGCGCAAACTCGGCAATCTTCTCTCCCCCTGGTCTGCGGGGAGGGAAAGACCAATGGAACTCAATTTAGTTCTCAATTCTTGCCATTTGCGTTCAGAATTAAAGGGCGGCAGGGATGCGTAAGAGCTAGAGGCAATTCCCATCTGGCCAGAAATGTCAAGTGTGAACAGTTCTTGCTGCCACATCCCTTTGCGATCGAGCTTGGCAGAAAACCCTCCGTAGGTGTCGCCGGTGCCCCAGTGAACTTCAATTGCAGGTGCTTGGTCGCAAGCCCATTCATGTATCTTTCTGGCAATTTTAGCCTCATCCCTCCCCCGTCTGGCTTCAAATTCTTGAAAGAATGAAACCTCGTCCCACCGCCGTCTTTCGCGAGTGGCGCTGGCTTTCTTCTGCTGCGCTTCCGCTGTCTGGCCGATGAGTCGGGCCACGAGAGTCCGCAAATCCTCCTGACTCACATACTGCTTAATTTCCAGCGCCAGCACTTCTGCGGGGTCCATCTGTTCGTTGAGAAACTCCACCACCCGCCGCATTTCTGGGCCAATCTCATCCGCTACGAACACCAAGCGAATTTTGCCGGCTTGCAGGTTGGTTTTGACTTTCTGCCAAAACCTCTCTTCGTCAGCGTCAGCACCGAGAAATTCTTCAAACACCTGTTCCGGATCGCGACCGTGATCCCGGCAGTTGGATTCAAACTGGCCAATGATTGACTCCACCGGCCAGTAAGCCGCCACATTGGCCGCGTATTCCAGCATCTGGCCCATGAGTTCCCGCCGGCTTGCTTCGTGCGAGCTGCGCTTGACGGTGACTAGGGTGGGAGTCGCATCCTGTCCGAGAAACAAATGATCCAGCGCCCACCGCAACGGGCCTTCTTCTTCGGCTGGCACTGCAATTTCCCGCGAAATCAGCAGCCAGTGTCGCGGCGTCGCTTTATCTATTTGGTCCCCCGCTAAGAGATTTGGATATTTTTCCAGCAGTTCTTGCAGCTGGTCTTCCGAATCATAGGCTTGTTCTGTCATTTCGACAAGCCGGTCGCCATCCTGTATCAGATAAATGCCGCCACTCATGAAATTCTCCCTATCGTTGCTGATTAGCCAGATGCGCCACTGCTTTCAAGTATCTTTTGCCGCTCAATTTAGTCTGAACCCACCCACCTGCATGAGTGTATTTCTGCGATATCTGGTTGACCGCACACAGCTACTTCCAATTCTAGCTTCTCAGCCAGTTTAAGTAAAATGGGGTGTCGCTCCCCACAAACCCTTGCCACAGGATGGATTTGTCACCGGCCGTCGCCAAGCCCGGCAATCCTTCCGCAAAGAAACCGCACGACCAGAAGCCCGAAGCTTCCGGAGAAAAGGAGAAATTACTTGGGCTCGACTCGGTTCGCGCTGCCTTGAGTTGAATTGGCGCGAACGCTTTCCTTTCAATCAGCGGGTTGCTTTAAATTAATTCGGGCTCTCTCCCAGCCGCTCGCTCCAAGCTTAACCGCATTTAATCTGCTTTAAAAACCGGCGGCAAAAGACCCGTAAATTCCTATTTAATCAACCCCCTCTTCCCTGAACGCCTGAACCTTAATATAAAAATTAAATGTGTGACAGCTGGCCGGAAAGCCCCTGCCTGGCCGCACGCCTGTCGGGCTGCCGCGCCGTCCCACTCCCGAAATTCTCTCAACCCGGCTTTCCCCAGACGTTGCGCCGGCATACTGGTTCTTCCCTATTTAATATTAGTTTTGCCCCCTCAGACTTCAACGTAAAAGGTTTTAATGCCAAGTTGAAAGCCCCTATAGGCAATGGCTGCTGGCGAACCGGCACGAAAAGCAGAAACAAGCTCCCTTGCGAAATTTTAGATTTTAGATACTAAGATTTCAAATGAATCGCCCATCTAAAATCTAAAATCTCTACTGGAAACTCTAAAATTCCCCGGAGATATTGCCAGCGAAGACTCGCTGAGCCGGGCCGGTCATGTAAACGCGCCCGTCAGCTTCTGACCATTCGATTTCCAGACATCCGCCTGGGAGCTCAACGGTGGCGCGGCGGGAGCACCTGCCGGTCAAAGCGCCGGCCACCAGGGAAGCGCAAGCGCCGGTGCCACAAGCCAGTGTAGCGCCGGCACCCCGCTCCCACACCCGCATTTTCAAGTAATCCGAGCCAACCACTTGAATAAATTCCGTATTTGTACGCTTGGGAAAAGCCGGGTGGTGTTCAAACTGGGGGCCAATCGTTTCCAGGGGGACAGCCCAGACATCCCCGACAAAGGTAATGCAGTGGGGGTTGCCCATGCTGACACATGTGACCATCCAAGATTGACCGGCCACTTCCAGCGGGGTATCGACAACTTTCTCGCCCGCGTCCCCGAGGGTGGTGGGAATTTCAGCAGCGAGCATGCGGGGTTGGCCCATATCCACCGTCACCTGGCCATCAGGACGCAGCTGGGGCGTGATCGCGCCGGCGAGAGTGTGGATGCGATAGAAGCGCTCAGCAGCAGATTTTTCCTCCCCGGCCTCCAAATCAGCCAGAAACCGGGCCAGACAGCGGATGCCATTGCCGCACATTTCGGGTTCCGAGCCATCCGAATTAAAAATCCGCATGGTATAATCAGTCCCCTCCTGTCCGGGCAGAGCGAAGATGACGCCATCAGCGCCCACACCAAAATTGCGGTGGCACAGCCGCACGGCTCCCTCAGGCGTTAACATTGGTTCTGACGAGGCGCGATTGTCAATCAGAATGAAATCGTTGCCGAGTCCGTGATATTTTGTAAACTCGATGTCCATTGATTTTTCCGCTTCTAGCTTCAACCATTCATTATTGAGCATTCAGTCACCTCAAGGCTTTCCGGGTGCCCTTGGAAAGAAAAGCCCGCTTTTTGCGAGCGTGAGCTGTGAGCTGAAGGCTGGCGCGAGAAATCTGTAAACGTTCTGCAAATTATCCCACCCGACAGATTTAATTATGGCTGACTTCGATACGACCCTGCCCAGCATTCGCCAAATTCAGAACCTTATTAAAGACAAAAAACAAGTCGAAGTGAAACTCCTCACCGGGGAGCTAATGGCTGGCCAAGTTTTGTGGCAAGACAAAAACTGCCTTTGCCTCGTAGAAGGCTCCGGTCAGCAGACTTTCGTCTGGCGGCAAGCGATTGCTTATGTAAAGCCAAACATGTCATAGAACTGTCCGCCTGTATAACTTTGAGAGTAAAATTAACAATTCTTAACTCAAACCCCCTGACTGGCAAAACCCACTCCCTCTCACACCTCTTTCTTGGCGAACTGGGCGTCAATGCGGTTCAAATTAAAAACCGGCACCTGGAGAGCCGGCAGCCCAGTTTCCGGCGCAATCCACTGGCGCACTTGAGTCAGGGAATGGAAGCCACCGCAGATCAGGAGGCAGTCCCCCGCTAGCAGGGAGGCGTCGCCTTGGGGAAAGCGGATAAACTTGCCCTCGCGGCGGATGGCTTGCACCTGCACCCCATACAGCCGGCCCAAGTCCAGTTCCGAGAGCGTCTTGCCGGCGGCGAGGCACGAATCCGGCACCGTCAGCCACTGACAAGAGGAGTGTCCGGTGGGAACGGCGACTTCGCCCTTAGCCAGCTGCTCGAAGGCTGCCAGTTCTTCAGAGTCTCCCACCACCAGCAGCCGGTCATCGCCGTGCAAGATTGTGCCGGCATTGGGATAGTCGATTTCCTCCCCAGACGCCCGAATAATGGCCATCAAGCTGACCCCCGTCAGGCGGCGCAGGTCGGTTTCTTCCAGCGTCATGTCGGCCAGGGGAGATGCGTCTGGCAGCGAGTACCACTTGCTGTTCATATCCCGCGCCGCAAAATACACCTCTCGGGACACTTGAGAGGCGGAGCGCTCCGGGCGGAAATCCAAGTAGTGGCTGTTGCGGATTTGCGCCACTTCCCGCTCAATCGCCGGCTGCGGCAGTCCCATCCCTGCCAGCAGGTGGGCCGATAGTTCCAAGCTAGCCTCAAATTCAGGCTGCACCACCTCCCGCGCTCCCAGCTGGTACAGCAGTTCGATCTCCTTATCCCGGGTGGCGCGGACAACGATATCCAGGTCGGGGGCCAACTCCAAGGCTCGCTTGAGGCAGAGTCGGGTGCTCGTGGGGTCTGGCAGAGCGATGGCCATCGCCCGGGCCCGCTCGGCACCGGCGGCTTCCAGAACGTGAAAACTGGCGGCGTTGCCGTACACGTAAGGCACGCCCCACTCTCGCATCTGCTGAATCGCACTTTCTGACTGGTCGATGACCACCACCGGCAGCCCGTGCTCTCGGGCCAGCCGGACAATATTGCGTCCCGCACGCCCGCAGCCGGCGACAACGACGTGATTTTGCAGGGGCACTTCACCCGACACTTCTAGCGGCACGTCTGCAGGGTCTAAATAGGACTGCAGCCACGGCAGTTCCAGCAATTTCGGCACCAGCCGCAGCACGAAGGGCGTCAGCACCAGAGTGACTGCAGTGGTGCCCAAAATCAGCAAGTAAACCGGGCGGGAAACCAGGCCCAGCGCTTGGCCGGCACTGGCGAGCACGAAGGAGAATTCCCCAATCTGGGCCAGCCCCAATCCGGCAGTGACTGCGGTTTTCAGGGAATAGCCGAAGGCTCGCACCAGGGGAGTGACAATTAAAAACTTGCCGGCGAAGACTAGGGCCACCAGTCCCAGAATCAGTTCGAGATTGTCCCACAGGAACTTGGGGTCGATCAGCATGCCCACCGAGACAAAAAATAGGGCGGCGAAGATATCTCGCAGGGGTTCGACGTAGGTGAGGGTTTGGTCAGCGTATTCAACTTCCGAAATCATCAAACCGGCGACAAAGGCACCCATCTCGATGGAAAATCCCAGCCGGTGCGTCAGCAGGGCAATGCCCAAGCACAGGGCGACCACTCCCAGCAAAAACAGCTCCCGGCTTTCTGTTGCCGCCAGGAATCGCAGCAAGCGGGGGACGATCCAGATGCCGGCGGCTAGAGCGCCTGCGGCAAACAGCCCGATGCGCAGCAGTGCCGAAGCCACTGCCATGCCGATGGCTTCAGGGGGCTGGTCGAGCGCCGGCAGCACGGCCAGCATCAGGCCCAGTGCCAGGTCTTGCACCACTAAAATTCCCAGCATCACCTGTCCGTGAGGTGTTGAGGTTTCGTTGCGCTCCATCAAGCACTTGAGCACCACTGCGGTGGATGATAGGGAGAGGATGGCTCCTAAGAACACTCCCTGTGCCGGTGAGCTCACCGAGCCGGTCATCAAGGACACTGAGGTGGTGACTAGAATCGTCAGGGCAATTTGCAGACCCCCTCCTCCGAGACTGATCGCTTGCACTTTTCTGAGTTCGGCGAAAGAAAACTCAACGCCGAGGGCGAACAGCAGGAAGGCGACGCCGAATTGAGCCAGGGTTTCCACCTGCACGATTTCTTTTATCAGTCCCAACCCAGCCGGGCCAACGACCATCCCCCCCACCAGATAGCCCAGCAAGGCCGGCTGCCGCAGCAGTGATGCCAGCAGCCCTCCCGCAGCGGCGGCTGCCAGAACCGTTACTAAATCGACGATCAGTCTAAAGTCTTCTTCCACAGGCTTTATGAGAAAAAGTATTAAGTTATATTATCTTAGCAACTCTCTGGCGAATCTGGGGAACCCTGGTTATAATAAAGTTTCACAGAATCAGCCGAGTGGTTATCGCCGGTACTCTCTAATGGAAAGTCAATTGCGTCCCCCCCGCCAACAGCTCAACCTCTTACAAGTTTTTCGAGGCGTAGCCGCTATACTGGTATTGCTTTTTCACGTCCATCTCCTGAGCGAGCAAAAACTCAATCAAGAGGTTTTTTTTAATCTCTTTCAGTTCGGATGGGCCGGTGTGGATTTCTTTTTCGTATTGAGCGGATTTATTATTTTTTACACCAGCAGGTCGGACATAGGTAATAAAAAGAGGTTAAAAAAGTTTATCCTGAAAAGGTTCGTGCGTATCTATCCAATTTATTGGGCGGTTGCGGGATCTGCTTTGCTATTTTCCCTTTTGCTGCCCTCTCTAAATAGAGGTTTTAATCCGTCCCAAACCCTGCAATCTCTTTTGCTGTACCCCACTCCAAACCCAATCCTTAATGTCTCTTGGACTTTGACTTATGAAGTATTTTTTTACATCGCTTTTAGCCTTTTAATAGTTTGCGGAAAAAAGGTCTTTACTCCAATACTTATATGCTGGCTTTTAGGAATACTCCTCAAATGGGCGGGAGTTTTTTCAATTTCTAGTGAATACGAGCTTCTGAATTTTTTATTCAGCTATTACCATCTGGAGTTTTTCGCGGGGTGCTTGGCTGCCTATTTGGTAAGTTCCAACACTCGATACGGACGTTTTATGCTTTATGCAGGGGGGACACTCTTTATTATTTTAGGACTGTCCGTCTCGTACAAGTTGGTAGATATAGACCGGATAGTATTTGGCATTCCAGCTTTTTTGACAGTCACCGGAGCGGCTTCTCTAGAAGCTAAGAAAAGCTTTGAAGTGCCCGACCTTATGCTTTATTTTGGTGACGCATCTTACTCTATTTACTTGACGCACGGCCCTGTCATATCGGTGCTGGCAGGGCTAGTAGCAAAAGCTAAGTTAGGGGAGATAGAAAATAACTACTTAATGTTTATAGTGGGGGGGATAGCTTTAGGATTTGGCTGCATGTGCTATTCGTTTGTAGAAAAGCCATTGCTTAAATATTCAAGAGAAAAATTGGGACTGGGTAAGAGTGGGTGAGCAGCGGACAAGCTCTGCAAAGGCTCTCTCAACAGTGCGTTGCTTTCTGGGGATGGGGTGAAATATCGGAAGATCGATATAGCGTCTCTCATATTATTGAGGTACTGAGAAACGCGGTTTCTTAAAGAAACCGGGTTTCCCGGCCACAGTTCATCCAACTGAGAACCGCTATAAGAGCAGAAAGGGCGAGAATTAGTCTGAAACGATTTTTGAGCGGGGAATTAAAAAGTTGCGCAAGCGTTGCGGCGCAGCACGAGGGGCGTCAAAAGCTTGACGCCAAGCAAGGCTTGAGGTAGGCTATCGCCCCGCCCTTGCTGTGGCAATTGCAAAGAATCAGTTTCCGGGGTGAAGGCTGGCGGGGCGAATGGTTTCCCGGTCCCTGTTGCCGGAAAATTGATGGAAAGGGCTGGAAACTGCAGAAACAAAACGCTAGTCTAAAAGCCGATAGACACTGAATCCCAACCCTGTATGACTCCTGCGCACGAAAAGAACCATCTGTGGAATCAGTGGCTGGGTTTAACCCCACGCCCGACACGAATTGCTGCCGGCGATTCCGCGCCGGCGCAGCGACTTAAGCTTGCCGGCTGGCATTTGACGCTCCTGAGAGCGGGCATGGCTTTGGCGATGGCCAGCTTGGCGCTGCCGGTGCGGGCTTTGCAAGTGCAGCTGGCACCGGCTAATCCTCAACTGGGGGACACCCTGTCGGTAACCGTTCAGGTGGATGCCGGTGGGGCGGAGAACCCAACGGTTTCCGTGAATAAGGAAACCTACCCCACCTTCCCCATTGGCCAGAATCGCTTTCGCGCCTTGCTGCCCACCACGCCCCTAGACCGGCCCGGAACATGGCAAATCCAGGTAGCCGGCGACAGTCAGGTGCGGAATTTAGCCGTGCGGGTTAGCGACCGCGACTTTCCCACGCAGTCCATCTGGCTGCCTCCCGGAAAAGACGAGGACGTCAGCGATTATGAATTCGACCGCGTAGACGCCTTCAAACAACTAAACACGCCGCAAAAATTCTGGAATGGGCCGTTCCTGCGGCCTAACGCCGGTGAAATCACAACGATTTACGGGGTTCGCCGCTATTATAATGGTAAATTTGCGGAAGACTATTACCACCGGGGTGTTGACTACGCGGGTGACTATGGCTCGCCGGTACTCGCACCGGCAGCCGGTCGCGTTGCTTTAGTGGGGCGGGAAGCCGACGGGTTCCAGGTTCACGGCAACTGCATTGGCATTGACCACGGTCAGGGTGTTACCACTATTTATTTGCACCTGAGCCGCATTAACGTCAAGGAGGGTGACTTTGTCAAACCCGGTCAGGTGATTGGCGCACTCGGCTCAACCGGCGCTTCCACCGGCCCGCACCTGCACTGGGGTTTGTACGTCCACGGCAAGTCTGTCGATCCAGTTCCCTGGAGATATAACGGATTTCAATAGAGGCGTGGCGTTGCGCCTGTGGGGTTAGGGGCTAGAATGGTTCTACCCCTAACCGGGAAACAAGCAGCGCTGCCTGTCTTAAAAGATAAATTTTATTTTTATAAAATATAAATAATTTTTATGAATCTGGCTCAGCTTTCCTCCGGCACTCCCCCCCTTCCCCGCTACAATAAAAATGTATATGTCCTGAGTCGGGGCCAAGCAGTGCAGCTTGTAGAGCGACACAGAATCCATAAAGGCCACAAATTAGGGTCAGAATGCGACGGCCTGTGCTTTCTCTCAAAAAATCTTGACAGCGCGGCAAATTGCAGGGACCGACAAGATTTTTTGGCAGGCAGAGCGACGGACGCCAAGCTGGTTTATTGTGTCCTTAAAGAAAGCCCTGATTGCAAAGCGTTACCCGCTCAAGTGGCCCAGAGAGCGCTGAAATTAGTTTTGACGGCCTGGCACTCTTACCGAGCGGCTATAAAAGCTTATAAAGGAAATCCCTCTGCCTTCAGCGGTCTTCCTGAAATTGCGGGGGACAAAGGAACCAAAGAAAATCGCTCAGACGGCAGTTATGCAGTCCTCTACAAAAACCAGGCGTTCAGTAAAAGGGCTTTAAAAAAACGAAGAGTTGACCCGTCTCGAACTCACTTCTACCAGCGGACTGAAGTCAGCCAGAGAGCGCTGATAAGAATCGTTACCGAGGTGGGTTTCTATGTCATAGAAATTGCCGGCGTTCAACCGCCTGAACCCCGGCGACCTGAAGGTGGAAATTATGCAGCGGCAGACCAGGGGTTAAACAACTTGGCTACCTCAGCCCACTCCAAAAGCGAGAGAACTGCGCAGGAAAGCGAATTAAGAGGGGACTGTTTAGGAGTGGGACGGGTCGGGTCATTAATGCGGATTGAAATGCCGCCTATAATATAGGGCGTATGTGCAAACGCGCTTCGGGCCCGAAGCTCGTTCCGGAAATGGGTTTCTCTGCAATCCGGTAGAGGCGCTTGTAGGGGAGCGCAGCGACCTCGTGCCAGTACGGGGAAAAGCGCACAAAGAGGTAAATCCGGTCAAAGTAGATATTCGATCGGTTTTGACGTGAACTATAACATGGTGCCGGAGAGTCTAGAGGTGTTATGAGTATTGAAAAAATCGTTGAGCAAGCACTGCAGGATGGTTATTTGACGCCAGCTATGGAAGCGGAGGTCGGTCGCATCTGCAACACGGCCTCTGAACTGTCCATAGAAGAGTACATGGCCCTAGACCGTCTGATGGGGGCGCTTTTAACGGGTGAAGTCGTTGTCTTGCCTCGCAAACAGTTCATCAACGTCATGGAAGAGTTGGTGCTTTCAGAAGCCATCGCTCGGGTGGCAGAAATAGAAGCCACTAGCGAGCGCACCCTGGACGTCGGAGACATCGCTGCTTACGCCCTCAACCGGCTCCCACCCCTGTACGCCACGACAGAAGAGGGTGCGAATTTTCAGCGCTCCCGCGCCAGAGAAGAACTCCAGGATCTGATCGCCCAGCAAGTCAGTGAAGCAATCTCCCGCAACCTCGACCAGCCGAACTTTTTCCCGGAACGGCTTCCTCTCGGCAAGTCCTCTGGCAACGAAGTTCTGACTCAAGTCAGCGCCTTGCTGCAGGCTTACGCCCCCAACTACGAACAAAAACCCAAAGGCTCTCTGTAAGGGGATTTTAGATTGTTTCCCTTCATATTTTAGATTTAATTAACAATTGCCAGCTGCAATCCCTGCTGGTGGTAGGGTGCGTTGCCCGGCAACGCACCGGAAATTTACAAAAACGAAATGCTCTCCTCTGGGGGGGTGTGAGCAGTGCCGGTATTGCGTATAATAAAGAATTTGCAGAAAACTTTGACGCTTGCTGGATGGAGTTGCCCCCTATGGCCCGCATGTACTACGACGCCGACGCTAATTTAGACCTATTAGCCAACAAAACGATTGCCATCATCGGCTATGGCTCCCAAGGTCACGCCCACGCCCTCAATCTCAAAGATAGCGGCATCAACGTTATTGTGGGGCTGTATCCGGGCAGCAAGTCAGCCGAGAAAGCGAAGGATGCCGGTCTTGCCGTTCTCCCTGTGGCCGAGGCCGCTAAGGCCGCTGACTGGATTATGATCCTGCTCCCCGATGAAGTGCAGAAAACGGTCTACAAGAATGAAATTGAACCCCATCTGACGGCAGGCAAAGTCCTGTCCTTCGCCCACGGATTCAACATTCACTTTGGCCAAGTTGTGCCGCCGCCAGAGGTGGACGTGGTAATGGTGGCTCCCAAAGGCCCCGGTCACTTAGTCCGGCGGACTTACGAGCAAGGGCAAGGCGTGCCCAGCTTGTTTGCCGTCTATCAGGACGCCAGCGGTCAGGCCCGGGAGCGGGCGATGGCCTACGCCAAAGGCATCGGCGGCACTCGCGCCGGCATTCTCGAAACCAGCTTCCGAGAAGAAACCGAAACCGACCTGTTTGGCGAGCAAGTCGTGCTGTGCGGCGGGTTGAGCGCCCTGATCAAAGCCGGTTTTGAAACCCTCGTCGCCGCCGGCTACCAGCCGGAATTGGCTTATTTTGAATGCCTCCACGAGGTCAAACTCATTGTTGACCTGATCGTCGAAGGCGGTCTGGCCAAAATGCGGGACAGCATCTCCAACACGGCAGAGTACGGCGACTACACGCGCGGTCCGCGCATCGTCACCGACGAAACCCGCGCCGAGATGCGCAAAATCCTGCAAGAAATCCAGTCCGGCCAATTTGCCCGGGACTTCGTGCTGGAAAACCAAGCGGGCAAACCGGGCTTTACCGCCATGCGCCGCCAGGAAGCCGAACATCCCATTGAGGTAGTGGGCAAGGATTTGCGAGCCATGTTCAGCTGGCTGAAGCAAGACTAGCAGGGGGAAGGGGCGACCGGTGTTGGGTGAAACTCATTTGACCCCTCCCCCTTTCTCTGCTGAAACCACCTCACTGAGAAGCCGGAACCCCTTTCTGCTCTTTGTCAATCGCTTCTTGGGTTCGCTTGTTTTGGTCTTTTTTGGCCCACCCAGGAACCAAGCCGTTGCCAAATTTCACCAAGGCTGTGCGAGTGTCCAGACTCGTCTTTTTCATCTGGGGGGGAAGAGGCTGGATTTGGTCTCCAAAGGCGATAAATGCCGCCAGCAGCATCACCAAACCTGCAACTAAGGTTACTTTCATATTCAATCCTCCATTTAATTGCCTTCGACGGCAACAGACTGCAGGCTTTGGCCTGCAGCACGCTCAAAGCATAGCGCCTCTTCTACAATTTTTCCCACACTTAGCTCAATGGCGATCAACTGGATTGGCACCCTCGGGATTCTGACTGCGCTCTGGTTGGGGGTAAACTCCTGCAGCCAGCCCCAGCAGGCAAACCTCCCCCCCACACCAAACCCCAACCGCCCAGCGGTTCAGGCAAGCGCAAATTTACTGCCTTTTTTTGATGAAATTAATAACCCCGTTACTGTGGGCTTCCCAGCGGGCCAGAAAGTAGACATAACGCCACCGCCACCCCAGCTGAATGCCTTCGACGAGTCTGTGCTGCAAATCTGCGGCCCTATTGGCACCCGAGTCAAGCCAGAGACTTTCAAAAAATTGCTCTCAGACTACCCACAAGTGTTGCGCCAAGTCAAGGGGGCTGCCGGCGAGCTGCGTCCCGGGCGCAAAAGTGATGCGGAATTTCTCGACGACCTCACAGCTATCTGGTTCAACCGCCGGGGCTTTGAACATATTTTTTGCGGCGAGATAAAGAACTCAAACACCATTGGCGGACTGCACTTTGCCGGCAGATATTTGCAGTTACAAAAGCAAGGAATTGCGGGCCGGCTGCCGAATAACTCCAACCGAGAAGAAGTCATCCCCGGTGCGGTTTACAGCCTGGGCGTGGCAATCCGGCAGGGGAACGGCACTGTCACCGCCAACATGAAAAGTTACGCCTACCCCAGCAACGCTCAAGAAATTCTCACAGACGCCACAAAAGCCTTTAAAACTCAGAGCAGCTCCCAGCGTGACTGCATCTACACCGTGCGAGACTCAGAGACGAGACAGTCGTTCCCAGCTGTTTTTGTCAGAAACGAAAGCGCTATTATCACCTTTTATCCCGACGTCACTCCGAAAGGAAAAAAATGCGCTATTTAGCCACAGCATAGTTTACATATAAAAGCGGCAAAACAAAGCCGGGCAAGACTTGCCGCATATAAATTGCCTATTATATTCGCGTTTATCCGCGTTAATCTGCGGTTTAAAATCCACCCCCCGGCAGCCCCCAAAATTTCACAGGGCAAAAGGTGGGCGGTGATGGTTCCAGGGTTTGGCCGCTTCAATCTGGGCCGCCAGGGCGAGCAGGGTGGCTTCCGCAGCCGGTCGCCCGACGAGCTGGACGCCCACCGGCAGCCCATCCGGGTCAAACCCGGCGGGGAGCGCCACAGCCGGCTGGCCACTGGCGTTGAACGGCGGACAGGGAGCAATCCAGCCAATAATCTTTTGCAGCGTCTCTTCGGGAGAGAGGTTAGCCCACTCCCCGACGCGCAGGGGTTCGTGCATGTACACCGGCAGCACCAGCACGTCGAAACGGTCAAAAAACGCCACAGTCCGCCGCGAAATTGCCTGCATCTGGTAAACAGCCCGCAGGTAGTCACCGGCAGAGCCAGTATTCTCCAGCAGCCAGAAATTCATTTTCTCCAGCAATGGGGCGGGAATGCCAGACGCCCCCACACCGGCTTGCCAAACTGCTTTAAAAGGCTCAATCAACCCCGTGAAATCGGGGCAGCCGGCTTCTACTTCGTGGCCCATATCTTGCAGCAGCCGCACCGTGTCCAGCACAGCTTGCCCGCACGCCGGCGCGACTTCCCCCACCGATGGAATTGAGGTGGAAAAGGCGATCCGCAGGGAACCGGGTTTTTGCTCAGTCGCTTGCAGGAAAGGCGTTTCTGGATCGGGCAACCAGTAGGGATCGCCGGTGACATAACCGGACATGACATCGAGAAGGGCGGCGGCGTCTCGCACGGTGCGAGCTATTGGGCCATTGGTAGAAATCCCATTTTGGTAATCGCCCACCGGCGCGTGAGATATCCGCCCCCGTGCCGGTTTGAGGCCCACCAAACCGCAGCAAAAAGCTGGCCCGCGAATGGAGCCGCCGCCATCAGATCCTTGGGCAACTGGGCACAGCCCAGCCGCCACTGCAGCTGCAGCGCCGCCACTCGATCCGCCCGGGGTGCGCTCCAGGTTCCAGGGATTGCGGGTGGGGGGAAATCCTTCCGGTTCCGTATAGGGCAGCGATCCCACCTGGGATGCGGCGGTTTTGCCGAGAATCACAAATCCTGCTTGCTTGATTCGCGCCACTGCGGCGTCATCGTGGTTGGCCAGCTGGTGGCGCAGCGCTGCTGTGCCGTAGGTGCAGGGCACACCGGCAACCGGGTTGAGGTCCTTGATGGAAATCGGCACGCCAAAGAAGGGGGGCAGTTCTGAGGGGTTGCCGGTAAGAGCCAGCTGTTCTGTTTTGGCTCTGGCATCCGCAATCGCCATGTCAGCGGTTACGGTAAAATAGCTGCCCAGTTGAGAGTCGAGCCGGTTGATGCGTTCCAGATAAAGTTCGACTAACTCCAGCGGCGAGACTTGTTTGCTGCGGATGAGCTGAGCTTGTTCGAGTGCCGGGGTAAAAGCTAAATCGCCCTTATTCATTCCTGCTGCTTTCCTGCGGGGTGCTATTTCCAAAGTACGCCCAAGGGGCGTGCCGATAATCACATCTTAGCTCGCCTGTCTGCTATTTTACCAAAACCAGCCGGTCTGATTTCTTGTGTCTGGCTTTTTGCGAACCGTTATGCCGGTTGACGATTAACTCACCGCCATCTGCGGCGGACAATTGGGGCAGACAGTTGGCGCAGTGTCACAGACAGTAATAACCAGCGGGGAAGATGGTGCTGTGGCGTGCCGGTCGGGGGCGAGCGTAACTCCTCCGCAGGAGATTCGCCTCTCCCTAAAATAAACTTTGTTGCTCGCAAACTGTCATTTCCTTTTCAGCTCTTTTAAATGCCAGCGCTCCCAGACTCATATCAAAAAATTCCGGGCGCTTCCGTTTGGTGATTAAATCTTCAACCGGCAAAATTTGAAGGCGCGGGTAGTCTCTACCGTTGCCCGCTCTGTAAAAACCGGCTTTAGCCGCTTCTGCTATCATTGGCTTCGTGGGTTCTGCCAGAGTCACCAGCCAACCCATATCAGCCTTGTTGTTTTGGACTGTCCCCATCAAATCTCGCACCATTGCCACCCCTATATTATCACCTCCTTTAACACTGACGATAATTTTCCGCTTAATTTCCTTACCGCCTTCTAAGTCGCTGATGTAGCGCAATCCGTCTATACCGCCATCCGCACCCTTTTTCTTGCCTTGATAGGGCGGAACCTCAACCAGAGAGCACGCCCACCACTGGAACTGATACTTATCGCGCCGCGCCAAGTCTCTCGCACCTTCTAAGTCTTTGGGCGTACCGCAGACCTCGAATGCGAGCCCGGGAAAAGCGCTTTTCAAGCGACTTTCAATCATAGAAATAGCCAAGTGAGTGATATCAATTCCTGTCCAATTGCGTCCTAGTTTTTGGGAGGCGTGCAGGGCGGTGCCGCAGCCACAAAACGGATCGAGTACCAAATCCCCCGGATTGGAGCTAACTTGAATAATGCGCTCTAAAAGAGTTACTGGCTTCTGAGTGGGATAGCCCAGACGCTCTACTGACTGCGACTGAACTGGCTTGATGTCATCCCAAATATTTTGCAATGGCACGCCTTGCATTTCATCGAGATAGCGCTTGTATCGCGGAACAGTACCAGGTTTAGTCTGGACAACTCGACCTTCAGCAATCAGTTCGCTCATCTTTTCTTGGCTGTAGCGCCAATAGCGCTCAACCCCCATAACTTGATAGTAAGGATTGCCTTTTGCAGCGCCGCCCGGTGCAGTGAGGTCTCCTAGCTGATAGCGCCGCCCATCGGGTTCAGCGTGTTTGTATAAGTTCGTATTCCTGAGTGTAGTGTGCTGGGTGTTGAATGTGTATTTATTGCTTTTGGTGTAGTAGAGAAGGATGTCGGCGATGTTGCCATAAGCTAGGCGACCTTGTTTGGTGGTGGGCGCTGGAGCGTTTCCAGGTAATTTCGCTGCGATAGTTTGTCCAAAAATGAAGTCTAGAATCAGCTTGAGGTAGTGGCTGGCAGTTGGATCGCAGTGCAGGTACAGGCTGCCGGTGGGCTTTAAGACGCGGTGCAACTCTACTAGACGGATGGCAATCATTACCAGGTAGGCTGACAGGTCATTTTGCCCCAAATTGCGAACCAGCAAATCCAATATTTCGGCTAATTTACCGCATCTGTCGAACAATTCATGGAGGGCGCGGCTTGACTCGTCATTCCAGTGCCAAGTGTCCTCAAAGGCTGTTATCTGTGCTTGGGGCAAACAGGCTGTTTTGCTGTTCCCAAAGATGACGTTGTAGTAAGCGTTGGAATTGAAGGGGGGGTCGAGGTATATAAGATCGGCGCTTTGATCAGCAATGCTGTTGCGCAGAACTTCCAGGTTGTCACCAAAGAAAAGTCGGTTCATTCGCTGAAAAGGGGAATCGCCAGCAACTTATCTCTGATTATACCCCCAGGGCGACGCCACGCAGGAGGCAAATCCGCAGCAGTAAGGTGCGTTCCCTCTATAGCGCGTCAATAACCTTCGTGTAAATTTCAGAACCCCGGTTTCGTAGGGACGGGGCACCCACGGAGACCGCCCTCTTCCGGGGTTCTGGGCCAAGATCGGTTGCGCAAATCATTTAGACCTGCTATAGAAGGGCACTGCACTCCCAGGGGAAAGCCCTCCGTTGAGGGAACCCACTCTACCTCCTCAACTGTTACGCTAATAATGCTGCTTATTGTAGAAAGGAGGCAGAGCCTCCAGAGGCCGTTCCCAGGCAGAGCCTGGGAACGAGGTATTAGCCGGCATATAAACAATAGGGGCGCGACACTGCCGCGCCCTAGAACTGTGGGGTTGAAATTAAAGACTAAACCTTCGACCGGTCGGTCAAAATCTCGTAGCCGGTTTCTGTGACGAGCACGGTATGCTCAAACTGAGCGGACAGAGTGTTATCTACCGTCACTGCAGTCCACTTGTCTGGCAAGATGCGGGTGTGCTTGGAACCGGCATTCAAAATCGGCTCAATTGCCAGCGTCATGCCGGCGCGGAGTTTGACATTCGGCATTTCGTGGGTGCGGAAATTGAACACGGAGGGTTCTTCGTGGAGGTTGCGCCCCACACCGTGGCCGGTGAAGTCTTCCACTATGCTAAAGCCATTGGCAACTACGTGGTCTTGAATCGCGCCGGCAAGATCGAGCAGGCAGTTGCCGGCTTTGACTTGTTCAATTCCCTTGTAGAGGGCTTCTTCTGCGACGCGAATTAACTTGGCCGCCTCTGGCGTCACTTCACCCACGGCGAGAGTGATGCAGGAGTCGCCGTGAAAGCCCTGGTAGTAAGCGCCGGTGTCCACTTTCACGACATCGCCGGCTTTTATCACTTTCTTGGGGCTGGGAATGCCGTGCACCACTTCATTATTAATGCTGGAGCAAATCGAGGCTGGAAATCCGTGATAGCCTTTAAAGCTGGGAGTTGCGCCCATTTCGCGAATGCGCTTCTCAGCGTGAGAGTCCAAGTCAGCGGTTGTCATCCCGGGCTGCACCATCTCGGAAATTTCTTTGAGCACCGTTGCCACAATTCTAGCCGCCTGCCGCATGATGTCGATTTCGCGCTTCGATTTAATCTCTATGCCGCGACGCTGCTGTTTGACGCGGGGGGGCTGAGAGGCTTGGGGAAGGAGATTGCCAAGAATGTTCATGTTATGGATGGGAAGCTATGGGTGGTACAACAACCGGACTCAGAAATATCTTGCCCGACTTTCAAGGGTTGAGCCGCTGCTACCGGCCAGAATCCGTTGGGAAGCTGTGCCTGCAGATCGCAGTAGCGATTAACCCGTGCGGGTTAGTGGAGTTAGTCTTCTTTAACTAAGTTAACAGATCGCAGTCACTTCCTTCCGGCGTCCACCGGAGGGTGAAACCGCACGGCACGAACCGCCGCACCGGCGTGCCGGGTATCTCTGGCACCAGGGGTGGGGGCACCCCCCTCCTTCCCGCCGCGCCGATCTCAAGTCCGGTGGCTCTCGTTAGGGCACTGTGGGGCGGGAACGCAGACGCTGCGGCGGGAACAATGTCCCATGCGCCACGCCCCATGCCCCATGCCCCATGTTAGGGGTTAGGGTTTAGGGGTTAGGGGTTAGGGGTTGGGAGAAAAGTTGATAATTAACCCAATGCCCATTTCCGATTGCGATCATGCGATCATGCGATGATGCCCCATGCCCCATGCCCCATGCCCCATGCCCCATGCCCCATGCCCCATGCCCCATGCCCCATGCCCAGTATGTACAGACCCGACATGTCGCGTCCCCACACAAAACCGGTGCGATGCGGACACCTGTGAAATGTCCCAGCGCACCGGCACGAGCCACGCCCTCGCCTCAGGGACGCTCTCTACCTGCTCGCTGACCGGCACCCGGTGCGGCCTGCCGGCGGGGCCTGCCGGCCTCCATTACATAGGCAATGTTAATCTAAATGCCAACTCATATAAGAAAATCGTATTTTACAGCGCTGCAAAAAGGTATAATATAAATAGTTGTGGCTCGCAGTTGAGAATCTCCAATCGGAGTGATTCCTTCCGGGCGGACTGCTGCAGCCAGAAAGGCGGGCAAAACCGGCAATACAGCTGGAATGGCGCTCGGGATAGATGTTGAGGGCGGTTGACGCCCGCGGGCTGGTACTGACGAAGGCCAGCTGAGACGGCATCAAGGTGGGAGCAAGTCGGTCGGCAGCAGCCCTCCTCAAATTTCAAAAAAAATATTTCAAAAAAAATGTTTGAAATTTGAGAGGCGGTGTGCTAGGATTAATAACTGTGGGATGAATGGGTCGGTGCCCGAGTGGTTAATGGGGGCGGACTGTAAATCCGCTGGCTACGCCTACGCTAGTTCGAATCTAGCCCGGCCCACCTCAAAAAGGTTAGAGTTTACGTTTTAGATTTTAGATGTAGAATTTGAAGTCCAAAACAAGAACTTGACCGCGCCCGTGTAGCTCAGTGGTAGAGCACACCCTTGGTAAGGGTGAGGTCACGAGTTCAATCCTCGTCACGGGCTTTGGAGAGAGAGAAGTAAAGGAAGAGTTGGCTCTGAGAGAGATTGTGGAATATCTGTCTCAGTACAATTGCCGGCACACCTCGCTCGGCTTGTGCGTTGGGTCAGTGATAAGTATTCCTGAGATTGCGCAGTGGGTGGGGAACACCCAGCGAGGGATCGTGGAAAACGGCAGCCGGTGTGAGCCGTGACATTCAAGTGCGCGAAATAGAGCTAAATGGGGCGTGTGCCGGCGCGAGAGAGCAGTTGGCTGACAGGTGAGAGGCATCGGGGGGGCTACCGATTGGGCAAATATAGGCCCTCAGGGACAGACGGATGAGGCTCTGGTGCGGTAAAGATATAAGCGTACAGAGCTCTCTGGGGAAAGGCTGTGGGGCGCAAAAATCTGCAACAGGAATCACGAATGCCTGAAATACAAGGCGTGAGAATTAATCCCGCTTGGGGGACTGCAATAAACAAACCAGCCAACAAAGGGAAAAATCTACCCCGGCTGCGCCGGCGCAGCTTTTGTCGCAGCACAGCCCTTGCGTCAAAGTCCAGCACGGTGGGAAATTTCTCTGGGGGACAGCTGGGCGGGGGCGAAAAAGCCGGCATGGGGGTGCAGCCGGTGGGAGTGTCCCGAAGCCTGTGGCCAAGATTTCCCGGGGTTGGAGAAAGGGAGACCTCGGTTAGCGCCAGCCGGTTCCCTGACAGGGAGCGTTCCACTGCAGCCAGCCGGCTGTTTCGGCAGTTCTCGTCTGGGAGGGAGGGCACCCTGCTGCTGACGAGATTGCCAAAAAGGGGACGATTTTCCTTGACAAAAGGGCACTCTCTGCGGTAAGAGCCAGAGGGACTGTTATGCCTGAGAGGTTGTTGGGCCACACCCCAGGTAGGACTCGAACCTACGGCTCTCTGCTTAGAAGGCAGATGCTCTAATCCTCTGAGCTACTGGGGCAAGTTTAAATCAATTTTAATACGCGGACTGCAATCCGCTGAGCGGCTGGAGCATATAAATTAATAATATAACGAAAGCAGTCAAGTCCGACTACATCCAGTGGCCAGTCGGTTGCTTTTATTTTAGCCGGCTGTGGGGCGGCGTGGGATGGCCCGACAGGAGTTTTTACAGAACCCGGTTCCTATTCCCGCTCGCCATTAAGTGGCAATTCCATGATAGCGACGGAAGGCAGCCACTGGCCCCACACCCGGTTGGGCAGCCCGGCAAACAGCCTTGATGCCAGTGGGGGCTGGCGTTCCTCTCCCAGAGGAAAAGAGTCCGAAAGGATGGCCAGCCGGCGGGAATTGGGGAGCTTGTGGTATTAAAAAGATGTAGCGGCGCAGTCGCTGCGCACAAACTGGCCCGCTCTCACAGACAAGGGTTAGAAACCGCAGCGGCGAGCCGTTTGATGATAAATCTACAGCAAAAACCAGACAGTCAACTGCCTCCGGGTTGCCGATCTCTTAAGCGGGGGGGGGCACAGGAGTGTGGCGAGCTGCTGGGAAGCCTGGAGACTGAGCGGGAGACTGGCGTTGCCGGTCTGATTGTGACAGCAGGAGCGGAGAAGACGGCTCAACGAGCTTGGCGCAGCAGCTTAAAAGGTGCTGAGCTTTCAGAAGAATCTGGATGCTCAAGAGAGTGAAAACCCTCTGTGACAGCCGGGGAGCGCTTCTGACTGGGCGGCAGGTAGGGGAGCGCGGTTGAGTGACGGACTAGTATACAGGTTGTTGCTTGGTTCGGGGCGTGATCGCACTAAAAACCGAGCAGTGTAACTTCAGGAAAGTGGCTTCTACCCCGCCCCGCTTTCCTTTCCTGGCCAGCCGGACGGGCTGGCCGGGGGTGATCAGCGGGATTTTCCGATGAAGCACAGATTAAGATAGGGTGTTAATCAGCGCCAACGCGACTCGGCTAGCTCCCTACTCAGGCATTCTGCATAATCGACCGTCGCTGTTGCGATCACCATCTACCCCCACAGCTCCCCTAGGCTCACAGAGGACTCAAGTGGCATTGTCATGTTTATTCTGAAACGGCAGGATGTTGAGATTTCCAGCGTGCAACACCCCAAAACGGGCCAGCAGGTTCCGATTCTTAACTATCAGGGACAGACCTTTCGCTTAATTAGCGTCTTCAACGCCAAGCAAGCCGAAGAGGCCAAAGCCTTTTGGCGGGATCTGACCGACAACCGTGGGAAGGCTTGCGTGCTGCTGGAGGAGCCAGATCGATACAGCGTCTGGGGCAAAATCCGGATAGAGCAGCTGAGTGAAGAGGCCCAAGGAAGCGGTGTGGCAGCGGCTCCGTTTTTCACTCAAGCCTGCCTCCTGCTGCTGCAGGCGGTTTACTTTGAGATAGAAGACCTGCTCGGGCCCAGGCAAGCCAGCTCGTTCCAAAAGCAGATTGGCGAGGTGTTTCGGCAGTGGAACTTCCCCCAGACAGACGCCCGCGATGCGGTCAGCCAGTTGCTGACCAAAGACCCGCTCGAAAGTACCGCCGTGCCCCCCTGGCAGGATCACCATCTCAATACCTTGTTGCAAGAACTCCATCGCTTGGGCAAAGAGTATTTCGGCAACGCCAACTTTACCGACCGAGTGATTGATGCCCTGCAAGACATGCCTGATGGGGAGCGCAAGCAGTTTATCAGCTGGATGAATCAGTCTCGCCTCGGCCAGCTGTGGGCGACAGCTTAAAGAATTCTTTACAATTTCGCCGCCCGACTGAAGAATATGCGACGCTGGATTACACCGTGGTGTGGGAAATGGTGAAATTTTAAGCCGGTAAAAGGGCCAATCTCCTATTTCGGCTACGGAATTGCTAGTTATGCCTGAGAGAATCCCTATGAGCAGCACATCAGAAAAGTCATCGACTCTTCAATCGTTACTGTCAGCTCAGACAATCGTCATTAGTAGCATTGTTTGGGCCGTTTTGGCGCTGTTATTTTTTTTGCTGTTTAGTGTCCCGGACGCAAAGGGCGGGGAGAAGCCGGAGTGGTACGTCATTGGCACCTACATTTTTGAATGTTCGGCATTCCTCGCCGCCGCTGTCCTGTGTTTGCGAAATTGGAAGAGCCCTCTGATTGTCAGCGGACGGAATGTCTGGCTGGGAATTGGTCTGGGGATGGGCTCGTACTTTGTCGGGAATTTGCTGTTTGGCTGTTGGGAGCTGGTGTGGGGGCTCGATCCCGATGTTTCCCTGGCCGATCTGTTTTATATGGTCTGCTACGTGTCGCTCAGCTGGGGCATGATTCTGGCGGTGAGTAGCAGGCGACTGAATCTAGAAAAATGGCAGTGGGGGGTGCTGGTGACGATGGCGGCAGTTGGGATTGCTCTGGCCGTCTGGGTGGCGACTCCTCCGGCAGAGCCGGCTGCCACAGCTGCCCCTGAGCGAGCTGCAGCCACGGCCACACCGGCATCTGGGACAAGTGCGGCAGCCAAAGCCCCCGCACTCAAGCCAGGCGCTAAACCAGCCGCCAAGGCAGCCGCCGCTAAACCAGCTGAGGAAGCGGAGGAACATGAATATCCCCCAGCACCGGGTTGGGTGCAGGCTCTGGACAAGACCCTCGAACCGGTGGCCTTTTACGTGAATTTGTTTTACATCATTGGCGATGTCTTCCTGCTGATTATTGCCACCGCCCTGCTGCTCGCCTTCTGGGGAGGGCGCTTTTCCCAGTCTTGGCGGATGATTGCCGCCGCCACCTTTTCCCTGTACATTGCGGATATGTGGTTTAAATACGCCGACAGCCGCATGTCGGGCGAATACCAAAGCGGCGGCTTGCTGGAAGTATTTTTTGTCTTTTGTGGCGTTTTGTTTGGGATCGGTGCGGTTTTGGAATATGACATATCCACCCGCTCTCGCCGGCCCGCACGCAAACGCGGTTAAGGGGATTTTAGATTTTAGCTGTTAGAATTTAAATTCCCAGTACCCTTTTGCCCGACCGGCGAGCGCCAGCTTTCCAGTCAACAGCTGCCCAAATAATGGGTGCGGAGGCCCCATGACTCCCAGAAAACTCTCCGATTCTGACATAAACGAGATTATCGACCTGTACCGGCAGTCAGGAGAAACCACCCTGACCTTGGCCAATCGCTACGGCGTGAGTAACTCGACGATTAGCCGCATCCTCAAGAGCCACTTGTCTGAGGAGGAATACAAAGTCCTCGTCCAGCAAAAGCGGGACGCTCGCTTCCCCGGCTCGACGAGCGCCGGTGAAAAAGCCCCTGAGCCGGTGCCGGAGCCGCCCGCGCCCTCCGCGCCGGAGCCAGCCCCCACGCCCAAACCCCGGCGCAGCCGCACGAGCCCGGCGGCCAGCGCACAAAGCGAAACGGCTTTTCCCGCAGCTATTCAGCTAGAACTGCTAGACCGGCTTGACACTGGCGAGCCCCTCGGTGCGGGCTCCCTGGCGGAGACTTCCGCTGCCGAAGCGAGCGCCCTCAAAGAAATGCTGGGCGAAGAACTGCTCTCTCAAGAGGAGGACTTCTCCGATCTCGATGAGGATGACGATCGGGATGAGGATGAGGATGAGGATGAGGATGAGGATGAGGATGAGCTAGAAGATTTAGACTTCGATCGCGATCAGATCGAGCCGCGCAGGCGAGCTCGCCCGACAGGCACTGTTAAAGTTTTACCGCTGTCTGAAGCCTCTCTTCCCAAAACCTGCTATTTGGTGGTTGACCGCTTGGCGGAACTGATCACTCGACCGCTCAAAGAGTTTGGGGAACTCGGGCAAATTCCCGCCGGCGAGGTGCAGCAGAAAACTCTGCCGGTGTTTGACAACCACCGCGTCGCCCGCCGGTTTTCCAATCGCAGCCAGCGCGTGATCAAAGTTCCCGATGGCAAAATTCTGCAAAAAGTCAGCACTTACCTGCAAGCAAAGGGCATTACCCGCTTGCTGATTGATGGCCAGGTGTATTCGCTTTAGCCAGCTTACCAATTCTGCCTGTCCGCAGCAACTTTGGCACCTTCAGCCGCTGCTGGGTTTTCCCAGACGGGGCTTTCCGGTTGAGCCAGCCTCTTTTTCGGCTTTTGGCGACGCCAAAGCCCCCGGGCGATCCCGCCCCCCACCAGCCCAACCCCGACGCTAATCGCCAGCACGATGCCCACCGGCAGCTGAATGGATTGGAACCCGAGAAACTGCAGCGACACCCGCGTCACATTTTGCGCGGAGAGTACCGCCACTGCCACCGCCCAGCCGGCGATCGCCAAAGAGGTAAAAAACGGAAGCCAGTTAGCCATACCAACTTGTGAGTTTTAAATTTTAAGTGATGAGGGTAGAAACCCCAGCCCGCAGCTTCTACACTCATCACTAATGACTCCTATTTTCCTAGACCCCGACGGGCGCGAGCCGGTCTATGGTTTGCTGGATGTGAGCAGCAATTTGGGCCAGTTTTTCTGCAGAATTCGTCTCCAAATAGACGCGCATCAGCGGTTCAGTCCCGGACGGGCGCAGGAGTATCCAGCCGCCGTCTTCCAGGTAGAGCTTGATGCCGTCTTTGCGACCTATCTCTTTAACCTTTACTCCCACTACCTGTGCCGGCGGACTGTCGGTAAACGATTTTAGAACCGCAGCCTTGTGGGCGTCATTCAGGTGCAGGTCAAGGCGCTGGCTGTACAGAGGGCCACCGGCCTCGGCGATGGCTTCTTCCACCAGCTGAGAGAGGGGCTTGCCTTCGTAAGCAATCGCCTCTGCCACCAGCATGTCGGCTAAAATGCCATCTTTCTCCGGAATGTGGCCAATTACGCTCAGACCGCCGGACTCTTCGCCGCCAATCAGCACCTGAGTCTCCCGCATTTTTTCGCCGACGTATTTAAACCCCACCGCAGTCTCGTAAAGTTCCAAACCGTATTTAGCCGCCAGGTTGTCCAGCAGGTGCGTGGTGGCCACAGTGCGGACAATTGCGCCGGTTTTGCCTTTGTTCTTTACGAGGTGCCGCGCTAGCAGCAGCAGTACCGTGTTGGGCGTCAGGACGCTGCCCTGTTCGTCCACTACGCCGAATCGGTCGCTGTCGCCATCTGTGGCCAGCCCCAAATCCGCCCCATCTTTCCTCACTGCTGCGATCAGCTCCTCCAGCTGCTCTCCCTTGGGTTCTGGCATGCCGCCGCCAAACAGGACATCCCGCCAGGTGTGGAACGTCTCTGTTTCGCAGCCGCACTCCTGCAACACCGTATCCAGATACCCGCGCGAGGTGGAATACAGGGCGTCGTATTTCACTTTTAGCTTGGCGCTGCGAATCCGCCCCACATCTATCAAAGTGTAGAGAAAATTCAAGTAATCTGGCTTCGGGTCAAAGCTGGAGATTTGACCGCCATTTTTGCCCGCCGGCGGGGCGTCAGATGCCCCATCCAGGTTGGCCACAATCGCATCGGTGATTTCTTTGGTGGCTGGGCCGGCATAGTCGGGGATGTACTTGATGCCGCAGTATGGCGCTGGGTTGTGACTGGCGGTGAACATCAGCGCACCGGCAGAGTTGAGCAGTTTGGCGCTGTAGGCAATCACCGGCGTCGGGCAATCTCTGTCGGCGATCTTGACATTCCACCCCAAATCTGCTAAAATCTCTGCTGCTGTTTGGGCGAACTGGTCAGCTAAGAAGCGGGTGTCGTAGCTCACCAAAACGGGCCTGTCTTTGCTGTATGCGGTTTCTAGGTAGCTGGCGATAGCGCGGGTTACCTTGCACACGTTGGCGAACGTAAAGTCCTTGGCAATCAGACCTCGCCACCCATCGGTTCCGAACTGAATCTTTCCTGTATTGCTGACTGCACTCATCTGAGCCACTCCCTCTTCGTCGATTATTAATAGTACAGGACGGCACGCACCTCGCACCTCATCCTGAGGAGAAGTTCGTTTTCAAGAGGGGGGCTTTGGCAGAGGGCGAGACGGGGCGCAAAGCCAAACCCACACCCGGCACCCAGCCATTAGGTATATTTACTTGACCGGCTGTTTCCCGCAAAAACGGTTCAAACTACCTGCATTCTCATCTAGCGGTTCGTTCTTGAGGGGTGAGATTTCTTTTTTTTATAAACCGCCAAGACGCGCCTGTGCGCCAAGAGAAGAAAAGAGAGGGCTCTCACAAATCATTTAGAACTGCTCTATGGCTGGCGGACAAGAGATCAGCGCACCTCTACAGAGCTTATCAACGCGCCATCCTGATATTTTGTCGTTTCGCTGTATTCGGCTTTTTTCTCTGGATAAATCCCTGCAAATCCTCGCCCCTTTATCCCGGTGCGGAAAGCAATTTTACGAGACGGTTTCTTGGCAAAATTAACGTATTCCCTGGACTCATTGGCTGTATTGTAACTCAACGTAGCTTTTCCGTAAACTGCCTCAGCCTCTTTAATCGGCGTTTCCGCACCTACGCCCTCAGCGGTGCGAAAAGCGGGACTGTCAGTCATCAGCACTTGGATGCGCTGGGAGTCAGCTGGGACAGGCCCGGCTGGGTAGAGAATATAGAATTGCACCTTGCCGGCTTTGCTGACGGCGAGGGCGTCAAAATCCACCATAAAACTCGATTTTACTTCAAATTTATAATTCGCTCCCAGCTGCTTTTTTAGCTCTCCTACCGTCATCCCCAACTTGGCTAGCCCAATGCCCGCCTCTGATACAGTCTCAGTTGCAGTGGCGGGCGGCACTGCAGAGGCAACCGGCACCGGCGTTGGGGTGGCGGTTTGGGAGGGGGCAGAAGGTTGGGGAGGGGGAGAGTTTTGAGAAACTGGGGCGCTGTTGCAGCCTGCTAGCGCTATCAAAATGCCGGTGAGGAAAAATTGAAATTTCATGTGGGCCTCGTAAAAGTTGTGAGCGCACCAAAAGGATTTAAGCTTTTATTCTAAGGGTTTTCGCACCGGCTTGTCCGGGTCAGCTGCGGCGGAATCCTCAACGGTCAGCGCTAACTGATAAATCTGCCGGCGCTTGAGAGAGGTTTGCTCGGATAATTGCCGCGCCGCTTCGCTTCGCGACATCCCTTGCCTCAATAAGTTTTGTAACTCCGCTTTAATCGCTTCTTCTGACAGCACCGGCGCTTCCAGACGGGCACCGGCAACCAGCAGGGTAAATTCCCCTTGGGGTTCGCGCGTGCTATAATGCGCCACCGCATCGGCAATCGTCCCCCGCCAGAACTCCTCGTGCAATTTCGTTAACTCCCTTGCCAGAACTATCTGCCGGTGCGCACCCAAAACACTCCCCAAATCTTGCAGGGTTTGCCGCAGCCGGTGGGGCGCTTCATATAAAATTCCTGTGCGGGTTTCTGTTTGCAAGGCTTCCAGACGCAGGTGCCGGTCTTGCCCTTTTGCCGGCAAAAAGCCCTCAAACACAAACCGGTCTGTTGGCAGCCCAGACGCGCTCAGGGCGGCAATTGCAGCAGTTGGGCCAGGAACCGGCACCACCGGCACGCCGGCATCGGCGCAAGCTCTCACCAGTTCGTATCCGGGATCGGAAATTCCCGGCATACCGGCATCGGTGACCAGGGCGATGGCCTTTCCCTGAAGCAGCCGGTCTAATAGCTCAGGAATGCGCTGCTGCTGGTTGTGTTCGTGGCAGCTAATTTGGGGAGTCTTAATCTGGAAGTGGTGCAGGAGCTTGCCGGTGTGGCGGGTGTCCTCAGCGGCAATCAAGTCTGCGGTTTGCAAAATCCGCACCGCCCGGAAGGTCATATCTTCCAGGTTGCCAATAGGAGTGCCCACAACGTAAAGTGTTCCTGGTTTTGGCTGAATCTGCATTTTGAATTTAATGCCACCCCTTAAAACATATCACGGACTTTTTGCCGGCATGGCGACCTTAGATTTGGTCTACCTCGCCGCCGGCACCCCCAGCAACAACGAGAAAATTGTTGCCTCTGACTGTACTGTGGCTGCCGGCGGGCCGGCTGCCAATGCGGCAGTAACGTTCTGCTATCTGGGGGATCGGGCAATGTTGCTCGCCGCTGCCGGCACGCACCCGATTGCCCAGCTGATTCGGGCCGATTTGCAAACTCATGGCGTGGCCATTTCAGATTTAGACCCGACTCGCTCCCAACCGCCGCCGGTGTCTTCTATTATTGTCACTCAATCCACCGGCGAGCGCGCGGTTGTCTCCATCAACGCCACCCAGTCCCAAATCCCCGCCGAAAATCTCCCTCCTGACTCTTTACAAAATATCGATATTGTGCTAATTGACGGGCATCAAATGGTAGCCGGTCAAGCGATCTCGCGGGAGGCTAAATCAAATCATATCCCGGTTGTTATCGATGGCGGCAGCTGGAAGCCGGGGTTTGAGGAGATTTTGCCTTTTGTAGATTATGCTGTCTGCTCTGCGAATTTCTACCCACCGGGCTGTCACCGGCAAGCGGATGTTTTTGCCTGTCTCCGCGCCGCCGGCATTCCCCACATTGCGATTACTAACGGGGAAAACCCGATTCAATACCTGAGTGCCGGCGGTGCTGGGGAGGTGCCGGTGCCTAAAATCAAAGCTGTTGACACGCTGGGTGCCGGTGATGTTTTTCACGGGGCATTCTGTCATTATATCCTGCGAGAGAACTTTACGCAAGCTCTGGCATCAGCTGCTCAGTTTGCTTCTCGGTCGTGTGAGTTTTTTGGGACGCGCCGGTGGATGGAGTGATGGTTTTATGAACAGCGACGCTTCAGCGCCAGAGGGAGGATAGTAACAAGGTTGCTTAGAGATGCCCTGATTTTCTGTTGGGGTGGGGACTTGGGAGGGGATTAAGAAACCCGGTTTCTTGAAGAAACCGGGTTTCTGGCATCGCAGGAGAGATTAATGGGAGATTAGCGTTTGGCGGGGGTTAATTCGGATGGAACCGGCTGAACGGGAAAGCGAAAGATGGCGAAAATCGCCTTGACAGTAAACACAAACATTGTGATGCCACCGATGGCAAAGATGATGTCGCCGGGTATTCGCAACCACACTGTCCCCCGCATCCAGGGAGAGCTAATCACCTCAGCGCTGCGGGCGTACCAAGTGCCGCGATCTATCGACTGCACTAGCTGGTAGAAGCCGTTGGGAATTAGCCCGCAAACCATCATCATGACTAAGCCAATGTTAAGGCTCCAGAAGGAAAAGCTGAGCATTTTTTCATCCCAGGCATGTTCTGGGACAAATTCCCGAAATGCAAACAGCATCAGCGCCAGCGCCAGACAGCCGTAGACCCCAAATAGGGCTGAGTGAGCGTGAATGGGGGTGGTATTCAACCCTTGGGAGTAGTAGAGAACTATCGGAGGGTTGATTAAGAAACCGAAAACACCGGCTCCCACTAAATTCCAGAAACAGGTGGCCATGAAAAAGCGCAGTGGCCATCTGTAAAATCCTTCGGCTTCCCGCGAGAGTCTCAGCGCCTTCAAGACCTCGAATCCAATCAGGGAGAGGGGGACGACTTCGAGGGCTGAGAATACAGAGCCCATCGCTGCAATGAATGACGGGGTGCCGGAAAAATACAAGTGGTGCAAGGTGCCAACGACACCGCTACCCAAGTACAGAATTGTGGTCAGGTAAGTGGCGCGGAGGGCTGAGGATTTCTTGAGGAAACCGAGTTCGCTACACAGGTAGGCAATGACGACGGTGGCGAACACCTCGAAGAAGCCTTCTACCCACAGGTGCACGACCCACCAGCGCCAATATTCTGCGACGCTCAAATGGGTGCGGTTGGTGTACATCAATCCCGCTGAATAAAACAGGGGAATGGTAATGGCGCTGTAGAGGAAAAAGTAGCTCAAGCCGGTGGGGTCTTGTTCTTTTTGCAGTGCCGGTTTGAAGGCGCGGTACATCAGCCACAGCCAGAAAACCATGCCGCCGATCAGCAGCAGTTGCCAAACCCGTCCTAGTTCGACATACTCATATCCTTGGTGCCCCCAAAGGAAGCTTTTCTCGCCGAGAAATCCTTGCACTGCTGCCCAGGAGCCGGCCATTGCGCCGAGGACGACAGCGGTTAAGGCAATCAGAAGTATTGCTGTTCCAAGGGCTTGTCCTTTGGGTTCGTGCCCGCCAAAACGCGGGGCGAAGTACAGACCGGCTGCTAGCCAGCAGGTGGCAATCCAAAATACTGCCAGTTGCAGGTGCCAGGTGCGCGTGGCGGCGTAGGGCAAGTATTGATTGATGGGGATGCCGTAAAATGCCGACCCCTCTACGGCGTAGTGCGCTGTAACCATTCCCATCACAATTTGGATGAGGAACAGTGTCATCGCTACGCCAAAAAACAGGGAGGATACTTTTTGGCTGGGTGTGGGAATCCGCACGGCTGGGCGAGCCGGCACCGGCAGGATTTCATCGGGTTCTTCTTGCGCGATGTAAACAAATACAAATATGCCGATGGCGGCAATGAGCACGATGACTGACACGATCGACCAGATGAGAAATTGCCCGGGTGGAGTGTTGCCAATTAGGTCATCGTGTGGCCAGTTTGCGGTGTAGGAAAATGGTGCGTTCGGTCGCGTTGCTGACGCCGCCCAAGCTGTCCAGGCAAAGAAGGCGGTGACGTTGTGGATTTGGGTGTCGTCTTTGAACCACCCAGAAGGAATTGAGTGTACAATAGACCCTTGAGACAGCAGTTGGCGGTAGTCTTTGAAAACTTGCTTCAATCCCTCGATTTGGGCGTTTGTCAGGGTGAGTTCTTTGGTTTGCGGGCTGTACCGGTTGGTTTTGAACTCTTCGCTGACTCTGGCTTGCAGGCTGGCTCTTTCTGGAGCCGGCAAGGCTTCTAAATCTTTCTGGGAAAATTCAGGATTTTTGCTGTACAATACTCCTGCTGTCGCTACTCCCCATCTGTGGAGCAGGTCAGCTGTCCAGTCGGGTGCTAGGTAGCTGCCGTGCCCCCAGATGCTGCCGATGTGCTGTCCGCCTCGCGAGAGATAGGTTTCTTGTCCGGCTTGAATTTCGGCTTGAGTCAGGACAATTTCTTGCTGTTGGGAGCGCACAATTTCTGGAACGGGAGGAGCGTTTTTCCAAATCGCCGCTCCTGCTGCTAGCAAAACAGTAAAGGAGACGATGCAAATCAGCACTAGCCATACGGGCAGGCTGAGGTTTCGCCTTCTGGAAAGGCTCGCAGAATTACCTATGTCTAAGGTGGTATTTGCCATAACCGGAAAGTTCTTTTTGTTTATACCGGCATGAAAGTTTTGGCTCTCCCCTGTCGCTGAATGCCCTTGGGGAGCGCGCCACGTTTGTGAGTGGAGCGTGTTGAGGATTGCGAACCGACTTTTTGGGTGCGTGCTGAGTGCGGCACCCTAAAAATGTAACACTTGCTACCCGATGGTAGGCGCTTGCCGGCTGCAATGCCTGCGATTCTTTAGCTTTTCTTCAGGCTTTTGTTCGCTTTGGGAAAAGGCAGAGGTTGCTATAGCGGTTTTCGGTTGGGTGAAGTAAGTGCCAGAAACCCGGTTTCTTAAAGAAACCGGGTTTCTCAGTACCTCACAAAGGATGAAAACCGCTATATGTCGAAAGGAGGCAGCAGGCAGCAGATTTTCGCTGCCTGCTTCTATTTGGGAGTGAGGGGAAACGAGGGGAAAGGAGGCAGTCGCTCGGGAAGTGCGGGCAACCGCCAGCGGTGAAAACTTGGCCCACTGCGGGGCAGCGGGAGGGCTAAAGCCCAACTACAAACATAGAGAGTGCTGGTAATATTTACTCTGTGGGCTGCGAATTATAAAATTGTCTTTATGGAAAGCACTGAAACTCATAGCGGTTTGACCCGCACGCAACATCTGTGGATCGCGGCCAGTATCTGGACGCTGGTAGGAGCCGGCCTGTTTGTGATGGGGCTGGTGTTCTGGTTTCATTTCCCCTATCTGGGATTTTTGGACACGCAACACCTCACAGTCGGGGCGCTGGCGCTGAGTGCCGGCTTGCTCAAGGGAAAATTGATTCTCGACCGGACTGCCGGTCGGGTGATTGACCGTGCCGGCACCCTGCAGGAGCCCAACCCGTTCAAGAGCGTGTTCCAGATGTTCGGGGCTAGGACGATAGCCCTAATTGTGGCGATGATGACTTTTGGGATAGTCCTGCGGGCTGCCGGTGTCAGCTTTGAGGTGCGGGGTCTGATTTATATCGCCGTTGGCATGGCCTTGCTGTGGAGCTGCCGGCGGTACTGGGCCGCTTCTTTCCAGCCACCGGCTCTCACCGGCGAGGAGTCCTAGAGTGATTGACTGTCAGTCTCAACTGAAGCTGGAGGAGATTGCCACCCTGGCGCGTTCGATTGGCTGGGGTGCTGCGGACATCCTGGAGCATTACTCTCAAAGTGCCGATCTGGTCATTAAACACAAAAAAGAAGGGCCGGTGACGGCGGCGGATTTGGCAGCCAATGAGTACATCCTGCAGCAATTGCGGGTTGCTGTGGGCTCTAGCGACTTCGGCTATCTCAGCGAGGAGACGTACAAATCCCCTGAAGAAGGTTCTCACACTCCTGTAGAGAAACCTTGGGTTTGGATTATTGACCCTATTGACGGCACTCGCGATTTTATTAACCGCACTAGCGAGTACGCCATTCACATTGCTCTCGTGCGCGAGGGGCGACCGGCAGTCGCGGTGGTGGTTTTGCCGGAAGCGGGGAAGCTCTACTGGGCGCAGCTGGGTGCCGGTGCCTTTGTGGACACTCGCGACGGCAAGCGCACTCAGCTGCGGGTTTCAGATCGCTCCCGCCTGGAGGATTTGTGCGTAGTGGCTCGGCGCACTGCTCGTGGCGAGCGGCTCAACGAGCTGCTGCACCGGCTCCCCTGCCAAAATCAGCAGTATTACGGCAGTATCGGCTGCAAATTTGCCGCGATTGCGGAACACCGGGCGGATGGCTACATCTCGCTTTCTGGCAAGTCCGCCCCCAAAGACTGGGACTTAGCCGCCCCAGAGCTAATTCTCACAGAAGCCGGTGGGCGGCTCACCCGCGCCGACGGCACGCTTTTGAGATACAACCAAGAGGATGTCAGCCAGTGGGGGTGTTTGGTGGCGAGCAACGGTAACAGTCACGAGGAACTCTGCGCCCGAGTGGCTGCAATTCTGGCTCAGGTGGAGGGGGAAAAATAGGCAGAAACCGGGTTTCGCCGAAGTTACCCGGTTTCTGGCACCTTCACTCTCTAAACCCGGCTAGCAATTACTGCGTAAAAGGGATCGCCGGCGGAAACTCCCAAGAACTGCAAGAAACTGGGTGCGGCTGACTGGTGAGAGATGACTTCCGGCGGGCTAAATCCGGGCACTGACTGGAAGTAGCTTTTGACGAGTTTGACTCGGCTGGCTTCCGATCCCTCGCGCCACGCCTGGATGGCTTTCTGGTAAAACATGCGGTTGGAAAAGCTGACAATCGCCACTCCGCCGGGTTTGAGGATGCGGTGGATTTCGTGAAAGATGGCATCGGGGTATTGCAGGTACTGGACGGAGACGCTGTTGAGCACGGCGTCAAAATCTCCGTCGGGGAGGGGCAATTTGGGGTTTTGGTTGAGGTTCTGAACGAAGTAATGATTGAGCCGGCGATTTTTGGCGAGTTCTTCTGGATTCATGCCGTGTCCCTCGACGTGGGCAAATTCCATCTCTTCTGGGAGGTGAGACACCCAGCTGCTCATCATGTCGAAGATGCGGGTGTTGGGTTTGAGGCGCTCCCGGTACAGGTTGGTGAGCCGGTCGATGAATCCCTCGTCCACATGGGTGACAAAGCGGGGGAAGGAATAGAACAGCGCGTCGTCTGTGTCGTCTAATTTGGTGCGCTGGATGGGTTCAAGCCGCATGAGTGTGAAGAAATGTTAAAAATAATATCTCTTCCATAGTACAGCAGCTGTGAGGGTGCTGGAAAACAGGGAATAGCAGACGGCAGCTAATTGGGGTTTTTTTATGGTATAATCGAATGTTTGATTGTAGAGCAGCAAGAAGAACAGGGGAGCGAGGGGGATAAAATATCGCCCTTGGATGCCTTGGATGGCATCTGCGCCCACAGGAGTCCAAGTGATATAAAACAGGGTGAAAATGAGAAAGCTGTTTGCCAGGAGGATTGTGGCGCTAATCGCCTTTTGCCGGCGGGAAACTGCGACATCTTTTTGATGGCTGGCTAAGGCAACCGCTACTAAGATTATAGCATAAGATACGACGTGCCAGACCGGCAATTTTGTGTCGAGCCACCCCAGTTTGCCGATAAATTGCTCGATATAGTCAAAGCCATAGAGGGCAAAGGTGTTCAAAAGGGTTGCCAAGAAGTTGGCGGGCTGTTCTAAGAGATAAGCGAGCCGGTTGGGCGCGTCTGTTCGCAGGGGGACGTAGATGTCCCGGCTCAGGAAAGACCAGGCGGCTGTGCCGGCGAAACTCAGCAGCAAGACAGAGAGAAAGCTGAGAAAATATTGGGTTTTGCCGGCAAACTTCTTGAGGGGGATGAAGAAAAAGACAAACAAGAGGGGGAAATAACCGGCTTTGGACAGGGAGAGCAGCAGAGATAAGACGGATATCGCTATTATATCAGTTTTTGCCACTGGCTGTTTTTTGTCGAGAGCGGCTCGCAAGCAAAGGGCTACAAGCAGGAAGGAAAGCCCATTTGTTATGGCATCGGCGGAAAGGGATGCCGCCTGGAACAGGGACATGGGAGATAAGGCTAGCAGAAAGAGCAGCCATTTGTAAAGGGGGGCAATTTTGACAGCGAGACAGACGAGCAGCGTCCAGAGGGAGAGGTTGAAAAGCCGGCCTATATAAATGAGGAGGAGGGGAGAAAAGCCAAAAAGTCTGCCGGTGGCGATTCCCAGAGCTTGGGGAAAATAAGAGATGGGGGAATAGATGGCGGCGTTGGGAAAGCGGATAAAGACGCGCCGGTCGCTTGACAGGGGAAAATTCAGGACAGCGAGAATATCTTGGACGTTTTGCTTTCTTTCGGGGCGATAGCGGATGTCATTGCTCTTGAGTTTGCGGGCGGTGGTGAGGATGCTTTGCGGGAGCATTCCGCCGACGCAAGTTGTTGAGGGGAGATAGGGGTTAAATTGGTGCCCGTAGCAGTCTACTATTTTCTTTTCGGCTAATAAACCCCCTTCAGATATCTGGAAAGCGCGATAGAAGTGCTGGAACTCCGCCTCCGCTTGGAAAGGGGGAGTGATCAGCAAGAATAGCACTCCAAAAATCACTGCTATGACAGCTAGGGAAGTTTCAGGGGATTTCCAGAAGGCGAATTTTTTTCTCATTCTCGTCTTGGGCTCTGGGTGGGCTTTTGAGGACAGGCGGGGGGGGACAGGCGGGACGCCTGTCCTACGTCGGGGGTGGGGTTTTCTTACCAATAATAGCGCTTGAAGAGCACAGCAACGGTGAGGGTGGCGGAAAAGAGAGTATATAAAGGGATAGCTGGAGCGAGGTTTTTCATGTTGAGGCGCACCTTTGGGTTGGAGAGCAGCAAGAAGAACAGGGGCGCAAGCGGGATGAAATATCGCCCTTGAATGCCTTCGATAACAAGTGCGCCCACCGGGTTCCAAGAGAGGTACATTAAAATGAACATTAACAGGGAGTTTAAGGCAAAAATGCTGAAAGCCACAGCTTTCTGGATGCCGGTGAGCGCGACATTAATATTCGAGCCGGCTAAGGCTACGATTGCCAGCACAGCAATATAAGACCAAATGTGAAAGGGGGGTAACGGCGTGTCCAGCCACCCCAGCTTTCCGATGAATTCTTGCAGGTAATCGTACCCGCGCACTGTGAGGGTGTTGAGCAATATGGAGGCGAAGTTTAGAGGGTGGCTGAGAATGAAGCTGATTTGACTGCCGGCGGGATTAAAGGCGTATAAGTGTCTGACAGCATAAGACCATGACAGGACAGCAGTCAAACAAATGAGCAGCAAACCGGCGAACGTGAGGAGGTAGGTTTTAAGATTGCCAAACTTTTTCACCGGCACCCACAAGAACATCCCCACAAAGGGCAGGTAAAGCTGTTTTGACAGCCCCAGGAGGAGGGACAAGGTAAAGATGAGCGCGACATCCCATCGCTGGACAGGTTTATCTTCCTCAAAGGCGCATTTGAGAAATACCGCAATCAGGAGATGTGCCAGCCCATTTGTCACGGCATCCGCCGAGAGAGAGGTGGCTTGAAATAGGGACATGGGAGTCAGGCAGATTAGGAATAGCAGCCATTTGCTGGCAGGTGCAATTCTGATAGCCAGATATTCCAGGCAAAGCCAAGCCATTAAATTAAAAAGTCTGCCGGCGTACATGAGTGCGAGGGGAGAAGCGTGAGCTAGCCTTCCCACCGCTATTGCCAAAGCTTGTGGCAAGTAAGGCACAGGAGAGTATAAGGCGGAACCGGGAAATTTTAGGAAAGTTCTATTCTGGGGTTCTAGGGGGAAGTGGAGCAAGTCAAAGATATCTTGCGGTTTTTGCTTGTTTTGCGGGTGAAAGCGGATCGGTTTGTTGCTCCTGACCGTGGTCAAAAGGCTTGTTGGCAGGAGTCCGCCGACACACATCTCTGAAGTGAAGTTGTTGGTGTAACCGGCGCACTCACCGGCACGCTTCTGCGAGATTATCTGTCCTTCTGATACCTGATAGGCTCGGTAAAAGTGCGCCTGTTCGTCGGGAACTTGGAACGGGGGGGTGAGGAACAAAAATATTAGGCCGAAACATAAGCCTATCGCGAGAAAAGCTGTTGCCGGTGAGCTGATAATTTTAGGTTGTTCCATGTTATATTAGGGGGCTTTTAACCGCCGCCGTGAAGGAGCGCCAAGAAGATTGCAGAATTATACCACATTCTCGTTCCCAGGCACCCTTACGGGAAGCCTGCGGCTACAGCCTGGGAACGCATTTCTGGAGGCTCTGCCTCCTTTATGTAATAAGCAGATTAAAAGCCTAACACCTTAGCGCACCTCAATGCGGTAGGTGCCGGCGAGGGGGATGGCGAAGTTGCCGGCGGGATCGTAAATCCAAGCTTTTATGTCTTGTGCGCCTTTTTCGAGGGCATCGCTGCTAAAATTAATCGACCAGCCGGCGTTGATGTAGGCGCGGTTATTGAGGGCTTTGGCAACATCTTGTCTGGGGGTGCCGGTTTGGGCGATTGCCAGAGGTTTATTAGTGGCTCCAGATGTTATAATAACCCAGACTGTCTTGCCTGATTTCACAGCTGCCCATCCGTAAGCGGATATCGCATCTCCTTGTCTGAAAAACTTCTGCTCAGCTTGGGAGTCTAAATGCCCCATGTAGCCATCAGTCTTGCCAAGAAATTTTATACCTTTTAACTGAGATACGTCAATCCAGGGGAGTTCTTTCACAAACGTATCGAGGAGATTGTGGGAAGTCAGACTTACTGCTATGTCGGGTTGGAATAGCAGGGGATTGCTGATGGCAAAGCTGAAGGATTTGACTCGACCGGCTAATTTCCCTCGGAAGAAAGACAGCGCCTCGCTGTCATTCGCAGGTAAGTGGCTGACTGTCACTCCATTTGCCGAGTTTCCCGGAAGAATTCGGTAATCCCGCCGCAACCCGCCCATGTAAGTGACTCGCAGCATCACCGGCGGTACTCTGAAGAATGTCTTGTAGATTTTGCCGAACAGGGTATACTCGAATTTAATGCCGGCGCGAATGATGAATCCGTCACCGGCTTCTAGGGATTTCGATTCATTCCACTTCATGGAGAAAGTCCTGCCGGCAACTCCTGGCGTACAGATGCCAGACTGTCGCCTTTCCAACACCATCAGGTTGGAAACCGCCGGCATGTTGATGAAATCGGGAATCTCTGGAGACAGCCGGTAGTTGCAGAAAACCTGGAAAAAGGTGGAGGGTTCGTCAAAAAAGGGATGTCTGCCATCCACTGCCAAAAAGTTGTACAATATATAGTCTCTCGGCTGAGTGGCTAAACTTTGCCGGTTGACTTCATCCAGGAACGTTGTGTAAGCTGCTTGGGATTGAAATATCGGTCGGGGTTGCCAGTTCAAGCGGTTTGCCGGCACTAAAGATATCTCCCAAGGAATAATATCCACTGGCTTATCTTTCAACAAGCGCACGACTTTCTCAGGTAGCTTGACTTTATCCAGGTTCGCTTGGCTTTTGGCATCCAAAGCAGCCTGAAGTTCCCTCAAATCCCAGAGAAAAGATGCCTTTTGCGCCACTGCGGCGGGTGCCAGAGGTCGGGACATATTGCCGGTTAGCAGTTCGGGAATTATCTGGGAGTAGTAGTTATAGTGCGCCGCAGCTAAGATGAGGGCGTAGATATGAATCACATAGGATAACTTTTGCAGCCACTCTTTCCGAATTTTAAGCGCACACAGGGAAACAATTAGCGGGACACAAAAGAAAAATCTCAGGACGTGCCCCCCCTGACGGACGAATCCATGCTTGAAATCCAGGAGCAAAATTAGGGCTATCGCTGCTGCAAAGCTGGGATTCCCCTGTCGCGCTATTATAAATAGGAGTGCTGCTATCAGCGCAATTTCCGAGAGGGCGAGTCCTAGCTCCCAGGAAGAGCCAACGATACTCATGGCGCTGGAATAGCCAGAGGTAATTTCCAGATAGCCTCTCAGATAAGACAGCAGGGAGGGAGAAGAAAAGATGATTGCGCCGGCGAGGCAAATCCCGTAAACTAAATAAAATCCCAGCCAGCCGGCAACTCTTGAATTTAGGTAATGTCTGTAGGGGCAGGCCCCCGTGCCTGCCCCCTCACCGTTGTGGGGAGATCGCGGAGGGATTGCCCCTACAGTTTCATCCCCGCATTCTGCAACGCCAAATTTCCCACCGGCTCTCCAAATCACCCCCCCAACCGCTGCAGCGAATACGAGACAAGCGACTGTCTTACCCAGACTCAGCCAAATATTCTGCCCTAAAAAGATAAAGGCAGAAGTTCCGCCGGCTAGCACTGCGTCTGCGAGGGCGAAACAGCTAATCCTTAAATCTGACCCCTCGTTCCGGGGCGGGCACGGGGGCACCGCCCCTACTGTCTGGGAACGATAATATCGAGGCAGAGCCTCGATTTCCCCCCCTCTAACAATATGTATAAAATCAAACTTGGATGTCAAACACCTACAAACATTAGCCCCTAGAAATAGCAGTAATGAAACAGCTGTGAAGGGACCTAGGGAAACTTTGGTGTGGGCTAAAAAGCCGGCAAGCCCCCCAAGTCCCGCCGCCCACCACCTGATTGAGTTGGGGCGCAAAATCCTATCTGAAGACAGTAATATTATAAAGATAAACAGAATCTGGTACTCTGTCTGGCAAGCCTCGTACTCATCCGATATCAGATAGGGAAATAGCACGCTGAGCGCCAGTGAGGCTTTTTGCAGAGCTGTCTTGCTCGTGGCTATCTTCCACAGAGCCAGCCCAAATAATACAGTGTGGACAGCAACCCGAAAAGCGACGATTGGGAAGAAATTATCATCTAGCGCCGCTCCCCGAATCAGGTATCCCAAAGAGCCGTAAGTAAATATAATGTCTTGGCCAAAGATAGCTCTGTCCGCCGCCAGCCGGCTAATCGCATATTTCCACGACGGATCTAGCCCTGTGGATATCCCCCTCGGAAACGGCAGAAATGCGATGAAGCAATAGCCTGCGGGAATCAGCCACCCTAGAGAGAGGCTCCATTTTTTCAATAACTCAAAGCTATCCGCTTGTTTCATCTGTCGAAGTTTTCCAAGATTTTGTGAGCCGGAGTCCGGGGTATATTTGTCACATCATAGTTTATGGCGGCGAGGAGCGACTGAAACCCCAGAATAACCGGCAGAGACGCCAGCATCACTGTCCCGCTGGTTGCCGGTATCCCCCGGCTGATGCTCAAATACCAATTATACACCCCAAACGCCGCTCCCGCCGCGCTCAGGGTGACGCCGGCAATCAGCTCAACCGAGCCGATGTTAAAGTCCCGCAAGAAGTAATTGTAAAAGATTCGCTTGCAAAACCGGTTCAGGTATTTCCCTGGAAAGGCGAGGATAACTCTGCCGATTTTGAGATTGCTGGCTTCCCTACCATACTTGGCTGCCATTGGCAAGTCGTAAACCACAGCGCGAACGGTGCTCAGCCGGAATAGCATATCACTTTCAAAGAAATATCGCTTATCAATTTTATGCAAAGGCAGCATTTTTAAGACGCTGGCGTGAATGGCTGTGTAGCCATTTGTTGGGTCCATAATGTCCCAGTAACCGCTGGCCATTTTATTGACAAAAGACAGGGCGGCATTGCCCACCAGCCGCAGTTTGGGCATGGACACCAATAAGTCCAGGTCGAAAAACCGATTTCCTTTGACATAATCCGCTAACCCGCCGGCAATCGGTTTGACAAACTTGGGAATCAGCGCCGGCTCCATTTGTCCATCCCCATCAATTTTAACAATAATTGTCGCCCCATCCGCCAGCGCCTCCCTGTATCCAGAAATCACAGCACCCCCCACTCCCAAGTTGGTGCTGTGAAAGATAACTTTGACTCGCGGATCTTTACAGTTGCTCTGCACGTAAGCACCGGCATTTTCCGGACAAGCATCATCAATCACATAAATATTACCCACTTCCGGCGGAATCTGTGCGATCACTTCCAGAATATGTTTCCTAACCCTAAAACAAGGAATCACAACAGCAATTATTGCCCGCATGCCCTCCCTCCTTAAATTCTCTTGGCGTCCTTGGCGTCTGGGCGGTTAAAAACCTCCCAAACACTCACCATAAACAGGGGTAACACATTCCAAAACAGCGGCACAAACGTGCGGCGGATTTGCTTGAACCCGCAAGACTTCATATAAGATTCTACTTGAGAGCCGGTGTGATAGTGATCCGGTGGCTTGGTTATCCCAAAGACTTTCCGCAAGCCGGTGTAGATAAAGTTCTCTGTGGGTAAAGAGGTAAGCAGAACGCCATCCGGCTTTAGCCAGTTGCGCAGCGCACTCACCGGCACCGAGAGATCCTGAAAGTGTTCCAGCACGTCGGCGGCGATTATAACATCAAAAAACTCTGCGGGTATCTTGACATCGGCTATATCTTGCTTTATAATATTAACATTGGTCAGCTGATACTTATCAATGACTTTCCGAGCCTCTGTATCTTCCAAATCGAGGAAGAAGACGGTTTTGAACTGCCGGCTGAGGGTGGGGAGGAATACGCCACCTCCGCCGCCGAAATCCAGGCAGGAATCTTTCTGAACCGGCAGGCGCTGCAGGTGAAAGTGAATCAGCTTCAATCGCATCCAGAAGACTTGCCGCACCGGCCAGTATTTAGAATAGTACAGGGTGGGAATTCTATCGGAGTCGGTGGCAATTGCCTGGAGGAAGTCTGGGTCTATTTCAATAAACATAAACGCTTCCGGTGGTGCGAAGGCGAGCGGGGGTGTTCGTTGGGGTGAGGGCGGCCACGGGGGGCCGCCCCTACGGCTGCGGGCGAATGGAATGAGTTTGTTGGCGAATTAATGGGGGATTATACCATGTCCGGTAGCACCGTTGTTGTACGCGAGGTCGGGGCGGGTTTATTTATATTCTGCTCTGTGGCAGAAATATCTTGACAGAACCCGCCCCTACAAGGGTATGTGTACACAACCCATGCAAGTTTATCACTATGCCGGCAGGACTTCAATAACCACTAGCTCCGGACGGCACAAAAACCTCAACCGGGGCGCATTACCCCGCTCCATCCCGATACCGCGCGACACCACCAGCGTGCGGTTTCCGGGGAGTTTAGTCACACCGGCAGCCCACTGGCGGGGCACTTTGGAAAAAGTAATAATGGGCCCAATGAAAGGAAGCCGCACCTGCCCCCCGTGGGTGTGACCGGCAACGAGCAAATCAGCGCGGATATCGCTCAGCGCGAAGTCTGGCCGGTGCCCGAGGGCAATGTGAAATCCAACGCATTCCGGAACCCGCAACTCACGATTTCCGGAAGCGCCCACGGTGAGCCCCGTGACGCACATTCCTGGCAGCTTTACGGTTTTATTTTCCGTAAATACCGTCACCGGCAGCCCCGCAAAATTCTGCGGCCAGTTTTGGAAGTCAATGTAGTTCTCCTTGTCTCCCTCAACCGCATATACGCCCAGGGGCGCACTGAAATTAATTTCTTTGAGGAAAGTATTTAACTGTTTGCGCAAAACTTCCCGGCGCTCACTGTTATACTCCTCGAAATAATCTCCGGATAGAAGCATTAAGTCTGCCTTTTCTGCCACTGTCTTGCGCAGTGCTTCCCGCTGATATTCGCCCCAAACGTCTGTCTGAAAATCAGCAACAACAGCGATTTTAAAAGGCTTTTCTAGCTTGGGGGAGCTTAGCTGAATGCGAGACACTTCCAGCCAGTAGGGTTCGATGAAAAAGGCGTCGATTGCAATCGCCCCCAGGAGGAAAGCTGATACAGCGCTGGCAATCGCCACCCCTCTAAACTCCCGCCGCCAGATAAGGGCAATGCCGGTGAGGACAATAAAGCCGTGCAAGAATACCCCATAGCTTAACAGCCGGAGGAAGCCGAACAGACCGAACAGACCTATCTTCAGAGCCACAGCGGCGACAATCCCAGCCAAGGCTAGGGGAAAGAGGATGGCTCGCGCAACCCATCCAGGTTTGTGCCGGCGCACAACCGACAGCGCCGCCAGATCGAGAGCTATCAGAATCAGGTTGTAGAGGATAGTTGACTTGTCTGTAAACATATTAGGAAATCACCGCTCAAAAAGGCTGGCACTTCATTAACCCTATCCTATCCAGACAATTTCCATTTTTTTGTTATTTTTATAACAAAATGTCTGCTTAGGGTGGTGCGAAAGCGAGCGGGGGCGCTCGCTGGTGTCAACTTAAGCTGTTCCCAGTTCTGGGCGGTTGAAACCGCAGCTATACAGACTTTACCCGCAAGGCAAGGGTTTTTAAAGTCCCGCTCTTCTCTTAAGTCCGCGTAGGCGGACTTCGTTTGTCGCAGTGAATTTCAATCGCCGGGTAGCTATGCCGGCAGGACTTCAATAACCACTAGCTCCGGACGGCACAAAAACCTCAACCGGGGCGCATTACCCCGCTCCATCCCGATACCGCGCGACACCACCAGCGTGCGGTTTCCGGGGAGTTTAGTCACACCGGCAGCCCACTGGCGGGGCACTTTGGACAAAGTAATAACCGGCCCAATGAAAGGAAGCCGCACCTGCCCCCCGTGGGTGTGACCGGCAACGAGCAAATCAGCGCGGATATCGCTCAGCGCGAAGTCTGGCGCGTGTCCGAGAGCGATGTGAAATCCAGCGCATTCCGGAACCCGCAACTGAGGATTTCTGGAATCGCCCAGGGTGATCCCCGTGACGCACAGTTCGGGCAGTTTTACGGTTTTATTTTCTGGAAATACCGTCACCGGCAGCCCCGCAAAATTCTGCGGCCAGTTTTGGGGTTCGATGTGCTTCTCAACATCTCCGCCAACCGCATAGACGCCCAGCGGCGCACTGAAATTAATTTCTTTGAGGAAAGCATTGAACTGTTGGCGCAAAACTTCCCGGAGCTCACTGTTACCCTGATGCAAATAATCTCCGGCAAGCAGTATCAAATCTGCCTTTTCCGCGACGGCTTTGCGCAGGGCGTCCCGCTGGTACTCGCCCCAAACGTCTGTCTGGAAATCAGCGATGACAGCGATTTTTAAAGGTTGTTCCAGCTTTGGCGATTTCAGCTGAATGCGAGACACTTCCAGCCAGTAGGGTTCGATGAAAAAGGCGTCAATCGCAATCGCACCCAGGAGAAAAGCTGATACAGCGCTGGCAATCGCCACTCCTCTAAACTCTCGCCGCCAGATCAGGGCAATGCCGGTGAGGACAAGAAAGCCGTGCAAGAACAGCCCAGCACTTAACAGCGCCAGGACGCCGAACGCTCCTTTTCCCAGAGTGCCGGCGGCGACAGTGGCAGCCAGGACTAGGGGAAGGAGGTTGGCGAGGGCAACCCATCCAGGTTTGTGCCGGCGGACAACCGACAGCGCCGCCAGATCGAGAGCTATCAGAATCAGGTTGTAGAGGATAGTTGACTTGTCTGGAAACATATCAGGAAATCCCCGCTCAAAAAGTAGGGGCTGGTTTATAGATATCCGAAGCTACCTTCAGATATTTCGGGCGAACCCGCCCCTACTCCACCCACTCTATCCCAATTTTGGATGCAAGGATTTTGGATGCAAGGATTGCTCCCCCGGACAGCGCATCGTTCCCAGGCGGAGCCTGGGAACGAGGAAGATTTATATCTGTCCCTGCGGGAGAGAAGGCGTAGGACAGGCATCTTGCCTGTCCCATGCCGGTCGCCCACTTAAAAATAAGGGTTCTGAGAGAATCTCAATTCTCCCAGAACCGCCAGATTGAGCTCCAGCTTTTAAAAGCTATCTAACCGGAATCTGCTTAACAGTCCCTCAAACCGGCACTGCAATCCGAGGTGCGCCTGCCATCACGGAAGCGTCAACAACATCGGTGAACTCCTTGAAGTTCTTGATAAACATCTCGGCCAGTTTCTTGGCTTGGGCGTCGTAAGCCGCCGGATCGCTCCAAGTCAGGCGGGGCTTGAGCACGTCACTGGGCACATCTGGGCAAGTGTCTGGCACCATGAAACCGAAGATCGGATCTTCAGTCATCGACACGCCATCGAGAGCGCCACTGAGCACGGCATTCAGAAGAGTGCGGGTGTACTGGATGGACATCCGGTGGCCTACTCCGTAGGGGCCACCCGTCCAGCCGGTGTTCACCAGCCAGACTTTGGCGTTTTGATTGGTAACCCGCTCTCCGAGCAAGCCGGCGTAGACGCTGGGGTGCAGGGCCATGAACGGTGCGCCGAAGCAGGCGCTGAAGGTGGCTTGCGGCTCGCTGCCCATTCCCCGCTCAGTCCCGGCCACTTTGGCGGTATAGCCGCTCAGGAAGTGGTACATTGCCTGCTCTTTATTGAGGAGAGCGATCGGCGGCATGACGCCAAAGGCATCTGCTGTCAGGAAGATGACGTTCTTGGGATGGTTGCCGACGCCGGTGTGGCTGGCGTTGGGAATGTGAGACAGGGGATAAGCGGCGCGAGTGTTTTCCGTCAGGCTCTCGTCGTCCAAATTCAGGCGTCGCGTTACCGGATCGATCGCCACGTTTTCCAGCACCGTGCCGAAGCGGCGAGTGGTTGCGTAAATCTCCGGTTCGGCTGTTGCTGAGAGGCGAATCACTTTGGCGTAGCAGCCGCCCTCGAAGTTGAAAATCCCCTGGTCGCTCCAGCCGTGCTCGTCGTCACCAATCAGGGTGCGGTGCGGGTCCGCTGACAGGGTGGTTTTGCCGGTGCCAGACAGCCCGAAGAAGATTGCCGTGTCGCCATCCGCGCCGATGTTCGCCGAGCAGTGCATGGAGAGCACGTGTTTGTGCGGCAGCAGATAGTTGAGGATGGTGAACACCGATTTCTTGATTTCACCGGCATAGCTCGTACCGCCAATCAAAATCAGCCGGCGGGCAAAATTGACGATCACGCAAGCTTCGGAGCGGGTGCCGTCCAATTCTGGCACCGCGTGGAAGTTGGGCACGTTAATAATCGTGAAGTCGGGAACGAAGCCGGCCAGGTCTTCATGCGGCGGCTGGATGAACATGTTGTGGGCAAACAGGCTGTGCCATGCTGTCTCCGTGATCACGCGCACCGAAATCCGATAGTTGGGGTCCGCACCGGCATAGCAGTCTTGAATAAACAGATCCCGTCCTTGCAGGTATGCCAGCATCCGGGCGTACAGACTCTCGAAGCGCTGAGCCTCGAACGGCTGGTTGACTTTGCCCCACCAGATTTCTCCTTCGCTCTCTGGCTCGCGGACTATAAATTTGTCGTTGGGTGAGCGCCCGGTGTACTGGCCGGTGCGCACCACTATTGGCCCCAAGTGGGAAATAAACCCCTCGCGGCGTCGGGCGGCTTCCTCGTAAAGAGCTGGAGTGGAAATATTCCAGTACAGATTGCCTGTATGTACAATCCCGTGCCGGTCCAGACCGTAGTTGCTCTGTGTCATAACTAACTCCTTGGGCTGCTGTTGCAGCACTCTTTTTGGTGAAACCGTAGGTAACGCTTTTTTTGTTGCCCGCGCTACAGGATTTATTGTGCGGCAGGTTTTCCGAAAGTGCCTTTTTCTTTGGCTTTTATTTAGAATTGATCTCTACTTTGCCCTTTTCAACCTCCCCGCACTAAATTTTATTTTTTCTTTCGGCGACTGAGCGCCTCTCACTTTATGGTATCAAGTACAATGTAGTATCTTACGCACCTTTTTTCCTGAACCGCCCGCTGAAAGCCGGCTGAAACTTTAACAACCTCAATATTGTCTACAGCGCGTGCCGGTTGCAGATCCTTGCCAAACTCAAGCACACGGCTGTCTCTGATACAGTTTTTTTCCCCAGAAGCGCCCGCCTGAGTCTCGCCGGCTCAAGCTTTAACAACCTCAACATTGTCTATTTCCGTGCCGGTTGCAGATCCTTGCCAAACTCAAGCACACGGCTGTCTCTGATACAGTTTTTTTTTCCAGAAGCGCCCGCCCAAGTCCCGCCGGCTGAAACTTTAACAACCTCAACATTGTCTAATTCAGTGCCGGTTGCAAATAGGGAGGAGGGGTGTTTAGCTTGTCCCTGGCGCTCCAATAATTTTAGAAAATTTTAAGGGAGTTTGCCGCTTTAAAAAGCCAGCGAAATGCTATGGCGGCGTAGAGAACGGACTGTTCTTCCCCCAGCCTGCGAACGTTTGTACTAACGACCAACGACCGCTGCCATTTGTTTCTGTTGTTAGCGTTCAGCAAACACATGTATGATAATGTGGAAGGTTTTTTTGCTTTCACCGCTCCCGGCGCACTCCCCCCCTCGAAGCAAGAAGGAAGAAACAACAAGGAAGAAAGAATAAGGAGGAAAGGTTCTCCCCCGCCCCCCGGCTCCAGACGCTCCAGAGCGCGTCCTGCAAGACACTCCCTTTCTCCCCCTCGCCACAGCCCGCCCCGCACAGCGCGGACTGCCGGCAGCCGGTCGGGCTGCATTACCACACACACAGACATTTGTCAAGAACAAACCGGCGCGTCCGCCGGCGGGCGTGCCGCCACCGGCCAGCACCCGCAGCAAACAACTATATATAGGTGTGCCACCGTTTGTAGTTGGGCTTTAGCCCCACCGTTTGTAGTTGGGCTTTAGCCCCACCGTTTGTAGTTGGGCTTTAGCCCCACCGGTTGCAGTTGGGTGCCGGCCCCACCGGCAACTTTACCTATGCCGCGCCCCGCCTGCCGGTTAAAATTGTTTTCGGCTCCTTTGAGCGTCCGGGGGGAGGAATCCCCAATTGTCCCGGAGAGTTCCCAATCAGGAGGGTAAGGACTGTGCTAGCAAGAAGAGACGGCAGCGAGAAAGAGCTTTATGCCGTTTATTATGTCGTGTACGGCTCTCTGGCAGGAGAAGACCAGTTAGTTAAGGAGTATTTCTGGGCGGGGCCCTATGGGGAGCTAAAAGCTGCAGTGAATAAGGCTCAAGACTTGAAAACTTCCCACGATAATGATAGCTCATTTGTCGTCAGGAGGTATAAGGAATAGTGGGGGCCGGGATTGGGGGATTGGGGGATTGGGGGTGCCGGCGCTGATTCCACCGGCTTTTTTTCGCCGCACTCGCCGGCAGCCAAAATCAACCCGCTCGCTTCTTTTGTGGATCTTTTGTGGAAATTGACCGGCAATCTCATCGGTCTTGGCCGCCACGATCGAATCGTTGCGGTGCGGAACGTGAATCGCGTCAGTCCACCAGCTCGCCGTTACTTTTCCCCACTCAGTCAGTAAAGCGGGGTGATGCCTTTCTGCCTCAGCCAGCTCGCCGACGCGGTTGGTGAGCGCTAGTGCGGTTTTGAAATCGGGAAACTTGTAGGTGCGCTCCAGGCGCGGCACTCCATCTAGCTCTACTATTTTCCAGTCGGGAATCTGTGGTTTGAGTTGAGCAATCTCTGCTTCGGTTGCCCTTGGCGCGTTCTTGTGGCACGCTGTACACTTTTCTTGTGCGAGAGTTGCCATCGTTGCCATAGTTGCCTTCTCCTTCGCTTGCAGAGATTAAGCTGTTCTATTTCTAAAGATTGGGGCTTGTAGAGGACATCCCCCTCAGGGGAGATTTCTGCCGGTCATAAACGAGTAGAGGTAGTGAGAAACCCGGTTTCTTTAAGAAACCGGGTTTCTTATCCGCAGGGGGTCTTATGCGAACTTCATCCAACTGAAAACCGCTATCCATTCAGGGATTGCAATACTGGCATTGCGCCGGACCGGCAGTTTACCGCCGGGCAGGGAATAATTCCTCTTGACTGAAGCTGCATTTTTTGCAATAAAAAATCCCGCAGCGAATCAGGTGAGTCGGGAAAGCGAATTCCACGGCATCAAAGAGCTGTTTCTCTGCGGTAATGCCTTTGATGTTCTCGCCTTGGCCTTCCGCGGGGCCGCCTATATTACAAGTCGCGGTACAAATGATTTGGGAGTATCATTTACTATAAGATTGCCTCAAATCGTAACAGTCTCTGAAGTGGTTATCTAGCGAGAATGGGGTGAGCTGTAAGCACACACGCAAGCTGAGATTGCTGAGAAAATGTGGGCTCTGCTCACCGAGTGATGGCAGCAGATATATAGCGTTTCTCATCCTTTGTGAGGTACTGAGAACCCCGGTTTCTTAAAGAAACCGGGGAACAGGCCTTAGTTCATCCAACTGAGAACCGCTATATAGCAATGGACAGCTCCGTAATGGACAAGGCCCCAACGCAGCGCTTGCGCGCCGCTTACGCTAACGCTCGGAAAGATATTGGGACAGGCAAGATGCCTGTCCTGCGAGATGTCCGTAGGGCAGGCGTCTCCCCTGCCCCCAATGTTTAGTGTCCTAACCAATTTGGCTAGTGCTATAGCATTTCTTGATTCGATGGGGGCACACCGCTGCGACCGAGTTCCGCCGCGACCGAGCTCCCGAACTGTAGAGATCCCCCGCTCCCCTGCTGTGCGTAAAATGAAGCAATCGGAGATGTCAGTCGTTCAATTTGCGCAGCAGATAGCCAGATAGTAGAATAGACAGCGATTATAATATGCTAACTAGACGCCTGACCGCTTGCCGTCGGCGCGACTAGCCCCACAGAATTGCGCCGGTGGCGAGACGATAACTCCCCTGAGCTGCAGCCACTCACTAAGAATTTCAGTAAAAATACGGCTGCCAACGCCGGCTCGAATAAGGACAATGTTGGCATGCTCTTGTTTATGTGACATCTACCTATGGATAGAAAGACCCAGCGCCTATTTATTTTTATTTTGGCTTGCAGTGCTGTAGGAGTCGCTCTCGGCGGAACGGCCAGCCGAGCTGAACTAAATCACTGTCTGACTGCTGCGACGCCGGCGAGCGAGTGCCTGACCCAAGATCCTCTGCTCAAGACGCTTGAGGGGATGAGCGTTGGCTTAGTGGCGGGGGCGGGAGCTGCCCTGGGCGTCACCTTCCAGATGGGGCAGAAAGATAGCTGATATTTCAGCAACCAACCCCAACCCGTCCGCACGCCACTGTAACGCCTGCGCCACCTTCCGCTTCCGCCGGTGGGAGAGGGCTGCCAGACAAGAGAATGCTTTAAAATCCGTTTTAATAACCTTGATAATGGCCGGTGCGAGACGGGTGGGGCGAGCGTCCCCCTTTGGGGGAGCAGGAGAGAGGGGGAGCGGGGGAGAAATGAATCAGGGGCAATAAACCAGAACTGGATTAGGACTTGCGCACAACCATGAAAGAAACCGGGTTTCTGGGGTGAGCCCCGGCGCTGAAAGTCAAGGAGTATGGTAGGAAACCCGGTTTCTGCGTAATTCCTATGGACATTAATCCGCAGCGCTCACAGCAAGCCCTTCTCCTGTAAAAATTTCTCTATTCGGCTAGCTTCCGGAGTTTTGCCCTCTGCTTTGAATAATTCCACGGCTTTTTTAAGGTTTGCTAGCCCCTCCTCTTGCTTTCCTTGATCCAACAGAGCCAGCCCCAAGTTTTTGCGAGCCTCTGCGTATTTGGAATTGATTTGAATAGCTTGCTGGAACTCAGTTACCGCCGCCTCCATTTGCCCTTGCCTAGCCAGAGCCAACCCCAAGGCATTGTGAGCTAGGGCGTACTTGGAATTCATTTTAATGGCTTGCCGGAACTCGGCAATTGCTTCGTCTAGCTTGGCTTGAGCGTAAAGAACATTGCCCAGCTTATAGCGAGTGGCCGCATCATTTGGGTATCGCTGAAGCCCTTGCCTCAAGAGAGACTCCGCACTTTGCAACAGAGCCCGCCCATTGCTTTGGGAGCCTTCGGTATACAGCTCAGTCGCCTTGCTCAATACGGAGGCGTAACCCTTGCCGATTTGAGTGCATTCCTTGTCCTCGTCCTCGTCTGAGTCATCCTCTTTTGGTTTCTTTTTACAGATATACAAATCGTCTTTTTTCATCTCGTAAAAGACAATTTCACCGGGGGCAGGAGTTGGAGTATTGCTTTGTGAGAGGAGAAGCTCAGCCGGCTGAGCCAAGGAAGGTTGAGAGAGCAGGAACGGACACGCGCCCGCACCAGCGATAACCCTGACAGCGAGCCATTTGAAAGGCTGAACTGGGGAGAGCGAATTGTGGTTTTTCACCTGCATGGGTATTTACACCAGATGTCTTTTTTGTCAAGAGGAGCGAGCGGAAAGCTTTGGGCAACCGGCAAGAGCTGCTAAAAAATTAACAATACTCTACAACTACCGTTTTTCCCTCCCGACTGCAGGGGCATCCATTCGCATGGGGCATGGGGATTGGGCATGGGGCCGAAGCGCATGGGGCATGGGGCATGGGGGATTGGGCATGGGGCGGGCGGCTGAAAGCGCCCTACTGTGCAATACATATTGTTGGGAACGCAGACATCACAAGCTTGCCCTCAGGTTCCCAATCCCGGAGAGCCCCGAAATAGCCGGCAGCGCCCTCATCCCCTGCAGGGGCGGGGGAAAGCGCCCGCCCCCAAGAGGAAAATTAGGCTCCTGAGCGCAGCTTGTCGAGGACGGTGCGATCTTCGAGGGTGGAAGTGTCACCGGCAACCTCCTGACCGGCAGCCAGGGAGCGCAGCAGCCGGCGCATAATTTTGCCCGAGCGAGTCTTGGGCAAACCTTCAGTAAAGCGGATTTCTCCCGGACGGGCAATTGCGCCAATTTCGCTGACCACATGCTGCTTGAGCTCTTTGAGCAGCGCCTCGCTGGGGCTGTGGGTGCTTTCCAGCGTCACAAAAGCGACAATCTCTTCCCCTTTGAGCTGATCCGGCTTGCCGACAACCGCCGCCTCAGCAACCGCTGGGTGCGACACCAGCGCCGACTCGATTTCCATCGTCCCCAGCCGGTGTCCGGCGACATTAATCACGTCATCGACGCGCCCCATCACCCAGAAATAGCCGTCCGCATCTTGCCGCGCCCCATCACCGGCAAAGTAGAAATGCTGGCCGTCCTTGGGGGGGATGTGCTCCCAGTAGGTGCGGCGGAAGCGTTCTGGGTCGCCGTAGACCGTCCGCATCATGCCGGGCCAGGGGTGCTTAATGGCCAGATAGCCGCCTTGGTTAGTGCCGGCGGAGTTGCCGTCCAAATCCACGACATCAGCGATAATTCCGGGGAAAGGCAGGGTGGCGGAACCGGGTTTGGCGGGGATGGCACCGGGGAGGGGGGTAATCATAATGCCGCCGGTTTCCGTTTGCCACCAGGTATCGACTATGGGGCAGCGCTGACCGCCAATCACGCGATAGTACCACATCCAGGTTTCCGGGTTGATGGGTTCGCCCACGGTTCCCAGCAGTCGCAGGGACGAGAGGTTGCGGGATTTGGGGTGGTGCTCGCCCATCTTGATGAAGGTGCGGATGGCGGTGGGTGCGGTGTAGAAGATGGTGACGCCGTATTTTTCGATCACGTCCCAGAAACAGCCCGGGTTGGAGGGGCGGGGGGCACCTTCGTACATCAGGGTGGTGGCACCGTTGGAGAGGGGTCCGTAGACGATGTAGCTGTGGCCGGTAATCCAGCCCACGTCAGCGGTACACCAGTACACGTCGGTATCTTGCAGGTCGAAGATCCACTTGGTGGTCATGTGCGTGTAGAGGTTGTAACCGGCAGTCGTGTGGACTACGCCCTTGGGCTTGCCGGTGCTGCCGCTGGTGTAGAGGATGAACAGCAGGTCTTCGCTGTCCATCGGTTCGGCAGGGCAGTTGGCGGAGACGCCCTTTTGCAAGTCGTGCCACCAGTGGTCGCGCCCGGCTTTCATCTGGATTTGCTGGCCGGTGCGCTTGACCACCAGGACATCTTTGACCGTGGGGACGCCTTCCGCCAGGGCTTTGTCCACTTGCTCTTTCAGGGGGACGACCGCATCTTTGCGCCAGCCGCCGTCAGCGGTGACCACGAGTTTGGCTTGCCCGTCGATCAGGCGATCTCGCAGGGCTTCGGCGCTAAATCCGCCAAAAACGACGCTGTGCGGTGCACCGATGCGGGCGCAGGCCAGCATGGCAATCGCCGCTTCCGGAATCATCGGCATGTAGATGCCGACGCGATCGCCTTTTCCCACGCCCAGCTGTTTGAGGACGTTGGCAAACTGGCAGACTTCCCGGTGCAGCTGGGCGTAGGTGAGGGTGCGGGAGTCGCCCGGTTCGCCCTCCCAAATCAGGGCGGCTTTGTTCTTGCGCCAGGTAGTGAGGTGCCGGTCGAGACAGTTGTAGGAAATGTTGGTTTTACCGCCGACAAACCACTTGGCAAAAGGGGGCTGCCAGTCGAGCACGGTGTCCCACTTCTGGAACCAGTGCAGTTCTTGTTCGGCGAGCTCCGCCCAGAATTTCTGGGGGTCGGCTTTGGCGCGTTCGTACAGCTGTCTGTATTCTTCCAGGCTTTTGATGTGGGCGTTCTGGGAGAATTCCGCTGGCGGCTGCAACAGCCGCTCTTCGTGCAGGATGGATTCGATGGTGGCTTCGGACATCGGTGTTTTTGTAACTGGGACTACTCTTTTACACTATTTTTGAGCCAAATGGGGGGGAACGAATCTTGAATTTTTTTTAAGATTTGGGGGGTGGGGGGTTGACCCGCCCCCTGTACGGTGCCCAAGGAAGACAGGAGGAATACCTCGTTCCCAGCCTCAGGCTGGGAACGCCGTTCTGGAGGCTCTGCCTCCTTTAAAGGGGAATACAGATTAAAAGCCTAATAGCTTATCTCCTCGTTCCCAGAAGTTGTAGGGTGCGTTCCCTCTCAGGCACTCTATTTCTAGGGAGGGATGAAGAGGGGGGAACGCACCCCACCTCTGGGAGGAGGTGCCGGCTTTTTTTGAGGAGGGGCGATCGTTTTTGCGGCGGAAGTGGGAAATATATTTATGGCGGTTCTCAGTTTGATGTACTATGGCCCAGAAACCCGATTTCGTAGGGGCGGGTTCCTGTGCCCGCCCCTACCGAGTTTCTCCGTAGCACACTAATCTGAGAAACGCTATAGAGATGAGTGCCGGTTGAATTTTATGAGCGATTTCCCAGATTTTTCGGGTCAGGGCTATCAAGTGGTGCGCGAACTGGGTCACAATAGTCTCGGTGGGCGCGTCACTTTCCAGGCAACCCACTGTCAAAGGGGAGTGCCGGTGGTGATTAAGCAGTTCCAGTTTGCCCAGTTGGGGGCTAGCTGGGCGGAATACGAGGCTTTTGAGCAAGAAATTAAGGTGCTGCGCAGTCTCAACCATCCGGGCATCCCGCACTATCTCGATTCTTTCCAGACGCCGGATGGCTTCTGCATGGTGCAGGAGTACAAAGACGCGGAATGTTTGGCAACTCGCCGCAGCTTTTCTCCTCAGGAAATTAAGCAAATTGCTGTGGCGGTTTTAGAGATTTTGGTTTACCTGCAAAGTCAGAAACCGCCAGTTATCCACCGGGATATTAAGCCGGAAAATATCTTGGTGGATGATAAGATAAATGTTTATCTGGTGGATTTTGGCTTTGCCCGTACCGGCGGTGGGGAAGTCGCCGCCAGCAGTGTGGTGAAGGGAACTTTGGGGTTTATGCCGCCAGAGCAACTGTTCAACCGGCAGCTGACAGAAGCTTCCGATTTGTATGGGTTAGGGGCGGCGCTGATTTGCTCACTCACCGGCACTCATTCCGGTGAGATTGGGAATTTAATTGATGACAGCTATCGCATTCATTTCCAGCATTTGGTTCCGCCGCTGCAGCGGGGGTGGATGAACTGGCTGGAAAAAATGGTCGAGCCTAAACCGCAACAGCGCTATCCCAATGCGGCGGCGGCGCTTTTGGCGCTCAAGCCGGTGGATGTCAATAGCTTGCCAAAAGTGAGGTTGAGCAAAGAGATTTTGGAATTTACCGCCTCACAATTTGGCGAGAAAGTGACGCAAACGCTGGCGGTAAGCAACCCGATTCCAGATACAGTGCTGGCGGGGAGGTGGGAAGTGGTTCCACATGTAAGCGATCCGCCGCACACGCCTTACGATCACGCTTGGATTTCGTTCCAGCCTATGAGGTTTGAGAGCAATCAGGCGGATTGCAAAATTACGGTGGATACGAGCCGGTTGCGAGCCGGTGAGTTTTACTCTCGCCAGATTCTATTGCGCACCAATTCCGAGCCTGACACGCACGCGATTGATGTAAAAGTGCAGACTGCTCCCCTTCCAGAACCGCAAAAACCGGCGTATTTGGCGTATTTGTTGCTGGCTTTGGTGTTCGCTTTGTCCTGCGGTGCCGGTTGTGTGCTGGGCTTTGCCTCCCCGATTATTGTAGTACCCGGTTTTATCGCTGTGTTGGCGGCTGCGGATCGGATTTTGACGGCGAGAGCGGCTGGAGTTGAGATTAATTGGTTTAGAACTGTGGTTTTGGCTTTTCTCTGTCAATTATTTGGGGCGTTGGTTTGTAGTATATTGGGTTGGGATGTTGGCTTGCTGGTTGGAGGTGTGATTGGTGCTTTGTATGGGGATAGAATTCTCAACCCTAGGAGTTATGTATTGGTTTTTCCGAGGGGTGTGCCAGCTGTGGCGCTGGTGTTTGGTGGGCTTTTTGTAATTCAATTATTCGCGGGTAAAATTTATGATACTCTATCGGTAGATATTCCATGGGTTACATCAACATCGGTCCCTCTATTATTTGCTGTAAGTCCGGGAATTTTGATTTCACTTACGGCTGCGAGTAACAAGCTGAGAGAAATAGGCTTCCAGAAAAAAACGGCTGCCAACCTCCCACTACTTACTGCCGGATTTGGCGTTGCCTTAGGAGCCTTGTATCCGCTGATTTTAGGTCTGGACAAGTACCTGCCTTATACCCTCGATAATGGCAGGCTACTATCTGACTTGCCTCACTTCATCGCGATCCCGTTTGCTGCTGTAGTAGGAACGGGCGTTCCCTTAATCTATGGACTTATTTACCCGCATTTTAAGCGCGGGAGACTGATTGCTAAATATCGCCGGGATGAGCTACATTTGATTAAGCCATAAGTTGTGGTAAAACTTTCACCCCTTCCCGCCCGTACAAATAAGTTGTAGGGTGCGTTCCCTCTCA
>JAHHHT010000012.1 GCA_019359235.1 Oscillatoria princeps RMCB-10
CATCCCGCAATTGCCCACCGGCAACAATGCCTGGCGGCTCCTTTTCTTCTTGGCATTCCACAGTAGAACGATGATGGAAACTTTTTCCATTCATCCAAAACCCGCTCAAACTCCCCCTCCCCGCACGCGGGGAGGGGGTTGGGGGGTGGGGTTCATCCCGCAATTGCCCACCGGCAACAATCCCTAACGCCCCATCTTCCAGGCGCTGCACAGTAGAAGGATAATTGAAACTTTTTCCACGAGATCCAAAACCTCTCAAACTCCCCCTCCCCGCACGCGGGGAGGGGGTTGGGGGGTGGGGTTCATCCCGCAATTGCCCACCGGCAACAATTCCTAACACCCCCTCAACAGAAGGCTCAAAAGAAGCCGGCTCTCCCTGCAAAGCATACAGCGCCGCACCCACCGGCTCCCCACTTCCAACCGGCAACACCCAGGGCAAACTTTCCCCAACAGCCGGTGCAGCGAGCGTTCCCTTCTCCGACTTCCTCCCTTTTCGCGGTTCGGGAGGAACATCATCTTCCTCCCCCATAAACTCGCTCAACCGTTCTTTCAAAATTGCCCTCGCCTGCGACATGCGCTTGCGCACATTCCCGTAGCTAATCCCAAGCTCAAGGGCAATTTCTAGATAAGACTTCTCCTGATAGTAGTGCAACCGAATCGGCTCGCGCAGTCTGGGAGGCAACTCATCAATTGCCCCCCCCAAAATTTTATCGCGATCCTGCCGCTAAGCGGCAGGATCGATTTCTTCGTCCTGGCTGACCAGGACTTCATCCACAAGGCAAGGTAAGGCTTCTAGGCTCTCAGTTCTATTAGCCTCCCTTCCCAGAGAGCGCAACATATCTGTACAGTGGTTGCGAGTCAGCGTTCTGACCCAAGCTTTAAAGTTCGCAATCCTACAGGCACCCGCTTGTACCTTCTCCCAGGCTTTCAGCATCGCCTGACTTAGGGCGTCCTCAGCCAAGGTTGGGTTGTTCCCCATCAGCTTCAGACAGCAGCGGTAAAGAGATTCCCACTCTTCCTGCCACAGCTCCCAAAAATTCTCTTTTATATATTCTATACTACCGCTTTCGTATGACAGGGTGAGTGTTTCTGACACCTATTTCCTCCTTTTTAGTCCTGGCCACTCCCGGGTAGCGCTGCGAAACACACTTCTATCTGTTCTCCGCTTTCTCTCCTCAACTTGTCTGGTTTTCACACATCCTCTACTCTAAACACCCCTTCCCTTAGTGTCAATCCCTTTCTATAAACTTTATGTTTCCTTTACATTACCGCTGACAACTCTGGCCGTCCATATCTGGATATCCCCTGACTGTTAAAGGAGCAAGTCCTATTTTTGAGTGGCTGTCCTTCCCCCTAAAGAAGGCCAATTGACTCGCGCCAAAACCAGTCCATCCGAGATTTATCAAGGACAGCTTTTCGTGTCAAAACACCTCTAACACCGCTCTTGGACAAAAGAGCCAGTAGCTATAAATACTCAACCGGATCACAATTGCATCAGTGCCACCGGCACGCAGTGCTGCGCGATGCCTACACGGCGGACTTTTGCCCAAAAGGGCGGCAGCCGGTGAGCCCAGCAGACTCGATCGCCGGTGGGTTCGCCAACGGGCCAGCATTTCTCTTCCTGGCCTTTCCGCACTGCCAGACAGTTACCTCCAGGAGCCACAAACCCCTTGACAGAAGTTCGATTTGTGTGCTTAGGGCCTTGAGCCCGTTAACTGTCTGTCACCTCTCTGGCGATAGACCAACTCTAATTCTGAGGATAGAGACTTGTCAACGGTTAGTATTTAAAGTTTTTGTAAAAAAAGAGCATTGGGCACTTGGGCACTGGGCACTGGGCACTGGGCAATGGGCATTGCTGATTTCTCGCGAAGTGTAAATCTTCCCCATGCCCCATGCCCCATGCCCCATGCCCCATGCCCGATTGCCGGTCGCCTATGGCCCAATGCGGGCGTGCCCCATGCCCCACAGTCAAGCTTGTGGCTCTTAGGCCGGCAGCCGTGGCAAGATGGTAATGGGAGCTGCCCCCGGCGTTGCACAGCAGAAGGATGATTGAACTTTTTGCACTCATCCAAAACCCTCTCTTACTCCCCCTCCCCGCAGGCGGGGAGGGGGTTGGGGGGGTGGGGTTCATCCTGCCTTTGTGCAACGCCCTGCCCCCACCCAACAGATTTGAGATTTGAGATTGCTGTGAAAACTGCCCAGCCAAAATCCAGACGCCAAAATTGGCCGGCACCTCTATTGCCACTGTGCCTGATCTCCCTCACCTTGGCGGTTGGGCTGCCACAGCAATCCGCCACCGGCACCGACGAGCTTTCCCTGGCGCAAACCGTCGAAAAACTGTGCCAAGCGCCCCTCCCCAGCACCGCTCCTTTGGATTTAACCGCTTTAGATCCGAAAGCCCCCTCACCGCCACCAGGAGTAATAACCGCCGAGACGATTTCCGAGCGGGGGCTGACTGTCCCCAGCCTCTGGTGGGCAAAAGAACAGTTTGGTGGCAAGCTGCTGGAGAACTGGCTGGCGTATCCGGGTGCCGGTGAGGCGCGGGGGCACGTGGACCTGATCGTCAACCGGCAATTCTGGAGCTTGCTCAACTATCTGGAACGCTACCGATTTGTCAACCAGTTCGGTTTAGTCTCCCGAGATTACCGCTACAACGTCAGGGTTTTCCACAAGCGAGGAACATTCTTAGCGGCATACACCTGCACCGGCTCCTCTGGCGAATCCGTTTGCCGCATCTGTCTCGAATCCGCCGGCAGTGGGGGCGTTTCAGGGAATCCGTAACCCATCTCTTTCTCCCCCTCCCCGCGTGCGGGGAGGGGGTTGGGGGGTGGGGTTCACCCTCGGAACATTCCCTCCTTCCCAGGCTCTGCCTTGAAAATAGTCTTGTAGGGGCGATGCCCCCGTGCTCGCCCCGCCCCACCGCAGGCGAACCTTTGGGCTAAAGCCCAACTACGAACCTTTGGGCTAAAGCCCAACTATGAACTTTTGGGCTAAAGCCCAACTACGAACCTTTGGGCTAAAGCCCAATTGCGAACTTTTGGGCTAAAGCCCAATTGCGAACTTTTGGGCTAAAGCCCAACTACGAACTTTTGGGCTAAAGCCCAACTGCGAACCTTTGGGCTAAAGCCCAACTACGAACCTTTCTTCTTCCTTCTCTTGGCGTCCTTGGCTCAGGAGCGGTTCATTCCCATCCACCATCAACTCAAACGGATTTCCCGCCACAGCGAGCGGTACTGCTCAACCGCCGCATCAGGCAGGTTGTGCAGAAATTCACTTTTGTCGAGAATTTTGGCATCGGGCAACAGCAGATGGTTCTTTTCCAGCTCTTTCGGCAAGTCAGCAGCAGCTGTGCCGGCAAACACCGGCGAGGCGGCGAAGCTTTGCAAAGACAGCTGGGCGGCAATTTTTGGCTGCCAGCAGAATTCCACCCACTTGTGGGCTAACTCGCCGGTGGAACTGTCACCGGCGCGACTCGGCGCGACCCACAAGTCCGCCCACAGCGATGTCCCCGACTGCGGCACAGCCGCCGCGATCGCCGGTTCCTGCTGCAGCACCGGCAGCAGGTCGCTCGACCAGCCAACCGCTAGCCAAGTATCTCCCAAAATCAGGGGTTGCAGGTAAGCGTCAGAGCTGTACAGCTTGACTTGCCGGTGCAAGCTGAGGAGTTCCTTTTTCAGCTCAGGAACTTTATCGAGTTCTGTGGTATTATAAGATTTGCCAAGTTTTTTTAACGTCAGTCCAATGACTTCGCGAGCCTGGTCGGGCAGAGAAATGAGTCTGGCCAGTTCCGGACGCCAGAGATCGTCCCAGTCTTGGGGGGGTTGCAAGCCGGCAGACTTGAACTTGTCGGGGCGATAAGCAATCATGACAGTGCCCCAGCGGTAGGGTGCCGCCCAGACTTGACCATTTTTGTCAATTTGGCCTGACTCATTGCGCTTAACCAGCATCTGCCACCGGCCCGGCAACTTGTCCCACCCCTGCAGCGGTGCCGGTGCCAGGGGTTGAATCAGTTTCTGCTGAATTGCCTTAGCCAGCCAGTAATCCCCCAGAGTCACCAAGTCAGGAATCCGGATGGGCCCGGCTGCCGGCAAGGGAATTTGGAAGGGCGAGCTGGATTTCGGCGGATCGCCGGCAGCCGGCTGCCGGTGCCAAGCTTGCAGCTGAGCGAACAAGTCTTTCAACTGCGGCTCGGCTTTGAAGTCCAAAGCTGCCGGTTGGCCCAGCTGCTTGCGAAATTGACTCAACACGAGAGAGGGCACAGAACCTTTCAGCAGCCGCACGCTCAGTGCCGGTTGGTTTTGGCCACCACACCCTGCCAGCAGCTGCCCGAGAGCTAGGGTGCCTGCTCCCACTAGAAAAGACCGTCGGTACACGTTTTACTTAATGCGTTTTTTCAGATACTGACCGCTCGTTAGCTGTTCCCCCGCCCGAGACACGATCGTTTGTCGCGTGCGGTAATTGCAGCCAACTGGTTTGATTTCTTCCTTCGAGACAGAGCCATTCTACTCTCTCCGCAAGCGCAAGGTCTGCCTCTCGGGCATGTTAAACCGAGCCTGCACCCGGTTTTTGGTGGCAAAGCCGCGAGCGCCACACATAATATTGCCTATCACCCCAAATAGAGTTGAACCGGCAGACTGCTGGCGACCGGACACGGCACCGGTGCTGTCCCAGCTGACGATAGCACCGCAGGTGAGGGTTTGCTCCTCAATCTGGTGCGCTAGCTCCGGACTTGCCGGTTCCAGAAAGCGAATGCTGAGAAATGTCACCACTTCCTGGATTTCTCCATCCGGTAGCGCCCAGTAGCGTCGCTCCCTTGCGCCTGCGCCCCTCTGAAAGCTGGAGCCACTCTGCAATCTGGGATTCACCGGCGGCCCAACTACAAACCGCAGGGCTAAAGCCCAACTGCAAACGGCTCACCGGCACGCCTGACCGGCCTCGGCCTCGCAGCTTTCCCCCGCTATTGAGGCAGGCATAGGAACTGCTCTCAAAGGTTAAATAATCCAGAAATTAGTTCGGCTAACGCCTGCACCTTTCTAAGATGGAGAAGAAAGGAGTTCTGCAAAGGGGGGCTAATGATGGAATCGCTGCAAACGCAAGTCAGCATGTTGAGTCACAAGCTGGATGCGCTGTACCAAATCATTGAGGATCTCAGTAACAAGATATCCGAAGTGGTGTCCGAACGCAAGTTATCTGGCAGCCAGAGCGGTATGTCTCAAGTTGGGTTTAGTGTTGGGCGATATCACTATCCAAACCAGAACGCTCTGGATACGCTCCTGGAACATAAAGATGTGCTGGTTGATACAAACCGCTATGAAATTACCGCTCACAGTGCGGATCAAGAGTTAACGCCAGAAATTCAAATCCAGCGGCTGACCGCACAACTGACTGCCGCCTACAACCGGATTGCGGCTTTGGAAGAACAGTTACTCTCTCACAGAATCCACTGAAACACTGAGTGGCGATCAGTGTGGAGTTTTGAGTTTTGAATTAAGAAGGTGTGCCTAAGAGCGCTTTTATAAAGTAATTGTTAAGCCAGACTGGTGGCCATAAACCTGGAATCTTGCTGCAGGAGGGCGCTCGTTCTTCCGGCTTCCCCACCACAAGAAACCCGGTTTGTTGTGGCTTCACTTTTTCTTTATAAATGCCCTCTCAATAAACTTCACACAGTTCACCGGCAGATATAGCAGCAGTCACTTAGATTAGGACGTAGGACAGGCGTTCCCTCCGTAAGCGTTGCGGGACGCGACAGCGTCCTTCCCAGAAACCTTGAGGGCAGGCGTTCCCTCCGACCTACGCCTTCCCTCCGTAAGCGTTGCGGGACGCGACAGCGTCCTGCCCGTGTCCTAAACTGACTGCCTGCTGCTATATCTTGGAGAATCCCGCCCTCACAACGAGAGTTCTGCAAAATCGATGCAATCGGATCTGAATATAGCAGTGGCCACTAAGGGCGCGGACGTAGGACAGGCGTCTCGCCTGTCCCTATCCCTACTAGCAAGTGAAATGCCTTGTCCATTACTGAGCTGTCTGTTGCTATAATTACTCACTCATCGCTCCGGAGCGCTTGGCAAGAGCGCAGCTCGCTTACGAGCGAGCCGCAACGCTTGCGACTAGCGCTTCAGTAGCGTGCAGGAGTAGGGATTGGTTCCAACCCCGGTAGAGACTCGCCGCGATCGCCAGCCCGCCGGCACCCACGCCTTCCTTGACATATCCGCGCTCGTATGCTAAAAGCTGCGAGTAGCGAGACGCGGCAAAACTCAGCTCGGTGGCCATTAGGGGCACCTGTCCGACCTCTTCCGCCAGTCCAGCCGTGTCGCCGGTGGGGTCTTCCGCCACCCAGCGAGTGGTTCCCACCACAATTTCCTCCCGACGCCAGGGCAGGGAATACCGGTAGGCTAGAGCCTCAATTAAAGCATAAACCGCCAGCATTTGCGTGCCGCCGGCTAGCAAAACGCCGCCGGTGCGGCTAGCCGCGATCGCCATCCCCGCCGCCGCCACTTGCATCGGATCTCCCACCGCCGCCACCAGCTGCAGGGGATCGACCGATTTGGGATTTGGGATTTTGGATTTGTGATTTACAGGGGGCGCGTTAATTGATTTGGGATTTGGGATTTGGGATTTGGGATTTTCAGGTGGCGCGTCACCGGCATCCCCCAGTGCAAAATCGAGCAAACCGGCACGCTGCAACCCCACTCGCACGACATCCCACTTCTGCGCGTGATTGCAACTGGGGTGACTGCTGTTCACCTTGCCGGTTGCCCGCACGCCCAAGCCGGTTAAAATCGCTAGGGCGGTTGTGGTGCCTCCCACCACGCACTCGCTGACGATTAAATATCCGGATGAATTCGCAAGCTTTTCGCCCCAGCTGAGTCCTTGCTCGAGCAGGTGTTTCACTGCGGATAGTTCCAAGGCGGTGCCGGTGGTGAGACAGCGTGCCGGTGCGCCGCCCATATCTATTGCAGGTACTGCCGGCGCTTCCGGCAAACCCGCATTGAACAGGTAAACGGGGATTTCTATTGCCTCGACGACGGCGCGGGAAATCAGCACCGGCGAGACGCCGGCACAGAGGGGGGGCAAGGGATACTGGGGGCTCGCCACCGGCCCACTGCAGAGAAACTCGGCGTCCGCAATCGCCGTGCGCCGCCTTGCTTCTGGGGTTGCGCCGGCTGCTGAAATGCCGGGAATCAAGCAAGTGTCCGTGAATCCCAAAATGCAGGCGAATGCGGGCTTGATTCCCCGATACTTTTGCAGCCACCGCTGCCCTTGTTCCAGCTGGGTGTAGACGCGAATCATATCAATTTCGGTTGCGGGCATGGGGGATCGGGCATCAGGCATTTAGGAAAACAATTATAGCGGTTTTCATCTGAGTGAGGTACTGAGAAACCCGGTTTCTTTAAGAAACCGGGTTTCTGGCATGTACTTCATCCAACTGAAAACCGCTATAATCCCCAATCCCCAATCCAAAATCCAAAATCCAAAATCCAAAATCCAAAATTCTATTCCTCAGTCAGCAGAACTTGCACCCAGGGTGGGGGTGGCGGAATCGGGTTGCCCAGGCGTTCTAGCAGCAGACAAGCCGCCAGATGCACCGCGAACAGATAAATCACATTATTGAGCAACACAATTGCCAGAGCGAGCGCCTGAATCAGCGCCAGTTCTGGCTGAGCTAGCAAACCCAGCCGCTCAAAAATCCATTCAGTCAATTCAGTAATTTGGGAAGTAAGGTAAACCCAGAGGTCTTCACCCAGCAAGATCGAGAGCAGCCAAATGCGAAAAAAGACTCCGAAGGAGCCAACCAGAGTGCCCATAAAAATAGAGACGTTCCAGTTAGCACCGCGCCGCCACAGCCCGCCCAAAAGCACTCCCAACAGGCCAAAAGGCATGACAAACAGGATACTGCGCGTCGGGCCCATCAGCACCGCGAGCAGCAACCCAGAAACCAGCGCCCCCATCCAGGCGGCTCGCGCTCCCCAGCGCAGGTAAAGGAGCGCGATCGGAACGGGAAAAAAGATCCGCAGCACCGGCCCGAGGGGAAAATAGTAATTGATCAGCCAAATCAGACTGGCGGTACTGGCCAGAAAGGCTGTTTCCACCACAATCAAAGGGGCAACATCCTTCACCCTCTGGTCGGAAACAGGTGCCGAGCCGGTCGAAGGGGACGCCGCTGCCGGTGGGTTGAGGTCATATTCCGGTATCCACTCACCGGCATCTGACTCCTCTGGCTGACTGACCGGCTCAGCAGCAGATTCAACGCCTGCCGATGAGTGCTGCTGGTTTTCAGCTTCACCGGCACCAGCTGTTTCAGGCGAAAAGCTATCTCCCTGGGGATTGCTCATGCAGATTATAGGGCAGCCTCATTGGGCCCGCCCGGATTAAGACAGCCGCAGACAATTTCGAGCCGCAGCTCGGACGGGAATGCGACAGACGCAGACATCTACCATTATCTGCGTTTATCTGCGTTCATCTGCGGTTTTTAAATTAATCGCCGCCTAAAATCCAAAAACTGCCATCTAAGAATTCACAGCCGGCTCAGCCGCCGAACTGGCAGCGACGGGCTCGGCTTCCGACTCTGGCGCGTGCTGAATCACGAGCACAGAACAGGGAGCGTGGTGCGTGACATAGTTGCTGACACTGCCAAGGAAAGCTTCTGCCAGTCCTGTGCGACCTCGGCGTCCCACCACAACCAGATCCGCTCCCCAGCTTTTGGCCAATTGACACAGAGATTCACCGGCTTCGCCAATCTTGAAGTCAAATTCTGCCGGCACGCCCTGACTGATGGCGGTATCGCAGTAGTGGCGAAGCATTTCCCGCCCCCGCTCTATCTGGGTTTCCATGTGCCGGTACTGAGAAACGAAAGTATAATCGACAGCGGCAGCAGACATCCCCAGATCCACCGGCATTGCCACCATTGGCTCGCCGAGGTTTTCGTGAGTCAGACAGTGAAACAGCATCAGACTGCCCCCTTGCACCAAAGCCATCTCCAGCGAGCGGGTAAAAACAGACTTGCTCAATTCCGAGTCATCTAGGGAAACGATAATCTTTTTAAAGCTCATGAATTCCTCCTTCGGGGGGGGTGGAGGTATGCCCCACCCTCACCTTAGCGCAGCCCGAGGTCAGAGCGGCAGCCGCACAACATTACTTGACAATTGAGAGAGTGGGAATAGCTTCATTTGGACAGCGAGCCCCGGACAGCTAGACGAGCAGGCGCTCCAGGGCGTGCAAGTCGGGAATGCAAAGAACATCGCGCTCCCGCTGAATCAGCCCTTTTTTTTCCAGCTTGCTGAGCACCCGCGTCACCGTCTCTCGGGCCAGTCCGCTGAGACTGCTCAATTCCCGGTGGGGCAAATTGGGAATTTCAAGACCTTCGGGGGATTGTTTTCCTTGGCCCTCCGCCAAAAACAGTAAAATATCGGCCACTCGCGAAGTGCTGTCCGCTTCCCGCAACCGCAAGCGGCGGTTGACTTGACGCAGACGCCGCGCCATCAGCTGAGCCAGCCTAATGCCGGCCAGGGGCTCTGTGTGAATCATCTGGACAAAATCCTGAGCCGGCAAATTGCCAATCACAGTAGGAGCGAGGGTAATCACATCCGTTGAGCGAGGCACCTCATCGAGTGCCGCCATCTCGCCAAACAGTTCTCCCTTGCCCAGAATATTGAGGGTGACTTCCTTGCCATCCAGGTTGTAGGTGCGAATCTTCACCCAGCCGTCCAAAATGAAGTACACCGAACTGCCCCAGTCATTTTCGAGCAAAATGACCTGATTCGCTGGATGGCTGCGGCTGACAATATGGGCGGTGGCCTTTTCCACAATATCCTCTGGCAGGCCGGCAAAAAAAGGGGTAGAGCGAATCAACTGGTCAATATTGGAGTGGGGCTCGCGGAGGCTAAATCGTTCGTCCATGGGGCCTTCATATCCTAAACGCTCTTGAGGATGGATTCAGTTATAGAGTGCGGCGGGCGGGATGGGGAAGGGCTGAGCGCGTTTCAACAAGGGCATCCCAGCTTGGGCCAACTTCTTGGTAGCACCCGTACTGACTGACAAACCTATCTAGATCCTACAGGAGCCTTTGACGCTGGTAGGTTTCCAGCCTGCCAGACCCCTGGGGGGCACAGGCAGGGGCCTGAAAAGCGCCCCAGCACTTTTGGGTTTGGGTGCGCTTCCACCGGCAGGCTCCTGTTAACAGCAACCTGCGAGAAAAGCGCAATCAGTAGAAAACCCACCGCAATCATAGCTCAAAGATTTTGTGATTGCGGATCTGGAACGGCGACGCCACACGAGTGCCAGCTTCCCGGGCGGGAGCTTTGCACTATCTGTTCCCCCTGCCATTTCGGGGGGGATAGGGGGGTTAAAGGGGGAGCCGTTTGGGGGATGACTGTATAATAAAATCACCCAGCGGCAGAAGACTATTTTTCAAGAGCTCAATCCCGGGAAGGGGATTGAAAGAAACAAACCTATGAGCTCCCATCTGGATCAAATTCAAGCACTCATCTCCGACATTGACGGGGCGCTAGCGGCACCAGCGCCCCGCCTGCCTTGGATGGGAGATACTGCCAGCTTTCGCCGGCTCCTGGAGCGAATTCGCAACTATCTCGTCTGGCTGGAGGGCCAGGTGAGTGCGGGCGAGTCTTTTCTGCCACCGGCAGCGAATCAAAATCTGCGCGGCGCTGCCATCGAGCCGGTGCCGGCTGTCCCCTCCCCTGAAACGCCGGCTTGGGCCCAGCAGCTGCTGCAAGCGGTTGTGGGAGAGATGGCATCTGTGCGCTCTACCCTCGCGCAGCCAATACAGGCAGACTTGGCCGCCCTGCAACAGCAGCGGGACGCTCTGTTCAAAGAAATTCGCCAGTTGGAGGCTCAGCGACAGCACCAATACTCTCTGGTTCAGCAACAGGCTTCCCAGCAGCAAATTATTTCGGAATTTTTGCAGGCGTTAATGGGGCGCTTGCAGGAAAGCTTGACGGAGCAAGTGGCCCAGACGTTAGGCCATCTAGAGCAGCAATTTTTAACCGGATATGAATCGCCGCCGGTCGGGCAATCCCCGCTACAAGGGGCTGGCTACTCAACCTCAACAAGTCCGCTGCAGTTGCAAGGATCCAGCCGCCAAATGCACCCGCAAGAGCGCTTGGAGCGGATGCGGCTGCTGCAGCAAAAGAGCGACGAGCTGTTACTGACGCTGGACTCTACGCTCAAGGTGATGTTTGAAGCGCTGCTGCGGAATATTCACAGCTATGAGAAGTCTTTGGCCAGAGGGCTTGACAAAAGTTTCAATCCTGTTCCCGGAATTCAGCTAACAGAAATATCACCGCCGCCGCCACCTGAATTTATTATACCCGAAACCGACCGCAGCGAGTCCCGAAAGAACCTGCCACCGGCGGCGGCTGGCCCAACGCCAGACCCGGGCAGCTCGGTGAAATCCAACCGCCGCGCCGGTGCCGCTAAACCCAAACAGCCGACTTCCGGGCTGCCCGCCCCACAGAGCAAACGGCAGCAGCCAGCCGCCGGCAACCGCACCGGAGCCACCGACACGGGGGCTTCCGACCGGCAAACTCCGGAAACACTTAACAGAGAACCTTCAGCGACAGAGAGTCCGCCGCAGCAAGAGGCGGCCCAAAACTTGCCGGGTTTGGGCCAAGCTGAGGCGGCGGAGATCGAAACGCTGCTCAATCTGGACGTGGGGGCAACTGCTGCGCCAGCCCCATCAGAGCTAGCACCGGATGAGGATCTCAATGCCGTTCTTCAGCTGCTCAATGCCGAGCGCAATCCCTCTTCCGAGCGGGCTGAAGGAGGCGGCATTCCAGCCCGGTTGAGTGCCGGTGTTGCCTCTGCAGACTTCTCGCCGGATATCCACGAGCTTTATGCCAGTCTGTTTGGGGCTGAGGACGCCCCCGCCACTGCAGCGCCGGCAGCAGAGACTGCCACCGGCTCGCCGGTTCTGTTTGAAGAGGCACTGTTTGAGGGATTCCCGGATACGGCGGCTGTTGCCCCACCGGCACCCCAGCCAGAAAAATCTGTGACGTCTGTGACCCAGTCGCTCGAAGAGTTCTTATTTGATGGCGATTCAGCCGAAAGCACCCGCACGGGCTCCCTGAGGTTGGCAGATTTATTCGGGGAAACACCAGCAGAGCGGGAGAAGAATAGCACAAAAGAGTCAATTAGTCAAGCGCCCAGTGCTGTAAGGGACCGGCCAGCCGCAAGCAGCACCGGCAGCGAGGATGACATATCCCTGAGCGAGCTTTTCGGAGAGCCAGAGGCAGGAGAAAGCAATCAGCAATCTGCCTTGAACCCTCAGCCTGGCGCGGCGCTCCACAAGTATGGGGCAAAGGGCTCTGAGGAGCAAAACCAGACCGCTGCCGATCTCGCTTGGGAGACAGACAGCTATATCCCGGCATCGCCGGATGAGGATTTACTGCCAAACGTTGAAGAGGAGGGGGAGAGCCGGCTGCCAGCCTTCTGGATAGATGACAGCACCCTCGAGCAGCTTCGGGAGGATCTTTCGTTTGAACCCCGCTCCCAGGATTCAGCTGGCAGAACTGTTCGCCCCCCGCTTCCTGAATTGATCGCACAGTCAGCCCCAACCGAGTCGGGCGCAGACGATTGGCTGGCTGAGCTGTCTGGAGAAAGCTCCCAGCTGCCGGACGCTACGCCAGAGCCAGAACCGCCGCCAGTTTTAGGGGACACGCCTTCGATGACGCTGGAAGAAGCGTTTGCCAGCTTAACGGAGGCAACGGCTCAGCCCTCACCGGCAGCAGTTAGCCCTAGCGATAGGGAATTAGCGATTGGCGATAGGGAATTAGCGGCGCGGAAGGCGCAGCGCGACCCAGGGCCAGCGCAACGGCCAGCCAGGATTTACAGCTCTTGGGAAGAGGCGGACTCACCAGATGTTTTGGATTGGAACGCTGTGGCGGCAACCCCTGAGCCCGACAGCGAGGTGTCGGCGCTCGACGATCTGTTTGCTAGCTTGACGGGAGAAGAGCCGGCACCATCTGAATTTGAGGGGCTGGACTTATTCGAGCCGTCTGGGGGAACGCTGGATGCGGACGCCACCGAGGAGCTGCGGGCAGCGGATCTCGACGATCTGTTTGCGGGCTTTGGTGAGGAAACCCCGACGCTCGCTGAGCCGTGGGCGCAACAGCCCTTAAAACCCCCCGCCCCCGACTCGGGGACAGAGGAAAAAAAAAAGGATTTAGAGGCGGCTGAGCTGCTGGCTTTTCTTGAGTCCGCCACAGCCGCACCGGCTTTGGGGAGGGAGGAAAGAACAGGGCCCGCAAAAGAGGGCTTTGGGCAGAAAGCCGCTGCCGCTGCCGGTGGAAAAACTGCGGGACAGGCATCTTCGCTGTCCGGTGCGCCATCCCCCGTTTTGGGGGAGAGCGAGTTCGGCCTTGCCCTCGACGGGGCTCAATCTCAGGGGAAGAGCGGCAGCGGTTCCCCACAAGTGGTGCCCTCTGAGGGCGAGCCGTCAGAAAAGGTCTGGTATTTGGGAATTGACTTTGGCACCACCGGCATTTCGGCAGCTCTGCTGAATCGCCAAACTTTGCAGGTGTATCCTATCTACTGGGTGGAAGGGGAACAGCTATCGGGTCAGGTGCGTTCCGCCGGCTTGAGTCATGCGCCAGACTTATTAATTTCTGGAAGCGCAACGCACCCTGCTAAAGAGCGCTTGTTTCGCTTGCCCTGTGTGGCTTATCTGTCAGCGGCTGGCGGTGAGTGGTCAGTGGCAGACGTGGGGCGGGCCACCGGCACCCCGCCTCTGGAGAAACCAGGGCTGTTGCTGCAGAATTTTAAGCCGTATTTGAAGGTGGCTATTGCCGGCACTTCCGCCCGGTCGGAGGCTGAGGCTGACCAGGGGCCTAACCCGTGGGAGCCTTGGGTGCAGTGGTCAGACCGGCACCTGATTCCTGCCGGTTGCCTGACAGACGCGGCGCGGGCGCTGCTGGCCACCCTCAAGCCGGTGAGCTCGGTTGTGGGGGGGAGTGGCGAGGAGCGCCAATCCCGAATTATCTCTGGGGCTGCGGGTCTCGAACCGGCAGCTTTCGGCAATGCGATGCGGAGTTTGGCCGGTGCTTGCTTGAGCTGCAACGTCTCAAGGCCTGACAGCTACAGTTTTAATCTGCGAGAAGCGGTTCTGGCGGCTGGGTTGGTGCGGCGTGCGGAGCAAATTGTCTTTGTTGAGGATGCGCTGGCGACGCTGCTGTCGGTTCTGGGAGGAGCTTCTGGGGAAAGTGTGACGGTTTCGGGCAGCTCTTCGCAAAAACTCAACCTTTTTAACGCTGACTGGCTGGGGGTGACTTTGGCTGTCAGTGCCGGTGCGACTGTGACGGAACTTTGTTTGGTGAATTTGCCAGACAACCTGCAAAACTTAACCCACGAGTCTTTCCGCTCTCACAGTTTTCCTTATGCCGGTGATGCGATGGATTTGGATATTATCTGCCAGCTGCTTTTGGGGGATAAAGGCAAAAGTGCGCTCCCCCTAGGCGCTCTGCCGGCAGAAGAGTTGCCGCGACCGGGGGAACCCGAGTTGCAGAAGCGCTATCGATTGCAGCAGCTGTTGCGCAGCTCGTCTCAGGGACAAGCGCTTCTGGAAGCGGCGAAGCACTTGAAGTTAATTCTGCAGCACCAAGAGCGCTTTACTTTGGAACTGGGGAGCCACAGGTGGGTTTGCACTCGCAGGGATCTGGAAAGCCGGGTGTTTGTGCCGTTCGTGCAGCGCTTGAATCGCGAGCTGAACGCTCTGCTCAGCCACACCGGCGTGCCGGTGCAAGCTATCGACCAAGCTTTGTGTACGGGTGGGACTGCTTCTCTGCCGGCTATCGCCCGCTGGTTGCGGCAAAAACTCCCCAACGCCACGATTATTCAGGACACTTACCCCAGCGAGCGCCCGCCGGCTTGCAGTCGTGTGGCCTACGGTCTGGCCACGCTTCCCCTGCACCCCCAAGTTTTCGATGTCAAAAGCCTGCACTACAGCGACTGCTTTCTGCTGCTGGAGCTGCTGCGGTGCTGTCCCGACCGACCGCTGTCTGTGGCGGAGATTGTGCGATTGCTGGAACTCAGGGGCATTAATACCGGCATTTGCTTCGAGCGCATCCTGGCTGTGCTGGAAGGGGAGCTCCCCGCCTGGATTCGCCCAGATCCCTGTGAGGCTTTGCTGCTGACTCCTGAGTTCCGGGAAAATGCTGACAGTCTCGGACTGCATGCGGCTCCCCTTTTCTACAAGCAAGACAATAACACTTACCGCCCCAATGTCGAGCAGTGTCAGCGGCTGCGCCAGTACTTGAGCCAGCTGATGGCGGGGACTTACCAAAAATCAGACGAGCCGTTTACGGTTGATTTGGTGTGACTCCTCTGTGAGAAAGTTGAGGGGAAGGGGCGACACGGATAAGGAACCCCACCCCCCAACCCCCTCCCGCCCGCAGGGAAGGCGCTGCACAATTGCGGGATGGTAATGTCTGTAGGGGCAGGCCCCCCTGCCCCCCCCCGATCGTGCAAGGGAGCCCCACAGGGGGATTGCCCCTACAGTTCGATCTGGATTGACCGCTGTTAGGCAGCGCCGGGGAAGGGATGCAGTCATGCCCAATGCCCCATGCCCCATGCCCAACCCTCTCTTTGGGGATGGCTCCCGCTGCAGGAGCGGAGGGCCGCGCTTGATTAAATAATATAAATTCCGGACGATTACTTTATCTTTACAGGCAAGGCGCAAGAAGAAAGACCTTTAAAGGTAGCATTTTTCTTCCTTGTCCCGGCAGATATTTTGAAAAGCAATTAACCGCAAATTATATAAAAAAGTTTTTGGCAATTTGGCACCACCGGAGCGTATTGCCTTTGTACCATGAAACTGGTGGTTGAGAGTGGGAGGAAACCTGAGAGTAAGTCCATTGTCCATATGTGCGGTAACTTTTCTGAGCCGTAGCATCTACTCGTCGGGACAAAAACATGAAAACTTTACACAGCGGCTGGGAATTGCAAAGATTCAGTAAACTTCTCTACTTGGACGCGCTCCCTATCCGGGAAATCCCCTAATATGTTCTACAGAAAAGCAAACTTATCTGTAAGTGCTTAGAGCCGTGATTACTACTTCTGACGTACCCAGTTACTTCGCAAGCAAACTTTCTGTGGTTGATGGCAAATTTGAAGCGCTCTCGTTTGAGCGAGCGGTGCATCCCTCTATCAATAGCAAAATGAAACGCCTAATAGATGTTTTGGGCGCACTGATAGGGTTGATGATAACTGCTCTTTTGGCGGTTCCCATCGCCATAGCAATTCAGCTGGACGATCCGGGCCCTATTTTCTACAGCCAGATTCGCTGCGGCTACCAGGGTAATTGCTTCCGGATTTGGAAATTCAGGTCGATGGTTGTGGATGCCGAGAAACTGAAGCATCTGGTTCCCAATCAAGCAAATGGGCACATATTCAAGAATGAAAACGACCCCCGGATCACCCGGGTGGGAAGGTTTTTGCGCCGCACCAGCTTGGATGAGTTACCTCAATTCTGGAACGTTCTGATGGGGGATATGAGCTTAGTGGGAACCCGTCCGCCAACACCGGATGAAGTGAAGCGCTATGACAGTCACCACTGGCAGCGCTTGAATGTCAAGCCGGGGCTAACCGGCGAATGGCAAGTCAACGGGCGCTCGACTGTCAAAGACTTTGAAGATATTGTTCGGATGGATATGGATTATCAAATCAAGTGGTCTGTTGTTTACGACCTGAGCTTGATTGTCAAAACAGTGCTGGTTATTTTGAATAAAAAGGGCGCTTGCTAAGTGCAAAGCGCTTTAATGGGTGCCTGAATGTTTTTGCTGTTAGATTTTGGGGTGGCTCGGGAAGGAACCGCGCCGGCATTCCCGCTCTGGGGGGTGCCGGTGTGGTGCGTTTCGGGCGTTGCGTCGCAAAGCGTGGGATGAAGAACCCCACCCCCCAACCCCCTCCCCGCGCTTCGGGGAGGGGGAGTAAGAGGGGGATTTCGATGAGTGTAAAAAGTTTCCGCTCGTCCTTCTAGTGTGCAGCGCCGCATTTCCGGTAAGCTGGTAGGTGTGCTGCTTGGCTTGCGATTAATGACTCTTGCTAGCTGGATTACTGTCTCCCGCCTTTTGGGAGTGCCATTTTTGCTCTATTTCCTCCACAACCCGACACCGGCACAGCGGTGGGTGTGTCTGGCCATTTTTCTGGTGGCTGCCGGCACGGATTGGCTGGACGGGTATGTGGCTAGGAAGTACAGCCAAATCACGGATTTGGGTAAGTTTCTCGACCCGCTGGTGGACAAGTTGCTGGTTCTGGCTCCCCTGCTGGCACTGGTGGAGCTGGGACAGCTGCCGGCGTGGGGGGTGTTTTTGATTTTGGGGCGCGAGTTGGGGATTGCCGGCTGGCGGGTTAACCAAACTTCGATTGCCGGTGCGAATATCTGGGGAAAGCTGAAAACTGTGAGTCAAATTGTGGCGATCTCTCTTTTAATCGCTCCTCTGGCTGATGTCTGGAAAGTGCCGTCTCTGGTGGCTTTCTGGATTTGTGTTGCTCTGACGCTGATTTCTGGCGCTATTTATATTTGGCCGCAAAATATGGCGGGGAAAGAGGCTTGATGGGGATTTAGGATACCGGGAGAATGAAGGGTGCCGGCAGACAAACTTTCGCCAGGTATACCGGCAGAATGAATTCTGCCGCTATACAAACAAAGCCCGCCTGCGCGGGCTTGATATCTACAGGGATAGTGGGCATTGGGGATTGTGGAGGGGGGATGTGCCGGCACACTGCGCTCAGCTAGGCGGGTGCGGTAGGGGGCGGGAAAATGAAGGGTGCCGGTGTACGGAGGGTGCCGGTGCGGTTCAAGATTCGAGCAAGGGAGCTCCATCATCCGAGCAAGGGAGCTCCATCATCCGAGTTCGGAACTCCATCGCTGGAGGTAGGAGCTCCATCGTTCGGTACAGACGCGACATGTTGGGTTTCTACAAGTCCAGCAAGTGCGCCCCACCGGCACCCCCAGCACGCGATTTCAGCTGTCAAAATAACCTGGGACTTTTGCCGGTTCAACCCATAGCGTGCTGGCGAAGTTTCGTTCCCTTACTTGAGATTGTGGCACCGGCTGTCCCAGATTCCGGGGAGGAAGCACCGGCACCTGTTGCGCCGGCATGGGAGCCGGTGGTGCTTGAGATTAAACCCTTATTAGGGTACAATAATCAAAGCTTTGCTGCAAAAGAATTATGGGAAAAAGAGGAAAGCCCGATATCTGGGATGAGGTAAAGCGTCACGTTGCGGTGGCGCTGACACCAACCGGGGTGCGGGGGCTGGATGCGGTGGCTGCGGAAATGAACCTGAGCCGGTCGGAGTTGATAGAGCGCATAGGGCGTGGGCTGTTCAAGGTGGTGAGGAATGAGGAGGCTGAAGTGGACTCTGTGACAGGCGGGTGCGATGCCGGTGACAGGTGATGCGGCACTTTTTCCTGGGAACGAGGGGAATCATGCAGACTGCTGTTGATGGCGACATCACCCTGCAGTGTCTCAACTCCTTTCGCTATCCAACATTCCCATCTGACCGGCATCATAGCGATCGCCAGCGACAGCATCAGGCGGAACCGCCGCCTCAATCCGGGCGAGATCCCCATCCGCAAGGCGCACATCGAGAGCGCCGAGGGCTTCCTGCAGCCGGTTGCGCCGGCGAGCACCGATGAGCGGGATGATGTCCTCCCCCCGTGACAGAACCCAAGCAATCGTCACTTGCGCGACAGTGGCATTTTTCTCTTCCGCAATACTACGAATCGCTTCAATCAGCGACAAGTTCCGATCCAGATTCTCGCCGGTGAAACGCGGCAAATGACTGAGAAAATTCTGCCCTGCCTCTAAAGATTGTAGCATCTCAAGTTTATTGAGACAGTAAGCTGTAAACTTTATTGAGGCGAGATAGTTCAAGGAGGAATCTGTGTCCGAGCGGGTCTTAGTTGTGGGAGCCACCGGCGGTGCCGGGCAGTTAACGGTTGCGAAACTGCTGGAGAAGGGCTTTTTGGTGCGGGTGCTGACGCGCAGCGCAGGCATTGCTAGGCAAATGTTTGGCGAGCGCGTGGAAGTCTCGGTGGGAGACATCCGCCAGCCAGAAACGCTGCCACCGGCTATGCTTGATATTGATTTTATCATCTGCACCACCGGCACGACAGCTTTTCCTTCCGCTCGGTGGGAGTTTGACATTCCGCCGCAATTAAGCGGACTGCAACGCTTGCAAGAATGGAGCAAGATTTATCTTGATGCCGCTTACCGCAATGCCAAAGCCAAGAATAGCCCGGAAAAAGTTGACGCGACGGGCGTCCGCAACCTCGCTGCTGCGGCTCCTCGCTCCTTGAAACGATTTGTGTTAGTTTCCTCCTGCGGCATTGAGCGCAAAGACAAGCCGCCTTATAGCTTGCTGAATGCCTGTGGCATACTCGACGCCAAGCAGAAAGGCGAGGAAGCGGTGCGCTCTGGGGGCTTTCCTTATACTATCATAAGACCGGGCCGGCTGATTGATGGCCCTTACACGTCCTACGATTTGAATACCCTGCTGAAGGCGACCACCGGCGGAAAGCTGGGAATTGCCCTCGGCACGGGGGACAAGTTAACTGGACAGACGAGCCGGATTGACGTGGCGGCGGCTTGTGTGGAATGTTTAAACGTGCCGGTGACAGCGGGAAAAGTGTTTGAAATCATCAGCCAAGGAACGCGACCGCCGGCGCTCGACTGGGCAGCACTGTTCGCCCAGATAGATTAGCTCTTCCACTCACTTTGTGGGAGAGGGGCTATGCAAAAGTGCGGGGCTGTGTGGGGTGACGGAGGAGAACAAAGGTGAGCGAAGAATCAGAAGTAATTATACTAGGGATAATGTGCGTGTTGCTAGTGCTGCACTGCGCAATCGGGCTGGCTGCAGCTCAGGTGGCTCGGCGCAAGGGGTTGAATTTTAGCCGGTGGCTGACTTGGGGCTTAATTGGCGGCACTCCCGCTCTGGTTGCAGCCCTTTTGAGCCAGGAAAAACAGCCCTGAGTGCCGAGTGCGTCACTCGCGGAAACCGCTAGAGATCCTGGCGATTGAAATCGCGGCTATACAAACAAAGTCCGCCTGCGCGGACTTTTTGAAAGCCGGTGCTACCCGTAGGGTGCGTTCCCAGAAGGAACGCACCCTCCCAGCTATATGCAGGGGCGGAGTAACTTTTTTTAAAGACAGGTTTTTTAGGGGTTGCCTTAGGAGCATGCCAATTTGGGATTGTCGCATAAAACGTGCCGGTCACACGGACTTTCCCGGTGCGACGACGGTGCCGGTGTGCGCAGGGTGCCGGTCAAAGGAGGGTGCCGGTGGGGCTAAAGCCCAACTACAAACCGGTCCCACCGGCACCCCCAGCACCTTCTGGGTTTCAGCTATAAAAAGAGCCGGGCACTGTTGCCGGTGCAACCCATCACTCCCGTAGTGGGGTGCTTTACTGCAGGGTAAGTCCTCTTACCTTACCTGAGATTGTGGCACCGGCTATCCCAGATTCCGGGGAGAAAGCACCAGCACCTGTTGCGCTGCGAGCCGGCGATTGCCGTCGGTGTCGATCCTGGGCTGCGCTCAGTGGCGCTTAGGTAGAACTCGTTTCGGCTCGGCGACTGGTTTAAAGGGAGGTAAGGATACCCGATCCTCAGCAATACGGAAAACTCTAATCTGTCCCTTTTTAGCGGACGCTACACTTTGTAAGTCCACCAGCGAAATAATTAATAATGTACATAGACCATAAAATCGGTGACTTAGTTGTTCAGCAACGCCAAAAAGATGGTTACATCAACGCAAGTAAGCTAACTAAGGCTTATGAGCGAAAAACCGGAACTCGAAAGAATCCTAAACATTGGTTTGAGAACGATAGAACTTATAAATATTATGAGCTTTTATCGGACAAAACAGGGCTGGAGGTCTCTGACATCGTACAAAAAAAAGGAAGCGGTAACAAGCAAGAGACTTGGATTCATCCAAAATTAGCTATCTCTTTTGCTATGTGGCTATCGCCCGAATTTGAGATGATGGTCTCTGAGTGGGTCGAGGAATGGCTAACAACTGGCAAAACTCCGGTCTATGAGACTGTTCAGTTACGTCCTTACCAGCGAGTTTGGTATCAGCGATTAGCCCTGTTTGAGCAAAAGACCAAGTTGCCCCGAGGTACATGGTGTATTTTTGAGGAGATAGGGAAGCTGATGAGAGATTTAGAAGCTAAAGGTGTTCTGCTGCACGACAGAGCTACTATAGATATTTCGGTAGGCAGAACGTGGTGTCATTGGCTGAGAGAAAAAGGCCGTAATACAGATGAGTTTCAACAGTACCCCCATCACTATCCCGACAGCAGGGGAGAGCAACCTGCAAACGTTTACCCTTTCGAGTTGCTAGGGGAGTTTCATCAGTGGCTGGAAGATACGTACATTCCTGACAAGTTCCCGGAATATGTAAGAAACTATTGTACGCCAGAAGAATGCAAATTAATCTCAGAAGCTATCGGATATGAGGTTAAGCCTATTCAAATAAGGCTTAAACCAAATAAGTCTCAGTCCGCTTCTGACTAACTTTACCGCTTTTTCCGGATCGCGAGCGCCCCGTTCTGCCCCTTCTCCCCTCGCTCATATTGCCCTAACGCCTGCCTCCCCTCGCAAATTTGCGATGGCGAATTAGGCGGAATAGGGAGGCGCTGGTGTGTCTCAATATCAAAATTTGTGCGTGTTTACGCATTTTAATGGGATTCGTGAAACGCACCCTCCCAGCTACATGCTCTGAACCCCACCCCCAACCCCCTCCCCGTGTAGGAGGAGGGGGCTAAAAGAAAGGGGTTCGCGAAACTCCTCGAAAATGCGGCAATTCTAATCCAGAAAAACCGGTAGAACTTTAGCCCAACTACAAACTTTAGGGCTAAAGCCCAACTACGAACTTTTGGGCTAAAGCCCAACTACGAACTTTTGGGCTAATACCCAACTACGAACTTTTGGGCTAAAGCCCAACTACAAACAGTTCTCCGGCTCTCTCAAACGATCGTGCCGTCGGAAAAGAATACCTGGAACTCCTCAAACGACAGGTCAATAAACCCATCGTTATTCCTGTCCCTGGAACCTGCCGGCGCATCTACGCCCCAGGGATTAAACACGACAATGCGCTCAGCGTCCGAGTCAGTCACATAGACCTGGGTAATTGCGTAAGGGTGATTGGCAACTATCAAGCCGGCTGAATTAGCCGCACTTTCTCTGTCAGTAGAGGCCGCTACAAACCGGCCCGTATCAAAAGCTTGGTTTATCCGCTCAAACGTGAAGTCCGCAAAGGTGCCGGTGGCGCGGCTGTCTCCATTCCTAAACACATCCGCCTTGCGGGAAGTCAGCTGGGAGATCGCCTCAGAAACATCACCCCCTCGGCTAATCAATTCATAGCCATTTGTCGCGTCCCCTTCTTGCCACTGCTGCCACACTGCGTAAGCTTTTTCCAGCAGCGTTATCCAAATCGGTCGGTTATTCGGGTTGCTGGGAACCTCCAGATTTTTGTCCTTAGCGCCGTATATCTCGCCGGCGTACACTGCCACATCCTGATTCACTGTCACCCACTGCTCAGCGCCGTTTTCGTAGAAGCGCACGCCGTAGGTTTGGTCGCCGTTATCAAAGATTGCACCGGCAATCGCCTCACTCGATTTTCCTGGATTGTTCCCCGCCACCGGCCTGAACGTTGCGCCAGCAGCCGCAATCAAAAAGCTGTCCGCAAACTGGTTTTGATTCACCTGCGAAATTTGCGGCACATTTTCGCTGCCATACAGCTGTCCTGTTAGCCGCTGAAGTTCCAAGTTGAAAACCCTGGAATCCCCACTGCCGTCTGTCGCCGTGTAGGGAGGATTGTAAGGCTGAACAATCCCGCGAAACCAGCGGTTAACAATCTCCTTAAACGGAGCGGTTTGTACGGCTCCTAGACTGTTCGCTATCTTCCCGGCATCCTGAACAACCTGTTCCGCAATAAACGCTACATAGGGCGGTAAATCAAACTGCTTCTGATTCCCCACTAAGGCTTTTAAATCCTGCAACTCAGCTTCCGTGACGATATCATCGTCTGTCGCTCTGTCAAATATCTGCAACATGTCGTTGCGGCTTAATTGCCCATCCGCAGACAGGGTGCGGGCGTCTGTTCGCACTTGCTCATCTTCCAAGCTGTTCAAGTCGAGGGTTGGGTCTGACAGCGGTGTCGAAACAAGACGGGCGTTCAAAGTGTAACTTCCTGTGGCGTCTTCATTAAAGCTCGTCACGCGCACGATGTACTCAGTTCCCGCATCTGCAGTGAAGGTCACGGCAGAGTTGAGGTCGCCCCGCGCCCGACCAAAATCTTTGCTTTCCGCAACCGGCATGCCGGTGAGGGCGTCTATCACTTGCAGATAAGTTTCAAACTGCCCAGAATTGGCGCTGATTTGCACAATTTGATCCGCAGAAACGCCCGTCAGCCGGTAGTCATCGCTGTAGGTTCCGGGACGAGTGGGGTTATCCAAGTCCGTGGTGGCGAGGGAGTTGCTGCGGGAGGAGGAGACGGCGAGAGAAGCAACGATGGGGCTGGACGCATCTGCAGTCAGGGTGAAATTGCCGGTGCCGGCAAGCTGTTTGGGATCGCTCGTCACGCGAATTGCATATCGCACGCCTTGCTGCGCGGTAAAATTGAGCGCGGAATTGCTGTCGCTGCCGGTGGGGATGGCTTCTCCTGTGAGGGCGTCCACCAGTTCCAGGCGGGGGCTGAATTCGGTGGAGGTGAGGGTGACTTCTACCTGCTGACCGGCAGTTACCTCTCGCAGGATGTAGTCTTTGGCGAAAGTCCCCTCTTGCAGGGGGTTAACTTTGTCTTGAAACGACAAATTGCCAATAATCGTGTCATCGCCACGGATGAAGTCAGCCTCTTCAAAGCCGGTTAAGAAGCTGCCGTTTTTTAGGGTGCGGCGCGGTTCCCTGATTCCACTGGTAATATAGTGTTTGTAGGCTCCCTCGAAGTTGAAACCGGCTGCCTGCAAGTCTGGGCTTGACTCTAAGTACGCTCTGACATTAAAATTCTCTGTGGAGGCGCGTCCTTCGTTAATGCCGGTGCTTTCAAAGTGTTCTAGCAGCTGCCGGTTGCTGAGGCGGGCAGACCGCAAGTCCGGATTGGCATTCCGGTAAAACTGAACATCAAACGCTGGGGAAAAGGGGCGACTTTCCGCCAGGCCGAAGTTTTCCAGGTGATCTAAAAGCTGCCGTCCTTTCAAACCGGCAGCGAACAAGTCTGGATTGTTTGCGAGATAGTAATTGGGGTCAAAGAAGGGGGATAAGTTGCGCTGTTCCGCTAAGCCGGATAGCAGCAGGTGGTCGTAGGCTTGCTCCAGGTTGCCCTTAAAGGCTTGCTGCAAGTCGGGGTTGGCTTCTAAATAATATTCTAAATCGATAAAGGGTGAAAATTTGCGCCCCTCCTGCAAGCCAAAGTTTTGCAAGTGCTCGAAGAGCTGTTTGTTGGTGGTCAAGCCGGCTGCTTTCAGGTCGGGGTTGGCTTGCCGGTAGAAGTTGAGGTTGATGAGGGGGGAGAAGGGACGCCCTTCGTTGAGGCCAAACTGCTGGAAGTGGAGCCGGAGCTGTTGGTCAGCTGTCAGACCGGCTGCTGCTAAGTCTGGGTTGACTTGCCGGTAGTAATTGACATCGAATAAGTCTTTGGCCACAGGTTGTTGCTGCTAGATTAGGGAGTTATGTAATATTATTTTAACGTGCCGGTGGTGAGTCGTAGGGTGCGTTACGGAGTAACGCACCCTACAGCTAACTTTTTCACAGTTTAAGCTGTTAGGCTAATAATGCTGCTTGCCCCTTGAAAGTCGGCGGAGCGGACAGCTCGGCGTTCCCAGGCGGTAGGGGCGGGTCCCCGTGCCCGCCCCGGAACTAGATTAGGGAGTTATGTAATATTATTTTAACGTGCCGGTGGTGAGTCGTAGGGTGCGTTACTCCGTAACGCACCCTACAGCTGCAACGTCACATAGACGGAATATCAAGAAAGCAGGTTTCTTTAAGATTCGCTTTCTTTGGGTGCGTGCCGGTTTAGCACGCACCTGAATTCTAAAGGGATGAGAGGATTTCGTCGTCTGCCGACAAGTCCACTTCAGCGCTGTCCCGACCGGCAGTCAAGTAATCGTTCTGGAATGCGTCTTTCAGCCCAGAAACCAGGTCAAATTCTGGCGTCCAGTTCAGTTCAGTCATGGCTTTGCGGACATCGGCAAAGAAGTGCTGCACTCGCATCGGGAAAGCTTTGCGCTTGCCGAAGTCAAATTTCTTGGGGTCGTAATGCACGATTTGCAGCGCGTCGGGGGACTTGCCGGCGGCGGCGGCGCAGGCGCGGGCTAATCCGTCGAAGGTGACGTAGCGGTCGCCGGATACATTATATATCTGACCGATTGCTTTTTCGTTGCCGAGCACGGCGGCCATCGCACCGGCCAAGTCTTTGCAGTGACCCAGCTGGGTGAAGTGCAGTCCGTTACCGGGGATGGCAATCGGGCGATCGCGGACGATGCGGTCGAAAAACCACGCTTCTAAATCGTTGTAGTTTTGCGGGCCATAGATATAAGTCGGGCGAATGGCGGTAAAGGGCAATCCCTGTTCTGCTAAGTAAGCTTCGGTTTCGTATTTGCCCTTGTGCCGGCTTTTCGGGTCAACCGGATCGCCCTCAATATGGGGCATCTGGTCAGATTTCAGGTAGACGCCGGCGGAACTCATATATATAAAGTGCCGCACCCGACCTTTAAATATCTCAGCCAGGGGTTGGGTGTCGCTCAGTTCGCGGCCATTGTTGTCATAAATGGCGTCAAATTCTTCCCCAGCTAACTTTTCTTTCAGTTGGGCGGCGTCGGTGCGGTCGCCGTGAATTTGCTTGACTCCTTCTGCCGGTGCCGGCTTGTTGCCGCGATTGAAGAGCACCACTTCGTGCCCTCGCTCGACCAGGATTTTTGTCAGATACACCCCGATAAACCGAGTGCCGCCCATCATTAAGATTCGCATTTTTCTTCTCCCTCACTATTGGCCGGTAGAGGCCACTATCTTGCAGTTTGCCCTTAGCTATCTTAACCCAAGTTTATACTTACAACTGAGTCAAGAGCGATCCCCCCCTAGCCCCCCCTTAAAAAGGGGGGGAACATTCTCTTGCGCCCCCCTTTTTAAGGGGGGTTGGGGGGATCGGGATACTTAGACTTATAAGTAGCAACTTAGGTTATCTTACACCTTATCGGGGCGGCGGGATGCCGGCCCTTTGCTAAAGTTTCAGCTGAGTCACGGCAATTTTACCAGAAAAGCAGACATCCACATCCGTGCCGGCTGCCCGCCGGCGTTTGGCGTATTCTCCCGCGTAGTAATATTCATCGCCCTCAACTCGGTAATTCACCGGCAGCGGTTCGGTGCACGCAGGGCAAAACACCACTTCTGGATCGGGTTCTCCTGGCAACAGATGGGGCAAATTCACATTCCAGAACGTTCCCGGTTCCAGGGGGCGCGTGAGTAAATCCGCCAGCACACCGGCAGTCCACCGCGCGGCGAGATCCCAGTCAATAAGTCTGCTTTTGCGGTAGTGGGAAATGGCGACACCCCCAATCCCGTGCAGCGCCGCTTCCCGCGCCGCCGCTACGGTTCCTGAAATGTAGATATCCGCCCCCAGATTGCCACCGGCATTGATGCCAGACAGCACCCATTTGACATCCGGGCAAAGATGTGTTAATGCGAGGCGGGTGCAGTCGGCGGGGGTGCCGGCAACGGCATACTCGGTGGCTGAGCGCCGGTGGACGCGGATCAGCGAGGTGGTGACGCGATGGCCACATCCCGACCACTCCTCTTTGGGTGCGACGAGGATGCCGGTGCCGTTGAGGGCTTTCTGCAGCGCCCGAATGCCGGGGGCGTCGATGCCGTCGTCGTTGGTTAATATTAGTGTCATCTGTCGTTCTGTCAGTCAATCCTAGAGCGCAGCACCAACTTTCCAGCATATCTTCAATTCGCTGGCGCTGCACGCTTCCCTGCCACTATGTTAAAATTTATAACAATCAGGTTCGCTGTTCGTTTTTATGAGAGAAGATTATAAAATAATTGGCTGTAATATCAGGTGCGAACCGGGAGAATGACTCATGTATGTGTACGCTACGCCAGAGTGCAAACGGAAGGCAAAGCAGCACAATGTAGAGGCAGTGGTTGAAAGACTTTGTGAGGAGGAGAACCCCCTGTCGCGCTTCAGGAGGTTTTCTCATGTCTACTTAAAAAAGACAGTGGACAGAAATCTCAGACTGATTGCCAAGCTTGTCGAAACCTCGGACAGGGAGCCGGTGCTGTGCTTGCTCGATATTCTCAAACGCGGGGATGCGGACTATGAAATAGACTTCTGCTTTGAACCAGAAGTCTTTGGCGAGAAGCGTTTAGATCCTTTGCTGGATATTGAACAGCTGCAGGAGTGGCTGAATGCACAGAAAAGGTTGCAAGAGCGTTCGGAGAGCAAAGCCAAGCCGGTTCCAGTGGAGTTACTTCCTTGGCTAGAGCTGCCCAAGTGGGGGATGGACGCCCAAGAACTTGTGATCTGTGAGAGCGAGGAATGGGTTCGCCGGTTTAAGCTGAACACAATCCAACGGGACTGGCACTTCTACTGGGAAATAGTTTTCAATCTAGTTGAAAATTGCAGCAGTGCGCTCCAGGGATGGGCGGAGGAAGAAACGGAGTGGCGGGGAGTGAAGCTGTGCGGAAATCCCGACGGGCGGTATGTGCTGTTCAGCCGGCTGGAAACGGCGGAAACAGGGGACACAGCGGCGCGGCAAGTCATCTTCCTGCTGGCTCCATTTAATGGCAAACCCGCGCCAAAAGAAATAGAGGAAGTCGGGCGGGAAACCAATCTTTTCAAATTAGGGAGCAGCCAGCTGTCGGACGTGCCGGCGCTGAAAGACTTAGCCCCCTACGCCCGACGTTCCTATCCGGGCTATATCCTGTACGATAAGGACAGCTGGAGCGAAATCGAGTGCGATGACGAGGCAAATATAGCGCTCTCAGCTGAAGAGGAGCAAATTCTCCAGTCCGTGTCAGCGCCGGGAAACAAATCCCTGCCAATCTTTATTAATGGACGTGCCGGCAGCGGCAAGTCTACCATTCTATTTTACCTGTTTGCGGACTACTGCGCTCGCCACCAGGAGTATTGCCAGCAGCAGGGAAAGAGCTTCGGTGAGAAACCCCACCCCCTGTTCCTCACTTACAGCAAAAGCCTGCTAGAGGTCGCTCAGAAGGTGGTGCGCCGGATTGTCGCGTCCCATCACAAGTTTGTAGCGAAAAGGACTGAAGAGATCCAGAAACTGTCCGCTGATGACTTGCAGCCACTTTTCAAGACATTTCGGGATTTTATCCTAGACCTGCTTCCGCCCGACGAGCGCGACCGCTTCCAGCCAGAGAAGGAAATTTCATTCTATCACTTCCGGGAGCGATACAAGACGTGCAGGCTGCCAGAAGCTAAAGATAAAGATTGCCCTCCCGAACTCTGCTGGCACATCATTAAAACCTTCATCAAAGGGTATGACCTCGACGAGGAAGTAGACCCGGAATACTACCGGGCGTTTGTGCCCAGAAGAGAGCGCACTGTAGAGCCGGCTCTGTTCACAAAGATTTACGAAAGCATTTGGGAGAGGTGGTACAAAAGGCTGACAGCGGCGGATGGCGAAGGCTACTGGGACGATCAGGACTTGGTGAGAAAAGTTCTGGAATCCGGGAGTTCCTCTCACGACTACACCGCCATCTTCTGCGACGAATCTCAGGACTTCACGAGTTTGGAGCTCAAGCTAATCCGACAGCTGTCTGTTTTCTCGCAGTATGACTTTGGATACCAGCCGGTGCCGAGTTTGCCCTTTGCATTTGCCGGCGATCCGTTCCAAACCTTAAACCCGACGGGATTCCGCTGGGAAAGAGTTGGGTCTTCCTTCTACAGCGAAGTGCTCGCCAACCCGATCGGTGGCAAAAAGCTGGCTCTCGAAATGAACTTCCAGGAGCTAGAATTAAACTACCGCTCCAGTCACCCCATCGTTCGGCTCACCAATTTGATACAGCTGTGGCGGTGCGTTCGCTTTGGGCTAGACGACCTCAAACCCCAGAAACCCTGGCAGAACAAAGACAGTTCCCTGGAGCCGCACAAGTTCATCTTTGGCGAAAACCTCTCCCTGGAAAAGCTGAAACCCCACATCCAAAAAAAGCCCATCTTTATTATACCTTGTGAGGCCGGCGGGGAAATCGACTACATCCGCAATGATCAGATCCTGCGCGAGATATTCCCGGACGTGACAGAGGAGAATCCGCCTGAGAACCTGTGCAGCGCTATCAAAGCAAAGGGACTGGAGTTTCCCCTGGTTATCCTGTACAAGTTTGGCGACGAGCTGCACAAAAGATACAGCCACAGGGAGGTTTGGGAGCGTGCCGGCGATCGCTCAGACCATTTAGTGGGGCTGGAATACTTTTTCAACAAGCTGTACGTCGCAGCCAGCCGCGCTATGTCAGACTTGTTTGTGATAGACTCAAAAGAAGGAGATCGCATACTTTGGCAGTACGCCGGCGACTCCCAGATAGAGCGATTACTGCAGCTGGCGGGCGGTGGCGCACGCTGGAAAGACCTTGTGGGAACCCTCGCCCTTGGCGAAGATATAGCAGCGCTCGATAAAGACAACCGGCAGTCTCAAGCCGAGCAGTTGAAAAAGCGGGGGATGCAGGAAAAAGACCCGCAAGACTTGCGAGCCGCCGCTAAATTTTACAGAGCGCTTGGGTGCGCAGAAGAAGCCAAACGCTGCTCGGCGTTCGCCTTGAAATTCGACCGGCAATACAGGGAAGCCGGTCAGCTTTTCCTGGAACTCGGCGAAAAAGAGCCGGCTTGGGAATGCTTCTGGGATGGACTGTGCTGGCAAAATTTGCTAGAATGGTATTCGGTATCTCCTGAACGGAAGAGAGAGTACCGCCCCCTCGTCGAGTTCATGGCTGAAAACCCGAAAACCCAACAGGTAATTAACGATTTTACGGAATTCCTGGAAACCCTCGAACTCGAACAGCTCAGCGATAATCGCATGCGCCAGCAATGGCAGAAAGCTGTGCGAGAGTATGCCGGTCTAATCCAAGGTTTGACTATCTTCCAGCAAGTTCACCGGCCAAACTGGCAGCGGTTTGGGGAAATTGTGGAAAAGTTGGCAGAGGCTCGCTATAATGGAATGCGCGAGCTAGCGGGAGACTGTTTCTTCCGCACGGGCACCCGCGAGAACCTGGAACGCGCTGTGGAGTGCTGGGAGGCTTGCGGCGCAACTCAAAAGCGCGAGTATTACTTGGCTAAAGCTGAGTTAACTAAAATTCCAGAGCGCCTGGAATATTTGGAAAAGGCAAAGGACTTCCAGCGCCTGCTGGGAGAGTGGGAGCGTGCCGGCAAACCAGTCACCCCGCCGTGGTCAAAATATGTTGAGCCGGCTCTGGACAGCCAGAAGCGGTACGCGGATCTGGCTGAGTGTTTAATTCGCGGGACTCAGTGGCTAAAAGCCATAGAAGTGTTAGAAAAACACCCGGAAACCGCAAGTTTGGGTTTTTATGTCGTGCGGGAACTGGCTCGCTCAAACCTAGCGGCACAGAATTTTCTGGAGGATATGTGCCGGCGCTACGAGAGATTCATCAGCACCCATGTCCTCTCAAATCCCAACTGGCTGCAGCAGGTTTCGCCGCAGGAAGTGGGAGCCGCACTGGAGAAAACGGGCGAGCTTGTAGCCACCTTAAGGTTTTACGAGGGATTCACTGACAGCCGCGACCAGATCCTGAAAAATTTGGCGCGTGAGCGATGGATAAAGAACAAGAAAAAGCAGGCGGATTACCACCGGCATAAAGGAGAAACGAACAGAGCGGAAGAAATTCGGGCGGAAATTTTACTCAAGGCAAATGAGTGGCGAATCTCGACCGCCCGACTGATTTGCCGGCACGCCGGTGCGCCGGTGGGAGAATTTTTACTGGATGGCAGCAGCAAGTACAGAGTTGGGCGCTTCAGTTCCGATGCCGGTCGCGACGATATCATCGACCTGCAAAAATTCCCGCAAGGCGAGTACATCTCCCGCAGTCACGCTGAAATTTATCAAGAGGGCGGGGAGTGGAAAGTCTTAGATACCGGCTCGCGCGCAGGGGTGTTCATTCAGCGTGCCGGTCAGGAGCGCCGGCACGCTTTAGTTGATGTGCCGGAAATTTTAAAAGCCGGTGATGAGGTAGTCTTTGCAACTATTCCCTTCCTGTTTCAAACACCTTGAAACCGGGCGGATAAGCCGGCAGCCCTAGGGCGCTGGACATTCCTGCGATCGAGAACCCCACCCCCCAACCCCCTCCCCGTAAACGGGGAGGGGGAGCAAGAGGGGATTACCCTCGTTCGCCGGCGGAGCGGGGGAGATGCCCAAAAGGAGGCTGCGGATATATCTCGCAGGACAGGCGTCTCGCCTGTCCCAATCTGTCCCAATCTCCTTGAGAGCGAGCGAGATGACATTTTTTCCAACAGCTGTTAATATACTGCAGAGTGCTAAAAAATGGGAACGAAACGTTTCCCCCACCAACCAGCCAGCCGCCAAGTAAAACCACCCAGTTCAGCCCAATGACGCCCCTAGATTACACCTCAGAAACCCTCCTCGAACAACTTCCCCAGCTGAGTGACGAGCAGCTGAAACGGGAGTATTTGAATTCCCTGAAATGGACAGAACCCCTAGCGCAGATGTTAGCGCGTGCCGGTTCGGAAGAGCAAGCGCTGCGAGCGGTAAAACTAGCCCTAGAAGTGGACTGGCAACTGGGCGCAAAGCTAGCAGGAGCGGTCAAACCGGCATTTCAGGCGCAAACTGTAGAGCTAGTTGCTAATTTAGACATTCCCCAACACCTGAAGCTTAAACTGTTAGGCATCACCCGCTCTGACAGCGCCATCTCACCCGTGGCGCAAGCTTTGAGCGCGGAAGACTACGATATTCGCTCTAGCGCTGTCGAGGCATTAGGGGAAATCGGCTCAGAGGCGGCGGCGAGCCGGCTGCTGCAAGTTTTGGACTCGGAAAACTCCGGAATTCGCCAGAGCGCTTTCGAGGCGCTAGGGCAAATTGCCTCGCCAGCAACAGTACCGCTATTGCTGCTCGCCCTCAACGACGAAGACGTAGCAATCAGCGCACTGCTGGCGCTGGTGAAAATCAGCCCTGAAGCCGGCGCAACAGGATTGCGGCAAGTTTTAAACCATCAAACCGAGGCGGTTCGCCAAGAGGCGAAAAATCTCTTAACCGGCGGCGAAGAAATCAGCTCTCAGGCGTGGGTGGCGACGCTCGTGCGAGCCCTGAAAGATAGCGATTCAGAAGTTCGCATTTCTGCGGCAGTGGGGCTGCACGAAATCGGCTACACCTTGCGGAGAACCGGCGACTCGTCTGCAGTGGAACCCCTGATTCAAACTGTGCGCGACGAAAACCCAGAAGTTCGCCGGTGGGCGGCTGCAGCTTTAGGGCGAATTGGCACCGAAACAGCAGTGCCGGCGCTCATAGAAGCTCTCAGCGATGAAAACCCCAAAGTTCGCAGCTCCGCTGCTAGTGCGCTGTACGAAACCGGCTCAAGAGCCGCCGCGCCGGCGCTCACCCTAGCCCTGAACGATACCGAGCGTTTGGTTCGCGCTTCCGCTGCAGAAGCCCTCGGCAAAATTGGCTCCGAATCAGCCGTGCCCGATCTAGTGCGAGCTTTAAACGATGAAAACCATACCGTTCGCGAGAGCGCAGCTTCTGGGCTGGGAAAAATCGCCACACAAGCTGCTGTCGAGGCGCTCATTCAAGCCCTCAGCGATCCAACCCCTCACGTTCGCGCCACCGCTGCAGTAGCCTTAGGAGAAACCGGAGCGGAAGCTGCAGTGCCGGCACTCTTGGAAGCCCTGAAAGACAGAGACTCTCAAGTTCGCGACAGCGCCGCAGTGGCATTAGGAAATATCGGCTCCTCAGAAGCCGTGCCGGCGCTCGTGCAAACCTTACTCGATGACATCGCTCTCGACTCTGGCTGCGATTTTAAAGTTCGTTCCGAAGCCGCCAAAGCCTTAGGAAAAATCGGCTCGGAAACCGCTGTGGCAGAACTCGTGCAAGCCTTGAACAACCCAGACGCTTTAGTTCGCGAACTCGCTGCCTATGCTCTGAGAAAAACTGCCACACTGGTAGCTGCACCGGCACTCCTGCAAGCGCTGAAAGATGAAGACTACCACGTTCGCGCCAGCGCTGCAGTAGCCTTAGGGAATATCGGCTCCGAAACCGCAGTGCCGGCGCTCATTGAAGCATTCAGCGACGAAAAATGGATGGTTCGTGAAGACGCAGCCGAAGCCGTGGGTAAAATCGGCGCTAAATCCGCAGTGCCGGCACTGCAGCAACTTTTGAATGAGGACTCCCCCGAACTTCGCCGCAAGGCGGCTGAAGCCTTAGGGAAAATCGGTTCCGAAACTGCACTTCCCGCCCTGCTTGAAGCTTTGAGCGACGAACACTATAAGGTGCGTCATGAAGCTGCCGAAGCCTTACAGAAAATCGGCTCCTCTGCAGCTGTAGAAAAACTCCTGCACGCTTTGACCCACCACAATTCCAGGGTTCGCTGGAAAGCTGCCGAAGCCTTAGGCGAAATTAACTCGATCGCCGCCGTGCCGGCACTGCTGAAAGCCCTCAGCGATGACGACTCTGACGTTTGCCGCAGTGCAGCCAAAGCCTTAGGTAAAATCGGCAGCCCTGAAGCTCTGCCGAGTCTGTCCCCACTCCTGCGCAGTGAGAACCGATTTGTAATTTCCGCCGCGCTCGATGCAATCTCTGCGATTCAAGAGCGTTGCGGTTATTACAATAGCGCCCTGGTAAGCTCGGATTTATGAACCGCCAAGACGCCAAGAGCGCCAAGTTTTAGAAGGGGAAGCAGCTATCTAATGGAATCTCAAAATTCTCTTGACAAAAACGCCCGGAAACTGCTAGAATGTCTGGCAGGTGAAAATCGTCTGAGTCGCCGGCGTGCCGCCCGCGCCTTAGCGCAAATCCCCACAGACGCAGCCGTTACCGGGCTGCTGGGAGCGCTCAACTCTCCAGACTGGGAGATTCGCGGTTTGGCGGCTTGGGCGCTCGGGCAAATCCGCACCGGCACAGCCATTACCGGCTTGCTGCAAGCCCTCAGCCACCCAGACACTGAAATTCGCCAGTGGGCGGTTTGGGCGTTGGGGGAAACCGGCACCGGCGCGGCAATTTCTGGGTTGCTGGAAGCCCTCCAGCATCAAGACTCTGAAGTTCGCTGGCGGGCGGCTTCCGCACTGGGAAAAACCGGCGATTCCGCCTGTATTGCCCCCCTGCAGTCAGCCCTCAGCGATCGGGAGTCAGAAGTTCGCGGAAAAGCCGCTGCAGCCTTAGGAAAAATCGGCTCTCCCACAGCAGTTGCGGCGCTGCTGCAAGCCCTCAGCGATGACGATTGCGTTCGCTGGAAAGCCGCTTCTGCCTTAGGGGAAATCGGCTCAGATGAGGCTGTCGCTGGGTTGCTGCAACTGCTCAGCCACCTGGACTCGGAGATTCGCGGACTTGCCATCTGGGCGTTAGGAAAAATAGGCTCTCAGCCGGCAATTGACGGATTGCTGCACGCGCTCAACAATCCAGATTCCTCTCTGCGCACAAAAGCCGCTGAAGCCCTAGGGGAAATCGGCAGTGCGCAGGCTGTTCCCGCCCTGCTGCAAGCCCTCAGCGATGCGGACTTTTATGTTCGCTGGAGAGCGGTTTCAGCCTTAGGAGAAATTGGCTCACCGGCAGCAATTTCCGGACTGCTGCAAGCCCTCGAAGATCAAACCTCCTCAGTTCGCGGCTCAGCCGCTACCGCCTTAGGAAAAATAGGCTCGGAGTCAGCAATTCCCGCACTCGCGCGAGCGCTCGACGATGAGAGTTCCTCTGTTTGCCAGAGAGCCGGTGAAGCTTTGAAAAAAATCGCAACCCCAGCCGCACTCGCCGCACTGCACCCAAATTCTGTTGAAGCTGACAGCAGCGCCCAAGAAGAACAGCAAACCTCCCCTCAGACTATTATAACAGAAGTTCAGAGCGATAAACTGCCCAAACTATTCATCACCGGCTGTGCGGAAGCCGGCGCTCACATCCTCTGCAAAATAAGAGGGCCATTAATCAAACATCTGATCTCGATAGGCAGCCCGGGCGTACCGCTCCCCCACGGGTACAGCCAAGTTCCCCACCGGCTGCGGCTGGAATTTAACGACATACACGCGCCCGATAGCGACCCGGAATTAGTTCTGCCCACCGTTCAAGATATACTCAAAGTAATAGACTTCGTATCTTCAGTTTCGCAGTTCGACGACCACCTGCTCATCCACTGCCAAGCCGGCATCAGCCGCTCCTCAGCAGTAGCCTTAACAGTTTGCGCCCACATCCTGGGTGCCGGGAAAGAAAAAGAAGCCCTGGATTACATCCTAGCCGCCAGACCCCAAGCCAGACCTAACTGGTGGATAGTAGAATTAGCAGATGAAGCCTTGAATCGAGATGGCCGGTTAGTGCGAGCCATTGAAACCTCAGGCATCTATCCAGGGATAGACTAATATCCAACCTCTTGGCGTCTTGGCGTCTTGGCGGTTCATTTCCCTCCCTCCCTCCCTTCCCAAAACTCAAAACTTTTTTTATAATACCAGCAAGGAGAAAGCAGTTAACATGACAGAGCAACGCGACACCGATTCACCCCCAGCTGATTCCGGACAGTTGGACAAACCGGCGGCTCAGCCCCTGACAGCTGAGTCAGAAGATCATTCCCCCGCCAGCCGCATTGCGGGCATCTGGAGAGACGCAACCGCACGCTTGCAGCAACTCATGCCCCTAGAGCAAGTGGGGCAAACAGTTGTAAACTGGTTTAGCGTTGGCGAAGAGCGGGTTGCAGAGATTTTGGAAACCGTTCGGGCTCAACTGCCCACCACAGAAGCCCTCCTCATTGGCAAACCCCAAGCCGGAAAAAGTTCCATTGTGCGGGGGATGACAGGAGTTTCTGCTGAAATTGTCGGTCAGGGATTTCGCCCCCACACGCAACATACCGAGCGCTACGCCTATCCGTCAAAAGACCTGCCCCTGCTGATTTTCACCGATACCGTCGGACTGGGAGATGTCAGCCAGGACACTCAGACCATTATACAGGAACTGTCCGGCAATTTGCAACAGCAAACTCGCTGCGCCAGAGTCCTGATTCTCACCGTCAAAATCACTGATTTCGCCACCGGCACACTGCGACAAATTGCCACAGAGTTGCGCCAGAAGTATCCCAACATCCCCTGCTTGCTGGCGGTGACGTGCTTGCATGAACTCTATCCTTCCGGCACTGCCGATCATCCCGCTTACCCGCCCGAATATGAGGAAGTCAGCCGAGCCTTCGCTGCCATTCAAGAAACTTTTGCGGGGCTGTACGATCGGGCTGTCGCCATTGACTTCACCCTGGAAGAAGACGGATACACCCCCGTGTTTTATGGCTTAGAAGCGCTGAGAGACACCCTAGCAGACTTGCTGCCAGAAGCGGAAGCCGGTGCCATTTACCAGTTATTAGATGAAAAAGCGGGCCGGCAGCTGAGCGATCTCTACCGAGATGTCGGACGCCGGTACATTTTAGCCTTTTCCATTATGGCAGCCGCCCTAGAAGCCGTGCCGCTGCCACTTGCCAGCATGCCGGTGCTAATTGCCTTGCAAATCTCGATGGTGGGTTTGCTGGGGAGACTGTACGGGCAAACACTAACTGTATCGCAAGCAGGAGGAGTTGTCAGCGCAATTGCCGGCGGTTTTCTAGCCCGCGCTGTTGGAAGAGAATTAATCAAATTTGTGCCCGGAATAGGCACCGCAATCGCCGCCTCATGGGCGGGTGCGTACACCTGGGCGCTCGGCGAAGGTGCCTGCGTGTACTTCGGTGATTTAATGGGGGGCAAGAAGCCAGATACCAAGAGAATTCAGTCCGCAATGCGAGAAGCCTTCCAGACAGCCAAAGAACGGTTTAAGGAAATCAAACGCTGAGCGCTTCTCCCCACCCCGTAGGGTGCCGTTCCGAGCGGGAACGCACCCGAAGAGTTTATTTACCAAAATTGCTAGTTTCCGGGCGATTAGAAATCGCGGCTATACAGACTTTCGCCCGCCTACGCGGGCTAATATAACATCGATCTTATCAAAATATGCGCGGTTTTACCTCGTTTCCAAGCTCTGACTTGAAAATGTTTGTAGTTGGGCTTTAGCCCAATCGGCGGGACTCGTAGGGGCGCAGAATTTTCATCGGTGGCGGTGTGCGCAGTTCCGAAGCGACTGCCTGGAAACTCAGGGAGAAGATGGAGCCGGCGCACAATCTCTTCAATTACAACTTTCAGAATTACTCCTCCTTTAGATAGGGAGCGAAAACCCATCACAGAAGTGTTACAACTAGCAGTATAACAACTCTAACCCAAACAAGCAAAAGACAATGGTGCGATTAAAACTGTGGCAATGGATCGTGCTAGCACTGCCGGTCGCCAGCATCATCATCTTCCTGATGGTAGCAGCGGGGCAGCACATCAACCAGTGGGGCATTAACTGGATCTGGGGGGTATTCACCCTCGCATTAGTCGGCTGGCGCTGGCTGCTGGTCAAATGGACTCGACCGGCAATAGACCAGGTGGAAGCCCTTGTAGCGCAAGTCAGCAAAGAAATAGAACCCCCTGCAGACAGTACCGCCGCCCAGCCGGCACCAGATGAGGCTGCAATTAAAGCGCAAACCGCACTCCAAGACATCCTCAAAGCCTCACAAAACGACCCACCGGCATGGGAAGACTGGCAGACCTTTTGGCAGCGGTGCCAGGAACTTGTGATCGCCATTGCCGGCATCTACTATCCCGAAGATAACTATCCCCTGCTCAACATTTACGTTCCCCAAGCTTACGCCCTGATTCGGGGAACACTGGACGACTTAGATCGCTGGATGCAAAACTTATCCCCCGCCCTCAATCAAGTCACAGTTGGGCAGGCATACCAAGCATACGAAGTTTACCGCAAGCTGGAACCCTCCGCTCGCAAACTCTCGCAAGCCTGGAACTGGGCGCAGTGGCTCCTCAACCCAGCAGCTGCAGTAGCAGCACTGATCAGCCGGCGTTCCAGCAACCGCGCAACTCAGGAACTCGTGGTGAATTTGAGCCAGCTGCTGCGGGAAGCAGCCCTGCGCAACCTGTGCCGGCAGGCGATTGCCCTCTACGGAAGCCGCACCCTGCCGGCGGCTGCATTTTCCACTCCCGCACCGGCACTGGCTTTAGTCAAAACCCAAACCCTCCGAGACATCCTCGAACAAGCCGAACCCGTCGAAACAGTTGAGCAAAAACCCGTCACTATTCTGATTGCGGGGCGAACCGGCGCTGGCAAAAGCAGCCTGATTAACACCCTATTTCAAGCAGATCGCGCAGCGGTCGATGTTTTGCCCAGCACCGAGCGGATTGAAAATTACCGCTGGCAAACTGAAACTGGAGAAAGCCTGACCCTCTTGGATACCCCCGGTTACGAACAAGTCAACCGTGCGGATTTGCGGGAATTAGTGCTTGATTGCGCCAAAAGCGCCGATTTGTTGCTATTAGTCAACCCAGCCGGCGATCCCGCCCTGCAAATGGATGTAGACTTTCTCAAAGATATCAAAACACAAGTTACAGATTTACCCGCACTCGCCATTGTTACCCAGGTAGATCGCCTGCGTCCAGTACGCGAATGGCAGCCCCCTTACGACTGGGTTTGGGGCGATCGCCCCAAGGAAAAAGCCATTCGGGAAGCCACCCAGTATCGCGCTCAACTCCTCGGCGAGTTTTGCCAGCGAGTTTTGCCGGTCGTCACCGGCGACAGTAAAGCCGGTCGAGTCGCCTGGAATGCCGACGTCCTGTCATTAGCGCTGCTAGAAGAGATCGCGCCGGCTAAACAGCTCCGCCTCGCCCGCTTTTTGCGCCATCTGGACGCCCGCACCGCCGCCGCCGCCAAAATCATCGACCGCTACACCTTCCAAATGGCCACAACCCAAGGCGTGACCGCACTGCTCAAAAGTCCCGTCCTCCAGTTTCTCAGCACACTCTCCACCGGCTCTCCCACCCTAGCCTATCTGCTCGCAGAGAAAATTCCCGCCGAACAGTTGCCGGTGGTTATTGGCAAACTCCAGATGGCTTATGAGCTGTTCTCGCTGTTTAACACAGACGATTCTAGCCCGCTCAACTTTGACCTGCGCTCCCTCTGGCCACTTCTGCAGGAAAACTCCGCCTCACCCGACCGCAATGCCTCCGCATTTGGTCACGCCCTAGTGGAGTTCTGGACTCAAAATCTCACAGTTGAGCAACTCCGGGAGCGCTTTGAATACTATCTCAAGCACGTTTAATCAGTAGGCCGGCAAAACTCAACCGAACATCACGAAACCAGGTTTTTAAAATTAACCAGGTTTCGGTACTGAGAAACCCGGTTTCTTTAAGAAACCGGGTTTCTGGGCCGGATTTCATCCAACTGAGAACCGCTATATCCGCTATGTTAGGCTTACTTATCTGAGCATACTTGTGAGCCGGCACCCTGCCAAATTACAGCATCGTCTCCGGATAAATCAGCTGATACCCCGCCGCCTTAATCTTCTGATTAGAGACCAGTGCGTTATAAGGAAAAACCTGTTTTTCTGACGGATTCCACGAAACCTTCTCCCAACCGTGACGAGCGCAGAGCCGGTCAAGCAGTTCGCGGCGGGTGAGCGGAGTGTCATTCACCAAATTGTAAATGCCTTGCAATTGATTCAGGCGGGCAAACTCCAAAGTCCCAACAATATCATCCAGGTGAATCCAATTGGAGATATCGTCACCGGCACCCGGGCGAGTCGTGCCGGCAACCCTGCCGAAAATCTTGGCCAGCTCCCGACCGGGGCCGTAAATTCCTCCCAGGCGCAAGATGCAAACGCGCAGGTTTTCACCCGCCGCCCCCAGCAGCACCCGCTCCGTCTCGCACAAAATTTCACCGTTCTCATTGACCGGCGCTACCGGCGTTTCTTCACTCACCGGCTCGCCATTCCTGTCCCCATACACCGAATAGCTGCCGGTGTAGATCAAATGCCGCACGCTGGGAGTTTGTTTTAGCACCTCCATCAGGTTTTTTGCCGTTCCCAGATAGGTTTCCCGATATACGCTGGCATTGGCTGCGCCAACACTCAAGAGCACGACATCCTGGTTTTCTGCTGCTTCCTTCAAGGCGTCTGAGTCATCCCCTCTCGCCACCACCACGCGCTGCGCCACCTTTTCCAGTTCAGCGACGCGCTCCTCCCTGGTCGTGGTTGCCGTCACGACATGACCTGCACTGCGCCACAGTCTGGCAACAGCAGTTCCAACGTAGCCACAGCCGATAATAGCGATGTTCATCCGTATTCCCCCCAAGTGTTCCTGCAAGCCATTCGTGCAAGCCGGTGCAGTTTAGTTCTTTGGGTAGAATATAACGAACTGGTGACTCCCCACTGAAACCGGCACCGTTTGGCGAATGGCCACTCCCGGGCACATCAACCCTGGGGCCAACTCTCACCTTGGCCAGTCCGCCCAGTTAAGCTGTTGCGCATTTAATTTGCACTATCCATTTCTATCCCTCGTTCCGGTGCGGTCTCCGTGGGTGGCACCGCCCCTACAGTCTGGGAGCGCGTATCGGACGGAGCTGCCTACTTTCTCTAACAAGCAGATTAAAAGCCTAACAGCTGAGTCTGGCCTTGAGAGCTTGTTTGTAAAAAAATCTTAAAGGTTGCCGGCGGCTGGAAAAGTGGCTCTCCCCCCCCGCAAGCCCCCTTGTTAAGGGGACTTGGGGGGATCGGAGTTGAGGATGTTAGGGAACAGGAAATCTCTTCACCCCCTCAAAGCAAACACCCTCTCTGGCAACGGTAGCGGGCGGATGCCTGCGCTGCTTTGGGTGCGGCGCTCCCTGACTCAAAACTCAAAGCGGAAAGCTCGCTCTGTAGCTTGCTTCAGAATGGAATGTCATCGTAAGGAGGCTCGTCATCGGGACGAATGATTTCAGGCTTGCCCGTAAGTTCAGGAGAACCTTTCTGCCGGTCGATCCAGCGCTTGACTTGCTTGAGCGCATCCCGTTCCGAGATCGCCTCTGGGACTAGAACCCGGTGATTGCCCTTCTCGTCCCAGACCTCCACACAGTAAACTTGCTGCACCTTAATTATCCAGCCATTGTAAACGTCTGGTGAGCTCATAGCCTTACTCTCCCCAATTTCTGACAGCCGCTGCTAAAACCATGATAAGTGGGACAGTGACCTTTTTTGTCACCGGCACGCAGGTCGAGCAGCGCTACCTGCGATTGGGATGCCAGAGTCGCACAAGGGAAGTGGTTTTTAGCTTCTTGCCTGACTTCTCTGGATTACCGCTCTGGGTTGCCATACACTATCATACCCCAATCCCCTAGTGTCAGAATTTGTCAGGATTTTTCGCCCCTGTAACCTGCCCTTTACGCCCACCCTAACACGCTCACCCCCCCCAGCGTGAGTTTTTCGGCCACTTCTGCAGTATTTTTTGGAAACGAGCACTTTTAGGACTCATCCCATGCACCCTATCCTCCAGCAAATCTTCAGCAGGTTGCTTTACCACACGCGCCTGATTTTGTCAATCGCCCTGGTCGTTTTGGCCGCGTCGCAGTTCGCGCCACCGGCAGGAGCCACCGGCGTCTATCAAATGCCCGCCCTGAAAGCCGGCGAGCCCACCTGGACGATCGACTTTGATGACGTGCTCAGCCGCAGTACAGAAAACCAGCTGAACAGCGTCTCGGAAAAGCTCGCCGAAAAAACAGGCAATCAGGTGAGGTTCGTCACCATCCACCGGCTGGACTACGGCGAAACCATCGACAGCTTCACCAACAAGCTGTTTGAAACATGGTTCCCCACCCCTGAAGCGCAAGCGAATCAAACCCTGCTGGTTCTGGACACCCTCACCAACAACTCCGCCATCCGCACCGGCGACCGAGTCAAGAGCCTGATGTCCGATCAGATCGCCCTCAGCATTGCAACGGAAACCCTGCAAGCTCCCCTGCGCCAGGGCAACAAATACAATCAGGCGTTCGCCGACGCCAGCGAGCGCCTGCAAGCCGTGCTTTCGGGCCAGCCTGACCCGGGCCCGCCTCAAGTCGCGGACGCCCTGAACGTAGAGAGCACCTTTAAAAGCGCAGAAGAAACCGACACCGGCAACGCCACGATTGTCGTCGTGGTGCTGTTAATTGCCGCCACCGTCATCCCGATGCTCACCTACTTCTGGTATCAAAATTTTTCAGGCTAGTCCTGCACGTACTCGCAGCCACTCACCAGCCCCATCTCAGCCCGCACAAACTCCCGCCCCAGATAAGCTGCGTGATCCAGCAGCGTCACGGGACAGGGCTGAGTTTGCTCAAAAATCTTGACGCAAAGTTCCTTAGCTGTCCTGCCGGCGAACAGCCGCGTGTGGGTGCGCTCCACCTTACCCCGTGCGGGAATCACCTTGCCGGTTTGAGGATCTACAGCCAGCCCGCGTTCGTCAATCGCATTGCTGAAATGCTTGGCGCAAATTAACCCCGCCTCCCGATCCAGGTAAATGATAAAATAGCCGCCCGGGTCGAGGTCGAGGTGACGCTGGGAAAGCTTTTCATCAATCGCGGTTATATTTTCTAGGGTTTGAGTCATCTCTTTGCTTATCTTATCTCTCCCTCCAGACTAACAGAAAAGGGCCCGACCGGAGGGAGCCACTCCCGCTTACAGCCTTTCCATCTCCAGAAAATTCTGTAATTCTCCGGTTCGCTGCTCAGTCAGGCGCGTCAGGCAAAGATTCTCACCCGCCCGCGCTTGCGTGCTTTCAAACCGGCAGTTTTGATCTCGAAACTTTATCCACGCCAGCTGTGCTGACTCCAGTTTGGTTTGGCGGGCTCCGGCGAGTTTAGACCGCAGTTGCTTGTAAACTTCATTCAGCCGGCGGTCGGCTTCCTGATAGCTCCTGCCTTCTGGCTGTGGCAGCTCACCCCGCTTGTAGCTCTCCAAGGAAGCCGCCCGCTTTTCAGTGATATCGGCAAGGCACCCCGCACGAATCGCCGGTGCCATCGTTCCCCCCTCAACTTGGCTTTTGGCAAATTCGCAATTGCCCTCTCGAAACTCAATCCACGCCCGCTGCGCCAAGGTCAATTTCTCCCGGTTCGCTCCCCGCAACTTCGATCGCACCTGCTGGTAGACTTCGTTTAGGGTTTTGTCGGCACTCTCATACAGCAAGCCGGCGCAGGCGTTCATTTCCGCTTGGGTTTGGGGATCGTTGCAGTTTGGCTCCTGCGCCAAGCGCACTCCCAGTTCAGCCGCAGCGCTGCCGCAGAGCGCGGCTGCCAGCGAGCCGGTCAGCGCTGCCGCCGCCAGCCGGAAGAAGAGCCGGTTGAATTTCATATTCTAGCCCATCGCTCAGGGGGTTTCTCTTAAATTATATAGCGCCTCTAAATCATTCGTGTAAATTTCAGAACCCCGGTTTCTTTAAGAAACCGGGGTTCTGGGCCAAGAGCGGTTGCGCCCATCATTTAGAAGTGCTATATCACTGAGAAATATTTCTTTACAACCCGCCCCTCCCGGTCTGGGGCTAAAAACCAGGTTTCTTAAAGTTAAAGTAGGGTGCGTTCCTTTGGGGAACGCACCCTACTGGGGTACCGGCTAGCGGTCAAAGCAATTTGTCAGACCACACTGCGAATAAGTCCGCCATCCACCCTCAGACAGGCACCATTAATCGCTGAAGCCAGCGGACTGCACACAAATGCCACCAAGTCCGCCACCTCTTCCGGGCGAATCAGGCGTGCGATCAGTGAAGTCGGGCGATTTTCCGCCATGAAGCGTTTCTCCGCCGTTTCATAATCCACATCCGGGAAAACCTCTTGGATGAATTTCTCAACACCGGCAGTCTTAGTAGAACCGGGAAGAACGGCATTTACTGTTACATTTGTCCCTTTTGTCAGTTGAGCCAAACTGCGAGAAATGGAAAGCTCCATGAGCTTTGTCGCGCTGTAGTGCGCCATCTCCGGAGCCGGATTAACAGCAGATTCGCTAGATACAAACACAATTCGCCCACTGTTTTGCGCCAGCATTCTTTTTAGATAGTGCCGGCTCAACCGCACCCCGCTGAGAATATTCACTTCAAAAAGGTGTTGCCACTGTTCGTCTGCAGTCTCGAAAAAGTCAGTGGCTTCATAAATTCCCAAATTGTTGACCAAAATGTCAACGTCAGGATACTCTGTAATAGTCTTTTGGCAACCCTCTGCCGTGCCGTTGTCTGCGACCGAGAGCAAAAGTTTTGCGTCCGGGCAGTCAGAATAGATGCTGTCACAAGCATGGTTTACTGTCTGTGACCTCCGGCCACTGATAATCACCGTAGCCCCTTCGCGGGCTAACCTGCGAGCAATTTCCAAGCCGATCCCGCCCGAAGAACCAGTTACAAGTGCAGTTTTATTTGTGAGTTTTAGATCCATATCGCTTTTTACCTTTTGCCGTTTTTCCCTGACCATTTCTTAAACAGCTCGCAGCAGTTTAACGGCTGTCCGGTCGCCCCCTTATTGTAGAGTGCTGACCGGCATTTTGCAAGTAGGGGCGTCCTGAGAACATCTTCTGCCCCCACAGATATTTCGGGTGAGCCGGCCCCCACTCTCGAATAGCGGGGCAACCGGCGGGCGCAGCCGCAGGCGGACATCATTAAAATAACATAACACAGCCGGCCTCAAAAGCGATTAGAAACCAGGTTTCTTCAAGAAACCTGGTTTCTTTATGTTAGCGGTGTGTCTCTCAATTAAACCGGCACCTCAATTTTTTTGCTGCCAGACAAACCGAAGGCGGCGTGGACAGCTTGCAAAGCGCGCACTCCGCTTTCCTCGCCCACCACACAGCTGACCTTAATTTCCGAGGAGGCGATCATTTGAATGTTGATTTTCTCCTTAGCCAGAGCGTCAAACATGCGGGCGGCGACGCCGGGGCGGTGAATCATGCCGGCACCCACCACGCTGACTTTGGCGACTGCGGTGTCAACCACCAGCTCAGAGCACCCCAGCTCCCGGGCTAAAGGTTCCAGCACTTTCCGGGCGTCCTCGGCGTCAGGTCGCGCCACGGTGAAAGCAATATCCCGCGTCGCCACGCCATTAATGATGCGACAGCGCTGGGACTGGATAATCGTATCGACGCTGATATTGTTTTTGGCCAGCAGTCCGAACAGTTTGGCCGCCATCCCGGGACGGTCGGGAATGTGGCGAATCGCCAGACGGGCTTGGTTTTTGTCCAGCGCCACCCCCCGGACGGGCGGGGGGAGAGAGTCGGCGGGGGACAGGGGGAGACCGGCAGCGTTCACCTGCACCGGCGAACTGCTCAGATCAAAGGTTTCGCAGAGGGCGGCAATGGCGCGATCGCAATCTTCGGCGTCAATGGCGCAGCTGACTTTCACCTCAGAGGTGGAAATCATTTGGATGTTGACACCGGCCTCTGCCAAGCTTTGGAACATCTGCGCCGCCACCCCCGGACGCCCAATCATGCCGGCACCGGCAATGCTGATTTTGGCGATTTCTCGCTCCACCATCACCTCCGCTTCTTCCGGTGCGGCGTCGAAGTGACTGCGCAGTGCCGGCGCAATCGCAGATGCCACAGCTTCCGCTTGATTGAGCGAGTTTTTGGTAACAGTAAAGGCAATGTCGTTGGTATTGCCCTCGTGAATTGACTGGATAATCAAGTCCACATCCAGGTTTTGACGCCCGATTTCCCCGAACAGGCGGGCGGCGACTCCCGGTCGATCCGGCACTCGCAGTAAGGACACCTTGGCTTGATCCGTGTCGAACTCCACCGCATCTACCGGGTGAACAATTTCCAAACCCTGCAGGGGGCGGGGCACCCGTGCCGGCGAGATCACCTTCGTACCCGGATCGTCTGTCCAGCTGGAGCGCACCACCAAGGGCACGCCGTAATTGCGGGCAATTTCCACGGCGCGGGGGTGCAGCACCTTCGCGCCCAAGCTCGCCAATTCCAGCATTTCGTCGCAGGTAATCTCCGACATCAGCTCGGCCTCGGGCACCAGGCGCGGGTCTGCTGTTAAAATGCCCGGAACGTCGGTGTAAATTTCGCACAAGTCAGCCCGCAACGCGGCGGCGAGCGCTACTGCAGAGGTGTCTGAACCGCCGCGCCCCAGGGTGGTGATTTCTAAGTCCTCGCTTGCGGTGATGCCTTGGAAACCCGCCACCACTACGACTTTCCCCTCGCGCAACTGGCGCTCCATGCGCTCGGTTTCGATGCCCAAAATGCGAGCCCGGGTGTGTTCGGCTTCCGTGACGATGCCGACTTGAGCGCCGGTCAGGGAAATGGCCGGCTGGCCCAGTTCCTGCAGCGCCATGCTGACCAGGGCGATGGAAACTTGCTCGCCGGTGGACAGCAGCATGTCCATTTCCCGCCGCGAGGGGTTGGGGGTAATATCCTTTGCCAGTTTGACCAGCCCGTCGGTGGTTTTCCCCATCGCGGAAACGACCACCACTAGGGAATTGCCGGCTTTAACGGTTTGAAGAACGCGCTGGGCCACTGCTTGAATGCGTTCGACTGACCCAACCGAGGTGCCACCGTATTTTTGGACTATCAGCGCCATGATTTTTATCTCTCTGAACTTCCTGCTTTCCACCTGGCCGGTTGAAGCGTGAAACCTGTCAGGTACGCCAAAATGTATTTAAACATTAACTTCTTCAAATTAACAGACTTAATTTTCGCAAAACAGCCGAAATATATAATTTAATAACAATCTTTTCACAGCCCTGGCCCTGCGGATTGACGCCCCGCAGGACCGGCATCTTGCCTGTCCTTGAGGATATAGCAGCAGTCATATTGGTTAGGACATCAGTGACCTAGGGAAAAAGGCGTAGGACAGGCGTTCCCTCCGATAGCGAAGCGGGACGCGACAGCGTCCTTCCCAGAGACCTTGAGGGCAGGCGAGACGCCTGCCCTACGCCTATACCTCGCAGGACAGGCGCTCCCACCGGCACTCCCTGACAATCCGATTGAATAGATTATGATTAGCGGGCGGCGAGTTAAGTGGGCTTGATTGCCGCCTGTAACTCTTAACCGCTCACGAAGCGCCGAATAGAAAAACCAATCAAACGGAACTTTACTGCCGGGAGCCAATCCCCTCGCACAACAGCCGGTCGCTTTCTGGGACATTGGGGTTGTTCTGCAGGTAGTTGCGCAGCCAATTGCAGGGGCGATCGAGCAGCTTGTCGGAATTCATTTGAGCCATGCGGCGCATTTCATAGAGAGATTCCAGGTTCCAGAGGATCGCGGTGCTGTCAGCGGAACCCGATGCTAGGGTTTGGCCATCAGGCGACCAAGCGACCGCCCTCACCCAGTCGCCGTGCTGTTCCAGCGCTGCCAGCAACTGGCCATCCAAATCCCAGAATTTCACAGAATCGTCTTCAGCCACCGTGGCAATCATCTGGCCATCTCGACTGAAGCTCACCTGCCAAACCCCACCGGTAAACCCTTTTATCGCTGTCAGTTCTGTACCGTCCAGGTTCCAGAGTTTGACGATTTTGTCAGCACCGGCAGAGGCAATCGTCTTGCCATCCGGACTGAAACTGACACTATTCACCCGATTCGTGTGCCCGACAAAAGTCTTCACCGGCGTGCCGTCTTTGCGCCAGAGCTTCACCGTGCTGTCACCGCCGGCAGTCGCAATCAGCTCTCCATTCGGCGAAAAACTGACATCATTAACCTCCGCGTCCTTGTGCGCCTCAACAGTGATTATCTCCGGGCTATTCACACCCCAAAGTTTCACAGTGCCGTCAGCGCTAGCCGAGGCGAGCGTTTCCCCATCGGGCGAGAAACTGACGCTCTTCACCGCAGAAAAATGGCCTTGCAGGGTTTCCGGCGTATCCCGCTGCAGGTCCCACAGCAGCACCTTGCCGTCATAACCGGCAGTGGCAACCCTGTTCCCGTCGGGTGAGAAACTCACATCTGTGACCGGGGTGTCACTCTTGAGCGTTCGCCGCAGCGTGCCGTCGGCAACCCGCCAAACCAGCGCCACACTGTCCGCGCCGCCGGTGGCGAGAAATTTCCCATCCGGGCTGAAACTGACGCTTTTGACGCTGGCAGTGTGCCCTTGCAGGATGTCGCGCACCGCGCCTTTCAAGCTGCGAAGGCGAATAATTTTATCAGCACCGGCACTGGCGATTTCTGGCTGCTTGGCGTCGGGCGAGAAACGGACGCTCTTCACACTGCCTTTGTGCTCCAGAAAAGTTTGCAGCAACTTGCCGTCAGCGCTCCAGAGTTTGACCGTTTTGTCATCGCTGGCGGTGGCAATCGTCTTGCCGTCGGGGGAGAAACTGACGCTATTCACCCAACTGGTGTGGGAAGCGAGGATTAGCAGGAGAGTGCCGTCAGTATCCCACAATTTCACCGTACCGTCACGGCTGGCTGAGGCAATTGTTTTGCTATCCGGGGAAAAGCTGACATCGAGCACTCTGCCGTCATGCGCCTGCAGCAGTTTTTCCAGCTTACCTCTCAAGTTCCAGAATCTGACAGTTCTGTCGGAGCCGCCGGTAACAATTCTGCGCCCATCGGGGCTGAAACTGAGGGCGGTAACAGCACCGACATGCGCTTCTATATTTGCCACCGGCGTGCCGTCGGAAGTCCACAGGATCAGCTGCCCGTCTGCGGTGCCGGCGGCTATCAGCTGCCCGTCAGGACTGAACGCCACGTTTAAAACATCCGCTTCCCGCTGGAGGATTTTGATTTCAGTTCCGTCTGGGTTCCAGAGTTTCACCGTTCTGTCGGCGCAGACGGTGGCTAAAGTCTGCCCGTCGGGCGACCAGGCGACATAGCGGACTCTGTCCCGATGCGGTAAAGTGGCTTCCAGTGTGCCGTCTGCGCGCCAGATTTTTGCCGTGCTGTCCTCACTGGCGGAGGCAATCAGCTGGCCATCGGGGGAGAAGCTCAGCCCAGTGACAGTATCGGTGTGCCCTTCCAGCCGGTTGCGCTCGCTGGTTGTGTTCATGGCCACCACCAGGCTTTGCAAAGTCCGGTCGCGAACGGCTGGGGAGATGCCGGTTTGCACTTTCAGCTGTTGGGCGGCTTTCACCGCCCACAGCAGCGCCTCAAGCCCGTCGTTAGCTTGCAGCCGCTCTTGAGACAGGGCGCTCAAGGCGCTGATGTAGTTTTCTCCAGTTCGGGAGCGCTGCTGTTCCGTATCGGGGGGCTGCCGTTCCCTGTCCTGCCGGCTAGCGAGGGAGGCTTGGTACTGGCTGAAAGCCAGTCCCGCCAGCACAGCGGTGAGCAAGCAGCCCCCAGCGAGAGCGGCGAGCCCTGCGCCCAGGAACTTGATTTTGGCTCGGGCGCTGGCGGTGATGTACTGAATTTGCAGTGGTGTGGGAGATGGCTCTTTGGCTTCGCTCTGGATCAGCCATTCCTCAGCTTCTTTTAAATCCTTGCCGTTTAATAAAAAGTTGGGGTCGCGCTTTTCGCTGTCCCACTCCAGGGCCCGCACCAGCAAGCGCGTGTGGGCCCGCACATAGTTTTGGTCGGCATCGACAGCGCTGAGCAAGGTAGAAAAGGCGCTGTGGAAATCCCCATTTTCTGGAAAGGGAATCGGGTTGACAGCGAGAAGGGCGGGATGCACCTTTGAAGGGGGAGTCTGCCGGTACATCACCGGGATCAGCCGTTTGTGGCAGTTGAGCGCGTGGGCAATCTCCTCCTGACAGGCTTCGCAGAACGCGGAATCGGGAGAGATGATGAAGATGAAATTGTTTGCCGCTTCGATACCGGCAAGCATGTCTTTGCGCCACTCCGGCGTCAGCGGAGTGTTCTGCCAGTAGGCGTTGACCTCGCGGCTGTTTTGCAGGAACGCTTCGTAGAGTTTTTTGACGAACTCCAAATCCTCGTGCGAGTGGGAAATATAAACCTCTGCCATGCCTCTCTCTGGGACAGTCTAACGTGTGCCTTCGACCTCACCCCAACTTGACCCCTCTGCAAGCTGCCGCTCATTAGGCTGGAACCGGCTGTCACCAAACCGGCTGCCGGTGGCGGTGTCCGTCTCGGACACGAAACGCGATGCCTGATAAGTATACCTTAAGAGGTACATTTGTGCGGAAAATTCAGGAGTGAGCCGGTGAGCGGTTTGTAGTTGGGCTAAAGCCCAAAAGTTCGCAGTTGGGCTAAAGCCCAAAAGTTCGCAGTTGGGCTAAAGCCCCATACCGCCGGCACGAGCCGGCAACCCCACACCCCCTAGTCCCCAAACCCCCTACCCCTTACTCCCCGATCTCGCTCACGGGGCTGATGAGACCGGCTGCAGGAACTGGATGCGACGAACTCAGCTGAGCGTACAGGCTGTCAGGGAAGCGGCAAACTTGATAGAAATTTCCCTAAAGTTGCCACAGTCTGAAACATTATATAGCGCCTCCTATACCTTCGTGTAAATTTCAGAACCCCGGTTTCTTAAAGAAACCGGGGTTCTGGGCCCCAGCGGTTGCGGAAATCATTTCTAACTGCTATAATAGAATTTGCTGTCGTAGGGAACGCCATCTAAAGTTCAATCTACACGCAACACTTTTGGCTAGTATCCTGGCGATTGGAAAGATGCTGTTGGCGAATTAACGGGGGGTTAGACCTACAGCTAGTTCGTCGGCGATTAGCCAAGTTACTGGCGATTGGAAAGAGACTGTTGGCGAATTGATGTGGGGGCTTACACCCTACGCCTTCTTTTGGGGGCAGGTTGTTCGGTTGTAGCTAGCGCTAGGGGAAGGGCGAAGCATGAGCGGATGTAATCTTTTCACCGATTGCAAATATCCTCGCGCTCATGCTTCGCCCCTACATCGGATCTTGTGTAGGGGCGAAGCATTGGCGGCGCGGATCTTTACGACTGCGCCCGAAATAACGCGCTTCGCCAATGCTTCGCCCTCTTTACTTACGAGCGAGAAGGTCTAACCCCTCACGGAGAGCGCCAACAGCATCTTGAAAATCGCGGCTATACAGACGAAGCCCGCCTACCCAACGGGCACGGGCTTCGCCCAACGCGGGCTAAGAGTGGAGCGAGACTCTCACAATTTGCGGGGTTTCTCCTCGTTTGGTGCTCACCGGCTCACACTATTGTGATTTCACTTTTTCTTTATAAATCACCTGCCCACCGGCTCTCTCTTTCGGTAGAATTTATTGGCGGGCTCTGGCAAATGTAGCCTGAGATACAGCCCGTTCAATCAATATGAGCTATAATCATAGAAGCCGGCGCAAACAGGCGTTGCAGATGTGTGGGATGAACCCCACCCCCCAACCCCCTCCCCGTGTACAAGGAGGGGGAGTAAGGCGGGGTTTTGGTACAGTGGAAAAAGTCTCATCGTCCTTGTACTGTGCGACGCCCGCAAACAGACCATCACCGGCTCGTTGATAAAACTTTGTTCGCCCCTAACCTCTCGCACCAGATTTCAAGAACCCCAGCCCGCATCTTCCCCCTCCCCGCTAGCGGGGAGGGGGCTAGGGGGTGGGGTTCCCCGCTGGTCTAAGATGTTAATTAAATAACAGCCCCTGACAAGATAAAACAACGGAAATCTCTCTTATGGCAGATGCAATTGAAAAGCAGATCCCTCACCATGTAGTGATTATTGGCGGCGGTTTTGGCGGACTTTATGCGGCGCAAGCGCTCGGTCGCGCCCCTGTTAAAGTGACGCTGATTGACAAGCGCAATTTTCACCTATTTCAGCCCCTCCTGTACCAAGTCGCCACCGGCAGTCTGTCGCCGGCGGACATTTCCTCGCCGCTGCGGGCTGTGCTCAGCCGCAATAAGAATACCACAGTGCTGCTGGGTGAGGTGACAGATATTGACGCGAAAGCGCAAAAAGTTATCATGCGCGGGGGAGAGGTGAGTTATGATACCTTAATTGTAGCCACCGGCGCGAGCCACCACTACTTCGGAAAAGACGAGTGGGAGCAGTTTGCGCCGGGGTTGAAAACGGTGGAAGGGGCGCTAGAAATCCGCCGGCGCGTTTTCATGGCTTTTGAAGCGGCGGAAAAGGAAACTGACGCGGAAAAACGGCAAGCGTGGCTGACTTTTGCGATTGTGGGGGGTGGGCCAACTGGTGTGGAATTAGCCGGCGCTATTGCGGAACTCGCCCACAATACGCTGAAGCACGATTTCCGCAATATTGACACAACGGAAGCGGAAATAGTATTATTGGAAGGGACGGATCGGATTCTGCCGCCTTACGCGCCGGCACTGTCGGAAAAAGCGGAAGAAGCCCTGCACCGGCTGGGGGTGAGAGTGCGGACAAAAACCCTGGTGACGAAGATAGAAGGCGATACGGTTGCGGTGCGCGAGGGGGAGAAAGAAGAGGAGATAAAAGCGCGAACCGTGCTGTGGGCGGCTGGGGTGAAAGCTTCCAAGCTGGGACAGGTTTTGGCGCAGCGAGCCGGCGCTCAACTCGACAGAGTGGGGCGGGTGATTGTGGGTCCGGATTTGAGTGTGGGGGGATATGGGAATATTTTTGTGATTGGGGATTTGGCGAATTATTCCCATCAGGAGGGGAAACCCCTACCCGGTATCGCGCCGGTGGCGATGCAGGAAGGGGAATATGTGGCGAAGCTGATTAAACAGCGGCTGAAAGGCAACAGTGCGCCGGCATTCCGGTATGTGGATACCGGCAGTTTGGCGGTGATTGGGCGGAATGCGGCTGTGGTGGATTTGGGGTATGTGAAGCTGTCGGGTTTCCTGGCGTGGCTGATTTGGGTGTTTGTGCACATCTACTTTTTGATAGAGTTTGACAATAAACTGGTGGTGATGCTGCAGTGGGGGTGGAATTATTTCACGCGCAAGGGCGGCGCTCGCTTGATTACGGGGGATGAGTCTGTGGGGCGCATCGCCGTGGATGAGGGGGGGAATTATTACGTGCCGGTGGGTAAGAAAGAGCCGGTGGAGGTGTAGTGGTAGGAGGATTTTAACCGCAGATGCACGCTGATAAACGCAGATGAAGAGGATGATAGCAATAGACAATCAGTTTAGGACACTGGGATACGAAGTATAGACGTAGGGCAGGCGTCTCGCCTGCCCTCAATATCTCTGGGACAGGCGAGACGCCTGTCCTACGTCCTAACCTAAGTGGCTAGTGCTATATCTGGGTTCATCTGCGTTTATCTGCGGTTTTAAAAAGTCCCGCACAGTTATCTGGGCCACCATCGGGTGAGCCGGCTGAGGATGGATGGGCGATTGTGCCAAGCCTGATAAAACTCCGGGTAGGGCATAGTTTGGGCGCAGTGCCAGATGAGTTTGTAGCACTCCAGGAACCGCCTATAGAATCGCCTATAGTTTATGATTAAGCTTATAAATGATAACTCATCTTTCAAGGCTGTGACAACTTCTGCAAATTGATTGTCTCGGAGGATTTTCTTCAAGCTTTCTGCCGTTCGCTTGCGGGTGTCTTCATCCTGAGCTGACTTGATGAGTCGCACTAACCCCCGGATGGCTGTTTGATTGCCGATGCCAATTTTCCCTAAGCTATATGTTGCTTTTCTGCGGGTGTCTTCATCCGGAGCGAAATCGATGAGTCTCACTAACCCCTCGATGGCTGTTTGACTGCCTGGGTCAATTTCCCCTAAGCTTTCTGCCGCGAGCCAGCGGGTAAATTTATCCTCAGCTGACTCGACGAGTCCCTTTAACGCCCGGATTGCTTTTTGGCTGCCAGGGTCAATTTTCCCTAAGCTTTCTGCCGCTTTACAGCGGATAAAATCATACTGCTCTGATTTGATGATCTGCTCTAACGCCCGAATAGCTGTTTTACTGCCAGTGCCAATTTTACCTAAGCTTTCTGCCGCGAGCCAGCGGGTGCCTTCATTTTGATGTGACTCGAAAACTCGCACTAACGCCAGGATTGCTGTTTCACTGTCTGGATGAATTATCCCTAAGTTTTCTGCCGCAATCCTGCGGGTTAATTCATCCTGATCTGAATCGATGAGTCGCATTAACCCCGTGATGGCTGTTTGATTGCTGGTGCCAATTTTCCCTAAGCTATATGCCGCTTCTATACGGGTTAATTCATCCTGATCTGACTCGGTGAGTCGCACTAACCCCCGGATTGCTGTTTCACTGCCAGTGCCAATTTTTCCTAATGTATATGCTATTTCCCAGGGGGGAAATTCATCCTGTTCCGACTCGATGAGTCGCACTAACTCCTGGATGGCTGTTTCGTTGCCAGGGTCAATTTCCCCTAAGCTTTCTGCTGCTTCCCAGCTGGTGTGCTCACCCTGAACTGACTCAATGACTGGCCCTAACGCCCGGATGACTGTGTAGTTTTCAATGTGCCATAAGCTTTCTGCCGCTCGCCTGCGGGTATATTCACCTTGAGCTGACTCGATGACTCGCTCTAACCCCCGGATGGCAGTTTCACTGCCGGGGTCAATTTTCCCTAAGCTATATGCCGCTCGCCAGCGGGTGTCTTCATCCTGAGCTGACTCGATGACTCGCACTAACGGCTCAATTGCCCTGTTGCGATCCGTCTCTAGTAAGGCAGCTTTAGCTCCCTCCTTAACCGGCTCGACAAAATCGCCAAAACCCCACTTGACAATCTGCTCCGCAATCTCCTGACTCCACCGGCAATCCTTAAACTCGGCAATCCCAGCTGCGGCTAGGAAATACGCCCGATACTCATAAAACCCCCTGCCGATTTGTTCCATTCCAGAGAATTTGCCACACCCATCCTTAAACTCCACCAGCGCTTTGATAAACGCCTCTTTCCGCTCCTTGGCCACATCCTCTCGCCCCAGCCAGAGCAAAATCACCTGCTTCCACTGGGCTGAAAAAATGCGGTAGGTGAGATCCCCCCAACTCTTCTTGGAAAGGGGGGCATTCAACCCCCCCTTTTTAAGGGGGGGCAGGGGGGGATCTTGATGATTCAGGAAAAAGCGCCAGTCATCTATCGCCAGCGCGGCGAAGTATTCCTGAAACGTGGTATGGTAGAAAGCGTAAACAGCTTCATCGGGACTTTCTGCCGCCAAGCCCACTTTGTTCAGCCAAGCCAGTTTAGTAACCGCCAGCTCATAAAGTTCTTCTCCCGGCTGCCCCAGGAAACGACAAACCCAACTGTGCTTGAGCCGGAACCGAGACTCCTTTTGGTCAATCGCCCACTTTGCCAACTCCCCAAGCTTCCGATTCAAATCTCTTCGCTGATTGGGGGTAATTGGAAATTCCTTCTGTTTCCAATCATAGAACTTCTCCACAAATCCCTTGTAGAGTTTCGCCCGCGTATCTGGCAATCCCCCACGCTCTTGCCACAAACTCCAAGTTCCGCACAGCAGCGCCAACCGCAGGGGATTTTTCGCCAGATCCTTAATCCGCTCTTTGCCCGGTTCGTCTAGCGCCCGCCGCAACTTTTGCCCTAACTCTGGCTCGCGCCCAAACCACTTGGCGATCAACTGCCCCACTTGATCCGGATAACTAAATTCCAAACTGCGATAAATCTCAAATGTGTCCGCCAGCACATTGCGGTTGGCATCCCAGACATTCAGCCGGCAAGTCAGCACCACCCGCGCCGGCGCTATCCAGCCCCTGAGCTGGCTTTCGATAGCCGAGAGCGGTTCTCCTCCCACCGGCATCTCATCCACCGCATCCAGCAGCAACCACACCCGCCCCTGCTTGCACAGCTGTTTGAACGCCGTTTTCAGCGCTTCCGTCACTTCCACCAGTTCCGGCAAATGCGCCAGCGCCGCTTTCAGCCATTTACTCAGTAAATACTCCTCCAGAAACTCCTGCTTAGAAGTAACCGCCGGCAAATCTGCCAGAGAAATCAAAACCGGCAAATCCTCCGTAGTGTCAGACAGCCAAAACGCAATTTTGCGCAACAGGGTGGATTTTCCCGCCCCCGGTTCCCCAATAATAGCGATCCGCTTGCCCTTGCTTTTCCCTGTCCCCTTTTCCAGGACATCGCGCAAAAACTGCTCGTGCTCAAACCGCTGCTTTTCCTCGTATGCCGGCTCGTACAGGCGCGATCCCCGCTCTGCCGAAATCTCCTCATTCGGCTTCTTCTCCTGTTTTTTGCGCTCCACCAATGCCAGCGGCACATGGATTTGGTCGATATCCAAATCTGTCCCGTGGTTGTGCAGAAGCGCATTGACAGTCAGCTTTTTCTCAGCCGCCAGCATAGCGCGGCAAACCTCGCGCCAGTCAATGGGAGGTAACTTTGCCCCCTCCTCCCCTCCCGGGGGCGACTGCAGTCAGGTGATATTGATGGGCGAGTTTTGGACAGTCCCTTGGATAAATAACGATTTTTCTTGCCTGTTCGTGAAGTTAGGGTTATTGATAGCTGGCTGTTGAGCTTTCAGCGTATCCACGACTTTTTGAACTTCTTGGATTTGTCGGGCAATTTCGGGATTTGGGTCTGCCTTCGCCGCTTCTGCCAACTCCCGCACCGCTCGCTCGAATTCAGGATTTGCCTTCGCTGCTGAATCCACCTCCAGCACAGCTTGACCAATATCCAAAGGTTGCTGGGGAGCGAGTTCGATAGCACTTGCTATATTTGGCAATAGCCTTTTTAACCCTGACCTAACATGTTCCCACTTTTCAATTACATTCTCCCCTATGCTTTCTCCAGCTTTCTCCAAAATTTTTGTCCCTATTCCAGTGCCGACAGCGATAGCAGCAAATGTTAGAGGTTCCATGTGCGATATTTATAAATGTACAAATTGATGTGTCAGCCACACCGTTGATGGGTGACTTGACTGCTAGCAGCAACCGTCAGGATAGGCAGAAAAATCCTTTCCAGCCAAACCCCACCAGCCGTGCGAGCGAGCGTATTCATCTTTTTTACCACATCTCGCCCTCGTGCGTCAACTTTTCCCAGTGAGCCACTCCCCCACTGTAACTCGTAGGGTGCGTTCCCTCTTAGGGAACGCACCCTACCCCTGAGCAGCAATAGACAGTCAGTTTAGGGCACTGGGATACCAAGTATAGGCGTAGGGCAGGCGTCTCGCCTGCCCTTATGGCTAATGCTATAACTCCTCCCCCGCCCCCAGAATGCCGGCACGCCAGAGCCACCCCCGGCTAAGTCGCTTGAGTCTTCAACCGGATATCTTAAAATATCTGCTTTATACCCAATTCTGCAATGTTTACCTTTAAAGCATTATAGCTGTAAAAGCCAGCAAACTATTGCGTATTATCCGGTAGAATACATAAGTAAACGTACCCCACCGGCAGGCTCGCTCGGTGCACCGGCTGCCGGTGTGATGCGCCAAGTTGCCGGTGGCTTCCCCAGCACCCAATATAGCGGCAAAGCCGGTGTTGCACAGAGCTGAAGAACCCCGTGGGGTTCAATCCTGTTGCTCTAAAAGCGACTCCCGACGCTCTTCCTCTTTATACAACAAGCAAATTAAAAGCGCAACTCCTGCGATCCCCAAAATCCGCAAAAACAACTACAGCTTATTCCAGAGAGAGCTCGCAGCTCTCCTCACTAACCGGCACAGCCTCCGGAGCCAGCAAGTTAACTTTCACGTTTTGCCGGATTGGAATTTCAATTGCAAACTCCGATCCCCGCCCCGGCGATGAAACACAAACAAGCCGCCCGCCGTGTTTTTTCACCACAATCTGGTAGCTAATGGACAGCCCCAATCCGGTGCCGCTCCCCACAGGCTTAGTCGTAAAAAACGGGTCAAATATTCTATTAAGCACATCTTCAGTCATCCCCGGGCCATTGTCAACAATCCGGATTCTCACGCAGTCAAAGGAAGACACTTCAGTGCGAATCCGAATCCAGGGAACAAACCGTGACGAGTCACGAGGGGAACCATCACCCCCCACTTCCGACTCCCCACACCCCATACTTTCTTCCAGGGCATCAATCGCATTCGTAAGAATATGCATAAACGCTTGGTTTAGCTCGCCGGCGTAGCAGGTAACTTCTGGCACATCACCGTACTCTTTAATCACTTCCACCTCAGCCAGACGCCCGTCTTTTTTGAACCTGTGCTGCAAAAAAAGCAACGTGCTGTCAATGCATTCGTGAATGTTCACCGGCTTGAGTTCCGATTCATTCAGCCGGGAAAAAATCCGCAAGCTCAACACCATATTGCGGATGCGGTCGGCTCCCACCTTCATCGAATCCAGAATTTTTTGCAAGTCTTCAACCATAAATTCAAGGTCGATGCTCTCAGTTGCCGCTTTAATATCAGGTGCCGGATTGGGGTAAGTTTTCTGGTAGAGATAAAGCAGGTTGAGCAAGTCTTGGATATAGCTATTCACAGGAAACAGATTCCCGTAAATGAAGCTGATGGGGTTGTTAATTTCGTGGGCGACACCCGCCACTATCTGCCCCAAGCTGGACATTTTTGCCGCCTGAATCACTTGGGCTTGGGTGCTGCGAAGTTCCGAGAGGGTTTGTTCCAGCGTTTTCGTCAAAGTGCGCAGTTTCACGTGCGCAGTGATGCGAGCCAAAACCTCCTCTTGCTGGAATGGCTTGGTAATGTAATCCACTGCGCCCAGCGAAAACCCTTTGACCTTATCCACCGTCTCGGAAAGAGCCGTCATAAAAATCACGGGGATGTCTTTCGTTGCGTCATTGGCCTTCAGCCGGCGGCAAGTTTCAAATCCGTCGATTCCGGGCATCATCACATCCAGCAAAATCAGAGCCGGCGGCTCGTATTCCACCTTACGGATAGCACTTTCTCCATCTCGCGCTACCCGCACTCCAAAACCAGCTTCATTCAAAACCTCCGAGAGTAAACCCAAATTCGCCGGGGTGTCATCCACGATTAAAATAGCAGCTTTTTCAAGCTTTTTACCGTTCATCATATCGCTGTTTATTATTTAAGGAAAGGGCTGCTCAAGAGAGAAAAAAGGAGGGAACTAAGTTAGCCGGCGGGTTGAGTCCCATTAGGTAGACGAACAAAACTCAACCTATTTCCCCCAGGTGGTTGCGCAGCACCGGCACCAAATACTGCGTCAAAGTAAACGCATCCACCCCCAACTCACTCCGCTCCCGCGCCGCCAGAATACCGGCTCTCGCGTGCCACCACACCGCCAATTTACATAACTCTTCAACCGGCTCCCCCGCAACAGCAGCCTGCGCCCACAAGCCACCCATCAACCCCGTAAGCACATCCCCGCTGCCCCCGCGAGCCAAAGCTGGCGTACTTTCCGGCTGTACCCACACCTTACCATCAGGATGCGCCACCGCAGTTCTCGCCCCCTTCAGCAGCACTGTCGCCCCACTTTGCATCGCCGCCGCCCGCACAGCACCAATTCTGCCTATCTTTCCCCCCGAGTCCTCAATAGCAGACGAATTAGAACTCAGAGTCTCTTCTGGAAACAGACGCTTGAACTCACCCAGATGGGGCGTCAGCACTGCAGGCGCTCGCCGCTCACTTAATGTCGGAATCGCCCCCAGATGCGCCAGCACATTCAGCCCGTCCGCATCCAAAACCAGAGGGCGATCGCTCTCCAGCACAGCCTCCACCACCGGCGCAGCCCCCACCGTCAGCCCCGGCCCGCAAGCGATCGCACTGTACGAACCCAAATCAACCCCCACCGGCAGACCTGCGATCGCCCCCGCATCCGTCTCCGGACACCCGACAATCAGCGCCTCAGGCAGCTGCAAACTCAACAGCGGCTTAACCGACTCCGGAACCGCCACCGAGAGCATCCCCACCCCAGACGCCCGCGCCCCCAAACCCGTCAAAATCGCCGCGCCGGTGTACTTGCGCGAACCGCAAACCAGCAGCAAATGCCCCATCTTGTACTTGTGCGCCGCCGGCGGGCGGGGGATGGGGAGGAGCGACAGCGCGGATGCCGGTGTGATGCGCCGAATTGCCGGTTGCTCGCCCAGCACCGCCCGGATATCCGCCAGCGGCAAATCAAAATCAACCAGCTCCGCCTCACCAATATACTCCAGCGCCCCATCTTGCAGAAACGCCAGCTTCCACAACCCCAAACAAAACGTCCGCGCCGCCCGAATCGCAGTTCCGAGCACCTCGCCAGTATCCGTGTGCAGCCCCGAAGGAATATCCACACTCAGCACCGGCACCCCCCAGCGATTCACCCGATCGATCGCCGCCGCAACCGCACCTGACAGCGAACGCTCCAACCCAAAGCCAAACAGCCCGTCAACCAGCAAATCGCAATTTTTCAGAACGTCAACTTCCTGATAAAAAGGAATTCCCAGACTCGCCACATACTGAGCGTGCTGCCCCGTCAGCTCCTTAAGCTTAGAAAAAGGCGAATAAACCGCCACCTCAAAGCCCCGCAAGTGCAGCTCCCTAGCCACCACCAAAGCGTCCCCCCCATTGTGACCGGGACCGACCAGCACACCCGCACGCACCGGCTGCCGGTATTGCTCCAGAATCCGCTTAGCAACCAATCCCGCCACCTTTTCCATCAGCGCCGCCACCGGCATCCCCGCCTCAAACACGCGCCCCTCAATCGCACGCATTTGCTCAGCCGTCACAGCAAACTGCTGAATCTGTTCCACCCTGTCCTGAGTCCGCCCCACTGCTTTGCCCCAACGCCAACATTTTCAAAATATCAGCGAGTCGGTTTAGATGGGAATTTTATTAATCTAAAATCCCAAATCTAAAAATTCAGTCCTGTTCAGGTATCGCACAGAACCGAGCAACTCGAAGATCCCCCCCGAACCCCCCCCTTAAAAAAGGGTGGAATCGGTCAGCCCCCCTTTTTAAGGGGGGTTGGGGGGATCTAACCCCCGTGCGAAGTGGAGCGCCAACAGCACAAAAATCTAAAAATTCCCGTAATTAACCCGTGCGTTCTCCAAACCAAAATCCTGGAGATAGAAGTTCCAGCGCTCTGCCTTATCCCGGTCAGCAAATGGCCCCACCACCACATATGGCCCCTGCGGACTGTCTCGTCGCTGGCTGACCCCGAAATTCACCAGTCCCAGCAGGCGCACCCGCTCTGCAGTCGCCCGCAAGTCCCTCTCGTCAGTGGGGATAACCACGAAATAGCCGGCTGTATCACTGAGTCTGTCCTGTCTGTCCTGTCTGTCCTGTCTGTCCTGTCTGTCCTGTCTGTCCTGTCTGTCCTGTCTGTCCTGTCTGTCCTGTCTGTCCTCAATTGTCGCGATCTCAGCGCGGATGTACTGCTCTTCGAGATCCCTTTCCCGCTGCTTGGCCCGGTCTTTATCAGAAAAAAGGCCCGCCTGGATGACGCGGCGTCCCTCGTACTCGGTGACAAATGCCTCGGGCTCTATCCTGCGGACTTGTTCCAGCAGCAGCGGGCTGTTCCCATTGACATAAACCAAGTAGTACCTGTTCGACCTTTGGGCCAGGATTTGGGACTGCGCAGCCTCTGCGAGAGGGGTTTGTCCGAGAGGTTGAGCCCCGGCGGCTGTATTCCACGCCAGCAGCAAACACCCCCCCAACAGCAGGCGAGCGGGGGTCAGCAGAGAGGGGACAGAGCTTTCAGGCATATCAGTAGCGGATTGACCAAAACGAGGGGACGCCTGTATATACTCCTTTTCGGGGGGAGCGCCAGCAAAATTGCTGAGCGTGCTGGCGCGGGCGTCGCGCCGGCAAAGCCGGCAACTGCCAAAAAATCGAGACAGCAATTCGGGAAATTCGTTTGGTTGGTTGCGATCGGGGGAGCATCCCGGTTGTGGGAAGAAGTCCATATCAATGCGACAATAATTTCAGCAGGGGGTAGGAGGAGAAGATTTTTGGCCAGCGAATCAAAGGAAACGGCATTGAAACACACTCATGCCGGCTCACCTGCCCTTCTGTTCTCTGGGGATGGTAACGATTTTGTCACTCTATCGAACGGGAGCATCCCGGCTGTGCGTGGGAAGCCCAAATGAATGCGACAAGGATTTCAGCAGGTTGCAGGAGGAGAAGATTTTTGGCCAGCGAATCAAAGGAAACTGGATTGAAACTTCTGCGCTCCTAGCACCCTTTGCCAATCTGCCGGTACTGTAACATATCGCGTTTCTCATCCTTTGTGAACTGCTGAGAAACCCGGACGGGGCGGGCACGGGGGCACCGCCCCTACGCTGACCGGGTTTATGGGCCGCAGTACATCCAACTGAGAACCGCTATAGAGTGCGACAGTTTTTGTTTGCCGGTGCTAGCTTAAAGATAGAACGAACTTCTTTGCAATTATTCAAACTTCGATGCACAAAGTTGTGGTGGGCCTCTCCGGTGGGGTCGATAGTTCAGTGGCGGCTGCAACCCTCCACCACCAGGGATATGAAGTGGTGGGACTGACCCTTTGGCTGATGAAGGGCAAAGGGCAGTGCTGCTCGGAGGGGATGGTTGACGCTGCCTACATTTGCGAACAGTTAGGCATCCCCCATCACATCGTCGATATCCGAGAGGTATTCCAAACCCAGATCGTCGATTACTTGGTTGCCGGTTACAGTGCCGGTGTGACGCCGCTGCCCTGCTCGCAGTGCAACAAAACGGTAAAATTTGGCCCGATGCTGCAGTACGCTAAGGAATTGCTGGGCGCAGACAAAATTGCCACCGGCCACTACGCCCGCGTCAAATTTGACCCAGCCACCGGGCGCTACCAGCTCAGCCGCGCCCTTGACCGCAACAAAGACCAGTCCTACTTCCTGTACGACTTGACCCAGGACTTGCTGGCGGGGTGCGTCTTCCCCCTCGGCGAGCTGTCCAAAACCGAAACCCGCCGCCAAGCCGCCGAGTTCGGGCTCAAGACCGCTGACAAGCCAGAAAGTCAAGACCTGTGCTTGGTGGAAGCCAGCGGCTCCATGCGGGCGTTTCTGGACAAATACCTGGCCCCCACAAAAGGGGACATTGTAGACCAGGAAGGGCGAGTGCTGGGACAGCACGACGGCATCCATCACTACACGATTGGCCAGCGCAAAGGGCTGGGCGTCGCCGCCAGCGAGCCCCTGTACGTCATTGAGCTGGACGCCGGACGCAACCGGGTGATTGTCGGCAATCGTACCAGCGCCCACCAGTCCGAGTGCGGCGTCCACCGGCTCAACTGGGTTTCCATCCCAGAACCTTCCGCCCCCATCCGGGCCCAAGTCCAAGTCCGCTACCGCACCCCCGCCGTGCCGGCAACCGTCATTCCCCTGGAAGGTGCCGGTGCTCGCATCGTCTTCGACGAGCCCCAGTTCGGGATTACCCCCGGTCAAGCCGCCGTTTGGTACGACGGCGAGGTACTGCAGGGCGGCGGCATTATAACAGAAAGCTGAGAAAACGTCAAGGGCGGGAGAGAAACCGGGTTTCCAGAAAAGAAACCCGGTTTCTTTGGCGCTCCTGTCGCGAACGCCCCCAAGAGCAGTAGGATAAAAGATCGGGAAAATTGGAAAATTCTCACCAGTCGCAGTCAACGCAAAGAGGGATTGCTTTGAGCTACCATCCAGACGGTATCGCGCCTCACGGGGGCCACCTGATTAATCGCACAGCCACAGCAGCTATGCGGCAAGAATTTCTCCAGCAAGCAGACGTTTTAGCCCGCGTCCAACTTGACGAGCGCAGTCTCTCCGATCTGATCCTGATCGCGATTGGCGGGTTCAGTCCGCTCACCGGCTTCATGGCGCAAGCGGACTACGCCTCAGTTGTGACTGAGATGCGGTTAACCAGTGGGCTGCCTTGGTCAATTCCAATCACGCTCTCCGTCAGCGAAGAGGTGGCCCAACCCCTGAAAGAGGGGAGCTGGGTGCGTTTAGATGACCCCACCGGCCAGTTTGTCGGCGTCTTGGAGCTGACCCAAAAATATCGCTACAACAAAGCTCACGAGGCGATTAACGTCTACCGCACCGATGATTTCAAGCACCCCGGTGTTAAGGTCGTTTACGAGCAAGGGCCAGTGAATTTAGCAGGGCCGGTGTGGCTGCTGCAGCGGGACACCCACCCTCAATTTCCTAAATACCAGATTGACCCAGCCGAGTCCAGGACGCTGTTCAAGCAGCGGGGGTGGAAAACAATCGTGGGTTTCCAAACCCGCAACCCCATCCACCGCGCCCACGAGTACATCCAGAAGTGCGCCCTAGAAGTGGTGGACGGTCTGTTCCTGCACCCGCTGGTGGGCGCGACCAAAGAAGACGACATCCCAGCAGACGTGCGGATGCGCTGCTACGAAATCATGCTGGAGCACTACTTCCCCAAAGACCGGGTGATCATGGCCATCAACCCGGCGGCCATGCGCTACGCCGGCCCGCGCGAGGCGATTTTCCACGCCACAGTGCGCAAAAACTACGGCTGCACTCACTTTATCGTCGGGCGCGACCATGCCGGTGTGGGGGACTACTACGGCACTTATGACGCTCAGAAGATTTTTGATGAGTTTACGCCGGCAGAACTGGGCATCGTGCCGATGAAGTTCGAGCACGCCTTCTACTGCAAGTTAACTCAGGGCATGGCCACCACCAAGACCAGCCCCAGCACCCCCGAACAGCGAATTCACCTGTCCGGAACAAAAGTGCGAGAGCTGCTTCGGCAAGGTGAGCTGCCGCCGCCGGAGTTTTCCCGTCCGGAGGTGGCCCTAGAGCTGGCCAAGGCCATGAACGTCACGACTTATGAAATTTGAAATCAGGGGAAAAGTCTCGTTCATCTCTCGTTCCGGGCCCGCGCCCGGTCATGCCCGCACTTTGGGGGGCTACCGGCCTCCGATCGCACAAGGAATCGGCTGGCAAGAAGTATAAGTGCTCAGAGGCTTTCACAAACGCTTGCCGGGAACGGCAGCGGGCTCTGCAACGAAAATAGGGCGGCTTGAAGCTTAATCGAGTATGAAGCGGCGGGAATTTTGGCAACGAACCGGCTGGGCGCTAGCAGCCCTGGGAATGACTGAGGCGGGACTGTCCCGCTTGACCGATCGCTATTACCGAGCCCTGGCACAACCGAGCACTCGCAAGTTGGCCCTGCTCGTGGGCATCAACCAATATGGCACCGGCTACGCCCTCAACGGCTGCCTCACGGATGTGGAGCTGCAGCGGCAACTTTTGATTCACCGGTTTGGCTTCCAGCCGGCGGATATCCTGACGCTGACCGACAGCCAAGCCACCCGCAAAAATATTCAGGACGCCCTCACCAGCCACCTGAGTCAGGGGGCGGCTGCCGGTGATGTCGCCGTCTTCCACTTCAGCGGCTACGGTCGCGCCCTCAACTGGGCAAACTCCTCAGAAACTGCAGGGGCGCAGCAAAATACCTTGGTGCCGGCAGATGGCGGGCTCGCCCCAGACGCGAACACGGCAAGCGACCTGCCCGAAGAAACCCTGCTGCTGCTGCTGCGCTCGCTGCGAGCGGAGCGGGTGCTGGCTGTCCTGGACACCAGCTACACCTATACCGGCACCAATTTGCTGGGCAATCTGCGGATTCGCTCTCGCCCCAGCCCGCCGGCGGTCGCCCTCGCGCCGGAGGAACTGGCTTTCCAAGAGGAGCTGCGGCGTCAAACCCCCGACCGGCGCGGCGGTGAGATGCCCGTCGCTATCCTGACCGCAGCTGGGCCAAACCAGCAAGCCGCAGAAATGCAGTGGAATGGCTTCAACTGCGGTCTGCTCACCTACGCCCTCACCCAAAGCCTTTGGTGGGCCACACCGGCAGCAACCCTGCTTTTCACCCTGCAGCGGGCGGCTTGCTCCATTGAGCAAATGGCCGGTTTTGAGCAGCCGCCGCAGTTGAAGGCGGAAGGCGGAAACCGGAAGGCGGAATTAATTCCTCTTTCCTCCTTGCTATTGGAGGCTTCTGATGTTGGGGCTGATGGCGCGGTGACTTCTGTGGGGGAGGACGGCAAAACCGCACAGCTGTGGCTGGGCGGACTCCCCGCCCGGGTGCTGGATTGCTACGGGATGAATTCCCTGCTCACCGCGGTTCCAGATGCCGGCACTGCCGGTGCGCCGGCTCGATCGCCTAGCGAAACAAATCCCTCGCTCCTCCAGATTCGCTCCCGCACCGGTTTGGCGGCGCAGGCGCAATTTTTGGGTGCGGGCAGCGCCACAAAACCCCTGCAGGTGGGACAATTGCTTCAGGAAGCTGTCCGGGTTTTGCCTCGCAATACCGGCCTGACGGTGGCCCTCGATCCAAGCTTGGAGAGAATTGAGCGCGTGGACGCTACCAGCGCCTTTGCCAGCATTCCCTACGTCTCGCCGGTGGTGGCGGGCGAGCAGCCGGCTGACTGTCTTTTCGGTCGCGCCCGGGAGATGCTGCTCGCCCAGACGCCCTCGGCTGCTTTGCCATCCCTCGCGCCGACCAGCTACGGCTTGTTTTCTCTCGGTCAAGATTTAATCCCCAATACTGTTGGGGAAGGGGGAGAGGCGGTGCGCAGTGCGGTGCGCCGGCTTGTCCCGCAACTGCAAACCCTTCTGGCGGCTAAGTTGTGGCGCAAGACCTGCAATGAGGGCTCGTCGCGTCTGGGAGTGCGAGCCACTCTGGTGATTGTGGGGGGGAGCAAAGAGCGGGTGCTGATAGAACGCGCCACTCTCCGGGGCGCAGGGGAGGGCGCAGTTGCCGCACCGGGGGAACAAAAGGACAAGCAGGTAGGGGTTCTGACTGTACCCGCCGGCAGCCGCATCCAGTACCGGCTGCGCAACGACAGCAACCGCCCTATCTATTTTGTCCTGCTGGGCACAGATAGCAGGGGTCGCGCTTATGCCGGCTGTGTCGAGGATGCCATTGCGCCGGCACAGGCAGCCCCAACCCAGCCCCCCCCGCAACAGGGTGCGATCCCCCCCGGAGAAACGGTGACGATTCCCTCCGCTGCCTCGGCCTCTGCCTGGGTGATTGGCAGCACTGCTGGACTTGCGGAAACCCAACTGATCTGTAGCGCCGCCCCCCTCACCCGCACACTGGCGGCGCTGGCTGCCGCAATGCCGCAACGCGGTGACGACCGGCCTATTAGCGTGCTGTCCAATCCCTTGCCGGTGGCGCAAGCTCTCCTGCAAGATTTGCACCAAGCCAGCTCGGGCGGCTCCCTCCAGGCTGCTATGCCGGCAGATGTCTACGCTCTCGATGTCAGCACTTGGGCAACTCTCAGTTTTATCTATCGGGTGGTGTGAGAATTTATGATAGTTTAATGGTTATAGCGGTTCAGTCTTGAGCTGTGATTTCTTCTGTTTATAAACCGCCGCCGTGAAGGAGCGCCAAGGGAAGAGAAGCAATATAATTTCACAAATCATTTAGACCGGCTATATAATTTTGAATAAATTGAGAAGGCCCAATTAAGACTAGAGAGTTTTTCGATGAGTTCGCAATGGGATAATTTTTTGCAAAATCTTGGGGAGTGGCGGGGCTCTTTCACCAAAATCTCACCGGCAGGCGAGGTTGTGGGGAACTCTCCCACTATCCTTTCTCTGGAAGGTTTAGACTCAAACGAGACGGTTCGCCTCACGCTCCGCTACTTCTCGCCGGCGGATGAAAACTATGCCCAACCCCCTGTTAGTGAGCTGGTGCGGCAATACCGCTCTATCGGACGGGACATGCTGTTTTTTGAGACCGGCGCTTTCTCTCAGGGCACGATTCAGCTGGCACCTTTTTCGGAGTTTGGAGGGGAGTTGAGTTTGATTGCCGGCAACCGCCGCCTGCGTCTGGCGGTGGTGTTTAACCGGGATGGCGATTTGTCTTCTTTTACTCTGATTCGGGAAAAGCGGGCGGGATCTGACGCTGCGGAACGCCCTCCCCTGACTCTCGACCAGCTGCTAGGAGAGTGGCGCGGAGAGGCGATTACTCTCTACCCAGACTGGCGACCGGCTGATACTTATTCGACTGTACTGAAATTGCAGGATTTAGGTGCCGGTCGGGTGGCCCAGCAGCTCAGTTTCGGCACCGGCTCTGTCAGCTCGACGGGTCGGGTTGAGGGGAATATGATTAAGTTTGAGGACTTGGCTGCTCTGCCGGTGCGCGTGTTGCTGCTCCCGGATGGGGCTTCCGCTACTTGCCCGCAAAAGGTTCAGCTGCGCCAGCCCCTGTTTCTGGAGTTGGGCTGGCTGATTGAACCCAATCTCCGCCAGCGCCTGATTCGCCGGTACAGCGAAAAAGGGGAATGGGTTAGTCTGACTCTGGTGACTGAGCGGAAAGTGGGGTGATAGCAATTTTGGATTTTAGATTTTGGATTTTGGATTAAAACATAGCCTGCGCTCCTCCTCAGTTAAGGAAGCACCGGCGTCGCAATGCTTTTTTGAGCAGGGTTTGATATTCTCGGTCGCTCACCGTGTGGGCTCCAAATCGTTCGAGATGGGGGTTGGTGATTTGGGCGTCGAAAAAGAGAAACTGGCGCTCTCGCAGTCGCTGGACTAATTTGACGATTGCGACTTTGGAGCCTTCGGGAATCCGGTAGAACATGGATTCGCCAATGAAGGCTCCCCCGATCGCTATTCCCAAAATGCCACCGGCAAGTTCATCTCCAAGCCAGGTTTCAAAGCTGTGAGCTATGCCGGCGAGGTGCAGCTCCCGGTAAATCTCTTTGAGTTCTGGCGAAATCCAGGTCGTTTCCCGGTTGGCGCAGCCTTCCACTACGGCTTGGAAGTCCCGGCTGACCGCAACCGTAAAGCGCTCCTGGTTGAGGACGCGCTGCAGCGAGCGCGGGTAGTGAAATCGCTCGTCTAGGGGAATCAGCGCCCGCTCCCGGCTGGAATACCAGCCCAATTTGCCGTCAGAGCCATTGGCCATCAGGAAGTAGCCTTGAGCGTACCCCTGGACAATCGCCGGAATGTCAAATTGCAGCATCAGACAAATATGCTATTATCTTTACAAAGTTCCAGTAACTTTATAGCGTTTCTCATCCTTTGTGAGGTACTGAGAAACCCGGTTTCTTTAAGAAACCGGGTTTCTGGGCCATAGTTCATCCAACTGAGAGCCGCTATCTCTATTAAACGCTATTTTGAAGCCGCTCTGGGGGTCTATGGAAGAATTTGAGAATTGTCCGCTGCTTGAGATTACCTTAAGCAAACTCCTCAATAAAACCCAGAAAGACTGGGGATATTTACAGGTGGAAAAAAAGGAGGACAGTATTTATGTATTGCGCCTTGCTGGCAGCGACGAAAATATGCTCACCCTGTATTTTGATGAAAATAATTTTTTTCGTTTGTACTGGTACAGCAGCTCTCAGCCCTCAGTGTCTGTAGGGTCAAAAATTAACAGGACATATAACAAAACAACCAAGAAATTTAAAACGGATAAAATTTATGAGGTTTGCTATAAAGAAACCTCCAACCCTATTTTGGCTTCGATTAATAAAAGGTTCGCTCAACTCATCAGAGATAAAATGACGGATTACTTTCGCTCTCACCCGTCAGAGAAAGACCCTACTAAAAAAATCCCATCTGTTGTATTGGTCGCACAGCAATAGCACGAACCCCAGCCGAATGAGACACTGCCCTTGAAAAAATTCAGATGAGTATGCTTGAACCGATTCCACCCGTCACACTCCCCCCCGCTGAAAATCCCCAGCAGGAAGGCGAATGGTTGCAAAATGCCTTGCACAACTGGCTCGACCAGGAGTTTCTCCCAGAGCCGGTCAATCAGGAGATTGCCCGCCGAGCTGCCCAAATCTATGTCCGGCACCGGATGGAAGGGGAAAATGATGTTGGCGCTCTCACGATCGCGATTGTCACGGAAATGCAGGCGTTTGACTTTTCTAAAAGTTTCTATGGCGAGTTTGCCGTTGCCAATGCGGTCAGCGACTTGCTGCTGGAGAGCTTGGGCATAGACCGGTGCTGCGGACAGTAAGATTTTAGATTTTAGATTTTAGATTCCCAATCCAAAATCCAAAATCCAAAATCCAAAATCGGATCTACCAGCTGGACTTGACGACGCCTGGCAGCAACCCTTTGTGAGCCATTTCGCGAATGGCGTGGCGGGAAAGGCCAAAGTCCCGATAGTAGCCTCTGGGGCGGCCACTCAGCCAGCAACGGTTGCGCAGGCGGTGGCGGCAGCTGTTGCGCGGCAGCTGTTGCAGCTGCCGGTGGATTTCGATTTTATCGTCCAGGGTTTCGGCTTGGGAGAACTGTTCCTTGAGATCTTCCCGCTTCTGAGCGTACTTGTCCACCAGTTTCTGGCGTTTCTTTTCCCGCTCAATCATGCTCTTTTTGGCCATGAATGACTTTCTCAGCCTCGAATAAAGACACCATTCTCCATTATATCTGGTTTGGGGAGGTGACGAACCGCCAAGACGCCAAGGTCGCCAAGGAAGAAGAAGAGAGGGAGAGGGGGGAGCGGGGGGTTCGGCACCGGCACCCTCACTTGCCGGCAGAGGGGCACAAATCAGCGAGGGCGCAAGTTTGGCACGCCGGCTTGCGGGCGTTACAGACCGCCCGCCCGTGGTAAATCAGCCGAATCGACCAATTTTCCCAGTCTTCTTGGGGGAGAAGCGGCATTAAGTCTCGCTCGACGCGCACCGGATCGGCGTGTTCAGTCAAGCCCAAGCGCTGGCTGAGGCGCTTGACGTGGGTGTCCACGGTGACGCCCTGATTGATGCCGAAGGCATGGGCCATAACCACATTGGCGGTTTTTCTGGCCACTCCGGGGAGTTCCAGCAGCTGTTCCATCCGTTTGGGCACAAGGCCGGCATATTTCTCCACAATCATCTGGCAAGCGCCCTGGATGTTTTTGGCCTTGTTGCGGTAGAAGCCGGTGGAGCGGATTAAGGTTTCCAGTTCGGCTAAATCGGCACCGGCAATCGCGGCGGCGTCGGGGAAGCGCCCGAAAAGTGCCGGTGTCACCTGATTGACCCGCTCATCGGTACACTGGGCGGAGAGGATAGTGGCCACCAGCAGCTGCACCGGCGTCTCATAGTTGAGCGTGCATTTGGCGTCTGGATACAGGCGCTTCAGGCGAATCAGGATTTCTAGAGCCCGCTGCTTTTTAGCAGACAATTTACGAGTGATGCTCATCAGTGCCTTTTGAAATAGCCACTACACTAACTTAGACTGCCTCAGGCAGTCTAATCACCAATTCTCGCATTTTCTAGCCTGCAAAAGCCGGCAGTGATAAGTCCCGGGTTTCCTCGCCCTATGCAGCTATCAGTTGCTGAACTGGTTCGGCGCTTGGCACTGACTGGGCATTTGGGATTGGGATTTGGAATTTGGGATTTGGGATTGAAAAAGCCCCCAAGGGGAGAGGGAGTTGGCGGAGGTGAGGGGGTTGCGGTTAATCCACCGGAAGCGATATTACAGCGGCGCAAGTTAATTATGTGACTGGCGAGAGTTGCGCATAGCGGTGAAGTCGCATAAATGAGTGACACTCAAATGTGTTACTCCAAAAAAGCGACTTGCGGAAATCTTCGAGAGTCAGATATCAATAGAGATAACAGCTATTGCGGGTGAGAGAAAAGGGAGCGTCCCATTTTGGCAGACAAACAAGCGCGACTGGGCTGGATAACACAGCAGCCCTATAAGCGATTTCAGCCAAAGGATACGGGTTCGCAACCCATTCCAACTCTAAAAGGGCGGCCTGCATAATTTGAACGATTTTTCAGAAAAATGCTGGCTTTTCCCGATCCGCCGCTGAGGGCAGAGTTAATAGGTGATAAAGGTTGGGGAATTTTACAGGATTAAATGTGGCACAGAATTGGCAAAATTTTTGGATAGCATTCCGTGAATCTTTAGGTTTTTTTGAATTTTTACCTCCAGGTAAAGGAGCGAAACGAATGATTGAGCATCTATCAGAACTGTTTTTAGATTTAGACTTCTACGCAGCCATAAACCCAGACTTGGCGCAAGCCGGACTGACCGATTCCGAGCATCTGTTAGAGCATTTAAAAACATCCGGACTAGCAGAAGGGCGACGATTTTCCCCCTTTGTGGATTTAGACTTCTACGCAGCTGCGAACCCAGACTTAGCCAAAGCCGGTTTGACCGCTCCCGAGCAGTTGCTGGAGCACTTGCAAACCATTGGGCTAAAACAAGGGCGGCGGTTTTCGCCTTTTGCTGACCTCAACTTCTACCGGAATAGCAACACCGATCTGGTTGACGCCGGTGTGACAGAACCCGAACAGCTGTTAAAGCATTTGCAAACTTCTGGATTAAAGCAAGGGCGGCGCTTTTCACCGGCAGTCGATCTCAACTTCTACGTTGCTAACAACCCTGACGCGGTGGCCGACTTCGCCAATGACAGGGAGAAAGTGTTCGATCACTTAGTCAGTGTTGGGGTAGCCGAAGGGCGCAAATTTGTGCGCAATTTAGATTTAAAGAATTACTTAGCGCTCAACCCAGATGTAGCTGCAGAGGTGGGTGGTTCTTTAGAAAAAGCATTAAACCACCTGCTCATTTCCGGATTGAAGGAACGGCGGCAGGGAGCACCGGCTCACCTGGCTGCAGAAAGCGTGCAGATTCAAATTGCGCAGCAGCTGTACGAAGCGATAGCCGCTTGGATACCTAACCCCTCAAATACCCAACCGATTCTGCAATTGCTCTCACCTGATGTAATTTGGAACATCTCAGGAGATGCAAACCGCCTTCCATTTGCGGGACGGTTTTTGGGTGCGGCGGGAGTCCAGCAGTGTTTGACAGCCACAAGGCAGACGCTGTTTCAGAAACAGTTTGCGCCGCTGGAATTTATCCAGGATGGCGAGCGCGTCGCCGTGCGAATTGCGCAAGTCGGCACAGCAATTGCCACTGGGCAAGATTTCCAGATGGATATTGCAGACCTGCTGGCAGTGCGCAGCGATGGCTTAATTTCTTCACTGAACAGGCTATCAAACACCTACACCCTGAATCAGGCTCTGGCTGGCGCAACATCGGCACCGATTCCAGAAGACGATTCACTCACAGGAAAGCCGGCGGTTGCCGATAGCTCAGCCGATACAGAAGCATCGCGCCAAGTAGCGGTGGGAATGTGGAATGCCCTAATCAACGGCAGCGATCCGGAAAGCTTCAATCCAGCCAATCCCAAATCCTTTTTTGCCTTGTGTGCTACGGATGCAGTTTGGAGTTTTGCTGTTGGCAGCGATCCGGATTTGCTGCCCTATTCTGGAGCGGCTAAAGGTACTGTCAACCCTGACGGCACCTTTGGTACTGTGCTCACAGAACTAATTTTGCCGCTGCAGGACTTAGTGCAAGCAGGCAGACTGACGATCGAAGAATCTTTTGCTGCAGGCAACCGGGTTGTGGTGCACTTAAAAGAGCTCGACGCCACAGTCAAAAAAACTGGCAACCGCTATGACCTGGACTTGATTAGTTGGATAGTGGTGGGGGGTGGCAAAGTTCAGTCAGTCCAAACCATCGTCGATACCAACCTTACCGTGCGGGCGCTACGACCGGGGGGCACTTACCCCTTGCCGCCTTTGCCCAGGCGCAGCCCACCCTACTTCGTGACCACCAGCTTGGCCACTAATCAAATTCTCACTTTCGACCAGCAAGGGAACTTCACCGGCATTTTGGGTGAGGCGAACCAAACTGACAGCGGTTTGGTCAATCCCAGCGGCATTACCTTCGGACCAGACGGCAACCTTTACGTTAACAGTCGGGGAAGCAATCAAATTCTCAGGTACGACGGGATTTCTGGGAAGTTCCTGGGCGTCTTTGGCCAAGCAACCAACCTTGACAGCGGGCTGCTATTTCCCACCGGCATCAAATTCGGGCCAGACGGCCACCTGTACGCCGTTAGCGGGCGCTCCTCTCAAATTTTAAAGTACGACGGGTCAACTGGGCAGTTCCTCGGCGTGTTTGCGCAGCGGGACAACGGTTATCCTGGCAACATCATAGTTGACGACGGCACTGTACCTGCAGACCGCCCGGATTTGACGGTCTTGCAGTTTGGCCCGGACGGCGACCTCTATGTGGGCAGCCTGTTGCAGGATGCTGACAGCAACCCAGACACTGGTGTTGGTGCCATTCTCAGGTACGCCGGTCCCCTCTCCACCAATCCCGGGGAATTCAAGGGCGTATTCGGGGAAGCTAATAACCTAGCGCCAACTTCCCTAGTATTCGGGCCCGACAAAAACCTCTACGTCAATGACGAGGGCGGTCAAGTTTTGGCGTTCGCCGGACCCAACTCGGACAGTCCGGGCAAATTCAAGGGCGTCGTTGCTGACGTGAAAAAGGATTTTGCCGCTACTGGGGCAAAGTTCGCGGAGTTCATAGTTCTTGGCATGGAATTCGGGCCGGAGGGCCACCTGTACACGGGTAGCGCTGCCTTCGCCGTGCAAATGGGCGGCAATGTGCTGCCGGCGTTCTGCCAAATCAACATCTACGCTCTGGAAAATTCGGACAGTCCCGGCAAGTACCTGGGCGTGTTTGGCGAGGCCAATACCAAAGACAGCGGGCTATTTATTCCCACTACCCCGATATTTTCCCAGAATGCCTTTTTGCAACCGTTCTTTCTGGTGGGAACCAATACTGACCCGCAGGGAATCTTGGGCTCAGACGAAACAGATGCGCTGGCGGCTTACGACCGAACGGGGAATTTTATTGGTTTCTTCAGTTTATTTCCCGGCAATGACAACCCGCTAAACGGCATCGGCGGCGTGGTTTTGGGAGCAAACGGCAATATCTTAGTCAGCTCTCAAAACTCCAATCAGGTGCTGGAGTACGACGGGTTAACCGGCAAGTTTATCGGTGTGTTTGGGGATGCCAGTCATGAAGGCAGCGGGCTGGAATTTCCTGCCGGTATCGCCGTGGGACCTGACAACAATATCTATGTCAGCAGTTTGGGGACTGAGCGCATCCTCAAGTTCGACGGTTTGACGGGATCTTCCCAGGGTGTGTTTGCGCGTTGGAATACTTCAGACAGCCAAAAAGAGCGTTTCACTGATTTGGCTTTCGGGCCAGATGGCAACCTCTATGTCTGTCTCAACCCAACCCTGGGGGATACTGCACTGGGGAAGGCACAGGTGCGCGTTTACTCCGGCGCAACCGGCGAACTTCTGCGCAGCATTGGCGGGCTGGATTTTGCCGCTTCTCTGGATTTCGGACCCGATGGTTTGCTCTATGTCAGTGACGATCCTTCCAGTGTTTTCGATGCCAGCTTTACTCCTGTAGCGCCTCGCAAGTCTGGTCGGCTTGTGGTTTTCAACTTGCAGGGAAATCAGGTTCGCAGCTTCTATGTCGGTGTGGGAAATGCGGGGAATATCGCTTTCTCGCCAGACGGAAATCTTTACCTCAGCAACCCTGCTGCCGGTATGCTGACTGTGTACAACACGGTAACTGGACAGCCTTTTGGTCTTATCCCAGTTCCTGCAGTCACAGGTGAAATGGGACGCCCAACTGGTGTCACTTTCTTGGCTGTCTCTTTACAGGAGCCGGTTCTTTAAGACCCCCGGGTGAGTGTGGCAAAACTTGGGGATTGCGGTGGGAATGGGGCATTGTGGCGGGAGCATCCCGATTATGTAGGGGCGAAGCATTCGGGCGAATAATCTCTCGGTCAAAACCAGCAATTGATAATCCGAATGCTTCGCCCTCACCAGGGTAGTTTCAAAAAGGGGATGCTCCCTTGCGGCGGGAGTGGGGCGGGAGTGAGGCATTGGGCTTTTTTAGCCTGCGCTACAGACCTTTGTGCGTCCTCTAGGGGCGGGGAAAAATATATCGATGACTTCGCAGCTTTGATATTAATAAACCCGCCCCTATTTTAGTCGTGGGTGCTTAATCGCAACACTACTGGAATAACTTCTGAATTGCCTCCAACTGGGTGGTGTCGCGGATGATCAGAAAGATGCCCAACCCCAGCAGCAGCATTAATCCAGTCTGCATTACGCCATCTTGAATGTGGGTGGGAAGGGGCTTGCCGCGCAGCCCTTCAATCAGCAGGAAGGCCAGCTGTCCGCCATCCAGTGCCGGCAGGGGCAAGATATTAATAATCGCCAAGTTGATGCTGATAATTGCCGCAAACAAAAACAAGTTGCCGGTGTCATTTTGGGCGACTTTGGCACCTTCCTCGACAATTTTCACCGGCCCGGCAACCTGACCGACGGTTTCTTTAAAGTGGGTGATCAGCTGGTAAAACCCTTGCACCGTCCCGACAAAGATAGTCTGAAACCTGTCAGCGCCGAGGCTCAACACCTCGAAAGTGCTGTTGGCCCGCCGGTAGGTGGCCGTGCCGTTGGGAGCCAGCTGCACACCAATGCGACCTGTGCCTTCTGGTGCCGGTTGCGGCGTCACCTTCACGGACAAAGTGGCTTTGTTGCGCTGAAGAGTCAGCTCCAGGGGCTGACCGGCATGGGATTCGATGGCTTCCTTCAGGAAGGGGATGGCCTCTTTGGAGGCTCCCAGTTCCTTGCCGTCCACTGCTATAATGATGTCTCCTGACTTGATGCCGGCTTTAGCGGCGGCGGATTCCTGCGAAACGACCTGGGGGACTATAACTCCGGGCTGATAGTTAAATCCCGCCGGCACGCCGTAGGTGCCCACCTGAGCGACTAGCACCAGATAGGCAAAGATTAAATTGGCAATCACCCCAGCGCTAATCACAATGGCTCGGTCTAGGATGGGCCGGTTGCGCAACAGATTGGGGTCATTTTCAGGAATGTTGCTGTCGGGTTCGTCATCCGGGAAGCCGACAAAGCCACCCAGAGGGATCGCCCGAATCGCGTACTCGGTTTCTGGCCCTTGATATTTCCACAGAATGGGGCCAAACCCGATAGAGAAGCGATTGACGTGAATTTTCTGCAGGCGAGCCGCCATGAAGTGGCCAAGTTCGTGTACCACAATCAAAAGCGCCAGAACCGCGATCGCTGCCAAAACTGACATGTAATAATCCAGTGATACTACGCTATATGTGCTGCCGGCTCGTGAGAACCAGCCTTTAATTATTGTGACGTATTCTACGGTTCTGCGCCGGCTTCCCGTCACGACAGAAACAAAGCTATCTATAATAGCAGATTAATATTCTTTTGTCAAGGATATGGGGGAATTTTCTTCTTCCCAGGCGGTAGGGGCGGGCCCCCGTGCCCGCCCCCGGAACGAGGGGACACTTGTAAGACCTCTTTCTCCCCTTCCGGTGCTTGCGGGGAGGTGGTTGGGGGGTGGGGTTCTTTTGAGGCGCAACGCCAATTACAGCACCTCGCGCCCCAGGTAAGGCTGCAGGGCTTCCGGGATGCGGACTGTGCCATCCGGCTGCTGGTAATTTTCCAGGATCGCCGACATGGTGCGCCCGATAGCCAAGCCCGAACCGTTGAGGGTGTGCGGGAACTGGGTGCCCTTCTTACCTGCTTCCTTAAAGCGAATATTGGCGCGACGCGCCTGAAAGTCGCCAAAATTCGAGCAGCTGGAAATCTCGCGGTATTTGCCGGCTGAGGGGAGCCACACTTCTAGATCGTAAGTCTTCTGCGCTGAGAAGCCCAAGTCGCCGGCGCACAGTTCGATCATCCGGTAAGGCAATTTTAATGCTTCCAAGATGGCTTCGGCATCTCGCACGAGGGTTTGATGCTCCTCCTCGGAGGTGCTGGGTTGGACAAATTTCACCAGTTCAACTTTATTGAATTGGTGCAGGCGGATTAGCCCCCGCGTGTCTTTGCCGTAACTGCCGGCTTCCCGCCGGAAGCAGGGGGTGTAAGCGCAGTGATAGATGGGCAATTGCTCTGCAGCGAGGATTTCATCCCGGTAGAGGTTGGTCACCGGCACCTCAGCGGTGGGAGCGAGCCACAAGTCATCTTGGGCGCATTTGAAGCTTTCTTCGGCAAATTTGGGCAGCTGACCGGTGCCGGTGAGGGAAGCGCTGTTAATCAAGATCGGGGGGAGCACTTCTATATAGCCGGCTTGGATTTGCCGGTCGAGCATGAAGCTAATCAGGGCTCGCTCCAGCGCCGCACCGGCACCGATCAGCGTCACAAACCGGCTTTGCGCCACTTTCGCCGAGCGCTCGAAGTTGAGGATGCCGAGCTTTTCGCCGATTTCCCAGTGGGGGAGGATGCCGGCATTTTGGGGGATGTGTTCGTCACCCCAGCGGCGCACTTCCACATTGTCGTTTTCATCTTTGCCTGCCGGTGTGGAATCGCTGGGCAAGTTAGGGATAGACAGCAGCAGGGCGTCGATCTGGGATTTCAGCTCTTTTTCCTTTGGCTCCAGTTCGCTCAGCTGGGATTTGAGCTGGTTGCCTTCCTCTTTTAAGGCTTGAATTTCTGGATCGTCCGGCTTGGCACCGGCCTTCATTTTTTGGCCCACCAGTTTGCCAATTTCGTTGCTGCGAGCTTGCAGCTTGGAGCGCGTCGTCTCCAGTTCCCGCTGCTGGGCGTCAATGCTGAACAGCGGCTGTAAATCGTAGTTTCCGCCGCGCCGGTTGAGGCGCTCCTGCACTGCTTGTGGATTTTCCCGGATTTGCTTGATATCGAGCACGGATGTTCCCCAGACTCTCTCTTAGAGTGTTTTTCTGCTTCCTTACAAGGATTATCGTATCGCGCTTGCCGGCTGACCTTCCACGCTGCTGCGGATGGGACGAGCCGGCTTGCAGGTGGGCTTTCAGGGCTTGCCCCCGTGCCCGCCCCGGCGGGGGGGTATCTAAAGGGGGGCTTTAAGAATTTCCCCCCCTTTTTTAAGGGGGGGCTAGGGGCTTTCGGGGGTGGGTTTTTAGAGGCTGTCTGTGGGGAGCGCCGGCGTGTCGGCGGGGAGCATCCCGTTTTTGCATTGGCAAGTGGGCCCAGGCGATTAGAAAGAAGCTGTTGGCGAATTCATGAGGGGTTAGACCTTTTCGCTGGGAAGTAAAGAACGGCGTTGCATTGGCGAAGCGAAATTTCGGGCGCAGTCGGAAAGATCCTAACGCCAATGCTTCGCCCCTACACAAGATCCGATGTAGGGGCGAAGCATGAGCGCGACTATTTATGGGACTCAAGGAAAGGATTACATTCGCTCATGCAACGCCTATCCCCTATCGCTACCTGCAGACGGGCGGGTGGGGTAAGACCCCACATCAATTCGCCAACAGTCTCTTAGAAATCGCGGCTATACAGACTTTCGCCCGCCTACGCGGGCTAAATAAAGAGGCGGGTAAACTTTCTTATGTTGGACGGAAAGCGGGAATACAAAAGTGGGATGCTCCCTGTCGGCGTTGCATTAGCGAACTGCCTTATCGGGCGCGGTAGCAAAGATACTCGCGCCAATGCGAAAGCCCCTACATTGGATCTGTGAGGGAGAGAGCATGAGCGCGACGATTTTTGCAATCAGCGAAAAGATGGACTAACAAACCCGCCCCCACCCACCCCTCAGATACCGCGCCCTCCCATACCCCGCCCCTCGCAGGGTTGGCAGGGTGGTTAGGTTTTTCCGGTTAATCTACCGGACAGGTAACTTCACAATTATTCTGATTTTGATTTGCAGGCTTTTCATGGGATTCTTGCACTATTAAAGCGCCGATAAACAGCAGGCTATACCACCCAAAATAAAACGCTATTATTACAGATATACAGGCCCGTGATATCATAGATAAAACCAATTTCAAGTCTTCCTCGTCAGAGAAACTTACCATGCCTTTACCGCCCAAAAAATTGTCCCTTTTGTCACCATAAAAAGCAGGTTCTTGCCCAGCCTGCCCCCCTGACAATACTGGGCTTAATGTGCTTAATGACAAAGCATCCAGCGCTTGACGCGCCGTGCTGAATCGCTTTTCAGGCGCTGGCTGTACCAACCGTTCAATCCAGTCGGCCAAATCGGAAGTTATCCTGACCTTATCCTTGAACTGAATTCCCATTCGACGCTGGGGCAAATCAGCGGGAGAGGTGCCTGTTAACAGGTGAATCAGAGTCGCCCCCAAGGCGTAAAGGTCAGATGCCGGCACAGCTTTTCCCCACAGCTGTTCTGGCGGTGCGTAGCCACTCGTTCCCACCACAGTAAAGGTAACTCCCTCCGCTTTCGCTCTGTCTTGAACCGCACCAAAATCCACCAGATATATTTGCTTATTTTTTCCCCAAATCAGGTTGCTGGGCTTGATGTCGCGGTGGATAACTGGCGGACTGAGTTTGTGCAAGTAATTCAAAATATTTAGCACCTCGACAGCGAAGCTACGCACCTCTTTTTCTGTAAAGCTTTTGCCTGCATCCAGCAGCTGCTTGAGGGAGTCGCCGGGAATGTATTTCTGCACTAACCCAAACCAGGGCAATCCCCCGCCTTCCCGCTCATCCACCGAGAAATAGTCGCGATATTTGGGAATCTGGGGATGATTGAGATTTTTTAGAACTCGGGCTTCTCGCTCAAACAGCTTAAGTTCATCCCACTGCATCTGGGGATTAAAAGCCAGCAGCTTGACAGTGACTGGTGATGCCGGCGACGCTTGCATATCAGTTGCTAGCCAAGTTTGACGACCGGCATTTTTTCCCAACTGCTTCTGGAGTTGATAGCGCTCTTGTAAAATCTGTCCTGGTTGCCACATAATCCTTCTATCCTTTGTCCTTTTTCCTTTGCCACGGTTCAATGACCAACTATCTCAGCCAGTCTTCTATTTCTTTAACGAGCCAGTTGCACTCGGCTTGCGTCATACCTGCAACCTCATAATATTTCTCTCCTACCTTGACATAAACGACTTGATCTAAATCCCAAAAATTTTTTCTTTCTCGGTCAGAGGTCTGTTCCAGCTTGCGAAAATAGCAAAAACCAAACATGTGGCGTTCAAGTCTAAAGAAGCTTCTCTCCAAATAAATGCTAGTGTTTGAGAGCGACGGGTTTTTAAATAGGTTAAATACCTGAGCAATTAAATCATTTAACACTCTTATAAAAAGAACACACCCATCCTTTAACGAAGACAAGAAATATCCAAGAGCCGTAAAAAGAACAAGCGCAATCAGCGTCCAAACACCCAGCCAAATGATTGCAGCAACTTCATATAAACCAGCTATCGCAACTAAAAGTATCAAATACAAGGGGCATATCACTATCACCAATATACTAACTCCCAAAAACCCCAACATAGTTAATTTTAACAGCCACGCTCCCAAACTCCACAGCCCGCCTCCGGGAATTTGAATTTTCATCTGGGTCGCAGATTTTTCAATCCTAATTCTGGTGCGGAAGGGCGGCTTAATCTCTTGCAGGGTGCTGCTGAGCAAACTACCTGTCTCCAGCGCCTCAAGGGCAACACCGGCACCACTCAATCGCAGTTCCAGATCCGGTTCAGTCAGAGCTTCAATCCAGCTGACAAAATTAGGATTTATGCTGACTTGCCCTTGAAATTCAATCCGCAAATCCCGCTGCGGCAAATTAGCCGGTGGCGTGCCGGTTAGCAAATGAATCAGAGTCGCACCCAAGGCATAAAGGTCAGATGCCGGCACAGCTTTCCCCCAAAACTGCTCCAGCGGCGCGTAGCCGGTAGTGCCCACTACAGTAAAAGTAGCACCGGCAGCAGCAGCAGTATCTTGAACCGCACCAAAATCCACCAGATAAACCTGTTCGTTTTCTGCTATAATCAGATTGCTCGGTTTAATGTCGCGGTGGATAACCGGCGGATTCAACCCGTGCAAGTACCTGAGAATCTCCAGAACTTGCGTCGCAACTGAGCGCACCTCCCCTTCCGTAAAGTGCCGGCCTTCATCCAGCAGCTGTTGCACGGAAGAACCCGCGATGTAATCCTGCACCAAGCCAAACCAGCACAAACCGGCACCCGCCTGTTTGTCCAGGGAAAAATAATCGCGATAGCAAGGAATCCTCGGGTGGGAAAGCTGTTTCAAGATATTCGCTTCCCGCTCAAACAGCTTGAACTCCTCCCACTGCATTTCCGGGCTAAAAGCCAGCAGCTTCAGGATTACTAAAGATGCCGGCGACATGCCGGTGTCAGTAGCCAGCCAGGTTTGCCGACCGGCATTGTTTCCCAACAGTTGCTGGAGTTGGTATCGCCCCTGTAAAATTTGCTCTGTTTGCAGCATCTCGTTCCAAAGGGAGCAAACCCCGATACAATTTCATCTCATATCTATATTACCCAGCTAGCAGGCGGCTGCTACCAAAGCTTAATGAAATTTAACATAATGGGTGGGACTCCCGTCTTCAGGGGGATATCTAGTCTGCGCCGCACCTTATTATAGAATCCCCACCTTCCCAGCTCAAGCAGGGAACGTGGGCTGCTGTCGCCACCGCCGACTTTCAAGGGATAAGGTGCGACGCTCCTCCCCCCGGATACCAGCCGCTTCTCATACAGCAATCGCGTGCAGTCCGTGCTGTCTCGCCCACACAATCCGGTTGCGGGGAATCAGCCCACAAGATTCTAAAATGGGAAAGAAGCGAATGTCAAGGGGAATCAGCATCCCCCGGTTGGAAAAAGCCCCGACTTGCCAGAACAGCGAGCCGGTTTTTTTCAGAATGCGGCTGCACTCCCGCAGCACGGCTGTCTGTTCTTCCAGGTAAATCTCCAGCGCCTTCTTGGCTTCGTACTCTTTCCCCAGATTGTACGGGGGCGAGGAGACAACCAAGTCAGCACATTCCGCCGGCAAGCCGGTGAGCAACTCCCGACAGTCCCCCAGATAGATATTATTCAAGGGGAGATTCTCTCTATTTCCTTTCACTCAAATACCTGCCCGCTACAGAAAAACCCAGATGTTCAGAAACCGGGTTTCTTGAAGAAACCCGGTTTCTTAGAGCGCTTTAATAACCCGGCTTTCTCAACCCCCGTTTCAGCAAAACTTTTAACACAAAATTTGCTTTCTGTCAACTGTGGCATCACTTATTAGGTGCAGCCACCGGCTCAAAGGGCACGCTCTTCCCCCCCAAATCGTCCACAATCGCCCGCGTATTCGCCACCATCATCTTAATATAAGAATCCCCCTCACTGCCGGCAGCCCCAATCGAGTCGGAGTACAGCGGTTTTGCCGCTAATTTCACCGAAGCTTCCTCAGCCACAGTCTTAATCAGGGCTGGGTTAATCGTGGTTTCCGCAAAAATTGCCGGCACACCAGCCGCCTTGACAGCCTCTACCAGTTTGCGCACCGTTTGGGCGCTGGGTTGCTCCTCGGTACTGATGCCAATCAAAGTTCCAACAACTTCCAACCCATAAGCGCGTGCGTAATATTGAAAAGCATCGTGCGTCGTCACCAGCCGGCGCTTGTCTGCAGGGAGAGTTTCCAGCTGCAGGCTTATCCAAGTGTCCAGCTGCTTCAGTTCGCCGGTCAGTCGCGCCGCATTCTGGGTAAATTCTTCTCTATCTTCTGGCGACAGCTCAATTAAAGCATCCCGAATGGCACTCACCATCGCAATCACATTTTCCACATCCCCCCAAACGTGCGGATCTGGCACTTTTTCGCCTTTTTTTTCCAGCTGTAGCGGCTTGACAACTTCTCCCACCGGCACCTGACGCGCCTTCACCCCAGCCGCCTTCATCAATTTAATCAGTCCGGGCTCCAAATTGTAGCCATTATACAGAATCAGCTTTGCTTTTTCCAGGGCGATGCTGTCCGCCGGCACCGGCTCGTAAACGTGAGGATCTGCGCCGGGTTTGAGAATGCCGGTGAGCTGAATCTCATCCCCCCCCACGCGCTCCGCCAGATTCTCGATGATCGTGCTCGTCGCCACCACACTGGGCTTGTCTTGCGATTCTGGACTGGTGCGGTTGGGTGCCGGTGGCGCACACCCGCTCAACACAGCCAGCAGCAAGACGAAGCCCAGCCTGAGGGCGTGCGTTCCCAGCAGGGACACCCCTTGCCGGTGGCCCTCATGCCGGTGGCCCGCAAGGCTCGTCTGGTGCGTTCCCTTGGGGAGAACGCACCCTACAGGGAGGGTTGGGGGATTAGGTCTGCTGCTACAGCTGTGAGCCATCACCATTGCCTATCTTTAGTATTATTTCTATGTAGAGATTTTTTCATATTTCTTTCATTTTTAGAGTACGCTGAAAAAAAGCCAACCTAAGAAGAGCGTATGAAGAGCCTGAAGCTGTCGTCCAGTGCCGGTGAGCTAACTCACCCCCAACCCCTTCGCAACCCTCACCCAGCAGGACTTGAGAGGGGGGAGCCAGCGATTGTCGTCAGCCATCTAGGGGTGAAATACCGCACCGTAGAGGCCCTGCGGGATGTCAGCGCCGTGGCCCACAGCGGCAGGCTCACCGGCATTATCGGGCCCAACGGTGCCGGCAAAAGTACCCTCCTGAAAGCCATGCTGGGATTAGTTCCCACCACCAGCGGACAGGTGCTGTGCGGCGGGAAACCCCTCTGTGAGCAGCTGGAGCGGGTGGCTTATGTCCCGCAGCGCTCGCAAATTGACTGGACATACCCCGCCACAGTCTGGGATGTGGTAATGATGGGGCGGGTGAGGAAAACCGGCTGGTTCCGCCGCTTTTCCGCCGTCAGCAGCCGGACAGCCGCCGCAGCGCTAGAGCGCGTGGGCATGAGCGACTGCAGCAACCGGCGCATTGGCGAACTCTCTGGCGGACAGCAGCAGCGGGTGTTTCTCGCTAGGTCACTCGCTCAGGAAGCGGATATCTTCTGCTTTGACGAGCCCTTTGCCGGTATTGACCAAAAAACCCAAAGCGTCATTTTCAACATTTTCCACGAACTAGCCGCAGATGGCAAAATCGTGCTAGTCGTCAACCACGACCTAGGGGAATCCATCACCCACTTTGACGACCTAATTTTACTCCATACAGAAATAATCGCCACCGGCCACCGGCAGCAAGTCCTGACACCAGAAAACCTTTACCGCGCCTACGGAGGTCAGGTCATGTTCTTTGACGACGCTGCATAATAAAGCCTGTTTGGCAAGTAAATTTTCTCTCTTTCTCTCTCATTCTCAGCCCGAAGCTGGGAATGAGAATTAACTCTGCGCCTCTGCGCCCTCTGCGGCAAAAAAATATTCCTCTTGCTTCTTGGCGTCCTTGGCGTCTTGGCGGTTCATTATTAACTTATACGAACGCCGATGTCGCGTCTCTACCAGACACCAATGCCCCCTGCGGTAAAAAAAATATTCCCATGCTGGAATCCTTAATAGAGCCGCTGCAGTACGGCTTCATGCAGCGCTCACTGATCGTAGCCATCCTAGTCGGACTGATCTGCGCCGTCACCGGCAGCTACTTAATGGTGCAGAGACTGGCGCTCCTCGGTGACGCCATCAGCCACTCGGTACTTCCCGGATTAGCCATCGCCTTTCTCCTGGGAGCCAATATCTTCCTGGGCGCTTTCATTGCCGGTGTTCTCAGCACAATGGCCATTGCCTGGATACGAACGCGCTCCCCCATCAAAGAAGACGCGGCAATGGGGATTGTTTTTTCAGCCTTTTTCGCTCTCGGCATTACCTTAATTACCATCATCCAAAAAGACAACAAAATCGACCTCAATCACTTTTTGTTTGGCAACATTCTGGGCGTCACGGCTGAGGAAGTGCGCGACACCGGCATTATTGCGGCTGTCGTGCTGCTCGTGGTGGTGCTGCTGTACAAAGAACTGCTGTTTTACACGTTTGACCCCACGGGAGCTCAGGCGGCTGGGCTGCCGGTGAACCTGCTAAATTTTGGCCTGATGGTGCTGATTGCGCTGACGGTTGTGGCGAGCATGAAAGCTGTCGGCGTCATCCTGGTGCTGTCGCTGCTGATCACGCCGGGAGCGACTGCTTATTTGCTGGTTCCGCGCCTGCACCAGGTGATGATTTTAGGTGCCGGTATTGGGATTTTTTCCAGCATTGCCGGCATGTACCTCAGCTATTTCTACAATCTTCCGTCAGGCCCTGCTATTGTATTAGTAGTGTCGGGATTATTTGTGCTGGCGCTGCTGTTCAGTCCCAGTCAGGGAATCTTCACCCAGCGCCGGTCAGGTTCTGGGAATTCCCAGATTTGGCGGGAGTTGAAGGGTTTGATGCGCTGGCGCTCTTAGAGCGGGTTTATAAAGTAATTGTTAAGCTGTAATGGGGGCGAGAAACCGGGTTTCTTCAGTACAAGAAACCCGGTTTCTTGTGGCTTGACTTTTTCTTTATAAATCAGGGTAACATTATAACTCAGCTCTTAGGGATGCCGGCACGAGCGGCAATTCCGAAAAAACGAAGGCCCAGTCGTTCTGGGCCAAGACCGGCGCTGTCTCCCCGGAGTGGCGGGGGTTGAGAGGGGTTTGCGGGGTGGCGCGGATGGCCCCGGTCGCGGTAGCATAACAAAAGTTAACATTCCGCTCAGGATGAGTTGCAGCTACCCGCGATGACAGTCAAAATAGGAGACACCGCCCCCGATTTCACCATGCCGTCCCAGAGCGGCGAGCCGGTCAGCCTCAAGGATTTCCGGGGCAAAAAGGCCGTGGTCCTGTATTTTTACCCCAAAGACGACACGCCCGGATGTACGGCGGAGTCCTGCGCGTTCCGGGACAGTTACGAAACGTTCACGGATGCCGGTGCCGAGGTGATAGGGGTCAGCGGCGACTCACCGGCGTCGCACCAGCAATTTGCAGCCAAGTACAAGTTGCCGTTTACCCTGTTGAGCGACACCGGCAACCAGGTGCGCAAGCTGTACGGAGTGCCGGCGGCGGCTTTCGGGCTGCTTCCCGGGAGAGTCACCTACGTCATTGACCGGGAGGGGGTTGTCCAGCACATCTTTAACTCAATGATGAACTTCACAGCTCACGTTCAGGAGTCGCTCAAAACCCTGGAAGGGCTGAAAAATTAGCAGCCGGCTACAGGAAAAACCAAAACCCCCAACCCGCCTTCCCGGTGAGGGAAGGCGGCTGGGGGGTTAGGTTAAAGGCAGGTTGGGCTTAGCTCAGGCGTGCCCGGACTTGGACTTTTCTGGCACCGCAGCGCTGCTGGCCATCTTGCCATTTTTGCTGCTGGTTTGGCCATTGCCGTTACGGGGTAAAATCAGCCCGTAACCGCCGTGGCTTTTGCGCTCGTAGATCACGTTAATCTCGCCCGTTTCGGCATTCCGGAACATGTAGAAATCGTGATCGATCAGCTGGAGCTGTTCCAAGGCTTCTTGAACACTCATTGGCGGCATAGCGAAATACTTGGTTCGCACCACTTCGCTGGGAAGTTCCGGGGTGCGATTGCCAATTATATCAGTCGCCACTGGCTGTTCGGCTGCAACCACAGTGGGTGTGGGCACTGCCTGGGTCTTTTGGTCGTGGCGCTTTTCTTTGTATTTGCGCAGCTGACGAGCAATCTTATCCGCGACTAGGTCGATGCTGGCGTACAGGTTTTCGCTGCTTTCTTCGGCACGGATGACCGTACCGTTGGCGTAAATAGTGACTTCAGCCGCCTGGTTGGGGTTGATCCGAGGATTGCGAGCCACTGACAGGTGCACGTCAACTTCCATCGTCAAGTTTTGAAAGTGGTTGACCGCTTTCTCAACTTTTTGATTGACGTACTCGCGAATCGCATCGGTGATTTCAATATTTTTGCCGTGGATAACAAGCTTCATAACTGATTTTCCCGCTGAATAGCCCACTTGTCGGAAAGGCGGAAGGCTCTCCTCCCCAGTGCGGCGGGAGGGCGTTGGGTGGTAAGGGAAGGTGGAATTAATTCATCCCATATCGCTGTATCCTTCATCCTTTCAGAGTGGGGGGAAAGCGGGGCGGGGATTGCCGCTTTCCTGAAACCAATCGTGTAGCCCGTTTTTAGCTAAAGCCCCGAGAGAGCAATTCACCCTGACTTTTGGTTGGTGGTTGCTGGCGGGATCGCAGATCCCAAGAACGGAGCCGAAACTTTTCGGGAGTGTGGGCCAGTCACTGTTTTAAGGCCCTGCCTCTTCTGCCCGTTTGTCCGGGGCGACAGCCCCTAGCGGTCTGAGGGTTGGCCAGCACTTCCGGAAATAGCGTTCCCGGCGGCACTCCGCTCTCAGGCACTCTGGGGATTTGTCCCAAAGGGGTTATGGAACCAATTCTACAGAACTATCTAACTGCGCTCGCCACACTCACCGCCTTGAGATGGGGCTGTTCAAACTTTGTCCTCCCCGGGAATGATTGCCTCTACTATCACCCTATCACTTTGTATTCTGGAGAACAGAGACTTTTGGCTTCTCTTTAAAATCTGTTGCATTCCTTGAAAATTCGTGATGTTACTCCCCCGGTCTGCGGGCTAAACTTGCGTCTAATTACTCTTGATTTTTTGCATGGCTTCGAGTAAGTACCCCACTCCGGCGGCCTCGGCTGGGCCGCACCGGCATCGCTGTAGGTTATACAACCTAGGACAGGTGCCCTACACTGCGGCTCGGGCGTGGCAGCAGTCACTGGTGGCGGAACGCCAGAACGCTCCCGACGAGTTAGAAGATGTCTTGATTTTGCTGGAACACCCGCCGGTATACACCCTGGGGCGGGGAGCCAGTCTGGAATTTCTCAAGTTCGACCCGAGCAGTGCCGGTGTGGGAGTGCACCGAGTTGAGCGCGGGGGTGAAGTCACCTACCACTGTCCGGGCCAGCTGGTGGGCTACCCGATTTTGAATCTGCAAAGGCACCGGCAAGACTTGCACTGGTATTTGCGCCAGCTGGAAGAAGTCTTGCTGGAGGTGCTGGAATTTTGGGGGCTGGAGGGTGAGCGGATTGCAGGCCAAACCGGCGTTTGGCTGGAGGGGCGAAAGGTGGCGGCTATCGGGATCAAAGTCAGCCGGTGGATTACCATGCACGGCTTTGCTTTAAATGTCTGTCCGGACTTAGAGGGATTTGAGCGCATTGTCCCTTGCGGGATTGCCGACAAGCCGGTCGGCAGTTTGGCGCAGTTTGTGCCGGGAATCGAGATAGACTCGGTGCGCCGGGCAGTAGCTGACGCTTTTGCCCGAGTGTTTGATGTCCAACTTGACCTTCAAGAGGGTTTCCCAGTCCTGTCAAATCCGGTTGCGGCGGATGCGTAAACAATAGACTCAGCAGGTGCGCCCCCTCTGGGCGCGACCCCGCATTCAGAAGAGGAGCCCGCTGGCTTATTGCCCGAGTGCCCGCAACCGGCAAGCCTTTTTAGAAGGGAATGTCATCGCCGTCTTGTTCCCTCCCGGGGGTACTGGGATCGTCGGGTGACTCCTGATAGGCGGAATAGGTTTGCGAGGCGGCAGGGGGGGATTGATACCTGGACTCCCCTGGTTCAGACTCAGCGGGTGTCTCTGGCCACCTTCCTGTGCCGGCTTGGTTGCGGGAGGTAAAGGAAACCACGTTACTGGGGGTGGGGGTTCGGGTGGCCTGCGCCCTGCCGGCATTCAATTCCAAGCTGTGTATCCGTTGAGCGGTTAATTCAGCGCGTTTTTCCTTGAATCCCTCGGGCCGGTCTACGGTATTCATACTCAAGCGGCCTTCTATCACCACCCGATCTCCTTGGCGATAGCGATCGGAAATTTCTTGGGCGAGATTCCCCCATACCACCACCTTCAAGGTTTCCGGGGGGTCGTCATCCTTTGGCCCTGGAAACTGAACCAGCATTTCAGTAATCTGAGTTTGGTTGTCTGCCGTATAGCGCAGTTGCGGGTCTTGGACAATTTCCGCCATCAAAATGCAGCTGTTCATCTGAAAAACCCGCTGGATACTCCGTCTCAATCCGATATTTAGACGGGGAGGAAAGCGGGGCGGGGTTTGTCGGTTTTACCGCTTTCCTTGTGTGCGTTCGTCTGCCCCTCGATCGCGGCGGCCTGGCAACCCACTGGCACTCAGCAGGACTGGCCTTGCGAGTCAGGCGGTTGCCTGTTTGGGTGCTGTGCTGGCTAATAACCTAGGGAGCAGGCTCTTTTTTGGGCGGTTTTTCCATCCTGGTTAGAGTCGATAGGGGCGTTTCCACCCCTACCTCTCCTTCAGAACCGGACGTGAAACTTTCGCTTCATCCGGCTCCTTGATACTTCCATCCTTGTTATGGACACGATTCAGGCCCGCCCCGTTTGGCATTCGAGCCATCGGATGCCGACTTTGTGTCGTGGCAATGTTTGTGTAGGAGTTGCACGTTCTCGTAGGTGTCCTTTCCACCTAACGTCCTAGGTTTGATGTGGTCAACTTCTACAATGTCTGTACTCGTAAAGTACAAGCCGCAGTGAAGGCATACACCCTTTTGTCGCTTGATTAGCGTTGCTACCCTTGTGGGAGTTTCAGGGTATTCCCCTCTTCGCTTGCTCCAGTACGCCCAGTTCCCGTCATACGGACTGGCCTCCCCTTTTACCTTGGTATGCCTTACGACTGGCGTACCGGAGTGGGCAAATAGTTCCAGTCCATCCTCGGTTCTGAAACACCAACTTTTTTCTCCTACTGGTTTCCAGTATTTCTCCTTGTTGATGCCCCCTCTCCCTCTGCGCCTCGCCCAGGCCCTCAGTTTTAGATAAACTAGACTGTCCAGCTTACTGAAGGTTTCCTTGCTGGCAACCGTTGAGTAATAGTTTGACCACCCTCTGATAACCGGGTTCAGCTTGCTGATTAGCGCAGCCTGAGGGGCGGTCTTATGGACATCTATTACATCGGCAATCTTTTCCAGATGCTTCTGGATTTTGGCCTTTGAGGGTGTGATTAGTGTTACGAACCCCAGATTAATGCCGCTAGCATTCCACGCCGCACGGTAGCTTCCTACCTTGTACTGCCGCACGTGAAAACCCAAAAAGTCAAATCCGACGTTACCATCGACCGGCTCAAGGGTGTGAGTCAGTTTTGTTTTGCTGGGTTTCAGTTCCAATCCCATACCACCAAGCCACTTAGCGATTATCTCCTGGCATTTCTTGACTACTTCCAGATCCTCATGGATTATTACGAAGTCGTCAGCGTATCGGATTAGGCTGAGTGCGCTTCTTCTTTCCTTTTTCCCTAGCTTATAACCGCCGGGGGAATAGGCAATCAGCGTCTCAGCATACTGCTTGACTCTTTCTTCCATACCGTGTAAGGCGATGTTTGCCAGAAGAGGTGAAATTACTCCCCCTTGTGGTGTTCCTTCGTCGGTAGGGAATAGCTTACCTTGGTCACAGTACCCTGCCTTGAGCCACTGTTTTATCAGCCGTCTCATTGTGGGGTACGTGTCTATTTTGGAGAGTAGCGCCTTGTGGTCTATGCGGTCGAAACACTTAGCAATATCAGCGTCAAGCACATACTTGGCCTTTAGGCTGATGCTGGCAAAGATTGCCCCAATCGCATCGTGGCAGGAACGTCCTGGTCTGAAGCCATAACTGTTTGGCTCAAATTTTGCCTCCCATTCTGGCTAAGTGCGCTAATTTGACTAGCGCCTGAAGTGCGCGGTCGTAGATTGTGGGTATTCCTAATGGCCGCTTTTCGTCAGTTCCGGGTTTTGGAATCATTACCCGGCGGGTAGGTTTAACCTTACCCTTGAGACTCATGCGGTTTACCAGACTCACACGTTGCATCGGGGTCAGTGCCTTAACACCATCCACACCAGCCGTGTTTTTACCCTGGTTATCCTGCGTGACCCTGCGAACCGCTATGCACTTTGCCGACCAAGACCTAATCAGGGTCTTTTGAAGCCTGCGAACTGCTTTGACATCGCCACGCTCACTCGCTCGGAATATTCGCTTTTGCAGCTTGAAAGTTACCCTTTCTAGCTTGCGCCAGTTGAGGTCTTTCCATTCCACCGTCAGGTTGTCCCGCGTATTAGACATATCTACCGCTACTTGTTCAATTCCACTGGAATTACCGTGCATCTGTCAGCATATCCTTCACATTACTGAAGGCGTTCACTTTCTGATGCAATCCCCCCCCAGCCGTCATTCGCTAGCTACTTACTGGTTCTCGACCTCACCAGAGGCGATTGGGGGTTACTTCGTTCCGATTACGCTTTGGTTGGGCCTTTAGCGTGATGCTCTCCACCGGGTTTTTTAGGCAGTGCTTGTGAGTCGGGTGTGGAACCGCTCCCGCCCTATCCTTGCCTTTTGGCTTGGTGTTGACCGATCCACATAAATGTCCCGGCCTAGCCGTTACACCATCACTATTAACGATGGTTCAGACACATCTTTGCTTTCGCTACGCATGGGCTCTTGCTCGACAGTTACCGGATTCGGCTACCAGTAGTCTGCCTTTTGGCCCCGCTTTGACCCGTTGGATGCTACCCAATGGGCCAGGGGTCATGCTTTCACCGCTGCACCTGCGGGACAGGGCTGGACTCACGGAGTCTTCACCTGCAAACGTAACCAGTTATCACTGGCTGTTCAAGCAGCCAGGCCAACCGTCCCTTGGGCCGTTGGCCCAATTTGGGTTGAACGAATCGCACCCACCCACATAATTTAGCTTTTCTTGTGGGGGTCTGACCAGTGGGCCTTTGCTTCCCCCCTGGCGGGCGCGTGCGGCAGCACCCACTTCCCACTCCGTTTATCAGCGTTTCCAGTAGCACTGTCCGGGATGAAACCGGCTCGCCAGCGAGCCGAAACACTGTCTTGCCTGACTTTTTCAAGCCCAAAACATTCGGCTTGCGGCTTTTTCATGTCCCTGTCCGGCGAGGGCTGGGGCTTACCACTTTAACTAAAAATATAACCTATTTTTCCCAGCTTTTAAAGAAGATAATATCCTCTAGAACTGCGTGTCTCAACAAGGCTTTGGCAGTCTCCCGTTTAAGTTTTTGGTTTCAGACTGGTGAGCGTCTTACTTTCTTTTGCTCCTCCGCCCCAGGACAGCTTGGGCGTCAGAGTTGACAAGCGGGATTTTTTACAGTCAGGCTGGCAGCCAATAATGATTAGAGATTAGCTGTTGGCGAGCCTGCGGGCCCCGGCTCGCTACCTGCCTGCTGCGCCGGGGGGGCAACTGCTTTCGGAACCTTGCTCTTACGGCGTGGGAGCGGGTGCGCTGCAGGCTACTGCTGCTCTACAAACCTTTGAATGCGGTTGCGGTAATCCCTCAAGTGGTAATCCACCCAGTCCCCGTCATTACTGTTAGCGAAAATATGCACCAGCGGTTCGCCGGCATCGGGCAAAATTAACACCCAACTGTCGCTGCGCCGGTCGAATATCTTGACGCCATCCACTAACTCCAAGTTATCTGCCGGGTGAGTTTCTACGAGGTGGCGCATTAGGGAGCCCTTCACCGTCCAAGGGCAGCGCAGGGTGTGGGTGCGGTGGGAAACCCGGGGCAAGTCGGCGCGAAGTTGCGCCAGGGAGCGCTCCTGCAGCGTCAGCATCTCAATGATCTTCGCTATGCAGAACATGGCGTCAAACCCGGGATGCAGCTGCGGGAAAATAAAGCCCATCTCCCCACTGCCCCCGAGAACTACATTGGCATGGGTGTGAGAGGCTTCCATCAGGGCTGTGGGGTTGGCCTTGGTGCGAATCACTCTGCCGTCGTGGCGGCGGGCGATCTGCTCCACCGCACTGGAAGCGTGCACCGGCACCACCACCGTTCCTCTGGGATTGGAGGTGAGAATCAGGTTGACCATCAGGGCGGTCAGGGTTTCGCCGCGAATCCCGTTGCCGGATTCATCCACTAAAATCATCAGCTCCCCGTGCGCCGACACCTGCACGCCAAAGGTGGCCCTCAGGGCCTCTACGACGTGACCGAGTTGCGCCAGCAGGCTCTCCCGCTCGTCTGTGGAGGGTGCCGTCTGGTTGAGACTGGCGTTGAGCACCACGGCGTCACAGCCATACTTGGCCAGCAGCTGCGGCAGCACCGCTCCAGAAACCGCATACACGTAGTCTATTACAACTTTGGCGCGACTGTGGCGAATCGCTTCGATGTTGAGATTTTTTTCAAAGGCGGTGCTGTACAGATCCAGCACTTGGCTGGGGTAAGCCATATTGCCGATTTCCTGGATCTGGGCCCGCCGGAAGTCTTCTTTAAAATAAGCCCCCTCAATTTTTTTCTCTAGGGATTTAGAGATATTAATTCCCTTGCCATCAAAAAATTCAATCAGAATCGAATCGTGCCGGTCGGGGTGGACGCGCACGTGGACGCCACCGGCCACCGACAGGGTGGGGACAACCGTGCGAGCGATGGGAATTGCCGTCGATTCTAAGTTCTGAACGTGTGTCCCCACTGACATCAGCCCCGCAATCAGCGACCGGGTGACCATGCGGGAGATATTGCGCTGGTCGCGGGAAACGGTAACTTGGGAGCCCGGTTTCAAGGTCGAGCCGTATGCCGCTCCCAGTTTGACGGCGAATTCTGGGGTGATGTCGATATTTGCCAGTCCGGATACGCCCCGCTGGCCAAACAGGTTGCGCTGCGCCGCTTGCCCCCAGATCAGGTTGATGTTCAGCGTCGCCCCAGATTCAATCTTTTTGCTGGGCCACACTCGCACGTCTGGGCTGATTTGGGCTTCTTCTCCCACGCTGGAAAGGGCACCCACTACGGCTCCTTCTAAGACGTGGGCTCGCCGGTCTATCCGCACCCCTCTGGCGGTGACGCAGGCCCTCAGGTGGGCCTCTTCGCCGACGATCACCCCATTCCAGATGATCGGTCGCTTGATGTCTGCGTCAGCGCCAATCGTAACGTTGTCGCCAATTGAGGTTCCCGCGTCGATCTGCACCCTCGGGCCAATGCGGCAGTTGTGGCCGATCAGAACCGGGGTTTCTATTTTTGCGCTCGGATCTATATATGTGTTCAGACCCACCCACAGCCCGGGGGAGCGCTCTTCGTAAGGGAATTCCAGTTTTACCTTGCCGTACAAGCCGTCGTACTGGGCGTCGCGGTAGGCGTCGAGGTGGCCAACATCGCACCAGTACCCCTCGGCCACGAAGCCGTACATGGGCTCGTCTTTTTCCAGCAGCAGGGGGAACAGGTCTTTGGAAAAGTCACACTCTTTGTTTTCTGGCAGGTAGTCCAAGACTTCCGGTTCTAAGATGTAGATGCCGGTGTTGACTGTATCGGAAAAAATCTCGCTGGTCGATGGCTTTTCCAAAAACCGCCGAATTCGGCCATCTTTATCGGTAATCACGACGCCGAATTCTATCGGATTGGGGACGTGCGTCAAAACAATCGTCGCTTTGGAGCGCTTGTGCTTGTGAAAGGCAATGGCGGCGCTCAAATTAAAGTCGGTGATGCTGTCACCGCTAATCACCAGAAAGGTTTGGTCGAGCAGTTCGGCAATATTTTTGACGCAGCCAGCCGTCCCCAGGGGCTGGTCTTCCTCCACGGCATAGGTCATCTGCACGCCGAAGTCGCTGCCGTCTTGGAAGTAGTCTCGCATCACGTCCGGCAGATAGTGCAGCGTGGCAATGATTTCTGTAATGTGGTGCCGTCTGAGAAGATTGATGATGTGCTCAGCAATGGGTCGATTCAAAATCGGCACCATCGGTTTGGGCAGATCGCAAGTCAGCGGTCTGAGCCGCGTCCCCGATCCTCCAGCCATCAGCACTGCTCGCATAAGTCCTCCTTAGCTGTTTGCACGCTTGGTTGCATCGTAGCGATTCCGGCGCGTTCGGCTTGTCTCTACTCTAGTTTCTTATGATGCTGGCTTTTGTGGCATGCCGCTCCAATGCCCTCTTGCGCCAGAACTGAGTTGCTTTCAGCCCCGCCAAGCTGCTGGGGATAAGTAAATCTACTTAAAAGAAGCTGACAGTTGATGGCTGGAAGATGGCTCCTGCAACCAGCCGCACGACCGCAGCGTCTGGGGGAAGAGAATTTTGCCGCTGTGCCAAAAGCTATCCATAGCATAAGGCTGAATCTTCGATCATTTCTATAACCTTAACGAGGGTTTAACCCCTTGGAGTGCGGGGGCTTTCCAGCTGCCCTTTGTTGCCGGTGTCGCTTCCCCGGCACCCAAAGGGTTGCAAAGTAGGCACAGCCCGCCCCCAAGCGTGCCGGTGGGCCGGCAGACCGGATGGGAGCATCCCGATTGTGCAAAGAAGCCCAAATGAATGCGATAATGATTTCAGCAGGCGGCAGGAGAAGAATATTTTTGGCCAGCTGAATCCCGGCAACGGGATTGAAACAGTTGCTTCGGAAATCGATTATGAATTTAGTCTTATTTGCGTTGCTGGTCGGTTATGGAGTCGGGATATGGAAGTTCTGGAGTGGGTTTGAGCGGACGAACTTCGAGCGAAGTCTGCCCAACCGGCTGAGGCTGTCGGTGCTGTGGCCGATGCTGTGGGTGGCCAACCAGAGCTATCGCAAGAACTTTACCAAAGCTCTCAAGGGGCGGTAGGGGCTTGATGTCTAAAAAGCCCGCTTCTCCCTTAGGCCACCTCTTGGGTGCCGGCACCCAAGACGGCTGGCAGTCAAGAGTGGCGCAAGTGGCGTCTCGCTTTAACCGGCAGTATGGCGGCGAGCCCTTCGACCTGCCCTCCGAAATCGAGGCTATGCCCATCTTTCGCGACTGGGCTGCCGGCACCCTCCAACCCAAAACCACTTCCCCTTTCTGGGATATCGCCCAACCCCAAAAAAACCAGCGCTGTTTGGATATCGGCTGCGGTGCCAGCTTTCTCATCTATCCCTGGCGCGACTGGGGCGCATTCTTTTACGGTCAAGAAATCAGCGCCGTGGCGCGGGACACCCTCAACGCTCGCGGACCCCAGCTCAACTCCAAGCTGTTTAAGGGGGTGGAACTCGCACCGGCTCACCAGCTCCACTGCGAGCCGGCTCAGTTCGATATGGCCATCGCCACCGGCTTCAGCTGCTATTTCCCTCTCGATTACTGGGCTGCTGTTATGGCTGAGGTGCAGCGGGCCCTCAAGCCGGCTGGCGAGTTCGTTTTTGATGTCCTCGACCCGGATCCGCCCCTAGCAGAAAACTGGGCCATCCTGGAAACCTATATGGGCGCTGAGGTGTTCCTCGAACCTTTGCCCGCTTGGGAAAAGCTGATTAAGGCTGCCGGTGCTAAGGTGGTTAAGCGCCAGCCAGGCGAGCTGTTCGAGCTTTATAAAGTCCGATTTTGAGATAAAAACTTATTGACATATTTGCTTTTTTGTGGTAAGGGAAACGAACCGCCAAGACGCCAAGAGCGCCAAGAATAGAATCAGCAAAGACCGGCGCATCTGGCTGATTGGCGGGACTCAAGAAAGTGCCCTGCTGGCCAGTGCAATGGCGGCGGCGCAGTTGCCCGGCACGATTTCTGTGACGACAGAGGCGGCTAGGGCCCTCTACCCACCGGCACCAGTGTTGCGGGTGTGGGTGGGGAGGCTGGATGCCGGTCAAGTCGGGCAGTTTTTGCAAGAGCAGGGAATTGTTGCCATTTTGGACGCCTCCCACCCCTATGCGGTGGAGATTTCCAAGCTGGCGGTGGCGGCGGCGAGGGAGTGTCAAATCCCTTACCTGCGCTACGAACGCCCGCCGGCGAGTTCCGACTGGCAATCCCAAATCCCCAAATCCCCCAATCCCGGCACCCAAAATCCCCAATCCCAAATCCTTATAGAGATGGACAGTTTTGAGACGCTGCTGGCGGGCGAGTGTCTGGCGGGAGAGCGGGTGCTGCTGGTTGTGGGCTACCGGCCTCTGCCGCTGTTCCGCCCCTGGCAAGAGCGCTGCACCCTGTTCGCCCGGATTCTGCCTTCGGTGCCGGCGCTGCAAGCGGCAATCGAAGCCGGGTTCACGCCTGACCGGCTGGTCGCCCTGCGCCCGCCGGTATCGCCTGAGCTGGAACGGGCGCTGTGGGAACAGTGGCAAATTTCAATGGTGGTGGCGAAGGCGTCTGGAACTGCGGGGGGGGAGGATGTCAAGCGGGCGGTTGCGGCTGAGTTGGGGGTGCCGGTGGTGCTGATCAAGCGACCGGCTGTTGAGTACCCCCAGCAAACAAGTGAGGTGGCGGTGGCGCTGGAGTTTTGCCGGCGGTCGCTTTCAGGCGAAGCGCCCGCTGCAGGTCTGTAAGCGTCTCGCCTGTGCCCACTGTGCCGGCGTCTGGGGGCGTGGGCGGGGGAGAAATATGATAGAGTTAACCCGGTGTTCCCAAAAAAACTGGCAAGCTTTTCATTAGGAACGATTGGACATGAGGCTTTTTCAGCGATTGGCGGTGATTGCTCTGGCAATTTTTATTCTGTTCTTCCCCGTAGCGGCACAAGCCGCAAGTTCTTCTTCTATCAGAGCCGGCAAAATCGACTTGGAGGAAATCGGCAAGGATTTTTCCGGCCAAACTTTAATAGGGGCCGAGTTTGGAGATGCCAATCTGGAGCTGGCTAACTTTAGCAATGCTGACTTGCGCGGTGCGGTTTTTAACGGTGCGCAACTGATTAAGGCGAATCTGCAGGGCGCAGATTTTACGAATGGACTGGCGTATTTGGTTGACTTCACGGGCGCTGATTTAAGGGATGCGGTTTTGGTGGAAGCGATTATCAAGCGCTCTCACTTTGAGGAAGCTGATATCACCGGCGCTGACTTCACTGATGCGGTTTTGGATGGCGAGCAAGTGAGAAAACTCTGCGCCAGAGCGGCGGGTGTCAATTCCAAAACGGGAGTGGAGACTCGCGAGTCTTTGGGATGCCGGTAAGGAAAGGGTGTCTCCCGCCATCACTCGCCCGCCTTTATCCCGCCGACCTATTGCGCTGGCCCTTCCGGAGCGGCCAGCCTGTCTGGCAAGAAAGAGTGGCACAGATAAGACGCTCCCCAAATAAGTTTTATTACCTGTGATTTTTTAATAATTCATGGGTTTGTCTGAGCAGGCCGCTTATTGCTTTCAGCTAAGATAGCTGTCAGTGATTTACATCACTCTTCTAGTGTGTTTAACATCATCAAGTGCCATGATAAGGATCAACTTTCAGGCGAGCAAAAAAGTTCATAGTTAGATAGCTAGGAGTTGAAAATGCTCTGGCTGTAAAGACTGTGTAATGAAGAGAAGTAAGCAAATGGCTGAGAATCCAACAGAAATTCCTCTGACTGCGAGTGGGGTAATTCGCCTGAAGCCCCAGCAGTACATTCACGTTCTGGACAACAACACCGGCGTCACGAGGCTGGAGGTTGGCCCGCAAACGATTACGCTTCGCGATCACGAGCGCCTGGTATTAAAACCCTCACCGATGATAATTGTGCCGCCCCGGCATTATTGTGCGGTTGCCAATCCGGTTCTCCGCAATGATGAGGGCACGCCAGTTGCCGATCAGCACGGCCAAATTAAACTGCGGTACGGCGATCGGGAAATTCGCTTAGCGCAAGATCCTTTTCCCCTGTATCCGGGCGAAGCGATCGAGCAAGATGTGACGCGCTTGCACGTCGTGGAGACAAATCAAGCGCTGCGTCTGAGAGCGATTCGGGATTTTTCGGATGCAGTGACGGTGACGGTTGAGGGAGAAATTGAGACTCAAACTATCAGCCGTACAGCCGGCGATGAGTGGCTGTTTGAAGGACCGGGAACTTATCTGCCCCGGGTGGAAGTGGAGGTACTGGAAACTGTGGCGGCTACGGTGATTAAGCCGAACCAAGCTTTGCGCTTGCAGGCGCGACAGAATTGCACGGACCGGCTGGGAAATCGCCGCCGTGCCGGTGAAGAGTGGCTGGTGAGAGAAGAGGGTGCCTATTTGCCCGGGGTTGATGAAGAAGTGATTGCCATTGTTAAGGCTTACGTTCTGACAGAGCGGAAAGCGCTGCACTTGAGGGCGAAACGCACTTTTACTGATATTTTTGGCCGGCAGCGGAAAGCTGGCGATGAGTGGTTGGTGACAATCTCGGATGCAGAGATACACATTCCGGATGTGTATGAAGAAGTGGTGGGAGAAGTTGGGATTACGACTCTGGGCGATCGGGAGTGGTGTATTGTGGTCGATCCGATTGGTGAGGATGGCAAGCCGCAATTAGGAAAGCGAGAGGTTCGCCAGGGAAGAGCGTCTTTTTTCTCGCATCCGGGAGAGTCGCTGGAAGGGGGCATTCAAAAAGTCTATGTTCTCGGCGAGCGGGAAGCGCTTTTGCTGCGAGCTAAAGAAGCTTTCAGTGAGGGGGAGGGCGAGAGTGCGGTGGAGCGCCAGCCGGGGGATTTGTGGATGATTTCCGGTCCGCGAGATTATATTCCCCGCGTGGAAGTGGAAGTGGTTGAGCGGCGCAAAGCGATTCCTCTGGATAAGAATGAAGGCATTTATGTGCGGGATATTCAGACGGGTGAACTCAGGCTGGTGAGCGGCCCCCAGGCGTATATGCTCAGCCCGTATGAGGAACTTTGGGAGAAAGAGCTTCCGCCGGTTGTTGAGGAGTTTCTGGCGCAAAAAACCGATCCTGTTTCTGAGCGCAGCCAGAGTCACAGTACAGGGAGTTCCGAGGCAGGTCAAAAATCTGTAGCCTCGAAACCTGTCGCTAAACGGGATAAAACTAGGGCGGTTGTTTTTCACGTCCCGCAAAATGCAGCGGTGCAAATCCACGACTATAAAAACCGAAGCGCCCGCACTGTATTTGGCCCGGATTTGGTGATGCTGGGACCTGATGAAGCATTTACGGTGCTGAGTTTGTCAGGTGGCAAGCCTAAGCGACCGAATGTGATTAAGTCGCTGGCTATATTGCTGGGCCCTGATTTTATGACGGATATCTTCATCGTGGAAACATCAGATCACGCCCGACTTCAGATGCAGCTGTCGTATAACTGGTATTTTGATGTGGATAGAGCGGATGAGCAAGCTGCTGCAAAACTGTTTCAAGTTCCGGATTTTGTGGGGGATGCTTGCAAGGCGATTGCGTCTCGGGTGCGGGGCGCTGTGGCGGGGGTGCCATTTGACGAATTTCACCGGAATTCTGCCCGGATTATTCGGGAGGCTGTGTTTGGAACGGATGCGGAAGGTCACGTTCGCGATGAATTCCGCTTTCGGGCGAATAATTTGGTGATTACGAACATTGACATCCAGTCTGTGGAGCCGGTGGATGAGCGGACTTTGTCCAGTCTGCAAAAGTCGGTTCAGATTGCGATTCAAATTACGACGGATGCTCAAGAAGCGGCGGCGAAGCGCGATGCGGAGCGGATTGAGCAAGAGGCTAAAGCTCGACTGGAAAGGCAGATTATTGTCGATCGGGGTGCGGCTGAGGTAGAGCGGAAAAAGCTGCTGGAATTCCAGGCTGAAAATGCGGCGATTCAGTCTACGGGGCAAGCTATTGCGGAGGCGAGGGCGAAGGCGGAAGCGGCTCGGATTCAAGGGGAATTGGCTGTGAATATGGCGCAGCAAGAAGCGGAGGCGGCTCGGATTCGGGCTGAAGCTGATTTGGCGCAGCTGAGAGCGCGTCAGGAGGCGGAGTTGGCTCACCAGCAGGCGCTGGTTAATCTGGAGATTGACAAAGCGGATCGCATGGCTGAAATTACCAGTGCGGAATTCGCGCAGAAAGTTGCGGCAATTGGGCCGGAAACGCTGAAAGCTATGGCTCAAGCGGGACCGGAAATGCAGGCGCGGCTTCTGCAAAGTCTTGGCATTCAGAGTGTGCTGATTACTGATGGGAAAAATCCGATTAATCTGTTTGGCGCTGCTAGCGGTTTGATCGGTTCGGTGACGCCGCCGCTGAGTTCGGAGCCGCAGCGCGGGGGTTGAGTTTTTGGGTGGGGTGCTCTGTGGCGTTCCCCACCCTACTGGGTGGGGGGGTGGGTTTCCTCGTTCCGGGGCGGGCACGGTGCCACCGGCACTACTGCCTGGGAACGAGGAAACTTGGGGGTGGGGTTTGAGCCCCCTATTAATTGGCCAACAGCATCTTTCAATCGCCGGGGAGCTGTAGGGGCGGCCCCCCGTGGCCGCCCTCCTGACACCGATGCACGGGAGCATGCGCCTTATGACATTACCATCCCGCAATTGTGCAATGCCCTTTTGCTAAGTGTTCCGGAAGGTGCGTTGCCCCAAGAGGGCAACACACCCTACTGTGCTTGGCGTCCCTTCACGGGGGCGGTTTATTATAGCAATCGACAGTCAGTTGAGGACAGGGCATCTCACTTTCTAGTAGGGACAGGGACAGGCGGGACGCCTGTCCTACGCCTTATATATGAGCGTTTCTCAGATTAGTGTGCTACGGAGAAACTCGGTAGGGGCGGTCGTGCCGCACCGCTCCTACGAAATCGGGTTTATGGGCCATAGTACATTAAACTGAGAACCGCTATATGTAGGTACGGCGTAAGCGTTGCGGCGCGTCAGCGCTACTCCCTAGCCTCATGCCCTCAAGGTAAACATGTCCGTGCCCTGGGTGGGTACTGCTATAACCCACCCTACTAGGTTGGGGAGGTGGGTTACGCTGTGGCGTTCCCCACCCCACTCTATATAGTGCGCTCCGCACGCGCACCTGTTCAGTCCAGAATCAGGCAAAAGTCCCAGCTGCAGCACAGGACTCGATAAATCGCGCCGGTACAAACCAACCGCGCTAAAACGCGCACGGCTTTGACGCAATAATAAAAAGCGCGTATACATACAGCATTACGCGATAAATCGCCTCTTTCCACGAACGAGGGGGATTTATCGCGTCTGTACAAAAGGCTCCCCCGCTGATAATGCAAAAGTGGGATGCTCCCTAATTTACCTCGCGATCAACAGAGCGCTGCCCTGAATTCGCCACAAGTATGCGGCTATCGGCCCGCTACCGACTCAATAAACAACAAAAACGACATGCGCTTATGGGAATTTGCTTTGTAATAAAAATCACTTTTTTTCTTAAGTTTTTTTTTATAGGAATTTTCCCGATCTAGGTATAATCTTGGAACTGTGAGCAAATTGACTGACTTAGCTAACGAATCCCGCATTCACAGCTAAGCCCGAACGCTCGATTTTGCCTGTACTATCGCAGCAAAACTTGCTGAATTACTATGGTTACAATCGCAACAACGAACCGGCAGCAACAAAGTATTGACATCCAAGTTGCTCGCAACCTAGCGATCACGACGAATACCGTCCCCCAAATGACGGGGATTACACCCCGGTGGCTGCTGCACTTCCTGCCGTGGGTGCAAGTGCAATCGGGAACGTACCGCGTCAACCGCACCAAAGTCGTTCTCAAACCAACTCCAAAAGTTAAGGTCAATAACAGCAACGGCTCCTCGAATGTGGCCCCTGAAGACCTGCGGACAATCCCCATCCTGTCAGACCTCGCTACTTCTGACGCTGCCGCGCTCGCCAATCGCTTTCAAAGCCAGTCTTTTGGGATGGGAGAAACTATAGTTGCGGAAGGTCAAAAAGACGACAAATTCTATATCGTCGCTCAAGGGAAATTAGAAGTGTTAATGCGGGGCGAACAAGGCTACCCCTTGCGCCTTGCCGTTCTGGGTGCGGGAGACTACTTCGGCGAAGTCGATCTCTATCAAGATCTGCCCAGCGACGCCACTGTTCGCACACTGACTCCCTGCCGGTTGCTGACGCTTTCCAAAACCTGCTTCGACCAAGTGGCGAGTCAATCCCCACAAGTGCTGGAAAACTTGCGGCAGGCGGTTGAAAATCGCATGCGGTTAAAGACGCTCCTCAACCTGTACGGGGAAGAAAAAGTTGCGCTCGCCGCTGACTACGAAGGCGAAACTGAGTTACCCGCCTCGTTTGTGGACTACGAAAACGAACCGCAAGAGTACGAACTGAGTATCGTCCAAACTATTTTGCGCGTTCACACCCGCGTCGCCGACATTTACAACGAGCCGATCGATCAGTTGCGCGAACAGCTTCGCCTGACTGTCGAAGGCATGAAAGAGCAGCAAGAATGGGAAATTATCAACAACCCTGCCTTTGGCTTGCTGAACGCCGCCGCGCCCTCAATGCGCGTTCAGCCCCGCTACGGTGCGCCGACTCCCGACGATCTCGATGAAATGCTGGCTCGCGTGTGGAAACAACCGGCTTTCTTCCTGGCTCACCCACGGGCGATTGCAGCTTTCGGACGCGAATGCACGCGCCGGGGCGTTCCGCCGGTAACTGTGAATCTGTTCGGCTCTCCTTTCATAACCTGGCGCGGTGTGCCAATTGTGCCCTGCGACAAATTGGAAGTGCAAAATCGCACCGGCAACCCCGAAGGTCCAGGCAAAACGAATATCCTGCTCGTGCGTGCCGGTGAAAAAGAACAAGGCGTTGTCGGCTTGCATCAAATGGGCATTCCCGGCGAACAAATGCCCAGCCTGTCTGTGCGGTTCATGGGCATCAACATCCAGGCGGTGGCTTCTTATTTGATGACGCTGTACTTCTCCTGCGCTGTCTTAACCGATGACGCTCTAGCCGTGCTGGAAAACGTGGAGGTGGGATACTACCATGACTATCAATATGCCAGCGCATAACGGTAAAAACGGACATGGGACGGCTCAAGACGTGCCATTACCTCCCACCGGCGACAGTGGGATGTTTGACCCGATCTCTGTAGAATCGATGGCGAATCAGTTTTATACCGCTGTGCCGAATGCTCTCAGCGTGGCAGCCCCAACCGGCACCCAGCCTGCAATTGACAATATCGGGACTGTTCCGCAGCCTGAGAGGAATAGTTCTGGCATGAGTGGGGTGGCATTAGTCGGGAACTCCGCACCGGCATCAGCCCTCAGCGAGGAAGCATTAACCGCAATGGCTAAACAGTTGCGCTCGCAGATGGTTCCCGCTAATTTGGAAGCTAACCTGTTTCAGGCATTCGCACAGATCAAACCCGCTGCCCCCTCGCAGGAAACGGCTGCGGCGCTGCCAACAACTTCGGCTTCCAGCAATGCCTTGAATGTGGAAGCTTTGAAAGAGGCGGCACAACAGCTGTACGCCCAGATTCCTCAGATTTCCCCCAGCGGAATTCCGGGCAATTCGATTGCCACGCCTCCAAAGCCAACTTCTATTTTACCGCTCAGCGAGCCAGATTTGCAAAGGGCTTTCGCGGATGCGGGAGCGCAAGCCAGCCATTCTCCGGTTCGGGAAACACCTCAGCCGTCGTTCTATTTCCTGTCTCCCCCAGCAGTGGAAAATCTGGGGTTAGAGTCTGGGGCTGTATTTGATGTCAGCGCCATCCGCAAAGACTTTCCGATTTTGCACCAGAAAATCAACGGCAAACCGCTGATTTGGCTGGATAACGCCGCCACAACTCAAAAGCCGCAAAGCGTTATCGATGCCCTGTCGCTGTTCTACCAGCGAGACAACTCCAACATTCACCGGGGCGCTCACACTCTGGCGGCGCGGGCGACGGATGCTTATGAGGGAGCGCGGGAAAAGGTACAGCGGTTTATCGGTGCGGGTTCGGCGTCGGAAATTATCTTCGCACGGGGAACCACAGAAGCGATTAATCTGGTGGCGCAAACCTGGGGTCGCAAGTATATCCAGCCCGGAGATGAAATTGTTCTCTCGACGCTGGAACACCACGCCAATATCGTTCCGTGGCAGATGTTGGCGCAAGAGACGGGGGCAATTTTAAAGGTTATCCCTGTTAGCGATAGCGGCGAAATTATGCTGGAGGAATACGCCGGACTTCTCGGACCGCGCACTCGCATTGTTGGGATTACGCAGGTTTCTAACGCTCTCGGAACAATTGTTCCAGTGCGGGAAATGACGCAAATAGCCCACCGGCACGGGGCAGTCGTCCTTGTTGACGGGGCGCAGGCTGTTTCTCACATGCCGGTTAATGTTCAAGAGATCGGTTGCGATTTTTACACCTTTTCTGGTCACAAACTCTTTGCGCCAACGGGAATTGGTGTCCTGTACGGGAAACGGCAAATCCTGGAGGATATGCCTCCTTGGCAGGGTGGCGGCAGCATGATTCGCCATGTCACGTTCGAGAGAACGATTTACAGCGATCCCCCGGCAAAATTTGAAGCGGGAACGCCTAATATTGCTGATGCGGTTGGACTGGGTGCGGCGATCGACTATATCACCCGCCTGGGGATGAGCAATATCGAACGGTACGAGCACAAACTCACCGAGTATGCAATAGAACGCCTCGCGCAGATTCCGGGGTTGCGTCTAATTGGTACTGCACCTCACAAAGTAAGCGTGGTGTCGTTTATTTTGGATGACATCCCTGTGGAACAAGTTGGGCAGCGCCTCGCCCGAGAAGGGATTGCGGTGCGTGCAGGTCATCACTGCGCTCAACCGACGATGCAGCGGTATAATCTGACGGGTACGGTTCGGCCTTCGCTGGCTTTTTACAACACTTGTCACGAAATCGATACGCTAGTAGAAGTCCTGCGGACAATTCGCTTCCGCTAGCTGGAATTGTCCGCACAAGGGGACAGCATAAATGTCCCCTCACCCACCCCAACTTTCTCGACCACAAGGGGAGAGGGGGAGCTGCTGCCTCGGATCTTTTTTAGCACAAATAAAGAGAGCATCAAGAAACCTGGTTTCTAGGAATACCCATGTTAGGCTTAATTGTGCCGGACTACTGTTCGAGTCCGAGCGGATCTCTGTTTTAGGGGAGGGGCGGGTTTATTAGAACCCTTCTCTATGGTGAGCATCCCGATTATGTAGGGGCGAAGCATGAGGGCGAATAATCTCTCGGTCAAAACCAGCAATTGATAATCCTCAGGCTTCGCCCTCACCAGGGTAGTTTCAAAAACGGGATGCTCCCTCTCTGTACCACACATATTTCGGGGGAACCCGCCCCTACAGATATAGAAAATCGGGAACGAACGGACACGATATTGTCCCGCTTTTCCTCAAGGCAGGGCAAGCTCCAAGGGAGCATTAGTAAGCAAGGTAACTCAAGTTGCTACCTACAAGTCTAAGCATCTAGATCCCCCCAAACGGGGCGGGCAAGGTGCCACCGGCACTACAAAGGGGGGCTTTGAGAATGTCCCCCCCCTTTTGAAGGGGGGCTAGGGGGGGATCTCCACGCTCGTACTGCTAAGTAGCAACTTGGGTTAAGATAAGTGGACTGATTTACTGGAGGTAATCGGAAAGTGCTGATCGAGAACGCTCAACCCACGACTGAAGTAGCCCAAAACAGCCAGACAGCCAAGTATCCTGACGCCTCCTCACGAGGAGAGAGTTTTCGCCCAGTCAAAGCTAACCCTATCGGTGTTTTAATCGCTGATTGGCAAACGATTTATCAGCGCGATCCTGCCGCCCGCAACTGGCTGGAGGTGCTGTTGTGCTACCCTGGATTGCACGCTCTGTGGTGCCATCGCGTAGCGCACTGGCTGCACGGTTTAGGCATTCCTTTTCTGCCTCGTTTCCTGTCTTTCTTAAGTCGGTTATTCACGGGAATTGAGATTCACCCGGGTGCTAAAATTGGCAAAGGGGTGTTTATCGACCACGGGATGGGAGTGGTGATCGGCGAGACTGCAGTTGTCGGCGACTATGTGCTGATTTATCAGGGAGCGACCCTGGGGGGGACGGGAAAGGAAAAGGGCAAGCGCCATCCGACACTAGGGAATAATGTCGTTGTGGGAGCGGGGGCGAAGGTACTGGGCAATATTAAGATTAGCGATAACGTTCGCATCGGTGCGGGTTCGGTTGTGCTGCGGGATGTGCCGAGCAACAGTACGGTGGTGGGGGTTCCGGGGCGCATCACTCGTCTGAATGGGTTGAGGGCTGATGCTCTGGAGCATAACAACCTGCGGGATGTGGAAGCTGAGGTGATTCGCGCTTTATTTGAACGGGTGAAGGAGCTTGAGAAACAGGTTGTGGAGTTGCAAGGTCAATTCAATTTGCCCCCCATGCCGGTGGATAGCGAAAAAACGGAGAGCGAAAAGTGTTATTCTAATGGGGTGATTGAAGACTTTCTCGATGGGGCTGGAATTTAAGAATTCCAGAGGGTTCAAATGACAGAGTTTAACTGGGTTCGCGGCTTGCTGGGCGGTTTGCTCATCGGCACGAGTGCGACTGTCCTGCTGGCATTCAACGGTCGGATCGCTGGGATTAGTGGAACGCTCAACAGCGCCCTCAGTTCAGCGTCTGATGGAGTCTGGCGCTGGCTTTTTCTGGGCGGACTGCTGGCGGGGGGGGCACTCTATGAATATGTCCTCGCACCGGCACCGACACCGGCATCTGAGTTCGCTCCCTGGGCGATGCTCGCCGGCGGCTTTCTGGTGGGCTTCGGGACGCGCATGGGTAATGGCTGCACCAGCGGACATGGGGTGTGTGGGTTGGGCAGGCTTTCGCTTCGCTCGCTGGTGGCAGTTCTGACTTTTTTGGGCACTGCAATCGTCACGGTTTTCGTGACGCGCCATGTGCTTTTATGGTCTACCTGAGTGAGGGAAAGAAGCGATTTATCGCGGATATACAAGAGGGGGAGACGCGATTCATCGCGTCTCTACAAGAGGGGGTAGACGCGATTTATCGCGTCTCTACAAGATTTGGATTTGGGAAAGAATATGAAACAAAATCTGGTTGCTTTGATTTCAGGTGTGCTGTTTGGTCTGGGTTTGGGTCTTTCCCAGATGATTGACCGAGAGCGGGTTATCGGTTTTTTGGATGTCACCGGCGTTTGGGACCGGACGCTGCTGTTCGTACTGGGCGGGGCTGTTGGGGTGACGGTGATTGCGTTCCGTTTTGTGTTGCGCCTCCCGCACCCATTATATGCGGAAAAGTTCTACGTTCCCACTCAGAAAAATATCGACAGAAAGCTGATATTGGGGGCGGTTATTTTCGGTGTCGGTTGGGGAATTGCTGGATACTGCCCCGGACCGGGCCTCACGGGGCTGGTGCTGGGCATCTGGAATCCCGTGTTGTTTGTAATCGCGATGATTGCCGGTTCGCTGACTTACAAATGGTTTTCGACTCGGTTTGAGGGGGAAATGGAATAAAAGAATTAGAGTTGTGGGGTGCGTTACCGCTCGGAACGGCACCCTACTGATTCTCGTTACCAGCCGGAGCCTGGGAACGAGGAAAGGGAGAGGAAAGAGGGAAAGGGAAAAAATCGATATGTAGCGTTTTTTAAGGAAAAGGTATATGAACGATGTCGTTCTGAACCTGACTATTTATCCCTGTGATATTGCCATAATTGGAGGCGGCTTTAGCGGCTGTCTGGTTGCAGCAAATCTTTTGCGGGATGCAACCGTGCCGGTGGTGATTAAGTTGATTGAACGGAGTCCGGAAGTAGGCAGAGGAGTGGCTTACGGGACGCAAATATCCTGTCATTTGCTTAACGTGCCGGCGGGGAAGATGAGTGCGTTTGCGGATGAACCGGCTCACTTCCTGAACTGGTTGCAAAGGAACGGGTATGCTGACAGTACAGCATCCTCTTTCATCCCGCGTCAGGTTTATGGGGATTATGTGCGGGCACTGTTGAAGGAAGCGGAAACAAATGCTCGGGCTGGTGTGCGGTTGCAGCGGATTGTGGGGGAAGCGGTTGCGCTGGAAACGACAGCAACCGGCATCAGGGTGTACCTGAAAGACGGTGAGTGTTTGTGCGTTCAAAAGGCTGTGCTAGCGCTGGGAAATTTCCCGGCATCTCTGCCCGAACCGCTTGCCGGTCTGGAGAACTTCGACCGCTATCTGAGAGATGGCTGGGAAGCTGATGCGGTTGCCGGTCTGAATCCAGACGATTCTATTCTGGTGGTGGGCACCGGCTTGACGATGGTCGATGCGGTTGCTACTTTGCACCAAAAAGGATTTCAGGGGAAAATATATGCCGTCTCGCGTCACGGTTTGATGCCTGCCGGTCACAAACTAACAAGTCATTATCCAGCATTTATTGAGGCAGATACTGCACCAATAAATGCGCGAGAATTACTTCATTTAGTGCGTCTAGAAGTGCGAGCGGCGGTGGCGCAGGGGCACGACTGGCGTGCGGTAATCGACGCACTCCGCCCAGTCACGAAACAACTTTGGCAAGCACTTCCATTGCAGGAACAAAAGCGATTTTTGCGCCACGTCAAGGCTTACTGGGAAGTGTGCCGGCATCGCATTGCTGAAGAAATGGCAAATCTGCTGGATGCGACAGTGCAGTCGGGTCAACTGAAGCATTATGCCGGTCGGATTCAAAGCTGTCGGGAGTTGGAGAATCGGGTGGCTGTGACGATTCGGGAACGGGGGAAGCAAACGGAGAAAGTGTTCTTGGTCAGCCGGATTCTGAACTGCACCGGCTCAAACTGTAACTATCGCAAGTTGCAGCACCCCTTGCTCGCCAGCTTGCAAGAACAAAAGCTGATCCGCTTCAACGAGCTGTCAATCGGAATCGACACGGCTCCAAACGGTGCTCTAATCGATGCAAACGGAAAGGTATCGGAATTGCTGTACACTTTGGGAACACCCCGCAAGGGCAATCTTTGGGAAACTATAGCCGTTCCCGAAATTCGGGTTCAGGCTGCTTCTCTGGCGCAGGAACTGCTAAAATCCCTCAATCCCAAAGCCGATACTCCTGTTGCGGGGGATTGGTGTGCTGGAAATCTATCGCTCGCGTTACAGAAATCTACTATGCTATTGCGTCAACTGTTCGATAAAGAATCGAGTACCTACACTTATCTGATTGCCGATTTCTCTACCAAAGCAGCCATCCTAGTCGATTCTGTATTGGAACAAGTGGAACGGGATCTCCAGCTGTTGCGAGAGTTGGATCTCACCCTGCGCTATTGCCTGGAAACCCACATCCATGCCGACCACATCACCGGCACAGACAAGCTGAGGACACTTACGGGCTGTCTGGCTATTTTGCCGGAAAATACTGAGGTGACTTGTGCGGATGGCTATATGGCGGATGGGAAGATTTTGCAACTGGGAAGCTTACAGATCCGCGCCATTGCCACCCCCGGTCATACTGACAGCCATAATGCTTATCTTATCGATGGCATTTACCTGTTAACCGGAGATGTGCTGCTGATCCGGGGTTGCGGTCGTACTGACTTTCAGAATGGCAATGCCGGTTTGCTGTATGATGCTGTAACGCAGAAGTTATTCACGTTACCGGATGACACTTTGGTGTATCCCTGTCACGATTATAAGGGGCAAACAGTGTCTACTATTGGGGAAGAAAAGTGCTGGAATTCCCGGTTGGCGGGGCGCAATCGCAGCCAGTTCATCGAGCTAATGAATAATCTCAATCTGCCCTATCCCAAAAAGATGCTGGAATCTGTATCCGCCAATCAGCGCTGCGGTCAAATTTAAGCTGAGTAGCTGAGTGGGGTGGGTTACGCTGTCGCCAACCCACCCTACTTTTCTTTGGGGGGGTGGGTTACGCTGTCGCTAACCCACCCTACTTTTCTTTAGACAAAATCAAGTTGAGGACGTTCAGCTCACTGGAAGTGAGGAGGTATTTGTCGGTAAAGATTTTTTCCCTCATTTCTTCTAGGCTGTAGCTCCTGAAGATAAGAAAGGGGAATTCCCCGTACTTGCGACCGATGGGCAGGGTGTTGTATGCTGGGTAAAGGGAGTGGACATACTTGGACATAAGCGTGCGAAATTCGGTGTCTTCTTCCTCTTCTGGATTGGTTTTGAAATAGTCCCGCATCGCCTCACCGGCAATAAAGGCAAACAGTGGCAAAGCATAATACTGATCGTCTCTCTGGCTGCTCTGCTCAAACCACTGAGTTCGGCTGACTTCGCCGCTGAGCAATTTCACCAGCTCCATCGCGCCACCCCTGATGGCGGTGCGCAGGTTTTCCGGGTACTCCTGGCGGTGGCTAATCGCCCGCATTTTGGCGATCAGTTCGGGGGTGGCGTGCTTTCTGATCTGCTGTTCCAGTCGAATTTGGTAAGTTTCTTCCAGGGTTTTCTCACCCACCGGCACCACCAGCAAGCTGCCACTAATGTGCCCCGCTTCTATGTTACCATAATCTAGCAATTTGTCAAGGCTTCGGCACATCTGGGAAAACTGCCGGTTGAACAGCTCCCGCAAGGAAAGATAGGAAAGCTTTTCAGAAACCCGGTTTCTTGGAGAAACCGGGTTTCTCGATGTGGCTGGATTGAGCAAGGTGAATTCGGCGCGGCTCAGAATTTCCTGCAAACTGGTATAAACCTGCTGGAGCACCAGGTAGCTGGGACGACGGCGGTGTTCGTTCTTCAGTTCTCGGATTAGATTAGTCATCTGACCGGTAAAGGTATCACCGGCTGCTGACACAGACTTCCCGCCGATAGGAATCATCATAAACTCTTTCCTCCCCAGACGCCAAGCCCCCACAATCCGCGTCATCACGGAAACCTTGAGAATCAGCAAGATATTTAACAAACTTAAGACGCTCTCCTGGATGGAAAGCTGGCGCTCTTTGGCGTAGTCCTCAAAGGAAGTATCGCGCTCTTTGGGGTAATATAGCGCTCTATCGTACAAGTAAAAAATCAGCTCCTTGTCTTCGCCGTCGAGAGTCTTGCTTTCCCCATTTTCCCGATATTCCCCACGCGCTCTGTAGATAACCTGGATGACTTCCATCAGGTTTCTCTCCACCTGGAAGCGGGGAATTTCCGCCAGGATGCGCTTCGCCTTGGGAAAAGACAGCCCCCGACTCGCGGAAGATGTCATAAAGACTACCTTGACATGATTCTTGTGCTGGTGTATGTTTTTCTTAGCCTCCTCGGAGAGATTGGCGTGGATTTCCAGGTAGTCCTGATTTTCCGTAAACTCTCCCCACTGCTTCCGAAGTTTCTCAATTAGCTCCTGCAATCTCTTTTTGTCCTGGATGTACACCAGCAGCTGACTGGCGTCTGGATTTTCCAAGTAGGCGCTGATGTCCTCGGCTATCTTTGACTGTACGGCTTTCACCAAGCTGTTCCCTTTGTCTGAAACCGCCTCCTCGCTGTATTTCAAGCACTCGACAAACACCTTATAGGTGATTGACAAACTGCGAGCGGGATAGGAGTTGGCGTTGATGGCGATAGCACCGGCTCTCTTAAACGGAAACCGCGACACAGAAAGAGGCGCTGCGGTTTGTTTCGCCATCCGGAAATAGATTTTGTCCGGTTCCGGTGAGGCTTCCGAGAGGTGCTGGGTGATAACTTCTGGCTCAACAATAGAGGCGTCGGCGACAATGACTTTGGTGTTGAAGCCGTGCTGCGCTAGCTGAAAGCGGTGCAAAAATTGGCTGATTCCTTTCAGGAAGTTGACGCCGCTATCGTCGCCGGTGATTTCGTCTACCATGATAAAGACGTGCTTTATCCTTTGCGAGATTTTGCGCATCTCGGAGCCAATGACTTTCCCCTCGCGCTTATTGTAAGCACGTTTGAAGATTTTGTCAAGGTGATCTAGGGTGTTGGCTCCATTGGGGGTGATCCGCAAAGACTGGATGGAGACTGTGGCGACAATATTATTGTATTTCCTGCTGTCGATGAGGGCGTGGATTCCTTCGCAGATGCTAGCTAGTACGCCGGCGGTTCGCTCGCCAATATCTCGAAATGTGTCTTCGGTTTCCCTCTGGAGGCGCTTCTGGCGCGTGTTCGTAGTAGGGGCTTTAGCCCCTCCCGTAGCGTTGAGGAAGTGGACGGACTTGGCGGTAAAATCATCCTGGCGCTGATTAGAATGATACTCGACTGTGGGTTTTCCGCCGTTTTCTTTGATGATGCTGGCGTTGGTGTTGATGCAAAACAGCCGGCTGTCGGACAGTTTGTCGGTGTCTGGGGATTTGAATTTCTCGATGATGTCTAGGTTAACTTGTTTGCGGGGACTGACGTAGAAGAACAAAAACCCCTCGTCGATGTGAGCTTGCAGAAAGTTGGCGATGGCTGTGGTTTTGCCAATTCCGGGATTGCCGGTTAAAAATATATAGGTATCGTCCGAAACCAGCGCCTTTCTGATAAGTTCGGCGTGAGCGTCTCTCAGGTGGGATTTGGGACTGATGTCTAGCTGCGCTGCTAACTCAGCCGGTATAATATCTATAGAGTTGAGAAAGCCATCCATCCGCTCGGTGTGAAGGACTTCTGCAATTCCGTCCTCTCTGAGGCTGAGAGGTTTTTCTGACAGCGACTCGACGAACTTCTTCCCCTCATTAAAACTCCGAGTGGCATTTTGCTGGATAATCCCTAAAACCTGCCGGCGAGCGGTGTTGATTTCCTGTTTATCACGTTGATTTTTGTAAATCTGCGCACAAGTTGCCAGTACGTTTAAGTTTTCCGGGCGCAGGGACATGGCGCTGATGCCCCGGTCACTGTACCCAACTGCATTAAACACCACCGGCGCACTTTCTGTCAAGATGCCGGTTTGTCGCAGAAATCCATAGAAGCTGTGAGCGTAGGAAGCCGCTTGGATTAACTTTGCGCTTTCTTTGTCCTCGCGCTTAAAGGCGGTGAAGTACCGGTGCAACTCTTCGGAAAACTCCACCCCCAAGTTGCCGGTGGAGCCGGTGTCTATCCGCAGTTTGGAGAAAAAGCTTTTGGATCGCAAATAGCTAATCTCGCGCAGCAACATGCGCCGCTGATTTTCCAGTTCTTTGTCTTCCAAGTCTAAGAGGTCTTGCGCGGACTTGACAGAAAATATGGATAAGTCTAGGGAAAGAATCCTGTACTTATCTCTGTTTTTCAAGAGCATCAGGGTGTCCGCTTTCAAAAACTCTCCCTTAGTCTTGTGCCGGTGAATCACCGTATCCAGGTTATCTAAAGGGCCAAACTGAGACAGTAACTCGCCATATTCTTGCTCCTCAGTCTTGGGATATGTTTTGATGCTATTGGCTTCGCAAAAGCTGCACTGGTAATACATAATTTCGGTATTTGCCAATTGCTTATCGTCCCAACCGGCAGCTTTGATGTACTCCCAGAAGAAGTTTAACCCAGAGAGGAAGCCTTTCTGGATCATGTACAGGCTCCACTTTTCCACAATCCCGATATTCTCAGTGCTGATCAGCTCTTCATCCTCAACCATCCGCTTCAGCATTTCGGGGAAGTGCAAGTGCTGCAAATCGTGCCGGTACAGGGTGCCAAAGTTATGCTTTATCTGGTGGTGTTCGATGAAGGCGAGGATGCCGGTGTTGAACCCGACCTCAAAGAGCCGGCCTAAATTTTCTGCTATCATGTTTTCCTGCTTTGCGGCGTTTATTATTGTACTACAATAGGATGTCGGTGCGACCTACCGCACCGCAACTATTATTGGACAAACTTTTTTAGCTGACCGGGGACATTGTGGGGGCGGGAGCGCAGTATTTTGATGCCGGGATAAAGCTGCGATCGTCTTCAGTATCTACCTGAAGAGAAAACGACACACTTTCTATTTCCCAGTCTACCCAGGCTAGCGGATTATTGTAAATACCCTCCAGTTCAAACAAGGTTACGGGTTCATCTACAGGGAAGAAATCTTCAATGACAGTTGGCGGCTGTTTTTTGGGGGGGACGTAGTTATTAGAACCTGGCGGATCTTCAACATACTCAGCGATCTGCAGCACGGATTTCTTCACGCCGGTGAAAATGCAGAGGCATTTTTGCCAGAAAATCAGCTCATCCGTTGGATTTAGAGGATGGCCAGGAAGAATTCCGATATTGCGAGTCTCGATTAAAAGCTGCCACTGGTCGAACCTAAAGCCCTCTCCCTGTTTAAAAGTTATGGTCTTTTGCAAGCTCCAGTCTTCCAAGTCACACTCTGTAAAGTGGAGGTAATCGAAATAATTACTGACAGTATTCATCCTACCTTCTCCCAAATTGTATAGCAATAGACAGCCAGTTGAGGATATTGGGTCGGAAGGAACGCCTGTCCTATGAAGGATAGGCGTAGGGCAGGCGAGACGCCTGCCCCCAAGGTCTAATGTTCTAACCTAAATGGCTGTTGCTATAGTCCTTCCCCCTTGGGGGGGGTAGGGCTAAAGCCCTACTACGAACCTTTTTATCTAGATGCCTCCTCTATTAATGCTTTCTTAATCTCGGTCATAAAGGCCAAAGCGTTAAATTCAATCTCCTCTCTCATGTGGTTAAAGATAGACAGCTTCCCAAACGAATCATCCCCGATGATATTCTCGTAAGGGTCGAGTTTTAAACTGATATTGCTGTTTCTCTCGAACCGCGAAAAGTGAAACAGCGTCAGGTATTGCAGCAAGTCAGCTTTCAGGGGAGTGTCATCCAGCAATCCCTGACGGATGTCCATGTCATCGAGAATGCCTTCATAGATATTTACCAGTGTAGCGTAAGAAACAACGCCGTTGTAAAAGCGCTCCTCCTTGTTCCCTACCGTAATCCCATTAAACAGGTTGAAAAACACCACTGCTTGCTGCTGGGGATCGCTGGACAGACTTGTGAGCTGCTCGGTGTTTGAGACGTACAAGGATCTCACCCCCGGATCTTTTAGCTTGCGGACGTAGTATTTATCAAAAAACACCGGGTATATCTTAATGTCCTCACGCTCTCCCTTCAACTCCTTGATTAGTCTGGGTGACATAAAATACAGTTCCTCCTCCTCCTGACTCCTGGTGATGTGCAGGGTGCTGGAATAAGGAGCTTGAGCGATATACAAAAAGTGCCGGTATCCCTCCCGATAAAGATTGTCCACCGTATTTATAAGCACCGGCGGGTCAGAATAGATACGCGAATTGCGGTCATTGTCAGAAAAAGTCTTGAGAATCTCCAGCCGAACAGTCCCGTCCTCTTGGCGCGTGACGCTCGCCACTTCTCCGAGCAAATTGGAAATGCGGCTTTTCGGGTTCCTGTTACCTGTCCTAGCGTCGCTCTCCACGCTGGATACTATAATAATAGCAAGTTTTTCTAGCGTTGGGAACTCCTCGACAAAGCGAAACTTTTTGGGAAGCACAGAGTACAGGGAACTCAGACCATTCCTAATGGTGTGTTCATTCAGTTTCTTCACCCGGAACCCTTGGGAACTGCACCGGCATTTCTCATTCAGCAGGTGGGACAGTCCTTTAGAAAGGTTTGCCAGAAACTTCTCAAGCGGGAAAGGGTTCTCGTCGTCGCCCTCGTGCAGCCTCACCATCGGGACAAATAAATTGTCCGGCGCATTTTCCAGCAACAGGTTCAGGCATATAGGTGCTATAACTGCCCAGGTGAACTGGTAAACAAAAGCCTGAGTGGTGTCCAAACGATTCGGGTTATCCTCGTTTAGACGCCGGTTGTCGTAGGGAAACAGGACTAGCTTATTCTGCTGCAAATTCCTCGTGTAGACACTCCAACAAGCCTCTTGCTTGGGAACCCAAGCCACCGGCAGGGCACTGATCCCTTTTATATCATACTCCCAGCTGAACTTTTCCCGCTCTTCAGCCGTAAAGTAGCGGATATCTTCTACAGTAATGCTAGCCGGCAGCTGGCAGAGAGCGTCCTCATCCACATGCGCCCCGCCAATCGAGATATATCTCAGGCATTCCTTGGGATTGCGCCCCAATACCTCCCCAAAGAAAGCCCCGTTAATCATGCTGTCGATATCCCGGTTCAGGATGCCTTTCCTCACCGCAATCTGGATGGGATAGGTTCGGGTTGGCAAAATCGCCTGTCTGTCCAGAAAGTTCCTCAGCAATTCCCTCACCCGGCTTATCTTGTCGCGCACATTATACTTATTGAAGCCTCGCACTATATTCCGAAATAGTTTCTTTTTCGCCCCCTCGTCATTTCCTTGCAGCACCGGCAGGATTCGGGTGTCAAAAGCCGCAACCGGATCGTAATTTAAGTCGTTGCTTGGCGTATAGCCGGCAGCGGATGGGTCATCGCACGCAAACACGAAAAAGTACAAAAACACCCGCCTCAACACTCTGGCGGCAAAAGTTTCCCGCTGGGAAGAGTCCGCGATTTCCTCCTGATGTTTCTTGCTTTCTGGACTGATGATATCCAGATTGTAGTCAAAGACTTCATCACCCCCCAGCGCTTGCACCTTGCCGGCCAACTTTAATTTTAGGCCAAAAACAAACTGAATCTCTCCCCCGCTCCTGTCCGTATTTTCTCCCAAGTACCCGCCTACAATAGGAATGATGGGAAGGGAGTCCAGAGCTTCGGCGCGGGAAAACGCATCTTTATAGTTAACCGTCACCCCAGCATAGCTCACTTCGTAATGCGCATCCGCTCTGTCAGCGCTGATATACTCTTCTATCAGCCTCAGACGCCGGAGCAAATCTCGCAGATAGATAAGTCCCAGAGAGTCTTGCGTCTCGATGTTCTCGACCAGATACTCCAAATAAGCAATTTTCGCTTCTTTCTTCAGCTTACCCAGGGTTTCTGTATCAACAATTTCCTGCAGCCGGTAAAAGTCAGAATATTCCTCAATCTCCAGCCGGTCGAGAGCGCTATACAAATCTGACTTGTCCTCTTCACTTTCCCAAGGCACCTCCCGCTCAATGTAGTTTTCCAATCCCCGCCTGAGACTGTCTTGAAACTGATTTATATTCCGCACCGCAATCGTGAGTTTGTGGAATTTCAGCAGGGACTCACTTCCGGAACGGTCAAATTCTAGACTGAGTTTCTGTTTCTCCAGGTTATCATACCGCTTGCCAAAGTCATAGGCAAAACCCAACTGACCTCGGTTCCCCGGAAAAGATTGCAGATCGCGCGTTATTAAACCGGCAACCAGCTCCTGAATAGAGCCGGTTTCTCCCAGTGCGGATTCTAGCTTCTCCCTCAAACACTCTCTTATCTCCCGCACCTTACCCGGAAAGCCCTCTCGGAAACCTCGGCTAAAGTTGACACTTGCGGAGCGAACCCCAAGGGATGACTCCAGGGGATTCTGCACCTGCGCCGAAGTCGCTAGAGAGGCGGCAAATTCATCAATATCAACAAGCAACTTGCGGCGATCTCCCGATATCCTGAACGGATTCAGACTCCGCAAAGCTCTTAAAATATTTTCCAGCAAATCGCTGTAGTTCACGGCGACTAAATCGCCGTCCCCTGGCTGCAAGATGTTCACCCCGTTCCCCCCTCAGAACACTTGAATCCACTCTTTCACATCATACTCCGTCCAGATGCCGTTTTGCCAGTACGGATCTGCCTCAACCAGCCGGCGCACCGCCGCTTCATCTTCCGCCTCGTAGAGGCCAAACACCTTGGTGACATCCTTAGTTGGGCCAACCGTAATCAGAACACCGGCTTCCTTTAGCTTCCTCAGTCCATCCAGGTGAGCTTGCCGGTAAGGCTCCCGCCTTTCCAGCACATTCTCACAGTAACTTCCCCACATCACATACTTAGCCATACTTAATACAGAGTTTAGATTTCCCCTTGCGGGGGCGTCTGTAATTGCCGCCGGTACTATCCTACCACCCCTCACCTGCAAGAAGTTAGACTTTTCGCAAAATTAACAAAAATTTACGGAAGTTTATAGCCGGCAACGCGCAGCCTCAGCTCACCGGCATCGGGATCGCGGCTGAACCGCACTCCTATCCCTGGCGCTCTAAAATCAAATCCATTGCCCTTCCCAAAATCTCCTCCCGACTGACAAATTTCCCAAGCTCTTCAGCTTCATAGCGACCCTCAAAAGCTTCCAGCGAGGCTCGCTCCAGTGCTAAATCGTAGGCATCCTGTAACGTTTCTGCTAATTCCTCTTCAGTCAGATAAGTTCCTTTCGCTTTTTCCCGGCGATTGCTGCGCTGAATTTGCTTGACACTATTGCGGATATAAAGAGCCCACGACCTAGTGATGCGCTTTTCTGCCGCTTCTTTAATCAGATGCAACAGCAGAATAATCCCGAAACTGAAAATTTTGTTTAGTTTGTCAGTTTTACTCATCTCCTCTAACTCTTCCACCAGTTCCAGAGCCTCAGGAATTTTACCCTGGCGCAGCAATTCCTTGAGAGTCATTAATTCTTCCATCAGTTCAATCCCTCCACTGCATTTACTCTAGCCTTTGCCTTGGGGGCGGGGCGAGCACGGGGGCATCGCCCCTACAAAACTATTTTCAAGTCAGAGCCTCTCACAGATGCATTCTCCTGTTCCGTCTGGGATAGATTTGTAGGGGCAGGCCCCCGTGCCTGCCCTTAGGGGGTGAAGTTCTTTCCCTTCTAACTTCTCAAACTAGCGCCGAACTGCTCAACCAGAGCCTCCCGAACCTTTTGGTGCACCGGCTCGACATCAGAATCAGTCAGCGTGCGATCGCTCACCCGGTAAACCAGCCGGAACGCCAAACTCCGCTGACCCGAAGGCACATGCTCGCCGCGATACTCATCAAACACCGCCACCGACTCCAGAAGCGAACCAGCAGCCTTAGCGATCGCCCGCTCAATGTCCGCCACAGACACCCCAACCGGCGCGAAAAACGCAATATCCCGGTCAGAAGCGGGGTAACTCGAAAAGGGGCGGAACCGGCTTCCCACCGCCGCCTCACCCACAGCAGCCAAAAGCACCGCCAAATCCATCTGGAACACATAAACCTCATCTGGCAAATCCCGCTCTTGGCGCAACTGGGGGTGCAGCTGGCCAAAAATCCCCAGCCGGCGGCTCCCCACCCACAGAGACGCCGTGCGTCCGGGGTGCAAGCGCTCCTCAGAGCTCTCCTGTTTCCACTCCACCGGCACGCTGAAGCGCCCAAACACGCTTTCCAGCAAGCCCTTCGCCTCAAACCAGCTCAGCGGCTGCTCGCGACCGCCGCGCACCCAGCGCCCCACTTCCGGATCGCCCCCCAGAATGCCGGCGATCGCCGAAGCTTCCTTCAAAACATCCCCGTCCTTCCAGAAAATGCGGCCAATTTCAAACCCATTCAGCGGGCCATTTCCTTGCTGCAAATTGTACTGGAAAGCGTCAATCAGCCCCGACAGCATCTCAGTCCGCAGCCCCGAATATTCCACAAACAGAGGATTCGCCAGCGCCACCTGATTTTCTTTCACCGGCTTCACCAGCGAGTAGTGCATCAGTTCCGTCAAACCCGCAGCGCGGAAAGCCGATCGCAGATCGCGAGTCAGCTGCTCTCCCACCGGCAAATGGCCCAGCATCGCACTGCCCGGAAGCGTCTCGCAGAAATTATCATAGCCGTACAGGCGGGCAATCTCCTCAATCAAATCGATTTCCCGCTCCAAATCGCGGTAGCGATAAGCCGGCACAGTCACCGTCCACACCCGCTCCGGCGTCCGCTCCACACAGCAACCCAGCGCCGTCAGGATGCGCTCCATCTCCGCCGGTTGCAACTCCCCAGTTGCATCTCCCCGCTTCACCTTTCCCAAAACCCGATTAACTCGGTCAAGGCGCAACTCCACAGAGCGAGTGAAACTAACAGATTCCGCCCGGGAAATCGCCTGAGACACCGGCACCCCCTGAGCCAGCTCAGCAATCAACTTCAGAGCCCGCCGGCAAGCCACGGGCAATTCCGCCTGATTCACCCCCCGCTCGTAGCGAGTGGACGACTCAGAGCGCAAACCCTGACTGCGAGCCGACCGGCGGATCGCCGCCCCCTCAAAAATCGCCGCTTCCAGCACCAAAGAAAGCGTCCCCTCATGGACTTCCGTTTCCTCACCGCCCATGACACCCGCCAGAGCCACCGGCTGGTCATTTGCCACAATCAGCAGATTTTGTGCTTGCAGCGCCCGCACCTGACCGTCCAGAGTTTTCAGAGATTCCCCAGCCTTAGCATATCGCACGCCTATTGTCAAGCTCTCGCTGCCGGCGACAGTTTGCAAGCGCTCGCGGTCAAAAGCGTGCAGAGGCTGCCCCCACTCCAGCAAAATATAATTAGTGACATCCACCACATTATTAATAGGGCGCACCCCAGCAGCTTCCAGCCGGCGCTGCAACCACACTGGAGACGGGGCAATTTTCACCCCTTCAATCGCCGTACCGATATAAATCGGGCACGATTGCAGAGAGCTGTCAACCTTCAAATTTGAACCTTCAGACAGGGTTTCCCCCAGCTCGCCCGCTTCCGGGAGACACACAGTTGCGCCGGTCAGCGCCGCCACCTCCCGAGCCACCCCCACCATACTGAGAGCGTCAGCACGATTTGCCGTTGCTGTCAAGTCCAAAATCACATCATCCAGACCCAGCAGAGGGCGAACATCGCTGCCCAGTTGGGGGTTCTCCAGCTCAAAAATGTGAATGCCGGCGGACTCCTTCGCCAAACCGAGTTCAGCCAGAGAGCAAATCATCCCTTCCGAAGGCACACCGCGCAGTTTAGCCGGTTTAATTTTCAAATCCACATTAGGCAGATAAGTGCCAACAGTCGCCACCGCCACATAGATATCAGCCCGAGCGTTAGATGCGCCGCAGACAATATTCAGCGGCTCCCCCCCCGTCCCAATATCCACCCCGCACACCCGCAACTTGTCCGCATTCGGGTGTGGGGCGCAGCCGATCACCTTCCCAAGCACCACCCCATCAGCCCAAGAGCGCCGGTCTTCAATATCTTCCACCTCAAACCCAGCCATAGTTAGCGTTTCCGCCAACTGTTCCGGGCTCATCGTAACATCCACCAGTTCCCGCAGCCAATTCAGAGAGATACGCATTTACAGAGAAACCTTTACCTATATCAGCCTGAATCATTTTACCGAATCCGCCGCTAAAATCTATCTGCCAAAACGGCACCTCCCTAATTGACACCCTTTTTTCACAGACTTATAATTTCAATCGCTCCCAAATATCTTGAACCAATATTTCTCCCTGCCGGCCAAACTTTGCTAAAAGCCCAGCTCAATTTCTCCCTCTGCGCTCTCTGCGCCCTCTGCGGTTCAAAAAATCAATAAACCTCACCCACAGCCGCGCACCAGATTTCTTGATGCAGCATTCATTTGCGCCCGCCTGCCAGCAACCGGGCGGCACCCGGGCACAGTCAAAGGCAGGGCCCGCCCCCCTGCAACCGGCACCCCCAGAAACCGGACAGCTGTCCCCCGCACAGCCTGTCTCCGCCGGCACCCCGGCATCAAACACCCCAACATTCACGATAAAGTGGATAGTGACCAACCAGAAAAAACCTGCTAGATTGTGGCATATATCTGCTGCCGGTTGTGCTGCTGCGAATCTAACCGAGACATCTCATGGACACTTTACTGGGACAAACACTAGGTGGACGCTACAAAATCATCAGCTCCTTGGGAGGCGGGGCATTTGGCCAGACCTATATTGCAGAAGACCACCAACTGCCTGACCACCCTCGGTGCGTCGTCAAGCAGCTCAAGCCACAGGCGAAAGACGAACTGACACTCAAGACAGCCAGACGTTTGTTTGACACCGAAGCAAAAGTCCTGCACCGGCTCGGCAGCCACGACCAGATCCCGCGCCTGCTAGCGCACTTTGAGGAAAAGCAGGAATTTTATCTAGTGCTCGATTGTATAGAAGGAGAGCCTCTCAGTCAAGAGATTCAACCGGGAAAGCAGCTCAGTGAAGCCTTTGTCATCCCCCTGCTGAAGGATGTTTTGTCGGCACTAGCGTTTGTCCACCGACAGAACGTCATCCATCGCGACCTCAAACCCTCCAACTTAATCAGACGCGCCGGTGACGGGAAATTAGTCTTAATTGACTTTGGCGCAGTCAAACAAGTCAGCAGCCAGGGGATAAGCGAGGGTGGAACCGTTGCCATTGGCACTCCCGGCTACATGCCCAGCGAACAGCTAGCCGGCAGTCCCCGCCATAACAGCGACATTTATGCCTTGGGGGCGATTGCCATCCAAGCCTTAACCGGCACTGTGCCATCGCGATTGCCGCAAGACCCGCTTTCCGGCGAACTCGTCTGGCGCGACAAAGCCCAGGTGAGCGAACCGCTGGCCCAGATTTTGGACAAAATGGTGCGCTCACACTTCAGGGACCGCTACCAGTCCGCAGAGGAAGTCCTCACCGATCTGGCCAACCTGCCCCAAGGGAACCCCAGCGAAAACCAAGGGGAAGCCACCCCCTCCCAAATCAGACCGCCCAACCGCCCAATATCCACCGGCGGTGCGCCAGACACCCCCACTGGAACGGTAGCGCCCCCCCCTGTGCAGCGCCGGTTCAAGTCCTGGCACGTCGGGGCGATAGTGGCGGTGTTGGGATTAGCCGCAGGCAGCCTAGCTTTTTTCCTGCGCCCAGACCAACTCAGCCAAGCCGCTCAATTTATCGACGCCCAGCAACCAGAAGCGGCGCTCACTATCGTTGACCAGGTGCTCAAAAACAAATCCGATAACCCACAAGCCAGGAAGATTCAAGGCGATGCCTACTTTCTTTTAGAGCGCTACGAGCAAGCGCTCCTCGCTTATGACAGAGCGCTGAAAATCCAGCCCGATGACCCCAAAATTTGGAATAACCGGGGCAAGACCCTGTATCAATTGCAGCGCTACGAGGACGCCCTAAAATCCCATGACAAAGCCCTCGAACTCAATCCCAGTGACGTGCAAGCCTTGAACGGTCGGGGACGCGCCCTGATTGGCATGAAGCGCTTTCAAGAAGCGCTCGACGCCTTTGACAAAGCCCGCCAAATCCAGCCGAAAGACCCCAAATCGTGGGAAAACCAAGCTTTGGCCTTAGAGTATTTAAACCGCCCCCAAGACGCACGCCAAGCCTATCAAGAAGCCCTGGCGTCCTACAGCGACACCCTCAAAGCCAATCCCAAGGACATCCAAGCCCTGGTTGACCGGGGGAATGTGTTCAGTAAATTGCAGCGCTTCCCAGAGGCGCTCAATTCGTTTGAGGAGGCGCTCGCTACCGACCCTAACTACTATCCCGCTTGGGTGGGCAAAGGCAGTGCGCTGTTTTTCTTGCAGCGCCCTGATGACGCGCTCAAAGCCTACGACAAGGCCCAGGAAATCAGGCCTAAATTCCATATCGCTTGGCACAACCGAGCCTCTTTGCTTGCTGAATTGGGGCGCTTTGACGATGCCATTAAGGATTATGAAAAGGCGCTGGAATTTAACCCTGACTTCTATCAGGCTTGGCGAGACAGAGGATTTGCTCTCTTGCAATTGAAGCGCCAGCAAGAGGCCATCGTTTCTTTTGACAGATCCCTGAGAACCGAACCCAATGACCCTAAATCTTGGGTGGGTCGGGGCATCGCCCTCACCGTCAGCAAGCGCTACGACGAAGCCCTAGCTGCCCTTGACAAAGCCATAAAACTCGCTCCCAGCGATCCGGTTGCCCTGCTGAACCGAGGTTTTGCCCTAGAGGGATTGGGACGGAACGACGACGCGCTGCAAGTCTATAACCAAGTGATTGAAATTCAGCCCAACTTCTTGCCCGCTATCGAGCAGCGCAAGCAGTTGCAGCAAAAGTTAGAGCGCTAAATCTCCATACAATGTCCCAAAGCCGGCACGCCTTTCTTTTGCTGTTAGCAGTAGGGTGCGCTCCCTCTTGGAACAGGCCGGTAAAACTAAACGGAACATCCAGAAACCTGGTTTCTCGCCGCTACAGTAGGGTGCGTTCCCTCTTGCAGTCCCTACTAATACGGCATACTCTCAGGAACGCACCCTACAACTGCCGGTCACCACAGAGAGCTTTCTTGCTGCCCTATCAAGTCCGGGGGGAGAAGCACTTTGTCAATCAGAATAATCACGCCGTTGGTGGCTGGAATAGACGGCGGATTGAGGTGGGCCTGATTAAACTTGATTTGATTGCCCGGTTGGTCAACAACAATTTTGACTGAATTGCCTTCGACAGTTTTTACTTCCCCTTTCTGGAAGTCACTCTCACTAACCTTGCCGGCAATCACATGGTAATTAAGAATCTTCAGCAGTTTTTCTTTATTCTGCGGCTTCAGCAACTCCTCAACCGCCCCCGGTGGCAAAGCCTCAAAAGCTCGATCCGTCGGAGCTAGAATTGTGAAAAACAAGCCTTCTTGTTTGTTTGCCAGCTTGTCAGTGAGTCCTGCCTCTTTCAGGGCTAAGCTGAGCGTTTTGAGTGAATTATTCGCAGCCACTTGCTCCACAACATTTGGCTCGTCAGCACTCGCATCGTCAGAAGATTCGAGAAAAGGCCGCGAACTCGGGTTGAAAATACTGTACGGATAGTAATACTGCCCCACGGCGGGCAGACCGATCAGCAAGCTGGCACCGGCAGCGGACAAAAGTCCAGCCAGCATTTTAAACCGGTTTGGGCGATTCTGTGTTTTCATATTAATATCCCCTTTGGAAACCCCCTGTTTGTACACCGGGGCGGAAAACGGGGCGGCGTGCGCCTTCCCTGAGTGAATCGTAAAATGCCTGGTTTTAAGTGCCGGCCAGCCTGGAACCGGGCCAAATCTGCTGCTAGTCCCTAAGCCACAGGGTACTTGCCAGCCCTTTGCAACCAAGAGATACCCTCTCATGGCCCCCTAAACCATTATAGCAAGTCCGCTCTATACTCTATTGAAGCTCGCTTTTGGCAAAAGTGCCCACTATGTTTCGGTTTGTTAACTTTTCCCCGATCCCTAGCGGTACTGGGCATCGGGCGATGGGGCAGGGGGCACGCCGCTCCTACGGAGCCGCTTCGCGTGCCGCATTGGGCACGCTGGCACGGAGAGCGCCAGCTTTCGGACTCAACTGTGCAATAAAGATGCCACTGGACTTGATATGACTGCACAATGGGACTGCCGGACAGAAGTAGGGTGCGTTCCGCGATTGCGGAACGCACCCTACTAAACTAATCAAACGTATTTCATCCTAGAGAACGTCTTTGCGCTTCTGCACCGCCAGGAGGAGGCCAAACATGCCCGCCATCAGTAAGCCCAGGACACCCCAGTGCTGAGTCACATCTACATTGAAAGTGCGGCCATAATCTTTATTGAACCGCGAGAGAGTGCCTTCCGCTTCCCCGATAGCGCTTTCGTATTTCCCTTTCCAATCGCTGTAATTCTGCTGCCAGCTGTCAATGGATTTTTTGTATTCATCCACCTTCTGCTGGTAAGCATCAATATCTTGCTTGTACTTGCCCATTTCCTGCTGGTATTCCGGTGTGGGAATTTCCGGCGCTGTGGGCGGGTTTGGCGGATTTCCCGGATCTTGTGGCTTCTCAGGTTCTGGATCGTCTACGGCTTTGTTGTATTTGCCCCGAACCCCAGGAAACTGACAGCTTTTGAAAATCCTCGGCCCAATACAGGCGCATTTCTCCTGTTCCGAGTCGCTGAGTTTCTTGCGCTCCTCCTCCGGCAGCTGCCAGCACTGGTCTGTGGCCACATCTTTGCCCAAGCCGGTGAGCGTCACCAAGGACTCAAAAGGCCACTTGCTGAGGGTGAGCTGGTTGATCGCTTTCCCCGGCGGGCCAAAGTTTTCCACGGACAGCATGCCGCCGCCAAAGGTAATCTGCGGCACCAAGAAAACAATCGTCAGCAAAGGAGCCACATTCTGATTCGGCGAAATCGCCGAAACCAGCAGCCCCATCACCATGCCGGCAATCGTCGCCAGGAACAGCGTCACATACATGCCGGTCAGCACTTCTGTCCCGCCGGGAATCTCCACCGCCAGAACCTTAAACAGCAAGAAAACAGCCGCCTGATACACCGCCAGCAGGACGCTAATCCACACCTTCGACAGTATATAAGGAAGGAGCTGCAAACCAATGGTTCGCTCCCGGCGATAGATTTCCTGCTCCTTAACAATTTCCCGCATAGTTGCCAGACTGCCAACCATCACCGCAATCAGAGCAGCCGTGAACAGCATCGTGATCGCCTGACGGGGATCTCCTTGCTGGGCATCGAACAAATTGCGCTTCCAAGTCACCAAATCCAGCAATCCCAAAACCGGCGCGATTGCCAGCATCAAAATCAGGCTCGACCGGTCGCGCATCAAAATCGCCAAATTGCGCTCAGACAGAATCAGGAACTGACCCCAAGCCGAGATGCGCTTCACCTTAGATCCCGGTCGCTGTTGCTGCGGGCGCGGGCTCTGTCCCCCTGTCGAAGGCGCTGGCAAAGATTGCTGCCGGCGCACCACATATTTCTGATATTGTGGCGAATTGAGATAGTCCTGCTGCCACTCTTGGGGCTCGCGCTTACCGCGCTCAACCAGACGGTAAATTTCATCAAAATCTCCCACCCCAAAGTAGGCGGGGGCTTCTGCCGGCGGCCCGAAGTAGGCCACATACCCTCCCTTGGCCAAAAACACCACTAAATCGCACAGTTTGACATTTTTGGTGGCGTGAGTGATCAGCAGGATGGTGCGCCCTTGATCCGCTAGCTGGCGCAGCAACTCCATAATCTCTAGCTCTGTCCCCGGATCGAGGCCAGAAGTCGCTTCGTCGAGAAAGAAAAGGCTGGGTTTAGTGAGCAGTTCCACCCCCATCGACACCCGCTTCAGCTGACCGCCGCTGAGGTCTCTCACCGGCACCTTCTGGCGGTGAGTCAGTCCCAGCTCTTCCATCACTTCCGCCACCCGCTTCTTGCGCTCCGCCCGCGTCGTGTCCGCCGGCATCCGCAACCGGGCGGCGTAGTCCAGAGCTTGCTCTACGGTCAGCTCTGTGTGAACAATGTCTTTCTGGGGCACATAGCCCAGTTCTGTGCGGTAAGCGTTAAAGTTCTTGTACAGGTCTGTGCCGTTCACCAGCACGCTGCCGCTGGTTGCCGGTCGGAAACCGTTGAGGGCGTCGAGCAGGGTGGACTTCCCGCCCCCACTGACGCCAGCAATCACCACAAACTCCCGCGCTTCTATTGAAAGCGAGATGTCATTGAGCAGGTTAACGCCCTTGGCGACTACCTTATTCAGGTGCAGGGCGTCGAGGCGCAGGTTGCCCTCTTCGTTTTTGCGGACGAGGGTTTCATCGACGTTGAAGACCAAGCTGCAGGGCCCAATGCGGATGGTGTCCCCGGCCCGCAGCACGCGCTCTGCGGCAATCTGCTTGCCGTTTACAAAGGTGCCGTTTGTCGAGTTGAGATCGGCAATTGTCCACGAGCCGGCTTGCTTGACAATTTTGGCGTGGGACCGGGACACGGCAGGGTGGTCGATCGCCGTGTCGTTTTGGGGGTCGCGCCCCAAGCTGAGGCTGGTGCGCCCGCGCAAGTCCAGCTGCTCGACTGCAGTTGGCATTGCGGTTGCCGGTGCTAGCTCGTAGGTCAGGGTGACTTCCCCGCCAATTTGCAATACGTCCCCATCTGCCAAGACCTTGCGGTCGATGCGGTGGCCAACGCTTAGCAAGCCGTTGGTGCTGCCCATATCTACTATTTCATAGCCGCCTGACCTCCGGTGCAGTTCGGCGTGCCGGCTCGAAATCACCGACGCATCAATGCGAATGTCACAATTGGGGGCGCGACCGATAACGATGGTGTCTTTTAACAGGGGGAAATTCTTCGTCCCTTGCGGCGTTTGCACTCTCAGAACCGATGCGCAGGAGGCGGCGGCTACAACCGTGTCTGGTAAAGTGGAGGAAACATATACTTCGGTCTTTTCTTCTTCTGCCGCCACCGGGCAGAATCGCAATTCAAATATGCCGATGGCGATTCTGTCACTGTCGGCTAAGGAGTGGGGTTTGTCAGGCTGCAGTTTAATGTCGTTGAGCAGCGTGCCCTTTGAGCTCCCTTTGTCGGCTATTGTATAGCCGTCTGCTTTCCGGACAATCTGAGCGTGGTGGCGCGAAATGGCGGGCTCGTTGAGGACAAGGTCGTTTTCCGGTGCCCGACCGATGTCGGTCACGTCGCGGTCAAGCCGGAACTCTCGCTCAAAATTGCCGCCTCGATAAATTTCCAATTTGGCGGTGGGTGCGGACATGGCTGGTCTGGCAGTAGTGTTACAATTTTATCCGAGCGGTCAGGATAGCTTTAAGTTATATTTTCACCCCGGGCATTTTCGCAAATGTCAGAGTGAATGCCCCTAGAATATCACCCTACCCGGGAAATTGCAAGTCAGCCGCACCAGCAAACCGGAGTCTTCGCGCCTCTGTTCCCCACCGACCTTATTTATAAGATTTATTACGGTATGTTAATTTATGTCAATTCGGCCAAAAAGAACATAAAAGATTTTGAAGGGTGAATTTAAACTCGTGAATTCTGTGTTTTATTGACTTTTCATTCCTGACAGTTTATACTTGAGAATAGCACCCGGCATCCGCTTGAACTCGCAGCTGAGTTGTGCCGGCGAGGTCCAGAAAGTCGGAACCTTCAGCCCGGCGCTGGTGTCTGGGGGGATAAGCTTCCTTTGAAGGCGGAACAGCACGGGGATACGGGATTGGAATTTGGTACTGACTTATGCAATGGCAAACTTTTGTGTGGCTGAGTCGCCGGTTAATGCCACCGGCAAGCAGTAGCATTATATTATATAGCCTGTGGGCGGTGTTTGGGGGGAGCGGCGCACTAGCCGCCGAAAAGATTGTGTTCAACGCTGGCATGGGGCAGCTATCCCTGTCTGCAGGCGAGCTAGAAACATACGCGCAAACCGGCGAAGTTTCGGCTGCAGTGAGAGATTTGCTCAAGGCGACGCGACAAGATCCTGAAATTGTGCGTCAGGCGCTGACGAAAGAAGTGCCGGTGAGTCTGCGGATTGTCGATCGGGCGCTGAATAACCCCATTGGGGAAGCTGTGCTCGATAAAATCGGTGAGGTGGTGCACACTCCCTCGGGAGGGGCGGACCGGCAAGCTTTGCGGGCTGCCTTTATCCTATCGGCGAGTGGAGATAATAAAATCAGCCTGCTGGAAGTTATTCAAAATTATCCCACATCGGAGGTGCAAGTGGAAGCAGACCGGCTCTCGGATGCTTTTAAGCACTTGAGCCGGTTTGGGGAAATCCTGCAAAAGTGGAGAGATAGGTTGCCAAAGATAGTCGGGAGCATCCCATTTTTGTAATCCCCCTCACCCCCAACCCCTCTCCCACAAGGGGAGAGGGGAGAATTCTTGATTCTTTCGCCCCTCTCCCTTCATGGGAGAGGGGGGTTAGGGGGGTGAGGGTGACAGTCTTTGCAAAAACGGGATGCTCCCAGATAGTCCGCTGAACCACTTGACTGTCACCTGAGAAGTAGGGTGCGTGCCGGTGAGCGCGGAAGGCACCCTACTGTTAAGGCTTAATCCCATCGCAAAGGTGCCGGTCGCTCTCACTGAGATTGGCATTCGTTTTCAGATAGTCACGCGCCCAATTGCAACCGTAACGCAGCAGATCATTTGCCTTCAAGTCCAAATTCCACAGAATCAATCTTCCAGCTTTGTCAGCGGAAGCAAGAGTGTGGCCCTTAGTGCTGAAATTGACGCTGAAGACATAATCGTCGTGACCCTTGTAGGTTTTCAGTTCCTTACCGTCCACGCTCCAGAGTTTGACAGTGTTGTCTAAACTGGCAGTGGCAAGGGTAAGGCCATCGGGGCTGAACCTGACTCTGAAGACACCAGCATTATGACCTTTGAGGGTTGTAATTTTTTTACCTTCAGAAGTCCAAAGCACGACAGTTTTATCCTCGCTGGCAGTGGCAATTATTTTGCCGTCAGGGCTGAAAGTGATGCTATGGACTCCATCGGCATGCCCCCTGAGGGTTTTGATTGGCTTACCTTCACGAGTCCAAAGTTTGGCAGTCTTGTCCCAACTGGCAGTAGCAATTGTCTTGCCATCGGGGCTAAAAGTGACGCTATTAACTTTATCGCTATGCCCCTTGAGGGTTTTGAGCTCTTTTCCATCTCGGCTCCAGAGTTTGACAGTTTTGTCAGCACTGGCGGTGGCAATCGTCTCACCGTTGGGACTGAAAGTGACCCTCCAGACCCAATCTGTATGACTTTGGAGGGTTGTGATTTCCTTACCTGAGCGATGCAAAAGTTTGACAGTCCCATCAGCAGTGGCAGTAGCAATCATCTTGTTGTCGGGGCTGAAACTGACGTCAGTGACCTCACTGTTATACCCCTTAAGGGGTTGGAGTAGTTTCCCATCCAGGCTCCAGAGTTTGACAGTTTTGTCAGCACTGGCGGTGGCAATCGTCTCACCGTTGGGACTGAAACTAACGCTATATATCGCATTTTTGTGCGCCGGAATGATTGGCAGTTGCTTACCTGCCACATTCCAGAGTTTGACGGTTTTGTCCTTACTAGCAGAGGCAATCATTGTCCCGTCAGGGCTGAAACTGACGCTCCAAACCCAATCCTTGTGTCCGGTCAGGGTTTGGAGGTTCTCGCCGTCTAAGCTCCAGAGTTTGACGGTCCTGTCACTACTGGCAGTAGCAAGGGTTTTGCCATCGGAGCTAAAACTGACGCTAGTGACCGGATCTCCATGACCGGTGAGGGTTTTAGGTTCCTTACCGTCAAGGCTCCAGAGTTTGACGGTTTTGTCCTTACTAGCAGAGGCAATCATTGTCCCGTCAGGGCTGAAATTGACGCTCCAAACCCCATCCTTGTGTCCGGTAAAGGTTCGGAGTTCTTTCCCATCCAGACTCCAGAGTTTGACAGTGTTGTCATCACTGGCTGTAGCAATCGTCTTGCCATCGGGGCTAAAACTCACGCCATAGACCGCCTTTTTATGCCCCTTGAGGGTTGTGATTTCCTGACCAGCCAAAGTCCAAACTTTGACAGTTGTGTCATCACTAGCAGTGGCAATTGCTTTTCCATTAGGGCTGAAACTCACGCTATGTACCTCATTTGTGTGCCCCTTGAGGGTTTGGAGTTCTTTCCCATCCAGACTCCAGAGTTTGACAGTTTTGTCAGCACTGGCTGTAGCAATCGTCTTGCCATCGGGGCTAAAACTCACGCCATAGACCGTCCCTTTATGCCCTCTGAGAGTTTGGAGTTCTGTCCCATCCAAACTCCAGAGTTTGACGGTTTTGTCCTCACTGACAGTGGCAATCATTTTACCGTCAGGGCTGAAACCCACTCCGCAGACCGCAGCTCCATGTCTTTCCAATCGATTGCGCTCTCTAATTTTATAGACAGTTTCCTGTATTAAACTATCAACTTTATTCTGGAGAGCGGCTGTTTTCTCAAAGTTGTGAAACCCAGGCCGATCTATTATATTCAGTTGGGTCGAGGCTCTTAAACTTGGTATCAGCGCATCAAACTCTCGATTCGATGTCAAGAGCGCTTCTGAGGATGCACGGAGAGCTTCGATTTCCCTGATGGCGGAATTTTGCGACTGCCACCAAGCGACCCCAGCCAGAATGGAGGTGAGCAGCAAACCGCCGACAAGCCCTGAGATAATAAGTTGCCACCGGCGCTTCTGTTTGTTTATCTCGCGGGAGCGAAGTTCCAAACTCAGCCCAATGAAACCTCTCTCGCCATCGCTCAGTTCATCAAGGCGTTGCTTCTGCCAATATTCCGCATCTGCTAGGGGCTTTCTTCGCAACAGATCCCCTTCATCGCAGCCGCTATTCTCCCACTGGCGCACTGCGGCTCTCAGCTGCTCTTGCCACCGGCGAAAGTCACCGTCAGCTTCCATCCACTTGTGCAAACGCCCCCAACTTCTAATCAGCGCCTCATGGACGATTTCCACTGTTTCAAAGCCGGCAGACTCGGTGCGGTCAGTCACCACTAAACGGGCGTCAGCCAAGCGCGTCACCAGATCCCAATTTTCACTGCGCACCTCATCGCGAGTCGCCAACCGGCGAGTGGCTTCTGTCTCTTCTCCCAAACGCACCAGCTGCAGGAACACCCGCTGCGCCCGCTGTCTGTCGGCTTCAGAAAGCTGGGCGTAAACCGCTTCGGCGTGGTTAGCGAGAGCTTCTTCTACGCCGCCAATTTCCTCGTAAGCTTCAAGAGTCAGCCACCCATCTTTTTGTTTTGACCACAGCTGAGTCAGGGCAAACTCCAGCAAGGGTAAATGTCCTGGATGCCCCCAGGTTGCTTCAGTGAGTTTATTGGTCAGCCCATCTTCCAGATTCACCTGCATTTGCGCCGCCGGCTTTTCTATTGCTGACTGCAATTCCTCGCGGTTCATTGGCCCGAGGTTGTGGACTGCCCCCTGCAAGGCATCGCTAAAGGGGCGGTAAGAAAGGGCGTAGCCGTAAAAATCAGCCCGCAGAGTGAGGGCGAGAGTAAATGCCGGTGCTAATCTGACTGCAGTTAGCAATGCATCCAAGAAAGGCTGGCGTTCTGACTCTGGATTTTGGGTGTAGAGTTCCTCAAACTGGTCGGCGATTAAGATTAGGCGAGTGCCCGGGTTTTGCCGCACGAGGCTTTCGATGATTTTGTATAAGGCTCGGGGATCTTGCTTCAGTGAGATGGCCAATTCCAGTTCAATTAACCGGCGGGCATTTTCACCGTCACCGCTTTCCCCCTGCTGCTGCAGGTGCTCCCAGCTAGGGGCGAGCGCCACCGCCAAGGCATCAAAAGGATTTTTCCCCGGACGAAAAGAGACAATCTGCCAGCGAACAAGAGTGTCTTTTCGCAATTTGGGAACGGTGCCGGCAAACAGCACGCTAGACTTGCCACTCCCACTGGCACCGATGGCAGCCACCAGCGGCTTTGTTTTTACCGCCGCCACCAAATCCTCGGCGAACTGCTCCCGCCCAAAGAAGAGGTGGGCGTCTTCTTCTCGGAAAGCAAATAAACCCCGATAGGGACAGGGGGGAATCCCGCCCAACTGCAGCCAAGTTGCCGGTTCTACTGCTGGATTTTGGCAAATGACAGGCAGCCAAGAAGCGCCAGGGAAGTCATCTTCTAAACCTTGTAACTTTCTTCGCGCTTGCTGCGCAGCGAGATATAAAGGAAGTCGCTTTTGTGCGAAGGCTTGCAGAAAATGCTTGAAAAATTCCTGCGCCACGCGATTCGGCACCGGCTCCCGCATGACAATCACTGCGGGAAGGTTCAATTTCTCCAGAGCGAGAGCCAGTCCCAGCCCGTCGCAGGAGTTGAAAATCGCCAGCTTTAAACCGTTTTCAATGGCTTGTGTGAGAGCTTCTTCTAACTGTCCGACGGTCAGGCTGTTGTTGGTTTTGTTTTCATTGATATAAAGTCTGCCGGTTTCGCCCTCGGTTTGGCTGTGACCGGCAAAAAAGAGGATGTCCCACCCCCGGTCGTTCCAAAGCTGGGTGTTGAGTTGCTGGCGCGAGGGCTTGACAAGAAATTCGACTTCTGCATCTGGCAAGTTTTTCAGAAACCGGCTCTCTGCCTCCAGATTGATGCCAGAGCTATTGCCGAGAACGGCCAAGATCCTGACTTTTTCGCGGGTGGCTTTTGGCTGTGAGGGTTGGGTGCGTTTGTACTCGGATCTGCTCAGAGCCATTTCTGCTTTGGGATAATCGCTAAAGAAATCCCAGCAATGCCAGGGGAATCGCCGCAGCAATTCATCGCCGGTTTCGACAATGACCCGAATTTCTTCTGCTGTGTTGAGTTGCGCTCTCAGTTGCTGTTCAATATTGATAAAGCCTTTAGACTTGAGCCAAGCATTGAGGCTCTCTTCTAACTGTTGGCAGACCTCCTCGAAACCGAGCTGAGAGACGTTGGTTATTCCCCCTTCGTCGATTTCCAGGTCATCGTCATCTTCCTCGCGAGCCGGTGGGGAAAGCAGCTCTTTGCGAGCGCTGAGACTCATATAAACTAACTGCCAGTTCCTGTACAGTTCAGCCAGAACCGGCGCTGGGGGCAAACTGCCGGTGAATTGCTGCGGCAGGGGGTGGCCCGCTTCTCGCAGCTGAGCGGTAACTCTGGGAAATCCGCTGTTTAAATCGCCGGCTCCCAGATTAATGACAACTGACTTGCTCATTTCAGAGTTCAAAATCTTCCTTAACGCTGACATCACTTAGACTGACTTCAAGACTGAAGCGGGTTACCGGTTTAGCTTTAAAGGATTTCAGCTGAATGTAGTTATCTTGACTTCGGGAAGTGACTTCCTGGAGAGTTTTCCCCCCTTTCGACAGCAAGGTCAATTTGAGATTGGCCGGCAAATACTTTTTCCCGCCCGCCGGATGCAACTGTGCCAAGACACCCAATTTATCCTCAGCCTCTTCTGTGACAGTCACCAGCAGCGCCACGGTTTGACTGCCCAGTTGCATTCCCAGGTTAATGAGTTTACCTCGCTTCGCACCCGACTCAGCATTGCTGGATCTCAGAGCTAAATTGGCTTCTGGGCTTATCAGTGCGTCAATCGCCTGCCAGCTTTGCTCAAAAACGCCCTGCAACCACTGGCTCAACTTGGTTCTGGTTTCTTCCAGGTATTCCTGTAAGTTTTCTGCAGCCTCTGTCACGGATGTCATGGCTTGACCCTCGGCTGCCGGGCAGAGAGGGATAGCAGCCGGTTCCAAGAAGCGACAGTAGAACAGCAGGTGATTTGGCTCCGCATCAAATTCTGATAGCGGCAGCCGGTAACAGCCATCCCGTGAGGGCTTTAAATTAGCTCTACTTAGATAATTAAGCAGCTGGTCGCAACGCTGAAAGCCTCTCACAAGAACTTGTTCCTGCTCGTCCAATACCTCAAGCAACACATAAAAATGAGCTGCCAAGTCCGGTCTGTCGATGGCATCTGCCGGCAGGCTCACCACTTCATCAAGCAGGTGTTCTGTCGCAAGCAGATAGAACTTAAATTTGCCAACCATGAGATGGCAAACAGCCTCACTGACCTCAGGATCTCGATTTAATATTTTATCCGGCATGCGGTCACTTAGCCATTCTTCAAAGCCAAGAATCGCCAGTGCGTTCAGATAGGTTTGCCACTGCTCGGCTTCTCCTGTCACCCGCTCGCTAATCTCTCTCGCCCGCTCGAAATGTTCTGGTTCAAGGTCTACGGTTTCAGGCAGCCACACCCTCAAATCCGTTGAATCTACCGGGAAACTCGCCATAACTTTACTCCTCATGTTCTTTTTTCAAAATAAAGCCGAAGTTGCTGGGCGTAAAAGCTGTTGATCGACCGGCTCTTCACCGCCCGGATTTCTTCTGCAGCTTCTTGGAAGATTTCTCGATCCGCAAAAGCTTCGATTTGCTCCGCCAGGGTTTTCAGATAGTCCGGTTCAGGGGGAATCTTGGTCAGACCCATACCTTGAGCCTTTTCTAACGTCCTGTCGAGAAATTGCTGCACAGTTCGCTCCCGCACCTTGTTGAGAAGGTCCCCCGGATTTAACACCCGCCTGGCTTGATCCCAACTTGTCATTCCCAACAGGGTAGCAATCTCCCTAAGAGACATGCCCTGACCGTAATAGAGTTGCAAACCAGGAAGGAAGTTTGCTGCTATAGTAGCATACCTTTTGCTTTTTTGCAAGTGGGTGAGGCGAGAGACAATCTCTCGTTCTATTGCTTGGGCCAAAGCTAAATTGAGTTGTTCGTGCAAGAACTCCTGAAGTTCCCGCTGTTCGACATGTTCGACATCGAGTTTACTAAGGGAATCGTGAGGTAAATCCGGTCTGGGTGCGGAATCTCCCGTCTCTGGGTCGTATATTTCCAGAGGTTCCCTGTAGCTCCAGATGTCATACTGTCGCAGCTGGGTTGCTACCTGTTTTAGTTCTTTTAGCAACTCCACCGGCGTGCTGGTGGCGACGCCTCGTTCCTGCAATCCGGCTAGCATTTCTTTAAGCTGAGCGGCTGAAGGATCGGGACATCTCCTCGCTCCCTTTTTCTGCTGGCGTCTGTCCCTACGGTAGACGGCGTGAAAGATTTCGGCGAGGTGGCGCTGGCGCACAGAGAGAAGTTCCAGCTGTTTGGGTCTGGCTCTATTCAGGAGCGCCCAGTCGCTCAAATGTTTAAAGCCAAAGTTCGATAAAAAATCTTTGATCTCTTGATTTTGTTTGGTTAGCAAGTAGGCCCAGTTGGCCAAGCTCATGCTGGATTTGGAGTCCTGCTTAAAGGTTCGCAAAATCTCAACGGTAAAGAATTTATAAGCCGCTGGCTTCGCTTCACCACTGTCATCCAGAATGAGTTGAGTTTTCCCCTCCCTGTCCAGGAGGATGAGACTTTGACCGTCGTCATTGAGGACAAAGGGCAGCAAATCCCGGTAGCTGAAGGATTTTCCCCCATTGAAGAAACGGGCGATGTTTTTGCAGGCTATGAGGATGGGGTAAGACACTCTGCACCGCAGGCTAAGTCCAGCTAGAGCGCGAGTTGTGGCGTCAGCAGAAGACTTCTTGGCGTGAAAATAGGAGAGCAGGGCGGCTTGAATCTCCTTATCCCGATGATGAGTGTGCTGGTTCGAGAGCGCCTGTTTTGCCTCTCTTTGCAGAAATTGTTTCTGATAGAACTCCTGTGCCGGTGGGACTGCACAGTATTCGTATCCATCCCTTTCACTGGCCAGACTGATTCGGCAGATGTTCCCGTACCTGGATGGCGCTTCCATAACCACTGCGATGACCTCACGTTGGCTGAGCTGCTCGTCTACTTGTATCAAAGAAATAGGTGCGCGTGTTTTGAGCTTATGCAGTTCCGGAGCCGCCACCCCAGTGCAGCGGGCAGAAATCCAAGACCGGCCTGCCAGTGTGGCCCGCCGAAGCGAAACGAATCAGCGACAAACAGCTGTGCAAATTAGGTTTAACGGTAATTGCTAGCTGGGAAATTGTCAAGGGGGGTTGGTTCAGTATCCTGGTGAGTTGCTCAAACGCGCCGGTTTTAGCTCTGTTGCCCAGATAGGTCGTGGTTCAGGGAAGTGCTGGCCCCTTTATGGCGTCAGACCAAGTTCCCCAGAGATGACAGCCCGAATAGTAGTGGAGCCGTTCAAGGATGTGGCCGCCCCACCAGCGAGGAAGCCCTGTGGTCTAGCGCGCCGGGACATCTTGGACATGGGACGGCGCAAGTTCTGCCCCCCACACTTTGCCGGCGGGCACTGGGGCCAGCCGGCGAAAATCCTTGCGGTGTAAAGCTTTTGGGCTGCTTGTCACCCCAAAAGCCGGCGATAGTTCTCCCATTTGCATCTCCAAACTGCATAAGTTGATTTCAGTTCCCCCTATTAGGACGCAGGAGGAGGACAAACAAGCTTAACCTCCTGTTCAACAAAACCTCGCCATGCCGGAGACTGTATGAAAAAACTGCTTTCTTCAATCCTGATTGTAGGCAGCCTGACCGCTAGCAGCCAGCTCTTGGCCTACCAACCAGCCTCAGCCCGCGCTGGCAACGAATTAGACAGCACTATTACGGCACTCCAATTGCTAGTTGATGCTCCATGTTTGAAGTTCAATAAGCTGCCTATTAGCCAGGGAGGTTTCCGAGATATGCTGGAAGCCCTTGGAAAGCGTGAAACAGGACTTCCACCAGGAGATCCCAATCAGTACAAAGTAGAAAACTCGCTGGGTTTCATCGGAAAATACCAATTTGGAGAAGCTCTGCTGATTGACCTGGGCTACTACAAAGCCGATGTTTACTATAATGGAGGCCAAAATGGCGTCGATAAGAATTACTGGCGGGGTGCGTGGACAGGAAAAAATGGGGCCTATAGCAAACAAGATTTTCTGAATAACCCTCAAATTCAAGAAACAGCGATCCGTGAGGCTTTCCGCCTGAATGTTGAGATTATAAAACGGTCTCTTAGCCAGCAAGGAAAGTCCCTAAATAATTATTTGGGCAGCACCAAGACATTGCAGGGCCAACAAATCCAAATTACTCTGTCAGGTATTTTAGCCGGCGCACACCTGCGCGGCCCTGATGGGGTGGCCAATTTTCTGCTCAAAGACGAAGTATCTTCCGATGAGTTTGGCACTTCTATTCTCCAGTATATGTCTGAATTTAGCGGCTTCAATGTGACTGAAGCCGATTTTTAAAAGTCCCGATTATAATCGATGGCCTGTACCGATTCAGCCTGGTATAGAAGGGGCAGTAATGCCCCTTTTCCCTTTTCCGTTAAGGTTAAAGTAACAGGATTTACGCAAGTCTCAATAGCGACCGCTGACAGTGTGACACTTAGAGCAGGAGGCAGTCCTTAATACGCCCGGTCAAAAAAATGGCCGCATTCGGTTTTTGCTGGATGGCACGCCAGTTCTGGATGAAGGTAAATTGACTTTCCGAACCGCTGACACCCTGAAAATCGACGGGATATTCTTCTCAACTTTTTTTGGGGGGGACGATCCCTCTTGGGCTACACCGGCACATGGTGGACTTCGCCCAGTTCTCCGTCCTAGAGGTGAGCTGAAGGCAAGTCGCTGCACTCGGTTTTTCACGCTCCGCACCAGAAGTGTTCTAAAATTAGAAGAGCCATGTTTTTAACTGCCTGACCTAGCTGAGGCGTACCGGGCAAAGCTGCCGGCTTTTTCCCCTCCCCCAGCGATGCGAAGCTGGGTGGCGTGCCGGCTGCCGGCAAAACTGATAAACTCAAAACACAGAGTTTAGGGGAATAGTTGCCATGCTACCTCAGGGAATCTTTGGCGAATTGCCGGCGCTCGAAACTGACCGGCTGCTGCTGCGAAAAATGACGATGGAGGATGCGGCAGACATGTTTGAATATGCCAGCAATCCAGATGTCGCAAAATTCACCACTTGGAGGGCGCACAAGTCTGTAGAAGATAGCGAACTATTCCTGAGGGCGGTGATGGATGAGTACAGGAAACATGAGCCGTCTTCTTGGGGGATAGAGGAAAAATTTGAGCGCAAGCTGATCGGCACCTGTGGGTTTGCCAATTGGAGTCCTTCTGACTTTCGTGGGGAAATTGGCTACGCCCTCTCCAGAAAATACTGGGGGAAAGGATATATGACTGAGGCAGTCCGGGCGGCGATTGACTTTGGCTTTCGCACTTTGCAGCTGAATCGCATTGAAGCCAGATGCGAGATTAAAAATATTGCTTCCGCCCGCGTCATGGAAAAAGCCGGCATGAGATTTGAAGGCATCTTGCGACAGCACGCCTTTTACAAGGGTGCCTTTCGCGATTTGAAAATGTACTCCATTCTCCGAAAGGAATGGGTGGAGTAAAGAAAAAGTAGAAACCGGGTAACTTCTGCGAAACCCGGTTTCTGGCACCCATTCAGTATCGATTGCCCTACATATTGGGCGGCAGAATCACCTTATCGATGACGTGGATGACGCCGTTGCTGGCTTCGATGTCCGCCGAAGTCACATTTGCCTGATTCACCATCACCTTGCCGGCATCAACTTTAACCATGACGGAGCTGCCCTCAACCGTCGCCACGTCTCCCGACTGCAAGCTGCCAGACTTGACCGCACCGGGAACCACATGGTAGGTCAAAATCTTGACCAGTTTGTCTTTGTTCTCCGGCTTTAACAGCTCTTCCACAGTGCCCTTTGGCAAAGCGGCAAACGCTTCATCCGTGGGCGCAAAAACAGTGAACGGGCCTTTTCCTGCCAGGGTGTCCACCAAACCGGCAGCTTGCAAAGCCGCTGTCAGGGTCTTGAACGAGTCATTCTTGCTCGCGATATCCACAATGCTGGGGCTGGTCGCGGCTGCTGCAGGACCGGCGACCTCAACCTCGACGGCGGAGGTGGGGGACGCCGGCTTGCTGGCGCTGTTACAGGACTTCGCCGAAACTGGCATGCTGAGCAAGAAACTGGCACCGGCAACTGCCACAAGGCCAGCTAGCTTTCCGCCCCAGGTTTTAACGTTCTTTACCTTCATAGCTTCTGGTCTTCCTTGGCCCGAATTTTACAAATTGTAAACTTATGTTTCATTGTATATCATTTCCTGCCGTTCCGCACTGCCAACCGTGCCGGGAAAATTTTTCGCTTGCCTGAGTAGGAATACTTAGGCTGCCGGAGGGAACCCTTGTGCGGTTCGGATTCGGAGGAAGTGGGGGCTGGCGCATGCGGCGGCGGCGTGCGACCGCCGGCTGCCCCCTGAGGTGTTAAGCATTTAATTGTGCAGTTTCGACTGCTGTGGGGATGGGTTTAAGGTCAGAATGTTATAAAATTGACTGTTTTTACTAAATAGGTTAAAGAGCAAGTTAAATGTGCATATCTCACCCCTGTCCCCTATACCCTAACCCCTAACCCCTAACCCCCAATCCCCAATCCCCAATCCCCAATCCCCAATCCCCAATCCCCAATCCCCAAACGCTGCTACAGCGTCAGGTTCTTCCTTATGGCAGATGGAACCCTAGAGGCAAATTGATAGGGTAGCAATGGGAACCAATACACTTCACATTGAAAGTGCGAGCGCCCCATTTATGTTTTAAGGGCAAAGTTATCAAAAGCAAGGAGAGAAAGTCATGTGGGACATTATTGCTTGGATTGTCTTAGGTCTGATTGCTGGCGCAATTGCTAAAGCCATCTATCCCGGGAGCCAAGGTGGCGGTATGGTTGCCACCATCATTCTGGGTATTTTGGGCGCTGTGGTTGGGGGCTGGGTGGGCAGAATGCTGATAGGGACAAGCGCCGGCGCTTCCTACGGGGCGCTGACGCTGCCCAGCATTGCTTTGGCGGTGCTGGGTGCGATGATTGTCCTTTTCTTGTGGGGTTTGTTTACTCGCCGCGCCGCCTGATAGCGACACTGTCCGTTCTGCGGGTTCGGATTTTTCACTCTCCCCCAGGCAGAGCGCTGGGGGAGCTTTCCGCTTGAGAATATGGAGGTAGTGCAATGCCCTGGAGCGAAAACGACTATCCAGCCGCGCTCGAGAACCTCACCGAAGAGGTGAGGGACAAGGCCATTGAGATAGCAAATGCTTTACTGGAAGAAAAGGATTGCGATCGAGGTAGGGCGATTCCGATCGCTATCGCTCAAGCTGAGGAATGGGCCAGCCGGCGCGGCAAGCCGGTCAAACAGCGAGACTATACCGATTGATGCTATTTTCTAATAAGTCAGCGTTCTGCGGCAACCTCAACAAGCTTAAGGAAATAGAAAATGCTGGAGCTATATCAATCTGAACTGTCCCCGCACAGCGAGAAAGTGCGGCTGATGCTGGACTACAAAGGGCTGGCGTACCGCAAAATTGAAGTGACACCGGGCGTGGGACAGCTAGAAGTCTACCGGCTCTCCGGTCAGCCCCAGGTGCCGGTGCTCAAGGACGGTAATGTAGTTGTAGCCGATTCTACAGAAATCGCCAAATATCTAGACCGGCAGTATCCAGACCGCCCCCTGATTCCCGCCGGTGACAAACAGCGGGGGCTGTGCCTGCTCATGGAAGAATGGGCGGACGAGTCGATTGGGGCGAAAAGTCAGACGCTGCTGTTTTCCGCCCTCAGCTCTGACGGGAGCTTCCGCAGCGCCCTCTTGCCACCGGCAACCCCGGATTTCCTCAGAACCCTCGTGGAAGCCGTTCCGGGGGATCTGCTCAAGGCGCTCGGCACCGGCATCGGCGCGGGCTCTGACGCCGTGAGCGCCGCTATGGAAGCCATCAAGCAAGACTTGGAAGCCCTCTGCTTGCTGCTGCAAGACAGCCCCTATTTGGTGGGCTCCCAGCCGACTTTAGCAGATTTTGCCGTAGCTGGGCTGTCGATGTTCCTCAAGTTCCCAGAGGGACAGTATCTGGATATTCCAGAAAAGCTCAAAGGCAAAGGCGTGCCCGGAATTGCTGACAATTCCCTCTACGCACCGTTTTTCTCCTGGCGAGATCGCCTTTATGACCAATATCGCCAACCCCTGATGCCCACCGGCACCACCGGCTCTGTGCCAACTTCGATTCAAATAGAATAGTGGGATTGGGGTGCGTGACGCCGGGGAAGCAACCTATTTCTGCGGGGAGATCGGGTGAGGCGCGCGCACCCTACCAGGGAGAATAACAGGAGTGCGGTGCCAACCGAACCACGCGAACACACCTTATTGATGGGGTGCTTTGGGTGATGCAGAAGGCACCCAACCTCCGCAAGAGATCCCACCGGCTGCAAAAAATGCCGGTGGGTTTTGAATTTTCAACCGCCTCCCCTGAAGCACCCCACGCCCTGACAAAGGGCGTTTCCCCTCGCTCCCCCGCTCCGTCAGGGAGCCAGCGAGGGGAGGAGCTGCCTCCCATTCTACCACAAGCCGGTTCAACCCCTGCTTCCTGTTTCCAGAGGGAAAAAACCTTACCTCTGCTAGCTAGAAAATCAAAATTGATCGTAAGATCAGCCAGAAGGTTGAGAGATTAGAGCGATGAATCTAGACAAACCACTGGGCTCGGTTATTCAAGGTTCTCTCAGTGAAGGGGTGGAAGTCCGGCTGCATCCTGACATCTCCGTCGAAGAAATGCGGGTGGGCAAGTTTTTGGTGGTGCAAGGGGTGCGAGCGCAGTTTTTTTGCATGCTCACCGATGTCATCCTGGGAACCTCTAGCCCCCGCATTCTCGCCGATCCCCCCCTCGCCAGCGACACTTTGCTGCAGGAAATTCTGGCGGGAAGCAGCACCTACGGCACCCTGCAGCTCGCCCTCATGCTGATGTTCACCCCACCAAACCCGGAAAAAGCCCTCCGCAACTCCGCCCTTCAGTCAAAAGCGAGCAAAGCAGCGAAATCGGGGCTGGCGTCGTTTGAGGCGCAAACCAGCAGTGACATCGAATTGCTGCCGGTGAAGACAATTCCCAGCCACTTCTCGCAGGTTTATGAAGCCACCGAGGAAGACTTTCGCTGCGTTTTCGGTTGGGAAGACGATCCCTACCGGCGCAACTTCGCGATCGGAAAACCCCTTGACATGGACGTGCCGGTGTGTGTCGATCTCGACCGGTTCGTCGAGCGCAGTAACGGAGTTTTCGGCAAATCCGGCACCGGCAAGTCTTTTCTCACCCGCCTGCTGCTGTCTGGCATTATCCGCAAGCAAGCGGCGGTGAATCTTATTTTTGACATGCACTCCGAGTATGGCTGGGAAGCCGTTTCGGAAGGCAAGCAGTGCAGCACTGTCAAAGGTTTGCGCCAGCTTTTTCCCGGTCAGGTTGAAATTTACACCCTCGACCCCATTTCTACAAAAAGTCGCGGCGTGCGCGACGCCCAAGAACTGTATCTGAGCTACGACCAAATTGAGGTCGAAGATATCGCCCTGGTGCAGCGCGAGCTAAATCTTTCCGAAGTCGCCCTGGAAAATGCTTTGATTCTCCGCAACGAGCTTGGCAACTCCTGGATTAGAGAGCTGCTGCTGATGAGCAATGAGGAGATTCAGGAATTCTGCGAGACGAAGAAAGGAAACAAGGCTTCTATTGGGGCGCTGCAGCGCAAGCTCGTGCGTCTGGAGGATCTGAAATACATGCGCGAGAAGGGGTCTAAAAATTACATCAGCCAGATTTTGAACTCCCTGGATGCCGGCAAGCATGTTGTGATTGAGTTTGGCTCCCACGCGGATATGCTATCATACATGATGGTGACTAATATGATATCCCGCCGGATTCACGCTAGCTATGTGCGCAAGTCCGAGAAGTTTTTGCGCACGAAAAATCCCAACGAGCGCCCCCGACAGCTGGTGATTACTATCGAAGAAGCCCACCGCTTTCTCGACCCCACTATCGTCCGCTCCACGATTTTTGGCACCATCGCTCGCGAGATGCGGAAATATTTTGTTACCCTTTTGATAGTCGATCAGCGCCCTTCGGGCATTGATAATGAGATTATGTCTCAGATTGGCACCCGCATCACCGCTTTGCTCAACGATCAAAAAGACATTGACGCCATTTTCACCGGCGTCTCCGGAGCCGCCGGTTTGCGCTCTGTTTTGGCCAAGCTGGATTCCAAGCAACAAGCACTGGTTCTCGGACACGCCGTACCGATGCCGGTGGTGGTGCAAACTCGCCCCTACGACGAAACCTTCTACAGGGAAATTGGCGAGATGGATTGGGAAAATATGCCAACCGAACTTGTGATGGAAGAAAGTGAATCCGCTATGGCGGATCTGGGTTTCTAGTAGGGGCGTGGGGTGTGGGCATCACGCAAAAGGGCATCACGCAAAAGGGCGATTGGGCATGGGTTGAATTATCAACTTTTCTTCTAAACCCTAACCCCTAAACCCTAAACTCTGGCGTCCCACATTCGTGGGATGATAATGTATGTAGGGGCAGGCACAGGGGCGATCGGGGTCAACTTAAGAGCCGGGCGATGGAAAGAGATGCTGTTGGCGAATCCGTGAGGGGTTAGGGAAGGGTTGGGGGCGGGTTTTTCGGCGTTGGGGCTGTGTGGGCACAGGTTGCCGGTGAGCCCCGCCCCTACATCCCTTTCCTGATTTCCTCGTTCCGGGCTTCAGCTGGGAATGAGACAGAGTATTTCAACCGCCCAGTTCAACTTAAGTTGACACTAATGGCACAGGGGCACTTTGGGAGCATCCCATTTTTGTAAGTGCAGCAGGCCGTATCCCTGTACGAATAAAGGTGCGCACCGAGAGACCTTCCCACAGCTGACCTGCATAGAAGGGCGAACTGTAGCTAAACGACGTGATATAGGGGCTATAAGCGGTCAGCTTACGCCCCGTATCGATCGCGGCTGCGGCTGACATATCTGCCAGAGCCAAATTGAGGTCGGGACCATAGGTGAGCATCGCCACATGTTCCGTTTGGTATGTCGGGTCGTCGCGGCGCAGCTCCTGCTCATAATTATTGAGCGGCGGAGCGTAGATATATTTTGTCTGGTAGGGATTGAAGCTGGTCAGCACAGCAGTAAAGCCACATGCCTCAGCCAGCGCACGCAGACATGCAAAGTTATGCCTCAATTCTTCGACAGCCCCTTGAATACTTGGGTGAATCGTCGTGCGAATCTCAATGCCTTTGGGGTCAAAATGGAGCGGCGCACCAGTTTCAGAGAAGCGTTCGATACCCTCAATATACCAACGTTTCTTGCGAATTACTGCATCTCCAACATAGAGCTGCGGGTAATCGCTGGGGTAAAGCGGCAATTGTGCAATAATGTGGTCGAGATCGGCAAAGGTAGCCGTCGTCCAATCAACAAATAGACCCGCACTATCGAGAAAAGCAACTTCGTGTTCAATTCCAAAAGTGAACATCATCAAATTCCGCTCGAAGTAACATCCAGGCAAGCGAATATGCGCTCTAGCGATTCTCTATAATTTGGATAAATATCAGAAACCAGGTTGGTTTGATAACCCGGGTTTCTGGGGGCTGACTTATTGTCCCATTCTTTTATACCGGCTCTCATATTAGTGAGGTACTTAGAAACCCGGTTTCTTTAAGAAACCGGGTTTCCCGGACGTAGTTCATCCAACTGAGAACCGCTATATGTCGGCTTGCTTAACCGTAAGCCCGCAGATCTGCGGGCGCGAATTAGCAACAAATTTTATATCAAATGTGTCTCACTAGAAAATGCGACTGGTAACAAACTTCGCCGCCCGGATAATAATATAGCGCGGTATAAATCTGAGTGAGAGTCCACCGGCTCGCTGCCGGTGGGGTGCCGCCCTCTCAGCTGCCGGTACCTGCCCCTTGGCAGAAATTTTTGCCAAAAATAGCATGCCGGCTGCCAATTGTCAATCCCCCCGCCCTCTGACAGCAGCGCCGCTTTTGCTGGCTGGCGCAACGAAACGTCGGGGAGCAGGTTGAGCAATCTCACCGTCTGGTTATCACCCTATTTCCAGCCGCCACAGGTTCGGCAATCGCGAGCCAGTGGGACTTCCCAGTTGCCGGTGGGTAGGTCATCATAGGAATAAGGAGGATTCTACAGTGTCAGTAGTTTGTCATACAGAAAGATTTTCCTGCCAACGTGGCTACACTCTCAGCTGCTATTAAGCCAGAATTGGACAGATGTTGCGTGTCAGGTCTGTAGAAGCCCCCATGTTACCCACAGCAGACTCGCCGCAAGCGAAGTGGCTGGCTGCCTCCGATCGGGGCGGCCAAAGCGGGAGGCAGCGGCCTTCAGAGTGCCTGCATGTCAGCGTTTCCTCATTTAGGAGACTGTCTGCAAATCTACCCTGCGGGGGATTCGCCCCAGAGCCTTTTCCAATTATATGTAGAAAAGCTTAATTTTACCGGCATTTTGGGGAAAGCTTAAGAATATAAGAGTTGAGGAGCAACCCCTGACTGTTTACAGGCGTCTAAATGTGGAATACTATAGAAGAAGGCAAACTCATACCGACTTCGAGTTTTAAGCACCTGTCACCCCGTACTGTCTGTTGCCGGTGTGGCGGCCAGGGGTGGCCGCCTGAGCGCTAAACCGACGCGAGCGAGCTTCTCACAGCTTCAACCGACTGAAACGCGCTCTCCTGCCCTGAGAGTGGGGCAGGTGAATGAACCTTTAATTTCTATTTAGGGAGTTCACGACTCACTCATGCCCACAGCAAAGAACCGTACCATGACTGCCAACCCCACTTACATGGGCGCACGGCCCTCTGCACCGGCTGATATCGTGCGCACCTATCTGCACGAGATCGGACGGGTGCCGCTGCTGACCCACGAGCAAGAAATTGTCTTGGGCAAGCAGGTGCAGCAAATGATGGCGCTGATTGAAGCGAAAGAAGCGCTGGCGTCCGAGCTCGATCGCGAACCCACTCCGCAAGAGTGGGCAGCTCGCTTGGAGCTTTCGGAAGCCGAGCTGAACCGGCTCGTGCACCAGGGACAGCGTGCGAAGCAAAAGATGATTGAAGCCAACTTGCGCCTGGTGGTGGCGATCGCCAAGAAATACCAGAAGCGCAATCTGGAGTTGCTCGACCTGATCCAAGAAGGCACACTCGGTTTGGAACGAGGGGTAGAAAAATTTGACCCCACGCGGGGTTACAAGTTTTCCACCTACGCCTACTGGTGGATTCGTCAAGCGATCACCCGCGCCATCGCCCAGCAGGCTCGCACGATTCGCCTGCCGATCCACATCACCGAAAAACTTAACAAAATCAAAAAAGTCCAGCGAGAACTCACCCAGCAGCTGGGGCGGAGCGCTACCCCGGCTGAAATTGGCCAAGCCCTCGATTTAGAGCCGTCTCAGATCCGGGAGTATCTGACGATGGCCCGCCACCCGATTTCCCTGGACATCCGCGTCGGGGACAACCACGACACGGAACTGCAAGACCTGCTCGAAGATGAAGCCGCCTCGCCGGAGAACTTCACCACCCAGGAATTGCTGCGCCAAGACCTCGACAACCTGCTTGCCGAACTGACGCAGCAGCAGCGGGAAGTGATTACCCTGCGCTTTGGCCTCAAGGACGGTCGCGAGCTGTCCCTGGCCAAAGTCGGGGAGCGACTGAGCCTGAGCCGGGAGCGGGTGCGCCAGCTGGAACATCAAGCCCTGGCTCAGCTGCGCCGCCGGCAGGCCAACGTCCGGGAATATCTCGCCAGCTAGTCGGGCGGTCAGTTTTTGAACTAGCCGCTTGGCCTTGCGCTCCTCACCGAGCGCCGGAAAAAAATAGGGCTGGGAGCAGCAACTGCTCCCAGCTCGATTTTTTGTTAATATTTGTAAACGAATTCGGCAATCAAAGGCGACGGGCGTGAAGGCAAAGCTGAAAACAGGGCGCAAATCCGCCCGGATTCTCAACTCATACCAATTTTGGATTTTGGATGCAAGGATTTTGGATTGGACAAGGCGGCAGTAAAGCCTTTCCAGCCCCAGGGGAAAATACTATCGATCCCAACTTGGGATCAGAACGTCTCACTGGAAAACCCAGAGGGAAAAAACCAGGGTGCACAACCGGTTTGTCCGCTTTAGCTCACCGTGGCACAAAATGCTAAACTGGTTTGATTGGCCTAGCTTAGCGCTCCTCCCAGCTTTGGGGCTAGCCGCGAATGGCCTCTGCACCGCACTCACTGCTTCCGACGCCCTTGCGGCTTTTGGGCTAGACACTGCCCAGCCGCCCCCAAAGCAAACGGTTCACCCCACTGCAGGCGGACCGGTGCGGGACCCCGCAATGCCTGCTGAGGAACAAGCTTTAGCCGATGGGGTTTACCACTACGGCGAGTCCGCCGAGCCCGAACAGATAGGCAAAGTCTATATGGTGTTTGAGGTGCGCCGGGGCTTGGCCATTGGAGCATTTTACATGCCCAGCTCCTCCTTTGACTGTTTTTACGGCAGCGCCTGGCCGCAGCGACTCGACCTCACCATTGTCAGCAGCTACGAACAAACGACCTATTCCTACTCCGTCCCCCTCGACGAGTTTCAGCCCGTCCCCACCGTCAGCGACAACGACGAGCGGATCTTGAGGGTGTGCACGGACACCTATCAAGAGCGGGTGTGGCAGCAGGAAACTCCCTAGCCCCCTCAATACTCAATCCCCGGTTGCGCCTTGACGCCTTGCTCCCGAAAGGGATGCTTGATCAAAGTCATCTCAGTTACCAAGTCCGCCCGCTCAATTAGGGCTGCCGGTGCCCCCCTGCCGGTGAGGATCGCGTGGGTGTCAGCCGGCTTTTCTGCCAAACCGGCAATCACTTCCTGAACGTCCAAATACCCCAGCTTCATTGCTACATTGATTTCATCGAGCAGCACCAGCTTAAACTCCGGGTTGCTCAGAAATGCCTTCCCCGTTTGCCAAGCGAGCTGGGCTTTCTCAGTATCCCGCTCCCTGTCTTGGGTTTCCCAGGTAAAGCCCTCTCCGAGGGCCCGGAACTCTATCTGGGAGCCCCACCGCTCCAGCACCGCTTTTTCCGCCGGCTCCCACGCCCCTTTGATGAATTGCACAATCGCCACGCGGTAGCCGTGTCCCAGAGAGCGCAGCACCATGCCCAGCGCCGCTGTGGTTTTGCCCTTGCCATTGCCGGTGTGGACAATAATTAACCCTTTTTCCAGACTTCGCTCCGCCAGTCGCTTCTCCTGCACCTGCTTGCGCCGCTGCATCTTCTGCCGGTGCTGCTCCTCTGTCAGCAATGCCGGTGCCAAGGGCGCTGGGGCATCCGCTTCCAAGTTTTCACCGCCGTCCAAATCTGTCTTCGCGTTCATACCCACCTGCCGCGCTCCCTTGTTTAGCCCGCACGCCACTCCCACACCTGCCAAGCAACTCGCTCCCAGGTTCCCTCTTCTATATCTTGCGGAAGTGCCGGTCACAGTTAATGATAAACCGGTTAAGCTGAGATTAAGACTGAGTTAAGAAAAACAGGGCAGATGAAATCCGTTTAACCAGCTATCAGGGCCATTCGCATCAATCCCGTGGCCATCGCCGGCCCGGTGAAGGCCACCGGCGGCAGCAACCCCGACCGGCACGCTGTTGCCGGTGACTCAGTTACAATTAAAACGCATACATAATTATTATATAATGGAGAGAGCTATGGCAGACACCAGAGATTTTCTATCTCCTCGCAGTCGCTACCACGGCAAATTCACGCCGCAAAACTTGGCTTTTGATGCGAATCTGCAGGAGTTCGCTCAAAAAGTGAGCATCATCTGCGCCTTAGAAACCGGTGGCAAGCTCTCCTCAGAACAAGCCTACGAGGAAATTCGCACCCTCTGGCACCGGCTGAAAACATCGAAAAAACATCTGGGAATTGGCGAGCCACCCCCTGAGGCCAGCGAGGATAAAAGTGAAGGATGAGCGGAGAAGGGAGAAAGCAGAAAGTAGGGGCACCCACAAGGGGTGCCCCTGCATCCTTTAAACTGGCAAGCAGCAGGTTATGAATCTGGGAAGAAGGCCATGTTGCCGGTATTAGAAGCGGAGTCAATCATTTTCAAGTTAGTGCAGCCTCTCGATGCCGGGCGGGATGTCGAGGTGGTGGACTTGCTTTCAGCAAACGGTCGCATTTTAGCCGTGCCGGTGAGCAGCGACCTCGATTTTCCCCACTGGGACAATTCCGCGATGGACGGGTATGCGGTGCGATATGATGATGTGGCCGGCTGCAGCGCTTCGCAACCGGCAACCCTGGATATTATAGAGGAAATTCCCGCAGGTGTCAAGCCCCGCTGGGAAATTCAGCCCGGGCAAGCGGCGCGAATCCTCACCGGCTCGATGATGCCGGCGGGTGCGGATACGGTGGTGATGCAGGAGGAGACGCGGCGGGAGGGCTCTCGCGTGTTTATCTTGGCCGCACCGGCACAGCGCGGGGCTTGCGTGCGCCACCGGGGGTGTTTCTACAAGGCGGGGACACCGCTGCTGCCCGAGGGCATCGCCCTGGGGGCACCGGAAATAGCCGTGCTGGCTCAGGGGAGGTTAGCGATTGTGCCGGTGTGGCGGCGTCCGAGGGTGGCGATTCTCTCCACCGGCAATGAGTTGGTGACGCCCGACCAGCCCCTGCAACCGGGCCAAATTGCCGACTCCAACCAGTACGCTCTGGCTGCTGCAGTGGCTAGTGCCGGCGGAGTGCCGGTGCCCCTGGGCATTGTTGAGGACGATCCGCAGGCGCTCGCAGAGGCAATTGCGCGAGCGGTGGCGGGCGCGGATATGGTGCTGTCCACCGGCGGCGTCTCTGTGGGGGATTACGATTACGTCGAGGAAATTCTCGCTCAGCTGGGAGCGGAAATTCACATCGGGTCTGTGGCGGTCAAACCGGGCAAACCCCTGACTGTAGCTAAATTTTCGCCGTCAGGCACCCAGCCCGCAGTCTTGTACTTTGGGCTGCCGGGAAATCCGGTTTCAACCTTGGTGACGTTTTGGCGGTTTGTCGGGCCGGCGCTGAAAAAGCTGGCCGGTCTGAAAGACGGTTGGGGGCCGGTATTTGTGCGGGCGCGTTCGCGACAGGAGTTGCGCTCGGATGGCAAGCGGGAATCTTACCTGTGGGGGAAGCTGCAATTAGTCGATGGCGCTTGGGAGTTTGAGCTTGCCGGTGGGAGTCACAGTTCTGGGAATTTGATTAATTTGGCGCTGTGTTCGGGTCTGGCGGTGGTGCCGGTGGGTGAAACGCTGATTCCGGCTGGAGAGCCGGTGCTGGTTATGCAGGTGGGATGAGCCAAACAGCCAAAGGCTAAGAAATGGTGCTATTCTTAAATCGGGTTAAAACAAACCTCTTTTGCCGTTCGGCTTTACAGTCAGCCAGTTGGTTTTAGCCATAGCCAGCTGCTCGTCGGTGACGCGGGCACCGGTGAGATTGGCTCCGCACAGATTCGCCCCCCGCAGGTTGGCATAACTGAGATAAGCCTCGGTGAGGTCGGCACCTCTGAGATCGGCTCCTTCCAAGGAGGCGTAGCTCATATAAGCTTTGGTCAAATTGGCGTCTCGCAGACTCGCCTGCTTTAAATTCGCCCTGCCAAAATTGGCATTGGAGAGGTCGGAATTCTGGAAGCTGGTTTTAGCCAAGTTAGCTTGGTGGAAAATGGTTTCCGCCAGACAGGTTCTCGACAAGTCCAGCAGGCTGAGGTCGCAGATGGCAAAATCCCGTCTGCCCTTGGTGTAGGCGGTTTTCACACTTAAGGCATCCCACGAGGTGGGAATTTTCGCCTTGCCCCCGGAAGCCCCTTTGCCGTCTACCGCCGTCGCCCCCTGATTGGGAGCCACACTCCGATTCCGCGTGCCCCCACTGGGCAGGCGGGTAGCGGCGGCGCGGGCTTTGCGGGCGCGAATTTCCTCCGCCAGCTTGGAGGCGGGCGACGCCCCAGAAGAACCGCCGGAATCGATTGCGGTGCGGTCTTCTGGCTGAACCGCAGGTTTGGGTTGAGTGATCATGCCTTGGCTGAGGCTGTGCCGGTGCAGCTCCACATCCATCGCTCTGAGGACTTCGCTGGCGGACTGGAAGCGATGGCGGACGGAAACTTCCAGCATTTTTTCCAGCAGGCGCAACAAACCGGCACTGACTGTGATACACTCACGCCAGCGGATTTCGCCGGTCACCGGATCGTGGCCAAGATGATTGGGAGATTTGCCGGTCAGCAGATAAATGCAAGTCACGCCTAGGGCGTAGATATCACTGGCATAAACAGGGCGCAGCGACATCTGTTCCGGTGGCGCAAAACCGGGGGTGCCAATCGCAAAGGAGGTGAGTGCGGTATTTTCTGAGGTGGTGAGGATTGCTGTTTGGCTCACTTGGTCTTTGACGGCTCCAAAGTCAATCAGGACGAGCTTTTGGTCTATGTCGCGGCGAATGATATTGGCCGGTTTGATGTCCCGGTGAATCACCCGACGCTCGTGGAGGTATTGCACCACCGGCAGGAGCTCCGCCAGAAATTCTGTGACGCCAAATTCACTAAAAGGGCCGGTGCGCTTGACTTCCTGCTTGAGGGTCGAGCCGCCGACATACTCCTGAACGAGGTAAAATTGCTCGCTGGCTTCAAAGTAGTCTAGCAGCCGGGGCACCTGGGGGTGATCGACAAGCTTGCCGAGGGTTTTGGCTTCTCGCTCAAACAGCTGCCGCGCCATGTCAAATACCTGCGGCGAGGTGGTTGCGGGGCGCAGCTGCTTGATCACGCAGCTGGGAGTTCCGGGCAAGGAGAGGTCTTGGGCCACAAAGGTCGCCCCAAAGCCCCCTTGCGCCAAGGCTTGAATCACGCGATAGCGAGCCCGAAGCAGGAGAGTGGCCCCGCAGGCTTGACACCGGTGAGCGTGGTCTGGGTTCTCAGGATGGGGACAGGCAGGATTTACACAGATACTCATATTCACCCGGATGTAGCTCTGCTGTTTGATAGCTTACTGGCGTCGCACAAGTAGATGCGTTTGCCCCGTCTGGCCTCAAGCATGCTTTCCTCGCTGCCGCTCAGTTTATACCCTACCTTAAATGATTTAAGGGTATTAACGGGATGTCCTGGGGCTTCCCCCAGGTTGCTCAAGTGACTCGGCTTGTGTGGACAGGAGTTTCAGGACTGCCCGCACCGGCCACAGCACCGGCAGCCTGTCCCAGATTCTTTACTCTTACATTCAGGTATTCTTCCTATCTTTAAAGTTCCTCAAAAATGGAGGCAACCAACGGTCTGGGGAATTTCTTTACAAAATTTTTACATAATTGTGTTGATTGTGTGAAGGCGGAGCGCCGGTGGGGCCTTGTGCCGGCGGGCCAGAGGGCTGCGGCTGCGGGGGGTTATACAGAAACCCGGTTTCTTAAAGAAACCGGGTTTCTAGAAAATCCCGCCGGCTCTAGACAAAAACAAAGCCCAATGGTAAAATACACAGGATTTCCAGGAAGACTGGCATCCAGATCGGGACGCGCCGGCAATGCCGGTGAGCCAACATCCTGAGCCCCCAGCTCTTGGAGGGTGCCTTCCTCCTAGGAGGAAGGCACCCTACTTCTGCTTCAGCTGCAAGTATGGCTCTTGTAGTTCCCCCAAGGGGGAACGCACCCTACTTATGCTCCCGGCGAGCGCCAGCGATTGAGCTATATTTTACCGCACAATTAAATTTACTCTAAAATTAAATCCTTAACCCTGTTTGCGGTGTGAGATGAAACTTAGCTTTTGCATGATTGTCAAAAACGAGTCAGCCACCCTGCCCAAGTGCCTGAACAGTGTCAAAGACGTGGTGGATGAAATGGTGGTGCTGGACACCGGCTCGACCGACCGCACTCCTGAAATTGCGCGAGAATTGGGCGCGAAAGTTTATCACTACCAGTGGTGCAACGATTTCTCAGCAGCTCGCAATGAATCCCTGAAGTACATCACCGGCGACTGGATTCTGGTGCTAGATGCGGATGAAGTGCTGAAACCTGAAATTGTGCCGCAGATGAAGGAGGCGATGCTCAACGAGCGCTATATCCTGATCAATCTCGTCCGCCACGAAGTTGGGGCGGCGCAATCTCCCTACTCGCTGGTGTCGCGGCTGTTCCGCAATCACCCAGATATCTATTTCTCGCACCCCTATCACGCAATGGTGGATGATAGTGTTGCGGAACTGTTGCGCCAAAAGCGCAATCAGTGGCAGGTGGCTGACTTGTCGCCGGTGGCGATTGAACACTATGGCTACCAGCCGGGAACGATCGCCGCGCTAGACAAGTTTAGCAGAGCGCGGCTGGCTATGGAAGCGTATCTGGCTGAGCACCCGTCTGACTCCTACACTTGCAGCAAGCTGGGAGCTCTGTATGTGGAAGCGGGCGAGGTGGAAAGGGGCATCCAGCTGCTGGAATTGGGATTGGCAGCGGTGCCGGCGCGGGGCAAGTCTAAACCTGTGTCAGCGCCGGTGCTCTACGAACTCCACTACCATTTAGGCATTGCTCACACTCGCCTTTCAAAGCTGTCTAAAGCGAAGTCGCACTATAAAGCGGCAATCGAGCAGGGTATCTTGCCGCAGCTGAAACTCGGCGCTTACAATAATTTGGGCAATTTGCTGCTGGAAACCGGCGACTTTACCGGCGCAATCGCTGTCTTTCAGACTGTTTTGCAGATTGACCAGAATCTGGCTCTCGGTCATTTCAATTTGGGGATTGCTCTGAAACAGAAGGGGCGTCTGAAGGAAGCGATTGATTCCTACCGGCAAGCGATTGAACTCGACCCTCATTATGCGGAGGCTTATCAAAATTTGGGTGTGGCTCTGCTGAAAGCCGGTAACGTGCTGGATAGTTTGGATACCTTTCGGGAGGCAATTGCGATCTACGAGCAGCGCCAGTCGCCTGCAGGCAGTCATCTGCGCCAAAGTTTGAAGGAAATGGGTTTGAGAGTTTGAATTCTGTCAGAGGAAGTTGGGTGCGTTACCGACTGCGGAACCCACCCTACAAGTCCCCGGGTGGCTCATACAAATTTTTGATTTTGGAGGCATGGATTTTGGATTGAAAAAGGCGTCAGTAACGCCTTTTGAGCCCCTGGAAAAAAAGTGGGGGTTTGTGGCGTTGATTTCAATGGCTTTATCGCAGGAGGCGATGGCTAAGATGTGCCGGTGCGTTCTTGACTCGCTCGCTGCAGACATCCAGAAGCCAGCTTAACCCAACATCCGAGAAACGGAATGCGCTTTCCCCTTGACACTTCAAGGGTGGAGAAGGCAATCTTAAATTTGCGATCTCCGGATGTTTTTCCATCTGTGCTGTATCCTGGAAAGAAAAAATACTTGACAAGTAGACTGTTGGATGTTATAATGGCGAGGCTTAGTTTATGGCAGGTGGCTTGCATGCTAGCCGGTGCGGTAGCCGGCAGCATTCTCAGTTGCGATTTTTCGGCATCTTCTCCCACACCCCCAAACATCCAAGACTCACCGGCACCGGTTGGGCGGAATTTTCAACCGCAACACGATCTCACCGACAAGTTGAGTGCCGGTGGGAAAGGGGTTGAGGTTCTCGCCACAGGCATTGGCGGAGCCGTAGCGGGACAGTCACCCGCTGGAATCTGGCCCCCCCGGAAGGGTGAGAGCCGGTTGGCTGATATCGTTTCCGGTAACGCGGGGAAAGCGGTGAGGGCGCTCACCTTTGGCCCTGCCCAGTAAAAAATTGCCACCGCATACAAGAGAATGCAGCCGGATTTTATATCAGCTGTTTTAAGGCCAGAGGGGTTCCTGTGTGCCGGTGGCGCAAGTCAGGCGATCGTCTCGACTTTACCACTATCTAAGTCGTAACGGGCCCCAACGATTTTCAGCCTGCCCTCTTTGAGCAACTCAGTCAGGATGGGTTGAGAGGATTTTAATTGCTCCACAACCAGTTTGACATTGGCTTTGACGGCGTTGTCGAGCGGGTCGCCGGCTTGGCCTTTCGCCTTGGCCAGGGCGGGGTTGATGGCGGCCAGCAAGCTGCCAATGTGCCCGGGGACTGGCTTGCCTTCTAAGGCGGCTTTCACGGCACCGCATCCTTCATGGCCCAGCACCACAATCAGGGGGACGCCCAAATGCTCGGCGGCATATTCAATGCTGCCGAGTACCACGTCGTCGGTGATATTCCCAGCCACCCGGATGTCAAATATATCGCCGATTCCCTGGTCAAAAAGAATTTCCGCCGGCACCCGTGAGTCAGCGCAGCCAAGAACGATCGCAAACGGATGCTGGCCTTGGGCAACTTCTGCCAGACGCACCCGGTTCTGGTCGGGATAGGTTCGTTTTTCCTCAACAAACCGTTTATTGCCATCCATCAATTTTTGCAGGGCTAGATCGGGGCTGGTGCCTGCAGGAGAATCCTCGTTTGTGGCGACACGTTGATGCCCAACCAGCTTGACTGCAAGCGCAGCCGCCAGGGCTCCCCCACCGGCAGCCGCGAGCATTTCCCGCCGGGAAAGCCGTCTCAAATGCTTTCTGTTGTCCATCATTTGCTACCTTGCGCAAATGTTCAGTCAATAGGAGTTTAAACCTACTAGCTGGGAGGGAGCTGATTCTTAAGGTAGTCTTTGCAATTCGCTTTTCTGGGGATCTTCGCCCCAGTAGGTGCTGGCTTTATGCAATGTAGAATAAAAAACTGAGAGTGTTAAATATTATTTAACAAGTCTTTGTAAAAGTTTACATTTGGCGGTAGTAAGGTGAAGGGGGAAGGAAAGGGGGAGAGGTTCAATACAAAATTGAAATGCTTCCATGTCAGAGCGGGTCTATCCACATCTATTTTGCAGATTAATCGCTGTGGGGGCGGGCTCGCCAGCCGGTGCCACGCCCCCATAAAGAAAAGATTGCCAGGGATTTTTATGTCACTCGTTCATATTCCTGTAAGTTGCCACAGCAGAAGGCGAGATGCGACTCAGATAGCGGAATATCCAATACTTAAAGATGGTATCCAAAATCACCGGGAAAGTGGCAATAAACAAAAAGTTTAAGTCCCGACTTTCTGGCAGTCCAAGATGCCTGGATATGCCTTCCAGAATCACTTCCCAGCCATGCGGTGAGTGGAACCCCACGAAAATATCTGTCAGCAGGATAATAATAAACGCTTTAGCGCTGTCGCTGAGGCCGTAAATAATCTCGTCCAGAAAAGATTTGAGAATGGCGATATCTCGCTTACTGTTGAAAACTACTGTGGCAAAAACAGCCGCCGAAATCAGGTCAGCAAAGATATTTTTTAGGGCGCTATTACTTTCGGATCTGTACTCTTCAGCAATCTCTTCGGCTTTGTGTTTGACCCGCTCCTCTACCTCTTCTGCGGAAAGCTGAGGTGCCGCGCCTATTAACATTTTAAACTTCAGCTGCTCTTCAAACCGCGCCAAGTCTTCAAAAGCTTCTTTTTCCAAATCTTCGTTTATAAAAATCTCAGCTGAGCTTCCTTCTCGGAAGTGGTCAACTGCCGGCCCAACAAAGAAAGTTTTTGAGAGCTGCTGCGTCAGGAGGGGAATCAGGACAAGCAAGACAATAAATCTCAGCGAAACAACTGTCTTATTTTTGGATTTGCGGAAGTTTTTAACAACTTCCTCTTCGGCTTTGGGGTCGAGGTCTTTTTTGAGTTTTTCAACAGTTCTCAAGATCGAGCGAGGCAAGAAACTGGTTTTATCAGAAATCGTTTCAGACATTTCTACCGAATCACCGACAGAATAAGGGGCGGGATTGTTTTTGACGAGGAGGCCAGATTTGAAAGGCTGTTCGCTCTGGCTGTAAGCCACCAATAAGGAGGGGGATGAGGGTGGATAAGTCACTGGCACTTCAGAAGTGTACTTAGCCAACACCCCATCAATAAACGTCAGCTTTTCTAAAGTAATAGAAGCTTTCTCTCTCAGGACTATATTGGTTGAATACTGAAAGGAATCGGAAGAAGCAATAGAAAATTCTTTCGGCTGGCCTAACTTGGTAGTGGCCAGAACTGAGCGGCTAATCTTGAAAGCGGACAAGTTGAGTCTAGCGATATTTAGGTACTTGGTTAACTCCCCTTCAAAATACTGCATGACACTCTCACTATAGTGAGCTGTTTCTGCAGAAATTTTTTGGCTGTTAAAATGCTGGTCTTCGATTGATTTGATGGTCAGGGCTGCATTGTAAGCTTCCTCCAGGGATCTCTCCGGTGTCGCGGAAAACCACTTGTTGGCATCGCGGAAGTATCCTTGGAGGTTTTTGAACTGGGGTTTTTTCATGTCGCGGTTTGTCCTACTTAGGAATATAAGGCGTTGCAAGGGAGCCAAAGGAGCGAAGGCAGAGGGCGAAGAGGTAAGAGAAGAAGAGAGAGTGTTAGGGGGCGGTGACGACCTGTTTAGCACTACGATTTTCCCTTTTCTCTTAAGCGCTGTCTCAAGGAATCAGCTCTACTTGGCCGGTGGCTAAGTCGTAGCGAGCGCCAACAATTTTAACCTGGCCCATTTGCACCAAATCAGCCAGGATGGGTTGGGAAGATTTCAATTGCTCAACCACCATTGTAATGTTGGCTTTGACTGCGTTGTCAAGGGCATCACCGGCTTTGCCTCTTGCCTTGTCCACGGCTGGTTTGATGGCATCGACAAAACTGAAAATGTGGCCCGGAACTGGGTTGCCTTCTAGCGCCGCCTTCACCGCACCGCATCGTTCGTGCCCCAGCACCATAATTAAGGACACACCCAATACCGCTGTGGCATATTCGATGCTGCCGAGAATAGCGTCGTCCAGGATATTGCCCGCCACGCGAATCACAAACAAGTCCCCCAGTCCTTGGTCAAAGAGAATTTCCGGCGGAACTCGCGAATCCGCACAGCCCAGCAAGATCGCAAAAGGATGCTGACCTTTTGCAACCTCTGCGAGACGCATGGGCGTCTGGTCGGGATAGGTGCGTTTTTGCTCAACATACCGTTGATTCCCTTCTATCAGTTTGTGCAAAGCATCGTCACCCGTGAGTGGGGCGGCTTCTTGTGGTGTTGCTATTTCAGGAAGAACGAGTTCGTCACTCAGTTGATCTACGAACCCACTGGCACCAGCCAGAGCCTTGAAATCGGCTTTAGATTTAACCTTTAACTGCTTTCGGTTTGCCATCCTTTGCTGCGCGTTAAAATTTTGTTTGCCCTTGCTGCGATGGAATTTTTCCCAGGGTTTTTTCAGCCGAATCGAGCGGTATTCCGCAAAGTGGAGAGAAAGGGGGAAGCTTTTACGAACCTGTCAAAACAGCCCCCGGGCTTTTGGTGGCTGCCCAGGGGCAGCCAGAGCGTGAGTTAAGTTGACGGGATCTAAGCTGAGGTTACCCCTGAAGCGAGAGCCGGTTAATTGATGATCGACTGCACGTCAGAAAGCAGACACACACCGCCAAATTTTTTCAGTAAAGGTCTGATGATTTCCACAAATTCACTGGCTTGTTCTTCCGTGCAGATACTCATCACATACCCATTGCTGAACGCGCCGCCCATTTCTAAATCATTGGACACTATCCCTCGCTCGCCCTTGCCTGTAACCTCTCGAATGATGGTATAGCCAGAAACGCCCACCTCTTCTAACGTTGACAGCACTTTGTCCAATTCCAATGATGTGATTATGATTTCTACCTTTTTCATCCGCTCCACAGTGTCACCCTCCCAGCGTTTTAATCATTTCCAGGTACACAGGAATTCCCACTATTATATTAAAGGGGAACGTGATGGCTAGAGCCATCGAAACGTAGAGACTTGGATTGGCTTCGGGGACTGTCATCCGCATGGCTGCGGGAACCGCTATGTAAGATGCGCTCGCAGACAATACGGCAAACAAAAGAGAATTTCCCTCGGAAAGGCCCAGTAATTTTGCGATAACGATGCCGAGAAGAGCATTCAGCACGGGGATGAATACAGCAAAGCCAATCAGGAAAGAACCTGTTTTCTGAAGGTCTTTTATCCTTCGTGCAGCGACCATTCCCATGTCCAGCAAAAAGAAAGTCAGGACTCCGTAAAATATTCCTTGGGTGAATGGCTGCATCTTCTCCCACCCTTTCCCCCCTGTCAGTGCCCCTATTAAGACGCTTCCAACCAAGAGAAAAACCGACCCATTCAGGAAAGCTTCTTTGAAAACTTCAGACCAAGAGAATTCAGAATCTTCTGTCTTTTTGCCAAAGATCCTGACTAGGAGAATGCCCACAATGATTGCCGGCGATTCCATGAGGGCCAGAGCGGCTACCATGTAGCCGTCAAAATGAATGCTGAGTTTGTCCAGGAAAGAACTGGCACTGATAAAGGTGACGGCGCTGATTGACCCATAGGTGGCTGCAATAGCGGCAGCATTATAAGGGTCGAGTTTTATTTTCAGGATGAAAAATGTGTAAACAGGTACAGCACAAGCCATGAGGATGGCTGCTGTGAGAGTTATTAAAATTTCCAGACTGATTCCACTCTCGTCAAGTTCATAGCCTCCCTTGAACCCTATAGCCAGAAGAAGATAAAGAGAGAAGAGTTTGGGCAAAGGCTGAGGGATTTCCAAGTCAGACTTAAGAAAAATCGCCGCCATGCCGAGAAAGAAGAAAAGAACCGGCGGGTTCAGAAAGTTGAACAGAATAAGGCTTGAATCCATGTAAGCTCCTAAGATTTGTAGCAAGAAACACGGAAATAAATTGGCCAGATGAACAGAAGAACTCACCCCTCACTCAGTTATTACAAATATATAAGAGTTTGGCGTGTCGGAGGTATGTCAGTAATATGAATATGCTGTGACACCGGCGCTGGCCCAGATTGATATCAATTTGGGCCTTCGCCATCCTGGCCAGTTGCGGTGTACCACTTCCTGCCGGCGCTCGAGCCGGTGGGGCTGGCACCGGCGCAGAATATCCGCCTGTCCCTCCGCCCCACTCACCTGTGCGCCACCGCCCCTTGCGGGCGCAACGGGAGGCGACCGGCAAGCCCCTAGAAGTGGCCCAGTATTGGCTGATCGGGTTCTCATGCAAGCTGGGCAATGGGGATTAACAGTGGCCAGTGCGAGCGTGCCTAGTGCCCCTCTGAATCCGGCAGCGAATACTTAATCGCGTTGTCCAGTACATTCAGAAAAGCTGGCAACAGCCGTTCTGGATCGCCCTGCAGCTGAACGTCGGGAACGTCCAGGTGGATGCCAACACTCTAAGGCTCGTATGCGGGACTCCATCGCTAGCACGCAACGATTGAGCAACTGTTGCAGGCTGACCGGCTGCTGTTCCAGTGGCATTTTCCAACGCTTCCCTGATTCCAGCAACAGCCAGCCAGTCGGCGACTTGCCCGTCTGTCTGGGGGGCGGAAGTGGCCTACAGGCGACCGTCTGGCGCAAAGACGCGCCATTGAGAAACTCTCCCGCTTTCCATGAATATATGTAAACTTTATGGGATCTGACAAAGCTTAATTATTTCTTTATTATTTAGCGACTTCCCTTGTGATATGCGGCAGTCAAGCCGGGGGCGATCTGCGGGGATCGCCCTTCCTGCAGGCGATCCCGTTGACAGCCGGCACAATGTTGAGATACTGTAATACATAAGTGAGTCTCGGCTCGCCAAAAGGATACGTTTGGGTGCAGATTGTAAAAAACTGTAAAGTGGGAGACTTTCTGTCTCATTTTGTAGAGGCTTCGAGAAACAGGTTGAACTGAGAGGTTATAATATGCACGCAAAACAGGAAATCCGCTGCCCCAACTGCGGCAGTCATGCTGAGCGCCACTATTTTGCCAGCACTGAGCTGACCCGGACTCAATGTCCCACCTGCGACTACTTGATGATTACCTGCTCCCGCACCGGCAGAGTCAGAGAAGCATACGCTCCGGGCATCTACGCCCGCAAGTAAGGAAGCCGGCGCAAAACACCGCCTCTGTCACAAGAAACCGTCACAGCCCTTCCGGATCGGGCTTGGGGAGTGGGGGCGGGGCGGGGGCGGGTTTGTCAAGCTCCTTCCCTGCGCCACAAATATGCTGTTAGGCTTTTAATCTGCTTGTTGGAGAAAGGAGGCAGTCGCAAAGGAACTGCGCACACCGCCACCAATGAAAACTGGCAAGGGCGGCGGACGATCCGGTAGGGCTAAAGCCCTACTACAAACCTGTTGCCTTAAGCCCGCGAAGCCCGCAATTGCCCGCAGGCGGCGTCAGCTTCCAAGCCGCGAGAATAGCGCACGCTCACAGCAACGCGGTGCTTCTTCAAGGCGGTGACAAAGGCTTCAATCCGCTCGCGGCTGGGGCGCTGGTAGTCAGCTTCGCTGATGGGATTGTAGGGAATCAGATTGACGTGACTCTGGAAACCCCGCACCAGAGCGGCGAGTTCTACTGCGTGTTGCGGGAGATCGCTCACACCGGCAAGCAGAATATATTCAAACGTCAGCCGGCGACCGGTTAGCTTGACATATTCCCGACATTCTGCTATTAACTCGTTTAAGGGATAAGCGCTGGCGCTGGGAATCAGCTTTTCCCGCAGCGCCTGATTGGAGGCGTGCAGGCTGACGGCTAGGGTGAATTGCAGTTTGTGTTGTGCCAGCTTGCGGATGCGATTGCGAATTCCCACCGTGGAAATGGTGATATTTCGCTGCCCAATTCCGATATCTTCGTTGATAGAGCGAACAGCTGCTAGAACACTTTCTGCATTGAGCAAAGGTTCGCCCATGCCCATGAAGACAATGTGGCTGACGCGCCGGCCAAAGTCTTCTTGAACCGTCAGCACCTGATCGACAATTTCATGGGCAGCCAGATTGCGCTTGAAGCCACCCTTGCCGGTGGCGCAGAAGTCGCACGCCATCGGGCAGCCAACCTGGGAAGACACGCACACCGTGAGGCGCTTGTCTGTGGGGATGCCGACGGTTTCCACAATCATACCATCTGCCAGCTTGAGGAGATATTTGACAGTGCCGTCTGGGGCAACTGAGCGGTAGTGTGTGGCTGACCGGCCAATAGGGACACCGGCCAGAGTTTCCCGCCACTGTTTGGGGAAAACGGTAATATCCGCCAGCGAGCGAGCGCCTTTTTCATAGATCCACTGGTACAGCTGCTGACCCCGGTAAGCCGGTTGCCCCTGCTGCTGCGCCCATTCGGTTAATTCTGCCAGAGTTGCCCCCAAGAGCGGGGTCGAAGATGTTTGAACTGCTAACATAGAAGTTTGCCGGCTAGTGCTTCATTTACATGATGGCATTTTCAGCCAAAAGCCGGTCAATTAACCCCACTTCAGACTTTCTTAACTGTTTGCCTAATGGGAATCTCAATCCAAAACTCCGCACCTTGTCCGGGCTCAGACACACACTTGAGCCGTCCGCCGTGCTTGTCGGCGACAATTTGATAGCTGATGGACAGTCCCAAGCCGGTGCCCTCACCCACAGGTTTAGTGGTGAAAAAGGGGTCAAATATCCGCAATCTTGCTGATTCGGGAATGCCTGGCCCATTGTCCTCGATCGCGATTGCCACCCAATTATTCTCCACAGCCCGTTGGGTGCGAATGGTGATGGTACTGGGATTCTTTTTCAGCTCTTCTCGAGAGCGCTCCCTGTCGCGCTCCTGAAGAGCGTCAATGGAATTGTTCAGGAGATTCATAAACACCTGATTCAGCTGGCCGGCATAGCACTCAACTTCTGGCAAATCGCCGTATTCCCTGACGATTTGAATGCCCGGCTGGTCTGGCTTAGCCTTGAGCCGGTTCTGCAAAATCAGCAGACTGCTCTCAATTCCCTCATGAATATTCACCGGCTTCATTTCCGCTTCGTCAAGCCGGGAGAAATTGCGCAGCGTCAGGACAATCTGGCGGATGCGCTCAGCCCCAACTTTCATCGAAGACAGCGTTTTGGGTAAATCCTCAACCAGGAAATCCAGTTCAATCTCTTCAATCAAGTCTTGAATTTCCGGGTCTGGGTTGGGATAGCGCTCCTGGTAGAGGTTGATTAAAGCCAGCAAGTCCTGAGCGTAGTCATCGGCGTGAGTGATGTTGCCATAGATAAAATTAACGGGGTTATTAATCTCGTGGGCGACACCGGCAACCAGCTGTCCGAGACTGGACATTTTCTCAGTCTGAATCAGTTGAGTTTGGGTTTGCTGGATCTGTTGCAGCGCTTGTTCCAGTTGCTTGGCTTGAGCCGCAGCCGCTTCAGCAGCAGACTGGCTCTGCTGGTAGAGCTCTGCTTGCTGAATGGCGATTGCAGCTTGGTTCGCTAATTGTTGCAATAGTTCAATTTCTGCCGGCTGCCAAACCCTGGGAGCAGAGCACTCGTGAGCGATCAGCAGCCCCCAGAGGAGATAATCGATGCGAACCGGCACGACAAGATTGGCTTGAATTCCCAGGTTCAGCAAAAACTTTTTGTGACAGGGATGCAAATCTGACTCAGCGATGCTGTCAACCGCTTTCACTCGCCCGTAGCTGTAAAGGCGGGCGTACTCTGTCGGGAAGCACTCATCCGCATACACGTCTCCCTGAAGTAATTTCCAGCGCCCATTTACCGCTTCCACCACCACTTCGCCTTGCCAGTCTCGCGTGAACTGGTAAATCACCACCCGATCAGTGTTAAGTAGGGCGAGGACTTCTCGCACGATAGTTTGCAGGATAGTCTTTAAATCTAAAGTCCTGCGGATTTGGTCTGTAATTTGTGTGAGAACCCGGTCAGATTCCACAGACTGCATCAATTGCGCCTGAGCCTGCCGCAGTTCCTGAAGCGTTTTCTCTAATTCTAGAGCTTGCGCTGTGGCCGTAGCCGCCAGTTGCTCTTTAAGCTGCAATGCTTGCCAGAGTTCGGCTTCCGCTCGCACGCGCCCGGTGATGTCGCGCAGGATAGCAACATATTCTTGCTGCTTTCGATTCCTTCTGTGCGAGAGCGTTATTTCAATGATGCGATCCGGGCTAAATGTCCGCTCGCTCCGCTTTGGCCATTGCTCAATATCCACCGGCAACTCAGAAAAGAAATGGTTCAGGCGACTCCCAATCAGTTGAGGGATGTCTGTGCGGAAAAGTGTTTCAGCCGCCCGGTTGGCTTGCTGGATCGCACCGCTTGCATCGAGCACGAGGACGGTATCCGGAACGGTGTCGAGGGCCGCAATAAACAGACTTTCAGCCCGCTCTCGCGCTTCGGCAATCGCCGCAACTTGGGGCAAGCTCGTCCAGCAGGCGATGGCGATGGCAACAAAGGCAATCGTTAGGAGAACAACGACCAGCAGATCGCTGCGGGGGGGTAGAGAGGATCTGTCTAATAGAGCTCTGAGAACCCAGCCTGCGGTGGCAGCGCTGCAGACCAATACAATCAGAACGACCACCTGCAGCACCAAAAAATCTTTGAACTTGCCGGTGGTTGGCGCAACTGTTCTCCGCACCCACCATGCTGGGTGGAAGGGTGGGAAGGAAATGCGGCGAATTGCGGCATCAAAAGCCAAAAAAGCGAGAGGGAAAAGCAGCCCTGCAGCTAAGTCTTGCCAGCTCCAGCCCAAGCCTACCATGACTAGAAGTGTGGCATCGACTGCGAACAAGCCAAGGGACAGCCACCCCCACCGCACTTCTTGTGAGCGCCGGCGCAGCCAAAGTCCCAGATGAAATGCCATCAGAGCTGCCATGTAGCCGGCACCGCTGATGGTGGCGAACCGGGTCACATCTCCCGAAACCAGAGCGAGCAGATTGATGCAAAGTCCGAGTGCGAGCGCCGGTTGCAGTGCGCCCTGTGGGGAGACAATCTGGAATAGGGGTGAAACGTATCCGTCTAGGGAGAGTTGGTACAAAATGCGCGGAGCGTTGGCAACCGAAGTGGCGGCAATCAGCAGGCAGCTTGAGGCTAGCAGGAGGGTGACGGGCAGTGTGGCTGAGGTGCCCCAGAACGGTGCCGCAGCGGCTACTAGGTGGAAGTAGGGGTTGTCGCCCAGTCCGGGGGAGGTGGCTAGCCGCGCCAGCACCCAGGAGCTACCGAGAAACACCGGCGGAATTAGCCAGGCTACTGAGGAAAGAATTCGCAATGTTTCGCCCGGTTGCCTGCTGTCGGCGACAAAAGAAGAAGCCGTCTCGCAGGCGCAGGTGGTGTAAATCGCGAAGAAAAACCACTTCAGCCACTCACGAAAGGTTAAGGGCGGTAAACTGGTGGGGAAAAATCCGGGGCTGTCCGGAGAGAAGGCTAGCCAGCCCAAGCCTTGAATGCAAAACACCAGCAGGAATCCAACTGCCGGTAACATGAAAAAGGCGTGCAGGATGCCTAAGGTGCGGGTGCCGCTAAACGCTACAATATAAGCGATTGAGGCGAAGCCAATTTTTAGAACCGTTTCGGGACAGTAGACGCCCCAGGGCTCCAGGTTGGCTTTGACGATATCTGTGAGGATGAAGGCGGTGGCTGACGGATAGGCTGCCCAGGCGAGGAAGTAGGCGATCGCTGCGTAGCGCCCCAGACTGGGATGGTCGCTCAGCAATCGGGTGATATAGTTTGGCGTTCCTCCTGACATCTCTGGCCACTGCTCCCCCAAGCGTTTCACTTGCAGGTTGAGCAGCACGCCGGCGATTACTGCCGGCAGCCACACGAAAATAGCACTTGCTCCCAGCGCCGCGTGGATTGCCGGTGCGGTGGTTACCCATCCCAGAAGGCCGGTGAGTCCGAATCCCCAGGTTTCCAGGGCGCTCAGGCTGCGGGGGAGGCGGATTGTCCCCGGCTGACTGCCCACACCCATTACAGGCTGACTAAGCATTTTAACTTAATATGGATTAAAAGCTTGATTAGTAGCTACTTTATCTTTTTCTGCTGCAAGATATTTATAATTTTCTAACAAAGTTGAGCGTGCCGCAGACAAAGGGCAGCGTTTTCTCCCCCGCTGCCGGCTGCGCAAATCACTGACGCGCCTGTAATGCAAGTGACAGCGCTGCGCCCCAATTTGGAGAGCGCACCTGTCCGACTCCCGCAGGCGAGTAACCCAGACCTGGATCTGCCCAACAGCCAATTAACTCGCCTTCAGCGCTGCGCGATCGCTCTGCACGATGGGAATATCAATCACAAACTCTACCCCCTGTCCGGGTTCCGAGCAACACCTCAACTGCCCGCCGTGCTTTTGCACAACAATATCATAGCTGATGAACAGTCCCAAGCCGGTGCCTTCACCCACCGGCTTAGTGGTGAAATCAGGAGGGGTAAACAGGTGTCCCATGACATCCATATCCAACCCCGGCCCATTATCTTTGATACTGATTCTCACCCAATCCAGGTTCAGAACTTGGGTGCGAACAGTAATAACACTGGGCTGGTTTTTAATCTCGTCTGGGGAGCGTTTATTATTGTGCGGGTTCAGGGCGTCAATCGCATGGCTGAGGATATTCATAAATACCTGATTCAAAGCTCCGGCATAGCATTCGACTGGCGGCAAATCACCGTATTCTTTGACAATTTGAATAGCGGGGCGGTCTGGTTTTGCCTTGAGACGGTTTTGCAAAATCACTAGGGTGCTGTCGATGCCCTCATGAATGCTGACCTGCTTCATTTCGGCTTCGTCAACCCGCGAGAAGGTGCGCAACGTGATCACAATCTGGCGGATGCGCTCAGCTCCCACTTTCATAGAGGACAGCATTTTGGGGAGATCCTCTATGATAAAATCAAGGTCAGTGTCCTCAATTAAAGCTTGGATTTTAGGGTCAGGGTTGGGATAGCACTGCTGGTACAGGTCGATTAAATCCAGGAGCTCCTGAGTGTAGTCACCCACATAGGTGAGGTTGCCGTAGATAAAGTTAACCGGGTTGTTAATTTCGTGGGCGACACCGGCAACCAGCTGCCCTAAGCTGGACATTTTCTCGGCCTGAATCAGCTGAGCTTGGGTGCGCTGCAAATCTTGCAAAACTCGTTGCAGCTGAATCGCTTTTTCTCGCTCTCGCGCTTCCGATTGCCGCAACTCCTCCTCTTTTTCTTGCCGCAGGCGCAGGTTTTCTTTCAGCTGTCGCACGCACTGCAGGGTTTTGTTGATAGTAATTTCTAAATCCTGAAAATCGATGGGCTTAGTCAGGAAGTCAAAAGCCCCGCAGTTCATCGCCTTTCTGATATTTGCCATGTCGCTATAGGCGGAGACTACCACTGTTTTGATCAGCGGATCTATCTCATTCAGTTTAGCCAGCAAAGTCAAACCATCCATAACCGGCATATTCAGGTCGGTCAGCACCATGTCCAGGTCGGGGTTATCTCGCACCTTTTCCAGCGCTTCTGCGCCATTCCGCGCAAAAACCAGCTCCAATTCGCCGGTGCGAATCTTTTTTCTATATTTTTGGGAAATCAGAACTTCTAAATCCGGCTCGTCATCCACAAAGAGTATTTTAGCCGCCACAGCCCGCCTCCTGTTTTCTATTTTATTAAAAAGTTAGCCGATCGGCGGGCCATTTAAACCCGTAAAACTACCGAAGTTTTATGAATAATTCCGAACTGAACGGGACGAGCGAGGCCCGAAAAAGTCGGCGTATATTGGGGGCTACAAACTGAATATTTTTTGTTTCAGGCCCAAAAAGTTAACCGGCTTGGTAATATAGTCATCAGCCCCCAAAGCCATTGCTGTTTGGTAGTTTTGAGGGTCTTCGTAAGCGGTAATCATAAAGATTTTTAAACTGGCGAACTCTTTTTTAATGATTTTGAGAAGTTCTAGCCCATTCATTCCCGGCATGTTAATGTCGGAGAGAATCAGCACAGCGGACGCTTCTCCCCGCTCGTGCAGGTAGTCTAGCGCCGCCTCCGCCGATAAGAAGAAAATAAATTCTACTTGACCGGCTTTGATTTCCTTTCTAAATCTTTGCTTGAACAGGAGTTGCATATCTTCCTCGTCGTCAACCACTATGACTTTCATTTATTTCTCCCTCATATCGAGTTGAAATTGACAGGATTTTTACCGGACAGCGAAAACTCCTGTCCGGAGAAAAAATCCACAATCCAAAATCCAAAATTCGGATCACTCACGGGCTTGCTTTTTTGGTAAGATGATAATAAACTCTGCATAACTGCCAGCTTCCGTTTCCACATTGAGTTCTCCTCTGTGCTGCTGCACGACAATATCGTGACTGATAGACAGACCCAAACCCGTCCCTTCTCCGGCTGGCTTTGTAGTAAAAAAGGGAGTGAAAAGTTTATCGCGCACCTCTGGCGTCATACCGGAGCCATTATCGCGAATGCGGATTTCAACGCGATCGCCCAGATTTTTAGTCCGCACGCTCAGGAGCGGGGAAAATCCACCGCCCATTTCTTCTTTCCTTTTATGGGCTGCATAGCAAGCGTTGTTGATAATGTTCAGAAAAACTCGGCCCATGTCTTGCGGGACGACTTCTACAGAGCCAATAGACTCGTCACAGCCGGTTTCTATGGTAATATTAAAGGAAGCCTCCTTGGCCCGCATCCCGTGATAGGCGAGATTGACATACTCCGCCAATAAACTGTTGATATCCGTCGCCTCCCACTGACCGCTTTTTCCGCGAGAGTGCAGCAGCATATTGCTGACGATCCTGTCCGCTCTTTGACCGTGATGGTTGATTTTTTGCAGATTTTGTTTCAGGTCGTTTAAAATGTCGGCGATCAACTCACTTGTTTCGGTATCTAGCCGGTCGGCTTGATTTTCAATTTCTTCAAACAGTTCTTGGGCTAATTCAGCGGAAAGCTCGGAGAAATTGTTAACAAAGTTTAAGGGGTTCCTGATTTCGTGGGCGATGCCAGCTGTCAAACTTCCCAGAGAAGCCAGCTTTTCTTGCACGATAATCTGGTTTTGCATGGCTCGCAGATTCTCTTCGACCCGCCGGCGCTCTGTTATCTCCACCTGCAACTGCTCGACAGTCTGCCTGAGTTCAGATGTGCGCTCCTCAACTTTGATTTCTAGCTGCTCGTTAGCTTTTTGCAGCGCCTCCTGGGCTCGCACGCGCTCGGTAATGTCCCGCAGAATCACAACATATTCTTGCAGATCCCGATTGGTTTCCGAAGCGTTTTGGGAGAATCGGTCTGAGATGGCAACTTCCAGGACAAGCGGATTTGACCCGTGCGGGTTGAGGGTTTGCTCGCACCGGCCCGGCCACTCATCGGGTTGATTTGCCAGTCCGGGCAGCAGTTGGTTCAGGTGACGCCCGGCCAGCTGGCCGGCGCTCACCCCGAAAAGGCGCTCAGCTGCAGGGTTAACCTGACGAATCATGCCATTTTCATCGAGTACGGCAATCGCATCCAAGGCGATCTTAAATAGCTGCTCAGCCGCCTCTCGCGCTTCGTCCATCGAGACAACCTGAGGCAAGCTCGTCCAGCAGGCGATCGCCACCCCGACAAATGCCACACCATGAATCAGCACCAGCAATAAATTATAGTTAACGCTGGGGACCGCATTGAATTTGAGGCCCAAAACCCAGCCGGCAGTAACGGCGCTGCAGACCAGCAAGATCAGAACTGTCACCTGAAGGGCCACAAAATCTTCTATCGGTTTCTTGGGCCTTTGCCGGTAGCCCTGAATCCACCAAGCTGCATGAAAGGGCGCAAAGGGAAGGCGGCGCATCGCCGCATCCGCCGCCAAAATAGCGAGGGGAAACAGGAACCCTGTGAGAAAGTTTTTCCAGCCCCAAGCAAAGCCCCCAACGAACAGGACAGCCACCTCCACCAAAAAGAAGCCCAAGGACAGCCAAGGCCACCGCACCTCTGGCCTGCCCCGGCGCAGCCACAGTCCCAAATGGAGGGCCATGAAAGACACCAGCCAGCAAGTATTGGTTATTGCCACGATTTGCGAGACATTTCCCCAAATCAGACAGATCAGATTCAGGCACAAGGTAAACACCAGGGCCGGTCCGAGTACGCCCCGTCGCGACACAACGGCGAACACGGATGACAGGTGTCCGTCAAGGCTGAGTTGGTACAAAATGCGGGGGCAATTGGAAACTGCGGTGGCGCAACTGAGAAGGAAACTGGCAGAGAGCAGGAATGTGACAGTTGAGGAAGCTGACTTGCCCCAGAACGGTTTAGAGGCTGCTAGCAGATTTAAGAACGTGTCCTCCCCCAGTCCAGGCTCGGTAGCTAAACGCATCAGCACCCAAGATCCGCCGAGAAACACCGGCGGAATCAGCCAAGCGGCAACAGTCAGAAAGCGCAGGGTTTCAGCAGGGCGTTTGCTGTCGCCGACAAACGAGGAAGCGGTTTCGCCAGCGTAGGTAGCGTAGGTAACAAAGAAAAACCACTTGGCCCACTCCACAAAGGTGAGAGGCGATGAACTGCTGGGAAAAAAGCCCGGGCTAGATGGGGAGAAAGCTAACCAGCCCAAACCTTGCAGGCAAAACAGCAGCAGGAGTCCGAACGCCGGGATGACGAAACATAAATGCAGGATGCTCAAAGCGCGGGTGCCGCTAAACGCCACAATAAAGACGACTGCCACAAAGCCAATTTTCATCAGCGTATCGGGACAGGCGACACCCAAAGGCTCCAGGTTCCTCTGAATCAGCTTGGTCAGGATGATGGCGGCCACCGGCACATTCGATATCCAGCTAATGTAATATCCCAGAGCCGCATAGCGGGCAAGCCCTGGAGAGCTCTTCAGCAACCGCGCGGCATAGTTGGGCGTTCCCCCGGCCATTTCGGGCCAATTTTCGCCCAGGCGTTTCACTTGCAGGTTTAGCAAGATGCCGACGATCGCCCCAGGCAACCAGACGAATACGGCATTAGGCCCAAGAGCGGCGTGGATCGCTGGAGCGATACTGGGCCATATAACGTGACCGGTTAGACCAAAGCCCCAGGTTTCCAGGGGAGTGAGGGTTCGCTGCAGGCGCATCAGCGACCTCTCCTTGAGATTCCTGCCCGGGAAAGGTTGAGACTGTTGTGAGTGGGAGCCGGCTGCCGGCTCGTGTCGGGTTTCTGGCACCATCACTTTTATATCCCGTGTTCAGTGGTTCGCAGCTCGCACCCAGGCGGGGAAACAGACGGCTTCAACCTCTCAAGGGTTAAGATGCCGGTTGCTGTTAGCATCTGCTCTCTGGCACAGGCGGGACGCTTGTGCGGTTCGGTGGCAGCGTCAGGATTCATTTTTGAGGTTTAGAATTCCCTCTCGCTGTTTCCTGCGTAACAGTTCAATCCCTATTTTGGCTGCCGGCACAACTTTAAAAAAAAAATTAACATTTTTTTAGCATGTCTTCTTCTCGTTTGAACAACAAACTTAATAATGGGCATTAGCCCAACTACAAACCGAGCCCCGAGAGCTGGCCATATCCCCGCTCTTTGGATTGCAAAAGGGCCGGCCTGCGGGCTTGTCTTCTTCTCGTTTGAGCAACAAACTTAATAATGGGCTAAAGCCCAACTACAAACAGCTTGTCTTCTTCTCGTTTGAGCAACAAACTTAATAATGGGCTAAAGCCCAACTACAAACGGCACGACGGCAGCAGCCAGCCGGTAAACTGTGAGAAGCTAGCCGCTTTTGTTGCCCCATCCGCGATTCGCCGGGAGCGCACGCGCACCCGAAGCCGTTTAAAATCAACATTTATGGATATTCCCACCCTACCGTTAGCGTTTCAATTCGCCTCCCCAGGGCCAATAATCTTCAACCTGGGGCCACTGGTCATCCGCTGGTATGGCCTCTTGATTGCCTCAGCGGTGCTGCTTGGCATCACCCTTTCCCAGTACCTGGCGTCCCGCCGGCACCTGAAGCCAGAACTGCTGGGCGACTTGGCCATCTGGCTAGTCTTGGCCGCCATTCCTTGCGCCCGAATCTACTATGTGCTGTTTCAGTGGGCCGACTACGCCAAAAACCCGGGCGACATCATTGCGATTTGGAAAGGCGGCATTGCCATTCACGGTGCCATTCTCGGCGGCACCGCCGCCACCTTAATATTTGCCCGCATCCAGAAAATTGCCTTCTGGCAATTAGCAGATTTAGTCGCCCCCTCCGTGATTTTGGGTCAAGCCATTGGCCGGTGGGGAAATTTCTTCAATTCAGAAGCCTTTGGGGGTCCCACGAATCTGCCGTGGAAACTCTATATCCCCCCCAGCAACCGCCCCCTTGAGTACATCAATTTCGACTACTTCCATCCCACTTTTCTCTACGAATCCCTGTGGGATTTGATGGTGTTTGGCTTGCTGCTCGCCCTATTCTTTCGCGATTTGAAGGGGAAGCTGCGCCTGAAAACCGGCACCTTGTTTCTAGTTTACATGGCGGCTTACAGCTCAGGTCGATTTTGGATTGAAGGATTGAGAACCGACAGCTTGATGCTCGGGCCGCTGCGCATGGCCCAGACGGTCAGCCTAGCCGGCATTGTTTTGGGGTTAGCCGGTTTGGTGTGGCTTTACCTCCTCCACCGGCCTCTGCCAGATGTTGTCCCAGCCGACCGGCAGCAGCAGGATTATCGCTCCGAGTCTGCCGGTCCGCCCAACAATTCTCCGTAAAGGCATTTTAGATTTTAGAGTTTAGATTTTAGATTTTAGATTAAATTTACTTTTTAGGCTCTGAAATCTAAAATCTGACTAGGCTACTTGTGGGCGCAACAGCGAAACCAATTGCTCAATCCCCTTTTGAATCCGCCGCGTCACCGTCATCGGGCTGACGCCAATCCTCTCAGCTACTTCCTTGCGGGAGATATCATTCAAAAACACAAACTCAATCACTTCTCGGGTTTTTTCTTCCAGCTGGCCCAAAGCCCCTTGCAGTTGCTGGCGTTCCTCTTCAGCGTTTTGCAGCGCTTGGTAGTGCGCGTCGAGCAAAGTATCTCCCAGCGTCACCGGCATGTCCACTTGCAGGCCAATCGTGGCATCCAGACTCAGGGGGGTAGAATTTTGGGTGGCCAACTGGCTTTCCCGCCACTCTTCCACAGATACCCCCAGCTTCCGGGCGATTTCAGCCTCGCTGGGAGAGTAACCGAGAGACGCTGTTAATCGCTCTCGAACTTTCTGGCCTTCTTTTTGCAACTCTTGCCAGCGGCGCGGAATTCTCACCGGATTGCCCTTATCGCGCAAGAAGTGCAGCATCTCGCCGCGAATGTAAGGAACGGCAAAGGAGCTAAAGGCGCATCCCTGGCTGGGGTCGAAGCGCTCAATGGCGCGTATCAAGCCGAGATAGCCGATTTGTTCCAGGTCTTCGTAAGGTTCAGCGCACTGGTGGCTGACTCTGTGAGCAATCTTGCGCACCAAGCCTGCATTCAAGCGCACGAGCTGATTGCGAACTTCGACAGAGCGGTTGTGGTGATAGGAAACCAGCAGCTCCATACCACGGGAGCGGACAGAGGATTGAATTGCCATCCTTAAAAAGTCCTCAACGGTAGAAACCCCTTTGCTTCAGGGAGTTGGGCTCGTTAACTAATCAGACCGGACGCACCCGACGCTGACTTGCAGCTGTACCTATTGTCTGTGCCTCCCCCAAGCGGCAACTATGGTTGTTATACGGAATTGACTGGGGTGTTCCTGCCGCGTCTCCGCACAAACACGCAAATTTTTACCCGAAACCGCGACTCGCTTTTAGCTTTTCTTAAGGATTAAAGGCTGGCACCGGCGGGCCGCCCACGCAGGGCCGGCGAAACATAGGTGAAAATAAGCAGCCCCCAGCAATGTCTTGCCTTGCCAATCCGAGGAAAAAGGTAGGGTGCGCTACCGAAATGTCTGGGCAGTCTCCGCCGGTGGCCGGTGAGGGTGGCCACGGGGGGCCGGTGAGCCACTCTTTGCCGGTGAGGGCGGCCACTCTTTGCCGGTGAGGGCGGCCACTCTTTGCCGGTGAGGGCGGCCACTCTTTGCCGGTGAGGGCGGCCACGGGGGGCCGCCCCTACAGCTTCTGGCTCTGGTTGCGAGACCGCCGGCGAAAGATTACGTTGGATTAATTGCTTAAATTTAAAACCGCCAAGACGCGCCTGTTCGCCAATGAGGAAAAAGAAAGAGGGAGAGGGACATAAAAATTAATAGGGGCAATTGACCGGAATAGATAGTTTGAGAGGCTGGCGAGGGGAGAAGCGTGCCGGCTGTCACCCAAGAGGATTGACCGGCACCCCCGGACTGAATCAGCCGGTCGCACCTGGGTCACGCACCCTTTGACTGCGGGCTGTCCCCTGCGGGCCGCCGAAATATAGGTGAAAATAAGCATAGCCAGCAATCTTTTGCCTTGCCAATCGGATGAAACAATATGAGCAATACGAGTAATTTCCGCCAAGCCATGCGGGAGGCCAAATACCAGCCGCTGGTCGGCCCGAATGTGATTGCCAACGCCCTGCCCTACCTGGGGGGCGGACTTGTCCTAACCGCTGCCGGCACCTACGGCGGGCTGAGGGTTTTAAGTGCCAACCCGGCACTGTTCATGCCCACTTTCTGGGTGGCCCTCGTTTTAAACTTAGTCCTGTTCTTTGTGGCCCAGAGGGTGGCCGCACAGGCCAGCAACAGCGCCGCTCTGCCCCTGCTGGCCACTTACAGCCTGCTGACCGGCTACACCCTCACCGGCTTGGTGTTCCTGGCCTTGCGGACAGCGGGAGTTGGCCTGCCTGGAGTGGGGTTTGCCGCCTTGGGGTGCGGCGTCACCTTTATCGCCGCCCGCCAAATTGGCTCCAACCTGTCGGAAGAAGACGGCATGGCTGTCACCCGAACGGTACAGCTCGGCATCATTGCCCTGCTGGTCGTGCTACTTGGTCAATTATTGCTTTCCGTGTTTGGGGTTTACACGCCCACCTGGCTGGAAGTTGCCATCTCCGGCGTGGGGGTGTTTCTGTTTGCCGGTGCGGCGGTGGTTGACTTTTTTGTCCTTCCTCGCACCTATGGCAACGATCAGTATCTGAGCGCCGCCCTGTCGATGTATCTGACATACATCAACCTGTTTATTTTCATCTTGCGGTTGCTGATCGCCCTCAATAGCAGGGATTAATCCCACAGGGGCGGGGCAGGCAGCAGATTCGGGCCGAATCTTGCACAACGCCTGCGATCCCCCCCTTACCCCCCCCTTAAAAAGGGGGGGAATAAGAAAATAGCCCCCCTTTTTAAGGGGGGTTGGGGGGATAGAAAGCAAGTAGTGCCGGTTGCGCGGTTGAGCTCAACCCACCAAAATATCCAGGAAATGTGCTATAATGCTGATTGCGGTCAGGTCCTTAGTGTGACTCCCTATCAGGGATTGAAAGGCAATGGAAGTCCTAGACATCAAACGCGAAATCGAAACGCTGTCGTATCGCCTGGGGAAAACCCAGGACTATCTTTGACATCCCCGCACTGACAGCCCAAATTCAAGACCTGGAGCAGCTGGCGGCTCAACCGGCCTTTTGGGACGAGCAAGCCGCCGCCCAACAGACGCTGCAAAAACTTGACGAACTGAAATCCCACTTGCAGCAATACGACCGCTGGCGAACCAGTCTGGAAGACGCAATGGCTGTTTTGGAACTGCTGGAGGTCGAACCCGATCAGGCGCTGCTGCTTGAGGCGGAAACTAATATAACCCAGCTCAACCGCGAACTCGACCAGTGGGAGCTGCAACAGCTGCTGTCCGGGACATACGACGAAAAAGGTGCGCTGCTGACCGTAAATGCCGGTGCCGGCGGCACAGACGCTCAAGACTGGGCAGAGATGCTGGTGCGGATGTACACCCGCTGGGGGGAAAGTCGCGGTTACAAGGTGCACCTGACCGAAATTTCGGAGGGGGATGAAGCGGGAATTAAGTCCGCTACCCTGGAAATCGCCGGTCGGTACGCCTACGGCTACCTGAAGGCAGAGAAAGGAACCCACCGGCTGGTGCGGATTTCCCCGTTTAATGCCAACGGCAAGCGGCAAACCAGTTTTGCCGGCGTGGAAGTGATGCCGGCAATCGACACCTCGGTGCATCTGGACATTCCAGAGAAGGATTTGGAAATTACCACCTCCCGCGCCGGCGGTAAGGGCGGGCAGAATGTCAACAAGGTGGAAACCGCTGTGCGGATTGTTCACATCCCCACCGGCATTGCGGTGCGCTGTACCGAGGAGCGCAGCCAGCTGCAAAATAAAGAAAAAGCCCTGGCTATCCTGAAAGCCAAATTGCTGATTATCGCTGTTGAGCAGCGGGCCAAGGAAATTGCCCAGATCCGCGGGGACATAGTGGAAGCGGCTTGGGGCAACCAGATCCGCAACTATGTGTTCCATCCTTACCAATTGGTTAAGGATCTGCGCACCGGCGTGGAAACCACCGCAGTCACCGACGTGATGAACGGCGAACTCGACCCGTTTATCGAAGCTTATCTGCGCCAGGAAAACCAGATTGCCCAAAGCCAGCCGGCATAATACCCTCGTTTGAGCTAAATACCCTAAATGCTGCAACCCTCTTGACAAAGAGGGTTGCTCTGTTATATAAATAGCGCAAAATTTAATGATTCTTTAGCGGTGGCAGAGCAGATACAGCAAGGGTTGTCAAGACTTTTTACAGTATCGCTCACACTGCAAATGGGTATCAGATTTAACCGAAGTTACCGGGATCGCTCCCGGGAGCTAGGTTTGGAAGCTTCGCTTTTGGAACAAGGTGTTTTGCCGTGACTCATCCTCGTGTTATCTGCCTCGGTGAAATTTTGTTTGATTATCTGGCTGACCAGCCCGGGCACTCCCTAAAGCAGGTTGAGTCTTGGACACCCTATCCGGGAGGCGCACCGGCCAATGTGGCCTGCGCTCTAGCCAAGTTGGGGACGGCGGCGGGATTTATCGGCTGTGTGGGCCAAGATGACCCCGGGGACTCCCTGGTGCGGGTGCTGTCTCAAGCCGGTGTGGATGTCACCGGCATCCAGCGCCACAAAACAGCACCCACAAGGGCAATTTACGTCGTGCGCTCACACACCGGCGAGCGGGAGTTTGCCGGTTTTGGCGAGCGGGACACCGGAGAATTTGCCGATACCTATCTCCAGAGCGACCAGTTGCCAGAGGAACTGTTTGAAAATGCTGAATTTCTGGTTTTGGGCACTCTGGAACTGGCTTATCCCCACAGCCGCAAGGCGATCTACCACGCCCTGCATCTAGCCGAGCAGCACTACGTCAAAATTGTGCTAGATGTTAATTGGCGACCGGTGTTTTGGCCCGACCCCGCCGATGCTCCCCAGCTGATTCTGGATCTGCTGCCTCACGTCGATTTCCTCAAGCTTTCCGAAGACGAAGCTGAATGGCTCTTGGGCGCGACAGATGCCAGTTCCATCTCCCACAAGCTCGACTCAGTGGAGGGTGTGCTGATCACCGCCGGCGAGCACGGTTGCTCCTACTGTCTGGGAGACACCTGCTCGCAGGTGCCGGCTTTCCCTGTTAAGGTGGCAGACACCACCGGCGCAGGGGATGGCTTTGTTGCCGGTTTTATCCACATGCTGTGCCAGCATGGGATTGGGATTCTGGAAGACGAGCAGATGGCGAAAAAGGTCGTCACCTATGCCAGTGCGGTGGGGGCGCTGACGGCGACTAAACCGGGTGCCATCGCCGGTGCACCTGATGCCGGTGAGGTGGAAGCTTTCTTGCACAGCAGCGCAGTTCACTAGCTGAAGCGGTAAGAAACCGGGTTTCTTTGGGAAAAACCCGGTTTCTAGTATGACTGCGATCCGCCACCGCCTTTGAGCGGTTTTAAATTTTGTTAAATCGTTCAGTGAGAAAAATAGGAGACTGATGGCGACTCAACCGGGTGCTATCGCCGCCGCAACTAATGCCGGTGATTTGCAAGCTTTCCCGCAGCGCGATTCACTAGAGCGCCAGTCTTGAAATCTCAGAAACCGGGTTTCTTTTGGCAATTACGACGTAAAATCGGTCTTGAAAGGGAGAGAAACCCGTTTTCTTAACCCCAGACAAAATCGATGCAACCGGCTTGATATAACCGGCTCCCTGAAATGCCAAACTCGGGTATTTTTATCGCCAATCGACTCTTATATAGCAGTTCTAAATGATTTGTGAAATCCTCTCTCTTTTCTTGACTTGGCGCTCTACCCTGCGGGAAGCCGCTTGCGCGTCTATGGCGTCTTGGCGGTAAAAAAATTCACAAATCAATTCTAACCGCTACAGCTCAAAATTACAAATTCCAATGGGCTCCCGCCGGCCAGTGGGGTGCGCCGCAGCGCACCCTGCTGTATCACAGGAATTCGCGGGGGTCGGTGACGAAGCCGGTGAGCGCCGAAGCTGCTGCAGTATACGGCGAGGCGAGATAAATTTGCGCTTCCTTATTTCCCATCCGCCCTGGGAAATTGCGGTTGGTGGTGGAAACACAAACCTCTGGCTCATTCAGACGCCCAAAAGTATCCTTGGGTCCGCCCAAACAAGCGGCGCAAGAAGGTGCAGCCGGCTCAATGCACCCAGCAGCTAGGAAAATTTCCGACAGAGTTTGCCCCTCGTATTTCTGTGCGAACAAATCTTCGTAGACTTTTTGGGTTGCCGGCACCAGATAAGTGGGCACCTTCACCTGACGCCCCTTCAGAATGCGGGCGGCGTTAATAAAGTCAGAAGTTTTGCCGCCGGTGCAAGAACCGATATACACTCGGTTTATCTTGACATCGCGGCATTCTCGTGCTAAGGCGCGATTGTCCGGAGAGTGGGGCTTGGCGACCACCGGCTCCAATGTGGAGACATCGCAGTGCCACGAACTGTAGAACTTGGCGTCCGCATCGGTGTACACCGGCTCAAACGGCTTGTCAGTGCGGGCGCGGACATATTCAAAAGTCGTTTCATCCGGGGCGATGGTGCCATTTTTGCCGCCGGCTTCTATAACCATATTGCACAGCGTCATCCGCTCTTCCATCGACATGCGCCGCACAGCTTCGCCGGCAAACTCTATCGTCCGGTAGTTGGCACCGGACACCGTAATATCCCCGATAATTTGCAAAATCAGGTCTTTCGCCAGCAGGTAAGGAGGCATTTCGCCGTCGAGGACAAAGCGCATCGTCGCCGGCACCTTAATCAGCAGCTTGCCGGTGCCGAGGATAAAGGCGGCGTCGGTATTGCCGATGCCGGTGGCGAACTCGCCGAACGCACCGGCATTGCAAGTGTGCGAATCGGTGCCAAACAGCACTTCTCCCGGACGGGTGTGACCCTCTTGTGCCAGGGCGATGTGACAGACGCCCTTATAATCCGGGTTAGCCTTAAAGTTCGACCGGTCTGTGATGTCGTAGAAATATTTGATCCCCTGCTCTCGGGCAAAATCGCGCAGAATATCGACATTGCGGTTAGCCCGCTCGTCGGCGGTGAAGATATAGTGGTCGGGAATCAGAACAATCTTCTCCGGGTCCCAGACTTTGGCGTCCGAGCCAAATTCCCGCTTGAACACCCCGATCGTGCCCGGACCGCAGACATCGTGGGTCATCAGAAGATCCACGTTCACCCAGATATTCTCACCCGGTTCCACAGCAGACCGGCCCGCAGCTCTGGCCAATATTTTTTCGGTGAGGGTCATCCCCATAGCACAACTCCAGCGCAGACGCTCCGCGCATTCCTTTAATGAAACAGCACACTATCTATAGTAGTGGTGGCGTCGAGCCTCTGCTTGAAGCCCGGGATTGCCGGTGAAAATCAGCGCCCCTACGCCGGCGGGCAGGAAATTGCACGACTTGCGCACGACTTGCACACGACTTGCGCATTTTAACCATCCCCCGGTCGGGGAGTTCTGGAGCCGGCGATCTTAGCGAGATCAGGAGCGGGGGGACAGCATTTCTTCCTTGTTGTTTGTTCCAAGCTGTTTGTTGCTTGTTCCTTCTGAGAGGGACGCCCAACCCGGGATTTTAAGGAGCAATGGTGAGTTGACCGGCAGCGAGATTGCTGACAGCGCGTTGCATGGCAGCCAGAGCCCGATTGTAGCCCAGAATCGCCTGCACCCGGTTGCCTTCGGAGCGGCTCAGCTCGTTTTCTGCAGAGATCACGTCGCTCTGGGTGCCCACACCGGCCTGAAATCGCAACCGCGCCAAACGCAGGGCTTCCGTAGACTGCCGCACCTCCACAGAAGCGGTTTGAATATTTTCAAAATTAGCTCGCAAGTTGTAATAGGCTTGTTCCACGTCGAAGCGAACCTGGTTGCGCTGGGAAGCAAACTGAGTTTCCGCGATGTCCTTGTTTCTTTCCTCCTGGGTAGCTCTGGCTCTGGCAGCTCCGCCATCGAACAAATTCCACCTCAACCGGGCTCCCACTGCGTAGCCACCGGCAAAGCCCACGCTATCGTCCAAGTTATTGACCAGATCGTATCGGCCAAAGACACTGACTTGCGGGCCGGTATTGGCCAGAGCCGCCTGTCGCTGGGCGTCGCTAACTTCCCGCTGAACCAACTGCTGTTCCAGCTCGGAGCGGTTCTTAAACGCCTGCACGATGCTGTCTTCCAGGGAGAGGTTCCAAAAACCGGCGACTTCCACGGGGTCTGCGGCTGAGAGATCCACCGACTGGGACAAACTGAGCAGCTGAGCCAGCCGGCGGCGTCTGATTCGCTGATCGCCCCGGCCTTGAGTGAGATTTTGCAGCTCGTTGGCCAGCTGAACCTGGGAGCGCAGCACGTCAAATCGGGTTCCCACACCGGCTCGTTCCAGGGATTCGGCATCCTTCAAGCTCTGCTGGGCGTTTCTCACAGAAGACTCGCTGATGCGGACTTGCTCGTCGGCTTCCTGCAGGTCGTAGTAAGCGTTGGAGACATCCAGCCGCAACTGCTCGTCGATGCGCTCGAGTTCTAGCTGGTTGAGCCGCACCTGTTTTTCTGCAGCCCGGATGGTAGCAGACCTGCGTCCGGAGGTGTAGACGTCGTAACTCAGTTCCAGCTGGCCATTAAGGCTTCTGCTGACGGTATCTCCTTGCGGCACCCCTTCTGGCGCATTCAGATTTTGCAGCCGCCCTTGGGCGGAATCCGTGCGGGTGAGGTCGCTGGCCAGATTCAGGGAGGGATATTCAGCGGCGACGGCTTCTCGCAGGGCGGCGCGAGACCGCTCCACTTGCAGGTAGGCCACCTGGAAGTCTCGATTGTTGCGCCGCGCCAGTTCGAGCGCCTGTTTCAAGGTGATTGGCTGGGTGCCCTGGATCTGGACTTCCTGCGGTTGGGTGGGAAACTGGAGGGGATTGGGGCTGGGGTTGAGGTAGCCCGGAGCCGGTGTTTCCTGAAGCTTGTCTGCAGGCTTGGGTGAGGGAGTCTGCGGGGGGGCTGGAGGCACCGCTTCACGCTGAGTTTGGCTGCCACTGCCGCCGGCGGGTTGCTTGTCAATGCTTGGCAAGGTGTCGGCTGCAGCCGGTGAGGGTGGGGCGGATGGGGCGGACCCGGCGGGTTGGAAATCTTTGCCCGCTGGGGGTGGGGCTCCTGCAGGTGAACCGGCTGGGGAGGTGGGTGCTGTCTGGGAAGCACCGGGCTGCATATTGCTTAGGGCGATTATTACTCCGGTGCCGGCAGCTATCAGGTGACGAAAGGTTAGCATAGGTTTTTGATTCGCTCTGCAGTGTAAGACACATCCAGGTTCGGGCAAACCACCTTAAGCAGAATAGCAGTTCCTACCTAGCCACTGGCTTACTGGGGCTACCGGCTCAATCCGGGACAGAAACCAGATTTCTTTGAGAAACTTGGTTTCTAGTGGCCACTCAGGCGCGGAGTTGGCCACAGGGCGTCTCCAGGCGGAGGCGGGAGAGAAATCAGATTTCTTTGAGAAACTTGGTTTCTAGTGGCCACCCAGGCGCGGAGTTTCCCACAGGGCGTCTCCAGGCGGAGGCGGGACAGAAACCAGGTTTCTTTGAGAAACCCGGTTTCTTGTTACCCAGTGGCTGTCCCATCTTAAGTGAATAGCCCTTACTGGCAAGTAGGGAGTAAGGATTAAGGGTCAATGGTCTTGGTTCCTGGTTTGATAGCCCCTGACAGTAACGATCCTACACAGAATTTTTTGAGACTTGTGACTTGCCCCAGGTGCTAGTGGGATGGCAATTGAATTGTAAATAGGCTGCCTTTGCCCTTTTCGCTAGCAACTGCGATGCTGCCGCCGTGGGCAGTGGCAATGGCTTGGGCGATGGGCAGTCCCAGTCCGGCTCCGCCGGTGTGCCGGGAGCGATCGCTGCTGACTCGGTAGAAGCGGTCAAAAATTCGCGCTTGTTCGGAGGGGTCAATGCCGGTGCCGGTGTCTTGGACTTGAATGAGGGCGTGACCGGCTGCGCTGTCCAGGATAACCGCAACTCGCCCACCGGCTCTTGTGTGCTGGATGGCGTTGACGACGATATTCAAAACCAGGCGATATAGCTGCTCAAAGTCACCGCTCACGCACAGGGGTTTTGGCGCTCGGATGTCTGGGATTAGCTCAACGCCGGCGGCTAGCGCCAAAGACGCCAATTCTTCAGTAAGATCGCTGACGAGATCGTTGAGGCAGCAGGGCCGGTATTTTATGGGGGATGACAGCTGGTCGATGCGGGAGAGGAGCAATAAATCCTGAACCAGCACTGAGAGCCGGTGATTTTGGCGCTCGATCACTCTCAGGGTGTCTCGCGCTTCGGCTAGCTCGAGCTGATTCACCCGCAGTGCCGATTCCAGTGTGGCTCGGATGGCGGCTAGGGGTGTGCGCAATTCGTGGGCGGCGTCTGAGGTGAATTGCTGGATTTGCCGGTATGAGCGGTACACCGGCTGCATCGCCAGCCCCGCCAGCCACCAGCCGGCACCGGCAACTAGCAGCATGGCCACCGGCAGCCCCAGCAGGAGTATCCACCTCACTGCTGCGAGATAGTCGTCAAAGTCTTTCAGCGAGCGCCCGACTTGCATGTACCCCCAAAGGCGGCTGTCCCGGGTGTGCAGGACTCGGGAAATTTGGTCGTACCGGCTGCCGGTGGCGTCAGTCAGGGTTTGCCACGCTTGCTGTGGGGGGGTTGCGGGCAATCCTTGCGGCTGAATGCCGGCAGCTGCGATCGGGCGTCCCGCAACGTCGAGCAACCGCAGGTAGTAGGCTCCTTGGTGAAGGGCACCGGCGGTGTGTCGCTGGGAATTGACCGGCTGTGTCGAGCATGGTTTGCCATTATAGCACAGTTCTGGTAAAATGTCAAATGATGCTTTTTCCAGGCGTCCGGGCTGCTTGAGGGTGGGTTCTATGCTGTCGTGCAGGGTGCCGGCAACGGATTCTAGCTCTCGGGCTGCAGTGACCCAGTGGGCGTGGGAGATCGCTTCGTAGACGCCAAACCCGCACAGGCTGAGAATTAGGCCCATGACGCCGGCATACCAGCTTGCCAGTCGCCAGCGGGTCTGCTGGAAGAGTGTGTTTTGGTTCATGGGGGGTGGGGATTGGAACCGCCAAGACGCGCCTGTTCGCCAAGAAAGAAAAAGGAGATTATTTAGGCGGATTTGGGAGGAGGCGATATCCAAGTCCGTAGACTGTTTCAATGATATCCTCACGCCCTATTTCGGCAAGTTTGCGCCGCAGCAGGCGCATCTGTGCCGCTACGACGTTGCTGGCGGGTTCTGCGCCCAACTCCCAGAGTTGGTTGAGCAGTTGGTCGCGGGTGACAATTTGGTTGGGGTGCCGCATGAAATATTCGAGAAGCTGGTATTCTTTGTTGGTGAGGGAAATCAGTTGTTGGTTGCCGGTGGGGTGTTGAAAAGAAAGGGTGCGGGTGCTGTAATCCAGGGTGAGGTTGCCGGCGTGCAGTTGCTGGGGTTGAATTTGGGGCGACCGGCGCTGCAGTGCTCGCAATCGGGCTAGCAATTCTGCCATGCCAAAGGGTTTGACGAGATAGTCATCGGCACCGGCATCTAAGCCTGCAACTTTATCTTGCATGCTGTCTTTTGCGGTGAGCATCAGCACCGGCAGCGGGTTGCGCTTTGCTCGCAGGCGCTTGCACAGTTCCAGTCCGGACAGTTTGGGCAGCAGCCAGTCGAAGATGGCCAGGGTGTATTCCGTCCACTGGCTGTCTAAATAGTACCAGGCTTCCAGACCATCTTGCGCCCAGTCTACTATGTAGGCTTCTTGAGTTAGGGTGCGCTTGATGGCGGCACCCAAATCTGGCTCGTCTTCAACTAGCAGGACTCTCATGGGAAATCAGCTGTAACTGCGATTACTGCCCTGTGGTGGGGTTGGGGGTGCCTTGCTGGTGCTGCTGGTGGTTGGTGCCGGCGGGCATGTCGCTGCTGCCGGCTGCGCCGTGACCCATCATGGTCTTGCACTTTTCCTTCATCTGGCTCATCTGGGCGTTCATCTGCTCCATCTGGGCCTTCATTTGGCCCATCTGTTCCATCATTTGTTGGTGGTGTTCGGGCGTCATCGCCGGGTAGGGGGAAGGTGCGGTGGGGGCGGAGGGTGGGTTCTGGGCGAAAAGTGGCGCAGCGGCGAGCGTCAGGGCTGCTAGACCGGCGGCGGCGGCGGTGGTCAGGGAAGGGCTGCGCAGATCATGGTTCATAGTATCCTCGTTCGGTCGAAACTCTTTAAGCTTTCTTACTTATTAGCTTGGCAGGGGATTGTGAAATCAGGATGAAATACTTACTGCTTCCAGAACACTGACGGAGAACTGCTCGCCCATGCAGCGCAGGAGCGAATTATACCGTGAAAAGGTTCGCACTGTCTAGAGGTTGTAACAAAAATTGAGATTCAGTTGTAAGTTTGAATCCTGCCGGTGCCGAAGGGAATATCAGCTCTCATGCCAACCAGGCGACCGGAGATTGGATAGAGCCAAGTGCGACCCAGGTAGTCGGAAGTCTTAATGCCGTTGAGGGAAATGGACAGAACGGTTCCCGAAGGCACAGGTCGAGAGAAAGAGATGGTGTGTTTTCTGCCAGTGACAGAAACAGTGGCATCAATTGTTTGCCCCGACCGGTCGTCTGCGACAGCAATACCCTCGCGCAGGCTCAAACCCTCTGGGAACTCAATCGAGAGTTGAGAGAGAGCACCCCCCGCAATTTGTAGCTCAAAATGATGGACGGGCGTGAGAGCGCCGGTGGGATGTCCCGAGCTGTGGATGAGGTGGGGAGTTTTGATATCACCTGCGAGTTCTTCCGCACCGGCAGCTGGGATGCAGGAAGCGAGCGCACTCAGTAGCGCAGCAAAGTAAATGAGCTTTTTCATCATAGAAATCCTAAAGGTGAAATCAATTCGCTAGTTAATAGCTTTACACCCCTTTGTGAAATCAAGATGAAATCGCAGCCGGATAAGGATGAGATGGCTGGGACTCCTGCCAAAGGAATGAGTGTCAAGCAACTGGAAACGTCCGGGCGGTTTCCATTGAGTGGCATTCTTCTCAATCCGAAAGTCTGAGATCACGCCTGATGGACTAACTTCCAGCCTACCATCACTAAGATTGTGTAAATGACTAGCCGGAGGGCGGATTGAGGAGTCCTCTTGCAGAGCTTAGCGCCCACCAGCACTCCGGGCACCGTGCCCAGCCATATCGGCAGTACCAAACTCCAGTTGACTGTGCCGAGACTGAGATGTCCGAGGGAGGTAAAAATAAGCAAAATCGCTGCCTGTGCGATATTTGTGCCCACCAACTTGCGAGAGTCAAGGCGGAAAAAGGCAATCAGCACGAGTGCGAACATGGAACCGGAAGACACGCTCGTCAGTGCCACCACACAGCCTAAAATCGATCCCACACTGACAGTTCGGAGGCGACCAAACTTAGTTTTTAAGTCAAACTCGGGCGGCGAGGGTAACTTCAACTTTGGCAGAAAAGTCTTGAGAAACAATTGTGCGAGCGCCGACAAGGTGACAAGCAGTGTCACGGCTCCAATGGAGCGGATCAGGAGGGAATCTAAGTTAACAGCGCCAGTATACTTGATGAGGTGCAAAATGCCGACTCCAGTCAGGGAGCCGGGAACACTCCCCAAGGCCAGCCATTTGACAATTTGCGGGTCAAGGGTTTGCTGCTGCCAGTGCTTGATGCCGCCGATAACCTTCATCAATGTAGCAGCAACCACGTCAGAGCTAACAGCAACCGCCGGCGGGACTTGGAACATAAAAATCAACATCGGGGTGATGAGAGAGGCTCCGCCAATTGCCGTTAAACCCACGATGATGCCTGCGAAGAAGCTGAGGGGCGCTAGTAATAAATAGTTCATAAGACTGTTCTGATAGAGGGGGTTGCGGTCGGGGCTGCCGGTGGGTTGCGAAGGCTCGCTGGCGTGTGCTGCTACACCGGCGGCTCGCCATGCGGTACGCGCACCCTCCTGCTGAACTGCTGGATAAGCTTTATTACTTATCAGTTTGGCAGGTGTTTGTGAAATCAGCATGAAAAAATACCTACTCGTTGCGGGAAGTTGGGTTATTGCGTAATTAAGCTTTTTGCATTACGCATAAGCGGGGCGGGCGTAAAAAAAATAGGGTGCGACGAGCTCCCCTATTTCAGCAATCAGCAAGGAGTGGGGTGCGTTAAGCTGTTACGCTTTTAATATGCTTATGGGAAAAAGGAGACAGAGCCTCCAGAGGCGCGTTCCCAGGCTCCGCCTGGGAACGAGGGATAGAGATGAATAGCACAAATTAAATGCGCAATAGCTTAGTAAGGCACCCTAAAGTGTCTTGGAGTTTGAGCCTGCCTAAAGAACATTTACCCAAAAATCAGCGGTGACAATCTGACCGTTGCGGTTAAATTGCCCCCAGAGTTTATATTTCCCCGGTTGGGGGAAGTGAGTCATAAAATGCACCTCGCCGGCGGGAGTGCCTCCGTGGGGGTGGGCGTGAATGTAGTCGGATGCTTTCAAATCTGCTGACTGGCGGATAATGACTAAATGGCCGGTTTCGCCCAGGTAGGTCTGCAAATCAGTTACCTTTTGACCGGTGGCGGTGTCCCGCACGTTAAAGACGAGCATGACTTCTTTGCCGGCTTTGACGGTTGCCTCCGGTAACGCAAGCTGTACTTTTGTATTGCCAAAGGTCTGGGTGAGATTAATATCAGCAGCGGGTGCCGGTGAGGCGGTGCCGGTTACAGCTGTTTTCAGCACAGAAACTCGCTCGATCTGTCCGGCTGGTTTGTAGTCGCTGAAAAGCGTGTAACCGCCTGATTTGGGAAAGCTCGCCTCGACTTCAAACCGGCCATTTCCCTTGTAGGTGGGGTGAATGTGGCTGAAAAACTCGAGGTCATCGCTGACGGCAATCAGGTGCATCAGCTTTTCCTGAAAGGTGTCAAAATTGGTGATGGCTTTGCCTGCTGAGTCGCGAATGTCAATGACCAGAGAAACGGGTTTGTTTGGGGCAATATTTGATGAAACTGTGAGTTTGGCTAGGCTGGTTGCCGGTGTTCCGGAATTGCCGTGGGAGGGATCGTTATGTTCGCCTCCGGAAGAACCCCCATGATTCATGGGCTGCGGGGGTTCCATGTGGCCATCCATTTGAGCCATCGATGGCTGTCCGGGAGTTTCTTGTGTTTGAGCCGGCGCTTCCCCAGATTTCACGGGGAATGAACACCCCTGAGCCGATAATAAGGTGGACAGGACTGCAAACGCACTGACAAAGCGATTCATTGAGTGTTCTCCCAGGTAGTCGGTTTTATATTTCAGGTAAAAAATAGAGAAGGCGGGCAGTAATCTGCCGGCATTCCGCCGCAGAGCGCTTTGTTTAAACAATAAAACACGAAAATGAAATCAGGATGAAATCGCCTGGGCGGTTAGGCCCACTTACATACGGCCCGGCTGATTGCAGCACTATTTCATCATTCCGCCACACATGGCAGACATTCCGTCCGAGACAAAACCGTCGATCTCGTGAGCGTGTTCGCGAATAACAGCTACCATATCGGGAGCCTGGGAAGTTTCAGTGACAGCGACTCCCTTGGGCGTTTTTTCCAATTTGCGCTGATAGCGGTTTGCGTTGCGAAACATAACCGGCAGGGTGCGGCTCATCATCGACAGCTCTCGCCCTTCGTCAATGCGCTTGTACATACTGGGAACGTGCTGTTGAATCAGGGCAGCAATTTCAGGGCTGTCCGATTCTGTCGTTGAGCGAATACCGCCCGGAATTTCCTCAACGGTGCGCCGAATTTGGTTGTGATTGGCAAACAGCTGATGAATGGTACGCATATCACAATAAAGCTGATGGCTGTTAGGGCAGGCGTCTCGCCTGCCCTACGCATATACCTCGTAGGACAGGCATCTTGCCTGTCCCTGTCCCTAAGAGCAAGCGTTCCGGCCTTGTCCTAAACTGACTGTCCATTGCTATATCAGGCAAGATGCAACCTATCGATACCAAGCCTGATACCATTGCCGCATCCGCTCGATTTCATCACTTTGAGTCTGGAGAATGGATTTCGCCAGAGTGCGCATTTCTGGGCGGTCGCTGTCCACCACCATCCCCGCCATCATCACTGCCATTTTGTGATGCGGAATCATCTGCTGAATGAACGCTTTGTCAAAGTCAGGAGCATTTTTCAGGGCTTCTAGATCCCCAGTCATCATGTTCATCATGCCCCCGCCCATCATTCCCATACCGGAATTCATGGACATTCTCTGGTTTCCTGTCTGACTGGTGCCGGTGCCAGAAGGCGCGGACATCCCCATCCCGCGAGCCGGTGCTGCCGGCACCGCAGTGGCGTACCACTGTTTGTACCAGGCTTTCATCTGACCGATTTCTCGGTTTTGGTCTTTTATGATGGATTCAGCAAGCTTTTTGATTTCAGGATGCTTGGCCCGGGTGAGGCCAAGCTTTGCCATGTCCACCGCTCCCTGATGGTGAGGAATCATCATCTCGATAAAGTGCCGGTCTGGTTGTTGGGAATTCATCATCCCCATGCAGCCAGTCCCCGCGGGGGAGCCGGTGGGATTGTTGGGAGCTTGTCCTTGCGGCTGAGCTTGTGTCTGGGTGGGGGGATTTTGTGCGGTGACGGACCGCTGAGCTTGCGTCTGGTTGAGCGTCAGCCACCCCAGAAAGGCGGTACTGCCTCCCAGTAAAGCGAGCCCGTAAATCAAAGATTTTTTGTCCATAGGTCTACCTCATTCCTATTCGAGCGCAGGAACTGACGGTGCCACTTCTATTATACCGCGAAACATTCTCATGCCGCAAGTGAAATGGTATTCTCCCGGCTTGTCAGGGGTAAATTCCACCGGCACTGTTTTGTTCACCGGCAAGTGGGCGTCGATGCCAAAATCTGGCAGCAGGACTTCTTCTAAGCAGCTACTGTCGTCTTTTCGCAAAAAGTTGAGCCGCACCGGCTCCCCGGCTCGCACCACAATATAATCGGGCTGGTAGCCGCCATCGACAGTGATCTCGATTTCCTGAACACCCTGCTGGGTTTCGGCTTGCTGCGCTTTGGGCTTTTTGTATAAAAACCACCAAAGTTCCGCTCCTATCAGCGCCAAGCCGCCCAAAGTTACGCCCACCTTTAGACCTAAAGGTTGCTCGATGCGGCGAAATTGATTGGTGTGGCTCGCCGGCATTTCTGCGGCTGTTGCGCCGGCGGGTATTGCCGCCAGCAGCCCCAGACTGATTATACCGCTCCAAAGTTTCCTTTTCGTTTTCATTTTTGAGGTAAGAATCTGTAATGAACCGCCAAGACGCCAAGGACGCCAAGAGAATTTAAGAGGAGAGAGAGGGAGTGAGGTGGGGGTATTCATGGCTGGAACCGGCGCAAGCGCAAGGCGTTGGTGACGACTGAGACGGAGCTAAATGCCATTGCGGCACCGGCAATAATCGGATTGAGCAGCCAGCCAAACAGGGGAAATAAAATCCCGGCGGCTACTGGAATGCCGGCAGCGTTGTAACCGAAGGCGAACAAGAGATTTTGGCGAATATTCCGCAGGGTGGCGCGGCTGAGGCGGATGGCGGTGACGATGGCTTGCAAGTCTCCAGAAATTAAGGTGATGTCGCTGGCGGCGATTGCCACATCTGTGCCGGTGCCGATGGCTATGCCAACATCTGCCTGAGCTAAAGCGGGGGCGTCGTTGATGCCATCTCCCACCATCGCCACAATTCGATTTTGGATGTGGTATTTGGGATTTTGGATTGAAGGGTTTACCCCGGTTTGGAGAGATTGAATAACGGCTGCTTTTTGGTCGGGGCGGACTTCGGCAAAGACTCGCTCAATCCCGACTTGCTGCGCGATTGCTTCCGCTGTGCGCCGGTTGTCTCCGGTGAGCATTACGACTTCTAAGCCCATTCTTTGCAGGGCTCTCACAGCTTCAGCGGAAGAAGGTTTGAGGGTGTCTGCAATTGCGATAATTCCCTCTAATTCTCCGTCAACGGCTAGGAAGACAACTGTTTTGCCTGAATCTTCCCAGGCTACTTTGTGCCCGTGCAGTTGCAGGGTGTCAATCCCCAATTCGTCCATCCAGCGCTGCGTTCCGATTTGCACGAGTCTGTCTGAAACAATTCCCCGGACGCCACTGCCGGCAATTGCCTGAAATTTTTCGCATTCTGGTAGCGCTACCTCTTTGCCCCCCTTATTAAGGGGGGTTGGGGGGATCTGTTGTTCCTCGGTGTACTTGACGACTGCTTCTGCTAGAGGGTGTTCTGAGTGGCGCTCAACGGCTGCTGCTAGCCGCAATAGTTTTAGCTCATTCTGATGGGCGGTTCCCCCAAGGGTTACAAAGTCTGTAACGCCGGGTTTGCCTTGGGTGAGTGTGCCGGTTTTATCGAGGACAACGGTCTGAATTCTATGGGCGAGTTCCAGACTGCCGGCTCCTTTTATAAGAATGCCGTTTTCTGCGCCTTTACCGATGCCAACTGTGACGGAGGTGGGGGTGGCTAATCCGAGGGCGCAGGGACAAGCGATAATCAGAACGCTGACGGTGGCAATGGTGGCTAGGCTGAGGTTGCCGGTGAAGTTAAACCAAAGGATAAAGGTGGCGGTGGCGATCGCGATTACTGCCGGCACGAACCATGCGGTCACCCGATCGGCGAGTCGCTGAATCGGGGCTTTGGAACCTTGAGCTTGCTGCACCAATTTGACAATCTGAGCTAGGGCTGTGTCTTTCCCCACTCGCATCGCCCGGAACCGGAAGCTGCCGGTTTTGTTGATAGTGGCTCCAATCACTTCATCCCCCGGCTGCTTGCTGGCGGGAATACTTTCGCCGGTAATCATTGATTCATCTACTGTTGAGGTGCCGGCAATCACTTCGCCATCTACGGGGATTTTTTCGCCGGGGCGCACCTGCACGATATCTCCGACGGCGACTTCTGCTATGGGGATATCCAGCTCTCTCCCATTTCTAATAATGCGAGCGGTTTTCGGCTGCAAGCCCATCAATTTGCGGATGGCTTCTGAGGTTTGACCTCGCGCCCGGTTTTCCAAAAAGCGACCGAGCATTGTCAGGGTTATAATTACGGCTGAGGCTTCATAGTAAACCTCTGGCATGAGCCCTTGGGACAGGAAAAAACCGGGGCTGACGGTCGCCCAAAGGGAGTAGAAGTAAGCCGCACTGGTTCCTAAGGTGATTAGGGTGTTCATGTCTGCGGTGCGGTGCCGAAATGCTTTCCAGGCTCCCCGGTAAAAGGGCAAGCCGGCCCAAAATTGAACCGGGGATGCGAGTAATAGCTGCACCCAGGAATTGTGCAGCCAATTCAGAATTGGGTGCGAACTCAATCCTGTCATGGCGGGGATAGCGCCGGCAACCAGAAGCAGGCTCAGCGCGCTGCTGACTGCGAGCTTGCGCAAAAGCTGTTGCTCTTCTGCTTTCCGACCGGCTTTTTCGGCATCGTCTTCTTCCTCCCCCGCTTCCTGAATGGGATGGGCGGAATATCCCGCATCACTCACTGCGCGGGCTATGTCGCTAGAATTTGTTTGCTTGGCATTGTAGTTGACGGTGGCTTGCTCTGCGCCGAAGTTGACGCTGCACTCAACCACGCCGGGAACGGATTGGATGGCTCGCTCGATTTTGCCGGCGCAAGACGCGCAACCCATGCCTTTCACGCGCAGATGGACTGTTTCCATAATGGACTCCTGCTCGCTGTACCTCTACGCTTACGCTAAACCCTCCAGTCAACTGGAGAGTCAAGGGGGAGTTTGTAAAGTTTTGTTGCGCCGGCTGGCGGGCTTGGATCTAACGTCCTAAGCAATTTGGCATTGATGAGGATGATTTGGATTAATTTTGAGTGAGAAGTAGGGTGCGTTACGCAGTAACGCACCCACTCCTTTATCGCTTTTATCGCTTAAAGCTAAACCGACCGTTTACTTTTTCACCCTTAATATCGGTAAGGATGACAACTTTATACTCACCGGCAGCCTTTTCAGGCAGGAAAGTGGCGTAGTGTTTGCCGGCGGCGTCATAGGCGAGGTCGAGCGTTTTTTGCTCGCCGGCTGGCGACTGAACTTGCGCCGTCACCTTGGCGTCCGGAATGGCTTCGTGACTGTCCCCTTTTTGCAGGAAAAAATCGATGTGAGTGCCATCATTTTCCGGCACCGGCACCAACTCCAAATGATAGGGGCCAGATTCGATAACTTGACCGCCTTGAGATGTTTTGGGATGGTCAGTTTTCGCTGCCGGTTGTGCGCTAGAGGCAGGAGTCGCCGCACTGGTTGCCGGTGAGCCGCCTTTATCTGCATTCGTCGCCGGCGTCTCACTACCACAAGCCGCCAAAAACACCAGCCCCACACTCCCCAAAACAATTAAACTTACCTTCACTAACTTCATGTCATTTCCTCCTATTCTCATATTTTCACCGGCACTGGAGGCGGAGCCTCCTGAGCTGCGCTCCCAGGCGGAGCCTGGGAACGAGATATACGAGATATATTCACCCTTCTCCCACCCCCAGCTTGGGAAACAAAATCTTGCCAAACTGAGCGTACAAAGCTGGCAGCACCAGCAGCGTTAAAGCGGTCGAAGTAAACAGTCCGCCGAGCACCACCACCGCTAGCGGTTGCAGGATTTCCTTGCCGGCACCGCCCCCAACCACCAGAGGGCCCAACCCCAAAGCAGAAGTAAAAGCTGTCATCAGGATAGCATTGAGCCGCTCCATTGAACCTTCAACGATTACTTCCCGCAAAGGCATCCCGCTGGCAAACTTAGCATTGTAATTGTCAACCAGTAACAGCCCGTTGCGAGTGGCAACCCCGAATAGGGTGATGAACCCAACTAGGGAGGCGACGGAAAGAATGCCGCCGGCAAGTGCTACGGATATCACTCCCCCCACCAGTGACAGGGGCAGATTAATCACAATCATTGCAGTTGAGGGGATGGACTTGACAGACAAGTACATCAACACTGCAATCATAGCAAAGGATATAATACTGAATACCAGCATGTTCTGGGTGGCTCGCTGTTCCGACTCGAACTGACCGCCGTACTGGATAAAGTAGCCGGCGGGCAATTGCACCTGCTGCTTGACTTTGGCGCGAATTTCATCGACGACGGATCGCAAGTCTCGCCCGGTGGCATTGGAGGAGACAACTATCAGGCGAGAGACATTCTCGCGGTTGATGGTATTGGGACCAGTTCCGTAGTCGATTTTGGCAACTTGAGCGAGGGGAATTTTTTGCCCAGCTGGGGTATCGACTAACAGGTTGCGGAGGGTGTCGGGGTTGCGGCGGGCGTCTTCTTTTAACCACACAAGGAGGTCAAAGGTTTGCTGCTGTTCCAAGACTTGAGAGACAACTCGCCCGTTGAGCGCGGTTTGAATAATATCTGATAGGGACTGCACGGTTAAGCCATAACGAGCGGCTTGCTGCCGGTCGAAGTGGATTTGAATCTGTTTCACCGGCACTTGGGGTTCGAGTTGCAAGTCTACCACACCTTCAACCGTTTTCGCAATCTCCTCGACTTGCTTGCCGAGGGCGCGGAGTTGCTCCAAGTCCGGGCCAAATATTTTGACAGCAATCGCGCTCCTCACGCCTGAGAGTACCTCATCCATGCGGTGGGAGATGAAGCCGCCAATATTAGGCGCGACTCCCGGCAATTTGGCAAATTCCTCCCGCAGTTTTTCAATACTCCCCTGCCGGTCTTTTATGCCTGACTCACTCAATTCTACATCCAAGTGCGCTAAGTTGACACCGGCAGCATCGGCATCTCCGGGTGCCCTTCCCGACCGCAACTGGATAAAATCAAAGCGGGGGTCATCTTTGAGGGCTTCTTCTAGGGCGTAGCCGGCGCGATTTGTAGCCTCCAGGGAGACGCCGGGATAGAGCGTCAGGGTGTTGACGAGGGAGCGCTCTTGGAACTCCGGTAAAAACACCCGCCCCAAGGAGGGAACGATCGTAATTGCCGCGACGAGACTGGCACCGGCTAGCAGCAAAATTAGCTTAGAATTGCGCATGGCAAAGATTAAGAGGGGGCGGTAAAGCCCTTTAAAAAATCTCGCCACCCAGGTTTCTTCTTCTGGCAAGGAACCGCTTGGCAGTAAGATGGCGCAGAGAGCCGGTGTGACGGTTAGGGCGGTAATGCCGGAAGCCACAACGACGACTAAATAGGCGACGCCCATCGGTGTGAAGATGCGACCTTCGACGCCGGCTAAGGCAAAAACTGGGGAAAAAACAACCCCGGTAATTAAGCTAGCGCCAAACAGGGAGTCGCGCACTTCCTGGCAGCCTTCAAAGACGACCTCTAGCGGAGGCTTTGGGCTGCCGGCGAGTTTGTTTTCTCGCAGGCAGCGGTAGACATTTTCTGCGTCTACAATAGCATCATCGACCGCATTGCCAATGGCAACAGCCAGCCCTCCCAAGGTCATCGTGTTGAGTCCCTGTCCCAGCCAATTTAGCCCCAGCACGCTTAACAGCAAAGAGAGGGGGAGTGCGGTGAGGCTGACAGCCAGCGCCCGCCAGTTCATCAAAAAGGGGATGAGGATTATAGCAACGATCGCGCCGCCTTCAACGAGCGCTTCCCGGACATTTTCAATGGAGGCGTCGATAAAGTCTTCTTGGCGGAAAGTCACTCGCACCTGAACATCTTTGGGCAAGCCGGCTCTCACTTCTTCCATTGCCGCCTCAATGGCGCGAGTGACGGCGGGAGTGTCCGCTTGGGGCTGTTTGTTGACCATCACCACAACGGCTTTTTTGCCATTCAAGCTGCCGTCGCCGCGCTTGAGGGCAGCCCCGATTTGCACTTCGGCAACATCTCCCAATCTGACGGGCGTGCCGGTGCGAGAGGTGATGGCAGATTGCTTCAAGTCGTCAATGGATTCAATCCGCCCGACTCCCCGGATTAGCAGTTCTTGGTCTGGGTTGATGAGGAATCCGCCAGGAGCGTTGACGTTAGCCGCAGCGGCTGCTTCTGTAACGTCTTGCAAGGAGACATCAAAGGCTTTCAGCTTGGCTGGGTCAACTAATACTTGATACTGGCGGATGTCGCCGCCATACGCGATTACTTGGGAGACGCCGGGGACAGCCAGCAGCCGGTTTGTGACTTGCCAGTCAACAATTCGCCGCACTTCCATGAGGGAAGTGGTTTCGGAGGTGAGCGCATATTGCAATACCGTGCCGATGGGGGAGCTGATGGGGGAAATTTGCGGGGAATCTGCGCCTTCTGGCAGTTTTTCTTGCGCTTGCTGCAATCGCTCGGTGACCAGTTGGCGAGCTTGGTAGATGTCGGTTTGCCAGTTGAAGATGACTCTCACAACAGAAAGACCGACGGCTGAGGCGGAGCGCACTGTTGTGACGCCGGGAGTGCCATTAATGGCGCTTTCAATGGGTAAGGTGACGAGGGATTCGACTTCTTCTGGCGCTAAGCCGGCGGCTTCTGTTTGGATTTCCACTTGCGGTGGGGCAAAGCTGGGGAAGACATCCACCGGCATTTGCGAGGCGACGCGAAATATCCAAAGGGTGATCAGGATGCCGGCGAGGATAACTAGCCAGCGTTGCGCAATTGACCATTTGATGATAGCACTGAGCATTGGGCCGGTGTCCAGTCGTGATAACTCCCTCGTCAATTGTTGGCAGGGGAAAATGAAATCAGGATGAAATGCGCTCGACTTGTTCCGGAAGTTCCCTCAGACTGCTCTCCGTGGGTGGCCTGTGCCCCTACCATAAAAGGGGCGCTACCCTCTTCCCCCCACTTTGTAATGTCCGGCCCTGTCAAGCCGCGCCCCGCTCTCCCTGCTGTTCTTCAAGGCTCTCATCTGCCAGTCAATCACCAATCAACTTTGTTATGACTCCAGATATCATCTCTGAAAATCACATCCAGACGTTAAACTTTATTATATCAACTCTCCACCGGCACAAGATTAAGTATCAAGTGACCGGCGGATTAGCCGGCAATCTCTACGGCTCGGCATGGCCCCTGCACGATATCGACCTTGAGGTGGCCCAAAAAGACATGGAGCGAGTGGCGTCTCTGTTTAGAGACTGTACGATTCGCCCTCTGGCAAGGTTTGTCGATGAAGAGTTTGATTTGATGCTTTTGACCCTGCGCGTCGGTGAGGTTGAGGTTGACATCAATCAAGCTGAGGATGCCTTTGTCTTCACCAAAGAGGGGATCAGGATTCAACTGGATACAGATTTATCTAGAGCTAAGGAAATCAGCTTCCTGGGATTAACTCTGTACGTTCAGCCGTTAGAGGAGCTGATTAAATATAAAGACTTGCTGGGCAGGAAGGAGGATGTCCTCGACCTGAGCCGGTTGAGATAAAGGAAGCTCACCTAAACCTAACAGATGCCCTCTCTTTTAGAGGGCAGCCCTAAACTGTTAAACATAAATATCCCCTCACCACCTTTGTTTGACGAACAGCTATTCTTAGACTTGTAGGACTGCCCAATAGAGTGCAGCCATCAGAAGTGATTTTCACTCTATCACCCTGAGCGCTCCTTTGCGGAGATCTGCGTAAATTCGGTTAACCAACTTCTGTTCTTCTTCCCCGAGTGAACTGCTAGACAGCAGCGATATTATCAAGCGCTGATCTTTGGGGGTAATTCGGCGAGTGTCGAAAATTCGCTTAGCAACCTGAGCAATAGTCAGTTGGCAGAAAGGGGCTTGGCTATCCATATAATTACGGAAGATATCAACGTATATACTAATTATAGTCCGTAATTTATCGGTTGACAGCAGTGATTTCAAGCTTTACGGCGATGTGATAATTCCAGTCTGAGTCAGTGATGCAAGTCACGGGGATGGGACAGTATATCCGTAGGGCAGGCGTCTCGCCTGCCCTCAATGTCTAATGCTAGAGTAGGTGGGTCGCTCTAGGAGCAACCCACCCTACAAACTCAGCAGTTAGTCTTTACCGGCAACTGATGAGTGATGGTGATTTTTCTCAGCCAGCACCGGCAACTCACAAAACTCGCCAATGTAAGATGCCGGCAATTGACGCTTGCCATTGCCGGTTTCAGAAACTGAGTGCAGAGACGCCAGATGTACCGTCTCAACGGCTGCCGGCTTGCTGCGCCGGCCCGCCCAAAAAGCGCCGGCTGCGATCGCCCCCCCGGCAGGTATCGCCCACCACCAAGGCAAGGATGAAGGATTGAGGGTAAAAGCTGAAAAATTCTCCTTTGCTCCCTTGCTCGCCTGCTCCTTTGCTCCCTTGCTCGCCTGCTCCCCTGCTTTCTTGCTGCCACCGCGCAACGATTGCGCGTACAGCTGAATTGCGCCTTGGGTGACGATGCTATCTCCCTCAAATAAACCGTTTTTCACCTCAACTGTATCACCGGCAGTTTGACCTAAAGTGACTTCCACCGGCTCGAAATTCTGACCGTTTTGCGCGTAAACCAGCGCCTTGCCATTCGCCTCCACCACCGCAGCGGCGGGAATCGCCACAACAGCAGCCGGTGTTTTGTCGGTTATCACTTCCAATTCCGCAAACATCCCCGGTTTTAACTGTCCGCTGGCATTCTCCAATTCCGCTCTCACCGGCACCACCCGCGTTTCCCCATCCACCACAGAACCAATCACCGCAATTCGTCCCGTGAAAGTGCGCTCCGGCAAACTCGCCACCCTCACGCGCACCTGCTGACCAATCTCTACCTTACTCAAGTCTTTTTCATATATATTTGCCGTCGCCCAAACGCGACTGTCATCCAAAATCGTCATCAAAGGTTTGCCGGCGGCATCAACCGATTCCCCGGGAGTAATATCTCTGTGCGCAACCCTGCCGGCAATCGGCGCTGTGACCGTAACAGTGCCATCCTCACTAGCCGCCGTTCCCAGCTGTTTCAGGCGAGTTCGGTAAGCCGTGTCGCTCAGCTGCAAGCGGGATAAAGCCACCTCCACCGCAGCAGTCGCCCGTTTGACTTCTGCCTCAGCTTCCAGAACGTCCCGGCGCTGGTTTGCCTTAGTTAATTGCGCTTGCGCTTCAGCCAATTTTGCTTGCGATTCCCGCAACTCCCGCACCGGCAACTCCACCTCAGCCCGCTTGACTTCGGTTTCCGCTTGCAAAACATCCGGACGGCTTTTTGCCCTAGCCAGTTGGGCTTGACCTTCTGCCAAATGCGCTTGCGACTCCAGCATCTGCCGGCGCGGAATCGCTCCTGATTCCGCCAGTTCTTTATCCCGCTCGTACTGCTCCCGCGCCACTGCCAATTCAGTTTCGGCTCGCGCTATTTCCGCTTCGGCTATCTCAACATGACGCTGGTAGTTTTCTTTTGCCACCGCCAAAACTGCTCTCTCATCCACCAGAGCTTTATCTCTCTCGTACTGCGCCCGAAACGCAGCCAGTTGGGTTTGGGCTTGTTCTATCTCCGCAGAGGCTATTTTTCCCTGACGCTCCAAGTTTTCTTTAGCGAGTTTCAAGTTCGCCTCGGCTTCCTTCAGATCCGCCTCCGCCTCGGCGCGTTTCGCCAGAGATTCGACGCGCAAATTCACCAAATCAGAACTTGACAAAATTGCCACAGTCTGATTTTTTTTCACCGCATCACCCGGCTCTACCAGCAGCCGCACCAGCTTGCCGGCAACTGGCGCTGTCACCTCCACTTTTTGGCTGGGCAGAGTTTCAATCTCGCCGGTAGTTTTAATGCCAACATCCAGCTGCTGCTTGGTCACGGGTTTAACCTCAATCCCCATCCGTTTTGCGGTTTGGGCGTCCACCGCAATCCCTTCCGGGGTGGTGGCTTCCGAGCTGCTGTGGAACTCGTCCCCGTGACCGGCGTGGGCTTTCACAGCTGCCGGTGCGACAGAAGTCAGAAGTAAAACGCTAAAAGTAAAAACAAAGACTTCTTTTATCTGGGCGCTGAGCCGGCTCTGCCTCCCAACTCTCGCTTTCGGGCGGTAGGGGCGAGCCTTGCGCCCGCCCGGAGCGGGGCTGACCATTTCTGTTTGTGCCTTGTTTTGGGAGAGAGTCTGCAACCGCATAACCAGAAGCCTCTTGTGGGAGATAGGACATACTGTAGAGTTACATAAGAAAATGAAATCAGGATGAAATCCCTCAACTGTATTTCTGGGTATCCCAAATAGTATGATGCTGAATAAAGAATCAGGAGGCGCAGAATGTCAACAATGTCAGCGGAATCACAACCCCCTAAAGTAGTCGTCGTCGGTGCCGGTTGGGCCGGCTTGGGGGCGACCCATCACCTAGCCAAACAAGGCTACGACGTGACGCTGCTGGAAGCGGGTTCCTATCCGGGGGGCTTGGTTGCAGGCTGGAAAACTGCCGGCGGGCGTTCCGTAGAAGCAGGCATTCATGGCTTCTGGTATCCCTACCGGAATATCTTCTCGCTCGTGCGAGAATTGGGACTCAATCCTTTCACCCCTTGGACTCGTTCCGCGCAGTATTCACCGGCAGGGTTGGAAGTTGAATCGCCCATTTTCCAAGAAGAACCGCGACTCCCCACCCCGCTGGGGACTTTTCTCTACCCCCAATTCAAGCGTTTGCCTTTGATTGACCGGCTTTCTGCTTTGCCCCTGCTTCACACACTCGCTGATTTTGACAATTCCGATGAAGCTTGGCGGCGGTACGACTCCGTTACCGCACGAGAACTTTTCAAACAGTTTGGCGTCTCGGCGCGACTGTACCGCGATTCCTTCGAGCCAATGCTGCTGGTGGGACTGTTTGCGCCGGGAGAGCAGTGTTCGGCAGCGGCAGCTTTGGGAATGCTTTACTATTTTATTTTAGCGCACCAGCCGGATTTTGATGTAGTTTGGTGCCGGGGAACGGTGGGAGAGAAGATATTTCGCCCGTGGTGTTCCGCTATCGAAAAAGCCGGTGGGCGCACGCTCACCCAGCGGCGAGTCAGCGATATCAGGACTGACAGTGCCGGTAAGGTGACAGGTGTTGTTTGCGGCGATGAAGTGTTTGAGGCGGATGCGGTTATCTTTGCAGTTGGGATAACCGGCATGAAAAAGATTGTCGCCAGTAGCCGCACTCTGCAAAGCCGCAAGGAATTCCAGAACATTATGAATCTGGGGGCGGTTGACGTGCTAGCAACTCGGCTGTGGTTTGACCGCAAAATTTCCATTCCCCGCGCTTCTAATGCTTGCTTCGGGTTCGACGCGACAACCGGCTGGACGTTTTTTGACCTCAACGCGCTGCACGACGAGTTCCGCGACGCACCGGGAACGGTTGTGGAAGCGGATTTTTACCACGCCAACCAGCTTATTCCATTGAGCGATGAGGAAATTGTCCGGAAAGTACAGGGGGATTTAGCGACCTGTGTGCCGGCTTTTGGGGGAGCGAAGGTTATCGACAGCAGTGCGATTCGTTTGCGGCAAGCTGTCACGCACTTTTTTCCGGGTAGCTACCAGTATATGCTGCCTGCTGTGACAAGTTTTGAGAATGTGCTGGTGAGCGGGGATTGGATTGTCAGCCGGCACGGTTCGTGGTCGCAGGAAAAGGCGTATGTGACGGGTTTGGAGGCGGCGAATTTGGTGGTTGAGCGTTTCGGGCGCGGGAGTAAGGCGGAGATTGTGCCGGTGGAGCCTGATGAGCCGCACATACAAGTTGCGCGGACTGTGAACAAGACAGTGCGGGAATTGGGGAAAGCTTTCTTGCCGGATTTTTGGCTATAGTGCGTCTAAATCATTCGTGTAAATTTCAGACCCCCGGAAGAGGGCGGGCACGGGGGCCCGCCCCTACGAAACCGGGGGTCTGGGCCAAGAGCGGTTGCGCCAATCATTTAGAACTGCTATATTATAGAAATAATCCCTAGGAAGTGCGGTTGCCGGTTGAGCCTCGAAGGGGCGAGCTATCAACCAGTAGATGCGCGACGTTGGGGAAAGTTTTAAACCGGCTTTTTGGCTGTATTAACAGGAGTCCCGACATGCAGTTTGAACTGTACCAGAGTGTAGCCTTGCGCCGTGACTTGCCACAATCTAACCTGAAAAAGGGGGATGTGGTGACGGTGGTTGACTTCGTTCCTTACCCGCTCGAAGGTTGTGAGGAGTGCTACATCCTGGAAAGATTTAACGCTGCAGGAGATAGGGAGCTAGTGGCTGTCTCCGGTTCGGATTTGGCAGCGGTGTGAGCCAGCCGGTGAAATAAACTACAAACTTTTGGGCTAAAGCCCAAATACAAACTTTTGGGCTAAAGCCCAAATACAAACTTTTGGGCTAAAGCCCAACTACAAACGGGATGGGCGCTCCCTCCCTGTGAGCGCCCACCTTCTCAAGGAACCCCACGGCAAGTTAAAATCAGTGTCGCGCCCGTCGTGGTGTCCCTAAACTATTGCTGTTCCGGCACTATTTTCCAAATTTAGTGCCGGCATTTCTCGCCTTCTGGGGCTGGTGTGTGGTAGAATAGCCACATCACCAGAGGTGAAACCATGCGGCAAGTGCTTATCTATACTGATGAAGATGGCAACTGGGTGGCCGAATGTCCCAGCCTACCGGGTTGCGTCAGCCAAGGACAGACCAAAGAAGAAGCCATTATTAATATCAAAGAGGCGATTAATTTATATATCTCCGCATTAGAAGAGGACGGTCTGCCCGTTCCCGAAGAACGTTTTGATGCCCTCTTGGTTTGAGAGCAAATTACCTAGAATTTCGGGCCGAGAGTGCGTCAAGGCTCTATCAAAGATTGGTTTCTATGTCAAGCGACAGGAAGCCAGCCATATTGTTTTGCGTCGGGATGAGCCATTTTCTCAGTTCGTCGTGCCCGACCATCAGGAACTTCACAAAGGCACACTCCGCGCTATCATTCGCGACGCTGACCTCAGTGTCGATGAGTTTATCCAGCTGCTGTGAGGGGGGATGGGTTGGCAATCTGAATGAAGGACGCTTAATCGAAACCCCAAGCTCTTAAGATGCGTTGGGCTGGGCCGAACGACCCTATTTACTGCCGTGACACTTCAGAGCTATCCTGAAAAATGGGTTTCTCTAGATATTTCCCTGAAATGGCAGTCTATCAAGTCCGGCTGGTGAATCCAGCGCTCAAACTCGACCGCACCATCGCAGTACCAGACGACCAGTACATCCTCGATATCGCTGAAGACGCCGGCATCCGATTGCCGGCTGGCTGCAAACAAGGCGACTGCTCCGCCTGTGTCGCCAAACTGGTAAGCGGTGAGGTCGATCAGAGCGAGCAAAAATTTCTCCGCCCCTCAGAAATAGCCGCTGGGTACATCGTGACCTGTGTGACTTATCCCCTCTCTGATTGCACACTGGAAACCCACCAAGAACAAGTCCTCTATCAATCCTCTCTTTACTTTAAGCCTGAAGCCGCCCCATCTGAGTGATTCTCTCTAGTCGGGGATATAATTTAACGTAAAATCGCATCAAGACACAGCCAAGAAACAGCCAAAGACCAGAAACCAGATTTCTTTAAGAAACCTGGTTTCTTGACTTACCCGCCTAGGGACTCCCCCGTTTCTTGACTTCCCTATTTCTTGAGTCCCTACTGCAAACTGCCTCACAGCAGGCGACTTCCGGCAAATGCACGCTATACTCTTCCATTAAATTAAATCCCCCAGCACGGTCGAGATAGATATGTCCAAACTGCCGGCATTCCACGATGAAAAGCTCCTGCGCCGCGCACTCACCCACAGCTCCTATGTCGAAGAACACCCGGAAGCGCGAGAAAACAACGAGCGCCTAGAATTCCTCGGCGACGCCGTGCTAAATTTTCTCTCTGGCGAGTTTCTCTATAACCGCTACCCCAACATGAGCGAAGGCGAACTGACTCGCCGGCGTTCCGCGCTGGTGGAGGAAAAGCAGCTCGCCAAATTCGCAACCGACTTGGGAATCGGCAAACTGATGCGCTTGGGCAGAGGCGCAGCAGCAAAAGATAAAGGCCGGCACAACCCCTCCTTACTCAGCGACGCCTTTGAAGCCATCATCGGCGCGTACTTTCTCGACTCCGGAATTGATGCCGTCCGCGCCTTTGTCGAACCCCTGTTTATCTCCGTTGCTGACAGCATCCCCTCTTCAAAACCCAGTGCAGATCCCAAAAGTTTGTTTCAGCAGTGGGCGCAGGCTCACACCGGCAAAACCCCTCAATACCTGATCGTCGAGCAATCTGGCCCAGAACACGCCAGAAAATTCACCGCCGAAGTCCGCGTTGCCGGCAAATCCTACGGTAGAGGCACCGAACGCAGCAAGCTAGCCGCCGAAAAACTCGCCGCCGAAGCCGCGCTCAAAAAAGTCCGGCAACCCACTGACCGGCCCACTTTACGCCCCTGACTCCTGTCAAAACTTCTCGTGATAAAATCCCTTTAAAATACTGAAACGTCACCCCCCACACCCCCACACTACCGCCTACCGTTTATACACATCTTAGGCACGGGCGACAGCGTGTAACTCGTAGGGTGCGTTCCCTAAGAGGGAACGCACCCTACCCCCTGAAAAACCACCCCCACAAACCCCCCACACTCTCCCAGAAAATGAAAATGATCCGGTTTCTTTACGAAAAATCAGTTTCCTATAAAGGACATCTCATCATCCCCTTTGTTTTTGTGCTGGCCGGTGGCCAGCACATATATTCCTATGCCTTACTCTCTGACTCCGGGCATAAAGGGCGATTTCACAAAGCAGAAAACCCTGCCGGCATCTATTCAGACAGCCTGGATGGCATCGTCGAGATTGCCAAAGAACATCTCTACCGACATTGCCCCGCTGCCGGTGCCGGTGACAATTTTAAGTCTCGCTACACCTATCGCGACAACCTGATCATCGTCTGCCAACTCGCCGGCAAATTTTTCTACGACCATTATAAACCCGACAGTTTAACCAATGTCGCCGCCCCCAAACTATTCACAACCGAAAGCGAGTGCCTCAACTGGATAAAACAGGGACTCGACGGCTCACCTACTGACTCCCTCCCCCAAACCCAGTAAAAGTAGGGTGCGTTCCCCCCAGGGGAACGCACCCTACTAACTCGCACGCTAAACCTATTTAGACTTGGAGCGCGCCTCCTTAACCATTGCAATTAAAGTGTGGTGAGCGTCTTCCGCACCTTCTAGAGTGCGCTCGAACTCAATGCGCACCGGCACAGCAGCACCACTCACCTGTGCGGTTAAATTCATCCCCTTTGCGTCAATTGAAACCATCTCCGCTGCAGTCGCCTCCGGAGATCCGCCAAATGCCTGGGCGTAAAGAAGCACAGCATTGGCGTGATCTTCGTTCATGTGCTGGCAGATGCGCTCGCTAACTTCAGCAGTGATCTGTTCAGACATTCAGACACTCCTTTTATCTAAAATCACGTCAGACTGAATCCCCATAATACCAGCAAACAGCAGAATTCCTCGTAGGACAGGCGTCTCGCCTGTCCATTAAGAAACCCGGTTTCTTTAAGAAACCGGGTTTCTGGGGCGTACTTCATCCAAGTGCAAACCGCTATATACCGGCCTGCTTATCAAACGAGCTCAGAAGCTCCCTCAGACTCCCCCTCCCCTGCCTTCGCGGAAGCCGATTTCCCCATCAGCCGCATTTGAGCCGTCGTGGCGATCGTGTAAAACACCGGCACCACATACAAACTCAAAAACGTCGAGACAAACATCCCCCCAACAACCGACATCCCGATAGACACCCTCGCCGCCGCACCGGCACCCGTCGCTAGCGCCAGAGGAATCAACCCAAAAATCGTCGAAAAAGCCGTCATCAAAATCGGGCGAAACCGGATTTTCCCCGCCTCAATCGCCGCCTTGGCAACCGGCATCCCCTTCTCCCGCAGCTGATTTGCAAACTCCACAATCAAAATCGAGTTTTTCGTCGCCAGCCCAATCAGCATAATCAGCCCAATCTGGCTGTAGACATTCAAATCCAAACCCGCCAGCAACAGCGCCGCAAACGCGCCCAGCAGCGACAGGGGCACCGCCAGCAAAATAATGATCGGGTCGAGATAGCTCTCAAACTGAGCCGCCAAAACCAAGAAAATAAACGCCAGCGCCAGCAGAAAAATAGCGCCCGTCGCTTGTCCCGCCTCTTTAAACTCCAGAGACTGCCCCGCATACGATACCCGAATCTCTGCCGGCAGCACCTCCTTCGCTAACCCCTCCAAAGCATCCAGCGCTTGCCCCAACGTATATCCCGGTGCGGGGCTGCCTTCAATGGCAGCCGCCCGGAAGCGGTTAAAGTGATTGATTTGCGGCGGCGTCGTCGCAGAACTCACCGACACCACATTGCTCAAAGGAACCACTTGCCCCTGGCTCGTGCGGATATACAGCTGGCGAATATCCTCCGGACTCGCCCGAAATTCTTTTTCAGCTTGAACAACCACCATCAAGCGCCGGTTGCCCCGGTTGAAACTCGTAATTTTCTGACTTCCCAAAAGGATTTGCAGCGTCCGAGAAATCTCCTGCACCGAAATCCCCAAATTCGCCGCTTGCGCCCGGTCTACGCTGACAGTCAGCTCCGGTTTATTCAGCTTTAAATTCGTGTCGATATTCACCAACTGCGGCAGCTGCCGCGCCCGACCGGCAAACTCAGCAGAAACTTGAGCCAGCGTTTCTAAATCGCTGCCTTGCAGCACAAACTGAACCGGCTGCCCGAAACCGCCCCCCGGCAAAGCAGGCGGATTGATTGGCAGCACAAAAGCGTCCGTAATTGCGGCAAACCGGCCAAAAAGCTGGCCAATAACCGCTTTTTGCGACTGCTGCGGCTCCTTGCGCTCCTCCCAAGGCTTCAGCCGGACAAACGCAAATCCCTGATTCACCTGACCGGGCGCACCCCCACCAAACGCACCAATGGTAAAATAAGTATTAACGTCCTTCACCTGGCTGAGCGTCTGTTCAATTTCCCCCATCACCTTGTCGGTGTAGTTGATAGTCACCCCTTCCGGTGCCCGCACAATCGTAAAAACAGCCCCCCGATCCTCCGCAGGCAAAAATTCCAGCGGCAGCTGTTTGAACAGCTGAAACGTCAGCCCCAGCGACACAAAAAACCCCAGAATAACGACCGCCTTTAAAGGCATCAAAATCCGGATAGAGCGGTCGTAAATCGCCTGCATCACCTTGACGATCCCCTCAAACAATGCCAGAGGCGCACTGAAAAGAGCCGCCAGAGGATTTTTTCTTTCTTCTTTCGCCCACTCCGGTTTAGCCGGCTTGAGAATGCGGGCGCACATTGCAGGTGCCAGCGTCAGGGCGACAAAGGCAGAGATCAGCACAGAACCGGCAATCGTGATCGCAAATTCTGTAAACAGCCGCCCCGTCGTGCCGGCGGAAAACCCCACCGGCACAAACACCGCAATCAGCACCACCGTGGTAGCAATCACCGCAAACACCACCTCACCCGTTGCGGCAAAGGTCGCTTGCCTGGGTTTCATGCCCTTTTCTTCGATGTAGCGGATAATATTTTCCAGCACCACGATCGTGTCGTCCACCACCAGCCCCGTACACAGCGTCAGGGCAAACAGGGTGAGGGTATTAATAGAATACCCCAAAAAGAACATGATGCCAAAGGCACCGATGAGCGAAACGGGAATCGTCACGGCTGGAATCAGAGTTGCCCGCCAGTCTCGCACGAAAAAGAAGATAATCAGAATCACCAGAAAAATCGAGAGGTAGAGCGACCCCCAAACCTCCTCAATGGCCAGCCGGATAAACTCCGAATTGTCCACCGCCAGCTGGTAGCTCATCCCCTCTGGGAACGACTTCGCGAGTTCCGCCATTTTTTCTTTGGCTTGTTTGGCTACGTCCAGGGTATTGGCATTGGATAGTTTAACCACCCCTAAACCCACTGCCGGTTTGCTATTAAACCGCACGAAAGAGCGCTCGTCTTCCGCGCCAATTTCCGCCCGACCGACATCTTTTAACCTCACTTGCGAGCCGTCTGAATTGCGCTTAATCACCAGAGCTTCATATTCCTCCGGATTCTGGAGCCTTCCGAGGGTTCGCACGGAATATTCCGAGGTTTGCCCTTCAATGATGCCGCTGGGAATCTCGACATTTTCCCGCCGCAGCGCCTGCTCTACATCCAAAACAGTCAGGTTGCGGGCGGCGAGTTTCACCGGATCGACCCACAGGCGCATGGCATATTTGCGCTCGCCGCCAATAATAACGGTGCTGACGCCCGGAACAGTTTCCAGCGCGTCTACGATCGACCGGTCCGCGTAGTCGCTCAACTCCAGCGTGGAGAATTTGCTCTCCGGGCTGTAGAGAGCAAACCACACAATCGGAGAGGCGTCGCTCGATTGCTTGTTGACAATTGGCGCTTCGATCTCGTCGGGAAGTTTGCCCCGCACTCGGTCCACGCGAGAGCGCACGTCTTGCGCCGCTTCCTCAATGGGCCGGCTCAGTTCAAACTGGACGGTAATCGCACTCACTGACTCCCGACTTTGTGAGGTGAGGGTTTTAATCCCCTCAACCCCATTAATTTCAGCTTCTAATATTTCAGTGACTTCCGTCTCTACAACTTGGGGGTTGGCACCCGGATAAACCGTAGTTACGCTCACCACCGGCGGGTCAATTGTGGGGTATTCCTGCACCGGCAGCCGGGTGTAACCCACCAGCCCCACCAAGATAATCAGCAGGGAACACACTGATGAGAAGACCGCTCGCTTGATGAAAAAATTGGTGAACATGAGTCGCTCATTTACACTCTATAATTGCTACCTTTTATCGTTCAAGTTTGTAGTAGGGCTTTAGCCCAAAGGTTCGTAGTAGGGCTTTAGCCCAAAGTTTGTAGTAGGGCTTTAGCCCAAAGTTTGTAGTAGGGCTTTAGCCCAAAGTTTGTAGTAGGGCTTTAGCCCAAAGTTTGTAGTAGGGCTTTAGCCCAAAACGCATAAGGAGGAGGCAGAGCCTCCTGGAAAGGGTTCCCAGGCGGAGCCTGGGAACCAGATTAAAAAAGAAAAGGGCGTTTTTCTCCCTTTTCCCTTCTCCCCTCTCACTTCTCCCGTGCTCCCTTGCTCCCTTTCCCCTCACCGCTGGGGAGGGGCATAATAGGCGCACCGTCAGCCAGCTTTTGGATGCCGGAAACAATAATAGTGTCACCGGGCACAAGTCCTTCGATGACTTCCGCACGATCCCCATTAACCAAGCCCAGTTTCACCGGCTGCCGTTTCGCCACCGCCGGCTCGTCGGGTCCTGGAGCCACAAACACAAATCGCTCCTGACCTTGGAAAACCACAGCCGTTGCCGGCACCACAGCACTAGAGCGCCGGTTCCAAATCACCTTGGCCCGCACGAACTCGCCATTCAGCAGCTGCCCTTGGGGATTGTCAAACGCCGCTTTTGCCAGAACCGTTTGCGAGTCAGTCACCGTTGGGGAAATAAAGCTAACCCGACCTGTCCCCAAGGATTTCCCTTGCGAGTCGCTCAGCTCCACCGGCAGCCCCTCACGCAAATCCGACGCCCGCTCCAAAGGAACCGGCATGCGCAGTTCCAGAAATTCGTTCTGCGTCACCGTGGTGATCTCGTCCCCTTTTTTGACATAATCTCCCAATTTCACGGGAATATCGCCGATTTTCCCGGCAAAAGGGGCCACTACCGCCGCCCTTTCCAGCTGGGATTCCGCGTTCCGCACTTGGGCTGCCGCTTGGGCCACTTGCGCTTCCGCTTGCGCGATCTCCTCTGGGCGGGAGCCATTCTGCAGTTGCAGCAGGGCTTGCCGCTGCTGTTCCACTTCCGCTTTCAGCCGCTCAATGTCGGAAGTCCTGCCCTTTCGCACTTGAGCCAAGCGCCTTTCGGCTTCTTGCAACTGGGCGGCGGCGCTGCGGTCTTCTTTTATATATTGATCCAGCGTGTCCTGAGCAATCGCCCCCTGCTGCGCCAATTCCCCATACCGGCTCACCCGCTGCTTGGTGAGTTCTGCAGCGGCTTTTGCCGACTCCAATCGCGCTTCAGCTTGAGCGATCTCTTCCGGTGCCGCCCCAGCTTGCGCATCGGCGAGGCGGGTTTCCGCTGCGGCTAAACTGGCTTTGGCTCTGGCAATTTCCTCCGGGCGGCTGCCGGCTTGCAGCTCTTTGAGCCTAGCTTCGGCACCGAGCTGGTTCGCCTTGGCTTGGCGGAGCTCGGCTTGCAGGGAGTCGCTCTCTATGCGAGCCACCGAGGTCCCTTTTGCCACCTGCGAGCCGGATTTGACATAGATTTCCCTGACTAAACCGTCGATTTCTGCCTTCAGCCCCACTGACTTCTGGGCCTCTAGGGTGCCGACAAACTCCGAGGACTCTTCCACAGGGGCGAGCGCCACTCGCGCTAGCTTCACCGGCACTCCGCGAGGTTTGCTCAGGGCTGCCGGTGGGCCGCCCGCCGCCCCCTGGCTGCGCGACTGCCACCACTGCCAGCCGAAAACCCCACCTCCTGCCAGCAGCAGCAGCCCCACCGCCATCAGCGCAGGCAGCAGCAGCGATCCGGATTTTGGTGGCGGCTGTTCTGCCGGCGGCTCATCTGGCTCGTATTCCCCCGCATCCTCTGGAGAGAGGACGTAGCCGGTCTTTACATCATCCTGAATGCGAGCCGGTTTCTCCTCGGCTTCAGCTAACCCCTCAGGGTTCTTAACATGATTGGTTTTCGTCATCAGCAAGGACTCCTGACCTTTGGCCTACTGTGAGCAGCAAAGCTTTGCTGCGACAGCGTGCGGTGCGGGCGGCAAGCTTGTTCAGTCCCTCTCTGTGCTGGCGTCCGCTCGACAGCCTGTCTGTCCACTCCCCAGCGCTCGCGCCCTGGTAAATTGTGCGGGAGCATCCCGCTGCAGCTCTGCCAAATCAATGCGATAATGATTTCAGCCTGCGGCAGGAGAGAATATTTTTTGCCAGCTGAATCCCGGCAACGGGATTGAAATGACCCAGCTCTCTCGCGGATGCTCCAGCATTTTTTGCCGCCAGCGGGCCCGTCCTTTGGCCATGATGCTGTAGATTTTGCGGCAGGGGCCGCTTTCTGACTCCTCCTCCCCAATGGCGACAATCTCGCCCCGCTCTTGCAAGCCCTTCAGAGCGCGGATAAATCGCTCCGTAGCTGACACTGATGCAGCCGCTCATCAACAGCTCCAGCTGCTGCTTCAGCCGGTAGCCGTGCGTGGGTTCGCGCTACAATTGGCCCTGTGCGGATAGCTCTAGCTTTTATATCATACTGATATACCATATTAGTATTATAGGCCCAATTTGAAACCACTTAAAAAATTTTTATTAAACTTAATAAAGCGTCATAAAATTTAAACATAAAGGGCCAAGCGGGACAGGCCATGTCAGCTCACAGAAGCCGCTCCGCCAGCGTCCTGACCTGCGACCGGTGGCCAACACATCCCGGCGGGGGAGGCAGACGCGCATATAATCTGCTGTTTGATCAAGTTGGGGGCAAACGTCAATCGCTATACCCATATACGCATAGCCCTCTCTACCCCTCGTTAGTCAATGTAAATTAAATGCTTAAGAGTTTAGATGCCCCCCCTCCAGTCATGACTCTAAGGATTTGCCGCCTAGTAGCGTTCGCCGGCTTGCTGGCAGCAGCCTCTGGTTGCGGCTGGCTGCCCAAGGAAGCCGCTGACGCCCAAACCCGCGCCCCCAGGGCGGAAAGGCCCGCCGCTGCAACGCCGGTCGATGTTGCCATCGCCCGCACCGGCTCGGTGAGCGAGCCGCTGGAGTCCACCGGCACCACCCTCCCCGTGCGGGAAGTCTCCCTGCGCCCCCAAGTCGAGGGCAAGCTGCTGGAACTCAACGCCGATGTGGGGGACACCGTACAGAAAGGCCAAGTCCTCGCCCGACTGGACGACGCCTTGCAGATGAGTGCCGTCGTCGGGGCGGAAGCCGAACTCGCCGCCCGCAAGTCCGAGGTGGCGCGTGCTGAGGCCGAAGTGAGCAACGCTCGCACCAAAGTCGAAGAGGCGAGACTGCAACTGCAGCAAGCGCAAGCAGACGCCAACCGGCTCGAACAGCTGTTCAAAGAAGGAGCGATTTCAGCCCAAGCAGCAGAACAGGAGCGGACAGCGGCGCGAACAGCCGAGCAGGCTCTGCGCTCCGCCCAAACGCAAGTTGCCACACAGCAGCAAGCCGTCGCAGCGGCGCAGGGGCGCGTCGTCGCCCAGCAAGCCATCCTCGCCCAAGTGCGAGAGCGACTCTCCTACTCCGTCTTAACCTCCCCGATCGCCGGCACCGTGCTCCAGCGCGTCACCGAACCGGGCAATCTCGTGCAGCCCGGGAGCGAACTCCTTAAACTAGGCGACTTCAGCGAGGTGAAAGTCGCCGCCGATATCTCGGAACTGGAACTGAGCAACATCCGGGTGGGGCAAAGGGTGGGAGTCAAGCTAGACGCCTATCCGCAAGAAAGCTTCACCGGCGAGGTGACGCGCATTTCCCCCGCCGCCGATCCGCAAGCTCGCCTCGTGCCGGTGGAAGTCACCATTTCCAACAGCAGCGGCAAAATTGGCAGCGGCTTGCTGGCGCGAGTCAGCTTTTCCTCACGCCAAGCTCAGCGCGTGCTCGTGCCGGTGGCGGCGCTGGAAGCCGGTGGAAGAGGCAGAGGCGGCGCTGGGGGACAGGGCAGCAAAGGCGCAGGGGAGCCGAAAGGCAGGGGTGCGGGGGAGCAAAGGAGCAGTGAGGGGGTTGTGTTTGTGGTGAGTGGCGAGGGGAAGGAGGTCAAGGTTTCCGCTCGCAGCGTTCAGCTTGGCGAACGCGCCAACGGGCAGGTCGAAATCCTGTCGGGATTGAATGCGGGAGAGCGATTCGTCGCCCGCGCCGGCAAACCCCTGAAAGACGGCGACGCCGTTAGCTTAAGTATTCTGTCGGAAAAGTAGTCGGGTGTGCCGGCAGTGCCAGCTGTGAAATATGCCGGCCAAAATATAGCGTTTCTCATATTCGTCAGGTGCTGAGAAACCCGGTTTCTTTAAGAAACCGGGTTTCTCATGCGTACTGAGATACGAGTTTCTCGCCGCGAGTCTTCTGCCGTAAAACTTGTTGCGCTGCGGCGCACCCTGTTAACATTTTGCCGATTTTTGTAAAAATATTTCTGCTTAATTAGTGGTGTAACATTTAGCCAGCGGCAAGACGCGATTCGGCGCTCTACAAGAGCGATAAGTGCGGCTGCGATGGTGCGGAGAGAGAAGCTTGCGATGGGTGTGCGGGAAATTCAATGATAAACTCGGTTCCCTTTTTTGGCCGGCTTTCCATCCAAATGCGACCCTGATGCACCTGCACCACAATCTGATAGGTAATGGCCAGCCCCAAACCCGTGCCTTTGCCAATCGGTTTGGTGGTAAAAAAGGGGTCAAAAATTTTTGATTGAATCTCAACCGGCACGCCTGTGCCACTATCGCGCACGCCAATGCGCACCAGCAAATTGCCGGCAGTTTCAACCACCCCGGTTGTAATTTCAATCAGCTTTTCCGGTTGGGGGGAATCGCTGACAGCATCAATAGCATTGCTGAGCAGGTTCATAAAAACCTGATTCATTTGGCTGGGGTAGCACTCCACCAGAGGCAGATTGCCGTAGTGCTTGAGTACCCCGATTTTGTCCTTCAGCCGGTGGTGCAGCAGCAGCAGCGTGCTGTCGATGCCTTCGTGCAGGTCAACTTCTTTTTTTTCCGCCTCATCGAGCCGGGAAAAATTGCGCAGCGACAGGACAATCTGGCGGATGCGATCGGTTCCCACCTTCATAGAAGCGAGCGTGTCCGGTAAATCTTGCTGGACAAATTCAAAGTCTATCTCCTGTTCAAAGTCGCCTATTTCTGGCGGCAAAGCCGGCAGGGCGGCTCTGTACAAGCTGAGGAGCTGCATTAAGTCTCGCACATATTCGGTAGTGTGGGGCAGGTTGGCATAAATAAAATTCACGGGGTTGTTAATCTCGTGAGCAATCCCCGCCACCATTTGCCCCAAGCCAGACATTTTCTCGCTCTGGACGAGCTGCGCCTGGGTTTGTTTCAGTTGGGCTAGGGCTTGGTTGAGTTCTGCTGCTTTTTCGGCGAGGAGTTTGACTTGTTCTTGAGATTTTTCAAATAACCGCACCTGACGCCACGCCCCAAGAATAGCAATCGCCAGCAACCCGCCCAAAACGCAGGCGAGCACATTCAGCGCCAGAAGCTGGGATTCGAGATTCTCGCGAGGAATCACCAAAGCAACTGACCAGTTCGCTTCTTGCAGGGGAGAGCAGGCAACATAGTACCAGTTCCCATCAAGTTGCGTTAATTCAATGGCTCGCTGCTGGCTCACCATCCGCCGGGCGATCGCCGCTAGGTTGGAGTCTGTGACTTCCAGCAAACTGGGAGCGGGTTTTTCTAGGGTTCCCCTCAGTTTTGGGTCAGGATGGACAATTGCCCTGCCTTGAGAATTGAGGGCAAAGGCATAACTGTTTGGCCCTTGCTCGATATGGCTCACAACCTGTTCCAGGCGATCTATTTTAATGGCACCTCCCAGCACGGCTTGCGGCTGGGAGCGCTCGCCAACCGGCGCAGCCACGAGCACCTGGACAATGCCGGTGGTGCGGCTAGTCAGGGGATCTGAAACGTAAACTTGTCCCGCCATTGCCCTTTGAAACCACAGCCGGTCTAGAATATTTTGTCCCTGAGCGTAACCGACTTTGGTCGTGTAAAACGAGCCGTCAGAATAGGCGAAAGTGAAATGGTGGTATTCTTTGAGCCGCTCCACTTCTGACTTGAGATAAGAGCCAGAAACTTCCCAGTCAAGCGAACCCACCACCGGCGTGTTGGCGATGGTTTCCACCTCAGCTTTGCGCGTGGCTAGCCACCGGTCGATTTCATTGATGCCTTGCTGGACTTCTAGCAGAGCTTTTTCCCGCAGCTGTTGCAGGATCAGCTCCCGCACCACCTGATAGCTAGCCAGGGCGATCGCACCCACTGCCAGCGTCGTGCCTGCAAGAATAGAGAGTACAGCTAAGTTGCGCGGTTTCCGCCGTTGCTGATAGCGGCGCTGCCTGGATTGGAACATTTACCGCAATTTTTTATAAAGAGTGGAATCTATTCTTAGGATAGCGCCGGCCTGCAACTCAGGACTGTCTGGCTTGCCAGCGCAGTCGCCGCCAGAGGCGGGGAAAACGGGAGCATCCCGATTTTGTAAGTCTATTCATTTTTTGTAGCACAGGCGTCTCGCCTGTGCCAGAAAAATAGCTGTGGGACAGGCAAGATGCCTGTCCTACAAGAGATGGGTTTACAAAAATGGGATGCTCCCGGGAAGACTCTGCCGGCCATACCCTTGAGGCTGCTGAATCGGATTCGCTATCGCGCAACAATCGGTGCCCCAGTCACTGTGCCGGTTGCCACCGGCACAGGCGCTAATCCCCAATGGCGAATGGCACCGGGAAGAGGTACAATTCTGAAATATCAATTATCAATTAGAGATGCAAAAGAAGAATGTCAGGATTTAGCGTCAGCGCAACTGCCATCCGCCAGCACATCGGCACCCTCATGCTCACCCTAACAGTAGTAGTGGTGGGGGTTTTCTTCCTCTCCCAGCTGCAGGTGGATTTATTGCCTAGCATCACCTACCCCCGGATTGGGGTGCGCCTCAGCGCCCCCGGCGTCTCCCCAGAAGTGGGAGTCGAGGAAATTACCAAACCCCTGGAAGAAGCCTTCTCCGCCACAGAGGGAGTGGTGCAGATTTTTTCCCAAACCCGCGAGGGACAAATCAGTTTAGATTTGTTCTTCCAGCCGGGGGGCGATATTGAGCAAGCGCTCAACGACGCCACCGCTTCCTTTAACCGCGCCCGAGGGCGGCTCCCAGACACCATCGAACAGCCGCGCCTGTTTAAATTTGACCCCTCCCAGCAGCCGGTCTACGAATTTGCCCTCACTTCCCCCGGATTGCGGGATGTGGATTTGCGCGTGTTTGCCGATCAGCAACTGTCGCGGGAACTGGGCGTGGTTCCCGGCGTCGCGGGAGTCGATGTTGCCGGCGGGGTGAGAGAAGAAGTCAGGGTTTTGCTTGACCTCGACCGGCAGCAAGCTTTAGGAGTCGGCTTGAGGGATGTGCTCGACACTCTGAGAACCCGCAACCAGGACATTTCTGGCGGGCGCATCCTGGGGGAAAATTCCGAACCGCTAACCCGCACTGTGGGCAGGTTTAAAAATGCCGGTGAAATTAACACCCTGTCTTTTGATGCCGGGTCTTCAACCTCCAGCCGGCGCGTCTACCTGCGAGACTTTGCCGAAGTGATTGACGGCACCGAAGACCAGCGGGTTTTCGTTTCTCTCAACGGAGAGCCGGCAGTAAAAGTCAGCATCCAAAAGCAGCCAGACGCTAATACCATCACCGTTGTGGACGGGGTTAAAAAACGCCTGGAAGAGCTGCGGGAGTCTGGCTTGATTCCGGAGGAAATGATTTTAATCCCGACCCTGGATGAGTCCCGCTTCATCCGCAACTCTCTCTCCGATGTGATTAATTCTGGCATTTCTGGAGCTTTGCTGGCTGCAGTGGCGGTGCTGTTCTTTTTGGGTTCGCTCCGCCAAACTTTTATTATATCACTGACCATTCCCCTGTGCACACTTGCGGCGCTGATTTTAATGAAGCTGTTGGGCTTGTCCCTGAATTTGTTCAGTCTCGCCGGCCTAGCTTTGGGGATTGGTCAAGCCATCGACACCAGCGTCGTCATCTTGGAAAATATTGCCGTTGGCGTCAGCACCAATCCGGCAATCACCAGGCGGCGGAAAAAGAACGCACGCCAGATAATTGAAGAGGCTATCTCGCGGGGGAAAGAGGTAGAATCGTCCATGATTGCCTCCACCGGCGCGAACCTGATATCCGTGCTGCCATTTCTCCTGGTAGGCGGCTTTTTTTCGCTGCTGTTCAGCGAGTTAATTCTCACCATTTGCTTTGCCGTAGCCGCCTCACTTTTGGTGGCGCTGACTGTGACGCCGGTGCTGATGTCTCGCCTGCTGGGAATTTCCTGGTCGAGTCGCATCAGTGAGTTCTGGCTGCTGAAACAGTTTAACGCCCGGTTTGAGGACGCTAAACGCGCCTACGCTGGGGCTTTGAGTTGGGCGCTGCGCTACCGGCTGCTCGTGATAGCGCTCGCCTTCTTGGTGCTCGGCGGCGGCAGCTTGCAGCTCGCCGGTCAAATTCCCCAAGAAATTCTCCCCCGCATCAACACCGGCCAAGCTAATTTAGTCGCGCAGTTCCCTCCCGGAACGCCTCTGGAAACCAACCGCAAAGTCATGGGCATTGTCGATGAAATTCTCCGCAATCAGCCAGAAACAGACTATGTTTTTACCACTGCCGGCGGGTTTCTTTTCGGCAGCAACACCACTTCCAACGCCCTGCGGGCTTCTAGCACAATTACCCTGAAGCCAGGAACTGACGTTCAGGATTTTGTGCAGCGTGCGAGCGCGGAGTTTGACAAGCTGAACTTGGCTGGAATTCGCTTGCGGCTCAATCCGGGTCAGCTGCGCGGGATTATCCTGACCAACTCGCCGGTGCGGGGGGCTGATGTTGATATTATCCTCCAGGGGGATGACGAGCAAAAACTGCGTCAGGCGGGGCGTCAGATACTGGCGGCGCTGGATGAGGGCGTGACGCAGGCGCGGTTTCGACCGGATGCTGATGACCGGCAGCCAGAAGTGCAAATTCATCCGGAATGGGAGCGTCTGGCGGCTTTTGGGCTGACGGCGCAAGATATTGGCGACACCATTCAGACGGCAATTCAAGGTTCTGTCCCGACTCAGCTGCAGCGGGGCGAGCGCTTAGTAGACGTGCGGGTGCAGCTCGCTCAGGAGTCGGTGCGCCGCCCTTCGCAGCTAGCACAAATTCCTTTATTTGTCAATGGCAACCGGCAAATTCGTTTGAGCGATGTGGCGGAAATTAAGGAAGGACAAGCGCCGGGGGAAATTCAGCGAATTAACCAGCGCAACAGTGTCCTGATTGCCGGCAGTTTGAACAAGGGGGCGACCCTGAGTGATGCGCTGGCGCAAGTGAATAAGGTGCTTGCCGGTGTGGAATTGCCCGAAGGGGTGACGGTGCTGCCTTCTTCAGCCGGTCAGACGAATCAGGAATTGCAGAATTCTCTGAAAACTTTGGGGGGACTTTCGGCGTTTTTGGTATTTGTGGTAATGGCGGTGCAGTACAATTCTCTGCTCGACCCGCTGGCGATTATGTTCACGGTTCCGCTAGCGCTTGCCGGCGGGATTTTGGGGCTTTACGTCACTCAGACCGCCATCGGCGCAACAGTGCTCGTGGGTGCGGTGCTGCTGGTGGGTATTGTGGTGAATATCGGGATTATCATGGTGGAGCAGGCTAACCAAATTCGGGAAGAGGAAGGTGTTAGCCGGCAGGCGGCGATCTTGAAAGCCGCTCCCCAGCGGTTGCGCCCGATTATGATGACAACCATCACCACAGTTTTGGGGCTGTTTCCCCTGGCGCTGGGAATTGGGGAAGGTGCAGAATTTATGCAGCCCTTGGGGGTGGTGGTGTTTTCGGGGATGTCTGTATCGACGCTCCTGACGCTGTTTATTATTCCCTGTCTGTACACTTTGCTGCACGACTTTCCCGCGCTATTTCGCGTGAGGAAGTTGAAGAAGTTGAAGGTGCCGGTGGCTGTTTCTGATGAGATTCCTGAGATTTCTCCTGAGATTCCTGAGATTCCTGTCGGGAAGAAATAGGGAGAGGAACCCCACCCCCTAGCTCCCTCCCCGGAAGCGGGAAGGGGGGATAAGGGACAGGCGAGACGCCTGTCCTACGTCTTTTCTCGTTCCCAGGCGGAGCCTGGGAACGCACACAGGGAGGCTCTGCCTCCTTTTTTTGCCTGGGAAGGGACAGGCGGGACGCCTGTCCTACGTCTTTTTTTTGTTTCCTAGAGCGGGAAAATCGGAAAGCAGAATTTTGGCCTATTTTTTCTGGCGAAACCTAGCAAGGCAAAGCCTTACCAAGAATCATAGTCCGTCACGTCGATAGTGGTTCCCGTTTTTAAGTCTTCCACTTTAACGGAAAAGCCGGTGGGCCCGATACTAACCTGGCCGAACTTATAGATATATCTAGATGTTAGCGCCTCTTCGCCCACCCAGTTGGGCCAAGCAACCAGATTCTGATATTCTCGATCGGCAATTTTGCAAATCAGCTGTGCGTTTCGCTTTCCAGTCCAAGGATGGGACAATTCCTCATCCGTTACATAGGGTAAAAATGAATACTGAATTTCCGTTTCTCTCGCCCACTCAGCTTGTTCCTCTGGACGGCTGAGCGGCCTGATTAACTCTAAAGCTTCTTGGGCGAGGCTATGCCACACTTTCAGCTTGCAGCGACCGGCATCCAAAATTTGAAAGCAGTAAATACAGGCACCGCTGCTGCCACCCGCTCCATAATAAGGCAGGATTTTACCCGCTTTTTTTGCCTGTTTCATCAATTCTAATATACTCCTGTCCACTGGAAATCTCCCCCGGTAATAGCCAGTCGCTAGCTGTTCTTCAAACACTTGGGTGTCAACTTCGCGCTCCCACTGATAAATTTTGTCTAATTCCTCACCGGCAGCCACCCGAAATCCAATTTCGCCGTTTAAATGCTGAACTTCTATCACCGGTTGCTCCCTCCTAGATGATTTATTGATAGCGGTTCTCAGTTTGTGATGGTACGCCTGTCCAAAACAAAACAGTTTGCTTTTTGACGATAATTTCCAGCCCCACGGCGCAGTGTCGCTCGTGCCGGTCATTTGTAAACGAGGCGCTTTGGTGAGCCAGTCAGACGCCTTCCCCTACCACCGGCTCCTGGCCACTTCTAATCAGTAGCTCGGTTCAACTAGCAGGGCATTGCGCCTTACCGACAGCTGTGCTATCATTATAATATGTTTTTAAGGGAAAAGGTAGGAATAATGCCAGCCCTCACATTAACCGACGACCAGGTGATTGAATTAGTCAAGCAATTGCCTCGTAGCAAACAAGAAGAATTGTGCAACTAGCGCAGCCTTGGTAATCCTGGGCGAACTTGGCGCAGGATGCACCAGAGAAGGCGCGGCGTGCTGCTGCGAAACGGGGGCGAGACTGGGATGCCATGACAGAGGATGAGCGCGAAGAGTTTATTGATGAAGTGCTCCACGAGGAAGAATGACAGCCCCCACAGTTGTGTTCGGCACGAACATCCTGATATCTGCCGTCCTCTCACTGGCTGGCAAACCGTTTCAATGTACAGCACTGGCGAAAAGGGGTTTAGTAAAATCTGTCACCTGTCAGGAAATTCTTAATGAGTTTCAAGAAAAACTTACAGTCAAGTTCGAGTATGAGCCTCAACGCGCTCAAGCCTTTGTTCAAGAGGTACTCGACTATTCAGAGCTGGTGACGCTGACAAATACTCTCAGAGTAGTCGATGCTGACCCTGACGATGATATGGTTTTAGAGTGCGCCGTTGTCGGAGATGCTAGTTATATTATTACAGGAGACCGGCATCTCCTGACCCTCGTCAGTTATCATGGTATTTCTATTCTTAAAGCAGCCGATTTTCTCGCTCTGCTTTTCCAGGGGTGAGGTAGATTATAAACAGCGAACGCGCTCATCTCGCCTGTCCTCTCGCCTGTCCAAAACACAACACCGGGGGCGGCCACGGGGGGCCGCCCCTATAGGCTGTGGGCCATTTTCTCGTTCCCAGCCTCAGGCTGGGAACGCACAGAGGGAGGCTCTGCCTCCTTTTCCTCGCCGCAACACCGGCGCTTCCCAGCTAAACCAGCAACTAGCGCTGATATAGCAGCAGTCATATTGGTTAGGACAATAGGAGCAACGGGAGCCGGGGAGCCGGGGAGCCGGGGAGGCCGGAATGTACGTTCCCTAAGTGCCTACTGCTATATAAGAACCGGGCAAAGTCCAGCACTTCCCGCCGGCGCTCCTCAGAGAGATGAGCGATCGTCGCCGCGATCTTCTCCGATACTGACAGCCAAGTTTTGGTTTTCGCCTTCCAGACGACAATAAATTGCTCTGACGACAGCCGGCAGAGAGCTAAAGTTTCTCCCTCTTGATTGCTAAACTCCACCTCCCAGGTACTGTCGGGGTAACACTCCACTATCGCCCCTTGAACTCCTGAACGCAGGTTATGTTCAGGCAAGTCGGCTAGCAATTCTATCACATCGAACAGTTCTGGCTCAGTCATCGTCGCCTCCGTACATATAGGCGTCTCGCCTGTCCTCTCCTACCCCACACAGATTTGTAGGGTGCGTTCCCTCTTCGGGAACGCACCCTACCCCTACGAAGCATTACTCCCCTCCCCGCCGGCGGGGAGGGGTTGGGGGTGGGGTTTACCCAATACACCGCTCAATCAACTCTTCCACCCCACTCACCGGCACAATCCTCACCCCCAACTTCCCCGCAACTTCCCCCACCGTCATATCATCCAAAAACTTCGCCTCCCCATGCTTCAGCATCACCGAAGGCAGCAGAATCCCATCCCCCAAATCTTTCCCCTCCAAATTATACAGCAAATCCTCCCCAGTCAGCAAGCCGGTGACAGTAATATTTTGCCCCCAGTACCGGCTGGGAAAAGCCGCCATCTTCACCTCCAGCCCTTCAACCTGATTCAACCGGCACACAATCGGCCCAAACGCCCTCTCAACCGCATTCCCCACCACCCAAGTCAGCCGGCGCGGCGGAGATACAGCCGCCGGCAATAACCGCTCAGCAGCCCCTTCAAACTCTTTGAGAAACAGCCGAATCGAACCCACCCCATTGCCAATCTGGGGATAATCTTCATACTCCGATTCTGCCGGCAACTCCTGACCGGCAATCAAAAACCACTCATCCGCCAGCCAAGCGCAATTCGACTTCATCTCCCGGCGAAACTTCTCTTGCAAAGCTCGCACTTGCGCAATCACTTCCCGCGCCTTTTCCGGAGTCACCGGCACCAGCTCATCCGCTGCCGGCCTGAACCTCGTCAGACCGGCAGGCACCACCGCCACCGACGCCACAGCCGGCACCTTGCCGGTGTGAAACTTCGCCAAATCTAGCAAAGTCCTCTCCAAATGCTCCCCATCATTAATCCCCGGACAGACAACCACCTGCGCGTGAACTTGCAACCGCCGCTTTTTAAACCACTTCAGCTGCTCCAAAATCTGACCGGCGCGCAAATTCTTCAGCAAGCGAACCCGCACCTCTGGCTCAGTCGCGTGCACCGACACATACAGCGGAGACAGCCGCATCCTCTCAATTCTATCCCATTCCTTCTGCGTCAAATTCGTCAGCGTCAAATAGCTGCCATAAAGAAAACTCAGCCGGTAGTCATCATCCTTCAGATAGAGAGTTTCCCGCTTTCCCGGCGGCTGCTGGTCGATAAAGCAGAAAGGGCAGCGATTGTTGCACTGCATCAACCCATCAAATAGCGCCGTTTCAAACTCCAGCCCCAAATCCTCATCGAAATCCTTTTCAATTTCCAGCCGGTGCGTTTTCCCCTTGACATCTAAGACTTCTAGTGCTAAAATTTCATCAGCGCACAAGAATTTGTAGTCGATCAGGTCGCGGGGGCGCTCGCCGTTTATCGCCACGAGCCGGTCGCCCGGTTCAAACCCAATTTCCGCTGCTATCGAGTCGGGCAGCACCTTAGTGATTACGGCAGGACGAATTGAACTTTCACTCATACCAATTACTTCTTTCTCTTCTCAACCGGCAACAATTACAGATTTCGTCTCTCGTTCCCAGGCTCTGCCTGGGAACGCAATCTGGAGGCTCTGCCTCCTTTCAACGGAAAAGCAGATTAAAAGCCTAACAGCTTAAACCGCCAAGGACGCCAAGAACTCTTGGCGCTCGCAGGGAGGGAGCGGTTCCTTCTTAAAGACATCAGCTATTTTGCAGCGCCCCACCGGCAATCGCACTCAGAATCGCCACCCCAAACGCCAAGCGATACCAAATAAACACCCAAGTGCTCTGGGTTTGCAGGAAGCGCAGCAGCCACGCAATCGAAGCGTAAGAAAACACCGCCGCTGAAATCACGCCCACCACTAGCTCCACAGCACCGACACCGGCAAACCCCTTACTGAGCACGCCCTTGAGCTCGACTAGCCCCGCCAGGGTAATAGCAGGGATGCCCAGCAAAAAGGAAAACCGCGCTGCTGCAGCCCGCTCTAACCCCATGAACAGCCCTGCAGTTAGGGTTGAGCCAGAGCGAGAGACGCCAGGGATGAGCGCCATTGCTTGCGCCAAACCCATCAAGACGCCATCTTTCAGATCCAGCTGGCTGTAGTCGCGCTTACGCGTGCCAATACGCTCTGCAACGCCCAACAGCAAGGACATGACAATCGAGGCGCAGGCGATCGCCGCCAGACTGCGCAGGGGTGACTTGTCAAAATCTTCAACCAGCAGCTTAATCAGCAACCCGCCCGCGAGAATCGGCACGGTTCCCAAAGCAATCCCCAGCCCCAGGCGGAAGTCTTTGTCCTCGTAGTCGCGCCGCTGCAGCGCCCCCAGTGCGCCGGTGACGACCTGAGTCAGATCCGCCCAGAAATACCACAGCACCGCCGCAATGCTGCCCAGCTGGATCACCGCTGTGAAGGCCACACCCGGATCGCCCCAGCCCAGCACCACCGGCACCACCTTCAAATGAGCGCTGCTGCTGATCGGCAAAAACTCTGTCAGCCCTTGCACGATGCCTAAAACGAACGCCTGAACGACATTGAGCCCGCCGGCACCGGCGGCTGGTTCCGCTGCCGCCCCCACCGCTTGCGCCACTGCCGGTGCGGGCTGGGTGCCCAGCGCCTTTAGGGGGGAGGCGAGCACCGCACCGGCAGCACCGGCACCCAAAAGCGTGAAAAATTGACCGCGTGATAAACCCATGAACTTGCCCTGTCCTATTTTTGAGCCCAACTGAACTAGACGTTCGCTAGACCGCTATCCTATCCGTTACAATTTAATCACTCCCAAAATACCCCCCGGGGGGATATTTCTTGTGATACCTTAAATAAGATGAAGTTAAGTTAAGTTTCTTAAAGAATCCCTTGTTTAACCCTATTTTGTCCCCTCACACCTCTACCGCCACCCCGCTCCTGTCCGGAAGCCATCCTCTGAGCTTTGTTTTGGGCTTCCTGAGATGGAGCCAGCGCAGGTTAGTAATGGCTGCGTCTGTGTTCCTGGTTTCAGTGCCGGTGTTTTTCCAAGCGCCCCTGGTGCGGCAGCTGCCCTGGCTGAGTTTAGCCCTCACCGCCGGCATCTTGTGGCTGAGCTTCTGGCTGCAATCGCGCTCCAAAACCAAACTGTGGGGGGATTTATTGCTGGGGTTCACCGGCAGCTGGCTAGCGGGGTCACTGTACTGGGGCTGGCTGCGCTGGGAGCCGGTGCTGCACCTGCCGGTGGAGGCCATCTGCCTGCCGGTGGCCCTGTGGTGCGCCATGCGCCGGCGGTGCCAAGTGGGAGCCTGGTTTTATCTGGGCTCCCTGTTCGGCACCGCCATTACCGACCTGTATTTTTACCTCGCGGATCTGATCCCGCACTGGCGCAAAATCATGCAAGTTGACCCAGCGCTGGCGCTGCCGGTGTTTCAGAGCGCCATAAGGCAAGTGCAGACCCCCTGGGGAATCAGCTGGGCTGCAGTGCTGCTCGCCGTTCTCCTCGCTGCCGGTCTTGCTCCCCTAAAATCCAAGCAGCTGCACTGGTGGGCATTCGGCGGAGCCGTCTTGAGCACAATTTTGGTGGATGGCTTGTTCTGGATTGCCGCCTCCGCAGTCTGAGGGCATCCCGCCGCCAAAAGCATCTATTGCAGGCAAACCTTGGCTAGGATCTACTCGAACAACTCGAGTTAGCAAACGACGTCTCGTCGGTAGCCCCCGCCTGTGGTGAATTTTCAACCCACTCCTCATCTGGTACTGCAGCTCGAAACTGGCACTCGCTATCTGCCTTTAGCTAGCGGTAACTGCTGGACTGTCGGTCGAAGTGAAGACAACCATTTCGTGCTCACAGACCGGTGGATCTCCCGCACCCACGCCATGTTGCAGCGCATGGACAACGGAGAGTTCTATATCATTGATTTGGGAAGCCGCAATGGAACATTTGTCAACGGGCGACGGGTGAGCATTCCCCTGACTTTACAGAATGGCGACCACCTGACCTTCGGCCAGACCGAGTTACAGTTCTTCTGTCAGTTCCGCAGGAAAACCGGTGCCCCGGCGGAGTTGGACGAAGATGAGGCGGTAACAGCAACCTTGCTGGAACGCCGGCTGATCTCCGTGATGGTGGTTGACATCCGCAACTTCACAGTTCTGACTCGCCAGATGGACGAACAGATCCTCTCTGAAGTGATTGGCACCTGGTTCCGCCGGTCTGGGCAAATCTTGCGAGATCACGGCTCTTGGGTTGATAAATATATTGGGGATGCGGTGATGGCCGTTTGGTTCCACAGCACCCAAAAGGTCAGCAATCAGGAGGTGATTCAGATTTTGCAGACGCTCAGCGCCCTGCACCTGGTCACCGAGGAGCTCAGCGCTCGCTATCCCCTGCCCTTTCCCTTGCGCATCGGTGCCGGTGTCAATACTGGCTATGCGATGGTGGGCAACACCGGCAGCGGCGACCGCCCCGACTATACCGCCCTGGGGGATACCGTCAACGCCGCCTTTCGCCTGGAATCTTCCACCAAAGAAATTGGCGCGGACATCGCAATGGGCGAAACGACCTACCAGTATGTGGCAGCCCTCGGAGTTCGCTCAACCCCCTTCAAGCAATATAAGGTCAATCTCAAAGGCTATGACTTGCCCACACTCACCTATGCCAGCACCTTTGCCGGCTTGGACAGGTTTTTGCAGGCCCTCCCACAAGGCCAGTAGCGCCAGCTACCTGAGAGCCAGATACGCCCGACTTCTAGATTTGTAAAGAAATTTGGTAATCTCTCTAATATATAAATGCTGTGTGAGTTAGGGAGGAATTAAATCATGAGACGACTGTTTCGCTTGCTGACAGTCTTGTGCCTGCTGGCTAGCTGCACCGGGTGGCTGGGGCTGCCCCAGAACGCATACGCTGCCGGTCTGAGCGGTGTGGCGTTCGCCCAACAGCCCGTTTTGGCAGAGGCACCGCTCCGCAATGTGGTTGACGAGAAGCTAAACACCGAGTATGGCAAAAAGCTTGACCTCAACAACACCAACGTGCGGGCATTTCGCAAATATCCCGGGCTGTACCCAACCCTAGCTGGCAAAATTGTTCAAAATGCTCCCTACAAAGAGGTCGGGGACGTGCTGGACATTCCCGGACTCAGCGAACCCGAGAAAACAGTCCTGCAAGCCAACCTCGGCAACTTCACCGTGACTGAGGTGGAATCAGCCTTAAACGAAGGCGACGACCGGATCAACAACGGTCTGTACTAAGCAGTCCCCGCCCCAGAACGCAGTTCATACCAGAAACCCGGTTTCTCCAAGAAACCGGGTTTCTTCACTCCGTGGCCAAGAAACCCGGTTTCTCAGAGAAACCGGGTTTCTTCACTCGGTAGCTTGACAGTTTTATCTTTTTGTGATATAAGCACTAAAAAATAGCCGGGGCAGTAGGGCCAGCGAAGTGGGGAAACTCTGCAGCCGGCTCGTGCCGCCCTTTGTACAGTAAGGTAACATAAAGCCACAGTGGCTCAACCGACGAGGGCAATTTTTAATTGGTGAATCCTTCCACAGCTGATACCTCACCCCAACCTAACCTGAACGACCAGTTTGATGTGCTGGTGGTAGGTGCAGGCGCAGCGGGCTTGTATGCGGCGCTTTGCCTTCCCGAGTGCTACCAGGTGGGCTTGATCGCGAAAGACAGCCTGCCCCTGTCCGCCAGTGACTGGGCCCAAGGGGGTCTGGCGGCGGCTATCGCGCCAGAAGATTCCCCATTACTGCACATCGAAGATACCCTGAAAGCCGGTGCCGGCTTGTGCGATTTAGAGGCGGTCAAATTTCTGGCGCAGCAAGCGCCTCAGTGCGTCCAGTCTCTGGTGCGGCTGGGGGTGGGTTTCGACCGGCAGGGGGACACCCTGGCCCTAACCCTGGAAGCTGCCCACTCCCGCCGGCGCGTTCTCCACGCCGCAGACACCACCGGGCGCACGATCGTCAGCACCCTCACCGCTGAAGTCCTCAGGCGCAAGAACATCCAGGTCATACAGCAAGCTTTTGCCCTCAGTCTTTGGACAGACCCTCAAACGCAGCGCTGTCAGGGGGTGAGTTTAGTTTATCAGGGTCAAATCAGCTGGGTGCGGGCCCGTGCGGTGGTGCTGGCAACCGGCGGGGGTGGCCAGGTTTTCGCGCAGACCACCAATCCAGCAGTGAGCACCGGCGATGGCGTGGCGATGGCGTGGCGTGCCGGTGCCGTCTTGCGAGACTTGGAATTTGTCCAGTTTCACCCCACCGCCCTCACGAAAGCCGGCGCACCCCGATTTCTGATCAGTGAGGCGGTTCGGGGAGAAGGTGCCCACTTGGTTGACGCTCGGGGGCGGCGGTTTGCCTTTGACGACCACCCCGCCGGCGAACTCGCCCCTAGAGATGTGGTCAGCCGCGCTATCTTCAGGCATTTCCAGCGCACCGGTCTTGACCCAGCTGCAGCCAATGTCTGGCTGGATTTGCGACCCATTCCAGCAGATCGAATTCGCCACCGCTTTCCCAATATTATCCAGGTCTGCCAGCGCTGGGGGATTGATGTGTTCTCCGAACCCGTGCCGGTCGCGCCGGCAGCTCACTACTGGATGGGCGGCATTATGACAGATTTGATCAACCGGACGTCAATTGCCGGTTTGTATGCAGTGGGGGAAACCGCCAGCACCGGCGTGCACGGCGCTAATCGTCTGGCGAGCAATTCTCTGCTGGAATGTGTTGTTTTTGGCGCTCAGTTCGCTCACCTCGAACTTTCCCCGGAAGCGTCGGGAGATTCTCCCCTGAAGCCAACCGCCTCTGAGCCCCCTCTCGCCGACGGGCTCGCTCAGCTAGCAAAAATCGAAGCAATGCGGCAAGAGTTACCCCGCTTGGTGTGGCACAGTGCCGGCATCTGTCGCGAACAGCAAGCGCTAGAAGCGGCGCTGGCTAAGGTGGAATGCTGGCAAGCGGAATTTGCGGCGCTGCCAATCAGTGAGTGTTTGCTTTCTTTGCAACCCAACGAGCCGGTCAAGTTCGCGCTACCCGATGCCGGCACAGTGTTGAGGATTTGGGGAGAAACCCGCAATTTACTGGATGTGGCGTATTTAATTCTCAAAAGTGCGGCTTTTCGCACCGAAAGTCGCGGCGGACACTACCGTGCGGACTTCCCTAACCCAGAACCAAGCTGGCTAGCGCACACGCTGGTGCAACAGGAAAACTGGTGGAAGTCTGCTGCAGTAACTCTATCGCAGCCCGCCTCAGCTGAAACCGCTGTGTCTTCCTAAGTCGCGGTTCCCCCAGATCCGCCATCCCCACCGGTCGGTGGCTTCTTGGGTGGCGGTTCTTCCTCGTAAATAGTGGTTGGCCCTAAAGAAGGCCGGTTGAATGCAATCTCCCCCGACAGGCTGGGTAACGCTGTGGCAGACGCTATTCCAGATGCGCTCAGCTGCACCCCAACCGCCAGCGCTGCTACACTTGCTAATTTAAGTAAAGTACCCATAACATTTTTGACCCCATAACACCCTTGGCCTCAAAACACCTATCAGTTAGACGCGCCCCTCAGGAGTTCATTATATCAGTGAATTCACTTACCTGTCTGCAAAAAATCTGCGCAACCCGTACATTCACGTAAATATACTTTAATTTACAAAAATACACAATGGAGGCTTAACCCGTCATCTTTGTTAAGAAAAGGGAGAGCGGGGCGTCAATCTGAGCGGGCTGGCTGAGCGGAACGTCAAGAAACCAGGTTTCTTTAAGAAACCCGGTTTCTGGTGGTGGCTCTCTTCAACTTAATGATGTCCGCCGGCGCTCGCCCAGCTTTTCAAGAAGATAAGAGGCAATATTAATAAATGTAAAGCCCGCTCGCCGCACAGTCAGTAGTTTTGCTGACCGGCACAGCACTTGAGTGGGGCGAGCCCGGGTGTTATTTACGAAAATTCATATTTGTTTTTGCCCTGTTGCTTAGCGCGATACATGGCAGCATCCGCCGCATTAATCAAAGTATCGGCGTCTTCGCCGTGGAGGGGGTACAGACTGATGCCAATACTGCAGGACACCGAAACCGCGTGTCCGTCGATTAAATACTTTTGGGACAAAGTGTCCAGAATTTTGTCGGCAACTTTAGCCGCATCCGGCATTCCCGGGATAGCCGGCAGGATTACGGTAAACTCGTCACCGCCGAGGCGAGATACGGTATCGCTGGCTCGCAAGCAGCCGGTCAGCCGCAGAGCGACGGCTTTGAGCAGCGAGTCGCCCATCTCGTGTCCCAGGGTGTCATTGACGCCCTTAAAGCCATCGAGATCCAGGAACAGGAGGGCGACGAGCCGGCTGTTGGTGCTGGCCCATTCTAGAGCCTGACTCAGGCGTTCGTAGAACAGTTTGCGATTGGGCAAGCCGGTGAGGGGATCGTGATAAGCCAGATGGCGCAAGCGATGCTCTGAAACTTTTAATTCTTCATTGGAACGGGCTAGCTCAGCTGCGGTGCGTTTCAAATCTTCTTCCATCCGCTTGCGCTCCGTGATATCTCGGATGACTCCGACCAAGAACAGATTGCCGGCGGCATCTTTGTGGAGCGAGCGCTTTGTGGCAATCAGATAAGTTTTGCCCCGCGCGTCGGTAAATTTTTCTTCATTTTCCAGGGGTTGGCTGCTGTTAAATACCAACTCATCTTGAAGCAAAAAAACTTCTGCTTCCTGCGGGGTAAAAAAGTCGGGCTCGGATTTCTCTATTAACTCGTCGCAGGGGCGACCGATGAATTGGCAAAAGGCTTGATTTAAAACAATCCAGCGGCGGTGTTTATCTTTGACAAAAATCGGGTCTGGAATGGTGTTGATCACCGTAGACAAAAATTCTTTAGATTTTTTCAATTCTTGTTCCAGATGGGCGAAATAGCTGGTTACCGCCACTGCAGAGCCGAAAAGCGCCAGCACCGGCGGCGCAAAAGGCAGCCACCAGCCGGCGGCAAACGCCAGGTAACAAATGCCCGTCAGCGTCACAGCCGCCAGTACCATACTCAGGGCTTGCCATTTGCTAGAACGCACTCTCCAGCTGAGCGCCGCACCTGTCCAAGACCAGACAAAAATCCACAAACCTTCCACTGGGTCGGGCCAGATATTGATAAAAGTTCGCCCATCCAGGGCGGCGCTCAGCAACTGGCTGACGAAATGGGCGTGCACTTCTACGCCATAGGTGCGAGAAGGAGCGCTGTAGGGGGTGTAGAATAAATCTTTAAGGCTTTCTGCAGTTGAACCGATCAGCACCACCCGGTTGCGAAAAACTGATTCCGGCACCCGGTTGGAAAGCACGTCAGAGATTGACAGCGTGCGAAAGCTGCCAGCCGGCCCGCGAAAGTTCACCAAAACTTGGTAGCCGCCATCATCCTCCCGCACATAAGCGCCGTCATTGCCCTCAAAGATGCGAAATGTGCCGCGCCCCAGCCGCCACAGACTGGAATTACCTGTGTCATATTTAAGGGTAATGTCTTGTGGTTCTAGATACATTAAAGCTAGTTGCAGCGCCAAACTTTTGCGAGCTTTGCCGTCAACATGCCAGTACAGGACGCTGCGGCGAATTTTGCCATCCGAGTCAGCGAGCAGGTTGCTGAAACCAACTTTATTAATCGGGCTTAAACCCGGCAGGGGTGGAATGCCGGTGTCATCTTGAGAGGCAATTTTTTCAATGGCCACCACATTGGGCATCGATGCCAGCGTCTTTTTTAATTCGACAGATCCGGGCTCAACGGGTTGGAACCGATAAATGTCCAGACCGATGGCGCGTGGCTTGAGCGCTTGCAACTTCTGCAGCAGCTGCGCCAAGACGGCATCCGGCACCGGCAGCCCCAGCTTCTGCAAGGCTGCCTCATCAATGCCCACAATCACCACTCGCTCGTCACGGGGTTCTGGGGGGCGAAAGCGAAAGCACTGATCGAGGGCGGCTAGCTCAACCGGCTGCAACAGACCGGCAAAACGCAGGATGAGGATGCCGGTGGCAATACTGGCCGATGTTAGCAAAACTCTGCGCCCCAGCCATATTTGTTGCTTGAGGGAAGCCCATATCGTTGATTTGGGGTGTCTGTCTGGCTGCGCGATCATGGTTGAGAGTCTCCTGCAGTGGTTCAGATGACACCCCAGTTGTGACGCCGGTTGCCTGTAGTTGCCGGTTGTGCCAAAGCCGAAATCCCGTGGCTAGTGCCTTGAGCGACTTCCACCGGCTCGGAACGCCCCCACACTTAAAGTTCGAGAGAAAGGGGGACAAACCGGGTTTCTGGCTGTAGAAAACCCAGCTGTGTTCAGACGCGACGGGCGCGTTCCACTGTAGGAAACAGGGTTTCTTTTAATTGCTCAGGGGGTTTTCAAGGGCAGGCTCTCAGTAGCAGCAGATTGCCGTCAGCGCGGTGGCGAGGGGGTTGGCGAATCCTCCGCAGTCGGGGATTCGGACGCCCGGTCGGAATAGTCCGCGATCGCAAAAATGTAAATCGCGTGAGCTAGCAAAAGCAGCGCCCAGCTGCCCGTCACCCAAGGAGTCCATATCCAGGGTGACGGCTGCAAGATCCGGAAAAACCACATGCTGGAATTGCTAGCGCCAAAAATGGCCACATGCACGGCAAAATTCATCCGGTCGTCCAAGCGGCGGTAGGCTGGGTCGCGGCGGTCGGGTTTGCGGGGCCAACGAGGGGGCATAGAGAACCTTTGAGTAGGGTGCTGGGATTGAGCGGTGACTTCAATTGTAGAGCTATTGCCGGTGCGGGCGGATCTGCTGGCCACCTGAGGCCACCGATAAGATTAACTTGTTGTGAAACCCGCTCATCGGGGCAGGGACTAGCGTTAGAATTCAAGAAGACCCTAAAAATCTGCGTTTACAGACGAGTTTTGTGACTGCCGAGCAATTCCTGGGCACCGCTTCCCCAAAGCGCCACAATTACCTGGCCATCATCGCACTCCCCGATGAAGCCTCCGCCTTCCAAGCCTATCGCCTGCTGCAATATCACGGGATTTCCCCCGAGCATTTGGCGATTGTCGGTCAGGGCTACAGCTCTCCTGAAGGGGTGGGGCTATTGCAGCCGGTGCAAATCGCACTCCGCAACGCCCGCCGCTTGGCCATGCTGGCCGGCTCTTTGGGGCTGGCGATGGGAGTCGTTTCTTTTACGGTGTTGAATTTGGCATTTAAGGTGCCACTCACTCTCAGCTTGCTGCTCTTGATTCCAGCAGCCGGCACCGTTGGCGGCTTCTGTGGGGCTGTCGTGGGAGCCTTATTCGGCTTTTTGGGAGAGGGCAGCACGGCTGGAATCTACCGGCATCACCTGCGTCAGGGGCATTACTTGCTGATGATGGAAGGGCCAGAAAAGATCGTCCGCTTGGGGCAGCAAGTCCTCAAACAGTATTGCTCGCCTAAAGCCCGCTGAACTCTGCCGGCGATTCGACAGTGCCGGTAAATTCAGGGCATGTACAAGAAGTGCTGGACAGTTCGATAACTCCCATCTTGGCCCGCCCAACGTGAAAGGCCGCAGGGGAACTCTGTCGCGTCTGGGGCTGGATCTGTCTGGGATGTCGGTGATCTCCTTGAAAGAGAGTAGGGGCGGGGCGAACCCAGAATCTTGGCCACAAAACCCGCATCTATATAAACCCCCCCGGCACTGGCCTTGTCCTAAACTGACTGTTTATTGCGCTCATTGCTGATATAGCGTTTCTCAAATAAGTGTGCTGGGGAGAAACCGCTCCTAACGGAGCAGCTACGCTAACGGTAGGGGCGGAAGGGCCCGCCCCTACGAAATCGGGTTGATGGGCCATAGCGCAAAGCCTCTATATGTAGGGTGGGTTAGCGATAGCGTCACCGGCACCACACCAGATTAAGTGTCGCTGCGTAAGTCCTGCAAACTCTAAACTCTAAACTCTAAAATTGCTCTGTCTGGTTTTTCCGCCGCAAGGAAAACCGGCCAATAATTTGCACGTCCAGTTCGTACTGTTCAGCAAGTCCGCGACGCTCTATCGCCCGCCGGCTCGCCACAGCCGACCAATTGATTAAATCGATTTGCCGGCGGGTCAAATTCGAGTCATGTATGCGATAATAGTAGAGGGCTTTATCCAGGTGCCTGATTTGGGTTATCTCTGAAAGTCGCAAGCACAAATCATAATCTTCCGCCAGTTCCATTGAGGGGTCAATCCCACCGGCAGCCAAGTAGGCATCCGTCCGCATCAATCGGAAGTGGAATGTCATGAAGTCAATCAGCAGCCGGTTTTTGGAATAGGGAATTTGGCTGCGCTGTCCGATTCCTTTGACATTGCCAAACGCATCGATGACGAGATAGTCGGTGTAGACGAGTCCCACTTTTGGGTTGGCATCCAGAAAACCGGCAGTTTCTTCAAGTGCTGTGGGCTCTAGCAAATCGTCACTATCTACCCAGCCGGTGTGAGTTCCAGAACACATGGCGTGAGCCGCTTTGAGAGCCGGCGCTCGCCCTTGATGGGGGGCAGCAATTATTTTCACTCGTTCGTCTAGTTTAGCATAATTGCCGGCAATATCTAAAGAACTGTCGGTGGAGCCGTCATCCCACACCAGAAGCTCGAAGTCTTTTCTCGTCTGCGCCAAGACACTTTCTATCGCAGCGCCCAGGTAGCGCTCTCGATTGTAGACCGTCATTATTAGGGAAATTGTGGCTGTCATGGGGGGTGAGAGAGGTTTTGGCTTGAAAAAATTGGGGTGTACTCTGGCGTTGCATATTCCTGAACCCGGCACCCCAACCCCTCCCCGCGTGCGGGGAGGGGGAGAAAGAGATGGAGTTTCTCCAAACAGGTTTGTAGTAGGGCTTTAGCCCAACCGGCACTCCTCGCAAGACGGGTCGCCAGAAATCGTAGGCGTATTTGGCGTCCCAAGCGACAATGCCGGCGTCTGCTAGGGCGATATTTAGCAGGGCGAACATGCGGGCGTCTTCTAACAGGGTGCTGCCACTTTTTAAGGAGGCTTGTTGGGCAATTTGGTTCCAGTGTCCGGGCGGGGTGTAGGTGCCGGCACCGTCCGCCCAGAAGAGAGCGATTTCTGTCCCTTCAGGGGTGCGGGCGCTGCTGTTTTTTTCGCCCAATTCTTTGACTTGATTGAACTCTATGGTATAATCAGAACTGGTGAGGGGAGGGAGTCCGCTTGGGCGAAATTGGGAGTCGCTTGTGATGGCAAAGGGGGCGAGATTCGCCCACTGGGGGAGGAGTGCCGGTTGAAAACCGGGAGGTGTGGGAATCCAATTGCCGGCACTGGGTTGTGGGGTGTAGGGCACTTTGGTTGCGGAACCATCCGCACTTCTGGCGGCTAAAATTTGAGCGGCTGCGATTTGCCCTATGGTGACGCCATCTGTTTCGGATTTGCTGTCGGGAATTGCTGCGAGAGAGTCGGTGAGTGCGGTGTCGAAGATGGCGGATTGGTTGGGGTATAAATTGATGAGAGTGCGGTGCGCTGCTGTGGCTGCGGCGGCTTCTGGGTCGGCGTTTGGCGGCGCTTCTAGGTTGGCTTTGTATAGAGTGCCGGTTTTGGCGATTGCCGTGACGGCATCGTATATTGCTGTGTGGAGTATGGCTAAGTTTCTTGCGGCTAAGGGGGGTGCTGTTTTGTCTGTTTGGATGGCGTTTAATGCTGTCTGGTTCCAGTCAATGATGGGGTTGGTGGGGTCTGCGGAAAGGAAGCGGTTGAGTTGCCGGTCGAATTTGAAGGCGGGTGAACAGCTTCGCCCTTCTGCTATGCCGTGGGTTTGGAGGTGCTGTAATGCTAGATTTCGGCTGCCGGTGCAAGCTTGATTGACATCGGGGTTGTTGGATAAATAGTAGTCTAAACTGACGTAAGGCGAGAAAGCGCGTCCCTCTGCGATGCCGAATGTTTGCAGGTGTTTGAAGAGTTGCTCGCTGTCGAATCCGGCTAAGTCTGGGTGGCTGGCGCGATAGAAGTTTAGGTCTATTAAGGGGGAGAATTGCCGGTTTTATGCTAGGCCAAATTGTTCTAAGTGGTTGAAGAGTTGCTCGTTTGTTAAGCCGGCTATGTCGGGGTTTTTGGCGCGGTAGTAGTTGAGGTCGGCATTGGGGGAGAATTGCCGGTTTTCGGATAAGCCCTTGGTTTGGAAGTGCTGGAGTAATTGTTGGGGGGTGGTTATGCCGGCGGCTGTCAGGTCGGGGTTGCCGGTGGCGTAGAAATCGGGGTCAAATAGTTGGACGGACATAGTGTTCCTGATTTACAAATGATAAAAAAAGATCGCTAATTCTTCAATTTTTCACCCCCGCTGGCTAATGCTTATTCTAATTAACCGGGCCATAAAAGCAATTATGAAAGCTTGAATCAAACAGTTTATCAATCGCCTTAAAAAATTGCCTCAAAGCCCGGTCTAGGAAATCTGTATCAGCCTAAGTCAATAAGACTTTTCCCGTCGTTGGTAAACGAGTTGCGGAGCCGTGACAAAAATTCTCTATCCAGTGTCTTGGCATTTCTCAAGTTCTCCAAGTCTTCGCGTTGCTTGGCTAGTTCTCTGAGCGTCCAAGGGTGATTTACCATCTCCTTCACAAGCCTTTGAAATATGTCGTCAGGCAGCGTATTATCACTGAAGTAATATTCCGAATAAAGAGCTAAGTGAAGGGTTCTCAAAGCACAATTGACTACCTTGATAATACAACTCTTTGAAGGCTCGAGACATGCATCTAAAGTGTAAATAATTGCTATAGCTGCTTCCTGCGCCTCCCCGTCGTATCTGGAGCCGGGGAAATCCTCTAAGTTGGGCATTACATCCTGACAATCATCTCTTAATTGGCGGATTCTTGCCGCATCCACTGGTTTTCCTTGCAAAATTTGCCAAATTTCATCCAGCGCCGTCTGTAACATAGAAAGATTTCCCCAATTTTCCGTCCGATAAAAAGCGGCATAGTTGGGAAGCATCCTCTCACAAATAGAAGCGGCAAACGCAATTATGTGAGGGTTTGGCAGTGCCTCTATTCCAGTTTCCAAGTCATCTAATCTGAGAGGATACTCGAAAGGATTTTTAGTGGAAAAGTGTCAACAAACGGATTTAAGCTTTCAGAATTGAGAGAGCGATTTATCTGGTCTAAAGCATACAATATCCCTATTCCTGCAAAAGCGATAGCAGCAACAGGTATTACTGCAAGCGGAATCGCAAACTCCCCTGATGGGTCTGTGTCATTAGTAGGACTATTCCCCACATACCGGTACAGATTAACATCCCCACCGGCAAACCCAATCGGGTCCTCACTAATAAATCTTCCTACCCCAGCATCATAATAGCGCGCCCGGTAGAAAGAAAGCCCCGTCTCCTCATCCAACTCCCGCCCCGTATAACCAAAGCGGAAGTCCAAATTCGGATTCGTCTCACCCGTTACCTTCCCAAAGCTATCATACCTGAGGTGATTTTGTAAAGCCCCCGCCTCATTAACCAAATCCCGCACTGTCCCCTGGTTATCTGTCAGCGCCCACAGCACCTGGCCCGAAGCACTTTCATCCGCCAAAATCTGGTCAAGCACCGGCCCGTGCAAATAGCGGTGAGTCTGGTTCCCACTCCCATCAAACGTCAGAGCAATGTGCTCCCCGTCATAGACAAAACGCTCCACTGATAGCCCAACCGGCCCCCCTCCATCCCCATCTATCTCCTTCCCAATCCGCCGGTCAAAAACATCGTAAACATACTCAACTGACTTAATTATATCACCCCTGCTATTTTTAGTCACAGCTGCAATCAAACGGTTGCGGTAATCCCAGCTGTACTCTGTTACCTCACCCGTAGCAATCTTAACCCGCTTAGTCCGGTTCCCTTCAGCGTCATACTCGTAATTGTAAACTCCATCTGACTGCAGCTGGTTATTCGCCAGAGTCTGGTATCCCGTATTGGTGCGGTTGCCATTGCCGTCATAACTATAAGCCTCATCATTTTGGTAACTGTGGTCTGTCCCCGTCACCTGGTTGCGGTCGTCGTAGCTGTAGCTGCTGCTGCCATCGCCAGAAGTAAACTGAGTAATCCGCGTTGCCGCATCGTAACTCCAATTATAATTCGCAAAAGTCGCCGTCCCTTTGCCATGAATTAATTGAGTCAGCCGGCCCGCACTGTCATAAGTATAGCCGGTAGTCGCCACCTGTTGCGTCCCCGCCAAATCGCTGTAGCGAGAGACACCCGTCATCTGGCTAGCAGCATCATAGGCCATGTCCACTCGCTTGTTCGCAACCCCATTGCCGCTTTGAGTAATTCGAGTAACGCGGTTGAGGGCATCGTAAGTGAAAAATTCACTCCCCTTTACCTGACCATTAATTGTATCACTAACCGACAGCAAATTGTTGGGACTATCATAAGTGTAGTTCAGCAGAACATTCGGCGCAAAAGGCGTCCCCGCATTACTCACCGCAGTCACGCGACCGGCACCATCGTAAGTGTAGTCGTAAGTAGAGTCGGGGTCGCTGACAATATCGAGCTGGTCCGCCGCATCATAAGTATAAGTAATTGTGCGGGCGGGATTGACACCGGCATCCAGCCACTGTTCAGAAGAAAGCCTGTTAAGTTCATCATAAACAAACTTGCAGACGCGATTATTGCGGTCAGAAGCTGTCACCTGGTTGCCGGCGGCATCATAAGTGTAGGCACGCTTTAGCCCCAGCTGATTAGTTGACTCAATCAGCCGGTCTAACTCATCGTAAATAAACGCCGTAGTGTTCAGTCCTGGGTCAGTGACAGAAAGGACATTGCCGACAGCATCATAAGTTGTTGCCGTCGTTTGGTTGAGAGCGTCCGTAAACGCAATTTGGCGATTTAGAGGGTCGTAATTATAGCGAGTGACGTGCCCCAAAGCATCCGTAACCGCAATCGTATTGCCATTGGCATCATATTCTGTCCCAATCGTCTGACCCAGAGGATCTCTGACAGCAGAAAGCCAGTTGCGACTGTTATAAGTGTACTCAGTAGTGCGCCCCAGTTCATCAGTGACAGCAATCAGATTGCCTATCGCATCATACTTGGCAGCCGTTGTTTTCAAAAGCGCATCAATCGTGCCGGTGCGCCGGTTTAGCCTATCATAGACATACTGAGTTTTCCGTCCCAGCGCATCAGTCACTGACAGCTGGTTGCTGGCGGCATCATACGTGTAGGCAGTGGTGTGCGAGAGGGGATCTGTAACACTCTTGCGGCGATTGCGGGCGTCGTAAATAAAGGAAGTCGTGCGGGTCAGTTCATCGGTAATAGCAGTCAGATTGCCGGCACCGTCATAATCAAACGCAGTAATACCATTCTTAGCATCGGTGATTTGGGTTTGCCGGTTGCGACTGTCATATGCGTGCAGAGTGGTTCGCCCGAGTTGGTCAGTTTCAGCAATAACATTGCCGGCGGCATCGTAACTCGTGGTAAAAACGCCATTTAAGGCATCGATTTCCTGAATCAGCCGGCCTAAATCGTCATACTCGTACTCAGTCCTGTGCCCGTTAGCATCTACTTGGGCAACCATTTGATTCGCCGCATCGTACTCAAAAGCCGTCGCCTTCCCCAGCGGGTCAATCTGCCGAATCAACCGACCGCGAGCGTCGAAAACCCTGTTATTTCGGTTCCCATTCGCATCGAAAGTAGAACTGACATTATTGTCGAAATCATACCGCATCTTATCCCGCGACCCATCGGGATTGACCGTCTCAATCAGACGATTCCGACTGTCATTCATACTCATACTCCGTCCGATTGCCATTCTCATCAATCATAGCAGTCTGATTGCCGGCATCGTCATACTCCATCCGCTGCGCCGCCTCATCCGGAGTCCCTAAAGCAAAAGTCGTTTTAACCAGCCGGTTCATGGCATCGTACTCATACTCCGTCCGATTGCCATTCTCATCAATCATAGCCGTTTGATTGCCGGCAGCGTCATACTCCATCCGCTGCGACGCCTCATCCGGAGTCCCCTTCGCAAAAGTCACCTCAACAAGCCGGCCAAAATTATCATAATCGTAATCCGTCAACCGCCCCAGAGGGTCAGTCTCAGTATCAATCAGATTCTTGCTAGTATACGTGTAGCGAGTGATAACATCATCCCCACCGCCAACAGAACCCACCACGCGAGTTTCAGACAGCGTATTCCCAGTCAGCGTGTCAATTTCATAAAGCGTCTGCCGGCCTAACTCATCCGTCACACTCGTCACCTGATTGAAAATCGGGTCGTAAGTATAACTGCGCTTCCCAGTTCCCCCACCCCCCACAGAATTAGTCGTATTCAGCCTGACAGAAACATTATTGCTGAAACTGTTCCCCGTCACCAAATCCCTGTCGCCATCAAAATCCAGATCCGCCAGCGCCACAGATGCCGGCTGCGAACCGACAGCCACATCATTTCCGGCTACAAAAGAGCCATCTCCCTGACCCAAAAGCACCGATACTTTGCTGTCAGAACGATTCGCGATAACAATATCTTTCTTGCTGTCCCCGTCAGCGTCTCCTACAGCTACTGCGACAGGTTCAGACCCTACCGTATAATCAGTCTGCACTCCAAAAGTTCCATTCCCAGAACCCAACCGCACTGACACCTTATTGGTAAAACGATTTGCCCCAATAAGATCCGAGTCGCCATCACTGTCTAAATCTGACAGGATCGCTGCGGAAATCCCAACCCCAAATGCCACCTGACTCCCAGCAGCAAAAGAGCCAGATCCATCCCCCAACAGCACCGACAAGCGGTCAGAATTGCTATTGGCGCTAACAATGTCAAAGTCGCCATCCCCATCCACATCTCCTATCGCCACTCCCACCGGAAAATACCCAACCGAGTAATCAGTTTCAGGCGCAAAAGTGCCATCTCCATTCCCCAGTCGAACTGACACGCGGTTCAAGGCGGCGCTAGTCGTAACCATGTCTAGATTCCCATCGCCATTCAAATCCTCTAAAGCCACAAAGTCAGACCCAACCGCCACCTCGTAGTCAGTAACAGTAAAATTGCCCTCGCCATCCCCCAATAAAACTGAGTAATAGTCCTTATCCAAACCATAACCCATGCCCCCAGCGGTGACAATATCGGAGTTTCCATCCCCGTTTACGTCTCCCGTTGCTACCG
>JAHHHT010000009.1 GCA_019359235.1 Oscillatoria princeps RMCB-10
TGCAATCTGAATTGGAGGGAGCAGGTCAAGAGCGCCAGCAACTCCAGTCTCAGCTTGAGGAGACACAATCTGAGCTGAGCTCGGTGCTCTCTGAGCGCGACCGGCTGCAATCTGAATTGGAGGGAGCGAATCAGACTGTGGCGCAACTCCAGTCTCAGCTTGAGGAGACACAATCTCAGCTCAGCTCGGTGCTCTCTGAGCGCGAGCAACTGCAAAACCGGCTCTCTGAGACGCAATCTCAGCTGGCGCAAGTGCAGCAAGAGCGCTCACAGGTTCAATCTCAGCTGGAACAAACCAATCAAGAACGCCAGCAACTGCAAGACCGGCTAGCCTCCACTTTAGAGCAGCTCAACCAAATTAAAGCGGAGGGAGAGCGGGTTCAATCTCAGCTGGAAAAAGGCAATCAGGAACTGCAAGAGGAGCTGTCACAGCTGAAATCGCAAAAACCAATTTTGCAATTCCTGATATTGGCTGCTTTCATCCTGGGTTCATCTATCGCGTGGTTTTTGTCTTAGGGAATCGGCTGACCGGCGGTTTAGTTGCGAGTCGAGTCTTTGGCTTGCTTCGCGAATTATACCGGCACGGCAGATATCTGTCAATCCCCAGACATTGATTTCGATTTCATCAGTTGTGTTCTCCACAAGGAGGCACATAGTGTAACTCGTAGCGTTCCCTCTTAGGGAACGCACCCTACCCCTTGCTAGTAGGGAAATGGACAGGCGTCTCGCCTGTCCTACGTCTTAACATAAGTGGCTACTGCTATAGATCCAAAATCCAAAATTTAAAATCCAAAATATCATGAATCGAGCCTATTTTCGCTTCTATGCGGAGCTGAACTTCTTTCTCCCCGCCCACCGGCGAGAGCTGACTTTTGTCCATGAGTTCGAGGGGCGTGCCTCTATCAAGGATACCATTGAATCCTTGGGCGTACCCCACACCGAAGTCGAGCTGATTTTGGTGAGTGGCGAGCCGGTGGATTTTTCCTACATCGTGGCGGATGGCGATGAGTGCAGCGTCTATCCGGTATTTGAATCACTCGACATCTCACCGGCACTGAGGTTGCGCCCCCAACCGCTGCGCCAAACTCGCTTTGTCCTCGACGTTCACCTGGGAAAGCTCGCCAATCACCTGCGGATGTTGGGCTTTGACACTCTCTACCGGAACGACTATCCGGATGAAGAATTGGCGGAGATATCCAGCAGCGAGGGGCGGATTTTGCTGACGAGAGATACGGGATTGCTGAAGCGCAGCATCGTCACTCACGGGTACTATGTGCGGGAGACGAACCCCCGCCGGCAGTTGATTGAGGTGCTGCGACGTTTTGATTTATTGGGTTCAATTATACCATTTTGCCGGTGCGTTCGCTGCAACGTTTTATTGGAAGCAGTGCCCAAGGAAGCGATTATTGACCGGCTCCCGCCCCAGAGCGGGGACCTCTATGACGAGTTTAGCCGGTGCCCGTCATGCGAGCAGATTTTCTGGAAGGGAACCCACTACGAACGGATGCAGGAGTTTATTGCCGGCATCCTTCAGGAAAGCTCGACGGGTGCGGGGTGACTGAAGGGGATTGGGAAAGGAAAAAATTTTTGCCTTTCCCCGCTTGCAATTGGCAGGATTTGTGTTAAACTACGAATCAGGTCGAAGGTGTCGGCATATAAGGCCGGCAGTTGTGGCCCACCGGCACCCTCCGCACCGGCATCTTCCCTGCGCCAAGCACAGCATCCTGCCATAAATTAGATTTCCCGCTCCATTGCTTCTTCTTGCTCTCGCAGTGCGATTTCAATCTCTTCTTGATTTCCCTCCGCATAAGCCCAGACATTCAGCAAGTCAGCCGCATTAATGTCAGGATAGAGCTGGAAAATTTCTGCATCCGTCGCCCCTTGCCGGCGCAAACTGACAAATAGCCAAACGGGAAGGCGAGTATTGGCAATGCAAGCGTCACCCCCGCACACGCCGGGAGTCTTGGTAATTCCATGAGAGCCGGTGCTTAAAGTTTGGGTTAAAGTCTGGATAGCTTCAGCTTTTTCAGCAGGAGTTAGGGCAAGGAGTTGGGTTTTTAATTCTGCCGGTGTCATAGTTGAGAGCGCCGCCGCCATAGAATATCTACTTCAAATTCTAACCGGCAGCCCAGGCAGCACCGGCACCCGAAACGCACCGGCACCCCACAACCTCCGGCGTAGCGCAGGCGTCTCGCCTGCGCCCCCTAGCTCGGACGATGGAGCAAGGGAGCTCGGACGATGGAGTTCAGAGCTCGAACGATGGAGCAAGGGAGCTCGGACGATGGAGTTCAGAGCTCGAACGATGGAGCAAGGGAGCTGGAACGATGGAGCAAGGGAGCTCGGACGATGGAGCAAGGGAGCTCGGACGATGGAGCAAGGGAGCTGGAACGATGGAGCAAGGGAGCTGGAACGATGGAGCAAGGGAGCTTGTAGCGAAATTCCCCTATGCCCCATGCCCTATGCCCCATGCGAGCGTGCCCCTCTCCCACACATGCTTGCGGCAAGTCTCGCAAGCTTGGTTCTGCTCATCAGACTGGGGAGCTTGGAAAACCGGATGGTAGCGCAGCCGGTCGGAGCAGACTTGCAACCACCCCTCCCAGCTACTAGGCCACACCAGCACCGTGCCGTCCTCACCGCCGCTGATAATCTTTTGCCCGTCCGCCGTCACCGCGACTGAAAGGACAAAACCCTCGTGCCCCCGCAGGGGTTCGCCGTGGGTAATCTTCAGTATTTAGAGCGCGAACTCATCGTTAAGCATTCAACTGAAACACAGCGGAGAGCAAGAGGTCAGAAACCGGGTTTCTCAACCAAAGATCCAGGGTTTCACGCTTTTATTTTTGCAAGAAACCCGGTTTATAGGCTGGTGCAAGATCTAAGATAACGTTCCAGCTACGTCCCCACAGATCACTCAGAAGACTAACGTTCGTGTCCGCTACAACACGCTTGTTAGCCCGCGCAAACCCTTTCTCGGCGAGAGAGATTCGCTCTTCCAAACACTGCGATCAGGACGATCGCCACCACACAGTCCATGAGAGTACACGCGACAGGGGAGACCCCAGGTATGAATGCTCCAAATAGGTTCCCCGAACCATGAAAAAGCGCCACTAGCAAAATACTGCCTTTAGTGCTGTTGTAAATCCAGGTATAGATAAAAGCATTTGCCATGATCATGATGAACCAGAGGAAAGGATACTCAGACATCGCACCTGCCAAAAAGACAAGCGGGAAATGCCATAACCCCCACAACATACCCACAATGAGGGTGGCAAGTAGAGCATTATATCGTTTCTGCAAGCGTGGTAATGCAAAGCCGCGCCACCCAATCTCTTCACACGTATTGGCGAGGAAATTTACCGTGACACCGAAAATAACATAGGGAGATAGAACGACTTGTGGCATTACGATTGTTACGGTCAAGCCCAGTAATTTCGTTACGACTTGCGCCACAAGGAGAAGACCTATAGCTCCCAATACCGCTACGACGTACCAGACTAGCCCAACCCGCCATCGGATCAATCCCTTAAGCAACTCTCGAATCCCTGCCCTCCCATCTGCCACCTGCGTCACAATCATAGCCGCAAGAGCGGGACCAATGGCATAAAAGATGGAAAGGAACAGGAAGTAAGGACGGTAAAATGGAGCAATGCCTCGCGAGGCTAAGACGATTGATATCATGCCAAGCCATGAGATACCAAAGGCTAAGATATAGAACCAGGTAACGGGATATTTTCTCATTTTCCACATCTCTTTTTGGTTAGCTTAGATCTTGCATCAGTTCAGAAACCGGGTTTCTTGCGAAAAGAAAGGCGTGAAACCCTTAATCTTTGGTTGAGAAACCCAGTTTCTAACCCCTTGTTGAGAATGCTGCAATATGTGAGTTAGCCTCGCCTTGCCTAAATCCTCTGCGCTCACCTGGCCCTTCAGAAGGGTGCCCCGCAGTCGGATCACGTCGAAATTCCCCCATCTCATTAGGAGTTTGGCCACCGCCTCCGCATCCTTTGCCGCCGTGCTGAGGTTGTCCAGATAAGCGTATTCATTGATGCCCACCACCAAAGCCAGACGCTTGTTCATCAGCCCCACATCTACTATAATTGTGAATAACTTATTTTAGAGTCTACCACCGGCACACCCCCTATGAACCCATCGCCTACAAATACCCTGCTGGCGCTCTTGCTGGCACTCCAGGAGCTCCCTCCAACGACTCTCACCCCCGCTGAGCAAGCCACATTAATAAAAATTTGGCCAGCAGCTAGCCCTCCCCAAAACTGACTGGGATTTAACCCGGCAAGACTTTCTGATGCCCCTGATTGACAGCAATCCAGCCTTAAAGTCATTCTATGAACAAGCCATCAACCGGCTGGAAGAACTAGACCCCAGCACTCTTCCAAGCTTGCTGCCCACCCTTAAACAGCTAGAACGGGAAATACTTGCTGACAATTACAGCCCTTTTGTGACCAGAAATGACTTTACTTATGACACAAAACCAGATGTTGAAACTGGCGAAAACCTCAACTATGTGGTAAAATACATTGCCGCTCAGACCTTGACAGTTCCAAACAAATTAAGCTTTCTCGCTCGCCTCAAGCAAATGTTATTCGGTAGCCAAGACGGGACAAATTCATGAGTTCATTAGAGAAACTTACCCTGGAACTCTTCCTCTACGATTTGCGAGAGCCTTTGGGAGAGCGGGATGCAGAGATAAAGAGGAATAAAGAATCTTTCCGTCAAAGAATCTTTCCGTCAAAAACTCCCTGAAAGTATTCGCGACTCCCTGAAGGAGGCACCGGCAGAGGTAGAATTAGAGTACCGTGAATTGCTGACCCAGCCCAAGACGGTTGACCCACCCAGCGGCGAAGCCCACTACAAGCAGTTGGAAATGTATTACTATCCCGTCCAGTTGGGGGACAGTTACGGACTCTTATTAAACTGCTCTCATCAGAATGACGTTGACGAGCAAGAGGTGAATCGGTTACAATATCTCCACAAAGCGATTGGAGAGAAGCTAAACGGTCAAAAAGGTTCCCTGGGGCAAACGTGGGTAATTTCCGGTTCCGTGCCAAATGCGGCTAAAGGTACAGAAGAAAAAATTGCCAGAGAATGCTATAAAAGTTTAATGCCCAGTGCCGAGTGGGAGGAGAGCTATCAAGGTGAAGGGCGGCTGTTAGGCGGGACTGTCTTTGAACTGTGGGGATACGATTCCGATCAGGACTCTACCCTGCCATCCCCGCAAAAGAAGCACCACGTCATTATTGTACTGTATCCCAGCCGAGACATCGCCGAAAAAGCGACGCGGTTTTTGCTATATGACTGGATGATCCTGTTTTAATATCGGAGCAAAATCCTGTGGGCATACGGACAAAGCCGGGAGGATAAAAAGCCGATGAAAAAAGATTTCATCGGCATACAAGATTGCGTCATAGCGGTCAGCAAAACAAAGAAATTCCGGCAAACCTCTCTGAAGAAAAAAAGGGAGCTTTTAGAGGACGCCCAAGATATCCTGTCCCGGTATGGAATCGAGCTGAGATATCTGGACATTAAAAAGCACACGATAGAAATCAACCTGCAAAACTATCAAAAGCGCCTGGGTAAAATAAGAAACGACGCCCAGAAAGAAGCCGGCAGACAGCCCGCCCTGGCAGAAAAAGACTTTCCCACAGACTTGAAGTTTCTCGAAACATTCAGCAAAGAAATGGGGGAGAGTTACCTGATGCAGGTGCAGAAAGATTATGATAATCTCAGCCCCGGTTTAGAATTGCTAGAACTGTTAATCAACTCAATTCGGAGTGTGGTAGAAGTTGACAAAGCCGAGCGCGATAACAGCTTTCAAAACAGCGTCGCAATTGTCGGCGTGGGACTGGGTGCTGGCTCAATAGTTGCGGCTTTTCCTGGATTTTCATCCTTGCCGGCGAACGACCCCGTAAAGTCAGGACTTTCCAATTATATGCAAATTCCGGAAGCCTGGTTAACCCTAACTGTGGCATTGATTTATAGTGCCGGTGCAGCCCTAATATTTGGGACACTCACCCGCATCATCATTTGGCTGCGACAGCGCTTGCGTTAACCCAGATCGCAATTAATCCTGTGCGGACTTAAGTCCGCACCGGCACACCTCATTTGTGAGCCGGTATTTCCATCGCCCGGATTTATAGCAATCTTAAAGTCCGCGTAGGCGGACTTCGTTTGTATAGCTGCGATTTCCAAGAAGCTGTTGGCGAATTGATCTGGGGTCTTACACCCTACGCTTTCTTTTGGGGGTAGGTTGTTCGGTTTGTCTGTGGCTAGAAGGGCGAAGCATGAGCGAATCTAATCTTTTCCCTGAGTCCCATAAATAGTCGCGCTCATGCTTCGCCCCTACAGGGGATAGGCGTTGCATGAGCGTGCTAGCTGCTTACGCAGCCGCTAGCTCGCGCTTGAGCGAGCCGCTAGCTCGCGCTTGAGCGAGCCGCTTCGCTAACGCTAACGCTAACGCAGCGGCTGCATGCGCTCTTGAGCACGGCTAACGCCTACAGCAGCTAGCATTGGCGAATGAAGATATCGGGTGGGGGATCAAAGCTTGTCGCGCCAATGCGAAAGCCCCTACAAACATTTAATGTAGGGGCGAAGCATGAGCGCGAGGATCTTTGCAATCAGTGAAAGAATTATATTCGCTCATGCTTCGCCCAACCCCAAGCGCTAGCCACAGACAACCTCTAAAAAACCCACCCCGGAAAGGGGGCTAGGGGGCGATCAAATATCTGTACCTCACCCAGTTGCAATCTGCTACAGCTAAAAACTATCCCTCAAGCCGCTTGAAGCAACCGGCTCAAAGCCACCGGCACGCGACGCCCCACAGCAGCAGCCACCGGCTTCAAACTGTCAGCCAAATCCACCATTTCCGGCAAAGAAAGCGCCTGACGGGCGTCAGAAACCGATTTTTCCGGTTCCGGGTGGCACTCAACCATCACGCCATCCGCCCCACCGGCAACAGCAGCCCTCGCCAAACCCGCCACCAGTTCCCGCTTGCCGGCGGCGTGGCTGGGATCTACAATCACCGGCAAATGAGTCAGCTGCTTGAGCGCCACCACCGCCCCCAAATCCAGCACATTGCGCGTATAATTGTCGAAACTGCGAATCCCCCGCTCGCAAAGAATCACATCCGGATTCCCGTGACTGAGAATATATTCCGCCGCCATAACAAACTCCTCAATAGTAGCAGCCAGCCCCCGCTTCAGAATCACCGGCACCCCAGCTTTCCCCACAGCTTTTAGCAAGTCGAAATTTTGCATATTCCGGCTGCCAATTTGCAGCATGTCCGCATGAGCGACAATCTCCTCAATTTGACCAATAGACATCACCTCTGTCACCACCGGCATCCCGTAACGCTGGCGCACAGCATGCAAAATTTTTAACCCCGCAACTCCCAAACCTTGGAAAGCGTAAGGGGAGGTGCGGGGTTTGTAGACGCCGCCGCGCAATACTTGAACCGGCGCTGTAGCGAGGTGGCGTGCGACTTGATCCATCTGTTCCGGACTCTCGACAGAACATGGCCCACCAATAATCAGGAGGTCTTCCCCCCCAACAGTTACCTGTTCTGACAGCCGGATAACAGTTTGGTGGTCAGTGTGAGATTTGGTTGCTAGTTTAGCGCTGAACATGAGTTTACTCCTTATTCTTACAAAAGTGTGCGGTTAACAAAAAAGCCCGGAACCTTGAGAGAGTTCCGGGCTGTGACGATGAGCGACATGACGGTCTTTACCCAGAACTCTACCTGAGCCAAAAGTAAAAACCGTAAAACCAACTCTGAATGTAAGCTGTCATGTTTCCTTAAGTTGAACTGTCCTGAGAAAAACAAAAGACCGCAGGGTTTATTCTGCGGTCCACCGAGAGATCCAATAGCAAATTGGATTCACTCGCGGTGGACCTCCCTAAACCAAAACCAAAAAGAATTGCTGCTGGTGGGCATTTGCGACGTGCTCGTGTTTAAACGGATGCCAATTTCAATCTATTATAGCAAAGCTAACAGGCTTTGTCAAGAGCCGGCAGGTGTTCCGGTGAGGTCAGGTCGGATGTCCTGTCGGTACTAAGCTAATACTACCGTCGGCGATGCCGGTCAGTATTGCCAGAATGCCGAAAAGCCGGTGCTACCACCTCAGTCAGCTGCGCCAATCAGTATAAAAGCCGCCCAGTCTCTGGGGTGGGGGTGCTGCTCTTTTCTCGCCAGCGCCGCGAACCGCAGAGCTTGAGCTTTATCCGAGTTGCGCTGCAGGTGCTGGTAAAACTCAGCCATCAAAGACACCGTGGGGGCATTCGGCGAGCACCACAACGACATGACGATACTAGAGACACCGGCAGCAATCCAGCCGTGAGACAGCAACGCCACACCATCCCCCCATATTCTGCCGCGACTGGTGTCACAGCCGCTGAGGACAGCGAGTTCAGCGCCACAGCCTACAGCCATAATTTCTGGCACCCTGAGAAAACCGTCGTCATTGCAAGTTGGGGCGAGCGCGACAGCACCGACTAAGCCCTCCATCTCATCCAGTAACCCGTGAGTGGCCAGATGAACAATCCGGGCTGCCGGCAGCCGCTGCAAAACCGCCTGTTTCGTGGCCTTATGGCCGGTCAGGGCTTTGGTTCCCCGCAAGCGGGCCACCTCCTTCGCTTCCTGTGCCGCTTCAGGCAGTCGGCGCAGGGGCGCAGGCGGCTCGTCAGCTTGCAGGAAAATGCTGGGCATAACAGGATTGCCGGCGACGAGCACCTGATTGCTGCTTGTGTCCGCGCTCAACATCAGTGCTGTGCGCCGGTTCTCAAAGGCCAAATCCAGCGACTCAATTGAGGGGGCGGTGAGGATGGTGTGTTTTTCCAGCAAGCAGGTGCCGGCGGCATCTTGCAAGGCGCAGAAAGGCACGAGGAACAAGAAGTCTTGCGGGATAAAAGTGACCCGGCTATTTTCAGATGCCGGCATTAGGTCAGCAATGGGTTCGACAAGCACCTGGTAAAGTTGCTGGAGCAGCCGGTTGGTTTCATCGCCGCCCCCGTCGCCGCTGCCGGTGCTGATAGATTCGCGCAGACTGCGAACCAGACTGACCAGAAAAATATTGTCTCGCTGCCAGAGGCGTTTGAGATTCACTTGCCGAAAGGCAATCTCCCCCGTAGGCTGGACAACCCAGATGAACAGCAATTCAGCGCAAGCGTAGGGCAGATCGAAACTCAGCCTGAATCTCGACAGTTGATACATCTGGTTGGCATCATACAAGACGGAGTACTCTACCAAAGTAGAATTAGTGTCTCTGGCAATCTGTTTGATTTGCTCGACACTCTGCGAGACAGCAGAGGGCTGCAACTTCGGGTTAGCGGCTAAATGGGTTACAAATAGATTCGCCAAAGCGCGAGAGCGACCCTGCTGTGCAATTTCCAGGGCGTTCTCAATTCTGTTCTGAGCGACTAAGACTCGCTGAAATCCTCGGTAGATATCGGGCGGGCGGTCGTGGGGAAAAATAGTCATGGGATGTTTGTTCAATAAGCAGCCGGTGCGAGCTTACCCATTAGCATCAGGACTTAAGCAAAGCCTCTATCTGTAGGGTGGGTAAGCGTTGCGCGTAACCCACCACACAATTGAGTGTCGCTGCCTAAGTCCTGAGGATGATCAATCCCAACTGGCCTGTCGGGCGCACGTTCTCAGCGAGATCAGGCGGTTAGGGCACCGGCGAGTGCCTTAGAAGTTCTTAACAGTTGCAAATGGGCAAGAAATTTCCTAAAATGGGTCTATTTTGCCAAATTTTACGAAAACTCGCTATTAACTGGCAGAAGAAACTGGTGTATTAACCCTGACTTATAATATAGCGCGTCTAAATCATTCGTGTAAATTTCAGACCCCCGGTTTCTTTAAGAAACCGGGGGTCTGGGCCCCGGGCGGTCGCGCAAATCATTTAAAACTGCTATATAGCATTTATAAATGATTTGTGAGATCCCCTCTCTCTTTTCTTCCCTTGGCGCTCCTTCACGGGGGCGGTTTCTTTAAAACCTAATTTTCACAACTCAAGAACCAACCGCTATACAAGACCTTCGCTTTGGGCAGGGGCGGGTTTATCAATAGTTTCTCTCACCGGCACCCTGACCAGTAGGGTGAGTTCCCAGAGGGAACGCACCCCACTTGGCGCGTGCGGACAGCAAGCTCAAGAGCTCACCGGCAACAGCTTCACCGTCCTGTCCTGACTGCCGGCAAGCAGCATCTGCCCATCCGGCGTGAAAGCCACAGAAAAAACATAAGCCCGCTCAGAAAAAGTCTTGAGCGGTTCGCCGGTGGAAAGACGCCAAATCTTAATCGTCCTGTCGCGACTGCAGCTGGCCAGAATTTGGCCGTCGGGGCTGACAGCCACTGAGTGCACGGAAGACGAGTGACCGCCGAGAATCCGCAGAGACGAGCCGGCGGGGTGACGCGGATCGCCGGCACCCAGCTGCCAGACCGTTATCGTTTGGTCATCGCTACCACTAACGAGCAACTGGCCCTTAGGACTGATAGCCAGGGTGCGAACGTAGCCAGAATGCCCCTCAAGGGTGAGCGCCGGCTCTCTCTGAACTCGCCCGTCGCCGCTCAGGTGCCAGATTTTAATCGTCTTATCATCACTGCCGGTGGCCAGAATTTTGCCATCGGGACTGAAAGCCAGACAGCGAACGTAGTCCCGATGGCCAGAAAAACTGTCCAGCAGCTGGCCGGTGCGGGCGTACCAGATACAGATCGCCGAGTCGTCCCCGCAACTGGCCAAAAATTGACCGTCCGGACTGAACGCCACCGCACGCACCCAGTTAGAGTGGCCAGCGAGAGTGTGCAGGAGTGTCCCTTGCGGCAGCTCAGACTTCCCTCCGCCCAGATACCAGATTTTGACCGTTTTGTCATTGCTGCCACTGGCCACAAGCTGGCCGTCCGGACTGACAGCAATGGTGCGAACGCAGCCTAAATGGCCAGACAGCGTGCGTGCCGGTTGCAAACCGGGCTTCCCGTCAAGATTGGCCACCACCTGCCAGATTTTCACAGTCCTGTCGTCAGAACCCGTGACAGCTAAATTGCCTTGAGGGCTGACCGCAACCGCCTGAACGCCGTCGGAATGGCCGGCAATCGTGCCAGCCAATTCAGAAGATTTCCGCAGCACCAACTCAGCGAGTGGCGGCGCGGCAAAATGGTCGCGCAGCAACTCGTGGGAGAACCGGTAGCGCCCGCCAATTTTTTGCAGCAGCAGCTGCTGTGCGGCGGAGTTGAGGAAACCGGCCAAATTCCAGGGAAGATCCCCATCCCGCCAGAGAATGAGGCGCAGCGTCAAATGCTGCAGGCAAGGGATGCCGCCCATCACCAGACCCGCCAGCAACCCTAAACTGGTGCCACTCAGTCCGGGACGCCCGCTAATCAGCCAGCCAATCAGTCCAAAAATCAGTCCGCCAGCGAGGGTAAAAATTCCCGCAGTGCCGGCGGACTGCCAGATTCCCTGGTTGGGAGCGGTTTTTGGTTCGATTTCCGAGTCACTGACGGCTTGAAAAATCGCAAAAATCAGTCCGCCAACCAGCCCGCCGAGGGTGGCTCTCAGCAGCCCGAAGAAGCCATCAGCCAGCTGGCCGGCAATTGCCAAAAACACGCTGCCGAGCAGCGCCGCCAGCAGCCCCAAACTCAGACCGACAATCGCCCCACTGACTGCTTTTTGTCGCGACCAATTCAGCGGTTTAACCGGCACGATTTGGAAACTCAGCCCCCCAAACAGCGCCCAGAGAAAACCGCCAATCAGCCCAAAATTTAGCCCGAAACTCAGCCCGCAACTCAGCCCACCAGTCAAGCCGAGAGCCAGCCCAACTCCCAGGCGATAAAGCCACCGCTGAGTTGGATTTGACAGCCACACCGGCTGCATGTTTTCAATGAAAAACTCGTCGGCGGACTCTCGTTTGAGGCGTTTGGCCAGCCAGCTGAGCCAGCGCCGGCTCTGTTGGGCGGGAAGCTGTTTCAGCTGTTTTTGAATAAAGGCGTCGAGCAAATACCGCTGGCGCGATTCAGGAGAGAGGCGCTGCTGCCATTCGGGAAGGGAGATTTCTTCAGCCGCCAGTGCGATAATGTTGAGAAACAGCGGCGTTTTCGCCCAGTGCAGCAGATTGGGGTCCTGTTGCAGGCTGGGCCACAGGTAGGGCAGTCCGGAGCGGGAGAGATAGTTTTGGATCTGGGCTTCTGTCAGGGGCAGCAAGTAAATCGCTGCGGGAAGCTGCATCAGGGTTTGGGTGCTGGCGTATTCCGAGATGCCGGTGCCAACGACCAGATGTTTCGGCTGCACCTGTTGCAGGAACTGATTGATGGCCAGCACGCAGGGTTTTTGCCGCTCTGAGCGCAGTTCGTCTAGCCCGTCGAGCAGGGGGACAAGTTCGCCGCTCTCCAGCCACTTTTTGGCCGTGTCGGGGGCGAGACCGTACTTGGACTTGAGCTGGCTGACGAGCCAGTCGGCTAGGGCGAGCCGGCTGTCCCAGGAGCTGAGGTTGAGGGGCACCGGCACCGGAGAGCGCGGGTCCGCCAAGGCGCGAGCCACCAGTTTCCTGGCGAGTTCCAGCAGGGTTGTAGTTTTGCCGGAGCCAGATGCGCCCAAAATCAGTAACTTTCCGCCAACGGAGGGCAGGTCGAAAACTTCTATTATATCTTTTTCTGGCAAGAGCCGCGCACTGGGCTGAGTGCCGATTTTCACCTCGGCGTCCCAAAGGCGGGGGGCTGGTGTGCCAGGCTGTTGGGAGGTGTGCCGGTGGAGCGACACCGCGTTATGCAAGGACTGCTCGAGCCGGCTTTCAACGCAGCGCTTGACAGAGCCGAGCAATTTATAGCGTGTCTGGACAGAATGCCTGCGCTGGAGAATTACTGGGACTTGGATAGCTTGTGACAGTCTGATCCCGATCATAAACCCCCCTGGCAGCAATCCACCGACAGCAAACAGCAGCACAGATATACAGTCATTGGCACAACCGGGTGTAGAAGCGAGCGTCAAAAAAAAGTTTAAGGGGTTTTGCGCTCAGGTTTTGCGTTTTTGGGGGGTGACGGCTGTGGGGGAAGGGGCTGGGGCGGGCCAATTGCGCCCGGTAGGGGGTGCGATGGCACGGAGAAACCCGGTTTCTTTCAGAAACCGGGTTTCTGGAGCGCACTTCATCCAGCGGAAAACTGCTATAGTAACCGGCAACTCAGCCGGCGGGCAACATTCTGCGCCAGCGCAGCCAACCCAGAACCCAACCCAGAAACAGGCCATGTTATGCTTAATTATCTTGGCCTACTTATCAGTTCCAGCAGATCGGAATCTATGTCCACTCGAAACCCGACCCATCTCACCGTTGAAGAGGCGCAGAAAATTCTCAAGCCGTTCAGCTGCACGAATATTAAGTCCGCCGGCTCGCCAGAGGAAAGAGCGGCGATCCGGGAAGCGCTGCTTTTGCTAGCCGGTCTTTCGGATTACCAGATATTGGGGATTTGCGCTGATACAGCCGAGGGGGGGCTGTTGGCGCTAAAAACTTATGCAGCCGGTCTGGGCTGGGAGCCGCCGCTTGACATTGCGAATGTCGAAGGTGCGGTTTATATAAAATTTAACCCCAAAACGGGATTGTGCTATATGGATTCCTATGCGGGAACCCATCGCGGAGTTCTGGTTTCCTGCCAGTCCTCAGGAGAAGGGGGAATTAATGAAATGTACGGTCATTTGCCGCTAGATTTATTTGTTTGAGAGCCGCTGGATTTTAAATCCAAAATCCACAATATAAAATCCATGCATTGGTATTAGCCGCGAGCGACTTCTTCTGCGGCGGCTCGAAGGCTGTCTACCAGCTGCTTGTTTTTGCGCCGGCGGCTGCCGTAGAGGCGGGCGGAGAAAATGTTGAGAATTTCCAGCACGTCTTCGACTAAATCTTCCTCGCCAGAAGACTCTTCAGCGGCAGCGTTGACGAGTACCACTTCGATTCCAAATTGTTCGCACAGAGCGAAAACCAGCCGAGCCGAAGCGCAGCAGCCGGTCTTGCAGCGTCACTACCAGGCGTCCCACGTCTCCCTGGCAGATGCGGCGAATCAACTGGCGCAGCCCGCGCTTGCGGCAGTTCACCCCCGAACCGAGGTCTTCTATCACCTCATAAGTCCAGCCGTTGGCGAAGCAGAAAGATTCCAGCATGGCGACTTGTCGCGCCAGCTGGCTGCGCCCTTCCGGACCCGAGACGCGGGCGTAAGCTAGGGTGATTCGCTGGGAAACGGAGGGCGGGGTGCGGGGCATGATTCCGTGCAGTTGAGCCAAATCGTAACGGCGATGCCCTTTGGGGGTGCGCGAACACGGTAATTTTCCGGTGCTATCCCACCGGCGCAGAGTTTCGCGCCACACACCCAGCTTTTTTGCAGCTTGTCCAATACTCACCTTCATGTCTAAATTCCACACATTTCTCTTAGAGATTGCAGTTCTTGCCCGGCATTTAGGTAGCGGGCAGCCGTCCTGTGCTTTAGGAGAAATCTCAGTAAATCTATCCAGCACAGAAGCCCTTACTCTCCTTGATTTCCTTTGAAGGGCAGGTTTTTCTGGCTCTTGAGGCATTCCACCCTCACACCGCCGGCTTCCGGTGTTCGCGGCAGTTTTTCTCGCCCTGGTTTCCGGGTTGGGAGCCCGCCAGCCAGAAGCCGGTACAGTAGGCATTTCTAGGGTGTGTCGGAGAATCAGGAAACGGCTGTGACACTATTGGGGCCGGAATGCGGGTGAAATGCCACCGCTTCTAGCTCTGGCGGGCGGGGGTGCCGGTGCGGCAAGGGTGACGCGCCTGGATGGGAACCGGGAGTTGAGCCTGCCAGGTTTCCGCAGACAGGCGCTTGAAACAGTGACACAGCTCGGTTCCAGCCCAGCAGGTCTTGGCTTCTAAATTGGAAATATAGAGTTGGAGAAACAGAAAAATGAAATCTCAACTTAGCTTCCCCAGTCCGCTAGTTAGTCTGGTTCTCGCACCTGAGATTTGCTCTGCGATAAAGCCGGTTCAGAACAAGACGGTTAAAGTCGCACCGGCACCTTCTTCCGACCCCTTGCAAGAAGATGCTGCTCTCACAGTAGAGATTCTCATGCGCCCTTGTTAACTCGTCAAAGTGCGTTCCCTGCCAAACAGCCATGCAACCGGATACCAGCACGCAGATGAAAAGCCTTCTTAGCGATTTGGAGATATTAATCGCCGAGATAGAGAACAACCCTCGCCTTTCTTCCTGGGTTGTGCGGATGGCCCTCAAATCCATTAAGGAGAAAGCCGAGAAGATGGCCGCCAAGACAGAGCAACAGCCAGCCAACTCCTCAGAGCGGGCTTGCGCAAACTAATCCACCCGCTGCACTTTGCAAGGAAAGGCTTGAGCCAGAAGTTGCTGCAGGGGCGCATCGCTTCTGTGACCTGCATCACTTACAGAGAAGTATATTGTCACATGCCCTCACTAACTTAGATCACTTATTCATCAGGTTATTATCACACGCCATCTGAGGGGTAAATCACAGAAATATCGAGGGAGATAGGTGATATTAGAATCATAGAGTTCAATCTACCGCCATGCCAGCTCAAGCCCTTTTCCCCCAGCCCACCATCGCCGAAGTTTTTGGTCAAGCCTGGAACTCTGGCCGCCTAACGTTCAGAGACCGACTGTACCTGAGGTCGGCACTCTTAAACAGCGCCCTGAGCGAAGAGGAGCGGGCCGCCATCGACCGCCTGCTCCACGCCGTTCGCCGGGGGTGGCTGCAGATTTTGGATTGAGGGCCGGTTAAATTACGAATTATTAATTTTTTTTGCAAATGATTCATCTTATCAGTGCGATGGCCAACTTATTGCTGCTCGTCAAGCCGCTCTCAGGATTGAGGGATTGGCCAACCTTTTGCAGAGCGTGCTTTGATTGCTAGCTATTATATACTAGAGATTTTCTTCCTAGGATTTTTGAGAGAGAGCTGCACTTGTAAGTGCAGTTTTTTTTTTATTTGAATGTCTCATTTTAATATCAATTTAATATTTTAGATGCCAGGATTTTGGATTGAAACCTGGGCCTCAAGAGGTTTTCGCCGTGCGGAAAAAAATACTGTAGCTTTTCTCAAGTCAGTGGGATACAGAGAAACCCGGTTTCTTAAAGAAACCGGGTTTCTGAGCCCCTCACAAAGGATGAGAAATGCTATATGTCCGCCCACTCAGTAGCGCTCCCAAAAGAAACGCACCCCACCACCAGAGACATTTACTTTAACGGGATGAGCCCGCTAGAGTTCGGCAAAAGACCAGATACCGTCCCAGTCTTCGGGGGGTGGTTCTTGCAGCCAGTGCTGGCAGCGCTCCAGGTGGATGGCGGCGGGTTTGTCCCAGCTGGAGATTTCCAGAACTTGGCCAAAGGCAGCAGCAGCTTCGGCAAACTGGCGATTGCGGTAGTGCTCGCGCCCTCGGGAGTAAAACTCGATCGCCATTCGCTTCTCCTCTGGAATCTCTTCAGAACGCAGCGCCACGAGTTGGTAGATAGCCACCGGCTGGTGTTTTCCCTTGACGCCAATCAAGTCCAGTTCCCTGGCCCACACCCGGTCGGCGCAGGGGTGGTAGGTCGTGTCGCTGATAATGATATCGCAGCCATATTGCTTGCTCACCCGTTCCAGGTAAGCCCCCAGATTGACGCCATCGCCAATAGTGGTGAATTCCAGGCGCTGAGAGGAGCCAATGTTGCCGGTGAGTACAGTGTCCGAGTTGATGCCAATGCCAATGCGGATCGCGGGCTTGCCATCTTCGACGCGGCGGACATTTAATTCCACCAGCCGGTGGCGCATTTCCACCGCCGTTTGCACCGCACGCCAGGCGTGCTCTTCCAGGAGCACCGGCGCGCCGAAGACAGCCATAATCGCGTCGCCAATATACTTCTCGATTACACCTCCGTACTTGAAAACCGCCTCCGTCATGGACTGAAAATATTCTTTGAGCAGCAGCAGCACCTCCTGATCCTCCAGGTTTTCCAGCAAGCTGGTGAAGCTGCGAATCCCAGAGAACAGCACCGAGACTTCCTTGCGCTCGCCGCCCAACCGGCTGCGCCCACTTGGGATCACCTGGGAAGCCACTTCCTGGGTGACAGAGTTACTCACGAAACGCCGGAAAAGTTGCCGGTCGCCAATCTCATCCATAACTAGCAGGACGCCTTTGATATGGGTAGCGTCACCGGCATCCGCAATGGCATTAATCGACAGGTTAATCTTTCGCTGTTCGCCTCCCACAGAGATTAAAGTTTGCTCGGGGTAGAATTGCTTTCGGTCTTTTTCGTCCTTGGCATCTACTGCCGCTTGCAGACATTCAGCCAAGTCGCCGTCCTGAATTTGGATCAGGTCGCATATCGAGCGCCCCTTTAGCCAGTCGGCGTCGCTGTAGCCGAGCAGCTGCTGCGCGCTTTCATTGGCGGTCAGGATGTGGCCTTCTTTATCCGCAGAAATCACCCCATACGAAAGACTGCGGAGGATATCCCGCTCTATCTGTTCGTGTTGCTTGACGGCTGCAAACTGCTTGGCATTTTGCAGCAGCCAGCCGGCTTGAATATTAAATGCCCGCATCAATTCCAGATCGGAGCGATTAAAGCTCGCCTGCCAGCAAACGGGGGCGTTTGGCCAGTCATCTGGATCGTAAGTTGGGTTCTCGCCCTGTTTTGTCTTGTTGATTAATTGGGTGACAGCAATCAGCTCCCCATCGGGGTTGAACACCGGCACGCACAGCATGCTGCAGCTGCGATAGCCGCCGACATCACGATCCGTTTTTTTGACCGTCTCCGTATCGGGACAGTCGTACAGGTCAAAGGGAATATTGACCGGCTCGCCGGTTGTCGCCACTCGCCCTACAAAACCCACCCCCACCGGCAGGCGAATTTCTTTTAAAATACCGGCCAGGGGGATTTTCGTCCACAGCTCGTCGCGCTCCCGGTCTAAAATCCACAAGGTGCTGCGATCTGCGTTTGTCAGCTGCTTCGCCAGCCCCATCACCAGTTGCACAGTTGCGTCTAAATCAAAACTGCTCTGTGCCAGAGAGCGCGTGGCTTCCATCAGCGCTGCAGTTGAGCGCTGTTTCTGGGCTGCAGCGTAAAGCAACCGGCATTTTTCCAGAATCAGCCGAATTTGCGGGGCTTCTTGAGCAAAAAGTGCTTTATCCGCCTCCGTAAAGCTCTTTGTATCAATTCTGTCCGCTAAGGGAGCGGTTGCCTGATGCTGTTTTTTCAACTTGTTCAGGAACAGGACGACCGCAACTAAATCTCCCCCCTCGCTCAGCACCGGCACTGCTAGCGCGGTATAGGTGCGGTATCCAGTTTTCTGGTAAAATTTCTTGGCATCTGCAGAGCGCGGATCGTCAAAAAAATCCAGTGGGATATTGACCGCTCTCTTTGTAGTGGCCACCTCCCCGACGATGCCAATACCTGCAGGAATGCCAATCTCTAAAGCTGCCTCCGCACCCTCCGCCACCGCCCACAGCTCACTGTTGGCCTCATCAAAAACAAAAATCCTCGTGCGGTCTGCATTGAGCAATTCTCCCGCTTTTTCGCTGGCAGCCCGCAACATCTCGTGCAGAGTGGCCTCCAGCCCCCTGTCAAACATAACATTCAGAATTTCAAAGTTTTCATTGAAAAGCTGTATGCTGTTTGAAGCGGGCGGGGCGGTTTGACTGGGCCTTTCTCCCTTTTCTCCGGTTGCGTGCCGGAGTTCCGAGGAGGAAGTTTCTCCGGAAGTGGCAGGCGCACCGGCAGCTGAGACCGCCTTGAGGCACCGTTCCAGAACCGGCTCAAGCAGAGGGACAAATTCGGCAAACCGCTCTTCGTCGGCTCGCGTAAAGCCTGATGGGTCAAGTCTTTCAGACAGGGGCGCTGACGGTTCGTCAGGGCTTTTCAGCTTGTTGAGAAGTTGGACAACTGCAATCAGCTTGCCTTTCTCATTAAACAGGGGCAGTGCCAGTAGGGTGTCACCGCCCACCCCGGTTTCACGCTCCAGCTCTTTGGCCGCAGCCGAGCCAGGACTTTCATCGAAATCACTGGTAAGATTGACGCTTTTCTTGAGTGCTGCCACCTGACCGGCAATCCCCTGATTTGCGGGAATCCTTATTGCTTGGAGTCCGCCATTCCCGCCGGCAGCAATCGAACAGAGTTCGTTATTTTGTTCATCTATTAAGAAAATAGTCGCGCGGTCAGCCCCCATTAATTTTGCAGTCTTTATGGTAATTTCATGCCACATCTCGTAGAGACTGGCACTAAAACTACCGTCGGTGTTAAGCATATTGCTAGCTCCTCTAACTTGATGGCAGCTGGGGAGGCATGGACATTTTACGTGAGCGATACCGCGTCTGATTCCTCCCCAGGATTTTACGCGGATGATATGGGGCAGCTCAACGGATGCCGGTTGATTCCAAGGATAATCTAGCAGAAATATATCAGTCCCACGGCTCACGGCAGGCATAAGTTTTGTCCCCCGACATGTCCCAGCTGTCGGAGCGAATTCAAACGCAGCACAGGCGAGACTGCGCCCAGCCTGTGAGCGTGCGCTGTTCGGGAAGCTCCGAGGCGGTGCCGGCGCTCGGGCTCCGAAGCGCGAGGAAGAGTTCGCTCTCAAAAGGCTGTGGCAGCCGGCACCGGCGCGGGCGATCCAGTTCCGGCGGTGGCCATTGCCGGTGCGGCCTGCGGGGCTCGACCGCTGACCCGCTACCTGCCCCCGGAAATCGCACGGTGGCCTTTCCCTGATGCGGTATTGCATTGTAAGGGCGGGTTCACCCAAAATATATGTGACGCCGCTGCAAATTGGACTAAACCCGCCCCCACACCATTTCAGCATTTCTCCGCATCCCACTGTCAACAGCGTCAGGGCAGATGGGAGGGGTGTTGCTTGTAAAAAAATGATATAATGTACAAATTCACTCAGGCCACAATCGACTCTCCCACAGCGGGTGACGGCTCTGGCAAAGATTGCGCTTTGTAGCGGTTTTGATTTGGGGAGTGGGAGGGGCGTCCTCTAAGGGCAGGTCTTTTCATTCAAGTAGGGCCTTTCGGGCCGGCAAGCCCCTCATCCCGACGGGCCCGCGCAGTTGCTAAAACCCTTATATTTCCGTCAAATATCCCCATAAGAAGCAAGAAGGAACAAGGCACAGGGAACAAGGGAGAACCGTTCTCCCCCCCGTTGCCAATGCCTGCCGGCAAGGGGTCAGACCCCCGAAATGCCAGACCCCTCGACGGCGGGCGAAAAATGTCTTAGTGTGGGAACAGAGATTGAGGATTTGCATAAAAACACCGGACAGACTCGATTCATCTTGTCTGTCCTGGGAACATCGCTGAAAAGGGCTGGCAACAGTGGGGCTGACTGGACGGCAAGCACAAAAACTTCTATCAGCATCAGTTGACCGATGTTGCGCGATTCACTGTTGCTCCTAGTTCAAGGTCATCCGTGATTGCTAAGTTATTTCGCCGGCTTGGCGAGAAACGGCCAGACTTAAGTGGTGCGGGCATAGTGGCGCTCGCATCTGTTGCTTGCAGCGTGTCGCTTCTGGCTGTGCGGCATTTGGGTGGGCTGCAGCGCTTGGAACTGATGGCTTACGACCAGATGGTGCTGCGAAGGGCCGATGTTGGGCCCGATTCCCGTCTGCTGGTGGTGGGCATCACAGAGGAAGACATCCAGACGCTGCAGCAATCAACGCTCTCCGATGCGGTGGTGGCGCAGCTGTTGGAGAAATTGCAGCAGCACCAGCCGGCGGTGATTGGCTTAGATATGTTTCGCGATATCCCGCAAGGGAAAGGCGCACTGGCACTGAAGGCTCAGCTGCAAAAACCGAATACGATTGCGATTGCAAAAATGGGGACGTTCGGTACGGGGACGCTGGAAGTGCCGCCGCCGCGAAATGTGCCGGTCGAGCGCATTGGCTTTAACGACATCCTGCAAGATCCAGATGGGGTGGTTCGTCGCAGTTTGCTGTTTGGCAACCTGACGCAAGACACGACCCTATTTTCTTTTGCCATGCAGCTGGCCATGCAATATCTGGCGGCCAAAGGACACGATCCCGACAACAGCCCTGACAATCCTAACTCGATCCGGTGGGGAATGGCTGTGTTTTTGCCGCTAGAGGAAAATTCTGGCGGCTATCAAAGGATTGATACCAAGGGCTACCAGCTCTTGCTCAATTACCGCTCGCCTCGCCATGTGGCGCGGACTGTTTCCCTAACGCAGGTTTTGTACGGGTGGCTCGATCCGAGCTGGGTGAAAGACAAGATTGTCCTGATTGGCTACACAGCGCCCAGCCGAAGAGACCTTTTCTTGACTCCCTACAGTCCAGCTGAGCGGAAGGAGCCGAAAATGGCTGGGGTGCTGGTTCACGCCCATATCGCAAGCCAAATCCTCAGTGCTGTTTTGGGCGAGCGCCCCCTGTTCTGGTTTTGGCCAGAATGGGGGGAGGTGCTGTGGGTGGCGCTGTGGGCGGCTGTCGGAGGCACTGTGGGTTGGTGCAGCCGGCATCCTGCGGTTTTGGCGCTCAGTGGAACTGCGATGCTGGCGGCGCTTTCGGGCAGCTGCTTCTACCTGCTGACTCGCGCCGTATGGGTGCCGGTGGCAACACCGGCTTTATCTCTGGCTCTCACCGCTACGTCGGTGGTAACATACCGGGCGTATCAAGCCCAGCAGCAGCAGCAAATTGTCATGAAGCTCTTGGGGCAAAACACTTCCCCTGAAGTTGCTGACGCTCTCTGGAACAACCGCTTTGTCTTGCTGAAAGAAGGCAAACTTCCCGGACAAAAGCTGACCGCCACTATGCTGTTCACGGATCTCAAAGACTTCAGCACCATCTCCGAACAAATGCCTCCGGAACGGCTGATGGAGTGGCTCAACGAATATCTTTCTGCCCTCACGCACGAAGTGGGGGCGCATCGCGGCATTGTCAACAAGTTTACCGGCGATGGCATCATGGCGGTGTTTGGCGTGCCGGTGGCTCGCACCACAGAGGCGGAAATCGCGGAGGACGCCCGCCATGCGGTGGCTTGCGGTCTGGCCTTTGGGGAGCGCCTCGGCCAGCTCAATCAGGACTGGAAGCGGCGGGGGCTGCCGGTGGTTCAGATGCGGGTGGGGATTTTCACCGGCCCGATTGTCGCCGGCAGTTTGGGCGGCTCTGAGCGCCTGGAATACGGCATTATTGGTGATAGCGTCAATATTGCCTCCCGTCTGGAAAGTTGCGAGAAAGACCGCCAGTCCAGCATTTGTCGGGTGCTGATCGCCAAGGAAACTCTGGTTCACCTCCAGGATCAGTTTCTGGTTGAGCCCTGGGGCCCCCTGGCCCTGAAGGGCAAGCATCAAACGGTCGATGTCTACCGGGTGGTGGCGTGGCGGACTCGCAGCAAGACTGAGGGCTGAGCTTTGGGCACCGGGCACCGGGCACCGGGCATTGGGCATCGGGCATCGGGCATCGGGCATCGGGCATCGGGCATTGGCTTTCCCCTATCCCCCAACACCGAACCCCTATCCCCTATCCCCCAGGCATCGGGCAGCCAACTGTCGGTTCTACTTTGTGTACAAATTGTACACATTTCTTAGTTCCGGAAGAAAGCATCTATACAAAACCTGTCTCAAGGCATGTTTTGTAAATACCATTCTTTCGGATAGCCCTAAATTTCAGGGGGTGGCGTCCCTAAAGCACCGGGCATGGGGGATGGGGCGTGGGGAAAATTCTCGGCAATGCTTCATGCCAGATGCCCTGACGAGCGCGATATTATGGATATTAAACCAAACTTGATATTACAGGTCAAGATGCTGCGCAAGTCTTGCCAACTAAAAACTAAAATCTTAAATCCAAAATCTCAACTCTAAAATCTAGCATGCGCTTGACAAAATCTAGCCTTTGTATTATAATACCAGCTCTCGCTTCTAGCTTGAGTCTGTGGGGTTCTGGCTTTCCGACAGGAGCGCTGGCGCTGCTGACGCCACCAGCGCGGGTGCCGGCATCAGGAAAACCAGCCGGCGTTCTGGTAGCGGAAAGTCTGGGGTTTAAGGCACCGGCACGAGGGCTGCCAGGCCGGCGGGAAGGGGCGGGAACTCGCGGGCCGGTGACGGTCTGCAAAGAGCCGCTGATGGCTTTGATGCCAGACACCAACTTGGGGCAAACCCTATCCCCCTATCCCAGTTTCTTTTTCTACATTCCAGCCACTGCCCCGCAAACGGTGGAGTTTGAGCTGCTCGATAAAAACGACCAGTCGGTTTACAAGACAACTTTCAACACCGCTGGTAAACCCGGTGTGATTAGCATCAGTCTGCCCGATACGGCAGGGCTGCCACCGCTAGAGGTTGACAAAGATTACCGCTGGGAATTTTCCATCAGTTGCAATGCTGACATCCCGGAGGACGACCAGCTTGTAGAAGGGTGGGTGCAGCGGGTTCAACCGAACCCGGCACTTGCGGGCAATTTACAAACAAGCTCACCACGGGATCGCGCCGCCCTTTACGCATCCGCCGGCCTTTGGCAGGACACTCTCAGCGCCCTCGCTTCCGCCCGCCGGGCAGATCCGGGCAATTCGGCGCTGGCTGCTGACTGGGCAAGCCTGCTGCAATCGGTGGGCTTAAACAAAATTGCTCAGCAGCCTCTGGCTGATTAGAGCCCAGAGTTCTTGCGCGACCTATCTTCAACTGCGCTTATCTCATTTCTTTAAGTCGGCCCGGAGGTAACTCTCCCCCCACCGGGCGGGTTTACCCCGACCTTACCCTTTGCAAAGGGGGTTTTAGGAGCGGGGGAGAGTGGCGCGAGACTCTGACTTTAAGGAAAAGTAATCAAGCATAAAAAATCTCACTGCTGCAGCGCCCGCAGCGCCTCATCGACTTTCTGCACCCATTCAGAATTGCCCTGCTGCTGATAGAGCGTGCGGGCTTGCTCAAAGGCGGAGATTGCTTCTGGCACGCTCTGCCGGCCTTTGTAAGCCAGACCCAAGTTATAGTAAGCTGCGGCGTTTTGGGGAGACATGCGAATCACTTCCTGATAAACCACTATCGCCCGCAAGAAGTCCTGCTGCTGCAGCCGAATCTCACCAATGGCCGCCTGGGCTTCCACCAACTGGGAGTTGAGGGAGATGGCTTGCTGATAAGCGCCCACAGCACGCTCAAAGTCCTTCTCGTTCTGAAAAATTTGGCCAATTTGGAAGTAAATCTCCGCATTCCTGGGGTCCAGCTGGGCGGCTCGCTCCAACTCGAAGCGAGCTGCGGTCAGGTTGCCCTGGGCCAGGAAGGCGCTGCTTAAACTCACCAGCACGCTGGCTTGCCTGGGAGCGAGCTTGGCGGCTTGCTGCAGCATTTGAATCGCTTCCGGATAGCGTTGCTGCTGTACGAGCATTGACCCCATCGACTCATAGGCTTTCCAGTTTTTCGGATCGAGGACGATAACTTGCTGGAAGGCTGTCAGGGCTGTGCTGTAGTCACCGGCTCGCAACAGCACCACGCCCAGCCCGAGATAGGCATTGACGTTTCTCGGGTTGAGGGAGGCGGCGCGACTGTAGGCAAATGCGGCACCGGTATTGTCTCCCGCATTGGCCAGACTGTACCCCAAGGCGTACTGGAAATCTGCATTTTTCGGATCGAGGGCAACCGCCTGCCGGTAGGCGTCCGCTGCAGCCTGGTAGTTTGCCTGACGCGCTTGCAAGTAGCCTATGCCGGAGAAAATCCGGGCGTTTCTGCTGTCCAAGCTGGCGGCTTGCTGGTAAACTGCCAGGGCGCTGGACAAGTCGCCTTTGTCCACGAACTCGCGGGCTTGCCGCAGGAGGTTCTTCAATTGTTGGCTGCTGCTGGTTTGAGCGACTGGCGTTTCTGCTCGGGCGCTGGGCTGCGGGGTTGCTGCCACTGTTCCCAACAGCAAGGAACTGAGTAAAAATAAAGTCTGCTTTTGCACGGCCTGCTATCTTCCTGTCACTGGTGTGTGCTACTCTAGCCTCAATATTGAATCAGGAATAGTTTGGGCAAGGAAACCCCAGCTGTGAGAAGCGATGGGCGCATGTGAGGGCAGTCTATGATTTTAACAACAACTGATGTCATTCAAGGTGCGGTCGTTCAAGCCTATTTGGGGATTGTAACAGCTGAAGTGGTCTATGGCAGCAATGCTGTGCGAGATTTTTTTGCCGGCATTCGGGATATTATCGGGGGGCGCACCGGCAGCTATGAGGAGGTGTTTGAGCGGGGACACCGAGACGCGCTCGCCGAACTGGAGCAACGCGCTCGCAGGCTGGGTGCGGATGCTGTGCTTGGTATCGAGGTTGACACCGGCACTATCAGTCTTGGCGGCAGCGGGGCTTTGCTGCTGATTACGGCCACCGGCACGGCTGTTAAATTGCAGCGTTAGGGAAGAACCCCACCCCCTAACCCCCTCCCCGCATGCGGGGAGGGGGAATATTTTTCGCTTGATTGCTGATATTTTTAATAGTGTTAAAATCACGAGAACGCTTGTAAATCAAAGGACAGGGCGAGTGAGTTCAATTACTAATCCCCCGTAAATATGCAATTTATTAGGCGGGAAGGCTTTCTAGCGCTTTCGGGCGTAGCGTCCGATTAGTTCGGCTGTGGCCATAATGTGGCCTTCTATTGCTTTGAGGAGTTGAGCTTTTGTTGCGCCCGGCTGCAGTCCGAGCTGTTTGTCTAGCGCGTAGAGTTTGAAAACGTAGCGGTGGGTGCCGCTGGGGGGACAAGGGCCACCATAACCGACGTTGCCAAAGTCGTTTTTCCCCTGGATGCCGCCGGTGGGCAGTTTGGGCTGTTTGGGCACTCCTTCGGGCAACTGGTGAGCTAGGGCGGGGAGATCGTAGAGTACCCAGTGGACAAATGTGCCTCTGGGGGCGTCGGGATCGTCGCAGATCAGGGCGAGGCTTTGTGCGCCGGCGGGTGGCTCGTCCCAGCTGAGGGGCGGGGAGATATCTTGGCCATCGCAGGTGTGTTTGGCGGGAATTAAGCCGCTGGGGTCAAATGCTGTGCTGAGAAGTTTCATAGGGGTTGCTGTGTGCGGTTGGCTGGGGTTGCCGGTGGGGGCAGTGTTGCAGGCGACGAGGGACAATCCCACTAGCCCGAATACACTGGCACTCTGCTGCAAGAAGGCTCGACGACCGGTCATGTTTGGTAAATGTGAAGGATTTGTTAATTGAGAGTTATGCAGTTTTGATGAAGTTAGTCATAGTTTAGCTCTCTGCAGATTGCCGCAACCTCTCTCGATAGGAGGAGAGGGGCTCTGGGGCGACGGGTCGCAGCTATCAAGGAGAAAAGGTTATAGCGGTTCTCAGATTAGTGAGGGACTGAGAAACCCGGTTTCTTAAAGAAACCGGGTTTCTGGGCCATAGTACATCAAACTGAGAACCGCTATATTATGCTCTAGGAGTCCCTGAGTAGTGTTGGTAACAGTTTAACTTGCGATGACAGCAGAGAAAATAGCTTTAGCGGCAGGAAATCCTTATCTGGAGGGCAATTTTGCGCCGGTGCGCTCAGAGGTGGCAGCAGAGGATTTGAAGGTAATTGGCGAATTGCCCAGTGACTTGTCTGGGATGTTCTTGCGCAATGGTCCGAATCCGCAGTTTCCGCCCATTGGGCAGTATCACTGGTTTGATGGGGATGGGATGCTGCACGGGGTGCGCATTAGCAACGGGAAAGCTTCTTACCTCAACCGCTATGTGCGGACGCGGGGTTTTGAGATTGAGCGGGATGCCGGTCAGGCGATTTGGACGGGGCTGTTGGAACCTCCGCAGATGGACAATCCGCACGGCGCGTACAAGAATACGGCAAATACGGCTTTGGTGTGGCACGCCGGTCAGTTGCTGGCGCTTTGGGAAGGGGGTGCGCCTCACGCTATTAAGTTGCCCAGTTTGGAGACAGTTGGGGAGCACACTTACGGGGGCAAGTTGGTGTCTGCCTTCACCGCTCATCCTAAGGTCGATCCGGGAAGTGGGGAGATGATGTTTTTTGGCTACTCGCCTGTGGAGCCTCCTTACCTGCAATATGGTGTTGTCTCAGCGGAGGGGGAGCTGTTGCAGACTGTGCCGGTTGAGTTGCCGGTGCCGGTGATGATGCACGATTTTGCCATCACGGAAAACTACACGATTTTTATGGATTTGCCGCTGACTTTCAGCGCCGAACGGATGCGGCGGGGCGAGCCAATGTTGATGTTTGAGCGGGAGCGTGCCAGCCGGTTCGGTATTGTACCGCGTTACGGGGATAATAGCAATATCCGCTGGTTTGAAAGTCGGGCGTGCTTTGTCTGGCATACCCTTAATGCTTGGGAGGAGGGGGATGAGGTGGTGCTTGTCGCCTGTCGGATGAATTCCACGAATGTTTTGGTTTCTGAAGAGAAGGATCGCGAGCCGGAGGGGGATATCCCCCGTCTGCACCAGTGGCGGTTTAATTTGAACACCGGCACTGTGCGGGAGAAGATGCTCAATGATGTGCCGGCGGAATTCCCGCGCGTGAATGAGCAGTTTGTGGGGCGGAAGACGCGATACGGTTACGCTGGAAAGATGGCTCCGATGCCGGTTCCGCTGTTCGATGGGTTGATTAAGTATGATTTGAGCACCGGCAACTCGGAAACTCACGAATTCGGTGCGGGGCGATATGGGGGTGAGGCTGTGTTTGTTCCGCGTCCGGGTGCTGTTGCTGAGGATGATGGGTGGCTGCTGACTTTTGTTCGCGATCAGGGTGAGGGTGTTTCTGAATTGGTGGTTGTGAGTGCTCAGGATGTGACAGGTGAGCCGGTGGCGCGGGTGATTATTCCGCAGCGGGTGCCTTACGGGTTCCATGCCGGTTGGGTTTCGGAGGAACAGTTGGGATGTTCGGTTTAGGTTGAGGCGTGTGCCGGCTTTCTTGCCGCCGGCTTTCTTGCCGGCATCTGGCATCAGCCGGTGTGTCGCAGCTGCCGGCTAATATAGCGGCAGGTTGAAACCTGCCGCTATCCAAACAAAGCCCGCCTGCGCGGGCTTTTTGGTGTTGGGGTGGGAGCGTGCGTTTCCGGGCGATGATTTAGCTTTTGGCTTGCCGTAGAGCTAAAAATTCGCTATACTTTATATAAGTAACAATATTATCTAGACGGGCGGCCTCCTCAAGGCCAAAATCAGAAGAATGGTTTTACCACCAGCCACACCTCGCCCAGATCGATTACCTCTAAACGACCCCAATTTTCCCTGGGAGCGTTTTGAGTCATTCTGCTCAGACTTAATTGCTCGAATTCCTGCTATAGTGAAAGAATGTCACCGATACGGGAAACAAGGAAACTCCCAAAAAGGCATTGATATTTTCGCGGATTCAGAAAGTGGTGAAAGATGGGCGTTTCAATGCAGGCAGTATGACAAATACACCAAATCCCAGACGCAGGAAACCATTAAAAGCGCAAAGTATCCAGCTAGCCGCTATATCTTGCTGCTGAGTTGTGAAGCAACTACCACAGTGCGGAACGAGGTTGGGAAACATCCAAACTGGGATGTTTGGGACGTAAATGACATCTCTCAGAAAGTCCGAAAACTGCCGGTGGAGAGTGCGAGATACCTGATTTATACGCACTTTGGGACTGCATGGCGAACGGAATTTTTGGGGGGTTCTGGGCTGACCACTTTTGTGTCCTCAGAGAATTTCTTTCGGCCTTTGCTAAATGCCAATAACCTTTTCAATCACACGTGGTCTTTCGTGGGTCGGGCTGACTTAACTGAAAAGCTGCAAAAGTTTGTAGAGTTAGACCAGAAGCGGGTTGCTATCCTTCCGGGGCGTGGTGGGATTGGCAAGACTAAGCTCCTTCACGCTTTTGCAGGGGATTTCAGCAATCGCCACCCTAAGTTGGAGCTGCGATTCTGGATGGAAGGAGCACCCATCACTGGCGAGAGTCTAGACGAACTGCCGGCAGCACCCTGTGTGATTGTTGTAGATGACGCTCATCGACGTGAGGACTTACGAACTTTATTCTCTGCAGTTCAACAACGTCACCAGGAACTGAAACTAAAGCTGGTTCTCTCATGTCGCCCTCAGGGCATTAATCGCCTTTCGTCACTGCTCACCCAAGCAGGTTTCGATTCGCGTGAGATTGAAGAGTTCAAAGAACTCAAGGAGTTGAGCCGCGAGGACGTGAAAGCATTGGCATGCCAAGCACTTGGCAGCGAATTTGCTTATCTGGCGGATAGTCTGGCAGCATTTACTTGGGATTGTCCATTAATTACTGTAGTCGGTGGACGGTTAGTAGCAGACAAGAAAATAAGCCCTCAGTTACTAGAGCGGGATAAAGGCTTTCAGAAGACCGTTCTGACGAGATTCACAGAAGTCAGGCTTGGACAAGTTAGCGACCTCATTGACCGTGAGCGCTGCCAATCCCTCTTGAAACTTATTGCTGCTGCTGCGCCAATCTGTCCAGATAACGAGCCCTTCCAGCAAGCTGCGGCGGAATTCCTTGGCGTTGAGCGACCGGTATTAGTTAAGGACATAGACATTCTTGAGGAATCAGGGGTGCTCATCCGGCGTGGCGATACCCTGCAGATTACTCCTGATGTACTCTCCGATCACATTCTGCACGAAGCTTGTTTAACAGCAAGGGGGAAACCGACTGGCTACGCGCAGCAAGTGTTCGAGAAGTTTAAGTCTTTGACTATTGTGCCAAATCATGTACTCCCCAATTTAGCTGAACTTGACTGGCGTATCCGCCACGCAAGCGGTGAGGAAACAGATGTACTGACCGATATTTGGCAGACAATCACAGAACAATTCCGAAATGCATCGCATTCCGACAGGGATTACCTGCTACATCTTCTCACAAAAGTGGCGGAATACCAACCAAAGCGAATGCTTGAATTAGTGGAATTTGCCATGCGTAACCCGGCGACAACGACAAGCTTAGAGGATGATTGGTTGCCACGAAGCCAGCAATGGACTCACGCCGATGTCCTCAGTCAACTGCCTGAGCTGCTTCGACGCATCAGCTATACTCCTGACTATCGCACCCGCTGCTGGGATCTGCTGTGGGAGTTAGGACGACATGAAAGTCCCGAAGTGAATAACTACCCCGGAGACGCCATACAAACTCTCATCGATTTTGAGAAATACGACCTTGACAAGTCGCGAGAGTTAAATCAAGCCGTGTGGGAAGAATTTCCTCGATGGCTGAAGGCACGTTTAGCAAAAGCGCTTGAATAGCCAAGGGATTTATTTAATGCTCAATGCCCGACCGAGAGAGATAACATAGGTATTCAACCTGACCTGATATCACGCTGAACCCCACCGGCTCACACCGAACCCCACCGGCTCGCGCCGAAAAAAGCCCGCGCAGGCGGGCTTCGTCTGTATAGCGGCAGAATTGATTCTGCCGTTTCTCTGTACACCGGCAAAATTAATTCTGCCGGTCGCACGCTCACTGACAGCTCAGCAACAGGCGGAAAACTTCCGCGCCCGCCGCACTAGCTGAGACTCAGGCTGTAATTGCTATCGCCCTCAACCTGGAATACCTGGACAAAATAAGTACCGGCAGCCAAACTGCTGATATTAATCCCTTCATTACTGCTGCCCCCATTCTCCGAAGCATTCACAACTTCCTCGAAATCGATAACATTATTGCTGTTCAAATCCTGGATGAGAAACACATCGGCATCCGCCGTCAGTCCGCCGAGAGTGAGGTTGAAGTTTCTCGGTGTGTTCAGCACAAAGCGGTAGATGTCATTGGGTTCATCCGCACCCACGAAATCGCTCACGCTTAGGTTGCCACTCAGGGGGCCCAAGTTGCGAGCCGCCCCCAGCTCACCGGCTACCGCTGCGCTTTGAGAAACAAAACGACCGCTCAATTGTGCGGCTGACACCCCTACAACTCGGCCCAAAATGTTGCCAGACGAAGCAACCCGAATCAGAGTATCCGAACCGGCAGCCTCCAATCTCAGGCTAGCCTCTGTTAACCCCCCACTCAATCCAATCTGATCGAAACCGTTCCCGAAATCTGCTATCCTGTCCGCAGCAGCCGCATCCGTCACAGCGCTTTCAGCCTGGAGGATAAACACATCTTCGCCAACCCCGCCGGTCAGCGTATCTGTCCCTGCTGCGCCGATTAAAATATCGTCGCCGGCACGCCCGAAAAGGCTGTCATTTCCGGCACCCCCATTCAAAAGATCGTCACCTTTGCCGCCAAAAAGCTGGTCGTTCCCTTCGTCGCCGAACAAAGTATCGTTTCCCTGACCCCCGCGAAGGGTATCCGCACCGTTACCACCGGCAACGTTATCGTCATCTCGATTTCCGTAGATTAACTCAGAATCCGTTGAGCCGGTCACAGTATCATCGCCATCGAGAGTCTGGATACCGCCAGAAAAAGAAGCTAGAAAGCCAGGGCGAAGCCCAAAAGTATCAGCTGTGTTATCCAAGATAAAAGACAAGCCATCTAGGCTCACACCGGCCATAATTCTCTCCTTTGCTTGCGCGTGAAATTAAATTGACAGTATTGCTGACAGTGTTGCTGAAAGAGTTGCTGGTTGCTGACAAGCGCCGCGCGGTTCTGCCGGCCTCATCTCGCAACGATCATTAAAAACCGTGCCTGCGTAAGCGTTGCGGGACGCGACCGCGTCCTTCGCCCCCCGTCGCCGCAGCTGATGGCTGATCGCTTCACAGTCTCACCAGCCCTATCTGCACCAGCGCCCGCGCCGTAATCCCGCAGCCCAGCAGGGCCACAAACAGGGCGCTCGCAGCCGGCAGCACTCTGAACGCTTCCATCCTTTGTGCCGGCAGTTCCTGGAACAGCCGCTTGGCAAAGATCAGCAGGAATCCGATGCCGGTGAGCACCCCAGCGAGTCCCAAACTGAATGCCAGCACCAGCGCCAGTCCAAAGCCAAGGTGGCCCAGCGACCAGGCGCTCAGCAGCACCACCAGGGCTGAAGGGCAGGGCAAAATACCGCCGGAGACGCCCAGCGCCAGCAGGCTCTGCCAGGTTACCGGCGATCCATCCGCACCGGGGGGCAAGTGCGAGTGTGCGCCGGCAATCGGGTGCTCCCCATGTGCCGGTGACTCCATTTCCCCGTGGTGGTGGTGGTGGTGATGGTGGTGATGGCTGTGTTCGTGCTTGTGGCTGTGTTCGTGCTCGTGGCTGTGGTCGTGGTGGTGGTGACTGTGGTCGTGGTGGTGGTGACTGTGGTCGTGGTCGTGCTCGTGGTCGTGGTCGGGGTCGTGGTCGGGGTCGTGTGTGTGAGCACCGGCGTGTGAGTGCCGGTGCCGGCTGACATACAAATTGAGGCCGATCGCAACCACCGCCACGCCCGACAGCAGGCTCAGCCAGGGGTACAGCTGCTCCGCCCGAACAAACTGGGAGGCGAAAAGCGCCACCCCACCGAGAGCGAACACCCCAGCGGTGTGGGTGACAGTAGTCGTCAGCGCCAGAAATACGGCGTGCTTGACAGTAGCCCGCGCCCCCACCAAATAAGCGCCGGCGACCGTTTTCCCGTGTCCGGGGGACAGCGCGTGGGCGGCACCCCAGACGAAGGAACCCCAGATGGCCAGCAGGACGCCAACGGTGGACTGCCAGGCTGAGGGGCGGTCGCCCGACAGCTGGAACGTGCGGCTGTTGGGGGTGAAGACAAAACTGCGCAACTCGCCGGCACGCACAATCACAGCCTGACAGCTGGCTGTGCTCACCCCGGGCAGAAACAGATCGTATTCAATGCGCAGATCCCCCACCGGCTTGCGCCAAGTGTAGGTCAGCAGCAACGTGCTGTGGGTGTCCACATTCTCGCGCCGGGAAGCCGCCGGCAGGGGGCTGAGGGCGAGAGATCCGGTGTCGCCCTGGCCATCGGTGAGGCGAATCCGCTCGCCCAGGAACTTCTCAAGCAAGGCGCTGTGGGTGCGGACTTCCTCCGCTGAGAGCCGCCCGTCCCGACTGTCGTCCGCTTCTGCTACTAGCCCCGTCGGAAAAGTCAGGGTGACTTGGGTTTGAGTCTCGCCCACCACAATCTCCGCCACGGCGAGATCCGCCCAGTGAGCCAGGCTGGGGGCGGCCAAAGTCACGGACAGCAACAGGGCTCCCAGTCCGGGAACCAGCCGGCGAGCGAAGAAAAGAAGACGGCGGCGGTTGATGCCGAGCGGCGAACATAATCGTTTCCATCCGGCACCTGTGTTGTTTTTTACCTTCATCAATTCGCCTTTAATATGACAGTTACAACCCAAGTCCCAACGCTCGTCGGGCTTGTTCGTCGAAAGTGGGGTCAGTGTCTAGCGCCTGCTGGAAGTAGGCGCGGGCGGCGGATTCATTTCCCAGCGCCTTCTCGACAGTGCCGGCGCGGTAGAACATTCCAGCATCGCGGACGCCCCAGCGGAGAGCCGAGCGCATGGCGGTTCGGGCTTCCTGCCACCGGCCCAGTCGGGACAGCGCCCAGGCCAGGGTGTCCAGCGTCTGGGCGTCCTGGCGGATCTTGACTTCTGCCCGCATCAAGGTGAGGGCTTCCCCCACATCCTGGGGACGCCCCCGCTCCAGCAGCAGGTGCGCCAGTTCCCGCCGGTGCCCGAAGTTGCTGCCCTTTTCCCCTGCAGTCTGCTGGCGCAGGATGGCTTCGGCTCTGTCCTGCCACTGTTTCGCCGCTTTGGAGTCCCCCTGCAATTCTTTGAGTCGGGCCATCCCCCGATCGACGATGTGGTCGTAGACGGTGGCGGCTCCATTAGAATAGGTGACGATTTGGGCGTAGTGGCTTTCCGCCTCTCTGTACTGTCCCAGCCGGGTTTCCAGCTCGGCCAGATGCGCCAGCGCCAGGGAGTTTCGCGGCGCAAGTCGCAGGGCTTCCTGGTAGAGGGCTTTCGCCTCAGCCAGCTGCCCGCGCTTGGCCCAATACCGGCCCAGAAGGGTTCGGGTGCGAGCGGAACTGCCCAATTCTCCTGGCTCCTCTGCAGCGAGGGCTTGCTGAAAGTCTCGGAGCGCTTCTGCGTCTTTTCCCTGAGCTTGGTGCGTTAGCGCCCGCAGGGTCAGGGTTCCCAGGTTGGGAATCCGCCGCACCAAAGCTTCGGCGGATCGAGCGGCTTCGTCCACTTTACCGGCAGCCAGATTGGACGTGACTTTAATGGCGAGGGCGTCCTCGTTGCGAAAGCCGGCCTGTTCGGCGAGGCGCAGGGCGGTGGGGAAGTCATGTCGGGCTTCGGCAATCCGGGCGAGGGCGAGCAGTGCGCCGGTGTTGTCAAAAGGCAAGCTAGCCAAAGAGCGCTCAGCCGCCTGCTGCGCCAGTAAGTACCAGCTGCTCTCTCCTGTGGCGCGGGCCATTTTTAAGTAGGCTTGGGCCAGTGCGGCCCGGTTCAGACCGCTCTGGGGGTCAAGACTGAGCCGGTGCTGGTAAAAGGCAATTTCTTGCTGCAGGCTGAGTTTGGGACTGGCTTGGGATTCTAAGCTTTCGGAGAAGGGGTAGCGGTAAGCCGGATTGAGGCCGGCAGGGCTTGGGTTGGCCCAGCTCCCGTTCCAGAAACGCTTTGCTGAAGGAAGGTTTGCCAGCAGGAGACTGGCTAAGGGCAGCCCAATCAGCAGCACTCCCCAGAAATAGTCCTGAGTTCTGTGTTTTGAGGGCTGAGTTGGGCGTTGAGTTGCCATATCATGTCCGGTCAATTGACCTTAAAAAGAGCGTCCCGATTATCCGAAGAAGCCGAAATGAATGCGATAATGGTTTCAGCCGGCGGCTGGAGAAGCATATTTTTGGCCAGCTGAATCCCGGCTCCGGGATTGAAACGAATGACTAATTAGGTGCCGGCAGGTAAGGGAAGTTGGCTTCCAGCGGCCTGTGCCCTTGAGCTGGGTTGCCCGCTGCGCCGTCGTAGGAGACGTTATCGCTTACGGGAGATCCGACTAGAACGCCGAGGGTGATGTCGATGACATCATCTTTGATCATGCGACCGCCGATCGGGCTGCCTTTGCTGTTAAAGGCGCTGGCGTAACCGCTGGTTTTGGTGGTGTCGATTCGCATCACATCCGGGAGAAAAGCGCCGGCAATGGCATTGGGATCTACATTGTCGCTGCCATCGGCCAGATCGACGGCGTTGAGGGTGGCCACTGCCTCATTGCGCACGGGAGCGGCGGCGTCACTCAAGTCCAGACTCGGGGGAATGCTGTTAAAGGCGTTCAAGTAATCTTGGGTGAGGATCAAGCCTTCGTTGATTGCCGGTCGCGCCAGGCGCTCGAACTGCTGGTAATTGCCACTGTCGTCTTTTACGGAAATTGTTTCCCAGACATCAAAGGTATTCACCCCTGTCTTCTGCTGCAAGAAGGCTTTGGGCACCCGCACCACGATGCTGTTCACGTTGTAGCCTTTGGTAAAGTCAATGGCTTGGTTGGCGGGGCGGAAGCCTTCTGCTGGCCCTCGGCCCAGAGCGCCGGCGCGAACCCGGAAGAACTGCTCAACATCAAAGAAGAAGGGATCTTCCCTCAAGCCGGCGAACACGGTCAGGTTGGAACCCCCGAGCGATACTGTACTGAGGACGGGCAAGGTATTCAGCGGTGTTGTCCGGATAGGGGCACCTGTGGTGGTCAGGTTGTTGCTTTTCTGCGTGCCATTCCCGCGAATTGCAGTTACGGTCATGTTCTGGGCACCGCTCGCATCTGGGGGGCTAAACTCAAACCGCAGGGTTAAATTGCTTTTGCCGGTGGGGGTGGCGTTGTTGTCCGCCACGCGCGTGATGTGGAATTCGTAACGGGCGGTGTTGCTGAAGTAATAGGGCTGGCGAGGCAAAGACCGGGGGTTTGTATTCATGATCAGTACCAGGTCATCCTGAGCTGCTGCGGGATTCTGGTCTTTTTCGCGGAATACATACAGGTCAGTCAAATTGACCGCTCGACCTTTAGTTGTTACCTCGCCGTCGTCATGGTCGGAAGCGTGAAGAATCATGGGGCTGATCAGGCCAATCAGAAGCAACTCGACAGCCAGTAGCGTCAGTCGTACTGTGTTTTTAAGTTTCACCGTTAATACCTTTGTGGGTTTAGATACGCATGCGAATTGCAGTCCACCAAACTCTTGCGGACAGTCCGTATCCTGTAGGCGACTTGCGTTTATCTCGCTATAATGAAAAGCTTGTCGTTAGAAGTCTCGCTTTTTGGCTTACGAGTGGTTCCGGTCGGAAACTATTAAAGCTTCTGGCTTGATGTCACCCTTTCAGCTGGCGTAATGGCTACGCCTGGACTACCCCTGCCGACTCCCATACCCATGCACCGCTCAAGTATACCAGTTTTTGCCAGATCGGTGAGTTAAGAATATCTAATGAATAGCGACCTTAAGTTAACAAAATATTTATAATTAGGGCGGGCCGGTGAGGTGCCAGGGCAGTGAGGGGTCTGGGCGGTGATGCCGGTGCGGGGAATTCGGAATCGGTGCCGGTGCGTGTGCCAGATGTGACAGCTGTGCCGCCGGCGTGCGGTTTGCAATAATGATAGAGCGCGTCAATAACCTTCGTGTAAATTTCAGAACCCCGGTTTCTTTAAGAAACCGGGGTTCTGGGCACCCAGCGGTTGCGCAAATCATTTAGACCTGCTATAGATTGGGCGGCGTCTCGCCTGTGGTATGGGGTGAACATCTAGAACCCATGTCACGAAGTTGCGGAAAATCCCCCTCAATAAACCAACTCAACACCGCTTAATTCATCTGCCTTTTCCTGCAGCCGTTTCAGCATCCAAGATTCCCCAATCCACTCGTCAAACGACCTGTCGTGTCTGTATAGCGGCAGAATTCATTCCACCGGCTTGTGCGGAATTCATCCCCCCCGAAATTAATATTAGCCCGCGTTGGGCGAAGCCCGTGCCCGTTGGGTAGGCCGGCTTTGTCTGTATAGCGGCAGAATTCATTCTGCCGGCGCACCTCCATTAAGCAGGCGAGATGGGAATTGGAGGCGGAGCCTCCCGCAGCTCGTTCCCAGGCTCCGCCTGGGAACGAGAAATATCAAGCGCTGAAATATTTCGCCGCCGGGTGATAAGTCACAATCGCCGTCGTAGACTGCTCCGGATAAAGCTGCTCGCTCTCATCCATATACAGATTAATGCGCTCGCAACCCAGCAACTCCAACTGCTTGTACTGATCCCGAATATTCGGACAAGCCGGATAGCCAAAACTGTACCGCGAACCGCGATACCGCTGCGCTAACACATCCCGAATATTGTCCGGCTCCTGACTAGCAAACCCCAACTCCCGGCGAATCCGCGCGTGAGTCCACTCCGCCAGCGCCTCCGCAGTTTGCACCGCCAACCCGTGAAAATACAGGTAATCCGTATACTGATTCGCCGCAAACAGCTTCTGCGCGTACTCCGTCGCCACATTCCCCACCGTCACCGCCTGCATCGGGAACACATCAATCGCCCCCGACTCCACCGGCGCAAAGAAATCAGCTAAGCACAACCGGCGCATCGACTTCTGGCGGGGGAAATCAAACCTCGCCACCGGCGAGGGGGGAGACGCGATAAATCGCGTCTCTACAAGAGTAGCCGCCTCATACACAAGCAGAGAATTCCCCTCAGCCTGACACGGAAAATACCCGTAAACCACCTGCGGCTGCAACAGCCGCTCCTCAACAATCCGGCGCTTCCACACCTCCAACACAGGATAAACCTTCTCCGCCAAGAAAGCGTCATACTCCTCGCGGGACTGCTCCTTCGGCTTGCGGAATTGCCACTGACCCACAATCAGCGCCTGCAAATCCAAATACCACAAAACCTCCTCCAGCGAAATATCCTCTGGCTGCAGCACCCGCGCCCCCCAGAAAGGCGGAGTCGGGCGCTCAATATCAACCGCCACCGCCTCAGAGCGCCGCGTATCAACCTGCGGCGGTTCCGAATCAGATAAAGAACCGCTGATGGACGCAGATGAACGCTGATGTTTCTCTTCTATCTGCGTTAATCCGCGTTCATCTGCGGTTGCAACCTCATCCACAAATCCCTGACTGTCATCCCATTTACCCGCAGCCTTAGCCGGCATTAGCTTATCCATGAAGTGCAAGTCAGAGAAGGCATCCTTGCCATAAACCACCTTACCCTTATAGGTGTTCTGGCAATCCTGATGGACAAACTTGGGAGTCAGCGCCGCACCGCCCAAAATCACCGGCACGGTAATCCCCCGCTCGTTGAACACCTCCAGGTTCTCCTTCATAAAGGCGGTGGACTTCACCAGCAGACCGCTCATGGCAATGCAGTCAGCCTTGTGCTTCTGGTAAGCCTCGATGATATTCTCCACCGGCTGCTTAATGCCCAAGTTTATCACGCGGTAGCCGTTATTGCTCAGGATGATATCCACGAGGTTCTTCCCGATGTCGTGCACATCCCCCTTAACGGTAGCGATCACAAAAGTCCCCTTGGCATTATCGCCGGCTTCCGACTTTTCCATGAACTGCTCCAGGTACGCCACGGCGGCTTTCATAGTCTCAGCTGACTGCAGCACAAAAGGCAGCTGCATTTGCCCAGAACCGAAAAGTTCCCCCACCACTTTCATGCCATCCAGCAGGAAGGTGTTGATAATCTCCAGAGGGGGATATTTTTCCAGGGCTTTGGCGAGTTGCGCCTCCAATCCGATGCGCTCGCCGTCGATGATGTGGCGCTTGAGGCGCTCCTCCACCGGCAAGCTTTCATCCTGAGTGCGGTCGCGCTTTGTCGTTTTCCCCTGAAACAGCGTTGTCAGTTCCGCCAGAGGGTCATAAACGCAGACATCCCCCTCAAACCGGCGCTCGTCATAAATCAGCTGCCGGCAGATTTCCTGATGCGCCGGGTCAATCTTTGCCAGGGGCAAAATCTTGCTGGCGCTGACAATTGCCGCATCCATCCCCACTTGCATTGCCTCGTGCAGGAACATGGAATTGAGCACTTGTCGCGCCACGGGGTTCAAGCCAAACGAGATGTTAGAAACGCCGAGGAGAATGTGACACCCGGGCAATTCTTGCCGTATGCGGCGAATTGACTCAATGGTGGCTTTGCCATTAGCGCGGTCTTCTTCGATGCCGGTGGAAATTGGCAGGGCGAGGGTGTCAAAAAATATCTCGTAGGCGGGGATGCCGTATTCGATCGCGGCGCGATAAGCTCGCTGGGCGATCGCAAACTTCTTCTCAGCCGTCCGCGCCATCCCCTCTTCGTCAATGGTGCCCACCACCACACCGGCACCGTATTGCTTCGCCAGTTCCAGCACTTTGAAGAAGCGCGGCTCCCCGTCTTCAAAGTTGGTGGAATTGAGCAGGCATTTGCCACCGGCAACCTTCAAGCCAGCTTCCATTTTCTCCCACTCTGTCGAGTCGAGCATCAGGGGGAGCGTGGCATTTGTCACCAGTCGCGACACCAGTTCCCGCATGTCGCGCACGCCGTCGCGCCCGACATAATCGACGTTGACATCGAGGACATGTGCGCCTTCCCGCACCTGCTCCCGCGCCATTGACACCAGTCCGTCCCAGTCTTCGGCATTGAGCAAGTCCCGGCACTTTTTGGAACCGCTGGCGTTGAGGCGCTCGCCAACAATTAAAAAGGAGTTGTCTTGCTCGTAGGGTTGGGAGCTGTAAATCGACGCCGCCGCCGGCACGTACTGCAAAGCCTCCCGCTCTGGGCGCTCCGCCGAAACCCGCACAGGTCGGGGTTTCGGCTGCAGGGTTTTGGAAATTTCCGCCAGCTGCTCGATGTGTGCCGGTCGGGTTCCGCAACAGCCGCCAATCACCTGGACGCCCAAATCTTCCACGAAGTGCATCAGGGACATGCGCAGTTCCATCGGGGTGAGCCGGTAGTGCGCTTGTCCGCCGACATTTTCGGGCAAACCGGCATTGGGGATGCAGGACACTACGAAGGGCGAGTGCTGGGAGAGGTAGCGGATGTGCTCGGACATCCGGTCGGGGCCGGTGGCGCAGTTAAGCCCTAAGATATCGATGGGGTAGGGTTCGAGAATGGCCACCACGGCGCTGATATCGGAACCGACGAGCATGGTGCCGGTGGTTTCCATCGTCACGGACACCATGATCGGAATCCGACTGCCTTTTTGCTGGAATACTTCCTCAATGGCATTGAGCGCCGCCTTGATTTGCAGCACGTCCTGGCAAGTTTCGACGAGAAGCAAATCAGCGCCGCCGTCGTAGAGTCCCGACGCCTGTTCGGCAAAAGCGGCCTTCAGGGTGTCATAGTCAATATGTCCCAGGGTGGGCAGCTTCGTGCCTGGGCCCATCGAGCCGGCGACAAACCGGGGCTTTTCTGGGGTGGAGTATTCCGCCGCGATGCGCTTGGCGAGGGCTGCGGCGGTTTTGTTCAGCTCGTAGGCTTGGTCTGCGAGGTCGTACTCCGCCAGGACAATGGAAGTCCCGCCGAAGGTGTCGGTTTCGATGACATCCGCACCGGCTTCAAAAAAGCCCCGGTGGACTTTTTCCACCGCTTCCGGTTTGGTGTGCACCAGATACTCGTTGCAGCCTTCGTACTCTTTACCACCAAAGTCGTCTGCTGTCAAGTTTTGGGTTTGCAGGTTCGTGCCCATCGCCCCATCGAAGACGATGACGGGGCGATCTGGGCTGTGGAGGCGTTCGAGGAAAGGGCTTTTCATTGGGAAACTCGATACGAAAAAGAGTCTTGATTTACAATTTATTCTATTCTGCAATATTTGCAAACGACAGGAGCGATGCAATGGAACCTGCGATCGCTGAAGGATACCTAAACCCTGAGGATAGCCCGATTGTGCGCGGCGGATGAGGCGCGAGATAACTTTGCGTCAACCGTTAGCCGTGTGGCGGCGGGCGAGGAGCGGGTGATTGTCAGTCAAGACGGCAAAGAGGTGGCGGCTATTATCTCGACCGATGAATTTTGCTTCTTGGAGCGGGTCATTGAAAAGTTGGAAGATGAGATGGATGTAGAGGAGGCTAAGAAGATTTTGGCCGAGACGAACCCTGAAGACTACATTCCCTACGAGCGAATTAAAAATTAACTTCGGGTTTAATAAGGAGAGACATTAGCAAATTTTCTAAAGTAACTGTCAGCTATAATTTGGGAGCGCTCATCTAGTTCTATGACACCGGCGATTAATTTACAACAGGGGTCATCCCCTTCCCAGTCAGGAGGTCGGTGAGGCATACTTAAGCTAACTGTCACCAAGCAGGAGTTTTGCGGACGATATCCCGCTTCCAGCTTTTCAACAAATACAGGATCGGTGATACCGGCATCTGTCAAGCACTGTCCTCTAGCAGTTACAAGTGTGCCTTTCCACTGCTTGCTTCCCCTCGCTCGTTCCGCACTCCGCACATGAAATTCTACTGCATGAACTAATTGCAGCGTCTGGCGCTGAGGGAATGGTAAAGCTTGCAGAAAGGGAACCGTAACATAGCTCAATGAGTTGTGAAGAATATAGGGCGTATTCTCACAGTATTTTAACACATCTGCTGGCTGAACCCGTCCAGCAGGACGCCACGATCCTGGCAATAGCGAGCGATTTTCACTGGCAAAACCAAAATCTGGCCCTGTTTGGGCTAGGGGGATTTCTAGGATGTCTAATAATTGAGGTTCTTTACCCAGTACCAGTCGGGTATTTCTGGGAATACGACCGTCATCTAATTTAGACACCGGACGAATCCATTTTCCTGTCCAAAGTTCGATACCCGCGATACAATTGTCGCCATGCTTCCAGGAATTAGCAAGGCAGATAATTTTAGTCATCAGGGGCATATTTTTTACTTTTTACCCCATACGAAATTTTATAGCCTTGCAGCTTGTAAGCTTGTTTCAGGAACTCCTCTCGCGAGCGAGCCGGCTTTGCTGGCGGCGCGTCAAAGAGAGAAAGCTGTACCGGCGTCACCTCGTCTGGCTGATTCAGTTTGTGCAAAACGATCAGCCTGTCTTCTAGATGTTTTTGTGGCTCTAATTCGCCTGTTTTTAATATGTGATTTATCTGAATTGGCAATTCTCGTAAGTGCTGGCAAACTAAAATAGATCGGTGGCATTCGATTGGATCTTGCTCAGAGCACATCAGCGAGATTTTCTCCGTTTCCAACTCCTTGATTAACCGCTGAATTCCTTCGCGAAATAGTTCGGTAGTGGCAATTTTTTCGTATAAGGCTTTGCCCCCCACATAACAGCTCGGATCTGCGGGTCTTGCGCCCAGCTCTCGACCGAGGAAGACGTACTGAATGCCGGCACTTAAAAGCGCGGCTTTTAAGGCAGATTGATTGAAATGGGGCAAATATCGGCTGTGGGGATGCGATCGCACATCTGCAAGAGCTGTTATTCCGTGCTTGTGGAGCAATGAAATAAAGGCTTCAATACTGTGATTGGAGTGACCGATAGTGAATAGTTCCATCACCGAACCGTCGTTTACTTTCTGCTATTATACTGCAGCCGCCGACTTTTTTGCAACAGCTGCCTCCCAGCTCTCGTACCGGCGTGACTGCTGCCGGCGGATAGATGTGATTAAACAAAGAAAGCACCTGTCCACCCCAAATGTCGGTACCGCTGGGGTATGGGTGGGGCTAACGCCCAACTACAAATCTCATACCGGCAAAATCACCCAGACATATTGATCACTTTCACTGTCAAGCACCCGCTGATTATAGCCTCTGTTGCTGAATTTGACCAGAGCGGGCCGGCGGGCCACGCAGCACCGGCTTGGCGCGACCTCACCCGGCTGTATGTAAACTTTATTAAATTTATGTTAAGATATAAAAATAAACCGTAAACGCAGAACCCGACCTGACGAGAAAAATTGACGGCGCTGATAAAAACGGCTAAGTTAGTCGCATTTGGTATAAATACTGACGCTACGGGAGAGGCTTGGGCCTGTATAACAGAAACAAGCCACCGCCAGCCCCCGCGTGCGTCCGCACCGGCGTCCTACCTTCGAGGGGTATCAGGGTTCGCATCACTGTGTCTGAAAACGGCACCGCCGCCGCCAGGACTCATTCAACTCGACTGTCAGGATTTGACAGCAATTGATCCGCAGATAGGGTTTGACCTTTGGAGCTCATCCGTCCTGAGATCCAGGAGTGTTCCACCGGCAGATCCCTTGCGGCTTCTCACAGTCCTGAAAAATTCTCGCCCAGATCCACCGAAAGGAGGTTGCTTTCCGTGCAGAACACACCAGTCCAGCAAAAGCATACGATTCACCGGCCAGTAGTTACCCTAGAAACAGTTGACCCCATATCTCTCCCGGGGACAGCCCCACACCCACACCAGAGGACAGAAGTGGCTGCGCACGACAGTGAAGAACGATTTCGCCGGTTTGTCGAGCAAGTACCGGCAGCTGTGGCGATGGTGGATTGCCAGATGCGCTATCTGGCGGTGAGCCGGCGGTGGCTGAGTGACTACGGCTTGGAACCCTGTCAGCCAACCGAACTCCGCAACACCCACCTTGCCACACTCAACAGAGCTCCAAACTCGATTATCGGGCGCTCTCACTACGAAGTCTTTCCCAACCTCCCCGATTCTTGGAAAGAAATCTGCGAGCGCTGTTTGGCCAAAGGGCAGGGGGAGTGCCTTGAAGATGGCTTCACCACGCCCGATGGGCGCACCGAGTGGGTGAAGTGGGACATCCAGCCCTGGCACAGCAGTGTCGGTGAAATCGGCGGGCTGATCCTGTTCAGCGAAGTCCTCACGGAGCGCAAGCACCTGGCTGCGAGGTTGCAACTCACCCAGTTCGCGATGGACAAAGCCGCTGACGCCATCTTCTGGATGACATCGGACGCTTCCCTGAGCTACGTCAACGAAGCCGCCTGCAACTCCCTGGGTTACACTAAAGAAGAACTGCTGTCGCTGAAAGCCTACGACATCAACCCCGGCTTTTCAGCAGGTGCCTGGGCGGAACACTGGCGAGCCATCAAGCAATTTCAGTCTTTCACCTTTGAATCGGAACACCGCACCAAAGAGGGCCGGCTTTTCCCGGTGGAAGTCACTGTCAATTATTTAAAATTCAACGGCTCTGAGTACCACTGCGCTTTCGTGCGGGACATTACGGAGCGCAAACAAGCCGAGGCTGAGGTGCAAAATGCCAAAGATCAGCTGCAAGCCGTCTTGGATGCCGTGCCCGGTTTGGTTTCTTGGATAGATTCCGATTTGCGGTATCTCGGCGTCAACCGGCATCTCGCCACCGCCTTTGACTTGCCAGCAGAAAGCTTTGCCGGTCGAGAAGTTGGCTTTATGGAAAGCCGCCCCGGTTTCGCCGATTTTGCCCGCCAGTTTTTTAACTCGAAGTCTCAGACAACCTCTCAAGAGGTGGGCGTGGGAATTGACGGCACGCGCCGCAACTATTTAATAGTTGCTCAGAAGTACCATCAAGGCACTCAAGCGGTGTTTGTCGGGGTGGACATCACCGAGCGCCGGCGGATGGAAGCCGAACTGCACCGCAGCAAAAACCTCTACCGCACGCTGGCTGAAAATTTCCCCAACGGTGCCGTGTGCTTGTTTGACTCCCAGCTGCGCCACACTCTCGCTGAAGGCACCGAACTCGCCAAAATGGGACTTTCCAAAGAATTAATGGAAGGACAAACCATTTGGGATGTCTTTCCGCCGGAAACCAGCGCCGCCATGGAGCCGCTTTACCGCGCCGCACTGGCGGGAGAAGCTGTTGTCGCCGAAGTCCCCTTAGCCAACCGCATCTACCGCACCCACACTCTGCCGGTGAGAAACGAACAGGGAGACGTACTCGCCGGCATGGTGATGACGCAAAACATCACCCTAGCCAAACAAGCTGAGGAAGCGCTGCGCAGCTCCGAGGAGCGATTCCGGCAGCAAGCCCAACAGTTAGAACTGGCCCTGCAAGAGCTAAAACAAACTCAAACCCAACTCATTCAAACGGAAAAAATGTCTTCTCTCGGGCAGCTGGTTGCCGGTGTCGCCCACGAAATTAACAACCCCGTTAGCTTTATCTATGGAAATATCGCCTACGCCCGCCAGTACACTGAAGAACTGCTGCATCTGGTTGACCTTTACCAGAAGCACTACCCCCATCCCGCACCAGAAATTCAAGCTCAGATGCAAAAAATGGGCCTCGATTTCCTCAGCAAAGACTTCCCCAAACTGATGTCTTCCATGCAGGTGGGGGCAGATCGCATCCGGGAAGTGGTTCTGTCGCTGCGCAACTTCTCGCGCCTGGATGAAGCCCAGAAAAAGCCGGTGGATATTCACTCCGGACTGGACAGCACCCTGCTGATTTTGCAGAACCGGCTCAAAGCTAAAGCGGGGCGTCCCAGCATCCAAGTAATTAAAGAGTACGGCGAACTGCCCCCCGTGACCTGCTATGCCGGTCAGCTCAACCAGGTGTTTATGAACCTGCTCAGCAATGCCATTGATGCCTTGGAAATGGGTCACGGGCAAAAGGGCGTCGGGCGCGGGAAAGAACAGCTTTTGCCCGCGCCCAGCGCCCAGTGCCCAGTCCCCACAATTCGGATTCGCACCGGCGTCACAGAAGACAACTGGGCGGAAATCCGGATTTCTGACACCGGCCCTGGCATGAGCGAGGAGGTAAAACAGCGGGTGTTCGATCCCTTCTTCACCACTAAGCCCGTGGGCAAGGGCACCGGGATCGGCCTCTCCATTAGCTATCAGATTGTTGTGGAAAAACACGGCGGTCAGCTAAAATGTAACTCAGCCCCCGGTGAGGGATCGGAGTTCTCGATCTTGATTCCAATTCACCTGTTACCTTAGCCCCCTTGTACCGTTTTGCAGCCGGTTCACCAGAATTTGGCTGCCCCGTAAAATATAACATCCAAAATCTAAAATTACAATGACTAAACGCGCACTGCTGCTAGTTAACCCCCACTCTCGGCGGGGGCAAGAAGCTCGGTTGCAAGCCATTCAAGAATTGCAAAAATCTGGGCTGGAATTGATAGAAGAGTCAGCGGAAAAACCTCAGGGACTGCCCGACCTCATTCGGCAGTACAGCCAGCAGGTGGACTGTGTTATAATTGGCAGTGGGGATGGCACTATCAATGCAGCAGTGGATGCGCTGGCTTGCACTCACTTGCCCTTGGGTATACTTCCCCTGGGAACCGCCAACAATCTAGCCCGCAATCTGGGAATTCCGCAGTCCATACCGGCAGCTTGCCAGATTATTGCCGGCGGGAAAATCCGCCGCATAGACTTGGGCTGGGTGAATGGCCAATACTTCCTCAATGTGGCCGGCATGGGGCTGAGTGCCGAAATCAACAAGCATGTCAAAAAAGAATTCAAGCGGCGCTGGGGAGTTATCGCCTACGCCGTCACCGCCCTTCAGGTTCTTTGGCACACCCGGCCTTTTTGGGCAGAAATTGAAGGAAACAATCAGTCAGTTCGCGTAAAAACCCTTCAGATTACCGTGTGCAACGGTCGCTATTACGGCAGCGGGTTTAGTGTGGCGGACGACGCTCAGATTGATGACCAAAGGCTCGACCTCTACTGCATTCAAATTCAGCACAGGTGGCATATAATTACGCTGCTGCCTGCTCTACTGCTGGGGAAACCGACTCCCGGCGTGCTGACTCTCCAAGCCAAAGAAATCACGATCAGCACTCGCATTCCCCAACCCATAGACGCGGATGGCGAACTCGCAAGCAAAACCCCGGCTCAATTTCGCGTAATCCCGCAAGCCCTGTCCGTTTTTGTCCCCCAACCCGTCCCTAATTGATATTAATTGATAGTGGAACATGCCTTTTATGTTACCCAAATTACAGGCACTTTTTCCCAACAGGCTCGCTTCTGTCGGTTCCCAGATTTTGCCGGCACCGGCTTGGTTTCTCGCTTGGGAATGCCTAGAGGTAGAGATGCGAAATTTCGCGTCCCCACAAAACGTTACCTGGCGAAGTGATAAACTGACAATTGCCGGCATATCACCCGCACTCAGCCCCGGAGAGCGCTTCGCTGTAGTTGGCGACATCTGGCTGAGCAACCGCTCCCAACTGCTGCAGCGCCAGGGCGCAGATCCGGGCACCGACGCCCAGATTGTCGCCCAACTTTGGGAGCGAGAAGGCGTCGAATCCCTGTCGCTGCTACAAGGCATGTTTGCGCTGGCGATTTGGGATCGGGAGCGTCAGGAATTGTGGCTGGTGCGCGACAGAACCGGCTCCCGCACATTATATTACACAACTGCCGGCGCAACTCGTTTCGTCGCCCCCAGATTGCGCACCCTCGCACCGTACCGCTCATCCGAATTAGATTTAGTCGCCCTGCGAGATTATCTCTGCTGCGCTTTTGTGCCAGGAGAGCGGACTTTATGGCAAAATGTGCGCGAATTGCGTCCGGGAACATATTTGCGTTTCCCCGATGAAACTGCGCAAATTTACTGGCAGCCGCGACAAGAAATTCGCCACGCTTCCCAACCTTTGGAATGGCACGCCTTGCAGCTGCGCGAACTCTTAGAACAAGTCGTTGCGGAATACTTGCCTCCCGGCGAGCCGGTGGGAGTTTTCCTCTCCGGCGGAATCGATTCCAGCTGCATCACAGCCCTCGCCGCCAAATTGCACCACCGCCCCGTCCACACCTATTCCATTCATTTCGGACTCGAGCATCCCCATGAATTGGAATTCTCCAATTTAGTCGCCAAACACTGCCAAACCCACCACCACATTTTAGAAATTCCACCAGATACCCTGTGGGAAAAGCTGCCGTTAGCGATGGCGCATTTAGACGACCCCATTGGCGAGGGGTTAACCGTTCCCAACTTGCTGGTGGGCGATCTCGCCACAGAATCCGCCAGCGCGGTGCTCAATGGAGAAGGAGGCGACCCCTGCTTTGGCGGGCCGAAAAACCAGCCGATGCTATTGAACAGTTTATACGGCTGCGCAATTTCTGGAGAGAGAGCCGGTTCTCTGCCGGCGTATCTAACCTCTTTTAAAAAATGTTACCCGGATTTGCCGCGCCTTTTGCAGCCTGAGGTTTGGGCGGCGGTACAAGCAGAACCCTCCGTGTTTGAAGCGGATTTAAACTCCCCAGACGCCACCTATTTAAACCGGCTGATGCTGCTCAACATCAAATTCAAGGGAGCCGATTACATTCTAACAAAGGTCAATAATTTTACGCAAGCTGCCGGTTTGCAGGGGCGCTCTCCTCTATTCGACCGGCGCGTGGTGGAGTTGAGCCTGCAAATCCCGCCGGAATACAAACTTGCCGGTGCGGAAGAAAAGGCAGTTCTGAAGCGGGCGGTAGCTGATTTACTGCCAGATGCTATATTGAAGCGGCCAAAAAGCGGTATGATCATGCACATGCAGCAGTGGTTTCGCAAAATTTGGCAGCGACAAGCCAGGGGGTTGCTGTTAAACAAAAGAGCCGCCATCGCGCCTTACCTGAATCAATCATTGATTCGAGAGTGGCTAGATTACCGGGGGCAATTGTGGCCGCGATATGGCCAGTTGCTCTGGTTGCTGGTGAGTTTAGAAATTTGGCTGCAGGTGAATCAGAAAGACTAATATCAAGTCCGGTGGCATCCTTATGCAAAACTCTTGTAGAGACGCGATAAATCGCGTCTCTCTACAATGCCGTCGCAACCGTTCATGATATCAGTACAACAACGGTGCTACCGGACATGATATAACGCCCAAATACAAAGATGCCTCTGATATCATATCCGCTCGCATCTGTTTTGTATATAAAGGCTTGTAGGGGCGGGTTCACTAGAAATGTATCGGGAAAGCCGAGAATATTTATAAACCCGCCCCCAGGGAAGCATATCAACGAGCCCGCTCCCATCTGCCATACCACAACAGTGCCACCGGACATGATATAATATCTGCGTTCATCTGCGTGCATCTGCGGTTAAAAACGAACCGCAGAAGAGCAAGGATAAACGCAGATGCTTCTGCGATTTATTGCCTAGCCGAAACTGTCAGCAGCATACAGATAGCCCCCACCCCCATCAATCACCACCAAACTGTCACCGGCAGTTGCAGATTGACTCTGCGCGATTCCTTGATTGAGCACTTGGATAAGTTTTTGCGGGGTGAACGATTCCAACTCCACAAAATTGCCAGCTTCCAGCCATTCGAGTTCCGAAGCTGACAGACTCTGGCGAACTTCCGCCGGCATTTGTTTCGCATCTCGCGCCGATTCCTCTGACGCGCGTACAAAAACGTTGCGGCTGGCAAAAATTTGGCGAGGGAGCAATCCCAAGTCATAAATTGCCACGTTGCAGTTTTGAAACCAATTGGGGCTGGTGCGCAAGTGATAAGTGAGGGTGACACCGCGAGGGCTGGCATCGTGCAGGGCGTAGACTTTCAAGTCGGGATTGCGGGTGAGCATTTCCAGCACTGTGCTAAAAATGCTCTGGGGGTAGCCGGTGACGCTGAGTACGGCACAGTTGTTTTCAAAGTGGAAGTTGTTGGCAATTAGCACTTGAGCAATGACAGCACTGTCGCAGATAACCGCCCGATCGAAGCTGTAAGCGGTGAGTTCGGTACTGACTTCAGCCGGCAGCCTTTCCTCGCGGGGAGGAGGCAACATCTTCCCCACAGGGTTGTTGATTTCTTGCCAGCGATTCAGCCAGGTTTGAAATTGTTCTTGAGTAATAAAGAAGTCTTGCGGCATGTACGCTTGTCTCGCTGACTGCCGGTACGCTAAATAGATTGACAAAATTCCCGCTGAAATACTAAACATAAATAACAAAAAATTTTCAGCAATCAGGCTCCATACAATGCCGCCCACTAAAACCACCGCCCCAACAACTTGCACACACCTGATATTCGTTTCGCGATATCCAAGAGAACTGCTGGTGCTTTTGATAGCCTCAAAACAGCCATACATAAATAAAATTATTCCCAGCATCCCTGCCAGATAAATAGGCAAATTGAGAGGTGCCAGGACCAAAGAGTAGAGAATTGAAAAAAACAGAATGATACAGCCTAAACCTTGCCATATGTTCCCTATAGGGTGTTTCTGGTTCAAACGCTTGTCTAAAAGGTAAAACAGCTGCTTGGGCGTGTGAAACAGGGTGTTATTCGTAGAAATATCTTCGATTGCCTTAGCAAAAAACGCATCTGTAAATCTGAATCTATAATCGGTCACAGCAGAAGGCTCGAAGGCAAACGGATGGTTGCAATTTTTACACCGGCCCCCATTATCCGTGCGCTCCTTCAAATCGTTATCCATGCCGCACTGAACACATTTCATCCCCATATACAGCCCCTCTTAAAACACTTGGTTGTTCAGCAAAACATTATAATCCTCACGCCGGCGAATCAGCCGGTGCCCGCCCGCTTCCAGCAAAACCTCTGCTGGGCGGGGGCGGTGCAGAAAATGCGAAGACATCGCATATCCGTAAGCTCCCACATCTAAAATTGCCACAATATCTCCCATTTGTAAAGCCGGCAGCCGGCAATTCCTTCCCAGATAGTCGCGGGAATAGGTAGTATTGCCGCAGACATCCGTCGGGTGCGGGGGTTGCGCCAATTCCCCCTCGGTGGGTTGCAGGGTGACAATTTCCCGGTAGCCCCCATGTACAGACAGCACAGCTAAGTTGGCAATACTTGTATCGACGCCAACAATTTGCTTGCCCTCTTGCCACTTGACAGAAACCGCCCGAGCGAGTAAAGTAGCGCAGCCGGCAATCGCCGCCCGCCCCGGTTCAATTACCAGTTCAATTTCCCCCCCGACTGCAGTAAGTTTCTGCGCTAACTCAGCGCCAAACAGTTCCCAGTCAAACGCCACCCCACCGGCATGATAGGGATAGCCAAACCCGCCCCCGAAATCCAGATATTCCCAGTCTGGAAGCTGTTGGGCTGTGGCGATAACCGCGTCAATCACTTGAGTGAAAGCCTGGGTGGCATTCGTGCCGGTGCCCCGATAAAAATGCAGCCCACTCAATTTTAACCCAACTGATTTCGCAATGGCAATCGCTGCTGGAAATTCCTCCGGGCGCACACCAATGCGACTGTCTCCCGTAATTTCCGGCAAATTTAACCGCAATCCCAGCCGCACTTCCCCCGCATCTCCCCTCTCTTCACCCCCCCTTTTTAAGGGGGGGCTGGGGGGGATCTCCCTTACAGTGCCGGCATCTCCCCCGACTTCCGCCCCACACACATCGCAAAACAGCTTGAGCTGGGCGACACTATCTAAATTAAAAGTCCTGACGCCCCAACCCAGCACTTGCTGCATATCCTCGCGACTGAGATTGCTGCCGGTGTAGACAATTTTGCCGGGGGCAAATCCCGCTTGCAGCCCTAAATAAATATCTCCAGGCGTGTTAGCGTGAAGTCCCCAACCGGCTTGCTGAAAAACTTGCAGCAGCGCCACATTGCCATTCGTCACGCAGGCGAAGTGAAACTGCGTGTGGGGATAGGGAACTGCTCCGCTAATCCGCCGAATCGTCTCCCGCAGCCGGTCGCCCTGATAGACATACAGCGGAGAGCCATAGCTGTCGAGTAATTCCCTACCTAATTCTACATCAAACGGCGCGGCTTGTAAAGTCTTTGCCGGCTGGTTTTCTTTAATTTTTATCACATTTTGCACTCTCCATTAAGTGTCCAAAAGCCCTTTAATCTTTGATTCACCGGCGTTTCCAGCCCCAAGGGGGGAAGTAGAAGATATCGTACAATAATTTGCTGGAGGGGATTGATTTTATGAACCGCCAAGACGCCGAGGACGCCAAGGGAGGATGATCGGAGAGGGGATTCTCGCCTAAAACAGCGGCAGCCCACACTTGCCACATCATTAGCAGCCACATAATTCTGCCAATTCTGCCCCCGCGCACATTCCCCCCCATCTGGCCGGTTGTTATCCGGAAAGGGAGTTGCGGCTGCCAGATTCCTTGCTCTCGCAATCTCCACGGACTTAACCAATATCTTACCTCCTTTCGCAGGGAATTTAAGCACAAAGCTGTTATCGGCACTGCCATTCCTTGCTTCTCTCTCCAGACTACTGCCGGCGGAAGCCAGGATTCTACAGCTTTTTTCAGTATATACTTTTCGCAAGCGCCGCGCAAGCAAAATTCTCCGGGCAGCTGAAATGTCCATTCAGTTAAGGCCAAGTCGCAGAAAGGCGACCTCACCCACATCCCTTGAGATAGGGCTAAATTGTTGGCCCTAGGCTGGATATTTTGCGCCCCTTTCAGCATTAGTGTAGCGCGGCGCAATCGCGCTAGTAGATTAGAGTTAAATTGCGGATCTAGTGCCTCTTGCAGCCAATCTTCCGGATTCAAATCCCCCACTTGAGCCAGCACATCGGGCTGGTAAATCTGCGCTTCATATCCGTAGAGGGCGTGAAAGGTTTCGAGGTAGTGCCGGTTAAAGTCTTTGGCACCAGCCGGGTTTTCCCGATTGTAAACACCGGCAGCAATCAGCGGCTTATTCGTCCAACCGGCAAATAATTGGTCGCCATTCTCCCCATTGAAAACAACTGATGTCTCCTGACTGGCAACTTCACCCAACAAAAATAAAGGCAAAGTCGCCCCATCCCCAAAAGGCAAATCCAGGGCGGAGGCGGCTGCTGTCAGCGCTTGCCGTATTTTCTGCGGCGTCACCGGCACTTTCACTAAAGGAATATTCAGGAACTCAGCCACCTCCTGGGCGTAGGGCAATTCTGCGGTGCCGGTTTGCCCCAAAATTGGCTCAAAATCCAAGGCGTAAGCCCGCACTTTCACGCCCGAACGCACCAGCAAAGCCGCAATCGTTGAGGAATCAATCCCGCCAGATAAAAACACACCCACTGGTTCTGATGGCAAGTGAGCGATTTGCCGGTGGGTGGCGTCAAAAAGCAAGGTTTGCAGTTGCGCCGCCGCCGATTCCTCATCCCGCAATAGCGCCGGCGCTTCCCGCCACTCCCGCAGTCTTTCCGTGCGGACATCTCCCTCGTTTCTGCCAACAAACCTCACTTCTGTTCCCGCCGGCACTGCAAAAATACCAGCCAGCGGCGACAGGGGTGCCGGCACATAGGAAAAACAGCTGTATCCGTACAAAGCCGGTACGCTAACTTGCGGGCTTTCAATCACCGGCAGCAACAGTTGCAGGCGAGAAGCAAACCAGATCGTCTCTCCCAATCGAGTCCAATAAAGAGGCGCACGCCCAAACGGTTCTCGCCCCAAAATCAGGCACTCTCCTAACATTTTAACCCAAGCTTCCGGCGTTTCAGGCAATCCCGCCGCACTCACAGAGGCGATTGTGATTTCTTGTTGGTAGTTTCGACTTAAGTCCTCACTACAAACTTGGGTGCCGGTGTGAGCCACACCCCAAACACAATCACTTTGTTTATCGTCGTTACTGGATTGCCGGTTGAACCGCTTAGCCTTAAACTTAGCGCAGCCTGAGACAATAGCGTCCATAAGTTGTAGCTGCCATTCTCGTTGAGAACACCAGCCCCAATAGCCGACAAAATCATAAGGTTTCGAGACAACTACAGCCATCGCAATCTGTTCATAAATTATCTTAGTTTGGCGTAGCACAGACGTCTCGCCTGTGCACCTGCAAATTCAGTCGTCAAGGGACAGGCGTCCCGCCTGTCCTACAAATTCAGACGTAGCACAGGCGTCTCGCCTGTGCTGTTTTTTATTATTTAACCACAAAAGAACTCGTACTGAGAATTCGCCCATCCAAAGACATCCGCACCTGCCAAGTGCCGGCAGCCGAATTTGGGCCAAACTGGGAGTAGCAAAAAGTGGGCCAAACAGCTTTGTCAATCTGGCGAGTTTGATAGCGGTTTTGATGAGCAACTGTGCCACTCGGATCGATCCAATCGCAGGAGAGAGACAGTTTTTCACCCACCGGCGCTTCCTTGAGAGTAACGCGGTAGAAAACCTTTGAACCCGATTGCCGGTTAACCTCAGTCAGATTGCCCTCACTATCCCGATCTAGCGTAATGCGACTCTCATAGGTGGACACGCGAGCGAACCCTTGCTGCCGGTGCTGGATGAACACCGTCGCAGTCGCAATCGCGCCTATCAAAGCAGCGGTGACTCCCGCCACAATCCACCGTTTGCGCCGCTGCTGAACCGCCAGCGCTTCCCGCCTTTGGATTTGCACCAGCGCCTCATCCAATAAATCCGGTGACAGATTCAGTTCTTGCAAAATCTCCTGAACCTGTTGGCGATCCAGTTCAGCCTCCTGGCGCAGCGACAGCCGCTGCACTTCAGCAATAACTCGATCGAGCTGAGCTTGTGTCAATTTATCGTTCATACTTAACAGCGACCTCTGTTTTGCTTAACTTTATTATATCTCTCGCTTGCCTCCACGGAAACTTGTAGCGTTCCCTTGGGGGGAACGCACCCCACTTACCTTAAACCATAATCGCCCAAAAAACACCTGCCAAAACCGCAGCAGCTAGATGTTGCGGCAGCAGCAATCGCACCGGACATCGAGCAATTTTTTGCGCCAGCACCACCGTCAAAAGCGCCGATAAAATCAGCGTCGCGCCCTGCAAAAACGAAATCACAGCGGGGTGAGCCACCAGCACCGGCAGCCCCTCACCGCTCAAGCCAAAAGTCGCCAAACTCACCGGCAGAATGCGTCCCGCTTCTCCCAACCCCAGCTGCAAATAGTGAGCGAGAGTTGCCCCCAGCACCAGCGGCAAATATCCGTAAGCCAGCTCCACAAACGGGCGAGGCTTAATGCAGTTTTGAGTGCCAGCGCCCCACCGGTAAAACAGCTGCATCAAACCCCAGCCTGCAAAAGGAATGCCGGCAGGAAGAATCAAAGCCGCCAGAGAGAATCCCAAGTGCGGCCAGAACTGGGTCAAATCCACCGGCAATCCCAGCTTTGATTGTAACTCCGGCAGCCGGTGGAGAAACACCCCGCCCAGCAGCAGCAGCAGCAGCGCCACCTCAGAGGTGCGCGGCGTGTGAGTCGTCCACAGCTCAATTCCTGGCGGGCGCAAATTTACCTCCACTGAACGGTGCGGGCAAGCTTTCAAACAAGTCATGCAAAGCACGCAATCCTTGTTATCTTCCAGCTGTGCTGGGTGAGAGTACAGCGGACACCCTGCAGTCTCCAACCCCTCCCCTTTTTGCGGCCCGCCTTTGTAGCACTGATAGGTGGAGCATTCCGCTGAGCAAGTGCCCTGCTGCGCCCGCAGCTCAGTCATGGAAAGCTTGGCAAACAGACCGTTCATCCCCCCAATGGGGCAGAGATACCGGCACCAAAACCTGCGCTCAAAAATGGCAGAACAAATCATCGCGCCGGCTGTTATTAATAATAGCAAACAAGCGGAAAGGTAGGCGGTATTTTCTAAGTTCCAGAGTTCTTCCCACAAGAAAATTAGGGCAAATAGCCCAAACAGAAACCATCCGCCCCACTGCTGGGCCTCCTGTCGCGGCCACCGCTTCAGCGGGCGCGGCCACAGCCACAGGGAAAGCTTCTGCGTCACCTCGCCATAAATCATAAACGGGCAGACGGCGCACCACAGCCGCCCCACAAACGGAAAGGCCAGCAGAACCAGTGGCCACCACCAAGCCCAGAACAGGTTTAAGGCAAAATTTTCAGCGCGAGTCTGGGGGCCCAAAAATAAAACTGCCACCACGATGGCAAACAATGGCAAGGTAAACCAGTAGTTCAGCCGGTCTGGCCACCAAGGACTGCGCAAAAACCGCCGCAATCCGGGATAGGCGTTTAAGAGGTTGACGCGGAATTGCTTTTTCTTGCTCTGAGAGGGCCAGAGGATTTCTTCCGTCAGCTCTTTTGCGCCGGCAGACTGCACCAGCGCTCGCTCCACCAGACTCTCCAACTCTCTGATGTTGCCGGGAAAATCATAAGCTTGCAGCCGGCGCAGCGCTTCTGGCGTCAGTTTGGGTTTGGCCATGCCCTTGGCCCGGCAGTACAGGCTCGTGTAGTATTCCACTTGGGCGGCGATGTCGGCTTTGCGCACCCGCAGCGGCGGCACTTTAATTGAATGGCCGGCCAGTCGCTCAATATCGGGAAGCGTTTTCTCGGAAACCATGATAATCCGCGCCCGACAAACGCTCGATTTGCGGGAGTCTTCCCCCACTGGCGTAAAGGTGCTATTTTGCAGCAATTGAGCGATTTGCGGCACCAGTTCTGGCGGGAGTTCTTGGATGTTGTTGAGAATCACCGTTCCTTCCCCCAGCCATTCCAGCAGCCCCGGTTTGCCGCCGGCGCGACCGAAAAGTTCGCTAGCCTGGAGTTGGCCGCAGTTGACTTTGATTGCCGGCTCTCGCCGGGAAGGGGAACTGAAGTGAATCAAAGCCGCGATGTTGTCTTTTTCCAGTCCCGGCTCCCCAAAAATCAGCACCGGCTGCCGGTCGGAATCCGCCTGTTTAATTTGCTGGCGCAGCCGCACCGCATAGCGGCTCTTTCCCACAATCCCGCGTTTCGCCCGGGTGACTAAATAGGGGCGCAAGATAGCTTGGCGCTCTTGCTCGTAACTCAGTTGCGACGACAGCTGAACCAACTCAGCCGCCAGCTGCTGCGAGAAGGCTTGCCTGAGTTCGGGGTAGTCGGCCACGATTTCCAGAAAGCTGCCGGCAGGGACAAACCACAGCCGGCACTCACTCTTGCTGGCGAAGGTTCTCTGCGCCAGCTGTCCGAACAGCAGCTCTTGCAGGTGAATGGTGGCTCCGGGGAGCAAACTCAGCGCCCATACTGAACCCGTCTGGTTGCTGCGGTCGCCTTCCAGCCGCCCTTCTCTTAGAATATAGAGGCCAGCCGGTGGCGTGTCTTCCACGATCGAGCGCTCACCAGCCGGAATCACCTGTTCTTCCAGGACTTGCGCCAGGGCGTTTAAGGCCGGTTCAGAAAGAATGCCCAGGGCTGTTCGCTCCCGCAGCCATATCACCGCGTCTGTGGATGCCATCTTTAACTTTTACATAACTTGTTCTTTACACTATAGAGCTAAACTTAAAACGCTAAATTTATTAGTAGGGTGTGTTGCGCTCTTAGCGCAACGCACCTTCCCATCCGAGTTGCTGAAAATCCCGGCAGCATCAACAAACGTAAATTAATATGAACTCCCTCTTAATCCTTTCAACTCCTGCCAAACCAAGATTTCTCCCGCAAGCATCCCCATGCAGTAAATAACCCAAGTTGCAACCTAAGGAGGCTCTGACTTGAAAATGTTTGTAGTTGGGCTTTAGCCCTACCGTCGGGTTCTGGCCCACACATTTTCATTGGCGCAGTTCCGAAGCGACTGCCTCCAGGCTCTGACTTGAAAATGTTTGTAGTTGGGCTTTAGCCCTACCGTCGGGTTCTGGCCCACACATTTTCATTGGCGCAGTTCCGAAGCGACTGCCTCCAAAAGTTGCAACTTGGGTTAAGTAGCAACTTGAGTTAACTATACCGAACCGGCTAGCTTATTGTGCCAGTTCTTTCTCTCTCCCTCTCCGAAAGCTCGCCATATTTTTGCCAAACAGCGACGCTCGCGCCCCCCTCACTCCCACCCCCCTCGCTCCAGAAGCGAGCGGAAAGAAACTTCCGCACAATCCGGAAGATTAGTTAGCAATAGTGGCGGGATTTTGCCAAAGCAGGAAACCGGTTAGATTATGAATTGTACCAGGTTTCGCTCAATCTCAAATCTAAAAACTAAGATCGAGATCAGATGTTAGAGCTTGCCGATCTGTGGGTGCCCCTGGCGCTGTTGGGTTTGATTGTCCTGGCTGCCATTTTCTTGATTCAGCCGCTAGTAGGGGCGGGTTGGATCGGAAATATTTGCCACACAGTAGAGAGCGCTGCTAAACCGCAGCCCCCCTGCGGGGAACCGTAGGGGCGGCCCCCCGTGGCCGCCCCCCCGTGGCCGCCCCCCCGTGGCCGCCCCCCCGTGGCCGCCCCCCCGTGGCCGCCCCCCCGTGGCCGCCCCCCCGTGGCCGCCCCCCCGTGGCCGCCCCCCCGTGGCCGCCCCCCGTAGCCGCCAGGAGCCGGTGGGAACACCCCCTCGTCAGGTAAAAATGCCGGACTGCTAAAGTGGCAGAAGGCAACAGGCTGACACAGCAGCGCCCGAAAAATTCGGTGCCGTGAATTATGAAATCCAATGTCCTGAAAGGACGCCACAAAAGCGAACGTCCCTCTGTAGAGAACTTAGCTATTAGAGTTGTCTTTCTATATGCCTCGCTCAGCAGCCTCTGGATGCTGTTTACCGACCGGCTGCTGGGTGTGCAGAGCTACGACTTAACCGGGCTAGCCTGGCCGGTCGCCGTTCAAGGCTGGGGGTTTGTCTGGCTGACAAGCGGACTGCTCTATCTCCTGATGCGCCGAAGCGTGCGAACTCAGCAAGAAAAGTGCGGCGTGCTGCAGTCTGTGATAGAAAGCACAACTGATGCCATTTTTGTCAAGGATCTTCAGGGTCGCTATTTGACAGTGAATAGCGCCGGTGCCCGCCTCCTCGGCAAGCCGGTGGAGGAAGTGCTGGGGCGTGACGATACAGAATTATTTCCGCCCGAAACCGCCCGAGAAATCGTGGAGGCGGACAGGAGAGTCATCGCAATAAGTGAAACTCAAACCTACGAAGAAGTCGCCACACTCAAGACCGGCGGGCGAACGTTTCTCACCACCAAAAGCGCCTGTCGCAACCGTCAAGGCAACGTCACCGGCGTCATAGGCAGAGCGCACGACATTACCGGTCGCTTGCAGGCAGAGCAGGCATTGCGAGAAACCGATCATAAACTGCAAGCGCTGATTCAAGCCGCGCCGGTGGCCATAAACATCCTCGATTTGCAGGGGAGAGTTCAGCTGTGGAATCCAGCTGCAGAGCGGATTTTTGGGTGGAGCGAGCCAGAAGTCAAAGGACGCCCTCTTCTTGTGGTTCCGGAAGACAAACTCGACGAGCTGCGAGGGGTGCTGGAGACTGTGTTCCAGGGGGAGGCGCGTACTGGCTGGGAAACGCAGCGCCGGCGGAAAGACGGCACCCTGATTGACGTCTGTATCTCCACCGCACCGCTGCGCGACGCCAACGGCAAGATAGCCGGCGCAATGGGTATCATTGCTGAGATAACCGAGCGCAAAACCCTGGAGCGCGAGCGCGAGCGGCTGATCGAGCAACTCAGGCGAGAAACCGAAGACCTCGCTGCCCTCAGCGCGGTAACCGCCAACGGAATCAGCACCCTGAATCTGGAAGAACTGCTCGACGCCCTGCTCGGGCGAATTCTAGAGGTAATGCGGGCTGACTTTGCGGCGATCCTGCTGAAGGAAGATCGCCATTTGCACCTGAGCGCCTGCGCTGGGCTGGAAGGAAGCGGGGCGAGCAGTTGCCCCTACGACGGCCCTGTTAAGATCGGGCAGGGGTTCGCCGGCACGATTGCCGCACTTGAGCAGCCGCTCTATATAGAGGACGCCCAAACTGACCCGATCGCCAGCACTGAATTCATCAAACAGCTGGGCATTCGCAGCATGCTGGGCGTGCCGCTGAAGCGCAACAGCACCCTGCTGGGCGTCCTCCACATTGACTGGCACAGCATCCATCCCTGCAGCGAGCGCCAGACACACCTGCTGGAAATCACCGCAGAGCGGTGCGCGATGGCAATTCTCAACGCCCAGCTGTTTGAAAAGACCAAACAGCTGCAAGAGCACCATTCGCTGCAAATTGACCGCATGCCGGTCGGCTGCATTGTTCACGATTCGGAGTTTCGCATTACCGATTGGAATCCCGCTGCAGAAAGAATTTTTGGTTTCACCAAGGCAGAAGTCCAAGGCAGTGTCCCCGACCGGCTTGTTCCGGAAGCGGTTCGCCTCGATCTCGACAGCCTCAAGCAGCGGCTGAAGGAAGGGGATATGACGGCGCACAGCCTCAACGAGAACCTCACCAAAGATGGCCGCACCATTATCTGCGAGTGGCACAACACGCCGCTCAAACAAGCCGATGGCACAGTCACAGGAGTGCTTTCAATGGTGGCAGAGGTCACCGACCGCGTGCGGGCGATTGAGCAACTGCGGGAGAGCGAAGAGCGGTTTCGCACGATGGCTGACAGCGCACCCATGCTGTTGTGGATGTCGGGTTCAGATGGGCTGTGCACTTTTTTCAACCAGACTTGGCTGAAGTTTACAGGACGCACTCTCGAGCAAGAAATCGGCAATGGCTGGGTGGAAGGCGTGCATCCAGAAGATGTGCGGCGCTGCTTGCAGACCTACAGGTCGGCGTTTCAGGCGCGAGAGAGCTTCCAGATGGAATCCCGGCTCAGGCGAGCTGATGGGGAGTATCGCTGGATTTTGGATGCCGGCACGCCGCGCTTTACCCCCGGAGGCAATTTTGTCGGATACATTGGCTGCGCCATAGACATCACGGACCGCAAGCGGGCGGAAGAGGCGGTACGCGAAAGTGAGGCGCGATACCGCCACCTGATCGAAAGCACCATAGAAGGGGTTTGGGTTGTGGATGCGGAAGACAAAACCGTTTTTGTCAACCGGCAGATGGCAGAAATGCTGGGCTACACCCCAGAGGAAATGCAAGGGCAGCCACTGCTGGCGTTCTTGGACGAGGAATCGCTTCCCCTGGCCACAGCCGGCTCCTCGCGCCGCCGGCAAGGCATCCCGGAGCGTCAGGATTTCAAATTCCGCCGCAAAGACGGCTCTGAGCTGTGGGCAATTGTCTCTACCAATCCCATCTTCGATGCAGCTGGCAACTGCGCCGGCGCTCTGAGCGCCATCACTGACATCACAGAGCGCAAGCGAGTGGAGGAGAAACTGCAATATTATGCCTTCTACGATCCGCTGACCGGGCTGCCCAACCGCGCCCTGTTCCAGGCTCGCGCCGGAGAGCTGATTGAGCGTGCCGAACTGGGCGAGGCGGGTTTATTTGCCGTACTGTTTCTCGATTTGGAGCGGTTCGGGATTGTTAAGTACACTCTGGGACACCTGGTTGCCGACAAATTGCTGATTGCCACCGCCCGCCGGCTGAAGGGGTGCCTGCGCCCCACAGATACCGCCGCCAGAGTCGGATCGGACGAGTTTGCCATTCTGCTGGCGGATATCCAGGACGTTTCGCAGGCTCTGAGCATCGCCGAGCGAATTTACCAGCAGCTGGCGTTGCCGTTTGACCTCGATGGGCGTGAGGTGTTCTCCACCACCAGTATCGGCATTGCCCTGAGCTGGAGAGACGAGCATCTTGAACAGACGCAATCCATCGCCTCTTGTAGAGACGCGATAAATCGCGTCTCGAATCGCGTCTCGAATCGCGTCTCGAATCGCGTCTCGAATCGCGTCTCGATCGAGGAAAATCCCGACTCCCAACTCCCAAACCTTATTTATCACCAGCCAGAGGACATCGTGCGCGACGCCGACACGGCTATGCACGACGCTAAAGTGCACAGCCAAGCGCACTGCGCTGTCTTCCACCCAGCCATGCACGACGGTGCCCTGACGCGCTTGCAGTTGGAAAGCGACCTGCAGCGGGCGATTCAGCGCCAGCAGTTTCAGGTCTTTTACCAGCCGATCGTCTCGCTCGCTACCCTTCGGATTGCCGGTTTTGAAGCCCTGGTGCGCTGGGAACACCCTTCGCGGGGGATGGTTTCCCCGGGAGAGTTTATCCCCTTGGCAGAGGAAACCGGACTGATTACCTTCATCGATCTCTGGGTGCTGCGGGAGGCTTGCCGGCAACTGGGCGTCTGGCAAAAGGCATTTCCTGCCCCTCAGCCTTTGATGATCAGCGTGAATCTGTCTGGCGTGCAGTTGGGGCAGCTGGGGATGATTGAGCGGCTTGACCAAATTCTGCGGGAGACGGGTGTGGATGGAGGCAGTTTGAAGCTGGAGATCACCGAAAGCGCTATCATGGAAAATACCGCCGCTGAGATAGGCATGCTGGAGCAGCTGAAAGCCCTGGGGATTCAACTGTCTATTGATGACTTTGGCACCGGCTACTCTTCCCTGGCGCGATTGCACCACCTGCCGGTGGATACCTTGAAGATTGACCGCTCTTTTGTCAGCCGCATGACTGCGGATGGCCACAACTCAGAAATTGTCCACACCATTGTCAGGCTGGCTCACAATCTGGGCATGGATGCCGTCGCCGAAGGCGTGGAAACGCCTGAGCAGCTGGAGATCCTGCGGACGCTGCAGTGCGAATACGGGCAGGGATATTTTTTCTCCAAGCCGGTGGACAGCGACGCGGCTCGGGCGTTGCTGCTCTCGGAAAGATTCCCCAACCAGAACAATTAAACCTTGGGCATGGGGCATTGGCCATTGGGCATCTGGCATTGGGCATTGGGGCTTGACTTTTCTGGGCGATTTTTTGTTGCCCAATGGGCAACATTTCTTACTTCCGGAAGAAAGCATATATACAAAACCCGTCTAAAGTCGGGTATTTGTAAAAACCATTCTGTCGTAAACTGTTAAAGTTTTCTCGTGGCGCTGGCCATTGGTAAGGTGTTCATGGGGGATGGGTACGGTGTTTATTGGCCATTGGGCATGGGGCATTGGGCATTGGGGCTTGACTTTTCTGGGCGATTTTTTGTTGCCCAATGGGCAACATTTCTTACTTCCGGAAGAAAGCATATATACAAAACCCGTATAAAGTCGGGTATTTGTAAATACCATTCTTTCGGATACTCTTAAATTTAACTCCCGGCGCTGGCCATTGGTACGGTGTTCATGGGGGATTGGTACGGTGTTGATTGGCCATTGGGCATCTGGCATTGGGCATTGGGGCTTGACTTTTCTGGGCGATTTTTTGTTGCCCAATGGGCAACATTTCTTACTTCCGGAAGAAAGCATATATACAAAACAGGTCTAAAGCCGGGTATTTGTAAAAACCATTCTTTCGGATACTTTAAAATTTAACTCCCGGCGCAGGCCATTGGGATAGTTTCATGGGGCATTGGGATGGTTTTATTGGCCATTGGGCATCTGGCATGGGGCATTTGGGCCAGACTGCCCTTGGCAATTTTGACACCCAATGGGTATCATTTCTTCTTTCCGGAAGAAAGCATATATACAAAACAGGTCTAAAGCCGGGTATTTGTAAAAACCATTCTTTCGGATACTCTTAAATTTAACTCCCGGCGCAGGCCATTGGTACGGTGTTCATGGGGGATTGGTACGGTGTTGATTGGCCACTTCTAAAGAATTTGTGAAATCCTCTCTTTTTCTTTCCTTGGCGCTCTTGGCTCAGGCGCGGTTTATTTAAGAACTAATTTTCACAAATCAAATAGAACCGCTATATTACGGAATTTCACTCATCGTCCAGTATTTGTTGAGCGTGGCAATCGCGTCAACGAAGCTGGAAAAAGTCACCGGCTTCAGAATATATCCCGCCACATTAAAGTTATAGGCTTCCACCTTATCTCTATCCTCATTAGAGGTGGTAAGCACGATTGCCGGGATAATTCTGAGGTCAGGGTCAGAGCGCAATTCCCGCAGGAATTCTATCCCATTCATCTTGGGCATATTGATATCGAGCAAGATGAGCCGGCGCAGGGGTGGAATCTTTGGTGGCTTGCCATTTCCCCGCAACATAGCCAGAGCCTCTAGCCCGTTTGTGGCCACGTATAGCGGGCAAGTGATATTGTTTTTTTTGAGGGCTCGGCGGACGTTCATCACGTCAACATCATCGTCCTCTACGAGTAAAAGATGAATGTTTTTATCTTCCATATTTTAATAATGCTGAGCTTGTTTTTTATGCCATGTAAAGCGAAAAGTTGCGCCTTGACCCTCTCCGGATTCCAGCTGGATAGTCCCCCCCTGGCTCTCGACAATTTTCTTGACGAGCGCCAGTCCGATGCCGGTGTTTTCCACCTGGTCGCGAGCTTCCAAAGTTTGAAAGATCGCAAACACTTTATCGTGGTACTCGGGAGCGATTCCCGGGCCGTCATCAGCCACAGCAAATTCGTAAAAATCCCCTTTATCTCGCACAGATATTTTCACACAGCCAGAGCCTCTGCGGTTGTGTTTGATGGCATTGCCGATCAGATTGGCAAACACCTGCTGTAGGGGCAACCGCTGTGTCTCAAGTGCCGGCATTGCCGGTTCAACTTCCACGGTGAATGAAGGTGGCGGCGCTATGGAGTCAATCACATCTGCGAGCAACTGACCGACATCCACAGTTTCCAGAGAGTTCTGAACCCGCCCGACGCGGGAATACTGCAGCAGTCCGTTGATGAGCGCTTCCATGCGCTGCACGCGACCGCGCAGCAGATTCATTTGGTGCTGAGTCTCCTCAGTCAGCGCGTCGCCGAGGTCTTCTTCAATCCAGCTGCTGAGGTTGGAGATCGCCCGCAGCGGCGCTTTCAAATCGTGAGAAACCACATAAGCAAACTGGTCGAGTTCCTGATTGCGCTTCCGGAGCACCGCAGTGGTTTTAGCCAAAATAGCAGTCGTGCGGGCCTGTTCTTCAGCTCGGGCTTGCAGCGCCTCCTGCGCCTCTACGCGGTGCGTGATGTCCTCCACCACCCCCATCAGAGATTGGTTGCCCTCCGGGTGGCGCAGCAGCGAGACAGTCAAATTCACCCACACCGGCGGCCCATCTTTGCGGATGTAACGCTTTTCCAGCGAGTAGGTTTCCATCTCACCCGCTTGCAGTTTTCGCAACAGCGCCAAGTTAGCCGGCAAGTCATCCGGGTGGGTGAACTCTTGAAACTTCCGCCCCAGCAGTTCTTCCCGGCTGTAGCCCAAAATGTCACAGAGTTTTTGATTAACCAGAAGAAACTGCCCGTCCAGTGTCTTTTCAGCTATCCCGACAGCCGCCTGCTCGAAGGTGGCGCGGAAGCGCTGCTCGCTCTCCGCCAAAGCAGCCTCTGCCCGTATGCGGTCGGTGATATCCTCGAAGGTACACAGAATTCCCACCACCTTCCCCGCCGCATCCGTCAGGGGAACTCTGTTGGCATCCACCCAAATCAGTTTGCTCTCGGGCTCCTGCAGCGAGAAGCGCTCGACAACGTGATAAACCGGCGTATTCGTTTCCATCACTTGCCGGTCTTCCTCGCGGGTGCGATAGGCTTGCTCTCGGCTGACCGGCAGGTCAAAGTCCGTCAAGCCAATGATATCCGCAGGACTGTTCAAACCCAGCAGCCACGCCATATTGTTATTGCACCCCAGGTAGACAGAATTCCCATCCTTCCAAAATATAAACTGCGGGATGCTGTCCATCACCAGCTGCAACATTTTCTGCGATTCGCGCAGAGCCTTCTGAGCTTGCTGGCGCTGGGTGATATCGTTGTTGATTTCTAAAATCGCCACCGGCTGGCCCTCGTCGTCCCGCTGCAAAGTCCAGCTGCTGGCCACAGTCACTTTTGTGCCGTCTCGCTTGGTATGAACCAGTTCCCCCTCCCAGTGACCCTCCCGCAGCAACACTTGTTTGATTTTATCCAGAGGTTGGGGAAATTGGGTTTGCAGAAGGGCGTGGGCGTTTTTCCCGATAGCTTCTTTCTTCTTCCATCCGTACAGCCGTCTGGCTCCCTGATTCCAATAAGAAATCGTACCTTTGATATCAAGTACCAAGATGCTGTCATTCGCCAGATCCAGCAACTGCGCTTGGTTGCGCACCGTTTCATCCGCTTTCCGGCGCTCCGTGATGTCCCGGCAAATGGCGATCAACAAAACCTGATCGGCGAGCCGCATCTCGCTAACCGCCAGCTCCATCGGGAACTTAGCGCCCTCCGCCCGCCGCCCGACGGTTTCCCGCCGGCAGCTGCACAGCTTAGCGCTCGCCGTTCCCAGGAAATAGGTCAGCGGATCGCCAGTCGTGTCCTGACGAACCGGCTCAGCTATCAGCCGCCGCAGGTTCGCTCCTTTGATTTGCGCCGCTTTATAGCCGAAAATCCGCTCGGCTTGCGGATTCAACGACTCAATATTCCCCAGCTCGCTGAGGGTGATAATGCCATCGGCGGCGCTGTCTACCACAGCCTGAATGCGAGCCTTACTCTCTTGCAAACCCGCTTCCCGCGCTCCCACTTCCCGCTCCAGCCGGTGAAACAGATGCCAGGAGGCGCAACCGCCAAGCAGGCTGGCAAGCAAAGCAGCCCACTGCACGGCGCTGGCACTCACCTGCCAGAACCGCATTTGCTCATTGAGCTGGCGCTGCAAGGAATCCTCCGAGGCGACAAACTCTGCAATCTGCCCCCGCAGGGCATCCATCTTCAATTTGCTTTCCACCAGCAGCGCAGTTAGTTCTGGCGATCGCCCTGTTTGGCTGCCCAACCTCTCGATCGTCGAGAGCGTCTTGCCCGAGAGATTCATTCTCTGCTGAGCGCTTTCTTCAATTTTTTCAAACTGCTGACGCCTGGTGGGATTGTTCTCAACCAGAACGTCGAGTTTTTCGAGCGAGTCAGGCAAGACGCTGTTTGCTGCCTTATAGGGTGCCAGAAATTCAGGACGACGCGTCAGCCCGTAACCCTGTATGGCGGTTTCGGCATCCACCACAGTTGCCAGCAAGCGATTGGCGTGCAAAAGTACCCGCTCGCTTTGTCGCACCTGCTTTTGAGCCGCTTTGGTGTTAGACTCCAGCCACGCAAATGCCAGCAGTGAGGCGAACAGACAGGTGACTGGGATGGCTACAATCAGCGCCCCTTGCCTGCGCACCGGCGAGTTGAGCCATCGGGAGCGCCGGAGTTTGGTGAGGAAGGCATCCATTGATTCTTGTCTCGAATGGGTAGTGTTGTTTTTTTTACAGCTTGGAATGTCCCTAATTTTATATTGTCCCACCCTTCGCTCAGAATTGCTTGGCCCACAGGAGGTGGGGGAGCCGGCGCTAAATCTAAGAAATAGAAGTATTTCGCTTCGGGCAGGATATTTTCACACTGCAGCGGGCTCGGCATGTGGGTCTTGATGCCGGCAAATTTATCCAGCACGGGTGATGACCTTTAAGGCTCTGATGTGCTAAACATAGAGCCTAGGCTCAAGCTCAAAAAAAACGGCTGATAGCCGCAATCCCCTGAACTCCTCACCGGCAGCACGCCGCCAGCAAGCGTCAGAATAAATCCCGGAAACTGGACTGTTTCGCCCCAGGGAAACCCCCCATGAAATCAGCAGTACGCCGCATTAGCCGGTTGCTAGCAGCCTCGATCCTGGCGGCAACCCTCACCGCACAAGGGGTGCCGGCACACTCCCCTGTCCCGCCCGCCAGCGCCGGCAGGGGCCACGGAGTGCCGCCCCTACAGGTTGCCGAACAGACTGTTCCAGCACCAGGGGTTGCGCCCCTGGAACTCGAAGACATCCTCAAGCAAGAATCCTTGACGGGGGCTGTCACCGCAATCGAGCGCAACTGGGAAGAGTCTTATGAAGATTACTTTAAGGCCAATCTCGCCGACTTGCCGCTGACGGCGGAGGATATTGCGGCCACTCTCGACTCAATCGGGCGCAAGACCGGCACAAAACCCGCCCTGATCTATCTGGTTCCTGGCTCGCAGCAATTGGAACTGGTGTTAATTACCGCCCAGCGCCCGCCGGTTCGCTTTCAGGTGCCGGCAGCGCCCCGAGAGACGCTGCTCGAGGCGGTTAAAGATTTCGGCGAGCAAATCAAAAACCCCAGAAAACTCAGCACCACCGCCTACCTGCAGCCAGCGCAACAGCTCTATCAGTGGATGGTTGCGCCCCTGGAAAGCGAACTGCGAGCTGCAAGCGCCGACACGCTGATCTTCTGCGCTGGGCCAGGACTGCGCACCATACCGCTGGCTGCTTTGCATGACGGGCAGCAGTTTTTGGTAGAAAAGTACAGCCTCGCCCGCATCCCCGCTTTCAAGCTCACCGATACGCTCTACACGGACATCCGCAATTCCCGCGTCCTGGCAATGGGGGCGTCAGAATTCCAAAATCTCAGTCCCTTGCCCGCTGTGCCGGCGGAACTGTCCGCAATTGTGGATAAATTGTGGCCCGGTCAAACGTTCCTCAACCAAGCTTTCACCTTGGACAATCTGCTCTCCACACTGAAGAAAGAGTCTTTTGGGATTGTTCACCTCGCCACCCATGCCGAGTTCAAGCCTGGGGAACCGAGCAACTCCTACATTCAGTTTTGGGATGCCAAGCTGACGCTGGACAAGATGCGGAATCTCGGCTGGAAAAACTCGCCGGTGCAGCTTTTGGTGCTGAGTGCCTGCAGGACGGCGATCGGGGACAAACAGGCAGAGCTGGGGTTTGGCGGTTTAGCAGTTCAGAGCGGCGTCAAGTCAGCTGTGGCCAGTTTGTGGTACGTCAGCGACGCAGGCACCTTGGCGCTGATGAGTGAATTTTACCAGCAGCTGAAAACGGCTCCGATTAAGGCAGAAGCGCTCAGACAGGCGCAGATCGCGATGATCCGGGGGCAAGTCCGCTTGCAAACGGGTTCGCTGCAGCGCCCCACAGGGAGTCCGCCCCAGCCGGCAGTCGGGGTGCTGCCGGCGGAAAATTTATCTCACCCTTTCTACTGGGCAGCTTTTACAATAATTGGCAGCCCCTGGTGATTATATATTTGTTTCTCACTGATACATTTACGCGACATTGTTCCGGGCATCCCGGGACAATGCAACGATAGCGCTATCGCCATCAAAGACGATAGAGGCGGTATCCCGCAAAGCTTTCAGAAAAATCCCGAAAGCGCCGTTCCAGTCCCGCGATAGCGTAAACTCGAACTCTCCCCCTATTATATCACATTATTCCGCTTTGCCAAGTAATTCTGCGATTAAATTTTGCTCTTCTGGTTGCGCCAGAAACCGGGTTTCTTAAGAGCCTTAAGCTCCCCCGCCGGGAATAGTTGAAACTAATTAAACAGAAAACGTCTAATTTTATCTAGCAAAAGCTATACGCACAAGTAGTTACAGCTGTTAGCCTAAGACAAATTCCGGCTGATTTGGATCGAATTTATCTCCGGGTGGGGTTTGGGAGTCAGTGATTGGCGGCGGCGAGCGCTGTACACTGTTAACATGCCCTGATTGTGCCGGTGACTTGATATCCCAGATCCTGACCATTGAGCCATCACCTCTGACCGGCATTCCAGAACCACTCGCCTTCCCTCTCACCGGCGACGTATTCCCCGCCTTCTCCTTATGTATGCCAAAATTTGCCCCGCTCCGCACCTGTTCGGATCGCGATTAACCGGAAAACGTCTAAGTTTAACTCCTGGAGCTACCATCCAATAAGGGTTACAGACTTGATTATTATACAAATTACGTTTAATTAATTTTGCTTGCCCCTGAGGCGGGGGCGTCAGGGCTCCGCTCGGTTTCCCGCCCCCGCTGGGGCCGGTTGAAACTAATTAAACAGAAAACGTCTAATTTTATCTAGCAAAAGCTATACGCACAAATAGTTACAGCTGTTAGCCTAAGACAAACTCCGGCTGATTTGGATCGAAGTTATCTCCGGGTGGGGTTTTGGAGTCAGTCATTAGCGGCGAGCGCTGTACACTGTTAACATGCCCTGATTGTGCCGGTGACACGATCTCCGAGATCCTGACAGTTGAGCTCTGACCGGCATTCCAGAACCACTCGCCTTCCCTCTCACCGGCGACGTATTCCCCGCCTTCTCCTTATGTATGCCAAAATTTGCCCCGCTCCGCACCTGTTCGGATCGCGATTAACCGGAAAACGTCTAAGTTTAACTCCTGGAGCTACCATCCAATAAGGGTTACAGACTTGATTATTATACAAATTACGTTTAATTAATTTTGCTTGCCCCTGAGGCGGGGGCGTCAGGGCTCCGCTCGGTTTCCCGCCCCCGCTGGGGCCGGTTGAAACTAATTAAACAGAAAACGTCTAATTTTATCTAGCAAAAGCTATACGCACAAATAGTTACAGCTGTTAGCCTAAGACAAACTCCGGCTGATTTGGATCGAAGTTATCTCCGGGTGGGGTTTTGGAGTCAGTCATTAGCGGCGAGCGCTGTACACTGTTAACATGCCCTGATTGTGCCGGTGACACGATCTCCGAGATCCTGACAGTTGAGCTCTGACCGGCATTCCAGAACCACTCGCCTTCCCTCTCACCGGCGACGTATTCCCCGCCTTCTCCTTATGTATGCCAAAAGTTGCCCCACTCCTGACCTGTTCGGATCGCGATTAACCGGAAAACGTCTAAGTTTAACTCCTGTAGCTACCATCCAATAAGGGTTACAGACTTGATTATTATACAAATTCCGTTTAATTAATTTTGCTTGCCCCTGAGGCGGGGGCGTCAGGGCTCTCATCTGTTTCCCGCCCCCGCTGGGGCCGGTTGAAACTAATTAAACAGAAAACGTCTAATTTTATCTACCACAAGCTATACGCAAAAGTATTTACAGCTGTTAGCCTAAGACAAACTCCGGCTGATTTGTATCGAATTTATCTCCGGGTGGGGTTTGGGAGTCAGTGATTGGCGGCGGCGAGCGCTGTACACTGTTAACATGCCCTGATTGTGCCGGTGACTTGATATCCCAGATCCTGACCATTGAGCCATCACCTCTGACCGGCATTCCAGAACCACTCGCCTTCCCTCTCACCGGCGACGTATTCCCCGCCTTCTCCTTATGTATGCCAAAATTTGCCCCGCTCCGCACCTGTTCGGATCGCGATTAACCGGAAAACGTCTAAGTTTAACTCCTGTAGCTACCATCCAATAAGGGTTACAGACTTGATTATTATACAAATTACGTTTAATTAATTTTGCTTGCCCCTGAGGCGGGGGCGTCAGGGCTCTCATCTGTTTCCCGCCCCCGCTGGGGCCGGTTGAAACTAATTAAACAGAAAACGTCTAATTTATAATGCTATAACCTATTTTCAGAGATAACTACAGCCATTGCTATTACATAAAATCCGGTTAATCACTTTCGATGCTACTTCTGGCGGCGGGATGTTTGGCGGGCCGCTGTTCCTAGTGAGTCCCGCCCCAGGGTCTGCTGAAACTAATTAAACAGAAACAGGATAATGTACAATGCTGTAACTATTTAGCAGAAGCACTTACAGAAATTGATATTATCTATTATCCGGTTAATCACTTTATAAAGGGTGCGTGTTTGGCTGGCCCGCCGTTTGTAGTGGGGCTTTAGCCCCTGCCTGAAAAGAGGCGTTCTTGATCAAGATTGCCCCAAAGTGAGAGAAAAAAGCTAACAAGGCGGTTCGCCAAAACCGACTGTCAAAACATGAACTGCAGCAGCAAGCTACCGAGGACGTTGAGCAGGTTGCCACCGCCGCCGCCACCGCCGCCCTTGGCTCTTTCCTGGTAAACTTCAATCTCTTTAACCAATATCTGAGAGGCTTGGTAGCCATTCTGATTGCCTTGAGCTGAAAACAGCTGTGCCGCTTGCTGGGCGTCGAGCGTGCCTCCCGAGAAGTCGCCTATTTCGGCGCGGGCTGCTGCCCTCCCCAGGTAAGCCCGGGCAAATTTGGGGTCAATCTCCAGCGCCCGGTCGAAATACTCGATTGCGCCGGTGTAGTTTTTCCGCTTCCCCTCTTCCATCGCCCAGGAGTATAGGTTTTCCAGCTTGCCGGTGTAGTCGCCCAGTCCGACGGCACCCTTGACGAAGGCACCGGCGAGGTTGACACCGGCCAAGTCAGCGCCGGCCAGGTTGGCATCTCTCAGGTCAGCGCCGGCCAAATTGGCACCCCTGAGGTTAGCGCCGGCCAGGTCCGCACCGAACAGACTGGCGCTCCTCAAGTCAGCCCCGCTCAAATCCGCAGCGCTGAGCTCGGTGCGGCTGAGATTGGCGCGAATCAAGTTAGCGCCGCTGAGGTTGGCACCGGCCAGATTGCTCAGAACCAGCCCCGCACCGCTGAGGTCGCACTTGGCGCACTGTTTGGTAGCCAGTAGCTGTCTGGTATGTTCTAAGTTTTCCGCACAAGCTGCATTTGCGATCAGGGTAGATACACTCAGCAGTGCTGCAGTGGCTATGGTTTTCCTTTCGATCACAGCGCCCTCACATCCAAATGATAAATCCACCAGACAGACGGATCGCTGCTGCCCGATGGCTTTTGCCCTGAACTATATTTTAAAACCTTACCGGTCGCCAGCCGGCTGTTCCAGTTCGCTGATGCCTTTCATAGCGTCTTCGTAGTCCTGGATTTTTCCTTGCTCTTTATACAAATCTGCGGCTTTCTTGAAATCTGCTATTGCGCTCTGCGAGTCTTTCAGGGCGGTGTGGGCCAGCGCTCGGTTGTAGTAAGCGTTAGCATTGTTAGGATCGCTTTGCACTGCTCGGTCGTAATCCTCAATGGCTTTTTGATAGTCTTGCAGCTCAGCGTAGACGGTGCCTCGGTTGTTGTAGGCATAGGTGCTGTCAATACCTGCAGGAGTCAGGCGAATCGCCTCGCTGTAATCCTGAAGTGCTCCCTGATTGTCTTCTAGCAGGTCGCGAGCCAGCCCTCGGAAGTAGTAAGCGTCAGGCATATTGGGCTGAAGCTCCAGCGCTTGGGTGAAGTCCTCTATCGCCCCCTTGTAGTCTGCTTTGTCGATTTTGTCCATTCCTTTGCTGAACAAATCCTCTGGGCTCATTTGTTGTTGGGCGACGAGCGCTTGGGGCTGCCCGGCGCACAGAGCGGGCAATTGCGCCGCGACACCGAGGGCGGTGGCGATTCCCAAAATGGCGATGGTTCTGTGAGTGGACTTCATGGTTTTCTTTTAAACGCAGCAATCAAACAGTTTTATCTTTCAACCCAGGAACAAGGAATAAGGAAGAAAAGTAGGGGCGGGTTCGCGCTGTCGGGCTCGTTTCCGAGGACAGTTAAGCGGTGGCCATCTATCGTGGTTCTCTAAGAAACCAGGTTTCTAGATTTTCCGTTTATTTTTGCCCACTTTTTTATAAACGGCAGCGACAGCGCCCCCCTCTTGACGTTTTTGCCCGCCCATTTGTGGCCGGTTGCGCTTGCAATAAAAAGGGCGCAAGGAATTGCGCCCGTGGGACTGTCAGCTAGTCTCAGGTTTTAGAGCCTGCTAAACCGGCTAAAATTCCCATTCAACCTAAGTCGGTTTCTTTGGTGTGGTCAATGCAGTTTTTCTGCTTCCTGGCCAGAAAACACCCCTTCGGTCGCCGCTACAAAACTTTACAAACCTTGTCTCAAGACTGAGCGGCGGCTGCCGTGACGGTGGCCGGCTGCAGGGCTGCGTAAAGCCGGTTGAGGGCGTTGAGGTAGGCGTGAGCTGAGGCCACGATGATGTCGGTATTGGCCGCGTGTCCGGAGAACACGCGCTCTCCGTGGCGCAGGCGGATGGTCACTTCGCCGAGGGCGTCAATCCCAGCCGTCACGGACTGAACAGAAAATTCAATCAGTTCGTTGGGCATGTTCACCACTCGGTTGATGGCCTTGTAGACGGCATCCACCGGCCCGGTGCCGGTGGCGGCGTCTGTGAGTTCAGCGCCAGCCGGTGTGCGCAGGGTAACGGTTGCCGTGGGGCGGGAGTGGTCGCCGCAGGACACCTGCACCAGTTCGAGGCGGAACAGTTCGGGCGGCTGCTGGATCTCGTCATTGACAATCGATTCGAGATCCCAGTCTGTGATCTCCTTTTTCTTGTCCGCGAAGGTCTTGAACTTGAGAAAGGCGCTGTTCAACTCGGTGTCTGAGAGTTCAAAGCCCAATTCCTTGAGGCGAGTCTGGAAGGCGTGGCGTCCCGAGAGTTTGCCGAGGACGATTTGATTGTCGGTCAGCCCGATGGACTGGGCGTCCATGATTTCATAGGTCAGCTTGTTTTTGAGGACGCCATCTTGGTGAATGCCCGACTCGTGGGCGAAGGCATTGGCTCCCACGATGGCTTTATTCGGCTGCACCAGCATGCCGGTGAGGTTGGACACCAAGCGAGAGGTTTTGTAGATTTGCCGCGTGTCAATATTGGTCAGCGGTTCTTCGGAATCTGCGGGGCGTCCCAGGAAGGGATTGAAATACTGCCGGCGCACGTGCAGCGCCATCACCAGTTCTTCGAGGGCGGCGTTGCCGGCGCGTTCGCCAATGCCGTTGATGGTGCATTCCAGCTGCCTGGCCCCATTTTTCACTGCTTCCAGGAAGTTGGCCACGGCCAGTCCGAGGTCGTTGTGGCCGTGAACGGAAATAATCGCTTGGTCGATGTTGGGGACGTTTTCTTTGATGCCCCGGATCAGGGCACCGAATTCTGCTGGGGTGGTGTAGCCAACGGTGTCGGGAATGTTTACGGTTGTGGCACCGGCTGCGATGGCCCGCTCTAGCACTTGGTAGAGAAATTCTGGATCTGACCGACCGGCATCTTCGGGGGAGAATTCCACATCCTCTACAAAAGACCGGGCGTAGGCGACCATTTCTTCTGTAATGGCCAGCACTTGAGCTCTTGTTTTCTTGAGCTTGTGCTGCAAGTGGATGTCGGAGGTGGCGATAAAGGTGTGAATCCGGGGGTGGGCTGCCGGTTTGAGGGCTTTGGCGGCGGCTTCGATATCCGGCTTGGTGGCTCTCGCCAGACCGCAGATTGCCGGTCCTCCTTCCACTCCCACCACTTGGGCAATTTTTTGCACGGCTTCAAAATCCCCCGGACTGGCGTATGGGAAGCCGGCTTCGATGACATCCACCCCCAGTCTTGCCAGCTGGCGGGCGATGGTCAGCTTTTCATCGACATTCAGGGTTGCCCCCGGAGACTGCTCCCCATCCCGAAGCGTCGTATCAAATATAATTATCCTGTCCTGTTTTGTCTTCATTTCAAACCCCTCTTGCGCTACCTGTCAGCTGGCCCACTCTGTTTGTCTGGAGTCACTGTGTGCTGGCGAATCACATGCATGAGACGCTAGTAGTCTATTTTCTCAATGTACTGGCGAATGTCATTCAGGTCGATGTACCTATCTGTGGCGTTGCGCAGCTCTCTGGCGATCATTCCTTCCGTTGAGACTACGGTGATGTGGGTGTTTTTGGAGCGCAGCAGCTCTATAGCTCGCTCGAAATCCCCATCCCCGCTGAACAAAACCACCCGGTCGTACTGGTCCACCGTGTTAAACATGTCAACGACAATTTCTATGTCTAAGTTGGCTTTTTGCGAGTACCGGCCCGAGCTGTCGTCGTAATATTCTTTGAGGATTTTCGTGCGAACCGTGTATCCCAGGCTGATCAGTGCGTCTCGGAACCCCCGCTGGTCTTGCGGATCTTTGAGGCCGGTGTACCAGAAAGCGTTGATCAGCATTATATCTTTATCTCTGGTAAAATATTCCAGCACTCGTCTCGGATCGAAAAACCAGCCGTTTTTTTGCTGGGCGTAGAACATATTGTTACCGTCCACAAAGATTGACAGACGGTTCATTAAATTACCCATAGAAACTTAGGTCTAAAATTTGTAGAAAAACTTTTAGGTTAGCCTTCTATCTTAGCAATTTTTACCTTAAATAAATAGTTTATCCTCCTTTATATTTTTTGGCGCGTTGCTTTTTCTCCTATTTTACACCTGTCCGCCGGCCCCTGCTGCGGGCCCTGCGCCCCCCGCTTGCCGGCTTCCAGTGCCACTACCTTCCGGGCTGGATGCCCGGTGGGGTCTTTTGTCAAGGTTGAGTTCAGAAAGCGTCCGCTTGCCCAACACCCCCTTTAGCAGGGTAATGTAACACCGGCAGTTAATTAAACTTAACAGACCGCAATTCTGCCTTACTTTCTGCTTATCTTAATTAAGATAGCACCAATTCTGCTTTATTGCTGTAAAACCGCGTGATTGAATGCAGCAGATGCTAGGTGAGGCCCGGTCGTCACGAGAGCAACGCAGCCCCCACCTTTCAACTGTACCGCGTTCTTGACGCCCCTGATTTGACTTTTTTGTCGGGAAAGCAAGTGAAGCCGCTTCAGGGGTGGCTGCGCCCGACCCCAAAGTGCGCCGCCCTCCCGAAGCGTGCGGCTGTTTGACATCACAGGAATTGCCGAAAGCGGAACTCCCTGTGGGAATTGGCCCGTTTGGTGGCCCAAAAGGCTGTGGCACCGTTTGCTGACTTGCTCGAGCCAACCCTCAGGCCATGTTGCTTTCGATCGCCCAGCGGGCTAGCTCCGTGCGGTTGTGCAGGCTGGTTTTGCCCAGCATGTTTGACACGTGGCTTTCTATGGTCCGCTGGCTGACATTCATGATCTCTGCCACTTCTCGATTCGCCAGCCCTCGCGCCACCAACTGGACTACTTTCAGCTCTGTCGGCGTTAACTCCACGTTAAAAGGCACCTGGATCTTTCGCCCGCTGTCGGCGGTCTTCTTCTGATGCTCGCTCAGGCGGGATGCCTGTTTGAGGGAGGCTTCTACTTGAGCGACCAGTTCTTCTGGCTCAAACGGCTTGACCATATATACGTCAGCCCCCGTGTTCAAGCCTTTGACCCGGTCTGAGCTTTGACCCTTGGCAGAAAGGAACAAAACTGGAATGGAGTTTGTTTTCGGGTTTTCCCTGACATGCTTGACGAAGACATAGCCGTCCATTTCAGGCATCATCACGTCGCAGATAATCATGTCCGGGTCTTTCTGTTCTAGGATATCCAAGGCTTCCCGGCCATTTTCTGCCGTGATCACTTCGTACCCGCGAAACTCCAGGTAATCCTTTACTAGCAATATCAAGTTTGGGTCATCGTCTATAAGCAGAAGTCGTTTTTGCTCGCGTACACTGGTTTCCTTCATGCTGTGCCACTCGCCATTCCTGGATAAGTGAATTCCCCGAACCGTGTTCTTTCAAAGGCTCTCGCATGTTAAACCTCTGCTGCTGAAGTTGCTGTTTCCCGCTCGGCGGGGAAAAGCCACATTCCTTTTCAGGATTTTAGGGCAGATAAACTTGAGAGCAACAGTAGAGATACGGAACTTTTCGGGTTAACTATATGCTAATATATCCTATTCAGGATTATTTGACTAGAGCCTGCCGGCTTGGGGAGAGAGGGACAGGAACTTTTTTTCTTTCTTCCTTCTTGCTTCCAGCCCGCCGCCCAAACCCGCGCTCACGTCTGTCGCGGGCCACGCGGAGCCGCTGTTGAGAATTTTAACCGGCTTTGAGGGAACCCGCACTGTCGGGCCCATCGCCGGCTGCCGGCTCACTAGGGGCGGGTGCCGGCAAAGGATGGACTAAAAAGGCATACTCTTCAACCACGCGGTTGCCGGTCAGATGTTCTTGGACGATGCGCTCTATTACTTCCGGGGTGGCGTTGCGATACCAGACGCCATCCGGGTACACGACTAGGATTGGCCCAGAGCCGCAGACGCGCAGGCAGTTGGCCTTGGTGCGAAAGATGCAGCTGGGGCGGGTTTCAGTGGGCCGGTCGAGCTGCAATTCTTTCAAGCGCTTCTTTAAATATTCCCACGATTCCAAGCCTGCTTCCTTGGAGCAGCACTTGGGCAAGGTTTGATCGGCGCAGATAAAGACGTGTCGCTGAATTTGAGGCAGCCCCAGGCTCTGGACGCAAGCGGCCAGGGCGCTGTCAAGCGCAACTTCACAGAATTCGGGCGGCTGAGAGCTCGACGTTGGCATTGTGAGCTAGACCCTGCTTTAGATGGGTAAGTTACATGACTATTTTGTCAGGAACAAGCACGATCGGGGGCCTGAGAACGGCATCAGTAGAAATACTCAGGGGTTCTTAGCGCGGGTTTAGTTCGGGAACCCGTACTGGCGAGTGAGTTGCGCTCGCACCTCGCCCTCCGCTAAATTAGCACTCAGGAGTGGAGAGTGCTAACTCGAAACTCAGGCTCAGGCCAACCGGCAGCCAAAACGCAATGGGCGGTGGCGCTGAGCCTGCGCAACTCAGGGCACCGGCTCTACAGGCGTAGAGCGAGGGCCACCTGAGAAGGTGCCGAAGTCAACCACTATCTACCTCACCTGGAGTTCTGGAGAATTTTGTATGGCAGCTGTATCTCTGAGCGTTTCCACCGTTAAACCTCTCGGCGAGCGCGTATTCGTCAAGGTGAGCGCCTCTGAAGAAAAAACCGCTGGCGGCATTCTTCTGCCGGACACCGCCAAGGAAAAGCCCCAAGTCGGGGAAGTCGTGCAAGTCGGTCCTGGCAAGCGCAATGACGACGGCACTCGCCAAGAGATGGAAGTCAAGATCGGCGACAAGGTTCTGTACTCCAAGTACGCCGGCACGGACATCAAACTGGGCAGCGAAGAATACGTCCTGCTCTCGGAAAAGGATATCCTCGCCATCGTTAGCTAGTGGCTAAGGATTAATTGCCTTCCCGGGCTGAGCCTGAGAGACAAGGCAGTGAAAAATTAGCAATTAGCAATTAACAGCTGAGACATCTCACAAGTAATCCTCTTATTGACTGAACTCAAAACCTATGGCTAAGCGCATCATTTACAACGAAAACGCTCGTCGCGCCCTGGAAAGGGGTATGGACATCCTGGCGGAAGCAGTGGCCGTGACCCTGGGCCCCAAAGGCCGCAACGTGGTTCTGGAAAAGAAGTTTGGTGCGCCCCAAATTGTTAATGATGGCGTCACCATCGCCAAAGAAATTGAACTGGAAGACCATGTAGAGAACACCGGCGTGTCTCTGATCCGTCAAGCGGCTTCCAAAACCAATGACGCTGCCGGTGACGGCACCACTACGGCGACGGTTCTGGCCCACGCAATGGTGAAGGAAGGTCTGCGCAATGTGGCTGCCGGCGCTAACGCGATTTCCCTCAAGCGGGGGATTGACAAAGCGACTCACTTCCTGGTAGAAAGAATCGCCGAACACGCCCGCTCGGTGGAAGACTCCAAGGCTATCGCTCAAGTGGGCACCATTTCTTCGGGGAACGATGAAGAAGTGGGCAAGATGATCGCCGAAGCGATGGACAAGGTGGGCAAGGAAGGCGTGATCTCCCTGGAAGAAGGGAAGTCCATGACCACCGAACTGGAAATCACCGAAGGGATGCGCTTTGACAAGGGCTACATCTCTCCCTACTTCGCGACGGATATGGAGCGGATGGAAGCCATTATGGATGAGCCTTTCCTCCTGCTCACCGACAAGAAGATCGCCCTGGTGCAAGACTTGGTGCCGGTGCTGGAGCAAGTGGCTCGTGCGGGTCGCCCTCTGGTGATTGTGGCTGAAGATATTGAGAAAGAAGCTCTGGCTACCCTGGTGGTCAACAAGCTGCGGGGCGTGCTGAATGTGGTTGCTGTCAAGGCTCCTGGCTTTGGCGACCGCCGCAAGGCTATGCTGGAAGATATCGCGGTGCTCACCGGCGGTCAGCTGATTACCGAAGATGCCGGTTTGAAGCTGGAAAACACCAAGCTGGAAATGCTGGGTCGGGCTCGCCGCGTCACGATCACTAAGGAAAATACCACCATTGTTGCGGAAGGCAACGAAAAGGCAGTCAAGGCTCGCTGCGAGCAAATCCGCCGTCAAATGGATGAAACCGATTCTTCCTACGACAAGGAAAAGCTGCAAGAGCGTCTGGCTAAGCTCGCCGGCGGTGTGGCGGTGATTAAGGTGGGCGCTGCGACGGAAACTGAAATGAAGGACCGCAAGCTGCGCCTGGAAGATGCGATCAACGCGACTAAGGCGGCTGTGGAAGAAGGGATTGTTCCCGGCGGCGGGACGACTCTGGCTCACTTGTCTCCCCAGCTTGATGAGTGGGCGAATGCTAACCTCAAGAGCGAAGAGCTGACCGGGGCGATGATTGTGGTTCGCGCTCTGGCGGCTCCTCTGAAGCGGATTGCTGAAAATGCCGGTCAAAACGGCGCTGTGATTGCTGAGCGGGTGAAAGAGAAGCCGTTTGATGTCGGCTACGACGCTGCTACCAACGAGTTTGTCGATATGTTTGAAGCGGGTATTGTTGACCCCGCTAAGGTGACTCGTTCGGCTCTGCAAAATGCGGCTTCTATTGCCGGTATGGTGCTGACGACTGAGTGCATCGTGGTTGACAAGCCGGAACCTAAGGAAGGCGCTCCTGCTGGCGCGGGTGCCGGTATGGGCGGCGGCGACTTCGACTACTAATCGCTAACCGGACTTTAGGGGCAATTTAGGAATTGCCCCTGCTAAGCCTCTAGTGAGTGGGGTGGCCATTGGCCACCCCACTTTTGTTTGCGCTTTGTGCAAAAATAGAAATATAGTGGGCAAAGCCAGCACCCAGGCTGTCAGTGAAGCCAGCGAATCCCAGGAGGAGAGGCAAGTGTCCGCCACGATCGCAATTAGTGCCAATGAGATTCGGCAGATATTCCAGCCCCGCACGTCCAAATCTTCACACCTTTGGGAGCTGGCGCAGAAGGCCCATGCCCTAGCTGTGACAGTTGAAGAGGATTGGCAGGGGCTTACTCCGGAAAGGCGTGAATTGCTCACAACCTTTGCCTGTGCGGTGATTGACCCTCCTAAAGGCATTAAAGGCTTTTTCCGCACTTTTATAAATCGTTTTTATTCGGCTTTGGTTTTAGCTTGGATTGTGCTGAAAGGTGAGCAAGACGCTTTTATAGCATACGCCACCGCTTTTCAGCGTCTTGTGAATGCGATTTTAGGGGCGATAGAACGGGAAGATACTGGTTATCAAAAAGCACTCTCTGAAGCACTTGAAGGGTCTTTTGCCGATTGGGAAAGCAGCGAGGCGATGACTGCGGAGGAAGCGTGTGAACGGCTCAGACAAATTTCGGATCAAGCTCTCAGAGAACTTTGAGAAAGGGCTGCAAAAAATCCTCCGCACTCACTACCGCAAAAATCCGGCAGGAAAGTCAGAGTTTGTCGAATTAATCCAAAAATTTTTTATACTGCTCAGTATTGATCCCCGTCCTCGCCCTCCTTTGGGACATTTAGAACCGTGGCCTCAAGATACTAAGCGTGCGGAATGGGAATTGTGGAAGCTAGAATTTTAAATGCCCCAGCTTCGAGGTGCCGCAGGACAGGGGCGGCTTATATACTTAATCAACGCCAAGCAAAAAGAGGTGGGGCTTGTGTGGGTTTACACTCATGGAGAGTTTGAGAAACGCCCACCTGATAGAACTCTTAAGTCTGTCCTGCAGGAAATTATAGAGTTTTCAGAAGTTTTAGATGAAAGTAAGGATTCGGCAAGACTGGTAGACGGGGAGACAGGAGCGGGAGAAGTAGGAGAGGAGGAATCAGGCGGCGAACGAGGGTCGGAGTCTTGAACTGTATCCGGATGTATTCAGCTGTAATGGCTGAGAAGCCCGAACCTAAGGAAGGCGCTCCTGCTGGCGCGGGTGCCGGTATGGGCGGCGGCGACTTCGACTACTAATCGGCTGTCTGGCGGTGCGGGCTTTCTGGCTCGCCCCGCCCGCACAGGCCGGTGCCAGAACGCTGTAAGGGCCAGCTCCCAAACTGGCCCCTCTATTTGTGCCAATTTGCAGTTCTGTGGAGTGTGGGGAGCTACCCCCCCTCAACTCCTCTGACAAAGAGGGGTTGGGGGGGTTGCTGCTGTGGCACTTTGCCGTTTAATGGAGTCAGGGCGGCTTTCCCCCCCAGCCCCTTGCCGGTGCGGTGGGCGGTTGGGGGGGTGCCCCTGCTGAGTCGAAAGCTGCTATAAAGGTTATGGGCTGTAGCGTTTGACTGCAACCAGCGCTCTAATCATTAGATTTATTTACAGCCTGCTGGACAAATGGCGGGTTCCAGTAAACTTTCTGCTTTCAGCCAAAGAGAATTATCAGTTTTACCTCACCTTCCTCAACTGCACTCAGGAGAACAGAATCATGGCATTCACCGGCCAATTTGAGGTGCCTGCCTACTCGGGCACAGGGGCAGAATTTACCAATACCCTAACGGCGGAAATCACTTGTACATTTTCTCCATCGGGAATCTGGACGCCCGACAAAAGTAATGCCTACCTGCAATGTACCGCTGAAGGGTTTCCCAGTTTCAACCCGGAGGTTAAAACGTGGCTAAATCCATATTTACCGCAGATTAAGGCGCAGATGAAGTATCCCGAAAAGACTCCTTATGCTTTAGTGGCGGTAAACGAGAGAACGGGTGCTGTTACTGAAGTCGGCAGACCAGTAACTTTTGTTCTAAAGCCGGGTGAAACCTTACGCTTCATGATGAATGATCAGCCGACCAACTATATCAATAATGCCGGGATCGTCAAGGTTGAGTGGTCAGCTGTCGCTGGACTTCCCAAGGTGATGCAGTTTGACGGGGATGGAGATTATATATTCATCCCGGTGATGGGTGCCAACTACTCTGAGGGCTTCACTTTAGAAGCGTGGGTTTGGTTTAATAGCTTCAGCATGTATTCGAGAATTCTCGAATTTAGCAGCGGTTTGAGCAGGAATTACACTCAAAATGGTATTATTCTCTGTTCGGGGGCCAGAGGGAGTGGGGATAAGAGCAATCTTGTGCTTTCTATATACAACCCTGAGCAAAACATAAATCAAGTAGCTTTTTCTGTTTTAGAACCAAAGAAGTGGACGCACATCGCAGCGACGGTGGATGCTTCTGGAGATGGGAGATTTTACAAAAACGGTGTGTCGGTTTCCTGTCAGTTCTTTAGAAGCGGTCAGCGGATGCCGGTGCCTAGGGGACTGGCTCCTGTCAGTGCTAAGCGTACAGTGAATACTATTGGTGGGAGTTTAACTCGGTGGGACAATAGAAATTTTGACGGGAAGATGGCGGAAGTTCGGATTTGGAACAAAGCTCGCACCCAAAAAGAGATTCAGGCTGATATGTCCAGACGGCTGACTGGATGGGAGGCGAATCTGGTGGCGTATTGGCCTTTGGATGAGGTGGTATCGGAAGGGTCAACGTTTAAGGTTTTAGACCTCACCAAAAACTTCCCCGGAACGGTGACTAGCGCTAGGTTAGTTGAGGACAGTACCTTTCCGGTTCGCTGAGGGGGGGAAACTTTGTTGATGCTCTAGAAACCGGGTTTCTTAGAGAAACCTGGTTTCTTGATGTTCGTCGCGTCAATCCGTGATTATATCCTATTTCGGGTAATTGGGGAGCGCCCCGCCGCTGAATACGCTCCCAACAAGGGGTGCCGGTGTTACAGCAGATTCCAACCGAATCAGATATCTCGCGCACGATCCCCCCCTTCCCCCCCTTAAAAAGGGGGGGTATAAGAAAAAAGCCCCTCTTGTAGGGGCAGGAAAGCGTGCCAGCCGGTTGGGTGCCGGTTAACCGAATGGGCCAAAACATGCCCCTACATTTATTTACCGGCTTTCAAAAGTGCCGAGACTTCTTGCAGCAGCTGATTCTCCTCTTGTTTAATTTCCTCCAGTCTGGTAAAAATAGTGGAGAGTCGTTGCTGGCTGTTCAAACTGAGAGATTTCACGCCCGCCACGTCCACATTATAATTATCAGGCTTCACCGGCTTTCCTGAAGCCCATTTACTGACAGCGACTTTTCTCACATAGCTCACCCCTTTAAAAACAGAACTCAGAGCGCCGCCAACCCATTTTACCGGAGTTTGCAAAACTGAAACCCACGCCTTTTTAAATAAGCCACTCACTGCTATAACTAATCCCACTAGACTAAAGATTGCTAGCAGAATAATTCCTAAACTCACAAGGGGGTGACTGACCAGCCAGAACAGCAAGGGGTGTGAGTCAATCCAGCCTTGGATAGAAGAACTGATAGCAGATTGAACACTGTCGGAAAGGGAATGATTCAGCCCACCGGCTTGCTGAATCGTGTCTTCTAACGATGCCTTAGCCTTTTCGGTAACTTCAGAAACGGTAACAGCAGCTTGATTGGTGACTTGATTGACGGTTGTGACGGCAGAATTTGCGGTTTCAGAGATGGCATCTTTTGCTTTGTCGGCGGTTTCGGCAACGGCTCCCACGGCTTTTGACGTCGTTTCGCTGACGCTAGTAACCGCTTGACTGGCGGCTGAGGAGAGAGAATTCTTGGCTTGTTCCGCAGTCTGCGCTACTGTCTCCACTGCTTGGTTCGTGACTTGACTGACGGCGCTGCCGGCAGAATTTGTGGTTTGAGAGATGGCGTCTTTTGCTTTCTCGGCGGTTTCGGCAACGGCTCCCACGGCTTTGGAAGTCGTTTCGCTGACGCTAGTAATGGCTTGACTGGCGGCTGAGGAGAGAGAACTCTTGGCTTTTTCCGCAGTCTCTGCTACTCTCGCTAGAGCTTGACTCGTAACTTGACTGGCGGTACTGCCGGCAGAATTTGCGGTTTCAGATATGGCGTCAAAAGCCTTCTCTGCCGTTTCAGACAGGGAATTATGGGCGCTTTCTGCGGCTTCTGTAACTGAATTGGCTGCCTTTACAGCTGTTTCAGTGAAAAACTCCTTGGTCTTCTGAAAGCTGTCAGAGATTCCATCAGGTAGGGCGATTTGCATAGTCAAGAAGGTCGGTGCAATTTCCTGTGTCAGTCAGAATCATATCACCTTTGTGCGCGGTGGGGGCTGCTTCCGAGGCGACCGGCGCTCAACTGAGTCGCGACTTACGCACAACCGTGAAAGAAACCGGGTTTCTTTTCCTGGATCGAGGGCTGAAAGTCAAGACTGCTGGTTGAGAAACCCGGTTTCTGCGTAAGTCCTATGAGTCTTTGCCCTCACCGGCGCGGCTGTCAGATAGCCGGCTCCCTTCGCCGCAGGTTAATTCTTGGCGCACAGCACGATGGCGGCGACAGCCAATGCCATCCCGACCGCCTGTCGCAGACTGATGGGTTCTTTGAGGATGAGAAACGCCAGCAGGATAGTGACTGTGGGGTACAGCGCTGTTATTGTTCCGACAATGGAAACCGGACCTTGACTGACAGCCATTAGGAAAAACAGTGTGGCTACCATTGCCGAGATGCCGGTGCAGATCCCGTAGAAGATTCCCAGGCTGTCCACCTGCAGCTGGAAGCCGGTTTTGACTAGCACGGCGAAAGCTACCACCAGACCGCCGATCACTTCATAGATGAGAGCGCTTTTGGGATCAGTGAAGTTGGTGGCCAATTTGCCAAAAATTCCCCACAAACCGTATATCAATCCCGACATTAGCGCGTATATCAGCCAAGTTTCTGCTTTTATCATTAAGTGCACTTTTTCAACAACGTCTTCTCTGCGGGAGCATCTTACTTTTGCCGTGGGCGCGGTTTTTCCTGCCGCACACAACGCAAAACCCGCCTGCGCGGGAGACAAAAGTCCGCGCAGGCGGACGCAAGGCAAGTGTGGGCGCGAATTCTCTCTGTCCGGCTTTTTTTACTGAAATGCTCCCTTTCCCAGACTACCAGGAACCGAGGCGCACTGCCAGGTGGGAGCGTCCTCTTTTAGCAAATGTACTCTTTTCTGGTAAAATCAAGAAGAAGTTGGGGGCCTTCAGAGCGGAAGGCAGCCGGCGAACTCTATGTGGTAAGATTTACAGGCATTGAGCTGCCACCGGCTCCTGCCCTTTGGGATGCCTTTGGAAGGATGGCAGAAGGAATGACAATTAAAAAAATTTATAATTTTTACGTTCTATGAAACAGGTCGCTCACCGATTCTGGATTGCCGGCAGTGCTGTCCTGTGGGGTCTGGCCACCGGCAGCCCGACACCGGCACAAATTGTCCAAATTGTCCCGGACGCTACGCTGCCGGTTCCTTCCGCTGTGACGCCAAACGGCAACACCCTTACTGTCACTGGCGGGGTAGAAGCCGGCACTAACCTGTTCCACAGCTTTAAGGAATTTTCTCTTCCCACCGGCACGACCGCCCACTTCAACAATTCCCCCGCTATTCAAAACATCTTCACGCGGGTGACGGGGGGCTCTATCTCCAACATTGATGGCGCAATTCGAGCCAACGGGAGTGCTAATTTATTCCTGCTCAATCCCAGCGGGATAATTTTTGGCCCGAACGCCTCTCTCAACATCGGCGGGTCGTTTCTCGCCAGCACGGCAAATCGCATCAAATTTGCCGGTGGGGCGGACTTTAGCGCCACCAATCCCCAAACTCCGCCGCTGCTAACCGTGAGTGTGCCGGTGGGCTTGCAATTGGGGCCAAATCCAGGAGCGATTCGCGTCCGAGGTGCCGGTCACAGTCTGAGCCATCCCGATCCAATATTCGGACAAATTGTGGGGGCGGGTAGTATCTCAGCGGGTTTGCGGGTGCGAAACGGGAAAACTCTAGCTTTGGTGGGGGGTGATATTTTCCTAGAGGTGGCCGGAAGGGTTTTGGCACCAAGCGGTTTGGCAGCTTCAACTCTCGGTGAGGGAAAGGCTGGCAGTTTGACAGTCAGCACGTCAAGGTTGGTACTTCGGAATGGGGGGAGAATCAGTTCTTCTGCCTTGGCTGCTGGCGATGCCGGCAGTATTGCCATCAGCGCTTCTGAGTCTGTAGAACTGAGTGGCAGAGTGGCGGGTTCTCGAAATCCCACTCAGATTCTATCGGCTGCTATTATTCTGGATGAAAGCGTACAGGAGCTTTACCAGTTGCCTCCTGTGCCTTCTGGAGCGTCTGGAAACGTCAGGGTTAACACTCCCCGGTTGAGTGTCACTTCCAGCGCTCAAGTCACGGTTAGAAATGATGGGGCTGGCGCGGCGGGTTACGTCCGCATAAATGCGGGAGCTATTTTTCTAGACAGTTCTGGTCTGATTACGGCTGCAACTACATCCGGCGAAGGTGGTAACATTATCTTGCTCTCGCAGAACTTACAGATGCGCCACAACTCTCAGATATCTGCAACTGCCGGCGGCACTGGCAAGGGCGGCAATCTTACTATCAACACGGACACCATCGCTGCTTTAGAAGATAGCAATATCGCCGCCAATTCTGTTCAAGCTCAGGGGGGCAATATTCGCATCCGCACGCAAGGCATCTTTCGCTCTTTGGACAGTGATATTACCTCTACTGGAGGAACGCCCCAGTTAAATGGCACGGTGGAAATCAACACGCCAAATGTTGACCAGCTGGCTGGGTTAGTCACTTTGCCTGCTGATGTGGTCGATCTGGCGGCTTTGATTGGTTCCGATCCCTGTGCGGCGAGCCGGCGCAATCGCTTTGTCGTCACCGGCAGAGGGGGTTTGCCCCCACGTCCTGACGAAATGCTTGCCGGTGAGAGGGTTCTGATGGATTGGGGCACTTTGGAGGGGCTGGAGGGGGGCACTGGGCACCGGCAGCCATCGAATCAATCCCCAATGCCCGATGGGCAATTCCCAGCGCCCAATTCTCTTGTAGAAGCCCAGGGGTGGGTAATCGGTTCTAATGGCGAGGTGATTCTGACGGCTGTTGCGCCCGCCGGCACGCCCCACAGTCCTTGGACAGAGCCGGCGGGCTGCTCTGTGCTGCGGAAATAGCGGTTTGGGGTATGGGGCATGGGGTGTGGGGCATGGGGCATTGGGCATCACGCAAAAGGGCATTGGGCAAGGTCATTTTTCCGGATGGGAGTTTGGTGAGCAAAGACATGGAGTTTCCCCACAGGGAAAATGAGGTAGCGCCGGTGAGGAACAGAAGGATGGTGACGCCACGACCGGCGTCCTTGGGGTCGAATTGGACGCACTTCCGCATAGTGGGACAGGCTTTTCGGCCTGTCTCTGCGAGCTATATCCGCAGGTGCGGCGTGCGGCGTGCCTCAATGTCTAATGTCCTAACTAATTTGGCTAGTGCTATCTAGATAGAAGGTAGAGTTGAATTATGAACGGTGAAAACTTTCTGGAAGAAGAATCTTTCGATACCTTCGAAGAAGGAAGCCTTGCACTCGAACCGATATATGAGTGTGAGGGGGAGATGAACAGTTATAACTTGCTCAAAAAATACAGAGCGGGGGAGAGAGATTTTTCCGGGCTTGATTTGAAAGGAATCTTCCTAAATGATGCTGACCTGACTTACATCAACTTGAGTGGGGCTAACCTGCACTGCGCTATTTTGCAGGGGAGCAACCTCAGCCATGCTTGCTTAACGGGTGCTAATCTGCAAGAGGCTAACTTCAGTAGCGCCTGCTTAATGAATGCTAATTTGAGGGATGTCAATATGACTGGCGCTCAGTTGGGCAGAGCCTGCTTGGTGGGTGCTAATTTGAGAAATGCTAACTTGACGGCTGCCGATCTGACTCGTGCCAACTTGACAGACACCAACCTGCGCGGTGCCTCTCTAAAGGACATCATTCAGGAAGATGCCCTTTTCTGCAATACTATCCTGCCTAACGGAAAGGTTGAAAATGACCCTATTAGAGTGGTTGACTCTCAAAAACTTCTCAAACGTTATGCGGCTGGGAAAAGAAAGTTTCATGGAATAGTTGTGCGTCGAGCCTGCTTAGTGGGTGCCGACCTGCGTAACATTATCATGCCTAATGCTTATCTTATCGATGCCAACTTGAATGGGGCTTGCCTTGAAAACTCCGTATTGAGCCATGTCAATTTCAGGGGGGCAGACTTGAGCGGTGCTAATCTCACTGGTGCCTGCATGAATGGTGCCGACTTGAGCTATGCCAACTTGAAAGGTGCCTGCCTTGATAGAGCCGAAATGAATGGTATTGATTTCACTGGCTCTGACCTGACTGGTGCTGGTATAAGTCCTCTGGGTGTCTTGATGGGTTCATTTTTTCGCAATACTACTATGCCAGATGGGAGCGTTATCGTTGAACCCACCTGTTTCTATTGAAACCAGGTTCTCTATCTGCCTGAAGAGCGTCAGTCCATCCCAGTTGCTTCAAGACAAGGGTGGTATGATTAAGAGTGTGAGCTGATTGTACAATGGTTATAAAAATCATGCCTATTATTTTTTTATTTTTTATTTTTTATTTTTTATTTTTTCTCAAAAAAACCACCCCGCACAAAGAGGCACAAAATTAGATAAATCACAAAAATTTTATTGCGCTTTAAATTGACCGCAAGGCTTTATTTTACGGTCTAAATATATCGACCATAATTTATACGAGTTAGTAAAAAGGACTATATGGCGGGAGGAGTTGCTCGGAAAGGTATTAGATACCTGCCGGCATGGTGGGGAGTTGGGGGTTGACTGTTCAGCCGGTTGGGGTTGCAATCGCGTCGCGGGGAACAGCCGCGCTAGTTACCCGGGCACTCAGAGAGGCGATTGCGCTATTATTGAAGGTGTGAGCGGATTCGAGAGGAGGGTTATGGACAGAGAAGAGTTGCTCAGGCGGTACGCTGCCGGTGAAAGAGATTTTGCTGGAATTGATTTGAGTGGGATCGAGTTGGAAAACGTTGACTTAAGGGGGATCAACTTGAGCAATACCAACTTGAGTGGGGCCCAATTGTCCGATGCCAAGCTGAGTGAAGCTAACCTTGCCGGTGCAGACTTGAGCAATGCTAACCTGTTCTATGCCAGAATGGGCAGAGCTGACCTGAGTGGAGCCGATCTGAGGGGGAGCAACTTGGATTGCACTGACTTGGAATATGCCAATCTAAGTGGAGCTGACTTGATTGGAGCTAGTATATGTGAGGCCAATCTCAGTGGAGCTGACTTGAGTGACGCTGATTTGAGTGAAGCTAATCTGGGGCAAACTTCTCTCTGCGAAGTCAACTTAACCGGCGCGTCTTTGAGAGATACCAATATAGAGGAATGCTCCCTACAGCAAGCCAATTTAACCGATGTAGATTTGAGGGAAGCAATCATTTATTTGGAGGGGGCTGCTATGAACAGGATAGAGGGAGCAATTTTTTGCAACACCACCATGCCAGATGGTAGCATCAGGAACGAGCATTGTGAGTCAAATTACGGCAAAGTAAGCGAGGAATAGCGAGGTTATTCGACTGGCTAGAGTTAAGAGTGTATAGAGATTCAGGAGTCAAGTCATGGATGTTGAAGAACTGCTCAGACGGTATGCCGGTGGCGAGAGAAATTTTGCTGGGATTGAGTTGAAGTATTCCGCCGAATTTCTGAAAAATATTAACTTGAGTGGTAGCGATCTGAGTGGCGCTAACTTGGAAGGGGCTGACTTGAGGAGAGTTAACCTGTGCAATGTCAACCTGAGTGGTGCTAACCTAAGGAATTTATATTGTGAAGAAAGTGGATTGATAGGTGCTGACTTGAGAGGGGCCAATTTGTCAGGTGCCGAGCTTCGTAGTGTTAGCTTAGAAGATGCTAACCTAGCGGGTGCCAACTTGAGTCACTCCCATCTAGATAAAATCAATCTCATTGGGGCCAATCTCACTGGTGCTAATCTGAGTAAAGCTTTCTTGTTGGTTGTCCGTTTTTACAGCGCCAACCTGACTTGTGTCAACCTCAGAGATGCCGAGCTGGATGAGGTTCAATTTCTCGATGCCAACCTGAGAGATGCTGACTTAACTGGTGCCAATTTAAATGGTGCCTACTTAGTAGGTGCTGAGATGAGAGATGCCATTTTCTGTAATACCACTATGCCAGACGGGAGTATCAGAAATGACCACTGCCAGCGCTCCTGAACCAGAAAAAGTAGAGCCGTCAGTATAGGACTAGCTAAATTGGTTAGGGCATCAGATATTGAGGGCGAGTGCTAGGAGTCACAGGAATTTTGGGAGCCAATGTAAAGGAAGAGTTAGCAATCCAGCGGCTGCAAAGTGAAGGAGTAATTTTTGTTAGCACCACTCTGCCAGATGGAAGAATATATACTGGTCACTCTCCCACGGTATGAAATAAGGGGACATTTCCAAGAAGCTCTGGCACGGGCCAAGGTTGAGGTTGCGTAGATCGAAATAGAGTGCTATAATAGACAGTAAAGCTTCTCTCTCGGAGGAAAAACATGGAAAGAATGGCAGTAGGAGAGTTAATTGACCGGTACGCAGCCGGCGAGCGCGATTTTACGGGAGTCAATTTGCGCAATGCAAATTTGGAGGGAGTCTACTTGAGAGACGCTAAATTGAAAGGAGCCAATCTTGATGGAGCCAGATTGGATGGGGCTGACCTGCGTATGGCCTCGTTAGATGGAGCCCAACTAGGTGGGGTCAGTTTAAACGATGCTAATCTTGAAAAAGCCAGTTTGAAAGGGGCCGTACTTGGGGGAAGTTTCCAGAGAACGAATTTTGCCGGTGCTAACTTATGTGGGGCTTACTTGGGGGGAGAAGATTTTCTAGAAACTAACTTCTACCAAGCCAAATTGAATGGGGCTTATTTCGAGGTACGTTTGCAAAAAGTAAATCTGCAACTTGCCCAATTAAAAGGGTCTTGTTTCTATGCGTGTTTCTTAGAAGATACAAACTTTGTTTTTGCCAATCTAAAAGGAGCCGTTCTACAAGAAACTAGGCTACATCGTGCCGATTTCAGTCACGCCGCTCTCAAAGGGAGCGAAATGACTGTAGAAATGGTAAATGTTAACCTGAGCCATGCGGATTTGATTGGGGCAGACATTTGGGAGACAAATTTAAGCGATGAAACTCTCAATCGGCTAGCAAGGGCAGGCGTTATCTTTCATGAAACTATCCTCCCAGATGGGAGAATTTATACGTGTTAGGAAAAAGGACTATATGGCGGTAGGAGTTGCTCGGAAAGAATTATAAATGAGCATGGCGAGTAAACTTTTAACACTTAAAGTAAGCGAATAATAGCAAGTTTATTCAACTGACCAATCCGTGCTATCAAGCCGTTTAGATTTCCAGATTTTGTCGGTCTCGGTTATAACAGTTATTTTTTCGCAGGCTATCTAAATAGAAAAGAGATTCATAAGTGGGAGTAAAATTATGAGCGCTGAACAAGAGTTAGTCAGACTGTACGCTACAGGACATAGAGATTTTCGAGGCATAGACCTGAGCGGCCTCGATTTTAGTGGGGCCACACTCAAGAATGCAAATTTTGCGGGTTCTCAACTCAGAGGGACTAATTTAGAGTCAGCAAATTTGGATGAGACTTGTTTTGATGGGGCTGAGCTAATAAACGCGAAGTTGGATAATGCTAGTCTGACGACAGCCAGCTTAAAAGGAGCTGATCTTTCCGAAGCAAGCTTAACAAATACCACTTTGGTCAGCGCTAACTTGTGCGGCTCTGTTATCCTAAACGCAAGTTTAAAGCAAACAAACCTCTGGCAAGCTAGGCTCAACGGAGCTTACTTGTGCGCATATTTTGAGGAAGTTAATTTGAGAAATGCTAAATTGATCGGTGCCATGTTTAGCGAATCCAGACTGGAAGATACTAATTTAGAAAGTGCGGATATGAGCGGCGCTTATATCTTGGAAGTTACCATGTTCAGAGTCGATCTCACTTATGCAAAACTCAATGGCGCTCGGCTGGAAGCGGAGATGAGAAATGTTAACCTGAGTGACGCTAGTTTGATAGGAGCCGAATTGTTTGGAGTGCTCGATGTAAGCGAAGATATAATTCAGTGGCTCGAAAATAAGGGCGTGATTTTCAAGAATACCACCATGCCCTGTGGCAGCATCTATACGAGTGCTTCTTTCCTTGAGTGAGATCCAGCGGTTTTCAAGGAAGTGAAGTACAAATATAGCAGTTTGCATGCTAGTGAGATATAGTTCGTTCCGGTATGCCTTTAAGACGCACCCTAAGTTTTCCAGATTTTCTGCAAAGCGGATCTAACACTTATTTGGGGACGGCTATCTAAATAGAACAATATCTGCGCCAAAGTCCAGTATAGCGCTATATGTAGGCGGTAAGCATGCTTGCTATACTACCTGTAGAGTTTCTGCGTAAGTCCTGCAGAAAAGAGATTCAGAAGTGGGAGGAAAGTTATGAGCGCTGAAGAAGAGTTACTAAGACTGTACGCTACAGGAAACAGAGATTTTCGAGGCATAGACCTGAGCGACCTCGATTTTAGTGGGGCCACACTCAAGAATGCAAATTTTGCGGGATCTCAACTCAGAGGGACTAATTTAGAGTCAGCAAATTTGGATGATACTTGTTTTAATGGGGCTGAGCTAATAAACGCAAATTTGGATAATGCTAGCCTGAAAACAGCCAGCTTAAAAGGAGCCGATCTTTCTAAATCTAGCTTGACACAAACGAATTTTGTCAGCGCTAATTTGTGCGGAGCTGTCCTCCTGAATACAACTTTAAAGCAAACAAACTTATGGCAAGCTAGGCTTAACGGGGCTTACTTGTGCGCGCATTTTGAAGAGACTAATTTGAAAAATGCTGAATTGATAGGAGCTAATTTAAGCGAATCTCTCTTAGAAGGAACCAATTTACAAAATGCGGATATGAGCGGCGCTTATATCTTGGAAGTTATGGCTATCGAAGTCGATCTAAGTTATGCGAAACTACATGGCGCTCGGCTGCAAGCAGAGATGAGAAATGTTAACCTGAGCGGCGCTAGTTTGATAGGAGCCGAACTGTTTGGAGGCATAGATGTAAGCGAAAAAATAATTCAATGGCTCGAAAGTAATGGCGTAATTTTTAAGAACACCACCATGCCCTGTGGCAGAATCTATACGAGTGCTTCTTTTCTTGGGTGAGATCCAGCGGTTTTCAAGTGAATGAAGTGCAAATATCTGCAACGCCGCTTCGGACTGCTTTTGGCTGACGGCACAACCTGTAGAGCAGACATCCGTAGCCGCCCCGGAAAGGCATCTTGACCTGGCGCGGAAGTGCGACAACATTTGAAAACCGCTCTCTTGTCTGAGCTTTAAAGCTGCAAAGGTGTTTTCATAACAGGGTTAAGAGCGGGAAGAAGGTCAAAGTTTGTTAAGCGCTCTATATCTTCAGTTATAACTGTCCAGTTAAGCCAATTTCGCCACTGGTTTAAGTTAGTAAAATCGGGGCGATGTCGCTCATCTGGTAGCAAATTATTTAAGGGATGCGGTATCGGGTTCGGAAATATTGTCGAACCAGGTAAGGTTTTGGGTTGGGGTATATTAGGGGTCATCACAGAAATCACCATAGCATTGATCTGCCTATCTTCCATAATCCCATCAATTGCCTCTGGTATAACTTTTTGCTCAAAGTTTTCTGAACTCACACCTAGCTCTTCAAGGGATTTTTCAATATCTTTTACCCCCAAGCCTGGACGGTCTAAAGCTAAAATGTTTTTCCAAGTATAACTCGGCACATTGATGCCTTTGTCGCTAATACTACTGGAAATATCAGGATGATTTGATGTTCCATAGCCACCGGCAGTAATGTACAGTTCCATATCCCGTTCTTGTGCCAGACTCTGGCTAAGCTCTTCCAGGTTATACCAGGCTGTATTGAATGTATTGTTTCCATAGGCTTGTGGAATGGCATTCGTTGTGAGAAAGGTTGATATAATATCTTTTTCAGTCCGATTCCTGTGCTGAGACGCAATCATATGACCCGTAACTATCGGAGAGGAGATGTACTCGTAATCTTGCCCTGTTACTGATACAAAAAAAGCGGGAAGAGTTCGGTCAGGATTCCAAGTGTTTCTTCTTGGTTTTGTACCAAGCCAAGAACTATTGAGTTGCCAGCTTACCCAATTAGGCGTTTTGATATTGCTATTGTAAGAAACCGCATATTGGGGCTTTTCTAACAGATAGTTCGCCGGCTGGGTTAAATCGGGTCTCGCTTCCTGACCGTAGTAAGTTGGATTGCCAAATTTGAGATGAGCGCTCTTGAAGAAAACATCATCCAAGAAAGCTGCGCCATCACCTACCAATTCAAATTTAAGGCTTGCCAACTTCCCTCGTAAGTTTCGCAAGGCAGGGCTGTCACTATCATCAATGTGGAAAGTTTCAAACCCGCTCGTTCCAAACCCAACCTTAAATCTATCTTCAAGGTAAGAGTTGAGGTTTGAGTTCGCACCGTCATTAGCGATGGGTTTAGTCAGAGAGATAGTTCCGATAGTTTGATAGCTTGCATCGTTTTCCCCTTTTATAGAAACCTTGAGCTGTCCGCCGGTTAGTTGGGGGACATAGAGACTGAATCGCAATGCGCCCCAGTCGGGGACAATAAATCGGCTGTGCGTAATTTGTTTCAATCCATCTCCGGACAGCATCAAAGCATAGTTAGGCTGATTTGGAGTGTAGCCCACACCCTTTAAGTAATTGCTATTTAACCCAATGCTACTCCACTCAACCAGATGCTGCTGCGACACATCTTGTCCACCATTATAGAAAGACCAGCCCGGAATGCTCTGGCTTGAGCGGAGAGCGCTAATCGCATCAAAATTCCCATTAAAGAGAGTCGGAACCGCAAAGTCGCCCCGCATCCTAGCTTCAGCGGTATTGTCCTCACTTACTGGAGTGCGAATCCCAAGAAGCGGATCTCGGCGCTTGTCCTTACCGCCCCCTAAAACTGAGTGGAACCAACCCGTTCCAATCCCCTCCCAAGGAGCATTTTGAGAGCCGTGGATAAAAGGATATCCCCTGTAATCGGGCGTGTACCAAATCCTGTCACTGTTGGGAGTCCGGTCAGCCGGCTCCAAATCCCCAAGCCGTCGGTAGATATACTCTCCATCCTTTGCCGGAAGTTGACTTCCGCTGAGGTTAGCCGTTCCCGCATACCAAGCTAGAGCCTGCCTGTGGTTGCCACCTTTTTTGTCATCCACTTCAGTAAATCCAGCCCAGTTACCCAGAGATACATTCAAATCCGCTCCCTCAATCTCCCGACCATTAAATGTGAAAGTTTTCGGTTCAGTTGCCGGAATTACATCCTGGTAGTAATTGTCCGCAAAAGTAACATTTTCCCAAACCTTCACCTGTGGGTCGCGAACGCTTTGAGACCACAAAGACTCCTGCGAGAAGTCGTGGGGGTCAACTGTCGTCATCTGGATATCGGGAAAACCATTAGAGTAATCGGTTTTCGGATCTTTCGGAAAGAACGTACCCAAGCGCTGAATAATCTCACTGTTAATCACAGCGCCCTGGCCGAAGCCAATAAAGTGTAGCGGTGATTGGAATAGAGAGCCCAGATTGCGAGTTAACTCTCCTTTGTTATTGTACAACTCCAGCCCTGAGCCACTACTCTCTCCCACAGTGCCTCCTAAGGACTGATCCAGCTGCACCAGTGAGGCAAAAAAGGCATCCGCCGCCGCCTCAGCAAACCCAGAATTTAAAGCGGTTTCTGCAGGGGAGTGCTCCCATCCCGGAATCAGCACTAGGGGTTTGCCGAGTTTAGGGCTCCCACTTCCTTTCACAGGATTCCACTTGCCGGTTTCGGAATTATAGCTCACAATCGAACCGCCGTCTGAGACAATCTGCTTGGCCATTGCCTCGAATTGCTGGTCAATCTTGTATCCTGAGATAGGTTCAAACCCGCGAGTCAAGACAGTCACGCTACTAAATGCGTTGGGGTTAGAAGCTTCTGGGAGCGGAGTCGTAAACTGCTCATCCTCAAAAATATAGCTGGATTTCCCCGTAACCTTGGCCTTAACAGCCCAGTGGTAGGTCTGGCCCGCCGTTAGCATCCGGTCATCGGGAAGGGTAAATTGATACTTGGAACCCGGTTGACTTTGACTGCCGCCATTCCAAGTCCACGCACCATTCTTCCATGTAGCGGTGAGGACGCGATTGGGATTGTAATCCACTCCTTTTATTCCATTAGTGGGCTTCCACTTCTCTGGAAGCAGCCCATTCTGCTTGTCAAACACACTGACATATAGATTGATTTCCTCAACCTTCTCATCCTGAACAGGATCGATGCAAACCTGCCCGGGTAACTCGCCTTCCTTTTTGCCCTCTAAATTCCATGTAAAGGTGGGCTTTAGGGGGTCGCCCGTCACGTCAACCGGCAGCAAATTCAGCGGGTTTCTCACTGAGGCCATAGCGACGCTGAAAGGAGTCCCGCCCGTTGTTATCGGACCCGTGTTGGAACCGGCAGGCACCCCATAGGGAACCTTATTCAACATAAAGCTTACCGGATTTCCCACATCCTTAAAATCAGCAGCAATACTGATATTCGGATTGAGGTCGTCAATCGGTGTCGAACTTAGCTGAGCGCTTGTTTTCTCATTTAACGTTTTAAGAATTTCCCTGACATCAAAAGTGAAGGTACTCTGTATCCCCGGATAAGTGGCAAACAGATATCGGTTATCGCTGGAGAGAGCCAGACCGCTTGTCAGTCCATTCGGAATGGGCCGCGTAGCCGCCACAAGCTCAGGAGTGTCTCCCAAAGCATTTTTAATAATCCCAATATTACTGCCGGCTCTCACCCCATCAATACTTGCAGACCCAGAGCCAAAATTTCGACCGTTCCGACCGGCAACAAAAGCATAATCCGCGCCAGTCTCTTCGTCGCGCATTACCGTAACCGCAACGCCTTCATTGACATCAAAGTAATCCGTAGCGAAACCTAAACCCAAAGAAGCGTACTTTACGGTAGCAGCAAAACTTAGTGGGTCATTGTTGGTAACTGTCAGCACGCCATAGCCTTGGAAGTCCTGATTGCGGTTGGTGAAAGCCATTTTCATTGGTTCAGGAGTCGCCGAGATGCCCTCCGTTACAAAACCCGCCTCAATCTTGCCAATCTGCTGGTGCCACTTGCGAGGGTTTTGTGCCGCATCAATAGGACGGTCTTGCGGGTCGATATTGATGACTAAAATCTGCCCTTTACCGGAACTAGAACCATTGGGCGTAGTGACAAATAGCCGAGTTCCATCACTATTGATTGCCATCTGGCGCAACCCCTGAGGTGCGCCGTCAAGCTGAATCGTCTTAATGCAGGTGTTATAATTCTGAGAGAACGGGTCAATATCCACCACGTAGAGAGCTGCTTTGTCCGAATCCGCAATATAGGCATATTCGTCGCTAGAGTCTATTACAATTGTGAATGGCCTAGCCTTCTCAGGCAAATTAATCGGATTCATTCCCTCTATGTCGGGATTGGTATCCAGCTGCTTCAGACCCATCACATCCACCACCGCGACTCTTCCCGACTGCTGTAGCGGTATATAAGCGCGAGAGCCGTTGCCAGTCACAGCTGCGTATCTTGGCCCGTCTACCTTGTCGCTAGTACCTACGGGAATATTAGCTTGCAGCAAATCAAAGCTGCTCGTCTGTTCAACTACTTGTCGCGAATTGAGGGCATTGATAACGCTGACTCCATCTCCTCCCGCCCTGGGCACTAATGCCAGCTCAACGCAAGGATCTACTGGAATCTTGACAGGTTCAGTCTCCAACTCTTCTTGCGTGCCAATAATCGAAGTCGTCCTTTTCTTGACAGCAATTTCCGCTTCCCGGTAAGGGACAAAATCGCTCTTGACCGCAATCAGACCCGACTCTTCATCCAGTTGAGTCAGGTGGGGGAGTACAGTTCCCGCATATTCTTTCCCGCCGTAAATAAAATTGACAGTCAGGTCCTCCAGATTAGTCCCAAACTTGCCTGACAGGTACACAACTCGCCCTTCAACAAGTCCGGTATTCCCCTGCTGTGGCGGTACTGTCACCTCAACTTTATTGATGACGGGGGCTGTGGGAATTTGGGGCGGGTTCGGTATTTCGGCGGAAAGAGTAGCGAGCTGACCGGGATTGAGCTGGACACCGGATGGGGTGGTGTAGGGCAATCCGACTTTGGGGATTGTCAGCACACTCACGGATCTTTCAGCCGCATCATATAGCAGCGGAACCCCCGCTAAAAGCACTCCACCGGCAACTGACGCTGCCAAGCCGAAGCCTGAAGGCGCAAGTTTAGGATCTGCAGCTATCGCTACCCCAGCTACTATCAAGGCGACACTGGCTACGTGGGTGCCAATTGCAAATTGCAAACGCTCTACCGAATACTCAAACTTGGGAATAGCGATAGTGTATTCCCCTGATTGATAGGCACCCTTCCACGGCGGCGAAGCGGTGCGAATCATGCCATCAGAACCTACAGTCCCGGATTCCTCTACCATCCAAATCGGGTTGAAGGTGCCGGTAGAGTCTGGCAGCTCTCCTTTCCGCAGGAAGAAGACTTCTGTACCGGCTTCTAACCCAGCCGGTGCGGGAATTGCCAGTTGAACCGGCACCTTCATCGGGTCATCCCCAGCATCTAAATTGAACGCACCGGCCAACCCCAAACCCTCAGGAATGGGCAGCGATAAATCTTCCCGACTCAGCGGAGTCAAGCTGACAGTTGTGTCCGACTCTAGAGCGCCAGGAGCCACCATTACCATTGAGCCATCAGAAGCTCGCACCACACCCCCATCCGCTCCCAAAGTTGCCGGTCCAAGCTGCGGATTTTGCACCCGGATTGGAATTACTTCTACCGCTGAGCCATTGCTAACCGTTACAGTTGCGTCCCCCGACTTCAACGCGGTAACTAACCCATCCTCACTCACGCTCAGCACCGAGGGGTCACTCACCTCATATCGCGTTCCCGACTCATCAGTATTTAAGTCAGGCGAATTGGGCAATTCGTTTACCCTCACCGACAATTGCCGCGTCCCCCCAACCGGCAGAGAAATCGCATCCGGGTACGGATCTAGCCCATAGAGTTGGGCGAGATCCACACTAAATTGTACTTCACTGTCCAAACTGCCTGAATCATTGGTCGCCGCCGGCACAAGGGTGAAGCGAATCCCCTCAAACCCCGACACATTGCCATTTTCATCTATCGCCCGCAAATAAAGGGTGTGACTTCCCTCTGACAGCGACCCGCCAAATATTTCCTCTAAGGCGTTGCGGTCTAATAAAAACGTTCCATCCTCCGCCAGCCGGCTGGCAATCTCAGTAAAACTCTCCACCGGCATCCCCTCAAAACCGGCACGCAAGCTGAAAATCCCGCTGACATCGAGCGCAGTACCGGAAATCGTCGGGTCAGAGGTAATCCCATCTGCAGTGTCCTCTCCCGTATCGTTCTCTAGATATGCCGCAATTTCTGGCGGTTCGGTGTCCGCTGAATTGATTTCATCTAAAATTTGTCCCCCCAAAACTGTCCCGCGCCAGTCTAGGGAGGGTGCAATCACATTATTTACCGATGGGGCTTTGCCAGTCGCGCCGGCGACCTGGAACATCACATCATTGTAATCCTTATCCGCACCGGCATTCACCTGCATATCTTCAAGAGCGAAAGCATACCCATTGCCGGTGACATCAGCTATCTGCCCAGAATTGAAAGCATCTCTGGGGTCAGCTGTCGCTAATGAGAACAGGGGGCGGCGCGTGCCGGTCAGTGCCGGATTGTTAAAGACATCCTGTATCCTATTCCGGGGGGCTAAAATAATCCCAAACTCATCCCCGGGATTCATGGAGACTGTCTTTACGCCCTGGTATGTCCCCTTGTTCCAATTTTGCGGCTCAGCCCCCAAAATGCCGGTCAACTTAGCGCCTTCCGTGAAGTCAGAGATTCCCACATGCCCCTCTGAAGAATTACTCAGCGCCCGCCGCGCGGCTTCTTTGACAAAAGCACTGTGATCGGTCAGGAAAGCCGACATCCCCTTCAGGTTAAAGATGCCTACCTCTCCCTCATAGAAGCCGCCATCAAACAGATAACTTATATCGACTTTCCCCGTTGGGCCTACTTTAAACACTCCCGACTCAAAGGGGCTGTTATTGCTGGGGGCTAGGGGCTGTCCTGTGAGCGGGTCAGTGTTGGTTGTGGGACTCACCTCCAGAATATACGTCGCCGCTTACCCGAGAGATTTCAATCGAGTAGTCCCCCGCAATTAAGGCATCGGCATTAATCGCTTCTGGAGTTGTTCCGCTATTAGATGATGTGCGCAGTACAGAGCCGGTGCTGTCCAGCAATTTTATATCCGCATTGGCGCTCAATTTGCCCACAGACAGACTGAAACTGCCCGGTGCGTCCAGAGTAAGCCGGTAAATGTCTGTTGGTTCGGCACTCAAGACATTGCCGATATATGTTTCGCTGCTTTCTAGGGAGCCAATATTGAAGTCGGACATCACTCACCTCGCCTGCAAAGTACGCACCATCAAGTTGCAGTGTCAGTAACTGCTCGAATCTCTCCCTCACACCTGTCGGGAGCGGCTGACTTGTTTTTTACTGTAGCGAGTTTTTTTTGGCTGTCAAACTTCTGCGCGTTAAGCCGGTGCCGATGGCAGTTTTTCTGCAATCTTTTAGATTAGTCTTTTTTTGAATGCCGGTTGAGCGCCATCACAGAATATTTTTTTTTGATTCAACAGCCGGAGTTTTGAAGAGTGTCCTGCAATCCTCAGCCCTGAGGGAGCGTTTTTAGGACGCCTGAGGTGGCAAAAATAAGAAAATTCAATGAATCTACAGGAAATTATTAAAAATTTATATAGTTGCCGGTGGGGCTGGGGTAGGGGCGGGTTTACCAGCATCTGAACTTCGCAGCAGACTTCTTGGATAAACCCGCCCCTACAAACCTTTGGGCTTTAGCCCAACTACAAACTTTGGGCTTTAGCCCAACTACGAACTTTGGACTGCCCTTTAACACTTAAAAGGTGCCGGTGTCAAGGGGGAATCTCTGAAAAAAGACTCTTCTTAATCAACTCTTAAGCTTCGTACCCGTCTTTTGGCCCATCGCTCTCACTCGGAACGCCATCGTCCGAGCTCTGAGGTCCATCGTCCGAGCTCTGAGCTCCATCGTCCGAGCTCTGAGCTCCATCGTCCGAGCTCTGAGCTCCATCGTCCGAGCTCTGAGCTCCATCCTCCGAGCTCGGAGCTCCATCCTCCGAGCTCCGAACTCCATCGGTCGAGTTCCGAACTCCATCGGTCGAGCTCCGAACTCCATCGGTCGAGTTCTGAGCTCCATCGGTCGAGCTCTGAGCTCCATCGGTCGAGTTCCGAACTCCATCGGTCGAATACAGCAGGCCATAACCCGTAGGGCAGGCGTCCCGCCTACCCCCGCAGGACAGGCAAGATGCCTGTCCTACAGGGGTGGGGTTCATCTCACCGGCTACAGTGCCAAATCCGTCACCGCACCGACACTGCTCGAAGAAACCAACTTGGCGTATTTCGCCAGCACCCCTTTCGTATAGCGGGGTTGAGGCGGTTGCCAACCGGCGCGGCGTAGCTCCAACTCCTCATCCGCTACCTGCAGCTGCAACAGCCGGTTGTGGGCGTCAATCGTAATCGTATCCCCTTCTTCAACCAGAGCAATTGTCCCCCCAACAGCCGCCTCAGGCGCAACGTGACCCACAACCATCCCGTAAGTGCCGCCAGAGAACCGCCCATCAGTAATCAGCCCCACCTTATCCCCCAAACCGGCACCGATAATCGCCGAAGTCGGAGCCAGCATTTCCCGCATCCCCGGGCCGCCCTTTGGCCCTTCATAGCGAATAACAATCACATCGCCGGCTTTAATCTCACCGGCCAAAATCGCCGCCAAACAGTCCTCTTCCGATTCAAACACCCGCGCCGGACCCGTAATTTGGGGATTTTTGATGCCGGTGATTTTCGCCACCGCACCTTCCGCCGCCAGATTCCCCCGCAGAATCGCCAAATGTCCTTGAGCGTACATCGGATTGTCCCAAGGGCGGATCACATCCTGACCTGCCGGTGGCGACTCTGGAACATCCGCCAGCACTTCCGCAATGGTTTTGCCAGTTACCGTCAGGGCGTCACCGTGCAGCAACCCGTGCGCCAGCAGCATCTTCATCACCTGGGGAATGCCCCCCGCTTTGTGCAAATCAGTTGCCACATAGCGCCCCGAAGGCTTGAGGTCGCACAGCACCGGCACGCGAGCGCGAATCGTTTCAAAATCATCCAGCGCCAGCTCAACACCGGCAGCGCTGGCAATTGCCAGCAGGTGGAGCACCGCATTCGTCGATCCCCCCACCGCCATAATCACCGAAATCGCATTCTCAAAAGCCTTGCGAGTCAGAATTTGTCGCGGCAAAACCTGATTGCGAATCGCCTCAACCAAAACAAAAGCCGATTTCTCAGTGCTGTCGGCTTTTTCCGCATCCTCAGCCGCCATTGTAGAGGAATAGGGCAAACTCATCCCCATTGCCTCAAAGGCACTAGACATGGTATTAGCTGTGTACATACCGCCGCACGAACCGGCACCGGGGCAAGCCTTGCGCTCCACCTCCATCAGCTCTGTTTCGTCAATCTTGCCGGCGCTGTATTCCCCAACCGCCTCAAAAGCGCTCACCACCGTCAAGTCGCGCCCGTTGTGATGGCCCGGTTTAATCGTGCCGCCGTAGACAAAAACCGCAGGGATATTCATCCGCGCGATCGCAATCATCGCCCCCGGCATATTCTTGTCGCAGCCGCCGATCGCCAGCACGCCGTCCATACTCTGGCCATTGCAAACCGTTTCTATGGAATCGGCAATCACTTCCCGCGACACCAGGGAATACTTCATGCCCTCGGTTCCCATCGATATCCCGTCGCTGATCGTAATCGTGCCGAACATCTGGGGCATAGCACCGGCAGCCCGAGCGCCTGCAACAGCCCGTGAAGCCAGATCGTTAATCCCCATATTGCAGGGAGTAATCGTACTGTACCCATTCGCGATGCCAACAATGGGTTTAGTGAAATCCCCGTCCCCAAAACCGACGGCACGGAGCATCGCCCGATTCGGCGAGCGCTGCACGCCTTGGGTGACGGCAAAGCTTCTGAGATTCTCTGGCATCTTGGTTCCTTCCCGTGAAAGCATCTTATTATCAGAGGTCTGCCGGTCTTCTGCCGGTCTTCTGCAGTCGGTCTTGCGGCGGCGAATCTGTCCGCCCGTGTGGCTGTCCCAATGGTTCTTGCGTTTGACCAGTAACTTTTTGACCTTCTGACCGGCGACTGCTGACCGCTATTTTTGACTGTCTCACTAATGATACCCCTTGGAGCTGCTTTTGATTCAAACAGGGTGGGGTCAATTTGAGACAATTTTAATCAGCTGTCCGGGTGCTGCCGGCAGTTGGGCTGACTCAAAAGATTAAAGCCAAAATTTTATGTCCTTTGAGACTGTGAAATAGAAGCGCCCACGACTAGACTTGCTTACCTGTAATAGCCCATTGAGACAGATGACATGGATGCCAACGAACTTTTAGAGCGATACGCTGCCGGTGAAAGAGATTTTCGGGATGTAAACCTGGTGGGAGCCAACCTGCCCGGAATCGACCTGAGTGGGGCCAACATCCGGAATGCCGACCTGCGGGGCGCTCGCCTGGCCGGAGCCAAGCTGCGCGGGGCCAACCTTCGGGAGGCCGCTCTCCAAGAGATCGATCTCAGTGGGGCCAACTTGAGTGAGATAAACCTGATTGGGGCGGATCTAACTCGAGCCAATTTAGAAAAAGCCAACCTCAGTGAGGCTAACCTGAGTCGCGCCAACTTAAGTGAGGCTAACTTCCAACAAGCCAATCTGAGTGAGGCGATCTGCAGTGAAGCAAGACTTCTTAAAGCCAATCTGCGCTGGGCGAACCTCAGCGATGCCAACTTGAGCCGGGCTTTTATGAGTGATGCCGACCTGAGTCGGGCCAACTTAGAGTCGGTGAACCTGACGATTGCCATTTTGAGTGGGGCGATCCTGGAGTCGGCGAACCTCAGCAATGCGATTCTCAATGGGGCCAATCTCAGTGGGGCCGACTTGAGAGGGGCCAATTTGAGTAAGGCCAAACTGAGTGGGGCCAACCTGGCTGGTGCCAATTTGAGCAAGGCGCAACTGCGGGGAACGAACGCCAGTTGGGCAACGCTGCGGGAGGTCAACCTGAGTGGGGCCACCCTGCACCGGGCCAAGCTGAGCTGGTCAAACCTCACGGGAGCTAACCTGCGCGATGCCATTTTGATTGACACCAATCTTTATCGGGTCAACCTGCGGGATGCCGACCTGAGGGGGGCAATTATGCCGGATGGGACAACCCACGATTAGACCGGCTCTTCGTTTAGCCCACAGAGCCGGTGACACTAAGACTCTCGCCAGCTCGTGGCTCAAGCTCTCTGGGGATTTCAGATTTGAGATTTCAGATTGAAAACATTCCATTCCCTCTAAAATCTCCAATCTCAAATCTCAAATCTCTTGATGCGCCCTCAGGTGCCGGTTTGTCTGCCCTGTCGATTTTTTCTGAGTCCGGCAGTTTTGTGGCGCTCTGGGTACAGGGCAGAACCGCCTGCCACCCAGGCTCTCAGGGGCTGGCACGCAGCCCGAGAGTTTTTCAAGACTGATTAACGCCTGTCTTTTCCCGGCTTACTCTCTGTTTTGATGAGCTATTATAAATTCTAATTATGAAAGCTAAACTTGCCCTCACTAACCCACGTTTCTTTAAGAAACCCACTTTCCGGTCGTGGCCCTTTCCCGCTCAAATGTGGCAGCACACTTATAAGGTAGCTCAGTGGCTTTTTGTTGAGCTATAATAAACTCCCTAAACCTCCCCCTACTTCGCTAACTTCACTGGAAGAGTAGCACGTTTTGTGATGCGAGTCAACACTAACCACTCCCGCAGGAGCCGTTTGTAGAATGACGGGATTATCCTCCCTTTAAGCAACAAGCAACAAGCAACAAGCAACAAGCAACAAGCAACAAGGAAGACGGAAGAAAAGTTATCCCCCTCTCCCGAAGCTCCCGAAGCGCCGCAGCGGCGGGGCTTCCGAATGCGCCACCTGTTTTTCTTGCGTGCCGGTGGAACGCGAAGAGCTGCTCTCTAAAATTGGTGAGGTAAGTGATATGAATGTTGATGAACTGCTGCAGCGTTACGCTGCGGGCGAAAGAAATTTTAGTGAGGTGAACCTGATCGGGGCGAACCTGGAACACGCCAACCTGAGTGGGATTAATCTGAGTCGGGCATCTCTGGGCTCGGCTTCCCTGAGTCGAGCTTTCCTCACGGGCGCTTGTTTGAGTGAAGCCTTCCTGTACGGAGCGGATCTCAGTTATGCCAAGCTCTCGCAAACGTCCCTCACTGACGCCGATCTGACAAAAGCCAACCTGCTCGGAGCCGGGCTGGTGGCAGCAAATCTCAGCGGTGCCAAACTCAGTGGGGCGGTGCTGACGGCGGTCAACCTTGCCAGCGCCAATTTGCGCGGCGTCAACCTGTGCGGAGCTAATCTCAGCGGCATCAATCTCCGCTGTGCCAACCTCACAGAAGCCAACTTGAGTTGGGCGAACCTGAATGGAGCCAGATTGAGTGGGGCGCAGCTGGATGGGGCGTTGCTCAATGGCATTAAATTGAGCGGGGCGTACTTAAACGGGGTCAACCTGAGTGCGGCAGATCTCGACGGGGTTAATCTCAGCTCGGCGAAACTCAGTGGAGCCAACTTTAGCGGTGCCAACCTGAGCGCCGCCAACCTGAGCGATTGCCAGCTGCGAGTGGCCATCCTGAAATCCGCCAATCTGCGAGCCGCAGATTTGAACGGTTCCTCGCTCAGAAAAGCTGACCTGAGTGAGGCTAACCTGACCAAGGCTAACCTGAGCGACACCGACCTCAGTGAGGCTGACTTGACTAATGCTAACCTGAATTTGGCCAATTTGTCTAAGGCAGACCTGAGAAGAGCACAGCTGCGGGGAGCCTACTTGTGGAAGGCTGTATTAAACTGGGCGCTGTTAAAGGGAGCGGATTTGACCGGCGCTAGCCTGCGGGGGGCGCAGATGGAAGCGTCTGACTGGCGCGAGGCCATTTTGACTGGGGCAATTCTGCCGGATGGCACGACTTGCGCCCCCTGAAGCGCCGGTTTATAGAGTTTTTCATATTAGTAGGGGCGGGTTTACAGATATCCTTCCCTAGCAGCAAACATCTCGGGTGAACCCGCCCCTACAAGAAACCCGGTTTCTTAAAGAAACCGGGTTTCTTATGCCTGCTTCACCGAACTGAAAACCCCTATCAGCACTGAACCGCCTGCCAAAGTTGATTGACGCTAACAAATTTATAGCCTTGATCCAGCAGGTGGGGAATCAGACCGGCGGCTATGTCGGCTACGTCTTCTCCGCCAACGTAGCCGTCGTGCAAAACAATTAGGGAGCCCGGTTTCACTTGCTGCAGCACCCGCCGCACCACCACCGGCACCCCCGGTCGCACCCAGTCTTCGGGCACCACGCTCCACATCACAGGCCGGTAGTTCCACTCCTGCAGCCAGCGCAAGGTTTGGGGGGTAAAGAATCCATTGGGAGGTCGCACGTCTCGAACGTGCTGCCGGACATATTCTAAGTCCAGCTCGCAGGCACCGGCAATTGCGGCTTGGGTTCGTTCCAGGCTTTGCTTGAGTTCCTCACCGGCAAGCCGGGGAAACGAGCGATGCGTCCACCCGTGCAGCCCAATCCAGTGCCCCCGCCGGTAAACTTCTTTGGCCACTGCCGGCGCTGCCTCCACCCCGACGCCCAGCCAAAAGAAACTGGCCTGAACCCCGTAGCGGTCTAAAACTTCCAGCAGTTGGGGAGTGTGCTGCGGGTGCGGGCCATCATCAAAGGTGAGCGCGATGGCCCGAGATTTTTCATCCCCAGCCCACAGGCACTTGGAAAAGGCACCTTTGAGAATTTGATACACAATGGGATATAGCGGCGCTAATTGCACGATCTCTGATCTCCGACTGAATACTTTTCCCCCGTCCCCTTCCCGGCACCGCCCGAGAACGCCGATTTCCTCCTTCCCTGCCTCAGGCTGGGAACGCATACGGGAGGCTCCGCCTCCCACTGTAACCTGCGCACATTAAATATACGAGCGCCCCTCTATCAGAGATCGACTGATTCAAGCACTTGGCCAAAGCGCGAAGCGCGATGTTTAGATAAATTGATTGGGTAGAAATGGACAAATGAGCGCTAACCGTTGCGATTCTCACCCCCGAGGAATTGGCCAGCTAGTCTCAATTCTAGCTGGAATGTCTCTGGCAGTCGGCCTCACCGGCTGCAACACCGTAACGACGGACAGTTATGAAGCCACGGCGCTAGTAAAATACAGCTGGCAAGTCGAATACTCGCTCAGCTCAGCGGGCGACAAAATGCCTCGGGTGGAAAGCTTTGCCTCCACTTCCTTGCTGAATCGCAATGGCCAGAAGCCAGAAGGAGCGGTCACCGGCCCTGACGACAAGGGTTTGTGGTGGCCGGCGCTGCCGCCGCGCCCCGCAGTGGGTGAAATCGAAAAACGGCTACAGCAGCCCTTGGAAAAAGCAAGTGCCCCACAGCTGTTGAAAACAGTGGAGTACCAACTGACCTATCTTGAAGACGGGCAAACCGTCATGCTGCCGACAAACTATCAAGTCTACCGGCAAGTTGCCAAAGCGCACCCCTCCCGCACCCCACTGAGCCTGACCTTGGGACCGGGGGATGCCTCTGTGGAAAAAGTGGAACCCCAGTAAGGCCACGGTAAATCGGGCTGGCTAGCTCGGGGGCTGGCGACGGCGGTGCCGGTGGCGGCACGTCGTTCCTTGCGAGCGCGAGTTGGCCTGTGGAAGCGAGCGAACGGGGGCTAGCCGCGCCTTTAGGGATCGAGTGTTCAGAAAAAGCCTTATCCGAAAAGCTCTGTCACTTGGCGCTCCTGAGCCAAGTCGCGGATCAGTGACAGCTTAGAGCGGATGTAGGCATTGAGAAGGCTCGCTTCATCCTGATTGAGCGAGCGCTTTTGGTTGAACTGCTTGAGCAACCACTGCTCCAAGCTGTCATCATCCAGGTTTAACAGCATGTTAGCTTGGGTAGTTTCAATCAAGACCCAGAGCTGACGCAGCATTGAGGGAGTCATACAACCTCCTAGCGTTACTCCCCTTTCAGGGGATGGTGGGGTGCCGGTCTAGACGGGCCGCAAGTTGCCAGACCGTCAAAATCGGCCTTTACATTTACTTAATGATTCCTTTCTCTTTCCACAATAGCTGAATTTGGAGGAATCAGCGGTAAGAAAACACAATATGAAACAAGATTTACAACAGACTTAATAAAAAGAAGGATAACTTGACTTAAAGCTGAGCCTAAGGTAACGAAAACTTAACGATCGGGCGAGGGAAAGGTTATTGGCTCGGAATCTTGAATTCAGGGCTTCCCAGCCCGTTGAGTAAAAGTTCTCAGCCCCCTGCCTGACCCAGCGAGCGAGTCGTTTTGTTACAATTCTTTGACATTCGCTAGCCTTGGCTCTGGTTAGAGAAAGCGATGATGCCGGTTTTGCGGTGAAAGACGGGCGAATTGTATTTTTGTATCCTAGATTACGCTTCCCCTGGCCAGCTTTCCAGGGGGAGTGCCGGTGGGCGATTCCAAGAAGCCGGTGCGGTTGGGCGCAGCCCGTAACAAAAATTTAAAATTTCTTTTCTCCCCCCCACCCAAACGCGACATGTCGCATTTCTAAACCCTTCCCTTTTGCCCCTTTCCCCACCACAGCAGGGGGCGGTATTAATAGGCCAAAGATTTCCGCACAGCCGCACTCAGCCAGTAGGGTTTGCACTCGACACCCCCCTGAAGGTCTGAGAAACCGGGTTTCTTGATTTCTGGGGTTGAAAATATGAATACAGCTTGAAGAGAAACCCGGTTTACTGTCACCTGCGTCTCCTGTCACTCGGCCATCGGTGGTAGACTCTGTTGCCTTCTGAGTCCTCTGTATAGGGGGGAAAATGATTAAATTTTTTGAGATTATCCAACGAGCGTCACTATCCGCAGATTCGACTCGACATGCAACCCGCAAACATACTTGTGCTTGAATGGAATGATGTGGTCTACTACATGGAGGATTCCAGTCTCCTCAGTCAGGATGCAAGCTTGCTGGTAAATCTCTTCTATAGCTTCGTGGTTAGCCCAAGGCGGACAGCAATTCATTGAAGCAGCTCGTCTTCTCGCATCTTTCGCCCTCTTTTTCCCTTGGCAGCGCTTCTCCCAGTCCAAGGCATGAAGGTGCTCAACGCCTTACGGCATCAAAGGTTGGGACAGGATAGTACAAATCTCCCGCTGCACTATTAGCAAGAGGTGCTCAACGCCTTACGGCATCAAAGGTTGGGACAGACTCACGGGGGGTCTGAGTACCTGCTGGAAGACGGAGAGTGCTCAACGCCTTACGGCATCAAAGGTTGGGACAGCATCAACGGCAGTATCAAACCCCATCGTGACCATTGTGCTCAACGCCTTACGGCATCAAAGGTTGGGACAGATTATTCGCCACAGGGTTAACGCTACTTTACCTGCAAGTGCTCAACGCCTTACGGCATCAAAGGTTGGGACAGTCGTAAAGGTTGAATATTCGCCGACGTCAAAAAGCAGGTGCTCAACGCCTTACGGCATCAAAGGTTGGGACAGATTATTCGCCACAGGGTTAACGCTACTTTACCTGCAAGTGCTCAACGCCTTACGGCATCAAAGGTTGGGACAGATAAATCCCATCACTCCAACTCGTCGGATAAAGGGTGCTCAACGCCTTACGGCATCAAAGGTTGGGACAGCTTTAATTTTTCATGGATTTCAATCAGGAATTTCTTCAGTGCTCAACGCCTTACGGCATCAAAGGTTGGGACAGCCAAATCAATTCCCCCTTTCTCCATTCCCCTTTTCAGTGCTCAACGCCTTACGGCATCAAAGGTTGGGACAGGATCGGCGGATTGCACTGAGAAAGCCCCCGCTGGGAGTGCTCAACGCCTTACGGCATCAAAGGTTGGGACAGGATGTCCACTGCGAATTAACTCAGGTGGAGCGCTACGTGTTCAACGCCTTACGGCATCAAAGGTTGGGACAGAGCTGTTGGTCTTGGAGGGCGGATTCTTAAGATTGTGCTCAACGCCTTACGGCATCAAAGGTTGGGACAGTGGCACCCGCTCCGAGTGACTGTCAAGGGGGAAAGGTGCTCAACGCCTTACGGCATCAAAGGTTGGGACAGGTGCCGGCACCGGCTGAAGCCACAGACATAGAGGCGTGCTCAACGCCTTACGGCATCAAAGGTTGGGACAGTTAGACTGAAGCTGCTGGTCAATCTCCTCGTTGGTGTGCTCAACGCCTTACGGCATCAAAGGTTGGGACAGAGCCACCAGAGTGTATTTTCCCGAAAGAAACTCTTTGTGCTCAACGCCTTACGGCATCAAAGGTTGGGACAGCAATTGAAAGGAGCTACTGCTAAAGCTAAATCAGCTATGTGCTCAACGCCTTACGGCATCAAAGGTTGGGACAGAGGGGGGAGTTTACGCCCCCCCCCACACATTCACAGTGCTCAACGCCTTACGGCATCAAAGGTTGGGACAGCGTAAAGGTCGGGGAGGGGGATAAGATTGTTGCAAATGTGCTCAACGCCTTACGGCATCAAAGGTTGGGACAGCGTTGCCGCCAGGAAATTTTTGCGCCGACGGGACCGTGCTCAACGCCTTACGGCATCAAAGGTTGGGACAGCTAGCTCGGCTTGCTGTAAAGCGCGAGCGATTTCCAAGTGCTCAACGCCTTACGGCATCAAAGGTTGGGACAGTTTTAGCTCAAAATCCTTATTGCTCTGAAACCCCGGTGCTCAACGCCTTACGGCATCAAAGGTTGGGACAGATTTGGCTCCTTGTGAATATGTGTGTGTGTGCGTGTGGTGCTCAACGCCTTACGGCATCAAAGGTTGGGACAGTCGAAGTTGGAATTCCGGCTGATTCTAAGGCTCTGCCAATTGTGCTCAACGCCTTACGGCATCAAAGGTTGGGACAGACCCTCCCTTGCCAGTGGTTCGGAAACAGGCCAACGGTGCTCAACGCCTTACGGCATCAAAGGTTGGGACAGCTTGAATCCTGTTGCGACACTTCCACCGGTGGTACGTGTTCAACGCCTTACGGCATCAAAGGTTGGGACAGTGTAGCGGACTCCAAATCGGGGCCTATCGCTAGCTCGTGCTCAACGCCTTACGGCATCAAAGGTTGGGACAGGCTTGCCGGTTGGCCTTTGCTCTAGGACAAACGCCTTTCGTGCTCTGCTCAACGCCTTACGGCATCAAAGGTTGGGACAGACCTCAGACTGAGAGGGACTCGCTGAGAATCTAAGTGCTCAACGCCTTACGGCATCAAAGGTTGGGACAGTCCGATAGAGCCAATGGATTTTCCGGATGTTTTGTGTGCTCAACGCCTTACGGCATCAAAGGTTGGGACAGCGCAAAGAGGGGGTTGCGCCCCTCTGGCCTCTCACGTGCTCAACGCCTTACGGCATCAAAGGTTGGGACAGGATGGCCTTCTGTGGAATACTTGGTGTCTTCAATCCAGTGCTCAACGCCTTACGGCATCAAAGGTTGGGACAGAACTTGATTCCGGCAAAAATTCGCGTGCAGAGAAGGTGCTCAACGCCTTACGGCATCAAAGGTTGGGACAGCAAGTACGCTTAACAAAGTGAACAGCCAGCACTAGGTGCTCAACGCCTTACGGCATCAAAGGTTGGGACAGACTGAGAGCAAGTTGCGGGCTTTTTCTTCGGAACCCTGTGCTCAACGCCTTACGGCATCAAAGGTTGGGACAGATTCAGGAGCTGATGCTGGCGGCGCAGGTGGGGGCGGTGCTCAACGCCTTACGGCATCAAAGGTTGGGACAGCTTTCTGGCAGAGGGGGAGGTTGAGTTTTAACCAGGTGCTCAACGCCTTACGGCATCAAAGGTTGGGACAGTGCCAGTATAGTACCAGATGTACACCACACGGCAGTGCTCAACGCCTTACGGCATCAAAGGTTGGGACAGGCTCACCAAGAAGCAATCGTAAACGAGATATCAAGCGAGTGCTCAACGCCTTACGGCATCAAAGGTTGGGACAGAGCTCGCAATACACGCCTCGCCGGCTGTCAGAGAAAAGTGCTCAACGCCTTACGGCATCAAAGGTTGGGACAGGCATCTCTTTCGTTGCATCGATGCTGGCTAGAACTGTGCTCAACGCCTTACGGCATCAAAGGTTGGGACAGCTGACTGCGTTCCTGGTTCAGCAACCAACTCGCAAGTGCTCAACGCCTTACGGCATCAAAGGTTGGGACAGAATGCGCTGCGACTGCGAGTCTTCAAATAAACAAGTGCTCAACGCCTTACGGCATCAAAGGTTGGGACAGACTTTCAGCCCTTTTTACTAAGTGCGTCTTTTACCGTGCTCAACGCCTTACGGCATCAAAGGTTGGGACAGTCCCTCACGCGGCGACTTTGCCGCGAACAGGGCGAGTGCTCAACGCCTTACGGCATCAAAGGTTGGGACAGAGCTTTTTTGGATTCTGAAGGCCGAACATGCTAGGGTGCTCAACGCCTTACGGCATCAAAGGTTGGGACAGTATCGAGAGAAGCGCGGATTCGGCAGCAGCACGGGGTGTTCAACGCCTTACGGCATCAAAGGTTGGGACAGCACAGAGATTTCCGACGCCACTAGATCGCAGGCTCAGTGCTCAACGCCTTACGGCATCAAAGGTTGGGACAGGTCCAATAGTCCCCAATCGAATTTCAGGCTATCTTAAGTGCTCAACGCCTTACGGCATCAAAGGTTGGGACAGAATCGATAGTGCCGGTGAGGTAATCTAACTGGTGAGGTGCTCAACGCCTTACGGCATCAAAGGTTGGGACAGGGTCTGCAGGCTGCGGTGTCCTGTAATTTTTTGAATGTGCTCAACGCCTTACGGCATCAAAGGTATGTCCAGCAATGGACGAGATGGCGACGATTGGCGTTTAAACAAGTGCTCAACGCCTTACGGCATCAAAGGTATGTCCAGTTTGTATCCTATCGATCGAATAGTTAGCACTCTCATTCGTGCTCAACGCCTTACGGCATCAAAGGTATGTCCAGTAGGGCAAAAGAAACAACCGGTTCTATTAAAATAATGTGTTCAACGCCTTACGGCATCAAAGGTATGTCCAGGCGCTCCAGCTCCAACTCAAACTGGATTTTGCCCTCGTGCTCAACGCCTTACGGCATCAAAGGTATGTCCAGTTCCCTCTACTACAGTCACTTCAGCGTCGCTCTCAGGTGTTCAACGCCTTACGGCATCAAAGGTATGTCCAGTTGAATTTGACCACACTCCTCCTTTCCTCCCCTGAGGTGCTCAACGCCTTACGGCATCAAAGGTATGTCCAGAGCGAATTTTAGCGAATGAATCATGGCCTTCTCCGGTGTTCAACGCCTTACGGCATCAAAGGTATGTCCAGTTGGTGAATTTGGCCTTAAAAGAATCCTCAGTAGGTGTTCAACGCCTTACGGCATCAAAGGTATGTCCAGAAGGCCATAAAAATAATCTTGAAAAGCTTTGGGTGGTGCTCAACGCCTTACGGCATCAAAGGTATGTCCAGTTTACTTAGCCAATTACTTCCGCCCGAAGCTTTCTCGTGCTCAACGCCTTACGGCATCAAAGGTATGTCCAGTGAGGGGGGCGGTTGGACGCTGGGCTATTCTTGTTGTGTTCAACGCCTTACGGCATCAAAGGTATGTCCAGGTTATCGCGCAATCGTTCAAACAATACTCAATCACGTGCTCAACGCCTTACGGCATCAAAGGTATGTCCAGAAATCAATACCTGCCCGGGTGTCACGGAATCCCCTTGTGCTCAACGCCTTACGGCATCAAAGGTATGTCCAGGTATCACCCACTCCCTTTTCTTCTGCACCGGCATGTGCTCAACGCCTTACGGCATCAAAGGTATGTCCAGCAAGTAACCATTGACCGGGGGCAAAACCATCCGTACGTGTTCAACGCCTTACGGCATCAAAGGTATGTCCAGGGACCGGCTATCCCAGACAGCCAGGAAAAACGGAGTGCTCAACGCCTTACGGCATCAAAGGTATGTCCAGATTGAAGACCTGCCAAATCCTGAAGATATTAAAAGTGCTCAACGCCTTACGGCATCAAAGGTATGTCCAGGTTGCTCCCACAGCCAGGAGCGGCAATCAGCAGGATTGTGCTCAACGCCTTACGGCATCAAAGGTATGTCCAGATGGGCACGGAATCCTGAGCGGCGATGACTACCTGGTGCTCAACGCCTTACGGCATCAAAGGTATGTCCAGGCATACCAGGAATTTAACCTCGTATCCGATTCCTGGTGCTCAACGCCTTACGGCATCAAAGGTATGTCCAGAGGGCAGCTAGAATTATCTCTAGCCGAATTTGAAACTGTGCTCAACGCCTTACGGCATCAAAGGTATGTCCAGCGCCTGTATTGCCTGAATCCTGTTTTCTTCAGCAATAAGTGCTCAACGCCTTACGGCATCAAAGGTATGTCCAGCAGCGAGTGTCGGAAATGTTCTTGACACCCCCACGGGTGCTCAACGCCTTACGGCATCAAAGGTATGTCCAGGGCCAGATCGCCCATACGAAAAATCCGTCTTATTGCAGTGCTCAACGCCTTACGGCATCAAAGGTATGTCCAGAGGCTCATAAACAGGGGACTGATATCCAGGTATTGGCGTGCTCAACGCCTTACGGCATCAAAGGTATGTCCAGTGGTGAGTCGGCTGCTGGAAGATCGACTACTGGTGGTGCTCAACGCCTTACGGCATCAAAGGTATGTCCAGTTGAGCTTGCTGGATCTGGGCTGCCTGTTCTGCCTGGTGCTCAACGCCTTACGGCATCAAAGGTATGTCCAGGTAAGAATAATCTTGGAAAGCTTTGGGTGCGTCTTGTGCTCAACGCCTTACGGCATCAAAGGTATGTCCAGCTTCCGAACGTGAAATTTTAGATGCGGATATGGTCAGTGCTCAACGCCTTACGGCATCAAAGGTATGTCCAGCCTCTCTGACAATACGGTTGTGTACCTGGCGAACGAGTGCTCAACGCCTTACGGCATCAAAGGTATGTCCAGCGATTATTCACGAGGCGTCTCTCCAGATTTTAATCAGTGCTCAACGCCTTACGGCATCAAAGGTATGTCCAGGCAGACAGCCTCGCCACTGCCGACAAAGACAGGAGTGCTCAACGCCTTACGGCATCAAAGGTATGTCCAGGGGAACAGTCGCTTTGGCTCACGGTGCCGGTGTTCCTGTGCTCAACGCCTTACGGCATCAAAGGTATGTCCAGAGCAAATCGTCAAAGCTGTTAAAAAAGTGTTAAGACGGTGCTCAACGCCTTACGGCATCAAAGGTATGTCCAGTTATTTGTGCGTTAATTTCTTCAATACGATCGGAGTGCTCAACGCCTTACGGGTGCTCAACGCCTTACGGCATCAAAGGTTGGGACAGCGTAAAGAATCGATTATTGAAGTTGGGGTTTGGGCTGTGCTCAACGCCTTACGGCATCAAAGGTTGGGACAGGAGCAATTGTCAGTGACAGTTACTAAGGATATCAATGTGCTCAACGCCTTACGGCATCAAAGGTTGGGACAGTCTGTACGGCCCCAATAGCCTTGAATCTGACCCGAGTGCTCAACGCCTTACGGCATCAAAGGTTGGGACAGTACAAATCCCAATTTAATCACAGTTCAGTTACTCTGTGCTCAACGCCTTACGGCATCAAAGGTTGGGACAGAGCTCATTTCCGGGGTTGGGGGAGAGCAAACTCTCGTGCTCAACGCCTTACGGCATCAAAGGTTGGGACAGAGACAGAAAACTCGAAATACACCGGCACTCACGATCGTGCTCAACGCCTTACGGCATCAAAGGTATGTCCAGGACACCCCGGGCAGGGAAGTCATCTTCTGGTTTGAGTGCTCAACGCCTTACGGCATCAAAGGTATGTCCAGCAGCGCCACATCGTCTGCGCCAAAGATGAAATCGTGTGCTCAACGCCTTACGGCATCAAAGGTATGTCCAGTCCTTAAGTGGTCATTAATCGATCGCGTGTTGAAGTGCTCAACGCCTTACGGCATCAAAGGTATGTCCAGGCTTATACCTGTACCTGACCCAACAGAAATTTTGATTGTGCTCAACGCCTTACGGCATCAAAGGTATGTCCAGTTGTAAGTGAGGGGTTCTTAGTTTACGGGACAGCAGTGCTCAACGCCTTACGGCATCAAAGGTATGTCCAGACAAGTAACTATGAGTATGAAGTCCAAAATTCAATGTGCTCAACGCCTTACGGCATCAAAGGTATGTCCAGGAAAAAGAAGCCAGGTTGACTGTAAGCTGAAGATCCTCGTGCTCAACGCCTTACGGCATCAAAGGTATGTCCAGACAGTGTGTCCTAGAGCGGAATTGTACGTATTGTCTAGTGCTCAACGCCTTACGGCATCAAAGGTATGTCCAGAAAAGAAGGTCAAATTCCAGATCCGAGCGCTGCCATGTGCTCAACGCCTTACGGCATCAAAGGTATGTCCAGTATCCATTCCTGTCTTTGCTTCTCGGGTCAAACGCGTGCTCAACGCCTTACGGCATCAAAGGTATGTCCAGTATCAATTCAGCAACCCTGGGCGTGGGCTGTCTTTGTGCTCAACGCCTTACGGCATCAAAGGTATGTCCAGCCCCGGCTGGAAGGGAAGGATTATGCGATTCGCGCGTGCTCAACGCCTTACGGCATCAAAGGTATGTCCAGGAATTCGGCAGCGCATTGCCGCCCGAAATCGCTAAGTGCTCAACGCCTTACGGCATCAAAGGTATGTCCAGGCTCAAAAAGAAATAGAATCTTTTTCGTCTTCTGCGGTGCTCAACGCCTTACGGCATCAAAGGTATGTCCAGTTGGAGGAAATGTAGCAGGTGAAAACATGTTTCGGGTGCTCAACGCCTTACGGCATCAAAGGTATGTCCAGGAAGCGCCTGAGGGACGGCCAGCTCCACAATCAAAAGTGCTCAACGCCTTACGGCATCAAAGGTATGTCCAGGATAATAGTGCGGTTGGAGCTGTAGTTACTTTTGGCGTGCTCAACGCCTTACGGCATCAAAGGTATGTCCAGCAGGGCATTGTTGTGGCTTCTTCCGTGATCCGCATCGTGCTCAACGCCTTACGGCATCAAAGGTATGTCCAGGCACTTGCGGGTGCGGGAACCGGTGCAACAGTCTGTGCTCAACGCCTTACGGCATCAAAGGTATGTCCAGAAATTGTAGCGAACCAGTCCGCAAGGTTAGCCCTTAGTGCTCAACGCCTTACGGCATCAAAGGTATGTCCAGGAGCTATAGGGGATGGCTTGTACCGTTGACGAGAAGGGTGCTCAACGCCTTACGGCATCAAAGGTATGTCCAGATCTTCTGAGCTGACTTGTTCTTCCGATTCCGCCCCAGGTGCTCAACGCCTTACGGCATCAAAGGTATGTCCAGGTAGGAAAAGGAGGAAAAAGGAGATGGTATGGAAGTGCTCAACGCCTTACGGCATCAAAGGTATGTCCAGGCTTTTCATCTTTTCCCCCTTTACGCGATTCCTTGGTGCTCAACGCCTTACGGCATCAAAGGTATGTCCAGTCTTAGCGCGCCGCACCGGCACTGGCAACACTTTAACGTGCTCAACGCCTTACGGCATCAAAGGTATGTCCAGTGAATCCCTGTATCAGCTACGTCTTGCAGTCAGCAAAGTGCTCAACGCCTTACGGCATCAAAGGTATGTCCAGTGTCGGTTTTGTCTTCATTATTCTTTATTACCTACCAGTGCTCAACGCCTTACGGCATCAAAGGTATGTCCAGAATCTTAGCGACATAGGAAGTCGCTGAGCTTCTAAGTGCTCAACGCCTTACGGCATCAAAGGTATGTCCAGTAGTAAGCTCTCTGCCGGCAGCTTTTTAAGCTATCCTAAGTGCTCAACGCCTTACGGCATCAAAGGTATGTCCAGGAGCAGCTTTGACAGGCGCTCTCTCTCCGCCCTCTGTGCTCAACGCCTTACGGCATCAAAGGTATGTCCAGGACAGAGATGTACTTCCCCACCCAAGCACCGACCAGTGCTCAACGCCTTACGGCATCAAAGGTATGTCCAGAAAGGGAAGGCTTTTCAAGCGGCTCGAGCGCGAAGTGCTCAACGCCTTACGGCATCAAAGGTATGTCCAGGACGTAATTAGCCTTGCCACCTGCCATTTCTTTGGTGCTCAACGCCTTACGGCATCAAAGGTATGTCCAGCGTTTTCCTCGCTTTTGTTTTTCGCAACTCATTAAGTGCTCAACGCCTTACGGCATCAAAGGTATGTCCAGCAAAAGTTGCGAACATTATTTAAACTGTATCCCTCAAGTGCTCAACGCCTTACGGCATCAAAGGTATGTCCAGGAAAACGTCCGGACAGGCTACAAGCCTTTGGACCTGTGCTCAACGCCTTACGGCATCAAAGGTATGTCCAGAAAGAACTATCTTGCTCCAAGAGCAAATCAAATTGTTGTGCTCAACGCCTTACGGCATCAAAGGTATGTCCAGTTGCAATAAACTCAGCTGGACTTGAGGGCTTAGTTTTAGTGCTCAACGCCTTACGGCATCAAAGGTATGTCCAGACTACTCCAAGTCGCTAACGATGCGCTATAATGAAAAGTGCTCAACGCCTTACGGCATCAAAGGTATGTCCAGTCTAGCTGGGGAGAGGCTTGGCAAAATTTGCCAGGTGCTCAACGCCTTACGGCATCAAAGGTATGTCCAGGAAGTTGTATGTGGATTGTTGTACGCTTAGATACGTGTGCTCAACGCCTTACGGCATCAAAGGTATGTCCAGGAAAGCAAGCGCGGCAGTTCCTTTCGACATAAGTGTGTGCTCAACGCCTTACGGCATCAAAGGTATGTCCAGTCAAAATTCCCGAAAGTCCCACTGCCAAAACTGGCGTGCTCAACGCCTTACGGCATCAAAGGTATGTCCAGCATTGAACCCACTCGAAATTATCGTGCCGGTGCCCAGTGCTCAACGCCTTACGGCATCAAAGGTATGTCCAGTAGTCTATGTAATTGCCCCCTCCCGGCCTATTTCCGTGCTCAACGCCTTACGGCATCAAAGGTATGTCCAGAAGCGTTCGGCTGGATGTCCCCAAACCCCAATTTTAAGTGCTCAACGCCTTACGGCATCAAAGGTATGTCCAGATTTGCCGTGGCCGGTACACCTAAAGGGTTGAAATTGTGCTCAACGCCTTACGGCATCAAAGGTATGTCCAGAATCTTGGTCGGTATGTTGAGGGATTGTCCGAACTCTGTGCTCAACGCCTTACGGCATCAAAGGTATGTCCAGCGGGGGAGAAACGATGGCAGTCACTGCTATTTGGTGCTCAACGCCTTACGGCATCAAAGGTATGTCCAGTACTGCATTAGACTCAGTACTAGGAATTAATTGCGTGCTCAACGCCTTACGGCATCAAAGGTATGTCCAGCGCTACCACCAGCTCCCCACCGGCAGCGAAAGCTGTGCTCAACGCCTTACGGCATCAAAGGTATGTCCAGGCCAAAGACCGCTATACAAAGGGCCCATTTAAAGGTGCTCAACGCCTTACGGCATCAAAGGTATGTCCAGAGAAGCTACCGCAACGCCCCCCATTGGTTCCATTGCGTGCTCAACGCCTTACGGCATCAAAGGTATGTCCAGGTTTAAACGCGGCGGGATTTGCACCCGCCTTTCCGGTGCTCAACGCCTTACGGCATCAAAGGTATGTCCAGAGGTTGACCAATTTCAGGAAACCTATGTTTTGGAATTTGTGCTCAACGCCTTACGGCATCAAAGGTATGTCCAGGCCGTTAACCTCGATTGAAAAATAGCAATCTCGTTGGTGCTCAACGCCTTACGGCATCAAAGGTATGTCCAGTTGCCTGGGAAGCCGGCGGCGGCTGGGGAGAGATAGTGCTCAACGCCTTACGGCATCAAAGGTATGTCCAGTCAGCGCTTAATCACTCCAGCGCCCGCAATAATCGACGGTGCTCAACGCCTTACGGCATCAAAGGTATGTCCAGACAAGTATTGGGATGAAAAGCGATATTTTGCAATGTGCTCAACGCCTTACGGCATCAAAGGTATGTCCAGCAAGCCGCGCGAAAGTCCGCAATAGCGGCATGAAGTGCTCAACGCCTTACGGCATCAAAGGTATGTCCAGAAACAAGCCGCGCGAAAGTCCGCAATAGCGGCATGAAGTGCTCAACGCCTTACGGCATCAAAGGTATGTCCAGAACGCCCTGGCTGAGGGAACCGCGCTACCGGCATGAGTGCTCAACGCCTTACGGCATCAAAGGTATGTCCAGTATTTACACCCACACAAACTTCTTTTTTGCCGACAAGTGCTCAACGCCTTACGGCATCAAAGGTATGTCCAGAACTGGAAGCTCTCCTCTCAGTGTTAGCGAAACAAGTGCTCAACGCCTTACGGCATCAAAGGTATGTCCAGAATAGTTGCTGTACCTGTGGATTTTGTGATACTGGTCAGTGCTCAACGCCTTACGGCATCAAAGGTATGTCCAGATGTGCCGACTCTTGATGCCGGTGGGAAACTGAATTCGTGCTCAACGCCTTACGGCATCAAAGGTATGTCCAGAAATTTACCTGGCAAAAAACCGCGTACCATAGAGAGTGCTCAACGCCTTACGGCATCAAAGGTATGTCCAGTGACTGGATTACCTGCTGTAACGCTTGGTACGTAGAGTGCTCAACGCCTTACGGCATCAAAGGTATGTCCAGCGCTGACTTGGAGCGAAGCTTCCCGCTCTCTATTGGTGCTCAACGCCTTACGGCATCAAAGGTATGTCCAGTGTAAGATAGGAGAAAGATTTTAGATAAAATTTTCTGTGCTCAACGCCTTACGGCATCAAAGGTATGTCCAGAATTTCAGAAGCAAGTTTTTTAGATGCTCCTCCATGGTGCTCAACGCCTTACGGCATCAAAGGTATGTCCAGCTGGGGACTCTTCCTCCCGCACCGGCGGCAGCTGAGTGCTCAACGCCTTACGGCATCAAAGGTATGTCCAGCTCAAAACAGCCGTCAACCAAGGTTAAACGGCTCTGTGCTCAACGCCTTACGGCATCAAAGGTATGTCCAGATTACAGGAGCCCAGGGCAGAAGCGAGGTTCAAGAAGTGCTCAACGCCTTACGGCATCAAAGGTATGTCCAGTCCTCCCTCCCTCCTCCTCAAACCCTTTGTTTTCCTGTGCTCAACGCCTTACGGCATCAAAGGTATGTCCAGCAGCAGATTTTCCCAGTCTGTATAATGCTGAACAAGTGCTCAACGCCTTACGGCATCAAAGGTATGTCCAGCTAGCTAAAAAGGCGGTTGTCAAATCTGACAGCTTGTGCTCAACGCCTTACGGCATCAAAGGTATGTCCAGCAGTTAAAAATTGCGGTGCGTCTTCTATTTCGATAGTGCTCAACGCCTTACGGCATCAAAGGTATGTCCAGAACGTATAGTCAGGGTGCTGTCAAGACTAGCAATAAGTGCTCAACGCCTTACGGCATCAAAGGTATGTCCAGCGCTTCAGCCCATGCCGGTCGCAATAGTCCCAGACGTGCTCAACGCCTTACGGCATCAAAGGTATGTCCAGGACTGGCCACCGAGCAAAAACTCGAAATTATTCGGTGCTCAACGCCTTACGGCATCAAAGGTATGTCCAGAGCGCCGGCTGAAACCCTTGCTCCATAACCGCCTGTACCCCATTCTACAACCACCTCTCCCGAAAAAGCAACCGGCACCGCAAAATCTCTCCAAAACCCCCGCCTCACAGCAATACCCTCCTCTCAAACCCTTACCCCACCTACATTATACCGAATTGCAAGCACCCCTGACCGCTCAAAAAACCCCAAAAAGCACACCGGCTGGAAGTTTCCCGCCCCGACTGCCGGCACAGCTACTTCACAGCCAGAGGTGCTTGCCTCAGGCAATCCGATACGCCACTTGGGCCACCGACCATACCCCAAGAGGTAAACCGGTGTGGCCTGAACCAGCACCAAGCGAAGTTTTACTGGCTTGCCATGCCACTGACCACTGGAGACAAAACCTCTAACCCATGGCCATACTTCCCACGGCTTTGGCAGAATTCTACCAATTTTCTACCAATTGCAGCCTCAAACCTATGGAGAATAGGGAACTCGAATCCCTGACCTCTGCGGTGCGATCGCAGCGCTCTACCAACTGAGCTAATTCCCCGAAACTGTCTGCGGCCAGGGCGAGGGTCACTTGTCCAGGACATTTGTCCGCCGCTCTCTGACTGCCAAAAACTATATTAGCACTCTCCGACGGATTTTGTGAGCACCGGCCTGTCAAAAATTTTTCCCACCCGCTCCAATTCCAAATCAGCCAGAAAGTCCACGGCCCAGTTCGCCTGCCGCTGGAGCATGTGCAGGGGATAGGTATTGGCCACCCCAACCGCCTGCATGCCGGCTCGCTTGGCGGCTTGAATCCCGGCTGGGGTGTCTTCAATGGCCAGACACTCGCGGGGCTGCAGCTTGAGTTCGGGATAGAACTCATTGAGGCGATCCACCGCCAGCAGGTAGCCATCGGGTTCTGGCTTGCTGGCGGTCAAGTCGTCACCGGCCACAATCACAGGAAAGTGCTGGGCCAGACCGGCGCGGCCCAGCACCGAATCGACTTCCAAGCGCAGGGCACCCGTAACCAGGGCGATGGCCAGCCCCGCCCCGCGCACCTTGAAGATAAAATCTTCCAGCCCGGGATACACCGGCAAGGAGTCAAGTGTTTGCAAATACTCCTGATACGCTTGCGCCTTGCGAGCCATCAGCCCTGCTAAGTAGCTTTCTGAGACAACCCGCCCCCGAATGGCCAGCAAGTCCGTGATGCAGGCTCTATCGCTCCGCCCCAGACAAAATTGCCGGAACTCCCCTCGTTTGGGCCGCAGATTTTCCTCAATCAGCAGCTGCTCCAGCAGCCGCTCGTGGATTGGCTCGTCATTAATAATGACGCCGTTGAAATCAAACAGTACAGCTTTGAGTGTCATGCTAGTGTGCTGAACGCCGGAGCCGGCCAACCTTCTAAATCCCCGCCATCTGGGGTGTCGGTTCTTTGCCAGACGCCTCGGGCTGCTGCGGCTGGTGAATCGGAAGCTGAAATGGGTTTGACGCCCCGGCTCACCTGGTGAACCCACCAGATGTCCTCCGTGCGCACTGCCCCAAATCCAGCCGCTTCCATCCAGGCATCCACACTGCCGGCGGCGTAGGCTTTAATCTGCGGTTCCTCAAAAATATCATTCAGCCAATCCATCTGGCGCAGGGTTTTCTGATTGCGGTCGAGCACCACGATCTCCCCACCGGCGGTGAGCAGCCGAAAGCTTTCCCGCACGATGGCTTGCGATACGGGGGGCGGGGTTTCGCTCAACAGCAAGGACGCCGCAACCAGGTCAAAGGAGGCGTCGGGAAAGCCGGTGCGCTCAGCATTGCCGTGACGCCACTGAATGTCGGGCCCAGCTTTCTGGGCTTTATATTCCGCCATCACCAGCATGCAGGGCGATAAGTCCAGACCTATCACCTCGGCTCGGGGGAAGGCTTGTTTTAACATCAAAGTCATCGAGCCGGTGCCGCAGCCCAAATCCAGAATCCGTCGCGGGCGGCACCGAACGGCGTCAATCAAAGCTTGGCGCACTGCAGTCTCGGACGGGGGCAGCGCATACTGCGTGATGGCATCGTAGGAAACCGCTGCCTCCGGATTCAGGTAGCCGCCCTCTATGCCGTGGAACCTCCCGGTCCTGTAGTAGTCGGGATAGGTTATATTTGGGTTTGCCAGCCGCTCGGCTTCTGCCTGCCAGTCTATACTGTCAGACAAGCGCCTCAGCGCCTCCTCACCGCTCAGGAGCCGGACGACCGGCGCTAAGAAGCGCTCCCAGATTGTGTCTTTGCGAACAGGCATAGGACTGAGTGGGGATAGCACTGCTGGTGGGCCGCTCAATTGGCACGCCCCTCTTTCTTAAAGTTTAATAAATTTGTCGAAATTTTAATAAATCTGTACAATGCACAAGCATTGCCGGCAGTCGGGGCACTCCCGACAGAGGAGGGGCTGGGGGGTTCTGGGTGGGGGCGCACTCAGGGGGTGATGGGGTTGGGGGGTGATGGGGTCAGAGGGTGAAATTTAGCATCATCTTCTCCCCCCTGTCTCCCGCGCCGTTTCTAAGTCCCAAGTCCTTGCTTGGGAGAACCAGATGCACCCGCTTACTTATTTACTGCCACGCGGCAGTAGAATATTGTGTTGTGGGAAAGCGTCAACCGCCAGCAGACGGACTGTTAGAATTAAAAGTTCCTTTAAAAACTTCTCTGGCTAAAACGACTTGACAGTTTGGAGAAAACTTGGTAAAGTTTGCATGGACAAGCACGCCAGAGGGCAAACCATGAAGATAAGAAATATGTTGCTGGGTGCGGGAATAGCACTGTTTGTTTCCAATCTGCCTTTTCCCGCTTTTGCCCAAAATGCAATCAAAGTCGGGGGCAAAGACATCCCTGTCATCAAGGAACTGCCCATTTTTATCATGCGCAATGCCGTAGGGATGCCTGCCATCAGTTACACCGAGAAGAGTGCTGACAGACGCTACCGGCTGGTCGAAATCCTGCCGACCCTGACCCAAGAGGTGCAAGTCTCACAACCTCCCGCACCAAGATCTCTGTACAGGATGGCAAGAGTGTACGACAAGAAAGAAAGAAAGACGATGACAGTGGCTTTGCCTATTCAGTTTCAATCGATGGGCAGGTAAGACTGTCAGGGGCGTAGCTGACAGGGGGAGTAATTTGCCGGTCGGGCATCCGCCCAGGAACAGCCAGTCACAGGGCATCCGACCGAAATGTCAGCGCAATAAAGGATAAACTAGATCAGGGATGCTTGCCTAAACGCCCGCCCTCACTGCGCTGCGCTTCTATTCCTCATACTGACGGCGGCGTCGAAAATAATGAGTGATTAAAGGGAAGCGGTATGCTGGTTTTCGCCGGGGAGCAAAGCGCTCCCTGCGAGCCAAAACCGGCAGAAAGCAGAGCAGTGCGAGAAAACCGAGTGCCATAAAAAAAGGGAGGCGGTCGCCTCCCTGGAGCGCAGACAAGCCGGTGACGCCCAGCCAGGTATAGGCCAGAGTCCCGGGAATGATGCCAAAGAAGGTGCCGGCGGAATAAGTCACCCAGCTAACCGGCGTCAAACCAAACAGAAAATTCACCACATTGAACGGGGAGATGGGAGCCAGACGGATGGCCACCACGAAAGCCAGGGGATTGCCGGCGACTGCCTGCTTGAGCCGGCGCAACGCTTTGTGATGTCCAAACCGGCGCTCAGCCCAGTCGTGCAGGAGACAGCGAGCCACCCAAAAGGCACCCATTGCCCCCAGGGTTGCCCCCACCACTGACCAAAAGGTGCCCCAAAACAAACCAAAGACGGCACCGCCGGCAATCGGGAAAACCACGCCGGGCAAGCCCAGCACGGTGGCCAGAGCGAAGGCCAGCACAAACAGGCAAACGGCCCAGTTGCCCCATCTTTCCAAATGCGCAACTAAAAAAGTGTGGTCAAGTAAAACTTTCAGTGGCCCAAAAAAGCAGAGCAGCAGGCAGCTCAGCAGCGCCACCGCCAGCCAAAATCGCGGACTTTTTATAAGGGCGGCTAGCGACGAACGCTGCCGCAACGATCTTAAAAATGGTGCCTCTTTCATGACTCAATTTTGCTATCTAAAGCTGTTTTAGCAAGGCGCGTCACGTAAACCGTCACGAGCACTGTGGCAATTAACCCAACTGTCCGCAGCACCCACTGGAGGGTGGTGGGCTGTTGCTGGGTTCCCAAGGTGGCTATATCCTTACCCAAGGAACCAAAGTAAACGTACATGACCGTTCCCGGCATCATGCCAATCCAAGAGGCAAAAAAATAGTCTCTCAACGAGACTTGCGTGACTCCAAAGGCATAGTTTAACAGATTAAATGGAAAAATGGGAGACAGTCGGGTTAAGCCAACAATTTTCCATCCCTCTCGGGCGACGGCGGCATCAATTGCCTTGAATTTCTCATTCCCCGCTATCCGCTTCTCAACCCAGCTCCGCGCCAGATAGCGCCCGACGAGGAAAGCCGCTGTAGCTCCCAAAGTGGAGGCAATCGAGACGCAAACGGAACCCCAAACCACCCCAAACAGAGCGCCGGCACCCAGCGTCAGGACAGACCCGGGCAGAAACAGCACTGTAGCCAGAATGTAGATGAGGATGAAGGCTGCAAATCCTGCTGCGCCCAGACTTTCAGTCCAGGAGAGGGCACTTTTCAAGAGTCCCTGGATGTTGAAATATTGCGCCGCAACAGCTAGAGCAACGACTAGCAAAATCCCAGCCATTACTTTGATTTTGGCGGACAGTCCGTCTTTCACTGGGTTCTCCCTTTTTAGTTTAGTATAGCCTTTCTAAAAAATTTGCGCCCCTCTCTCTTTTCTTTTATTGGCACTCAAAGAAAGCTGGAAGCCGCTGGCGCGTCTGTGGCGTCTTGGCGGTTTATTAAAAACCCAAGGTTCACCGTTCAATTATAACCGCTACAGCAGATATAACTGATGAGTGAGAACCTCTCCCTTTTCTTTCCTTGGCGCTCTTGGCGTCTTGGCGGTTTATTTAAGAACTAATGTTCACAAATCAAATAGAACCGCTATAGTAGGGTGCGTTCCCCCCTGGAACGCACCCTGCGCGTCAAACTAACGCGCCACCGCAGCCCGAACCGCACCCAGCGGCGCAACCGTAGCAATAGGGGGCAGTCTTGACTTCCTCAATTAAGTCTAAGCTGCCGGCAGCCAGCAGCTTGGCCACAGTTAGAGTTTCGCCTTGGGGCGTTCTTGCCGGCAGATTTTCCATCTGGTTGAAGTCGCAATCGTATACATTCCCCACACAGTCTATCGAAAGTTGATCGCGGCACATTAAACGCTCAACCGTAGCGGAATTGAAACTCCCCTCCAAAAAACGCAAGTAAGGCTTGAGCAGTTTCTTGTGTTCCAGATGGAACTTCGTGCGCCCCACCGGCAGATTAGTAATCGTGAGCAGCTGGTTAAAGACGATGCCGAAATGTTCTTGCAAGAACACTTTGTAATCGCGCTCTAGCTTGCCCTGCTCGGGGGGCAGAGAAAATTTCTCTGTGCTGGGTATCTGGGCATTATACACCAAATCGAGAATTAAATTCTCCTCGCGCCCGTAACCCAGCTGGTTCAGCCACTGAATGGCCCGAATCGAACTGTCATAGACACCGTCACCCCGCATTTTATCCACATTATCTGGCAGGTAGCAGGGAAGAGAAGCAACAATTCTCAGCTGGTGTTGCTGGCAGTATTGTGGGATATCCTCAAACCCAGGCTCGAAATAAATCGTCAAGTTAGAGCGGATAATGACCTGCTTGCCGGCAGCCCGTGCGGCTTCTGCCAGGGGCTTAAAGCCATAGAGCATTTCTGGCGCACCGCCGGTGAGATCCACCGTTTGAATTTGGGGGAAACGCTGAATCAGCTGAATTAGCTGGGCGAAGACTTCTGGGGAAAGTTCCTCAGTCCGCTTGGGGCCGGCTTCCACGTGGCAGTGAGTGCAGGCGAGATTGCAGCGCTTGCCCAGATTGATTTGCAAAACGCTGATTTGGCGCTTCGTTAAAGGGGTGCCAATCTTGTCTTGAAACGGTGTGAGAGCGGTATAAATGGGTTTTGCCTGAACCATTTTTGTGGGTTTTGATTTTCTTCCTGATTGTCCCACAATTTTACTGCCAATGTCCGCTCTGAGGGGCGAATGTGGGTCACGTATTCTTTTGAAGCCGTAAGAAGCCGGGTTTCTTTGCGCTAGCGAGCGTAGAAACCCGGTTTCTTTGAGAAACCGGGTTTCTGGCCCCGGCAACCATCCACATAAACCCGGTTTCTGGTATTAGCGCTAGCTGGCTACTTCCCAAAGGTAGCTTTAACCGAGGGCCGCAGCAGGTAATAGATACTAACTGCGGCAAGAAGAAGGCTTATAAAGCCGAACTTAGCGCCTAAAATAACCTCAATTATTGAGATAATAATGGTAAGAACTTGGCTGACTAGCGCACCCGTCCAAGCCGAATGCTTGAGCTGCCACAGTTGCCAACAAAACACCAGAGCGGCTATCGCGAGAGCTAAGGATAAAACCCCAATTCCTATCCCCAAACTGCCGGCTAGTGCCTCTCCTGAAACTGTGCGGTCGGGGGCGGCGACGTTCGCTAACCCGACGATGGCAAAGCCGGCAAGAAGGAGGTAGATACCGGTAATGCCTTGCAAGCCGGTAAGTACATTAACACCTGATGGACGCTGACGCTCGCTCACAAATTCTCTCCTGTTTTGCTGTGTTTGGGGTAAGGAGGGGCGGGGCAAGTCAAGATCGTCTGTTTCCGGCAGAACTTCCCGGCTTGCCCCACCCCTAGAAAGATGCTATACCAAGTTGAGATAGATAGTATTTTTCTCTGAATGAAAAGGCTTTACTGCCGTTTTTCAATCCAAAATCCAAAATCCAAAATCCGGGCATTGGTATGGCCCGCAGCTCTCAGCAACAGCTGTCTGAACTGCAGCAGGAGGCACCTTCATTGCTAACCGTCTCCCGGTAGTCTAGCCCTTTGGTTTCTCGCGGGTGCCTCGTGCCGGTGCCCTCGCAGTCAAACGCTTGAGCTTCCTCTAGGGGAATGTTTTGATAGGGTTCCACCGGCAGGATATCGCGGTGATAGGGGCCATTGGGGTCAGTTAAGATATTGTAGGTCTTGTCACAGACGGCCATGCGCTCGCCCCGCCGGTAAATATGCCCATCATCATCGAGCACCTCTTTCCAGGGTCCTTTGTAGATTGCGGCTTGGTTGCGCTCCCAGCAGGGGCCATCTTTTCCTTTGTAGGCGCGGACGGTGAGGGAGCGAAATTCAATGCCATCAATGACTTGCCAGGGTTCTACTTGCCGGCTGAGAATTTCGATGCCGTAGAAACCCGATTCCTCGAACATTTCCAAGAAGGTGTCTTCCCGGAATGCGCCGGCAATGCAGCCACTCCACAGGTGCGGGCTGTTGAGGATTGCCGGTGTGGGGTCTTCGTCACAAACGATATCAGAAATCACAGCTCGCCCGCCGCGCTTGAGGGCGCGGTAAATTTCTCGGAACAGCTGCTGCTTGTCTTGGGGGCGAACCAGATTCAGCACGCAATTGGAAACGACGACATCAGCGCTGTCGCTGGGGATTAGGGGCTGAGAGCGCCGCAAGCGCTCGCACTCAGCTTCAAATGCCGCCACCTGTTCAATGGAGGTAATCGGGTGTTCGTCCAGCCACTGCTGAGCCAGCTCTAAATCCAGGGTGAGGTCTTGAATTTTAGCCTTGACAAAACGCACATTATCGTATCCAATTTTGCTGGCGATTTCAGCTTGATACTTCTTTGCCAGCAACCGCATCTCGTCGTTGAAATCGACGCCTATAACTTTGCCATTTTTGCCGACTTTCTGGGCGAGGATGTAGCAAATTTTGCCGGCACCTGACCCCAAGTCCACTACGGTTTCGCCGGCATTTACATAGCGCGTCGGGTCGCCGCAGCCGTAATCTTTTTCGAGAATTTCTTGCGGCAAAATGTCCAGGTAGCGGGTGTCGTATCCGGCAGAGGGGCAGCAGAGGGCCGGTTCAACAGCTCGGGCACCGGCTTTGTAGCGTTCCAGAACCGCAGTTTCTACATCATAAGCAGCTTCTGCTGCCGGCAGCTCAGCGGTGGCGATTTCGGTCATAGGTATCGGGTCGAACATCTTAAGTATTTTTACCAATCTGTGAGCCTTCTTGAGATTTTTTACAGAAAAATTTCACGAAGTCTGGCAAGGCTGAGGGAAAGTCCAGGCCACACGAGCTTTCGCACGGTTGAGGGCGGCTCACAGCGCAGTATTTTATTTTAGCGGGTTCGTGCAGGATGCCGGTGCGGCTGGGCCAAGAGACGTGCGCCGCCCGCCAAACGGCACCGCGAGCGCGGGAAACTTGAAAGAGGGGAGAGGGGTCAGGTGACACGGTGGCGCGGGGTTAGGGGCGGAAGTGGGGTCAGGTTCAAGCGCCGGCATGCCGGCACAGAACCTGTTTTGGGGGAGCTAAGGAAAGAACTTTTCGCGCGAATGTCCAGCGTCCCGCACCGACGCTTTCAATCAGAGATAGGGGCAGGGTTAATTTCTCTCCCGGTTGCAGTTCTATTTCGCAGCTTAGCTCAAGTTTCTACCTACAAGTCTAAGCATCCAGATCCCCCCAAACCCCCCTTAAAAAGGGGGGCTTTGAGAATATCCCCCCCCCTTGTAGGGGCGGTGCCACCCACGGAGACCGCCCCGGCTAGGGGGGGATCTCGCCTGACTCACTGCTAAGTAGCAACTTGGGTTAGCTTAGCTGGATTAGTTCGCTTTTAATAAACCCATCCGCAGTTATTATACCCGGCAGGCACCGCTTTTGTAAATACCAGTTTACTCAGTCAATTTTTCTGCCTTTCTTATTTTTGCAGAGCCACCTGGAAATGTGGGAGCAACCGCAATGGGGGCCGGCGGTTGCCCGCCAAAGCCCTTGTCTTAGCGCCAATTCACCAAATTGCCCCAAACGCTCGCCCCCACAATTCCAGTTTGGGGTCTGCCGGTGGACTTTTGAAAGTTCATGACGGCTGCTTTGGTTCTCCGCCCAAAAATCCCGTCGGCGATCAGATTAGCGTTCGGTCTGCTGTTCAATCTCTGCTGCAACTCTTTGACTTTTGGCCCCCTTGAGCCTTCCTTTAAAAACACTCCGGGCCCCTCGGGCCAGAATAAATATTCGTCTATCAGGACAGCCTGCCAAGTTTCTGCCCCCACCACCCCATTGGCGGTGAGTTTTTTATCCCGCTGCAATTTGAGGACGGCTGCTTTGGTTTGCGGCCCAAAAATGCCGTTGAGCGCACCTGGAGCGTATCCTGCATAATCCAGCAACACCTGCAGTTCTGTGACTTCTGGCCCTTGCGATCCTTCCCTGAGGATAATTGCTGCGGATTCCCCTCTAGCTGCTGCAAAAGTTACAACAATCGCAGCTAAAACTTGTTCATACATATTTTTACAAATTCCTAATTTAGATGGGAAAAATTCACCTGATACGATAATGGCAAGGGGGCGAGCGATTGCAAAGCGTGCCGGCAGGGCTTAAGGCCGGCTGCAAACGGTGCGCTCGCCTTCTAACCGGCTGCCGGTGAAACCGAAGCCCTCACCTCCTTATCTATCCAGTCGATAATTTCTTGATTCACTTTTTCCGGACACTCATCAAAAGCGCAGTGACCGGCATTCTCAATCTCCACCAGCCGCACATTGGGATTTAGCAGCTTTAATTGCCCAGCACCGGCAACCGGCACAACCATATCTTCCCGCCCCCAAATCAACAGAATGGGCGTTCGCACGCAGGGTAACAAATCTTTCACAGTGGGGCTGTAATTATCGTCGCTTCTCGATTGAGACAGCCGGCAAAAAACTGCCAGAGCGCCTCTGTCTTGCGGCGGAGTGGCAAAAAGGGCGACTAATTCGTCATCCACCAACTCCGGACGAATGTAAATTTTTTGCAACACGCGGCGCAGCAACCAAGGCTGGCGCACTATCTTAAAGAGTGGCAGCAGCAGCAGGGGATTTGCGAACATTCGCTCCACCGATCTCGCCCAAGCCGGCGGCTGTTTTGGCTGAGCGTCTGGCAGAGTCAGCAATGCCAAGCCGCACGCCATTTCCGGATGGTTCGCCACTGCAGTCAGCCCGATGAGCGCCCCCAGGGAGTGCCCAACCACCACAGCCGGTTTGCCAATGAAGGTGCGCCAAAAATCGTAAACTAAATCTGCCCAAAGCCAAACGCTGTATCGAGCTGGTGCTTTTTCGGAAGCGCCAAAGCCCAAAAAATCAAGGGCGTAGATGTGGTGCCCCTCGCCCAAGGACTTCAAGTTCGAGCGCCACTGTCCGAGGGCTGAGCCAAAACCGTGCAAGCAGATTACCGGCAATCCGGTTTGTTTGCCGGTGCTGTCAAGAGCCGGTCGGATGTAGGTGTAGCGAATTTGCCAGCCGCGCCAGACCCAATCTCGCTGAGAGCCAAGCTGGGCGAGCCGGGCTGTAATTAAGGATTGCGTTCCCATCATATGCCAATGTGCTTTCTAGTTCCAGATTAACAAAAAACCGGCTTTGTTGAGAAACCTCTTTCCCTGTAGCGCTCCCCTTGGGGAGCGCACCAAAGCTGTGCTGGAAGCGCGAATATTAAGATGTATTTAAAATGATATAATCTTTTACGTTTTTAATAGGCTTCTTGTAGAGAGGAGGCAGTCACGATGAACTGCGCACATCGGCACCCATGAAAATTGTCCCTAGGGCGGGGCGAGCACGGGGGCATCGCCCCTACAAGACTATTTTCAAGTCAGAGCCTCCAGATGGGCGTTCCCAGGCGGAGCCTGGGAACGAGGGAAAACTGACTGTCTGTTGCTATAAAAAGGAGAGATTTACGCTTCGGTGCGAGAGCGCAGGATTTCCCTGACTTCCATTAAAATCTGACCCAGCCTATTTTTGCCGCTGCCATCAGCGCCGCAGCCCCAGTAGTAATCGACGGGGGAGTTCTCGACAATTTCTTCGCTGCCGGTGGAGAGCAGCACCTCGCGGATGTCGGCATGGGTTTCAAATTTGCGCAGCACGCCGCGCCGCATGATGTCGTCTTTTACTCGCTCCCAGTCCGGACGCAGGGGGCGCTTGCGGTCGCGCCCCATTTTGGCAGCATCCTTGGGCGTTTTTGCCTGCTGGATTTGCTCAGCGTGGGGCGTGCCGGCAAATTTTTGCGCTTGAAAGTAATGCTCGCTGGTTGGCCAGTAGGCTCCATCCAGCTCAAAGCCGTGGGGCGAAAAGTTGGAGAAGCCGCCGTATTTGTCGCGGGTGCCGTAAAAGTAAACAGTCATCTCGTCCTCACCGGATTGTGCGCACGGTATAGGTTATTTTAACCTCACTGTCTGCTGCAACCGCCACCAGAAATTCTGCGGTTCGCGCATCCACTTTGCTGTATTCGTGGCTGCTTTTTATAATTTGCCAGTCACCCCAGAAGCGCTCCACCACGGACACTTCTGCGCTGTCCTGCTTGCGGTTGCGGATGGAAATTTCAAAGCTTTCCTCAGTGACGCGCTCTGATATCTGTTCCAGACTGGTACGCTTGCGCTCGCCGACAACATCAAACGAGTCGCCGATGTACAGGCGAACCTTTTCGTTACGGGGGGTGTGGTTGATGGAGTCTTCGCCCAAAAATTGCAAGTTGCCGCGAGCGTCTGCTTTGTAAACTCTGACTGTGCCTTTTGGCAGCGGCATGCCCATGTTGTTTTCTTGACTATTTTGCAGTTCCAGCACGACGCTGACTTTCCCCTGCTGCGTGTCGCCTCCTTCCCCGGGAGCGGACTCACCCCACTGCGGCTGCTTGCTGCCATCATAAACGAGTTTGCGCCCCACCGGCACGTCTGCTGCCGAAAGTAATGTCATCTGTTTGGTTTCGCTGTCTCGCACCGTGGTAGTGCCTTGCAGGGTGTAGAGGTGGTACTCGAAAAAAGCTTCTTCTTGAAACTGGGGCTGCGGGGCTTCAGCATAAAGGGCATTAGCGTTACGAAAGCGCACCACCGGCTCTCGCACGCGGCGCACGTCCCCTGCAATTAACTGCAGCTGAGCCTCAGGATAAGTAGCGCCGCTGCGATTGTCTAGCGTCACCCAGCCGGTGATGTCTACTTGGTTTTCTTCCTGATTGACAACGGCTACATAATCGGCTTTCCAGCTGATGCCGTTTGCTAAATAGGAAACTTCTGCGGTGTGATCCGCTGCCTCAGTTACATCCAGTTTCCACAGCAGCGACGGACGGGATACTAATCCTTCGGGCATTTCGTTTAGCTCGATTTCACCGGCAGGATTGAGCACGATGCGCCCATCGCTGAGGCGAATAACCACCGCCCGGTCTTCATTATAACCCAAAGCCGGCGGATTCAGCAGGGTGCCTTCCAGCACTTCAATCTGTCCGTCTGGGTTGACTCGTCGGAAGCGGACTGTTTTGCCTACGGATTTATTCAAGATGCTGCTCGGATTGAGCAAGTCATACTGGTAGTTTTGCTCGCGCACAACCACTCCATTCGGTGCGGTCAGCGATTTGAGACTGATTGAGGTGGGGTCGATTTGCGCCGCCACGTCTTCGTAGCGGACAAAGTTCGCGCCCTGGTTGAGGTGGATCTGGCGCTGCTCGCGCACGACTGCGAAGTCCTGGTTGTAAATGGTCAGTGAAAAGCCTTTACTGTCTGTGCCGGTGGAGACTGTCGTGTTTTGTGCTTCTGTCATTTTTAACGCTCGATTATTGATTGGTACTTTCTTTCAGTTTGTGGGTGGGTCAGCTATTGCGCGATCTGGCTCTTGGTGAGGGAGCTTTCGGGCTGAAGCACCCTACTTTCTTTTTGTCCTCACCCCCGCCGCGCAGGCGATTTATCGCGTTTCTAAAAGAGGGGGAGAGGGGGGGGGAGAAAGCTCGCTCTTCGGCTTGCCTCTGTTAAAAGCCCCAGACCGGAATTTTTCTAGATTATAACATTCCGCTCTGAAATAGCCGGCTGAACACCGGCTGACGACGGCCTGAAATATTAAATCTTAGTTAAAGGTGCAGGGGCTTCTAAAAGCGAGAGGTTTGGGATGGCCCGCTCCCGTCTATAAAATCGCCCTGTCCTATGGCTTTATAAACCTCACGAATCATGTTATAATCATCATCTCTAGCTGGCACCAGTTGGGAGCTACTGTACTTTTCGTTAGCTTCGGGTGCCCGGATGGCTCGGAGAAGTTTGTCCTGATTTTCTAGCAGGCGGGTTCGCATCTCTTCAACGAAGGCAGAATCGAGCTTGCTATTGGCCACAAAAACGTCGCCCGGAAGTGGTGGCCCTTCGACGATCAGCGGATACGCACTCTCCGCTACACCTTCAGCCTGGAGGAATTTTTCGTATCTTTGAACAGACCCCCCCCAGGCATCGACCGCACCGGCTTTTAATTCCTCTAGACCCTTCTTTTCTTCAGTTCCTACCATGCGGATTTTAACATCGGACTGCGGGTTCAATCCAGCATCTATCAGAAACTTTATGGGGGCAATATGGCTAGCTGTTCCGCCCACCTCCCCCAAGGCGATTGTTTTGCCTTTCAACTGAGCCACTGATTTAATCCCGCTGTCCGCGCGGACGGCGATCCCGGAGTGGAAGTTCGGTCGGGTAATGGCGAGCGCGGGAGAAGCATTTGTCCTGGCTCGTATGACGGCGTATTCCGACGGGCCGGCCAGAACTATGTCCACCCGATCTAACTCCAGGGCTGATGCTGCGGCTATATAATTTTCAGTGGGGAAAAACTCAATCTTTTTTTCCAAGACCTCTTCAAGAGCCTTGCGAAATGGTTCGTAATCTCGCTGCAACAGTTCTAGCCCCTTCCTGTCGGTCACGGCAAATCGCAGCTTTTCTGGCCGGCTTCCAGCCCTGCTGTGCCTGCCGCCAGGCTTACTCCTTATTGCTGTGCAGCCAGAGAGGAAGAATAGAAATAGCCAAACAAAATACCGCCGTTTCATAAGTTTTGCAAATCGCCGGTAGGTAGGGGCAAAAATAGTAGAGAAAAAGACTGGGTGACTTCTATTATAGACCAGCCGGCTGATTTGAGCGTGCTGGATATCAGTAGTGGACTGGTGTTTTAGTGAAAAAGTCGCCCTGTCCGATTGCTTTATAAGCCTCCCGAATCGGGTTGTAATCAGCATCATTAGCCGGCACCAGCTTAGAGCCTTGGAACCGAGTGGAGAGGAGTGGGGTGGCGACTAGGGCTTGAGTCAGTTTGGCCTGATTCTCAAACATGCGCTCGCGCACCTCTTCGACGAAAGCGGGGTCAAGTTTGCTGCTGGCAATAAAGATGTCGTTGGGGAGAAGTGGCCCTGTTGCGATGGCCGGAAATTCCTTTTCGGATAAGCCGGCAGCTTGGAGGGTCCTTTTATATCTGAAAATAGACCCAGCCCAGGCATCGACCTCACCATTTTTTAACGCCTTTAAACCCTTATCTTCTAACATGATAATTTTCACGTCAGACTGGGGATTTAATCCAGCGTCGAGCAGCAGCTTTGTGGGGCCGAGGTGGCCTGCCGTTGAGCCGACTTCCCGCAGGGCGATTGTTTTGCCTTTCAACTGTTGCAGCGACTTGATGCCGCTGTTCGCACGGACGACGATAACTGAGTGGAAACCGGGTCGCGTCAGGGCGATGACCGGCACAGCATTTGTCCGGGCGCTTACGAGCGCGTATTCCGCCGGCCCGACCAGCATCAAATCTACCCGATCTAGCTGCATGGCAGCTCCCGCTGCTGTAAAATTTTTTGCCAGGGGGAAGAACTCTATCTCTGTGTCCAACACTTCTTCTAGCGCCTTGCGCAATGGCTCGTATTCTCGCTGCAATTCTGCCATGCCGTGAGTGTCTGACACTGCAAATCGCAGCTTGTTGGGCCGGGTGTGAGGCTTGCTGTGCCTGCTACTCGGCTTACTCTTTGCTGCCGCACAGCCGGTAAGGAATAATAGGGAGTTCCAGAGAAAATTACGGCGTTTCATAAGTTGCTCTGAGGGAAAAGAGTTAAACCTGCTTAAATTTGACTTAAACTGGACACTTGACTGTTTAGGGATAGTTTTTAATTTTTAATCGACCGGCAGAACGACCGCAAACTCCGCTCCCTGTCCGCTCGGCGAACTGACCTCAATTTTACCCCGGTGTTTTTCAACAATCTGGTAGCAAATAGAAAGTCCCAGCCCTGTGCCAGAACCCACCGGCTTGGTCGTGAAAAACGGGTCAAATAGCTTGCCCATAATTTCTGGGGGAATTCCGGGGCCATTATCCCGAATCACCACCCGGATGTGGCCAGAATCCACCCTTTCTGTCTGAATCACAATCGCCGGCGCTGGACGCCCGGCATTGGGCCCTTCTTCCAGCGCGTCAATCGCATTAGCCAGGATATTCATAAATACCTGGTTCAGCCCGGCTGGGTAACAGGCAATTTTGGGCAAATCCTCATACTGCTTGATGACTTCAATTCCCTGCTTGAGCCGGTGATTGAGAATCAGCAAAGTGCTGTCAATCCCTTCATGAATATCAACCGCTTTCATCTCAGCCTCATCCAGGCGGGAGAAATTCCGCAAAGACAGAACAATTTGCCGGATGCGCTCGGTTCCCATTTTCATAGAGGACATAATTTTGGGCAGATCGCTAGCCACGAATTCCAGATCGGTGTCTTCGAGCCGGTCTTGAATTTCCGGGTCAAGGCTCGTACAGCGCTGCTGGTAAAGGCGGATTATAGCCAGCAGCTCCTCAGTGTAGTCACTGAGGTATTTAATGTTGCCGTGGATGAAGTTGACGGGATTGTTGATTTCGTGGGCGACACCGGCAACCACCTGCCCCAAACTCGACATTTTCTCCGTTTGAATCAGTTGGGCTTGGGTTTGTCTCAGTTCTTCAAGCGTTCGGGTGAGTTCCTGCGTCCGCTCCTCTACCCGCAGCTCCAAAGTCTGGCGAGCGAGTTCCAGGTTCTGGGTGTGCTCGCCCACCCACAGCACGAGCTGATTTAGGGAGTTCGCCAGTAACGCCACTTCATCCTCAGTAGTGACCGGCGCTTGCAGAGTAAAATTGCCTTCCCGGGTGACTCGCTGGGCGACTTGAGTCACCGATTCTACTGGACGGGCGATGGCGCAACTGGTGTAGAAAGCCAAAGCGACCGAGATGGCCACTGACAGCAGCATGCTCGCCACGATAAGTTGCAGCCGCAGCGCCGAAGCTCTATTGAGTCTGGCATCGGCTTGGCTCTGTTGAGTTTGGGCTGCTGCTGTGAGCCGGTTTAAACTCTCTGTGAGGCGCTCATAGTAGAAATCTATTTTAATAGCTCTCTCCCCACTGATAGCAACAAATACCTGCTGCCTTGCTGCTGGGATTTGCTCCTGTTGCAAGTTCCCCGCATCGATCTGCTGCCAGAGATCCTGGATGAGTTGAGTGTAGAATTCTGTGTTCGTTTGGTAGCCTTGCAATAAATCCTTGAACTCTGTGGCGTCAGCGGCTAAATCCATCGAGTGGATCTCAGCAAAAGATTCCAGAGCGTCAAGCCGTTTCTTAAACAAAGCGATCTCTCCCAAAAATTTGGAAGATTCGTACTCAAATAAGATTGACTTTCCCAGAACAGAAACAAGCCGCTGCGGATGCGAGCGCACGGCTACCACTGCCTTGTCCAAGTCGCTCAGGAGAAGTTGCTGCTCATCTGCGAACCTGAGCAGCTCCTCAGCCTCTTTTTGGTAGTAATCTCCGATGGCCATCCCAAGCGTTGTTCCCAAAACAGCTATGCCAATGGCCAGGGAATAGCCGTAACCAATCTTTTTGGCAATACTCAAGCGGCGGATGAAGCGGTTGACGCGGTTTAAGGGAAATTTGACAGCGCCCCTTTGGCTCTTCAAATCAGTACCGGGAGCAGCCGCGTCACTTTTTAGCTTATCGGGAAAATAGTTATATTTTTGAAACTGCACAGGAAATATCTCCCTTTTTCAACCTCTTTACTAGCTAAATCGGAGGGAAATGACACTGCAGCAGATGGTTTCTCCCCGCCTGTTCCCCATCTTTTTCCCTCACCTGAAAGCCCCACAGGATATTTACCCGATGGTTTCTCACTGTCACCCACAACCCAAACTTGCCCTCTGCACGCAGCATGCTTGCAGACGCACCCACGCACTAACATCATATCCCAAAAAATTTTATTTAACAATTTTTTAATAAATTTTTTGAATCGGTCAAAGGAGCGGCAGAAAGGTGCTGGCCCTGCCGGCCACAGGTGCTGGGGGCAGGAGGATCGTTCTAATACGTCACAGCTAACAGCTACTGAGGGGTTTGGCCTCTACTAAAGGGAATCCCCCTGTGCGATTGCTTTATAGACCTGACGAATCATGTTATAATCCGCGCCATTTGCCGGCACCAGCTGGGACTCTCTGCACTTCTTGTTGTTGGGGCCCGCTGCCCGGGCCCGAATCAGTTTGTCCTGATTCTCAATCTTCTGGGAGCGCATTTACACTCCTTAAGGCCAATTTCGACAGTCAGCTGGCTCGCTACCATGCCGGTGTGCCGGTGCTCTGGGGGGAAAAATTAATAGTGAGCAAATAGCCCTATGTTAGGGGCAATCAACCGGATTGGCTTTTACTGGATCGAAGTCGCTGGGCTTTTTGGCGTATCAACCGGCAAAATAATCCCAAACTCCGTTCCCTTACCGGGAGCCGAACTCACCTCGATTTTACCCTTGTGCTTGGCGACGATTTGGTAGCAAATGGAAAGTCCCAGCCCAGTGCCAGAACCCACCGGCTTAGTCGTGAAAAACGGGTCAAACAGCTTGTCCATAATTGCTGGGCTAGGATCTTCAAATATTCTCCAAATAACTTCTCCACCGGTGAGTGAGCTTAAGCGCAGACGCCGGTACTCTCCGGCGCTCTCTTTTGAAATACGACGTTCACCACTATACCGTAAATTCGGGCTCCTCTTGCGGGGAACTCGCAGGGTGCGTTCCCGTCTGAGAAGGCACCCTACCTTCACTTAGGGTATGATTACCGAGGAATCCTCTTACACCTGTTTTATCAGAGCCCCTACTGAATGAAATCGCCCTGTCCGATTGCTTTATAAACCTCACTAATCGTGCTGGAATCGGGAGGGTCCCACTTTTGTATGCTGGCACAGGGCCTGCCACAAAAGCTTTCGCCCGAAAATCGCTGGCTCTTCAAAACCCGCGCAGGCGGGTTTTGTCTGTCGCAGTAGCTAGAGCGCGGGTGTATTTGCAAAAACGGAAGGCTCCCCCGTGCCGGCTTATTTGCAGTGATAAAGCCGGTACTTATAGCCGGCAACCTTTGGCAGTTTTTTAGAATCAGCCACACAGTTTTGCGCCGCCGGCTCGAAAGCAGCGGTGAAATTGACGGCCCACAAGTCCAAAGGTCGCGGCAGTTCTTCGAGCGTCCTGTAAAGCGCCTGAGAAACCGGTTTTGAATCCCCGTCTTTATGAGCCAAGAGAAACTGGGGGTTACTCGCTGCTGACAAGCGGTTGCGGTGTTTGAATTCCCAAGCCAACCCGATCATCGCTCTCGTCTCAGCGTGGGTTTTGTGAGCGGTCGCTATCAAAACAGGAACCTCAGACCTCTGTAAAATTATAGGAACTAGGAGGTCGGCTCGTTTTGATTTTTGAAATCCCAGATTCGAGACGACTGTCAGCCCCCCTGCTAAGCCGAGCGCCAAAATCACCGCTGCGGCTTTTTTCCTCCCCGCAAACCAGCTTGTAGGGTGCGTTACGCTTCGCGTAACGCACCCTACTGGATCGTCTAAAGAGAAAGCGATCGCAGAGCCTAGCAAAACTATCACCCCAGGAAAATAGACGAAGTGATAGCGTGCGGCTAGAGTTAAATCAGCTCCCAACCCGTAAGTGATGCCAAAAACTAGCGCCACCGTCGCTAAAGTAAACCCGCCCAAAATGAGGGTGCTCTCACGGGCTGCCGGTTCCCCCATCTGTATTTTGATACCGCGCCAGAAAAGAGGCAGCGCCCAGAGGAGAAAAACCCCCATTCCCAGACCGGAGGCGATCGCAATTGGCAGCGGTGTTCCTTCCACCGGCAGCAGCGACAGCATGGTAATTACCCAAGCCAAAACTCTCACCACCGGCTCCAGCCAGTCGCTAAACGGATTCCCGCTGTAAATCCAGCGCGTCAGCTCGCTGTCAGACGCCCCTTTCAAAGCCGGCAGCCAAACTAAGCCTCCTGCAAGCGTGCCGGCGGCTACGGCATAAATTCGCAACCAAGGTTGCGAGAACAGAAGAGCGAGAGGGGGAAACTTTTCTCTTCGCAATTCCCCAATTCCAAATCCCAGCAAAACCAGCGCCTCCGCCGCGAGGGCGAGGCTGAAGAAGTAATGAACCGCAAGCCCCAAACTGTTAAGCCCCACCCAGGTTAATCCCACCCAGATTGGCAGAGGAGTCCGACTGTTAACAGAGCGCGTGGCTGTCACCAAGCAGCACAGAGAAGCGATAATGAGCAAAACCGGCAAAGTGTAGTGGCGGGCTTCTTGAGCCAGAAAGATGCCGTAGGGAGAAACCGCCATCAGCGCCGCCGCCATTTGACCCGCCTTGGGAGAGCGAAAAGCCAGCCATCCCAGCCCAAACACCGCTGGAATTGAGGCTGCGCCAAAAAGGGCGCTCTCGCAACGCGCCGCCCAGAGTGAAACCAGTCCCCCATCCGCAGGAAACAGCTTCAGCCACAGGTGAGTGAGGGCAAAATAGACCGGGGGGTGGGTGCTTTCTGCGAGCAGGTGGTGGACGACTTCACTGATGCCGGCATCCGGATTGGGCAGCAGCGGTTTGAGGAGCGTATCCAGCCCGATCGCTCGCTCCAGCGGAACCGCCCGCACACTGTTACCCAAGCTAAAAATGAGGGTGGCTAACTCAATTGTTGAAGGAGTTTTCGACGCCAGATTGGTCAAGCGCAAACCCGTCCCGATGGCAACCCACGCCAAGAGCAGCAGCAGGTGAAACCGGCTCCGCTTATCATTTTTAATTTTGGTTAAAAGATTTCGCACTGTCATTGGCTAATTGCTCACTGTTAATTTTTTGTGTCCTGTGGGTGCCGGTCGCCGGCGATCAGTGAATCCATTTCATGCTGCGGTTTTGTGCCATCAGTGAACTGGAACCGCAATTCCAAATCTTTCATGTACAAGCGCATATAGGAGAGCAGGGCGTGGATGAAGACCGCAACCCCGGCCATTTCCAAGCACTCTTCGGCGCTGGTTATCAGTGCGTAGTTCAAATTATTCTTTCCGTAGAAATCCGTCCAGTAGCCGCTGACCATCTCCATGCCAAGGGCACCGCCGACGTAGACGCCACCGGCAACCATAAAGAGGAGCCTAATCTGTTGAGGGAGATGAATGAGAAACTTGAGATAGGAGAGGCCAACGACAGCGACAAAAATGGTTGCGGGTATCACCCAAATGTAGTAAAATATCCCGCCGGCATGCAGTAAATGTCGCAGCTCTCGACTGATTAAAAGTTCGTGAATGCTCATCGCTTCATCAACGGAGAGAAAAAGGAAAATTAGTGACAAATTTTTCCAGTGGCGAAAATAGCGGTCGCCATCCCGCTTCTTGGCAGAGGCAATCGCGGCGAGAAGCAGGGAACAAAACGCCAAAGTGAACGAGGCGTACCAGGAAGGATAATTGAGCTCCCGGTCGAGGTTAAATAACTTTAACCATTCGGCGCGATAGTTAAGGCGGTACTTAGCAAACTGGACAGCGATGCCGGCAGAGGTAAAAAATAATACCGCGCCGGTCAGGGCTTTGGTAATTCTCCAGGGAAAAACGGAGAGTGTAAATTTCATGCAAAGGCACCTTTGAGATGGATGCAGTTCACAGCGGTTTTCAGTTGGGTGAAGTAGCCCTTTGAAACCCGGTTTCTTCAAGAAACCGGGTTTCTCAGTACCTCACAAAGGATGAAAAACGCGCTTCAGCCACTCAGAGTAACATCTGACGCACCCTGCGGTCTATGGCAATCAGCGCGAAAAAAGGCCAGAACGGTGATTTGTTCTGGCCAGTCCGAGGTATTGCCTCATATTCAATAGCGAGTCAGGGTAACAAAAATGTGCCGGTGCTCTGCTTCAGCCAATCGGACACCCATCCGCACCGGCTTGACAGAGAAGCTGGACGGTTTCGGTGCAGTCCTCAATTGCAGCAACTGAAACGGCTGTCTCGCCGTCCGCGTTTTTGGCATTCACATCCGCCCCAGCTGCGATTAAAAGCCGCACAATCTCCTCGTGTCCCTCCGCAGCTGCCCACAGGAGAGCAGTTTCGCCGCGCGAGTTTTTGGCATTCACATCCGCGCCGGCGGCGATCAGCGCCCGCACAACCTCGGTGTGACCCTGTAAAGCAGCATACATTAAGGCGGTTCTGTTCCACCCCACTGCCACTTTTTCAGCTTTGGCATTGACATCCGCGCCGGCATCTATCAGCGCTCGCACCACATAAGCATGACCCCGCTCAGCCGCATAAAGCAAGGCAGTTTTGCCATTTTCGTCCTTGGCATTTACGTCTGCGCCGGCTTCGATGAGGGCTCGCACTGTTTCGCTGTCCGCCTTATAAGCCGCAACCGCCTTCATTAGCGCTGTGACCTCGCAGCTGTCAAACGCACTCACATCCGCCCCAGCTGCGATCAGGACTCGCACAATCTCGGCGCGTCCATCCCGCGCTGCTTGCATCAGTGGGGTTCTGCCAAAATCGTCTCTGGCATTCACATCCACCCCAGCCTCAATCCGTTCCCGAACCTTGGCAATATCCCCTACTTGGCTTGCCTCAAATAAATCCATCTTCCTCACCTCAGAGCAGAAAGGTGCGTCGCCGCGCACCCTACTAGCTAGGATACTTCTAACAACCGCCATAAAAATGTTTCCACCGGCACGTTTTTTCACCTCCGTTTCCCGCCACTCGCGCCCGCAATACCCGAGCGCCGGCACGCAGCTCTCGCCCAAGTGCGCCGAAGCGTGCCTGTCCCTGACGGACTCTCTCCACTTCTTGCTCTGCGCTCTCGGGAGCGGGCAGAATAGACTTCTCGCAAAAATCAGTTTGTAGTGGGGACTTCAGCCCCCAAACCCCCTGCAGGCTAGGGATCTCAAGTAGGGGCGTTCCCGCCGGAAAGCCCCTGCTACAAACGAGTCTTGAGGCTCTGAAGCGAGAGTTCTAGTATTGTATCATAGAAAACGAAAATGCGGGATGCTTGCCCCCCACTGCCATGCCGACAATATCTTCGCCGATTTGCAGTCCATTTTGGCTGTTGGTCAAGATGACGATGCCGGTTTTGAGTTTTCGGGAAGCCAGGGTGAAACTTTTGAAAATGGTGCCGTCCCCCCAGTGCCAGAAGAAATCGCCCGAGCCGGTGCGCTCCAATCCCCAGCCCAGCCCCCAGCCAAGGGACTGACTAATTTTAACATTCTCTCGCAGCATGTTATTCAAGCTTTCTTCACTGAGCCGAAAAGGGTCACGGGAAGCTGGCTCGGTCATGGCTAACAGGAATTTAGCGTAGTCGGCGGCGGTTGTGCGCAAGCTGCCGGCAGAATTTGCCTCTTTCGGTTTGCTCAGAGGGTCTGGGTAGCCCTCACGGTCGTGACCGTTTGCCGCTGAGAACTGGTACGCCTGCTTCCAGACATAGCTGCTGCTGTTCATGCCGAGTGGCGCGAATACATTGCGAGTCATATAATCATTTAGCGGCTCTCCTGTCAGGCGCTCCACAACAGTTTGCAAATAGAGAAATCCTTCGCTAGAATAGCTAAATCGGGTTCCGGGGGTGAAGTCTATCCATACCGGGGCGTCCCCGCTCCAGTTGGGGAATCCTGTCGTGTGAGACAGCACCATCCGCGCCGTTATTTTTTCGATTCGGCGGTCGTAAATGTAAGGTTTATCGGTGTAGCGTGTTAAGGGAGTGTCGAGGTTGAGTTCGCCCCGCTCGCACATTTTGAGAACCGCGTAGGCAAAAACAGGCTTGCTCAGGGAAGCGGCGGCGAACACAGTATCCGCGCCCACCGGCTCCCCAGTATCTTCATTTTTGACGCCGAACCCCCGACTCCAGAAAATCTCGCCGTCTCTCACCGCCGCCACCGCAGCGCCAGGAACACCGGCGTCTTCCATCAGTTGAGGGATTCGACTTTCAAGGTTAGCAATCAGTTTTTCTGGAGCGGCGCTGGGTTTCCACTGTCCGGAAGCTTGAGAATTGCGCCCCAAGCTAGCAGCGCTGAAAGTGGAAAGACCCAGAATAGCCGCTTGAGTGTGTTTGAGGAACTGCCGGCGAGAAATGCGATCGGGCATGGCTGTCAATCCTGAATAGCTATTTTATCTCCTTATTCAAACATTTTTGACCGAATCGTGACAAAATAGCAACTGGGGGTAAGAAACCGGGTCTCTTAAAGAAACCCGGTTTCTGGCCTTTCTGGCCACAGAAACTCAAGAATTGGTTTGTTTCCTTAGTTTTTCCCAAGCCGCCAAAATAATCTTTTCTGTTTCCTCCCAGCCAATACAGGGATCGGTCACGGAAACGCCATATTTTAATTGCGCCCGCCCCTCCCCAGTCAGAGGTTGGTTGCCTTCGCACAAATTAGATTCCAGCATCAATCCAACAATGGATGTGTCCCCCGACGCTATTTGCCCGATGACATCTTCAAATACAGCGCTCTGGCGCTTGTAGTCTTTGTTGGAATTGCCGTGGCTGCAGTCGATTACTACATTCGCGGGCAAATTGGCGACCTTTAATTTTTCTTCCACTTTTTTAACCGTTTCCGCATCGTAATTAGGCTGCCCGCCACCCCCGCGCAGGATAATATGCCCGTAGGCATTGCCTTTGGTTTTAAATGTGCTAACCTGTCCCCCCAGGTTAATGCCTAAAAAATTGTGAGGTTCTTTCGCTGATTTCATGGCATTGATAGCCACCTCTATATTGCCATCTGTGCCATTTTTAAAGCCCACCGGCATGGACAGCCCGCTGGCCATTTCCCGGTGAGTTTGCGATTCGGTCGTGCGAGCACCTATCGCCGACCATGAAATCAGTTCGCCAATATACTGGGGCACTATAGGGTCGAGGGCTTCTGTAGCCGCCGGCAGTCCCATCTCTGCTATTTTTAACAGCAGGCTCCTGGCGATTAATAGCCCCTTCCCTATGTTAAAAGAATCGTCCATATCCGGGTCGTTAATTAATCCCTTCCACCCCACAGTTGTTCTTGGCTTTTCAAAGTAAACTCTCATAATTAACAGAAACTTATCCCTAACTAGCTCGGCAAGTTCATTTAATTTAGCTGCGTAGTCTTCAGCGGCTGTGAGATCGTGTATGGAGCAAGGGCCAACTACTATGAACTTTCGGCAGTCTTTCCGGTCAAGGATATCTTCTAGTTCATTCCTGTATTTTAAAACGTTTTGATTGGCCAAGTCTGTTAAAGGCAATTTGGCTTGGATTTCAGCCGGCGTAAGCAAAACCTGGGATGTTTGAATGTGAGTGTCAAAGAGTTTTGTTTCCATGAGGCAGGTTTCCTGATTGGTGTTTTCCTATTCTACAGCAAAAATTCGCTTATCCTTGGTGCGCCAGCCCGACAGATCCTGGCCCCCTCTCCGCAGGCGGGGAGGGGGTTGGGGGTGGGGTTCAGAGGGCCACACGCGACGCCTGAGGGGTGCCGGCGTTTACCCTGCAAACCTTCCTTAGCAGAAAACGGCCATTTTTGCAATGGGTCAACTTCATCTGCCGGCGATGCTGTAGCTCCCAAAGCTCGCACGAAGAAGCTTTCACCAGATTGTAATCCATCCTGCGGGCGAGTGCAACCGGCTAGCGCGGTCAGCCGGCTGAAAAAGAAGGGAGAGCCGGTGCGAGCGTCCGGATGCCGGCGATCGCAGCATTTTCATTATCGGCGCTCGCGCCAGCTAGTAACCCCCGTGAGTTTTGCAGTTGTAATTGTGAAAATTTTATGAATTATGACTGCAGCGTTCTGACTGAAATCAGTTGCTATTTATTCTAGGCGGCAGCTTGTCCTGATGTCAAGCGCTCGCCTTTCACCGGCAGCCGGTCTGCGAGAGTTCCGCCTACGTCGTGGCTTCCAGCTTTGTCCGACCGGCAGGAACCCTGCAACTTTGGCGCACGGGAATTTCAATCAAGAACTCTGTTCCCTTTCCGGGCGTGGAAACACACTCCAACTTGCCGCCGTGTTTGTCAACTACAATTTGATAGCTGATAGACAGTCCCAGACCCGTCCCTTTGCCGACCGGCTTGGTGGTAAAAAAGGGGTCAAATATCCGCAAGCGCAGCGCCTCCGGGATGCCCGGGCCACTGTCAGCAATCGCAATACGAACATGGCAATTGGGCATTAGGCAGTGGGCAGTGGGCATTGGGCAGCCGGCAGTGGGTATGGGTAATTTTCCTTCTCCCCAATCCCCCATTCCCAATGCCCCATTCGCCACTTCGGTGCGAATCCAAATGGTCGGCAATTTATCGTTGGGCGCAGAGCGCGGGGCATTTTTACCATTCCCCACGACCGATGCCCCATGCCCCATTTCCAAAGCATCTATCGCATTGCTGAGAATATTCATAAACACTTGATTGATCTGTCCCGCGTAGCACTCCACATTAGGCAAATTGCCGTACTCCTTAACCACCCGAATATCAGGCTGCTTCCCCGACTTAGCTTTCAGGCGATTTTGCAAAATCAGCAACGTGCTGTCGATGCCTTCATGGAGATCCACCGATTTCATCTCGGCTTCATCCAGGCGCGAGAAGTTGCGCAGCGACAGGACAATCTCCCGAATGCGTTCCGCCCCCATTTTCATGGAAGACAGTATTTTGGGCAGATCCTCGCTCAGGAAGGCTAAATCTATATCCTCGGCGTGTTCCTGAATCTCGGCAGAAGGGTGGGAGTGCTCCTGCTGATAGAGGCGGAGGTGTTCCAGCAACTTGCGAGTGTAGGTATTTGCGTGAGTGATATTTCCGTAGATAAAGTTGACGGGATTGTTGATTTCATGGGCTATCCCCGCCACTAACTGCCCCAGGCTCGACATCTTTTCACTTTGAATCAGCTGCACCTGGGTTTCCTGCAGTTCGCGCAGAGTTTGACTCAGCTGTTTGGCTTGCTCGGTGCGTTCCTGTACAAGTTGTTCCACTCGGCTCGTGTGGCGCAGCGAAATCAACAGGTAAGCGGCTATAGAGCCGGTCAGGAGTAACCCGATTGCCAGTGTGGAGCCCGCTCTCCAGTAAATTTGCAGACCTGTAAACGCCGGCGTTGGCACAGTCAAAAGTGACCACTGCCGGTCTGCAACCTTGAAGGTATGCGTGCAAGCCGCTCGATTCTGGCAGAGCAGCCCGCTAGCGCCAAAATCAACAGGCTTCTTTTGCTTTTGCTCTTGTATCACCTGCTGCGTGCTAGAATCGTAAAACACCAAAAAGCGATTGCCGGCTGTAGCTGATTCATCAAAGAGGTAAAAGTCAATATTCCCTGTTTTCAGTCCTTGCAGAGAGTATTTCATCACATCAGCCAGCGCGAAAACGCTGAAGGCATGACCCTGAAAGGACTGGCGGCGATCTGCGAGCGTATCCTTTGGGCTGTTTTGGCGGTAAAGTGGCCTGTATAGTAGAAAGACAGCTTGACCGGTAGTCGCCAATATAACACGTTCAGTAACGACCATTTCTCCTGTGTCCCGCGCTTTCTCCAGCCCTGCTTTGCGCTCCGGTTCCACGCTGACATCGTAACCCAATATCAGCTTCCGCTTCTCCAGCGGCTCTATGTAGGTAATTGCGAAATATTCCGGGCGCTCTCTGGCAGGGATGAACTTTCTTTTCGCACCGAGTTCCTGGATGCTAAAATTAGGAAAGCCCTCTCGCTCAATGCTATCTTCGTAGGCTTCTCGCTCCTCGGCTCTCACCCGCTTTGTAAAACCCATTGAAAATATCCCGGGGTAGCGAGACAGAAACAGCTGGGAAAACTCCCTGACGCTTTGCCGGTTCAGCTCAGCAGGGGAGGCGTCGTAAAAAGCGCCAAGCGAGCGGGGAATTTGCAAATACTCGTCTATCTTGCGCTCCATAGTCGTGGTCAGGTTGTCAGCCTGTCGCTGGAATTCTGCCTGCAGACTTTCCAGTTCCCACTTCCAGACGATTGCGGACGCCACCAAGGATAGTCCGCTCCCGACACAGAGCAATAATGCTACTGGGATGTAGCGGGATACAGAAGCCATCCTGAGCGCTGACTGAAATCGCTTGTACCAGGCAGTCCGAATCATATCTTTATCTTTACCGAAAAAAACCCTCTTCTATCAGTCTAGCTAAAATGGGTGCGGTCGCTGAAATAAATCCCTATAATTTTTAATTATTGTAGACTAGCAGTCACAGCCTGTAGGAATCAACCGGCCCTAAATCTTAAAATAAATTAACGGTTTTGCGACTGGATTTGGACTGCCGGCTGTCCGGGTATTGGCTTCTAATAAAGCTCTGGCCTCGCTCGCAAAAGGCTCTCGCTCTAGCAGAGCGTCCAGCATAATGTTGGTGTCCGACTCTCATTGCAGAGATTTCTCCACAAAACGTTCTTCTAGCATAGCTTCAACTTCGGCATCCGTTGGGGGGGGCGCATCTGTTTTCGCTAGCCCGCGCATCCGCTCTATTGCTGCTTTCCGGTCTGGGCGGGGCCTGAGTTCATCTTGCAGCGACCGGACAATTGCGTCCACTAATTGCAAGCGCTCCATCACCGATAACTTGTAGATTTCTTTGGTCACTTCTTGCAAAGACATACTTACAATTCCCTAAACAAGCTTGAGGAAACCCTATCCATTATATAAATCTCCGGAACGACTGTCAAGCCCTACCCCTCTCACCGGCACCAGTGGCCCCTCACAAAATCTTGCCTTTCTCTCTGTTTTCGCTCCCTGTGCTGCCCCGTTTTAAAGCTTGGGCGCTCCCCCTTTCTTCCTTCTTCCTTCTTGCGCAACACCGGCACGCCTCACCTGACAAGCAGCCTTCCCCCGCTCTGCGGTGCCGGTTTTCCGGAAAAAACAGTGTGTGACGGTTCAATCGCCCGCTATATTTTCTAAAGTGCCCCCTACCACACCCACCATGCACACCCGCATCGAACCCTTTACCGTCCACAAGCGCGTTGCCCTCACCATCAGTCGCGGCACCACCGCCCAAACCACCAATATCTGGGTGAGAATAGAACACACCGGCGTCGAAGGGTGGGGAGAAGCCTCTCCCTTTACAGCAGGCGGCACCCCCCAAACCACCGCAACCCTCCTGGAAGCCTTGCAGCAACTCGCACCGGCACTCGAAAAATTCAGCCCCTACGACCGGCAGCAAATTGAGCGGCTTTTCACAAAATTTAACACTCCCTCAGCGGCTCGCGCCGCCATCGATACCGCCTTGCACGACTGGCTGGGCAAAAAAGTGGGGTTTCCCCTCTGGCAGATGTGGGGGCTAGACCGCAGCCGCATCACCCCCACTTCCCTCACCATAGGAATTAATTCCCCAGAGGGTGCCACCGAGAGAGTGCGACAGTGGTCGCAAGTGACAAAAGTGCAGTTTTTGAAGGTAAAATTGGGCAGTCCTGATGGCATTGAAGCCGACAAAGCCATGCTATTAGCAGTGCGTTCAGCAGCGCCGGCGCTCACGCAGCTGAGCGTCGATGCCAATGGCGGCTGGAGCCTCAATAATGCCGTGAAAATGTGCGACTGGCTTGCCGGTCAGGGTGTTAAATATGTCGAGCAGCCGCTTCCCCCCGGTCAAGAGCGAGACTTGCCGGCACTCAAACAGCGCTCGCCCCTCCCCCTCTTCGTCGATGAAAGCTGCTTCACCAGCCGCAACATTCCCCAGCTGGCAGACCGGGTGCACGGCATTAACATCAAACTCATGAAAGCTGGGGGATTAACTGAAGCCATGCGGGCGATCCACACGGCGCGAGCTTGTGGCTTGCAAGTGATGTTTGGTTGCTATTCTGACAGCTCGCTCGCCAATACAGCAATGGCTCACCTGTCACCCCTGGCAGACTATCTGGATTTAGACAGTCACCTGAACTTGACAGACGACGCCTTCGCCGGCGCACCCCTGCAAAATGGGTGCTTAGTGCCGAATGATTTTCCCGGACTTGGAGTCATTAAAAATTAAAAATTCTCGTTCCCTCCCTCTTGGCATTCCCAGGCAGAGCCTGGGAACGAGGGAATTCTACAATTATTAACGGGTAATTTTTTGCAGTTTTTATGCTCAAACCTGAACATCGAGTCGCTATTCTCCTGCACGAAGGCATTCGCAGCACTTCTGGCAAAACCGGCCTGTCGCTTTTGCGCTACAGCGAAGCCTCCATTGTAGCAGTAATTGACCGGGAGTGTCCCGGTGAGTCCTTGCCAGAACTAACAGGAATTCCGCGTCAAGTTCCGATTGTTGCCTCGGTTGCGGAGGCGCTGGCTTACAGTCCGAACGTGCTGGCCATCGGCATCGCCCCCTCTGGCGGAGCCCTGCCGGCGGAGTGGCTGGCGGAAGTCAAGCAAGCCGTGGCGGCTGGGCTGTCTGTGGCCAACGGTTTGCACACCCACCTGGCAAAAGATGAGGAATTCCGCGAGTTGCTGCGGGAGGGGCAGTGGATCTGGGACATGCGCCGAGAGCCGGCTCGCTTGGCGATAGGCGGCGCATTAGCCCGCCAGCTCAGTTGCCGGCGCGTGCTGACGGTGGGCACCGATATGGCCATCGGCAAGATGTCCACCAGTCTGGAATTGAACAGGGCGTCTCTGCGGCGGGGGTTGCGCTCCAAGTTTCTGGCCACGGGACAAGCGGGGCTGATGATTGCCGGTGACGGCATCGCCCTGGATGCGGTGCGAGTGGACTTCGCTGCCGGTGCCGTCGAGCAAATGGTGATCCAGTTTGGCCGCGAGCGCGACATCCTGCACATTGAGGGGCAGGGCTCCCTGCTGCATCCGGGCTCAACCGCAACTCTGCCACTGCTGCGGGGCTCCCAGCCGACTCATCTGGTGCTGGTGCACCGTGCCGGTCAAACCCACATCCGCAGACACCCCGAGGTGCCGATTCCTCCCCTGCCGGTGGTGGTTCAGCTGTATGAGGCGGTTGCCAGTGCCGGCGGGGCGCTGCAACCGGCGCGGGTGGCTGCGATCGCACTCAACACACACGACCTCGACGCGCCGGCAGCGAGCGATGCGATCGCACAAGTCCGGGCGGAAACCGGCCTCCCCTGCACCGATCCCGTGCGCTTTGGCGCTGATTTGCTCTTAGATGCCGTCACCGAGGAAAGCCGGCTGGCCGGCGGTGAGAGCCGGTGCCGGCAGTCCCACTAGGACGTAGGACAGGCGTCTCGCCTGTCCCTGTTTATTATCTGACGGTCAGCTGTTCGGGCTTAGTAATTTCCAGCTCCAGCGTTCCCGCAACTTGTCTTGGCTCCACACCTGTCACCTTAACCGTTTTACCTTTGAGCGCGAATGGCAGCGGCGCACTGGGAATTTGATTGAGTACCGCCCTGGGCAAAACAACGCGATAAGCTTGACCGTCCTGTCCTTGTACAGTGAGGTGAATGGTGTTAGCGTCGGGCAATTTAATATTACTGGCTGGGCCTTGGATTTCACCCGGTTGAGTGGCCGACTTGTCAGCGGAACTCCGGCAGAAAAAGCTCACGGGGTCTTGGTTCAAATCAACGCAGGCCAGAATACCCTCCACTCGGGCCATAATTTTTCTAAATTGCGTGTAATCAACTTCCTTGCCTTCCCCGTAGTAGGCTTTTTCTTGAATCTCTGAGGGGGCGTGCAACAAAACGGTTTTGACCAAATTCCGCTCTTTTGGGGAAAGAGCCGGTGACAGGTACACTCCAGGACCGGGAATGGATTTGCTTATCCCGATTACCCGCACATCTGGGTCGTTTTGCAGGAACCTGTAAATACTAACCCCCACCTCAGCCTGCCGCGACTTCACCTTCTTCACAATGTCAGCAATTGCGTTCCCCATATCGACCCGGATAATTTTGCCGTAGAGGTCGTAGACAGGCATGTAAAAGGAAAGAGTGTTGCTGAATTCTCCCAAGGCAATTCTTTTGTCTGGCGTTAAATCATTTAACCCCTGGATTTGACTGTCCGAGCGAACAAAGAGAACCGATTCGATTTGAGGCTGTTTCGGGAACATCCGGGCGGCAAACACATAGCTGTTGTCTTGTGCGGCCACTGAGAGCTGGGCTGACAAGGGGAAGATTACATCCCATTTTTTTTCTATAATCCTATCTTTGGCATCCTTTAATGAGTCTTTTTCTCTAACCTCAATGCCCTCAATCTCAACATTTACCTCCTCACCCAGCTTGGCTCCCAGCTCAGATTTCAAGTAATCCGCCAGGGGCAGGTAGTTTTCTTTTGGATTTCTGGGGGTGGTCACAACACCGATATTTAAGGTGCCGTCTCCTCCAAACGCCCCCTCTCGGTTGGGCTCCCCAGATTGCCCTTGGTTTTTGAGGTTGAGAAGGAAGAGCGACAGCGCCACAGCGGCGGCTGCCAAACCGGCACCTGCCAAGGGCCAGAGTTGGCGGGGCGGCACTGGCACATCGGGCGCAGGCGCATAAAACGGCGGCGGCGGCGCAGTGGGGAGTTGCTCTTCCAGGAAGTGCAGGACTTCTACGGCAGATTGGAAGCGCTGAGCCGGCTTGGGGGCGAGCATCCGGTTGAGAGCCTCGGCCAGTTTCGGGCTGAGATCGATCTCCTTATCCCACACCCACTGCAGCGTGTTGGGATCTAGGAGTTGCCGGGGATCTTTTTTGCCCGTCAGCAGCACCAGGCCGGTGACGGCTAGGGCGTACAGATCGCTGTGGGGCGCGACGATTCCCATCCGCAGTTGCTCGTCTGGGGCGTAGCCAACTTTACCGACGCAGGTGCCGGGAGCGGGCGAACCGGCTATCTGTGTGGCCACATTGATGGCGACTTCCTTGACTGCGCCCAGGTCAATCACCACCGGCAGGCTGTCTGCCGAGCGCAGGATAATGTTGTCTGGGGAAATGTCCCGGTGGATGACGCCCTGACCGTGCAGATAGCTCAAAACGGGGAGGAGTTGGCGAAACAGCTGCAGGATTTCCGCTTCGCTGAAGCTCTGCCCCAGCTCCAGGCGCTCCTGCAACAAGGCATAATAGGTTTGGCCTCCCACAAAGTCTTGGACTAAAAATAGCCTTGTCCCTTCCCGAAATATTTCCCAGAATTTGGGAATTTGCGGGTGTGCGAGTTTGTTGAGCGTCTGCGCTTCTCGCTTAAACAGTTCCTCTGCTCTCTGGAGGGCGTAGGTTCCTTGCAGTCCCGGGCTGAGTTCTTTGATCGCCACCTTGGCGTTAAATCGACCTGTATCTTCTGCCCGGTACGTTCTGCCAAACCCCCCCTGAGCCAACAGCCGCTCGATAATGTAGCGGTCCCGCAACCGCGCCCCCGCTTGCAACTCGGTAGAGGCTGCAGGCTGCGGTTCAAGGCTTGCCTGACTGGGGGTCAATCCTGCCAAGGAGCTGCCACAGTCAGAACAAAAAAGGTTTTCCACCGGATTTTCTTTGCCACAGTTTGCGCAAGTAATGACATTCATGAAACCACTCTCAGACCTTTCTGCTTGTCGGTTGCTATTAGCCGGTGCCTGCTGGCTCACTATTTACTCAATTTTAGGCGCATTTATGGCAAGGCTTGCTTGACCGCCCCTGCCGGCTGCCGGCTTTTCTTACAGGGACTGCTCCGTATTGGGAGCGTCCCAGTTTGGTAAATCGGCTCTTTGGGTGCCTCTCCCTTGGGGATAGCACCCTACTGCTGACCCTCTATCTGTCACCTAAGAGCCTAGCTGGCACCCGCTCTGTCCGGGAGCGCTGTGCCGGTTTCCAGATTTCTCCATACGGCGGCTATACTGAGCGTGCCGGGACTGGCTTGAACTCCTTGTTGCCACAGCTGGGGGCTGAAACGAATACCAGCGCGAATATCCGTTTAATTAGTTTTTACCGGCAGGAGGAAATTAATTCCCGGCAATTAACCGGATTTTATATAAATCGAAGCCCGCCTGGACACAGGAGATGCCAAAACTCATCAGTCTCCCGACTCCCACCCCAATGCCGGCACGCCGTTTGTAGTTGGGCTTTAGCCCCACCGGCCCATGCCGGCCCGCCGTTCCGCCTTTTCTATTTTATCGGCTTCTAAACCAACATGCAGGACAATTTACGATTCTTAAAAAAATCTCTAAAACTGTCGCAAAGTCTGTCCCTTAAAAGGGCGGCCTTCCCGAAAATTTTACAGGATTAATAGCGAGTGGGGAGCGCATGAAGAAACCCACCGACTCGCTGGTGGCGACTGCCTAAACCTTCTCGCAGTCACGGTTAAATTTGCGCTCGCCGGCTGACATTCCGGAAGCCGGCGGGTTAGACTTGGAACACCCATTGCCCAACCGGCACCGTGCGGTGTTGCAATTCCTTTGAATCTGTGCTTCCGGCTACCGCAAGCCACTGCTACGGGCGAGGAGGCTGGGTATTTCGCCACCGGCTGCGCGGGAAATGGCGTTGAAAATGTTAAAATATATTTAAATATACAAGTCTCACTCATAAACTATTGTAGAATCGGAATAAAATAGAGCGACAAAGGCAAGCAAAAGTGGCTACCCGAGGATTAAAAGGCCAAAACACAAAGCGCAAAACCGCAAAGGCAGCACTGTTCGAGAGCCAGCAGCGACTTCGGATTATGGCAGATACGGCTCCCGCAATGATTTGGGTAGCCGGTACAGAGCTTGGCGCGGTTAATGGACATATCCCGGCTGGTGTGGGAACGCCTGACACCCAAAGCAACCTTGACCGGCATTACTTCAACCCACTCTGGCTGGAATTTACCGGACGAACCCTGGAGCAAGAACAGGGATCGGGCTGGCTGTCAGGCATCCATCCCGAGGACAGACAGCGGTATTCAGACAATTATATCAGGGAGTTTGTGGAGCGCCGGCGCTTCCAGATGCAATATCGCCTCAGAAGTGCCGGTGGGGAATATCGCTGGATTTTGGATACAGCTACCCCGCAGTTTTTGCCAGATGGCCAGTTTTTCGGGTACGCGGGCTCCTGTGCGGACATCACCGAAGTCAGAGGGGCGGGGGGTTTGGCCCATTACCAGGATTCGGGAGAACTTCACAATTCTAACGGCTGCAGCGGTGCTGCTGAATTAATACAGGCTAAAAAGCCCGATAGAAGCCAGGGGCGAAAGCGCCAATCCGCTGAAAAACCATTAAATAAAAGCGAACAATTTAACCGAAATTTGTTTGAGAGCTGTCCCATCGGTCTGGCCTTGTGCCGGCTGGATGGGAAGCTGGTTGAGGTCAATCCGGCTTTTGCAGCCATTCTCGGTCGAACCGGAGAAGAAACCCTCAACCTAACCTACTGGGAAATCACGCCGAAAAAATACCAGGCGCAAGAACAAATCCAGCTGGAGAGTTTAGAAAAGACGGGGCGCTATGGCCCTTATGAAAAAGAATACATTCACAAAGACGGGCATTTTGTGCCGGTGCGGCTCAAGGGTGTGATAGTCGAAAAAGAGGGAGAGCGGCTGATATGGTCGAGCGTGGAAGACATCAGCCACCACAAGCAAGCTGAAGAAGCATTGCGCGTCAGCGAAGAGCGATTGCAGCTGGCACTAAAGGGAGCTGAGGTTGGGCTGTGGGACTGGAACGTAGCCACAGGAGAGACTTATTTCAGCCCCCGGTTTATGGAGATGAGTGGCTACAGGGCGGGCGAACTGGAAGGACACGTCAACAGTTGGATAAGTCTGGTAAATCCTGAAGACATGCCCTCGGTGACGGAAGTATTGAACCCTCATTTTGAAGGGCGCACGCCTGCCTACCAAGCCGAATTTAGATTCAAGACAAAATCAGGGGAATGGCAGTGGATTCAGGCAAGCGGAAAAGTAGTAGAGCGGGATGAAACCGGCAAGCCCCTCAGGATGACCGGCACCCACAAAGATATCACAAAACGCAAGCGCATTGAAGACGCATTAATCAAAGAAAGAGACTTCAACAAAACCATTATCGAAACCTGTCCAGCGTTTATCGTGACAGTGGACGCGAACCTGAAAATCCGGATGATGAACCCAGCCATGCTGAGCGCCCTGGGCTACACCCCAGAAGAAGTGGCCGGCAGGGATTACATGGAGACTTTCGTGCCCTTGGAGGAACGCGCGGCGTTACGCGAAACTGTCGAGCGCCTGAGGAGGCTGAGGGTGCCGATGATTCACGCCAACTGCGTGCTGACTAAAGACGGACAAAAAAGGTTCGTCGAGTGGCGCGGACGGTTAGTCTTTAAACACAGCGGTGAAGTGGACTTCTTCTTTGGGGTGGGAATTGACATCACCGAACGCGCCGCCGCCGAAGAAGCGCTGCGCTTAAGCGAAGAGCGATTCCGCTCCACCTTCGAGCAAGCCGCAGTAGGCATTTGCCATGTGGGCGCTAAAGATAGCCGGTGGCTGCTAGTCAATCAAAGATTTTGTGAGATTGTGGGTTACAGCTTTGAGGAACTGCAGGCGCTGACGTTCCAGGAAATCACGCACCCGGATGACCTGGATGCCGATCTGGAGTGCCTTCGCCTGCTGCAGGCGGGGGAGATTCCGCGCTACTCGATGGAAAAGCGCTACATCCGCAAAGATGGCTCCCACATCTGGGTTCACCTCACCGTGTCCTTGGTGCGCTCCCCTTCAGGAGAGCCGAAATATTTGATTGGCGCGGTCGAAGATATCAACTCGCGCAAAACGCTGGAAAACGAATTAGCCAGGGGGCAAGCCCGCTTTGACGCCTTTTTCACCAATTCGCCCGCCGGCCTATTAATTCTAGACGACCAGATGCGGTATGTGCAAATTAACGAAGCGCTAGCAGACATAAACGGGCTGTCCGTGGCAGGCCATCTGGGAAAAACCGTGGGGGAAATCCTGCCCGATCTGGCACCTGCTGTAGAGCCAATGTACCGGCGGATACTGACCGCAGGCGAAGCGTTTCTCAACATGGAAATCAGCGGCGAAACACCAAAACAGCCCGGTGTGAAGCGGTATTGGATGGCCTCTTACTTTCCCCTCCCTGGCCCGGACGGTAAACCAGCCGCCATCGGTGCAGTCGCGATTGAAATCACCGAGCGCAAGCGGGCCGAAGTTGCGCTGCGACAGTACCAGGAACGCCTAGAAGACCTAGTGGCAGAGCGCACTGCGGAACTTTCCAGGGCAAATGAGCAACTGCAACAGGAAATCCTCGACCGACAGCAGGCCGAGTCGGAGATCCAGCGCAGCTACAACCTCTTGCGCACCGTCCTTGAAAGCACCGCTGATGGCATTTTTGTCAGAGACCTTCAGGGGCGTTATGTAATGGTTAACCCTGCCGCTGCCAGCATTGCTAGAATGTCTGTGCGGGAAATGATTGGCAAGAAAGACACCGAGCTATTGCCGCCTGAACTTGCCCGCCAAATCATGGAGAAAGACCGCGAAATCATAACATCGGGGGAAGCTCAGAGATTTGAGGAAGATGCGCTGGTAGCGGGCGAAATCCAGACGCTACTCACCACGAAAAGCTGCTGGCGGGACGGTTTTGGCAACGTCATCGGTATAGTGGGTGTGGTGCAGGACATCACGGAGCGCAAGGCGCTGGAGAGAGAGTTAGTTCTGCGGCAAGCTCGCTTTGACGCCTTTTTCAAAGCGGCAAACGCCGGTATGCTAATCCTCGATCGGGAGCTGCGGTATGTGCAAATCAACGAAACCCTGGCAGAAATGAATGGGCCATCAGTAGAAGAGCATTTGGGCAAAACCGTGGCTGAAGTGCTGCCGCATCTGGCACCTATGATGGAGCCTCAATTTCAGCGGATGCTGGCCACGGGAGAACCCGATCTCAACAAGGAAATTAGCGGTTATACGCCAAAAGAACCGGGTGTTTTGCGACACTGGCTCGCCTCTTTCTTCCCCCTGCCCGGTGAGGATAGCTTCATTGGAATTGGTGGGGTTGTCATTGAAATCTCGCACCGCAAACGGGCGGAGGAGGCGCTGCAAGAGCAAATTATGCAGAATCAACTGATTCTGCAAACCGCGCTGGATGGTTTCTTCAAATTGGGTCTTTACGGGCAGGTTCTCGAAGTCAATCCCGCGTTTTCCGCAATTGTGGGATATTCGCGGGAGGAACTGCTTGGCATGCGCATTACCGAACTTGAGGCGCAGGAAAACCCTGAAGAAACAGCAAGGCACATAGAGCGCGTCATCCAAACCGGCTCTGACCGCTTCCAGACCAAGCACCGCCGGAAAGATGGGCTTTTTGTAGATTTGGAAATCAGCGCCAGCTTTGTCGAGATTGGCTGCGACAGATTCATCTTTTGCTTCGCACGCGACATTACTGAGCGCGTGCGATCGGAAGAAGCTTTGCGGCAATCGGAGCAAGCCCTCAGACAGCAAGCACAGCGGGAAGCGCTGCTCAACCGGCTCGCCAGAGCCATCCGCAACTCCTTAGATTTGGACACGATTCTGGAAACTGCAGTGCGGGAGATCCGCAATCTGATGCAGGTGGATTGGTGCTGCTTCAGCTGGTATCGCAATAACGCCAAACCGCCTGTTTGGGAAGTGGTGCATGAGGCGAAGAATCCCTCCTTACTAACCCTGATTGGTTCCTCCCCGGTTGAGACACTTAGCCCCTTGGTGCTGCAGTTCTTAGAGCGGCAAATCCACCACCCCGCTGATGCCAGCACTCTCAATGAGCTAGGAATCAGCTATCTCTACCTGTCGTTGGGCATGAGTTCAACGGTGGTGCTGCTGATTCAGACTCAAAGCGGTGACGTTGGCATGATTTGCTGCAATCACACTCAGGGATTGCGTCCTTGGAGCGAGACTGAAGTGGAACTGCTGCAAGCCGTTACAGACCAACTCGCGATTGCCATTGACCAAGCCAGACTCTACGAGAAAACCCGCGCTGCTGCTAAGGAAGCCCGTGAGCGAGCGAAGCAACTCCAACACACCCTGCACGAACTCCAGCGCACTCAAGCTCAGCTGATTCAGAGCGAGAAAATGTCGAGCCTCGGACAGCTGGTTGCCGGTGTCGCTCACGAAATCAACAACCCGGTTAATTTCATTTACGGCAATATCACTTATGCCAGTGACTACGCCCAAGACTTACTGAGATTGGTGCGAGTCTACCAGCAGGAATACCCCAATCCCACACCGGCAATCCGGTCGGAATTGGAAACCGTCGATCTGGATTTCCTGCGCCAAGACTTCCCCAGACTCCTGTCTTCTATGAAAGTGGGAGCCGACCGCATCCGCGAGATTGTACTTTCGCTGCGCACTTTCTCGCGGCTGGACGAAGCCGAAATGAAGGCGGTCGATATTCACTCTGGCATCGAGAGCACGCTGCTGATTTTGCAAAACCGGCTGAAAGGTAAACCGGGCTATCCGGCGATCCAGGTGATTAAAAACTACGGCAATCTGCCCAATGTGGAGTGCTATGCCGGTCAGCTGAATCAGGTGTTTATGAACATTCTCTCCAATGCCATTGATGCGCTGGAAGAGGGGCATCGGGCATCGGGCATCGGGCGCGGGAAAGAACCACCGCACACCCCGCCCAATCCTCAATGCCCAGTGCCTACGATTGAGATTAGCACTTCAATAGGGCATGGGGAATTGGGAATGGGGCATGGGGAAGAAAAACAATCACCAATCACCAATGCCCAATGCCCAGTGCCCAATCCCCAATTTGTTGAAATTCGCATTGCCGACAATGGCCCTGGCATTCGTGAGGAAGTTCGCCGGCGGCTGTTTGACCCCTTCTTTACTACGAAGCCGGTCGGTCAAGGCACCGGCTTGGGGTTGTCGATTAGCTACCAGATTGTGGTGGAAAAACACGGGGGAACGCTGACGTGCAATTCCGCACCCGGACAGGGGGCTGAGTTTGTGATTTCTATTCCTATTTATCAGCTCAAGAGGGGCTGAGATGTGGGCATTGGGCATGGGGGATTTGCTCCCTAGGCAAAATCTTCCTCGGCAATCGCTGCCGTTGCGGTGCAGCTGGCCACATCCGCAGGCAGATAAACGGTAAACGCAGACCCAACTCCTGGCTGACTGCGCACGGCAATCCTGCCGCCCATCATCTCGCACAGGCGGCGGGTGATGGCCAATCCCAAGCCGGTGCCGCCGTACATGCGCTCTCCAGAGTCATCCGCTTGCGTGAACGCCTCGAACAGGTGCGGCAGATACTCGGCGGGGATGCCGATGCCGGTGTCGGCGACTGTGAAAGTCAGCCAAGATGAGCCGGTGAGGGGGGGGAGAGAGCCTGAGGGGGAGAAGGATTGAGCGCCCCCCACAGCGGCGAAGCTCCCAAACTCGGCATCTCCAGAACTCACCGCCAGGGTAATCTTGCCGTTCTCGGTGAATTTGGCGGCGTTTCCCAGCAAGTGCAGCAGGATTTGCCGGACTTTCTTGGGGTCGGCGTGCATCGCGCCCAGATTGCCGGCGCTGCGCACCTCCAAGGTATTGCCATTTCTCTCGACCTGCGGTAGGATAGTACCCACAACATTTTCAATCAAGGTGGAGAGGTTGAACTTCTCCAGCCGCAGCCTAATCTGTCCGGCTTCCAGCTCGGCAATCTGCAGCAAATCGTTGATCAGGGTGAGCAGATGTGTGCCGGCGGAGCGAATTTGATGCAAATCCCGCACCCACTCCTTCTCGCCTGTCGCCTGGGCTTCTTCGAGGAGCAGGTCGCTGTAGCCGACAATTACGCTCAGCGGCGTTCGCAGTTCGTGGCCGATGTTGGCCAGAAACGCGCTCTTGGCCCGGTTGGCCGCTTCCGCTGCCATTTTAGCCTGCAGCAAGGCGGCTTCCGAACGCACGCGGTGCGTGATATCGTGGCAGTTGAGCACCACCCCTCTCACCGCTCGGTGATCCAGCAGGTTGGTGATCACGCCCTCAAAGAAACACCAAGAGCCATTGCGGTGCCGCATCCGGTACTGGGCCACCGGCACGTGCGCTCTCGAAGAAAGCAGCGCTCGCTGAAACGTCTCGACAATCTGCGACAGGTCGTCCGCGTGAACCAACTCAAAGGCTTTTTTTCCCATCACCTCGTTGAGGGGGAAGCCTAAAATCCGCTCCTGGGATGGACTGGCGTAGCGGCAAATCCCCTCGGCGTCCAGAATTAAAATCAGATCCGTCCCGTTTTCGATCAGCGCCCGGAATCGCTGCTCGCTCTCTAGCTTTTGCCGGCTTTCCTGCAGCATGTCGCTCCCCTGTCTTCAAATGTAATATTTGTTTAAATTTGCATAACTTCTTTTAAGAATTTTAGCTCTAAGTATCGAAAAGTTGCTAATTTTAAATCATCTCTCGCAACTGCTGCCTGAGAATTTATAAAAATTTAATAAAGAGAGGAGTGGCAGTGAATCAACCTGTGATGGCACCCTGTTGCAGCCGGCGGAAGCTGCTGAGGCGACTTGCTGTGGGGTGGGTTAATAAGGCACTGCGGAGTTGATTGATCCTCAATCCGTGGGCTAAGATTCAGGTAGGGAGCGAGTCAGAAGGGAGAAGGGGGCGCACTTCTGGCGGGCGCAGGCACCGGCGCAGACCGCCAGCATCGCTTCACCGAGCACCCCCACCCGGGAACTTTGACCGCACCCCGGATGCCGGCGGGGGAATCAGGCTCTGGGGCAGGAAACTCGCTGGCGCAACCAATCGCCAGCAGAGCTTTTGCAGATATGTTTGCCGATATCTGGGAAAACTATTAAGAGTTCTGACTTTTGCCAAAACTAAACAGACAATGGGCTACAGGCTAGTGGCTGAGGATCATTCAGAAGTCAGAAATATCTTTTACCCAACTCCGTTCTCCGTTTCTTAAGCCCACAGTCCCTATTCGCTAGAAGGATCTGCCAATGCAGCCAATTCGCACCTTTAACGTTTCTCCTTCTCTGCCGGCGCAGCTCGAACCCCTGCGCAAGCTCGCTTACAATTTGCACTGGGATTGGAACGTTGAAACCAAAGACCTATTCCGACGCCTGGACCGCGACTTGTGGGAATCCAGCCGCCACAACCCGGTTCTGATGCTGGGAACCATCTCCCAGCAGCGCCTCAACGAAGTGGCGGAAGATGAAGGCTTTCTAGCCCAGATGGAACGAGCCTCCCGCCAGCTCGACGACTACCTCAAGGAGCGCAACTGGTATCGCAAGCACCGGGGTCAGAAGTCAGAACTCACCCCAGAACACTCCCCGGACAAGACGAACCCAGCTCAAACCGCCGACTGCTACGCTTACTTCTCCGCTGAATTTGGCCTCACGGACTGCCTGCCAATCTACTCCGGCGGTTTGGGGGTGCTCGCCGGCGACCACCTGAAATCCGCCAGCGACTTGGGAATTCCTCTGGTTGGCGTCGGGTTGCTCTACCAGGAAGGCTATTTCAGCCAGTACCTCAACGCCGATGGCTGGCAGCAGGAGCGCTACCCGATTAACGACTTCTACAACATGCCCCTGCACCTGGAGCGCAATCCCGATGGCTCGGAACTCCAGATTGCTGTGGACTATCCGGGGCGCACTGTCTACGCCCGCGTCTGGCGCGTGCAAGTGGGGACGGTGCCGCTGTACATGCTCGACACCAACATTGAGGCGAATAAATCCCAGTACGACCACGACATCACCGACCAGCTTTACGGCGGTGACTTGGACATGCGCATGCACCAAGAAATTATGCTCGGCATTGGTGGCGTGCGGATGCTCAAGGCGCTGGGTCTGAACCCCACAGCTCACCACATGAATGAGGGGCACTCGGCATTTTTAACCCTGGAGCGCATGCGCATGCTGATGCAAGAGAGCGGCCTCAGCTTCCCGCAAGCCCGCCAGTTGGTGGCCGCAAGCAGCGTGTTCACCACCCACACGCCGGTGCCGGCTGGGTTCGACTTGTTCCCCGCTGACAAAATCATGCACTACTTGGGGCACTACGCGAACATCTTCGGCTTGTCGCGGGAGCAATTTCTGGCCCTGGGCCGGGAAAACACCGGCGATTTGCAGTCGCCGTTCAATATGGCGACGCTGGCGATTAAGATGGCAAGCTTTGTCAATGGCGTCGCCAAGCTGCACGGGCAAGTGTCGCGGGTGCTGTTCCAGAACTTGTGGCCCGGTCTGCCGGAAAATGAAGTGCCGGTGACTTCGATTACCAATGGGGTGCACGCCCGCAGCTGCGTGGCCAAGTTAACCCAGGAGCTTTACGACCGCTACCTGGGCCCGCAGTGGGCGTCGGCACTGGCTGACAATCCCCTCTGGGAGCGCATCAGTGCCATTCCCGACGATGAGTTGTGGCGAAATCACGAGCGCTCCCGGTCGGAGATGGTGGTGTTTGTCCGCGACCGCCTGCAAAAATACCTGCGCGAGCGCGGTGCCTCCGCGCTGGAAATTGCCCAAGCCCAAGAAGTCCTAGATCCGAGCGTCTTGACGATTGGCTTCGCCCGCCGTTTCGCCACCTACAAGCGGGGGACGCTGTTCCTGCGCGATATTGAGCGAATTAAGCGGATTTTGCTCGACCTCCATCCCGACCGGCTCAAAGCAGGCTTGCACTCGCCGCAGAAAAAACGCACGGTGCAGTTTGTGATTGCCGGCAAAGCCCACCCCCACGATATTCCCGGCAAAGAAGTCATCCGAGCGATTATTCACTTTATTCGCGAGCAGGGCATGGGGCATAACATTGTGTTTATCCCCAACTACGACATCAACGTCTCCCGGATGATGGTGTCAGGCTGTGACGTGTGGCTCAACACTCCCCGGCGACCTCGCGAAGCTTCCGGCACTAGCGGCATGAAAGCTTCCATGAATGGGCTGCTCAATCTCAGCATTCTGGATGGCTGGTGGGACGAGGCGGATTACGTCCGCACCGGCTGGCCGATCGGTCACGGCGAAGTCTACGACGACCAGAACTATCAGGACACTGTTGAAGCTAACGCCCTGTACGATTTGCTGGAACAGGAAGTGGTGCCCCTGTTCTACGACCGGGACGAGGAGGGGCTTCCCCGCAAGTGGGTGGCTAAGATGAAAGATGCCATCCGCATTAACTGCCCCCGCTTCAACACCGCCCGCATGGTGGGAGAATATGCCAAGCGAGCTTATTTCCCCGCCAGCGACCGCTACCGCACGATGAATGCGGATAGCTGCGCTGCCGCTAAGACCCTGGCTCAGTGGAAAACTCAGCTGTTTGAGCGCTGGTACGACATCAAAATTCAAGATGTTGACATCTCTGAACCGGCTGATGTCCGCGTCAACCAAAATATTGCCGTTAAGGCTCGCCTCAACTTGGCGGGGCTGACTCCTTCTGACGTGCAGGTGCAACTGTACCAAGGTGCGGTGGACGCCACTGGGCACATTACCAATGGGGTGCCGGTGGTGATGGACTGCCAAGGCCAAGATTTCAATGGCCTGAGCATCTACACCGCTACGATCGCCTACAGCTCCTCTGGGTTGCAGGGTCTGTCCCTGCGCGTGCTGCCCAACCACCCGAACCTGAGCAGCCCCTACGAGCCCGGTTTGGTGCTGTGGGCCCACTCCTGACGGTGGGCTAGCGTGCCGGTGTTCCCGGCTTTAATATCTCAACCGCAGACATCGAGGTGCCAGAGAATGGCGCATGGGGCATGGCGCATGGGGCATGGCGCATGGGGAAGACTCACAGATGCATGCGTGATGCCATGCATGCGTGATGCCCATGTCCTAACCTAAGTGCATACTGCTATATCGGTCTTGGATGGTGTTGCCGGCAGCTCGGAAAGTTTGTGCCGGCAGCGCCAACTTGAGCCCTGCTATAGCAGTAGCCACTTAGGTGAGGACATTCCGGCTCCCCCGCTCCCCCGCTCCCCCGCTCCCCCGCTCCCCCGCTCCCCCGCTCCCCCGCTTTTCGAGTCCTAACCAATATGACTGCTGCTATAGTTGCGCCCGCAGCTCCTCTCTAACCTCATGGCGCAACTTAAAGAAGTGCTCTCCCATACCCAAAGTAACAAAGTAGTCATAGAACACGCCGGGTTTGCCCAGTGCGATCGCTAGCAATTGCCACCAGAACCGGAAACGAGTGGAGCGCACTACGCCCTGCCGCCAGCAGATTGCCAGGACGAAACGCAACTCGCGCCCTGTCAGCCGGCGGGTGGGTTTGGGCCGCCGGCCCTCCATAATCGTAAAGTGGCGAAAAGTGCGCTTCAGGTAAGGCAGGGGCTCGTAGAGGTTCCAAAAAGCACTGATATATTCCCCGACAATTTCTTCAATAGGGCGTGCCGGCACAAAATTCATCAAAGACTTCTGAGAAGTAAAATGGGTGCCGATCCCTTCCATGAGACGCCCTTCTTGCTTGAGGCGCTTCCACATCGCCGTATTGTGCAGCGCCTGCAGCAAACTCAGGTGAGCCTGAGGGATGCCCGTAGCTTCGACAAACTCCTGTATGCGCTCTCCCGCACCGGCACGCTCACCGTCAAAGCCGATGATGAAGCCAGACATAATTTGCAGCCCCGCCCGCACAATTTTGTGGCATGACTCCATGAGGGATTGGCGGTTATTCTGTTCCTTGTTAGCTGCCATCAAGCTGTCAGTGTCGGGCGTCTCAATCCCCATAAATATCGTGGTGAAACCCGCTCTCACCAGCAGTTCTATCATTTCGTCATCTTCTGCCAGATTCAGTGACGCTTCCGTGAGCAGGATGAAGGGATAGTTGCGCTCCTCCATCCAGGGTATGAGGGCCCGCAAGAATACTTTGGCATTCCGTTTATTGCCAATGAAGTTGTCATCAACCACAAACACATAACGCCGCCAGCCCATCTGATAGAGGACTTCAAATTCCCGCAGCATCTGCTCTGGCGTTTTGGTGCGCGGCTTGCGCCCATACAGGTTGATAATGTCGCAGAACTCGCACTGGAATGGGCAGCCCCGCGAAAACTGCACTGTGATGGCATAGTAGGCATCCAGATCCAGCAAGTCGTACCGGGGCACCGGCGTCTGGGTGACATCGGGTTTCTCGGCAGAGCGGAAAATGCCGCGTTCCTCGCCGCGTTCCAGCGCCTCCAGAAACATCGGTACAGTGCATTCGCCTTCATCTAGAATCAGGTAGTGGGCACCGGCTTGCAGGGCAAACTCCGGCACTGAAGTGGGGAAGGGGCCGCCCACGGCCACTTTTTTGCCCGAGGCGACTCCTTTTTGAATCAGTGCCCGGAAATCCTCCTTTTGGACGATCATGGCAGAGAGGATAACCAGGTCGCACCAGGCCCAGTCTGGCTCAGTTTCAGGGCGCACATTGCGGTCCGCAAACCGGATTTCCCAGTCACTCGGCAGCATGGCGGCTACTGTAATCAAACCCAAGGGTGGGTTGGTGGAGCGCAAGCCGGCGAGATCTAGGGTCTGTTGATAAGACCAGAAGGAATTCGGTAAAATTGGCCAAATTAAAAGAGCTTTCATCAATCATCTCAACTAGGTAACTCTATCGGTCAGAAGCCTTCAAGGGAGGTTTAGTTATCCCCAAAGCTTACTGGTGCGCTTGACAGAACAACCTCTGTCTTGAGTGAGATTTATTAAATGCCTTGTGCCGCTGTCTTACTTTTGTGGTATACCGCTGGGCGGTTGAGAGCTTTGACGCCAGAAGGTGTCAAACTATTGATAAGCTACTCTTAACCGGCACTATCGGTGCGGCAGATGACAGTTAACTTGAATTTATGAGCAAGCAGCGCGTTCTCTCTGGGGTTCAGCCAACCGGCAACCTGCATCTGGGCAACTATCTGGGGGCGATTCGCAACTGGGTGGAGATTCAGAGCCAGTACGACAATTACTTCTGCGTGGTGGACCTGCACGCGATTACGGTGCCCCACAACCCAGCGACGCTGGCGGCAGACACTTACACGATTGCGGCGCTCTATCTGGCGTGCGGCATTGATTTGAACTATTCCAGCATCTTTGTGCAGTCCCATGTCTGCGCCCACAGTGAGCTGGCGTGGCTGCTCAACTGCATTACTCCCCTCAACTGGCTGCAAGATATGATCCAGTTTAAGGAAAAGGCGGTCAAGCAGGGAGAAAATGTCAGCGCCGGCTTGCTGGATTACCCGGTGCTGATGGCGGCGGATATTTTGCTCTACGAACCGGACAAGGTGCCGGTGGGCGAGGACCAGAAGCAGCACTTGGAACTGACTCGCGATATTGCGGCGCGGCTGAATCACCAGTTTGGCAGTCCCGAGGTGCCGGTGCTGAAGCTGCCCAATCCTCTGATTCGCAAGGAGGGGGCGCGGGTGATGAGTTTGACGGATGGCACGCGCAAGATGTCCAAGTCTGACCCGGCGGAGGGCAGCCGGATTAATCTGCTGGATTCGCCGGACGAGATTGTCAAGAAAATCAAGCGCTGCAAAACCGATCCAATTCGCGGCTTGACGTTTGATGACCCGAACCGGCCTGAGTGCAATAATTTACTGACTCTTTACACGCTGCTTTCTGGCAAGACGAAGGAGGCGGTGGCTGCGGAGTGTGCCGATATGGGCTGGGGGCAGTTCAAGCCAGTGCTTGCGGAGGTGGCGGTGGAAGCGCTGAAGCCGATTCAGCAGAAGTATAAGGAAGTGATGGACGATCGGGGATATCTGGAGTCGGTGCTGCGTGAGGGGCGGCAAAAGGCGGAGGCTCACGCTAATCAAACCCTGCGCAAGGTGAAAGCGGCTCTGGGTTATTCTATGCCGGTGTGATGCCGTAGGACACGTCCCGCCTGTCCCCAGAAGGCGTAGGACAGGCGTCCCGCCTGTCCCCAGTCCCCAGCACCGGCGAGACGCCTGCGCTGCGGGTGAGTGCCGGTTCTGGAGAAGGGATTCCTGAGAGGGGGCGACATCAGCGGATAATAAAGCTAAAACAGAGCGGGTGGCAATTTGCGCCCGCTTCATTTTATTTTTCCTACCCGGTTTTCAGACATGACAGAGCAGCCTATCGCGCCTTCTAGCAGCACCCCTGTATCGACTTTCGCTCCCCATCGCTTCCGCGATGCGGTAAAAGCCGGCGAGTTTTTAGTGACCGCTGAGGTGGCTCCGCCGAAAGGTGGCGACCCATCTCACATGATAAAAATGGCTCAACTCCTGAAGGATCGAGTCCACGCGATTAATATTACGGATGGCAGTCGGGCGGTGATGCGGATGTCGCCGGTGGCGGCTTCGGCAATTTTGCTGCAGCAGGGGATTGAGCCGATTTGCCAGCTGGCTTGCCGCGATCGCAACAGCATTGCTCTGCAAGCTGATTTGATAGGCGCTCACGCTCTGGGAATTCGCACTGTTCTCGCACTCACCGGCGACCCGGTGAAAGCGGGCGACCATACTGACGCAAAGAGCGTTTTTGATTTGGAATCGGTGCGCTTGCTGCGACTGATTGACAAACTCAATCACGGTATTGAGTTGAATGACAAGCCTCTGACCGATGGGGCGACGGATTTATTTCCCGGCGCTGCTGTTGACCCGCAATCTCCGAGTTGGTCGGGTTTGCAGCGCCGGTTTGAGCGCAAGATCGAGGCGGGGGCGCAGTTTTTCCAAAGTCAGCTGGTTTGCGATTTTGACCGGCTGGAAAAGTTTATGAGTCAAATTGCTGCCGGTTCTGGCAAGCCGGTTCTGGCGGGTATTTTTCTGATTAAGTCGGCGAAGAACGCTCAGTTTCTCAATAAGAATGTGCCGGGAGTGCAGATTTCCCAATCCATCATTGACCGGCTGGAACGCGCGAAAAATCCGCTGCGCGAAGGGATGTTAATTGCGGCTGAGCAGGTGCGGATGGCGAAGGAGCTCTGTCAGGGGGTTCACATGATGGTGATTAAGCGGGAGGATTTGATTCCCGAAATTCTGGATTTGGCGGGGATTGCGCCGGTGGGTTGATTTCTCGGTTCGGGGGTTTTCTGGCGTCGCACCCAAGCGTCGGATGGGTTAGGGGTTAGGGGTTAGGGGTTAAAGGTTAGGTCTAACACCTAACACCTAATACCTAACACCCAACACCTAGCCCCCCTGCCTAAAATGTGTATAAACTGTACCCGTTTTAGAGAGGGGTCAAGGGGCTATCCTTTTTCAATCAACTGACTCCGGCTCAATTCCCGCCGCACGCAGCCGCTCTGCTAAGCGCTCAGCCCGCTGCCGCTCTTGCTCAGCACGCTGCTGTTCTTGTTCAGCACGCTGCCGCTCTTGCTCAGCCCGCTGCTCGGCATCCGTGGCCCGCTGCTCGGCATCCGTGGCCCGCTGCTCCGCTTCTGTGGCCCGCTGCTGCTGTTCTTCCAGCTGTCGTTGAATTTCCACATAACTTGCAAATCGCTCCCCATTGGGACGGTAAATATGCAACTCCTCCCCTGACAAATCAAAGCGAATTCCCAGCCGTGGGCTGACCCAATTATGGAGCGTCTCAATCACCTCCAAACCGGCTTCCGAACGCAACCAGCCACTCAAATCGTTTTTCTGAGGATCGTACAGGTAATATTCCTCGACGCCATAGCGATTGTAAAATATCTGTTTTTTGTTCATTTCTGTCTGAGTGTTTCCTGGAGACAGGATCTCAAACACCACCTGCGGCGCAATATTCCCCTCTCGCCACTGCATGTAAGAGCCCCTGTCCCCCTTCGGCACGCCAAACACTACCATCACGTCAGGAGCTTGACGAATAGTATTATTACCCTCCACCGGATACCACAGCAAGTCCCCAGCTACAAATACCATTGCCTCACCGGCAAATAGCCACTCTAAATTGTAATACAGGATCATTATCCAGCGAAACTGCCTGGTATTGTCTGCCATAGGTTGGCCATCGCTTTCTGGGTAAATTATATTCGTCGCGCTCGGAGATTCTAGTTGAGAAATCATTCCTCTCGCCTCCGTTTCAAACTGATTAAGTTTAGTCTAGCACTAGAGCGGAAATTATGCCAGCCGGCAACCTTAGCGAAATAAGCGCCTTGACAAAGGAGGCGGAGCCTCCAGAGTCGCGTTTCCAGGCAGTAGGGGCGGGTCCCCGTGCCCGCCCCGAAACGAGGGGATTTGAGTTGTGAGAGCGGAGAAACCCGGTTTCTTCCAGAAACCCGGTTTCTGTACCCACCAGCGGAATTTTTGCGTGGTATAATTTTGTAGATAAGTTCTCAGTCTGGGCACCGGCACTTTCTATTTATATAGCTCATTGCCGGGTCAGCGTTTAGCAGAAGGTCACTTACTTGAATGGCACTCCTTAATTTAGCAGAAATCAAAACCAGGCTCCTTGCCTGTGGGACTGTTGTGTTGGGCGGGACAGTGGCTGCCGGTGCCCTCACCGGCACGGCACCGATTATAATTGCAGGGGCTGGTGCTGCCGGCATCGCCTCCAGTCTTGCCGGCGGGATGCTGTCGAATGACCTCGGCGAATTGGCTAACCGGCTCCGGTATGACCAGAATCTCCTCGATAGCAATGATTTGACGCAAGCTGTGGGGCTGGCTGTTGCCCTCGCTATCTATTCTGTCGCCAAAAACCCCCAATATTCAGCCCACAAAGCGGCTTTGAAGGCAATCGCTAAAAAAAGCGTCACCTACTGGCACACTATTGCCAGAGCAACGGAAGGCGATCCAAATTACACCGACATTGAAGAGCAGCACCTCCCGGCTCTTTTTTCCGCCAATTCCCAAGATTTGGCCAAGGTGCGGGCGCTCGATCTAGAAACTTGGGAGCACGCCACCGGCTGGCTGTGCACTGCGGCTGGGGTGTCTCTCCCCCCTGATGCGATCCAGTACGTCGCTCAAAGGCTGCACGAGACTTTCCCCAAGGCGTTGCGCCAAGTGCTGGCACACGACGCCGCCCACGGGGGGCAAGCTTTTGCCGGCATGCAGCTGTTGCTGCTGGGCAATATTCTGGATGGCATTAAGCAATTAAAGGCACAAAATCAGGAGATTGTCAAGGGGTTAGAGGCAGAAATTTCTCGGATTTCGGGGATGGCTTCTGGCATCGGGGATGGGTTGGGGCAGATTGAGGACTTGCTGCAAGAGATTTGGGAGCGGCTGGGCAGACCTTTGCCGCCGGCTGACCTGAATTTCCGGGAGATTATTGCTGACAAGACGGATGGGTTTGTCGGGCGGCAATTCGTTTTTGCGGCCATTGAAAATTTCTGCCAAAGCCATCCTAAGGGCTATTTTACCATTGTTGCGCCACCGGGGGCCGGCAAGAGCGCTATCCTCGCTGAGTACGTTTTGTGGAATGAGTGCGTCGCCTATTTTAACATGCGCTCTGCGGGCATCACCAGCACGGGTGATTTCCTCAACAGTGTCTGCAAGCAGTTAATTGACCGCTACGACTTGCCCTATGAAACTCCGCTGCACCCGGACAGTATGAAGAATGGCAATTTCTTGTCGAATCTGCTGGCGGAGGCGAGCAAAAAGCTGAAGCTGGGAGAGCGACTGGCGATTGCGGTTGACGCGCTGGATGAGGTGGATTTGAACAGCCAGAATGCCGGTGCTAATGTGCTTTACCTGCCAGAGGTGCTGCCGGATGGGGTCTATTTTATCCTGACGCGGCGACCGGAGGACGTGCCTTTTCGGATTAACCCGCAGACGCGGCATCTGGTGTTTGACTTGCAAGATTACCCGCAAGAGAGTTTAGCCGATATCCAGACTTATATTCGCGGGGTGACTGGGCGTCCCCAACTGCGGGCGTGGATGGATGAGCGGCGGATGGCTGTAGAGGAGTTTATCACAAAACTGGCGGCTAAGAGCGAGAATAATTTCATGTACCTGCGGTTTGTGCTGCCAGAGATTGAGGGGGGCGCGTACCGGGATTTGGATAAGATTGAGAATCTGCCCCAAGGGTTGCAGGATTACTACCGCGACGATCACTGGCGGCGCATGGGGATGGAAGACGGGCGGCTGTTTGAGGTGAAGATTAATATTGTGTGCATTCTGGGGGAAGTCCGCCAGCCGGTTTCGCGGGGGTTGCTGGCTAAGTTAGCCGGTGAGAGTGAGAAAACAGTGCAGAAGGTGCTGACAGAGTGGGAGCAGTTCCTGTACCCTGAGGAAATTAAGGGAGAAACCCGCTACAGGATTTATCACAGCAGTTTCCGCGATTTTCTCTACAGTCAGGAGATTGTGCAGGCTCCTGATGAGAAGCGTCGGGAAATTAACGCTCGGATTGCGAAGGCTCTGATGGGGGGGTTGTGGGAGGATGAGTAAAATTCGCGAGTGGTTGGCGGGTGCGTCGCCGGAAGAGAGAGAGCAGCGCTTGCTGTCACCGGCATATCTAGCAGCTGCCGGCGATCTCAATCAATTGTACGACTTGCTGACTGATTTCGACTTCATTCAGGCGAAGGTGGACGCCTTGGGGGTGCAGCCGGCGATTCAGGATTGCCGGTTAGTGACCGATTCTGGCGGGTTACTCTGTGAGTCACAAACAAAGACTCTGAAATTGATTCAAGGGGCGCTGGATCTCTCGGCGCATGTGTTGCAACGGGATAAGACGCAATTGGCGGGGCAATTGCTGGGGCGGTTGCTGTCTTTTGAAGTGCCAGACATTCAAAACCTTCTGGAGGCGGCAAAACAGTCGAAAGAAAAACCCTGGCTGCGCCTCTTGACACCTAGCCTCACACCCCCAGGAGGAGCGCCGGTAAGCACCCTCACGGGGCATACCGGCTCCGTAAATGCAGTCGCCCTGACGCCGGATGGGAAAACTGCGGTTTCCGCTTCAAACGATAGAACCCTGAAAGTCTGGGATTTGCGTTCCGGGGAGCTGAAAAGCACCCTCACGGGGCATACTGACATGGTACGAGCAGTCGCCGTGACGCCGGATGGGAAAACTGCGGTTTCAGCTTCATCCGATAACACCCTGAAAGTCTGGGATTTGCTTTCTGGGGAGTCGAAAAGCACCCTCACGGGGCATACTGACGAGGTAAATGCAGTCGCCCTGACGCCGGATGGGAAAACTGCGGTTTCAGCTTCAGACGATAGAACCCTGAAAGTCTGGGATTTGCTTTCTGGGGAGCCGAGATGCACTCTCACCGGCCATACTTACAGAGTAAATTCAGTCGCCGTGACGCCGGATGGGAAAACTGCGGTTTCCGCTTCAAGGGATAACACGCTTAAAGTCTGGGATTTCTTTTCCGGGGAGGAGGTTGCTTGTTTCACCGGCGACTCTGCGTTACTTTGCTGTGCTGTCGCGCCAGATGGGGTGACAGTGGTGGCGGGGGATAAGTTAGGGCGGGTGCATTTCCTGCGCTTGGAGGGGCACACCGGCACCCCCGCCGCAAGAGACAACCCCCGCCGCCGGTAAGGTGGCAAAAATAGCGGCAAAATGCCGGTGGTTTGACAGCCGGTGGGATGTGCGGCTAAGTTGCTATAAAGAGGGCGTTAGCGCAGCGGCTGCGCCAGCAGCTAGCATTGGCGAAGCGAACTATCGGGCGGAGTCGTAAAGATCCTCCCGCCAATGCGAAAGCCCCTACACTGAATCTCCTGTAGGGGCTTTCGCATGAGCGCGACTATTTGTGCAATTAGTGAAAAGATGTGATTCGCTCATGCTTCGCCCTTCCCCCTTTTCGTTGGGAAGTAAAGAGGGCGTTAGCGCAGCGGCTGCGCCAGCAGCTAGCATTGGCGAAGCGAACTATCGGGCGGAGTCGTAAAGATCCGAAAGCGCCAATGCGAAAGCCCCTACACTGAATCTCCTGTAGGGGCTTTCGCATGAGCGCGACTATTTGTGCAATTAGTGAAAAGATGTGATTCGCTCATGCTTCGCCCTTCCCCCTTTTCGCTGGGAAGTAAAGAGGGCGTTAGCGCAGCGGCTGCGCCAGCAGCTAGCATTGGCGAAGCGAACTATCGGGCGGAGTAGTAAAGCTCCGAAAGCGCCAATGCTTCGCCCTTTCCCCTTTTCGCTGGGAAGTAAAGAGAAGCCGGCATCTCCTTCTCCACCGCCACCAAAGAATAAAGGCTTTACGTTTGACTGCCTGCCGGTGCCGGTGGGCCACAGGTGCCGGCCTTATATGCGCACACCTTTTCCATTATTCACAGTCTAACACAAATTCTGCCAATTGCAAGGGGGGAAAGGCAAAAATTTTCGAGAAGATTTTGGCAGGAGCCGGTGGAGTTTCCTGGCGGGCGTCTCCCCTAAGGAGCCTTGCTGTGAGTCTTCCATGATGCGCCATGCCATGAGCGCCATGCCATGAGCGCCATGCCATTAATGTCCTCACCTAAGTGGCTACTGCTATAGCGTTTCTCATATTAGTGCGCTACGTTTCGATCGGGACGCACGACTTCGGGGGGGGGAGACATAAAAAATAGGGTGGGTTAACCAAAGGGGAACCCACCCTACAGTTTCAGGGAGACAAGGGGCGACACGCGCCCCTGTGATAAAGATGCCGGTGTTAGCGTTCGAGCTCCGAGCTCCATCGTTCGAGCTCCGAGCTCCATCGTTCGAGCTCCGAGCTCCATCGTTCGAGCTCCGAGCTCCATCGTTCGAGCTCTGAGCTCCATCAGTCGAGCTCAGAGCTCCATCATTCGAGCTTCGAGCTCCATCAGTCGAGCTCTGAGCTCCATCAGTCGAGCTCAGAGCTCCATCGTCCGAGCTCAGAGCTCCATCGTCCGAGCTCCGAGCTCCATCGTCCGAGCTCCGAGCTCCATCGTCCGAGCTCCGAGCTCCATCGTCCGAGCTCCGAGCTCCATCGTCCGAGCTCCGAACTCCATCGTCCGAGCTCCGAGCTCCATCAGCCGGTAGAGACGCGACAGGTCCCGTCTCTAGAAGTCTCCCCTCCCCTAAACCGGCGGCTGGGCTTTCGGGGGTTTGCGGGAGAACCGCCGCGCCAGATCGTCAATAACGCTATCCAAACCGCTCACTTTACCGCCGGCTTTCGCATAGCTATATACTGATAGAGCGGCGGCATACGCCTCACTACCCACCTCCATATAGGTATCTTCCACTAGCTCGTGCAGCTGCGTCAGCGCTTGCACCACCGGATACAGCGCCTCAAACAGCTGCACGTCGCGCCGCATTTCCTCCACATCAAAGGATCTTGGCAGAATGTCGGGATTTTGCGCTGCGACTTCCAGCGCTTTGCTGACAAACGCCCGACTCTTATCCCCCATTTTGGGTAGAGTTCGCCTGTCATCCGGGGTCAAGTCAATCAAAAAGGGCAACTTTTCCCGAATCGTCGCAATTGCTGCCATCACCGCCTCGCGATCCGCTTGAGAGAGACTGGCGCTAATCAGATTTTCTGGCATTTTTGCCGCTCCATACGTCCTGTACTGGCAAATTATACGAGTCGTGAGGTAATTTTTCAGGACAGCCGGTGGGAGAGCGCCATTGCGATTGCCTTGGGAAAGGTAGCAGATGAAAAGCCCGTCACATAGACGGCTCAACCCACCGGCTATTTTGCAGCCGCAGCGCGTTTAGCTTCTGCCCTCAGCCGCCACTTTTCCGATAGAGAAACTATTCCCTGACACATCTCTCTGGCTTTTTGTTCCGCTTCTTTTGCCAGCTCCAGAATTTCTAGGAGTTCCTTTTCAGCCGCTTCTTTCTGTGTCATTGCAACTTCTCCAAACGATTTTTAACTCCACTGACTTCGGTTTTAGTTTCCAGCACTCGAACCAGCTGTGTTGCCAAACTTTCTGCGGCCTCCTTAACTGTCTCCTTTGCAGTCACTTCAGAGAGCGAAATATCCTCCTGAAGATTCGGAATCCGGTTTCTGGATGCCTCTGCAAAAAATAGAGCGGTTTTCAAGGATGCCAAAAGCTGGAGCGCTGTGAAATTATTGGGAAAGCGCTCCAAAATAGTTGTGGTGAGGGCAAGCCCGTCCGTGGCTTCCCGCTCAATCTCATTAAATTCCTGGTTCAATCTCTCAATGAGACCGGCAATTTCTGATGGAATAGACATAGATTTTTACTTAGCATAAAATAGGGGAGATGTCAAGCAATCTAGCGCCGGCACGGGTGCGCCGGTGGGGCTAGAGCCCAGCTGCTTTCCGGCGTGCGAAGCGAACGCACCCCTCCCGAAAAACAACAAGCCCGCGCAGGCGGGCTTTGTTGGGACAGCGGCAGGTTTCAACCGGGCGTATTTCTTTCGACTGCCGGCATCCCAGAAAGCCGGCATCCCAGAAAGCTGGCATCCCAGAAAGCCTGCACCCATCTACTGGGCAGCAACCGGCTTGCTGGGGATTTGAGCTTGCAGAACGGTGAGGGCGCGGGCGTAGCAGGGGTCGTCCTTAGTGGCGAGAGCATTCGGGTTAGACGCCAGCTGCTTCATTTGATCTTCGGTGATCTCAACCTTGACATCAGGCGTAATCCCCTTATGGCTGATATCCGTTCCGTTGGGCGTGTAGTAGTGAGCGATCGTCACCGCCAAACCGGAGCCGTCAGACAGAGAGTGCACCGACTGCACCAGCGCCTTCCCGAAGGTTTGACTGCCGATAATCGTAGCGCGACTATTATCTTTCAAAGCTCCGGATAAAATCTCGCTGGCGCTCGCCGAGTTGCCATCCACCAGAACCGCCAAAGGCAACTCCGTCATAGCGGTCTGATTGGCCTTAATTTCCTCGTCGTGTCCCTGCCGGTCTACCGTGCGAACGATAGATCCCTTGCCCATCCACATGCGGGCAATATCAATACTCGCATACAGCAACCCACCGGGATTTCCCCGCAAGTCGAGGACATAGGCATCCACCTTTTGAGTGCCGAGAGTCTCAATCGCCCGCTGCATCTGCTCTGCAGCGTGGCTGCTGAACTCCTGCAAGCGGATATAACCCACTCGCGTCTTGCCTTCCTGTTTCAGAGTGTAACGCACCGTGGGCAGTTCAATCCGAGCCCGGGTGAGCGTCACATCAAAGATCCCCTTCCCCTGGCGCGAAAGTTGCAAACTCACATCGGTGCCCACCTGACCCCGGATCAGCTTAGCCGCCTCTTCCACACTCATGCCCTGAGTGGGTTTGCCATCAATCAGCAAAATTTGATCCGCGACTTGGATGCCGGCTTTGAGGGCTGGGGAATTCTCAATCGGCTCCACCACAGTGATCAGCTTGGTTTTCTCATTCTGTTCCAGCCGCAGCCCCACCCCTGACAGTTCGCCAGAAGTTTGGTTAGTCAGCGCCTCATACTGATCCGGGTCCATGAAGCGGGTGTAAGGATCTCCCAATTTCTCCAAAGCTTGCCGGAGGGAAACATAAGCCTGTTCGCGAGACGTGTAGTTTTTATTCAGGAGGTCTTGCCGAACCCGCTGCCAATCAACTTTATTAAAACTGCCATCTACATAGTCCCGATTAACAATTTGCCAGGCTTCATCCAAAATCGTTTTCGGACTGTCCTGGAGTGCCGCCCGCACTGAGCGACTCAGCCCGGGAAGGAACAGACTAATGGTAGCAGTTGTCGCGAGGGCCCCAACAAACAGGACGACTTGGGGGAGCAGGAAGCGTTTTGGGGATGACTTCATTTTCAATTGGCTAACACAAATTATTAACAATTAATAAGCCCTTTTAACAGCGCGATGCCGCAGCAATCGCCTCAAGGAAAACGCACGGCATCTCAGTCAAGTTCGGCAGGGGGCGGACAAGGAGTCGCTGGCTCGGAGGTCTGGGTGTGGGGCATTGCAGGGCTGGGTTCACCCTGAAACGACTGATATTAAGATACCCCGCTGAGGCCGCGAACTAGCAAAACCCTGTGACAGTTTGCGAGAGTGTCCCGACTGGCCAGCAGCGGGCATTCAGCCGCCGGTGGTGTCCGAGCAAGCCGGTGGGAGTTGCTCTGCAAGCTAATTTAACCCCAGACAAGCAAATAGTGCTATGTACTCAGACACAAACCGACCTCAAAACTTTCTTGGTTCTAGTCTAGCTAAAATAGCGAGTACCAGAACACCGTCACAGCAGACTGCTGAGTCTAAAGCCGATGGAAGCCGATCGCCTCTCCCCCGCCGCCCCTTCGCCGCCCCCCACTCCGCCCCCCACTCCCCCCAAGCGGCGGGGCTCGGGGGGAGGGCTGCTGCTGAATTTGGCCCTCGCTGCTGCCGCCTTGGCCGGCATCATTAGCCTCCAGTGGACTCAACTGCACCGCCCGCCACAGCAAGCCAGCAACCCAAAACAGGCGGAACAGCTCGAAGGGCTGCGGGTGCAACTGCTCAAGCAGATGCCAGCCTTTGGTTTCAACAACGCAATCGCCAACTGGGCCTTCCTCAACTACATCCAGTATTTTGGCGACGAAGAAGCTCGCGCCAAAACCGGCTATTCCCTCAATGCCGGCTACTTTGACCTGATTACCCAGCGCGATCCCCGCTTCGTTGACATGTACCTTTTTCTTTCCACCGGCATTTCCTACTATCTCGGCGAGCCACAGCTGGCAGTCCAGTACATGGATCGCGGCACCCGCGCCCTCTCCCCCCAGATCAATCCCAGAGCCTATCTCGTCTGGCGCTGGAAAGGGCTCGACCAGCTGCTGCTGATCAACGACATCCCCGGTTCCATCCACTCTCACGAAATGGCAGCCAAGTGGGTTGAGGGAACCCCAGACCGGCAATACGCACCGGTATACAGGCAAACCGCTGAATTCCTCAAAACAGATCCCGACAGCACCCTGGCCAGGGGCCGGTCGTGGGCCGAGGTTTACATAAACGCCACAGACAAAAGAGTCCGAGAGCGGGCTAAGCAAGAAATCCTCAAGCTGGGCGGGCAAATACGGCAGACTCCGGATGGGCAAATCGAATTTGTCTTTCCCACCGGCAAGCCCCCCAAGAAAAAATAAGGGGGGTGAGGGGTGAGGGGGTGGGGTGGTGAGCTTCACTCCTCATCCCGCCAAAGGTGGGGGTGGCATTAATAAAAAGTGATCAGACGTAACCTGTATGGGGCCAAAAAAAGGCAAAAGGAAAAAGCTCAGCAACAGAAGCAGTCAGCAGCCAGAACTCAGAAGTCACAACAGAAAAATCTCCAGGATTGCCGGCTCGATTGCTGCTTTTGCCCTTTCAGTTTTGACGGTTGCCTTTCTTGGCTGGCTGCTGAGCAACACAGTGGCTTTGCAGTCTGCCGCCAACAGGCCGGTGGATGCCATCCTGGTGTTGGGGGGCAGCATCAAACGAGAAATCTACGTCGCCGAGCTGGCCAAACAGTACCCCCAGACGCCGGTGCTGATTTCTCAAGGCTCCCCAGATCCCTGCATTTGGCTGATTTTTCAGCGAGCAAAAGCTCCGGTGCAGCAAGTCCTCTTGGAAAAGTGCGCCCGCGACACCTTTGACAACTTCTACTTCTCTCTCCCCATCCTGCGCCGGTGGCAAGTTCATAAACTCAAACTCATTACCTCCCCCACCCATCTGCCACGCGCCCAGTGGCTGGCACAGATTATCTTAGGCTCCCACGGAATTTGGGTCGAGATAGACTTGGCCCCCGAAACCGGCATTCCCGGCAATCGCGAGTCACCGCTCAAAACCGGCATCGATGTAATTCGCAGCCTGATTTGGGCAGTCATCAGCCACTTTGTCGAGCCGGCATGCTCCGCTCTCACCCCCCTGACAGACGTAGACATGCAACAGTGGCGCACTCAAGGTTTCACCTGCGAGTACCAAGGTCATTTAACCCCCCGCTAGGGCGCGTTTCCCTCGTTCCCTCGTTCCCAGGCAGAGCCTGGGAACGCCCTCCAGGAGGCTCTGCCTTGAAAATAGTCTTGTATAGCAGTATTCACTTAGGTTAGGACATTAGGATCGGAGGGAACGCCTGTCCTACGCCTTTTATTAGGACATTAGGATCGGAGGGAACGCCTGTCCTACGCCTTTTATCCCTAGGCCACTGATGTCCTAACCAATATGACTGCTGCTATAGGGGCTTGCGCCCCCGTGCCCCGCCCTGGGGACAATTTTCATCGGTGGCGGTGTGCGCAGAGCGTCGCGACTGCCTCCTTTGGACAGACAGGCAGCATTATTAGCCTAACAGCTTAGCGTAACAGTTTGAGGTGGGTTCCCTAAGAGGGAACCCACCCTACTTCTTTCTTGGCTTTCTTGGCGATCTTGGCGTCTTGGCGGTTTATAAAAAAAATTTACCCAACTCAGTTAGAACCGCACTAAGCTAATTTTTTCCCCCTCGACCGCGCCCGGCTTAAAATTCCACATCCGTATCGAACTCAGGCAAAGAATCGCGCCCCGAATTAGCCATCGCTTGAATAGTAGACAGCGGCACTTCGGCGAAATACTGCCGGAGAAATTGCTCTTCAGAAACCGCCGCCAAAAATGCAATAATAGCGGAGGAGCTTTCCGCAAAAGCACCCCCCCGAGAGGCGCTCTTTTGCCAGCTCAGCCGCAAGTTTTGACCGAAGTGCGCCACCTGGAAACCGAACTCACCCAGAGCTTGCAATCCCAGTTGCAGACAGCCCTCGCTCAAGCCCAGCTTCTCGCAAAGCTGACGCCTTGTGGCTGGCTCACCCGTGCGGCTGAGGTATTTGGCCACACCGGCAAGCTGCTGCCAGACTTGAGCCGCTGGCTGCAGTGGCGGCAGAGCCCACGCCAGCGCCAGTTTCTGCTGCCGGTGCGCCGCTTGCCGAAACCAAACCTGCAACTCATCCCAACTTCTGGGACACTCTTCCACTACGATAAACGGAGAAGAAATTTCCTCTGAATTCATCAAAGCGTCTTCCGCCTTCATCCTGCCAGAGCGCCAGTCCACAATCCAGTCCAACTGGACGGGAGCGCGGAACTGGAAATTTCCCACAGAGGAGCGCACCGCGATTAGCCGCACCTCATAGCGCTGTTTGTGAGTATTGTAGTCCAGCTCCACAATAGCATCGCACCGGCCCGGGGGAAGTTCTTCTTTATAGTGCCCCCACCAGACGCCGGCAAACCCGGAAACGGTGGACTCATCCCGAATTTCAAACTCAGTTTTGATGTACTGAACTTTTCGCCCTTTAGAATCCTCAATATTGCGGTGCCAGCCTTTTTCAAACCAGCAGTTTTGCACCAGCAGTTTGGGAACAGGGTTGCCGGTGCCGCAAGGTTCCAGCAGTTTCAGCTCTCGGAACAGCGGCTGTCCCAGTTCTGCCACCGTGACAGTCAGATCGGCGGTCACCACCGGCACGCCCAAGGAGCCAGACGCCCCCAGCTGCTGCCGCAACTGCCGGTTGATTGCTTCTGCAAACAGGGGAATGTTCTCCACCGGCAGGGCCAGACCGGCAGCCAATGGATGGCCACCGAAGCGGTGGAGCAGGTCGGCCCGCTCCTTCACCAGCTGGTACAAGTCAATATTATTGACAGAACGGGCGGAACCCCTGGCGATTTGGGAATTGGGGATTGGGATGCCGGGATTTGGGGATTTGGGGATTTTGTTTTCCGGAGAGTCTGTCGCTTCTGTACTGAGGAGGACTGTCGGACGCCCGTATTCCTGGGCGATTTGACCTGCAACCAAACCGAGGACGCCTGCTGGCCACTGTGGGTTAGCGAGGACGAGGACGCCGGTGGTGGATAGATCCTCTTTTTGCAGCTGGGCTTTTACCTGCTGGGTGACATCTTTTTGCAAGGACTGGCGGCGGGCGTTGGCCAACTCTGCAGCTTCAGCCAGCTCGCTGCAGCGCTCTTTGTCGCGGCTGGTGAGCAGCTCCACGCAGAAGCTGGAGTCTCCGTGAATGCGGCTGACGGCGTTAATCCGGGGGCCAAGGCCAAAGGAAATATCGGTGGGGCGATCGCCGGCACGCTGGCACAGCTGCAGCAATTTTTGCACGCCCGGGCGGGTGGGGTTGGACAGCTGCTGTTGCAGGCGTTTAATCCCCTGTTGGGCTAAATACCGGCAGTCGCCGGTCAGCTGCACCAAATCGGCAATCAGGCCAATAGCCACTAAATCCAGCAAATCCTCTAAAGGTTGCTGGGGAATGTCGGGAAGGGTGAGGTAGAGCGCTTCCACCAGTTTGTAGGCGACGGCGACGCCGGAAAGATTGGCCATCTGGTGGCTGGCCGGCAGGGAGCGGGGGTTGATGATGGCCACCACAGGGGGGCGCTGCTCTAGCAGGGTGTGGTGATCGGTGACAATGATTTGTATCCCTAGCTTGCTGGCGTATTCAATTTCTTCGAGGTTGGTGCTGCCGGTGTCGCAGGTAACAATCAGCTGGGTTCCAGATTCGGCTAGGGCGTCAATCCCCTGGCGGTTGAGTCCGTGGGATTCGGTGAGCCGGTTGGGGATGTAATAGGTGAGCTGGAGATATTGAGGGAAAAACTGGCCCAGCCCTTCCCAGAGTACGGCGGTGGCGGTGATGCCGTCGGCGTCAAAGTCCCCCCAAATGGCCACTTTTTCACCGGCACGCCGCGCTGCGAGCAATCGCTCTACCGCCCAGCGCATCTCCTGGCCAAATTCAAAGGGACTGGCCGGCTGTACCGAGTTGGGATTCAAAAAGCCGGCAAGCTGCTGCCGGTCTCGAATCCCCCGCTGCCACAGCAACTGGCCGGCATAATGGCCAGATATGTCGGGTGCGTGGCGTCGAATTTCTGGAATGAACCACTCCGGCGGTTGCGCCGGCGGCTGAATTTGCCACTGAATGTTTTGCTCGGGCATCTTCGCTCCCACCCCCACAGTTGAGTGCCATTATATCACTTCCGGGGAAATACTTTTTCTCGACCGGCTGCCGGCTCTGCCGCAGGGGCGAGCCGGCGGTTGCCCTTGAGGGGCTTTTTCCAACAGCTCGCAGATTTTTGCCGCCAAACCGCCCAGCAGGTATTGACTTCTGCTGAAAAACATGTTAGGGTGATTTCAGTTAATTTATATCTAGTCAGCCTAATCTGCCTTCCGAGCTGAGAAATTCACTTGAAGCCGGCAGCCGTGAGGAACCAAAGAGATTCTCTGGGGCTTATCCCTGTTGTCAAACAGGAGAAGGGCACCTCTCAGCCCTAGCCCGTCAGCTAACGAAAGCAGGCATTGAGAGGGGACTGAGGAGACAGCATTTCTAAATCAAAAGTGCCTCGCTCTCATCAGCTTCCCCGGTACATCGTGGTGTGAGCCAATCAATTTCACTTGCCCTCGATAGCGAGAGGGTGTTTTGTCATAATCCCGACTTTTAGCCAGGGAGGTTTTCTAGTGTCATGCCGACCCAGCACTCACTTTATTGCTGTGGCCGGCGCAGCAGCATGAGAACCTCCCCTCTACCCTTGTGGGAGAGGGGTTGGGGGTGAGGGGGAGTCGAAAAATGGGCTGCCGGTGAGAAGGGCTTGCGGCTGATTTCTGTTCAGGCAAAATCAATTCTGTAACTGAGTCGAGAGAGATGCAATGGAAAACTTGCAAAGCATCGTGGCGGCGGCAACATTTGTCGGTGTCATTTTCTTAGTCATGACGGAGTGGATACACCTAACCATTGCCGCCGGTCTGCTGACGCTTGTCGGCGCTCCAGCCACCTTTATTGTCGGCGATGCCGTCAATATCAGCTTTGCCGATTACCTGCTAAAATTAAGTTTAGGGGTAGTTGTTGCCATTGTCACAATATTAGTCATGCTGCCGTGGCTGTTACCCAAAATCTGCGGCGCAACTGCTCGCTGCCGCTTTGTATGTGACGCTACGTTTTCTGCTTTAGGCGAGAGGGGGATGGAATCGCTCCCCACAGAGCGTGCACGCGAGAGCGGCGCACATGTTTGCCGAGCGATGGCCATGCAAAACTTGTGCCTGAAGACTGCTTGACAGGCAGGAAAAGCAATGCTAGTATTGTTAAAAGAGCGTAAAAAGTCTGCCTAATCCAAAGTTTCACCTCTGGGTGAGACAGGAGCGGAGGAACCAATTTAAGGGGCTTATCTCGAATGCCTGTGAGCGGTCGCGCCAGGCAGCGAGAGGGACATCTCTCAGTCCCAGCCCGTCAGCTAACTTCGCAGGCATTGAGAGGAGACTGATGAAGACTCAACATTCTATTAAAATAGAGCGTTCGATCTCGTCAGTGTCTCCGGTTGGTTCGCAGTGTTCCACCCTTGACTCTGAGGAGTTTATAATGGCTATTCAGCTTAATTTGTCTGCCATCGCGGTAGCCGGACAAGCAGCATGGAAACGGGCGAAACCCGTGATTCTGCGGGAAGTCGTCTTGCTGCCGGCAGCAGGATTTGTCGGAATTATCATCCTGTGGTGGGTAGTGGCCAGCTTCCAAAGCGAATTGATGCCCAATCCAGTTCAGGCGCTAGTCGCAAATTGGGATTACATCGTCAATCCGTTTTACCAGCGCGGACCGGGAGATTTGGGAATAGGCTGGTTATTGCTAGCCAGCATACGCCGAGTCTTGCTGGGGTTTTCGTTAGGTGCGATTGTTGCCATTCCCCTGGGGTTTCTGATCGGGATGTCCAGACAAGCGATGCTGGCGCTCAATCCGATCATTCAAATCTTCAAGCCGGTATCGCCACTTGCTTGGCTGCCGATTGCCTTGGCTATCTTTAACCTGGCTGACCCCTCGGCGATTTTTGTTATCTTCATCACCTCTTTGTGGCCAACGATTATCAACACCGCCCTGGGAGTGTCGAGCGTTTCCAAAGATTATCTCGATGTGGCTCGGGTGCTGGAAATGCCCCGCTGGCGGCAGATTGTCAAAATTATTTGGCCGGCAAGTTTGCCCTACATATTCACCGGCTTGCGGATTAGTTTGGGGATAGCGTGGCTCGTGATCGTCGCCGTAGAGATGCTCACCGGCGGGATTGGCATTGGCTTTTTTGTCTGGGATGAGTGGAGCAGGCTCAACCTGAGTTCGGTGTTTCTGGCGATACTGGTGATTGGATTAACGGGGTTAATCCTGGACTGGGCGGTTGGCAAAATTCAGGAATTGGTAACGCACAGAAAACCGGCACGCTCTTAATATACCCGTGGGCATAGCGCATGGGGCATAGGGCATAGCGCATAAAGCATGAGGCATAGCGCATCGGGCATATGTTTCAGCTTTTGCCAAATGCGATGATGCCCAATGCCCAAGAGTGCGGGACTTACGCTTGCGCCTCTATCTGTAGGGTGGGTAAGCGTTGCGCGTCACCCACCACACACCACATTAAGTGTCGCTGCGTAAGTCCTGGAGTAATTTTGCAAGATTGAGCGAGACTGAAGATGAGTGACAAATCCCCAAATCACTGGAACCGGCGGGAGTTTCTTCAAGGCATGGGAGCGACAGCAGCCGGCATGGCACTTTCCTCTTGCGCCATTAATGCCGACCGGTCGGCTACAGGGCTGACGGAAGAAGCCTTAGCCGTCGCACAAGTAGTAGACCCCCAAACCTTGGAAAAACCCAATTTGACGGTGGGGTATGTGCCGGTGAATGACTGCGCTCCCTTTGCGATAGCCTGGAAAAAAGGGTTTTTCCGCAAATACGGTTTGAACGTCAAACTCAACCGCGAAGCCAGCTGGGCAAACTCTCGCGACGGGATTATTTTTGGACGCCTCGACGCCTCGCCGGTGGTGTCTGGTGCCGTCACCAATGCTAGAATAGGAGCGGAAGGCGCACGCCACGCCCCCCTGTGCGCAGCCATGACGATTCACCGGCACGGCAACGCCATGACGATGAACCGGAAAATGTGGGATTTTGGGCTGCGCCCCTGGTACGAATACGGCGGCGACCTGGAAGCGTTTGGCAAACAGTTTAGATCCTATTTTGACAGCCAGCCGCCAGAGGGCAAAGTTTGGGCTGTTGTGCTGAGTTCTGCCATTTACGAATACTTTGTCCGCTACTTATCCGCCGCTGCCGGTGTGAATCCCCTAGAGGAATTTCGGATCATCATCATTCCCCCACCCCAGATGGTGACTAATGTGCGGATTGGGGCGATGCAAGCTTACATGGTGGCAGAACCCTGGAACACGCGGGCAATTTACGAAAAAGCAATTACTGGCGAGGAGGGAATTGGCTTTACCTTCGCACAGGGCAAAGAAATCTGGCGCGGACACCCAGACCGGCTGCTGGGGGTGATGGAATCTTTCATCAAAGAAAACCCCAAAACCTATCGCTCTCTGGTAAAGGCGATGATTGAAGCCTGCCGGTATTGCGGCGATCCTAACAACCGCGAGGAGGTGGCAAAACTGCTTACGGAACGGTCGTTTACGGGCGCGAAACCCAAGAATGGCCCAATTGATAAGTTTACGCGACCGGGAATTCTTGGCTCATACAATTATGGCGGATTTGATGGCCAAGACCGCACCGTGACATCAGACGACACCACGATGTTCTTTGAGATGCCGGCTAAGGTTTCTAAAGTGCCAGGAGATCACTCGACATTCTTGTGGCAGTCAGAAAGTATCTGGTTAATGACTCAAGCTGCTCGCTGGGGGCAGATTCAGGAAATCCCCAAAAATGCCGAAGAGTTGGCTCGCAAAGCTTGGAAAACAGACCTCTATCGAGAAATTGCGGCAGAAATGGGCATCGGGTGCCCCCAGGAGGATTACAAAGTTGAGCCGGCAGAGGTATTTATAGACAAAAAAGCCTTTGACCCCAGCGACCCTGCCGGCTATCTCAAGAGTTTTGAAATCAGAGCCAACCGGCCTCAATCGCTCTACCTGTCTTAACAGTGCGGTGCGCACCCGCGCCAGTGAAAACTATTCTAGGAGACTCGCATGACCAAATCCACTTCGCTCTCAGCCGGCACAAACGATAAAGCAGTTCGCCAATCGGGATTTCTGGAGATTGAAAACTTAGTCAAGTCCTACCCTACTGCTGATGGGGGTGAATTTGTCGTCCTAAAGGATGTCAACCTCACCGTTGGGGAAAATGAATTTATCTCCGTAATCGGTCACTCCGGCTGCGGCAAATCAACGCTGCTCAAGATAGTTGCCGGTTTGGAGAAACAGACGTCCGGCTCCGTGCGGCTAGAGGGCAAAGAGATCCGCAAACCGGGAGCCGACCGCATGATGGTGTTTCAGCACTACGGGCTGCTCCCGTGGCTGACGGTGCGCGAAAACATCCGGCTTGCCGTCGATGAAGTGCGGTCGAAGGCCACCCGTGCCGAAAAAATCAGCATTGTCAATGAACACTTGGCAATGGTAAACTTAACGGCGGCAGCTGATAAGTATCCAGATGAAATTTCTGGGGGCATGAAACAGCGGGTGGGGATTGCCCGCGCTTTGGCGATTCGCCCCAAGATGTTGCTGATGGATGAACCCTTTGGGGCGCTAGACGCCCTGACTCGCGGCAAATTGCAGAAACAGGTGCTCGACATTTGGGAAAGTCACAGGCAAGCTGTGATGACGATCACCCATGATGTGGATGAAGCGATCTATATGTCTGACCGGATCGTCCTGATGACGAACGGGCCCGCTGCTACAATTGGGGAGATTCTGGAGGTGCCTTTCCCGCATCCGCGCAACCGCCAAGAACTGCGGGAATCCACGGAGTATTACGACCTCCGCAACCACGCCTTGGATTTTCTAGACAGGTACTTCACTCAAGACGAATAGATTATAATAGTGTTAAGTTAAGTGATTGAGTGGGTCGCCTACCTCTTATCGATCGTCCGTTTCATGTGAGAGAGGTTACAGCTGTGAAGATCAAGCCAATGTTAGAGCGTCTGGAAAGCGCACTGGGCCGGCATGACTTAATGGAGCGAATGGTGTTGCTGCCCGAGCCGGCTGCACCCGCTTGTGATGGGGCTAACTTTACCAAATCAGTAAACTTCGTCGTAGGCTATAACAGCTCCCCCAGCAGTCAAACGGCTCTAGATATTACCCTGTGGATGGCCCATCAAACTCGTTTAGCCACCCACCGGCAAGTCACCGTTCAAGTCGTCTACACTGTCGGTGAAACTCAAAGCAGTCACTGTCCGCAGGTCTTGAAGCGGGCGAAAGATGGGAGCAGCCCCTCAATTCATTACAGCCGGCTGCCTCTGTCGCAACCATCTCAACCTTTAGAGTCTAGCACACCTGTTTTAACTCAACAAACCTATAAAGCGCTAGCAACAAGCCGGCGTTTGACACCGGCAGACCGGCAAAGCTACAAGACCATGTTCTCCCCAACTCACCCCTTCGAGCAAGCCGACCGCATCTTGTGGCAAGCCCGCTGTCTGGCTGAAGAGTGGCGGGGTGCCTTCAAAGCTCACCTCCGGTTCGGTTGCGTTGCTGCCGAACTGAGAAAAGTTGTGGAATCGGAATCGGCGGTTTTGCTGTTCCTGGGCTGTGGCGACGCCAATCATCCCATTGTCCGCGCTCTGGGCCCTAATTTCCCCTGCGCTGTGCTGGGCATCCCTCCGATGCTGGTGTCAGCGGCGAGTTGCGCTTCTGCCTCAGATTGCCTGCCAGTTTAAATGTAGGGTGCGTTTTAATAACGCACCCTGCTGCTGCGGTCTGCCGAGAGGGCAAACCGGTGGGGAGTGTGCCGGTGCCCACACACAGCAGCCCACAGCAGCCCACAGAGAAATGCCGGTTTTTTCTCTCCCCTGAACCCAGACGCGATTTATCGCGTCTGTATAAGAAATCCCCTGATATTGTGTCCGGTGGCATCCCTGGTCTGCGGTGAGTCCCGCGATCGCCGCCGTTTCCGGCTGAAATGCGAGCGTGCCCAATGCCCGAACGCCCAGTATGCAGAACGCGCCCGTCGGGTCCCCACACAAAACCGGCACATGATATGAAACCTCTCTCCCTTTTCCGAGGTCACAATAATTAGGCAGGCATGGGGATGCTCCCGCAGACGGGTGCGTCCCCATGCCCGTATGGGGGGTGCGCAACGCCAGCCGGCGCAGCAACCGAGCCTGCAGGTTGCGGGACAGTGGAATGCTTCCCTAAAGACTGACCCGCCCAAAGAAAGTGGCAGTTGCTTTCGATTATTTGTTACAATTTGTAACTACTCAGTAACAGCCAAGAATAGATTGGATTGTGCCAGAGCGTTATGCAGCTTAGATTTTCTCAAGATATTGAGTCCCTTCTGAAGCGGCTAGCCGAAAAACCCCTGACCCTAGCAGATATCCTGGCGCAAACCTCGGAAAGGGGTTTTAGCTTAGTCATTGGTTTGCTGGTTTTGCCGTTTTTGTTTCCCATGCCGCCCGGACTGACCGGTGTCTTAGGCATCGGCAACTTGGTCTTGTCCGTGCAGATGGCACTGGGCCGGCGCTCGCCTTGGCTTCCCAGAAAAGTTGCCCGGTTGCAATTCCCCCGGAAATTTGTCCTGAGCCTGCTAAAAAACCTGAAACAAGTCAACGGCGTCCTAAAAAAACTGGCTAAACCCCGGATGCGGCGGATCGCAAACAATCCTTACGTTTGGCAGATCAACGGGCTTTGTATCGCTTGGCTGACGCTGTTGCTCATGCTGCCGCTGCCCTTAACCAATCCCATTCCCACCGTTGGGATTTTGCTGTTTGTTGTGGCCACTTTGGAATCTGACGGGTTCTTGATGTGCGTTAGCTACGTGCTGACGGCTGTGATTACTTTGCTGTTTGCGCTGATTGCTTACCTGCTCTGGCAAATGCCCGGTATGTTTCACAATATTTTATAGTAAAACTTATCAAATAAGTCCTGCTGCGGCAAGGGCTCGGAATTGATGGCTGGAAAATTTCAGGGATGGCGTCGAATTTGTTTTTGGAATCCGCACCCGCCTCAGAGCGCATATTCGAGCTATTTGCCCGCGCCGCCAACAGCCGCCAGCCCTCAGAAGGTGCCGGTTTGGGGCTGGCAACTGTGAGAGCCATCGTTGAAGCTCACGGCGGGCGAGTGGAACTGGAAAGCCAGCTGGGGAAAGGCTCTACTTTTAGGTTCGCGGTGCCGGTGAAACCGCCTTTTGAGGCAGTGGGAAGTGGGGACTGGGCAGTCGGGATGCTCTGCATCCCTGTTCTGCTTCCCAGGCTCCGCCTGCGAACGAGTTAAAGCTAGGCAGCGACAAGATTGAAACAGTTAGAGGCACCGGCTACCGGCTCGTTCCGTGAAAATTTTCTCTTATAAGGTTGATTAAATTCGCCTGAACTCCTGCTATAATTGTCAGATAAATTATCTGAATCGCAAACCACCCACTCGGCGACATGGCAGCCCTTGAAGTTGGCGATTTTGCTCCTTGGTTCACCCTTCCGTCCACAGTCAGCCCGGTTTTTCAATTCGACACGGTGGCGGGCCGGCGGATTGTCCTGTTCTTTTTCGGAAGCGCCGGCTCTGAGCAAATCCAAATTATACTGCGCTCCTTCCAGGGAATGCAAGAGGAGTTTTCTGGTTTGGGAGTGACGCTTTTCGGCGTCAGCATTGACCGCAAAGACCAAGCCCAAAACAGGCCATCCGAAATCGCCCCCTCACTCACCTTATTTTGGGACTTTGACAGAGCGGTCAGCACTAAATATGGCGTTTGCCAAGAGCGCGAAGCCGGTCTAGAATACTGGCCGCAAACCTTCGTGCTCAATGAGAACCTGCAGATCGCCGGCATATTCGTACTGGAGGAGCCGGCTGAACACGCCGAGCGAGTGTTGCGGTTTGTTCAAGCCTTACCTGCTCCTGAGCAAACCCGCCTCGCAACCGCACACGCGCCGGTGCTGCTGATTCCCAACGTTCTGGAGAAAGCCTTCTGCCAGAGCCTGATCGAGCTGTACCGGTGCCACGGCGGCGAGTCGTCTGGCTTTATGAGGCAAGTGGGAGAGAAAACAGTTCTGGTTTTGGATGACAGCTTTAAAAAGCGCCGCGATTTCTTGATTCAAGACCTGCAATTATACCAAAAACTGAACAGTTATATAATTCGCCGCGTGCGCCCGGAGATTGAAAAGGCATTTCAGTTTACTGTCACCCGGGTTGAACGCTATGTCGTGGCGTGTTACGACGCCCAGACCGGCGGCTATTTCACAGCGCACCGCGACAATACAACCGCCGGCACGGCACACCGGCGTTTCGCCATGACGCTCAACCTGAATGTGGGAGAGTACAGCGGCGGATACCTGATGTTTCCCGAGTACGCGCCGCACGCCTACCGCCCCGACACCGGAACCGCCATCATCTTTTCTTGCTCCCTGCTCCATGAGGTGACGCTCGTAACCAGCGGGGAGCGTTTTGCCCTGCTCTCCTTTTTCTATGGGGAGGAGGATGCGAAAGTGCGGGAGGCAAACAGCCACTCGGTCGTCACCGATCTCTCCCCGAATCTTGCAGAGTAGCCTTAGTACAGTTCAATAGCGTTGGGCTTCCTTCCCCCCAAGGGGCAGTCTCCGTGGGTGGCCATCGGTGTCAACTTAAGCTCCCGGCGATTGAAACTCACGCTCGACAAACTTTCGTCCGCCTCCCTTGGACTTAAGAGAAGAGCTAGAATCTTAAAACCCGCGCAGGCGGGTTTTGTCTGTATAGCTGCGGTTTCAACCGCCCAGAGACTGCGGGACAAAGCTTAAGTTGACACGCTTTGGCACGGGGGCCTGCCCCTACCAGGGGCGAACTTCTTCCCCCCCTGTCCCCCCGGAACGAAAATCAGGAGGCTACGCCTCCTTTGACTTCGATTGCTATATAAATACAGCCAAAAAATTGCAAATTTAAAGTTTAAATTATTCAGGATTAACTGCTAGCCTGCGGCGGAGTTTGACTTACCATTACTTGCACAGCAGCTTCCCCCGCAATCACTTCGGGAGTGAGCGGGAGTGTGGCTTTTCGCTTTCGCTCGCGCCCAGCTTTTGCCGCTTTTTCGCGCTCCCGCCCCTTGGCGATCAGTTTCTTGTAGCGCTCGTGCTTGCTTAAGTTCATCGACAAGAAAATGTGTTGGCGGGTATTAACAAAACCTTTCCGACTAAAAAACTTCACCGCCGGCACATTCGCCGGATCGGTGTCGGCGAGCATGAACCGCGCCCCATCCTCTATCATCCTTTCCACCAGCTTGTCAACCAGCTTGTCCCCCACTCCCCGGCGCTGAAAGTCAGGGCTCACCCCCAGCCATATAATATACCCATACGTCCAAGATGCCTTGCTGATAATGGTTCCCAAAATGAACCCCGCCAGCTTATTGTCTATTTCGGCAACCAGACAGTATTCCGGATCGGTGTTGTAAAGCCCAATCACCTCCCACTCGTCCCACGTTCGATATAAAGACGGGTACAAATCGCTGGTAAATAAGGACTCTCCCAAGTGGTAGACGGGAGCGAGGTCATCAATCTCCATTTCGCGGACTGCAACTGATGAGTTGCTCCCCTCACTTTTATGATTGTTAGAGTTCGTCATGACTTTTGATTGCTTGTATCACTTATTGGTGATGAATTCCTGTATGCTGCGAGCGCCTAGCTAGCAGCCCAATGCCGGCGGAAGCGCGGACAGACAAACCATCCCTTAGCTCTCCCACCTAATCCGCTGCCATTGCTGTCAAATCCGCTACATTTCCTGAAAAATCCTTGCCGGCGCACGAGCGCCGGCAGCAAACATCTGTAAATTCCCCTGACCCACCCTCACCGATTTCAACAGACCAGCACGCGGTAGTTACATTAACATTGCCCCGTGCACTTGTGACAGTGCTGGGCTTAATTTGTTAGGGGTTGGCATGGCCCCTCATGCCACGAGGCGATTTTCATCGCAAGTCCAACTTACCCAGTTGGCGGGCTGTGCTCGCTTCTGCCGAACCGGCTACCAACTCAACTCTTATTCTAGCAAATCTATCGTCCAGTTTTTCTCCTGAATTTTTGTGTCAAGCTCCCGATACTGCTTTGACATTTCATCCATTTGCTTTTGCAACTCAGCCACGTTTACTGTGCTATAATATTTCACCTCCGAGCGACTGTACCTGTCCATTCTTACAGAGGCTTCTTCAACTACAGCCTCGTAGGCGCGGCGCTTTAGCATAAGAGTGTCTCTGGCAGCCAAGGCATCTGATAAACTGATGCCTTGTTCCAACTCCGTCAAAGAATTGGTCTTATTAATTTTCTTAATAATCCCAGCCATATCATTCAAAGTTTGGTCTAACTCAGCCAAGAGATCTTGCGGATTCTCTGGAGGCTGCTCCCCCTCCTGAATTTTAACACTTGCTGTCAGCCTTTGTTTCAATTGCTCGACTTTTTTTTGACAGTCCGCTCGCAATATTAGCGCTTCAGCCAGCTTCATATAGATTTTGGATTTTGGATGCAAGGATTTTGGATGCAAGGATTTTGGATGCAAGGATTTATTCTCGTTTCCGGGCTGTCGGAAACCCTGAACAATGCGCAATGCCCCATGCCCAATGCCCAATGCGCAATGCCCTATGCCCCCTCAGAGCGCTACCTCTTCAATAGTAGCAAGACTTGGCAGCAGGTCAACAGCCAGCGCATCTTGCCGGTGATTCTGAGTGCGCCCGCAGCGAACCGCAAAGGGACAGAACCGGCACTGACCGGCATCCTCCCCCACTTGCGGAAAAGGTTCTCCCGCCTCTTCGTAGCGCTGCAGCCAGCCGGTCAGGTCGCTCAGCAGGCGCGTTAAAGAAGCCAAAGTTTTCTTGTGCTGGGTGGCATTATAAGCAAATTTCAGACTTTGCGGCACCGGCACCCCCTCACCGGCAGACTGGACAAACCAGTAAGTCATAGAAATCTGCTTGGGCAAATAATAGCTCGTTTCCGCCAAAACATAAAGATACAGCCGCGTTTGCCAGTTCTCGGCCAACTTCTGCGGGTTTTGCGGGCGGGGATAAGTTTTCCAGTCCAGGATTTGGGCTTGTTTGCCATCCGCCATCAGCAAGTCATAGCGAACCGTCAGCAAATATCCGTTAAAATTTAAAATGCGCTCGTGTTCCGCTTCCCGAAAAACCGGGCTAACACCTGCCCCCGCCGGCGCAAAAATTTCTGGCGCAGCCCCAAGCATTGCCGCAAAGCAGCGCTGCAGCTGGGGGTCTTCTCCCACAAGCGATTCTATGGGCAAACCCAGCTCTCGCTGCTGCATGAGCAAGTGAAACCTGCTCCCCCAAACTAGCTGTTCTTGCTGTTCCGGCGATGCCGGCGAGCCCAGCTGCTCGATATAAGTCAGTTGAAATTTGCGGGGGCAAGTGTCAAGCAGGTTCAGCTGGCCTTGAGACACTCTCATACTACACCTTTGTAAGCACGAACACGCTGCCCTCGTTGCCGCGACCTATGCGCATGTCCGCATCTAAATAAGTAATATCCAGCCAGCCTTGCTGCTCGCGACTGTCCAGGGGAAAATCCAGGGCGGCAAATTTTTTACCCGCTTCTATTTGGGCGATGAAAGAAGCCGGTGACTGATAGCCGGTTAAGCGCTGCAAACCGACAATTGACCGGTTAAATTTAACTTGAACTCGCCTTTCTGAAACTGGCTCGAACGTAGCGGCAACGCTGACCAGCCCTTCCAGATAGGGCAAGCCGTACACTTCAGCAATGTTGTAAATTTTGGCCTCTCTGGCGCGGACGCACTGATAAATTTGTCCCAGCTTAGCCAAAGGCAGGCGGTCAAGGTTCAAAAGACCCCGACTGGTGGTGTAGACCAGTCGCCAGTCGCCATCGAGCAAATCGGTCGCTTCCACGGGGCGCGGCGTGGGGTTGCGGTCTTCCAGCTGGGCCACCGCCGCTAAAATCGCTTGTTTGTCCGTTTCTGTCGCCAGCAGTCCGCGATTTTTGCCGGCAATCGCTTCCAACAGTGCTGCTTTCCCAATCATGTCAATTTTTGATTTTTGATTTTTGATTTTTGATTTTTGATTTTTGATTTTTGATTTTTTTACCCCTTCCAGAAACCCGGTTTCTTTAAGAAACCGGGTTTCTTAACCATCACCCCAAATTATTGCAGCCGCAGGATATCGAATTTTATCATATAGACCAGAGAGCGGGACAGATACGCCACTGCTGTAGCGTCTGCACCGGCAAAGCGGCGGAGGATTTCCCTAACAGACAAAGGCCCCTCTGTTTCAATTGTGGCCAAAATCCGGTCGAGGGTAGCCGCCGGCGTTCTCTTACCGCTGCCAAAATTGCTGCTCCAAATGGTTCGCAGCTGATTCAAGCTGGCCGGTGCGGCCATTGGCCCCAAGCCGAGAGCCATCTCGCCGGTGAGCTGCGCTGTTGGGTAGTGGCCAAACAGCCGGAACGGGTCGTCGCAGAGGGGGTAGGGGGGCGCACCGGCAGCCACGCGGGCGGACTCCGGGGCACTGGCGCGAACCGCTGCCATTTTGGCCCAAAGCTGCTCGTAAGCGGAAATCACAACCTTCCAGTCGTAGACCTCCCTCGCCCGAGCGCGGCCATTTTCGCCCATGCGCTGTCTGAGCCCGTCATTACTAATTAAAGTTGCCAGCGCTCTCGCGCAAGCGTCCACATCGACAGCCGTCACCATCGCCGCATGGCCAATATAAGTGCTGTAATTAAAGCTGTCACCAAGATAATTCCATACTAGATCGAGGGCGGATGCCGGTGGGGGCGTCAGCGTCGGAATTTTAAAGCCGTCGATTTCGTGGCGCACCGACTCCTGATACCCGTCCCAGTCCGAGACGACCGCCGGCAGTCCAGCCGCCATCGCTTCAACCGGCGTCAGCCCAAAGGTTTCTTGGATATTGTCCGACAGAGAGATAAAAATATCCGCCGCATGCCAGATGCCGGAACGAATTTCTGGCTCGCGCCCGTCGGCAAAAATCGCACGCACAGATGGGCAGAAGACTTTAGGGGTATTTGTGAAGTCCTGCTCATCTCTGGGGTCCTCAAACCAGCCCGCTTGGATCAGGTGAACCCTAGCGCCGGTCAGTTGGGCCGCCCGTTCCAGCGCCAGATACATGGGAACCGGATGCGCTTTGGCAGAGAAAATTAACCGCCCCACGAACAAAACAGCGATGTCACCGTCGGGAATCCCGAGTTTTTGGCGCAGCCGGCTGCGGGTGTCTTTGGAATGCTGTCCCGCTTGGAAGGCATCACAATCGACGCCGAGGGGGATAACCGGCAGCATGAGCGCCGGAAAGGGCGCAGCGCCCGGCAGCGCCGGCGTCCCGCCTGCGATGCGCTGCGCCAGATACTCAGCCCAGGTTCCCAGCAGGCGCTCCACCGCCGTTTTCACCGCAGCTGAGGTGCAGATGAGGGCGTCCCAAGGCTGCACCGGCGCGAGCAGCAGGTCGCCAATCCCTTGCAAAACCAGCTTGCTGGCGATGGTGTGGGTGACGCCGCACAGGCTGTAAGCCCGCTGGTCAAAAAATCGCCGCTGCCAAGCCAGTTCGCCGATCAGCGGGTCTGGTTTGTGGAGGGCACCCGGTTCGGCCAGCAGTTTCGCATCCTCAAAAGGCAGCCACCGCACTTGCCGGGGGCGCTGTTTCGCCCAGGGGTCTATCCGCTTGCAGAAGTCGGCGAATTCGTCACGGTTCTTCGCGCAGCAGTACAGGCGCTCAGCAGTTCCGTGCTGGACTAAGCCTTTGAGAAAACCCTCACCCGCCGCTTGGCGACCGAGCAGCTTTTTACCGCTCGTATCGTAACCGTCCTTGAGATAAAGGACTGCTGCAGTCGTGCCCATGCTCAGGTCGCTCCCGGTATACTCTCTTCTAGACAGCTTGACAACTGATCGTAATCATATTCTCAACCGGCTCGTGTAAGATACTTATGGCTCGCTGCAGGAGCGGTGAGCTACAATGTCCGAGCCCCTTTAGTTGTGGGACTTGACCGTATGTATAACCCTTCTTTGCGTGAGGAACCTCGCAATCAGCCCGCTGAGGTAATTCCATTGAAGCAAGAGTTTTCCCTTCTAGACTGGCTGGAAAACACCGGTCGCCTGATAGCGCGAGAGGCCCACGATCCCGACGGCTTTCTCGATGATGAAGAAGAGATTGATGCGCTGATTGTCGATGAGAGCCCCTACGACCTCGAGGACGATGGTGACGATGACGACCTGATCGTCGATGATGAGTAGCAGCTTGGGGCGTTGCCAAGGTCGTCGTGAGTGGGACAGCGGCAGAGTCTTGTAGAGACGCGATTGCCCGTGGGCTGGAGCGTCTTGTGAGTGGGAGAGCGCGACTTTCCCCTCCCTCCCCACCCCCGTCCGCCGTCCGCCGTCCCCAGCAATTAGCAATCGCAAGAGTAACCGGAGACTAAATTTCTGTCTTTGGAATAGGGTTGTGTCGAGTGAATGTGGAATTGTGGACGCTAAATTATCTTCTGGCTCGTTAAAGCTCTCAGGCACTCGTCTGTTCTGGCTGGTAGCTGCAGGGGTGAGTGCGGCAGCGCTGATTCTGGATTTAATCGCTGGCCGGCTGGCCAATATAGGGCTGTCGCTCACCCTGCCGCTGCTGGTGTGCGCCTTGGCTGCAGCTGCGCTGGGCTCCCGGGTCGTTCCCCTGCTCCAGTGGCTGAAAACCGGGCAAGTGATTCGCGAAGATGGCCCTCAGGCGCATTTGAAGAAAGCCGGCACTCCGACGATGGGCGGGGTGTTTTTTGTGCCGGTGGGGGCGCTGCTGGGGGTGCTGTGGTCTGTCTTGGCCCAGACGCCAGATGTGACTTTTGTCTGCGCTGTGTCAGCCCTGACTCTGGCTTATGGCTTCATCGGCTGGCTCGACGACTGGCAAATCCTGCGCCGCAAGTCCAATAAAGGCATCTCCCCCAAAACCAAACTGGCGCTGCAAATCGGCTTTGGGGTGCTGTTTAGCCTGTGGGCGGCAGTGAGCGCACCGGCAGCCGTCACCGCCCTCGACTTGCCCTTCGGTTTAGCGCTGCCTCTTGGGCTGCTGTTCTGGCCCCTAGCGGTGTTTGCCCTGGTGGCGGAGAGCAATGCCACCAACCTCACCGACGGTGTGGATGGGCTGATGGGAGGAATGGGGGCGATTGCGTTCCTCGGTCTAGCTGCTGTGGTGGCTCCCGCATCCCCCGGTTTGGGGATTTTCTGCGCTGGCATGGCCGGCAGCTGCCTCGGCTTTGTGGCCCACAACCGCAACCCCGCCCGCGTCTTCATGGGCGACACCGGCTCCCTGGCGCTCGGCGGAGCTTTCGCCTCTGTGGCCATCCTCACCAACACCCTCTGGCCGCTATTTCTCCTCAGCGGAATGTTTTTCATCGAATCCGTTTCAGTGATTGCCCAAGTCACCTACTACAAAGCCACCAAAGGGCCCGATGGGGTCGGCAAGCGCCTGTTCAAAATGGCACCGATTCACCACCATTTAGAGCTTTCTGGCTGGCCTGAAGTTAAAGTTGTTGGAGTTTTTTACGCAATTAACGCGGTGCTCGCTCTCCTCGCTCTGGCGATTCGCTAATTTTTATTACATTTCAGGACTTACACGTCCTAAATCATCCCAGAAGCTGCTACAATACTGAAGCCAGCATCCAAAAGTCAGGAAAAATGGAGGAATGGAGACTTGAGAGGTTATTTATAAAGTAAATATTAAAGGCCCGCGCTCGCCCAGTCGGGAAACGATCCCCCCTACCCCCCCTACAAAAGGGGGGAACTTTCAGAGCCAACCCTTTTTAAGGGGGCGGGGGGATATAGATTTTCTTTATAAATGACCTCTGAGAATTCTTGATTACCCTCGATTCTGGCTTCTGAATTCTTCTAGGGATATTTTTAAGTTTGCACTTTTCTGACTGATGGGGTAAAATAAGCCTTGGTAAGTTGGGGCTATTAGTAGATTCGAGGTAACGCCGATGAATGTGAAAAGTTTTCTCCGATCCTGGCTGTGTCTAGGGTTAGATATACTAGGGATAGCCGTAACTCCTCTAGTTGCTCTAGTGAGTAAAATACAAGCCAGATATGGATATCAAGAACTGCCAATTTCATATAAAATATGGGATTTTTTTGGGGTTTCTCCAGTGAGACATCACTACTATCAACCCATTTTTAAAGTCTCAGAACTACCCGAAAAAATCTGGACAGAAGAAGACCCTCTTTATGGAATAGATTTAAAAATTGAAGGGCAACTCAATTTATTGAAGCAATTTGAATACAACTCAGAGCTAGAGCTATTTTCCGTAAAAAAGCAAAACAGCAGCTTAGATTTTTATTATGACAATCTGTCCTTTGAGTCTGGAGATGCAGAGACGCTTTACAACGTCATTAGATATTTTAAGCCCGGTAGGGTTCTAGAAATAGGTTCGGGATTCTCAACTAGAATAGCGAAGTATGCCCTTGACAAAAATCGGGCTCAAGGAAAAGCTTGCGAACACATATGCATTGAGCCTTTTGAGAATCCTTGGCTTGAGGAACTTGGCGCTGGCAAGGTTATTAGAGAAAAAGTCGAGACTCTGCCACTTAGCACCTTTGAGATTCTTCAGAAAAATGACATTCTTTTCATTGATTCTTCTCATGTCTTAAGAACAGGGGGAGATGTTTTATACGAATACTTGAGAATATTGCCTACTCTTAATAGCGGCGTAATAGTACACATTCATGATATTTTTTTGCCTTTTGAATATATTCGTGAATGGATAGTAAACAAAAGGCGCTTTTGGACTGAGCAATATCTGTTGCAGGCTTTTCTCGCTTTCAATTCAGAATTTGAAGTCTTGCTCGCGCTTAACTACCTCGCACACCACTATAAAGAAGAGTTAGCCGCTAAGTGCCCAATTTTTGCTAAGCAAGAAAATCGCGTTCCAGGTTCTTTTTGGATTCGCAGGAAATAATATAGAAGAGGCAGGGTGCGTTCCCCGCCCTCTAGTCCTTCTGAGAAATAGAATGCTACCTTGAGGGAACGCACCCTACTGATACTAAAGGTAGGGTGGTTTACCCCAGTCCTCCTGAAAAGTAGAATCCTCCCTTGAGGGAACCCACCCTACTGCTGCTGTTTGGCCCGACTCCTGATTAATCTTGACTTTTCCTGCAACTGCTGGAAGTAATCTGTTTCGGTAATTTCAGCCACTTGGCGCTCCCGCTTCCTTTGGTCAATCTCGATCGTGAGTTGGGTTACCTGCTGCTGCAATCGATCGCTCTTTTCCCGCTCAGCTTTTAAGCGGTAACTTTGTAAAAAATCCCGGCGGATGTATAATTCAATGTAGTAGGCTGCAAACATGCCAATCAGGCTTGAAGAAATCAATAAAAAGTTGTTTCTCGCCAGAACCTGTAGCGGCGTGTGGCTGAGCCAGATAGCGGCGATGTCATAAACAACTACGAGCGCCCAAGCTGTGAGTGCCGAGTGCAAAAAACTCAGAGGGGGAAAGGCATAACATAACATCAGAATCAGGATTAAGCCAGAATAGTAGTCAGAACTTATGGGAGGTGGAAGAATCACCGTCATGGCGATGACGCCCAGCCCCGCTACGAGAAGTGGCAGACTGATGGCTGCCTGTATAAACCGCTTAAAATGGGGGTGGAAGCTGAAAAAATAGACACCCAAAATAAAAGGACAAACAATGGCGTACCTAATCAGCCACAGCTGGAATCTAAAATCGGGAAATAGCCGGCTGTCTAAAATTCCATAAACCGCCCAGAGAAAAATGCCCAAAATACACCCATAACGCACCTGGTTTAAGAAATTCTTAAAATAGTCATCAAGGAAATTACTTTCCAGTTCTTCAGAGAACTGCAAAGTTATAAGATTCATCTCACTGCCGTTCATGGACTTACAAGCACAAGATTGCGATTTTTAGGTAATATGACAGCCGAGCGAGGAGAAAGCCCCACTAACCCTAAGTTTTTCCCTAGAGTTTCAGCGATCGTGCCGGTTTACAATGGGGAAGCGGATTTGCCAGACTTGCTCAACTGTCTGCGCTCCCAAACTTATCCGGCTCATCTGGTAGAATATTTGATAGTTGATAACAGCAGCAACGATGCCACCAGCACCCTGCTCCAAGCTGCTGCCCGGGAAGCTCAGACATCGCTCCCATCTCCCAATATAGAACAGTCGCAGCCGGTTAGGCTGCCAATTTGCCATCTTACCGAAAATCGGGTACAATCCTCTTACGCCGCCCGCAACACCGGCATCCGCGCCGCCACCGGCGAGTTTCTCGCTTTCACCGACGCCGACTGTCGCCCCGCGCCCAACTGGCTGGAATCACTAATGCAGCCATTTGTCAATCCCTCTGTGGGCGCAGTTGCCGGTGAAATTGTCGCTTTGCCCGGTAAAACTCTGCTGGAAGAATTCGCTGACCGGCAAGATACGCTATCCCAAAAACACACTTTAGCGCACCCATTTTGCCCCTACGGTCAAACAGCAAATCTGGCGATTCGCAGGCTCGCTTTGCAAGAAGTGGGCTTATTTCGCCCTTACCTGACCACCGGCGGTGACGCCGATATTTGCTGGCGAATTCTGCGACAGACCGGCTGGCAGATCGAGTTCGCACCGGCAGCTGCGGTTGCCCACCGGCACCGCTCAACCCTGCGCCAGCTGAAAAGTCAGTGGCGGCGGTATGGGGAGTCGAACCGCTACCTGCACGAACTGCACGGGGTTGATTTGATGCGGGAAACCACCGCAGGGGAATACGCTTACTCGCTGAGCCGGTGGCTGCTCAAAGAGTTGCCGGTGGCGAGTGTGAAGGCGATTTTCGGGAAAGCCGGTTTGGTCGATTTCCTCAAGACGCCAATTGGTTTGTTTTGCGCTTCGGCGCGAGCAGCCGGTCAGCGCCAAGCGCAGCTCCCAGACAAGGCGCGGGAAATTGACTGGCTGCAGGAACCTGACTAGCGCTCCCATTCCCCCTCGCCGCCGGTGGGGAAGAGGTCAGGGGGTGGGGTTGCGTTTCAGCAACACTGCGCAAGAGTCCACTTGTGGGGTATAGTTGGCTGCATGGGTGTTATATCATGTCAGGTTGATTAACCGCACAAATATCCCCTCACCCCCCAACCCCCTCTCCCACTTTGGGGAGAGGGGGAGTAAGAAAAAGACGCTTATTTTTTCTCCCCTCTCCCATTTTGGGAGAGGGGATGGGGCGAGGGTCTTTTTTAAGGTGAATTCACCTAGAGACATGATATTACCGGCTGACACCCACGGGAGCATCCCATTTTTGCACTCCCCCTCACCCCCAACCCCTCTCCCACTTTGGGGTGAGGGGAGAATTCTTTATTTTTCCCCCCTCTCCCGCCCTGGGAGAGGGGGGTTAGGGGGGTGAGGGTGAAAACCTTTGCATGCATGGGGATGCTCCCGACACCCACTCCCCACGCCGGGGAGGTGGGTGGTGCGAGATGTCAGCCCTAACAAAACTACAGGGAGGAGGGGAGGATGATAGATATAATCAAACTGGTAGACCTGATGTTTCTGGTGGCCATTGCTGGGGGGGCAACCGCATCGGTGCTGGCGGAATTAATGGCTATCCGCGCCTACCGGCTCTCACTCAGCGAGCTTGCCAAACCTATGGACTATTTGGCTAAGTACCTCAACAGTGACAGCAAATCTGTAGAAAAGAACGGCTCCACACCGCCGCCAAAGGCAGACGCTCAGAGCCTGAAATGGATTGCCCGACACTTTGCCGGTCAGTACACGGAGGATGACTTTCTGCCCAGAACAGAAAATGGCAGCTTCGTGATGCTGCAGTACCCTTCTATTTTAGCCGCGCCGGTGCCGCGCTCGCCGGTGAGTTTTGCGCCGAATTTGCTGACGGCGCTGGGGGTTTTGGGAACTTTCGCCGGCATCTTTCTGGGGTTGCAGAAAATCGGGGTTTCTGGTATTACTGAACCGCAACAGCTGCTAACTTCCAGCACCCTGCTCCTAGAAGGGATGAAGCTGGCGTTTGTCACCTCCCTGCTGGGACTTGGCAACTCGATTTTTTTGATATTACTTCTCGCGTGGGGTGAGCGCCGGCGGAAAGCTCGCCGCGACAAGTTTCGCAATAAGCTCAACCAGATTGCTTTCCTGGAAACGCCAGAGCGACTGCTTTCGCGCATCACCCCGGACGCCAGCCGCGATGCAGCCGGTGCTATTGTCCGTGCGGCGCAGACGATGCGTGCCGGTTTTACGGAAATTGTCACAGCTCAGCAGCGGCTCAATCCAGAAAAAATGGGGCACCAAGTGGGGGTGGCGCTGATTCCCGTGTTTGAGGAAATCCGCCAAGAACTCGCCACTCTGCGGCAAATTAAGGCAGATCAAGGTCAAGAGCTGTTAAGGAATTTGATTTGGGAACTGCGCACCGGCGTTATTGAGCCGGTGGTGGAGCGTTTGGACGCCACCTCACAGCTGACTCAGGAAGCGTCTCTCGCGGTCAGGGAGCTGAAAAATGAGCTGGGCGGCATTTCCCAGAGTTTGGCTGAATCGATATTAACGATTCAGAGTTTCCAGAAGGATACTGTGGTTCAGTTGCAGGATTTCGCCGGCAGTTTGCAGGAAATTCTGGGCGAATTCCAAACCGATACGAAGGGCGTTTTGCAGCAAATGGCGGGTGAGATTCAGCAGGGAGTTGACCAGAGTATTGAGGGGATGAAGGAGCAGCGAGCGGCTTTTAAACAGAGTGCGGAGGAAGCCGCCGCTACTTTCCGGGGGATTCGGGAGGACTTGCAAGCGGGTTTGCAAACTCAAGCGGATTTGGAACAGCAGCGGCTGCAAGGCGTGCAGGAGCGAATGGTGAATATTCTCAAGGCGGCGCACACGGCGTTCCAATCTCAATCTAGCACAATTCAGGCTGTCGGTCAAGAGGCTTCTAAGTTGATGGCGGATGCCAGGGAAAATCTGGTGGGGAGCTTGCGGAATGTGGATGGGATGCTGCAGAATACGCGCCTGACGGTGCAGCAAGAGTTGGAGCGATTCCGGGAAAGCTACCAAGCGTCGCTGCTAAAGTTTTTTAGCGAGCAAAACAATTTGCTGGAGTCTACTTTGGGCGAGCAGCAGCGGGGGCTGGCGCAGGTTGTGGTTGCTTTGCAGAGCACGTTTCGGGAAGAGGCGGAAAAACGCCAGCAGATGTTAGCAGATGTTGACCGAAGTATGACAAAAATTCAGGATACGACGGAGAAGGTGTGCGATATGGCGAACGGGTTGGGTTTGAATTCTAGCGAGCGTTTGCAGCAGTTGCAAGAGCTGGCTCACACGGTGGGCGTTCAGGCGCAGCAGGTGGAGAGCGCGTACAGGAATATGGTTGGGGAATTGAATCAGGTTTTGCAATCGGTTGAGGAGCAGATGCGGGGGGTGGAGAGCGCTTATCAGAATTTGGCCGGTCAGTTTAGCCAAGCTCTGGAGCAGGGGAATCACCAGATGATTGGGTATTTGGACAGGGCGACTGAATCGCAAACCAGGTTTTTTAATGAGGCGGATGTTTCGATGGCGGAAGTTTGTGCCGGTTTGCAAGAAACCTCGACGGGGCTGATGCAGGTGGCTCAATATCTGGTGGCGGCTGCGGATAATTTGGGCGCTCATAACGGCAGTAAATAGTCCTGTTTTCTCGGTGGCACGTCCTTTGAGAAGGGCGAAGCATTCGGGCTGTAGATTTCGGGCGCAGATTTCTATATTCTTCCCCCGAATGCTTCGCCCCTACTCTTCTCTCTCGTTCCCAGGCTCCGCCTGGGAACGCACGCCAAGAGGCTCCGCCTCCTCCCGCCAAAATACTTTCAAAAATTTTTGCAAAACCCCCTTGCAATTGGCAGGAGTTGTGTTATATTAAGAAGAATAGAGAAGGTGCGCACATATAAGGTCGCCGGTGGACTAAAGCCCAACTACAAACTGTGGGTCTAAAGCCCAACTACAAACTTTTATCCCCCCATGTTGGAGAGACGGGACATGTCGTGTATCCATTGCCGGTGCAACCGTGACTTGTAGGGGGGAAGCATCCCGGCGACTGGATTGGCTACCCAACCAATATTGAAATTCCGGGATGCAACGCGCCCGTGTCCCGGTGCGCTGGAATCCAAGATCCGGGCATCCAAAATCCATGCACTGGTATAATTCGTGGGGTTCAAAATCCGCCAACCGCCCACAACCGCACCATACCATCATTACTCCCCGACGCCAGAATTTTGCCATCTGGGGAGAAAGCGGCGCTGTTCACCCAATCCCCATGTCCAGAAAGCTGTCGCAGTTGTCTCCCAGAAGCGACATCCCACAGTCGCACCATACCATCATTACTCCCCGACGCCAGAATTTTGCCATCTGGGGAGAAAGCGACGCTGTTCACCCAATCCCCATGTCCAGAAAGCTGTCGGAGTTGTCTCCCTGTTGCGACATCCCACAGTCGCACGGTATCATCTGAACTACCCGACGCCAGAATTTTACTATCTGGGGAGAAAGCGACGCTGCTGACCGCATCCTCATGTCCAGAAAGCAGTCGCAGTTCACTCCCTGTTGCGACATCCCACAGTCGCACGGTATCATCATTACTCCCCGACGCCAGAATTTTGCTATCTGGGGAGAAAGCGACGCTGTTCACCCAATCCCCATGTCCAGAAAGCAGTCGCAGTTCACTCCCTGTTGCGACATCCCACAGTCGCACGGTATCATCATTACTCCCCGACGCCAGAATTTTGCCATCTGAGGAGAAAGCGGCGCTGCTCACCAAAGACTCATGTCCAGAAAGCAGTCGCAGTTCACTCCCTGTTGCGACATCCCACAGTCGCACGGTTTTATCCTCGCTCCCCGACGCCAGAATTTTGCTATCTGGGGAGAAAGCGACGCTGTTCACCAGCTTCTCATGTCCATAAAGCAGTCGCAGTTCACTCCCTGTTGCGACATCCCACAGTCGCACGGTTTTATCCCCACTCCCCGAAGCCAGAAAAAAGCTATCTGGGGAGAAGGCGACGCTGAACATCCCACTCCCATGTTCAGAAACCTGTCGCAGTTCACTCCCTGTTGCGACATCCCACAGTCGCACGGTACTATCCCTATTCCCCGACGCCAGAATTTTGCCATCTGGGGAGAAGGCGACGCTCCACACCGAACTCCCATGTCCAGAAAGCTGTCGCAGTTCACTCCCTGTTGCGACATCCCACAGTCGCACGGTACTATCGCTATTCCCCGACGCCAGAATTTTGCCATCTGGGGAAAAGGCGAGGCTCCACACCGAACTCCCATGTCCAGAAAGCTGTCGCAGTTCACTCCCTGTTGCGACATCCCACAGTCGCACAGTTCTATCTCTACTCCCCAACGCCAGAATTTTGCCATCTGGGGAGAAAGCGACGCTGAGCACCGGCGTCTCATATCCAAAAAACCATCGCAGTTCTTTCCCAGAAGCGACATCCCACAGTCGCCCGGTTCTATCCCAACTCCCCGACGCCAGAATTTTGCTATCTGGGGAGAAGGCGACGCTGATCACCCCACTCCGATGTCCAGAAAGCTGTCGCAGTTCACTCCCTGTTGCGACATCCCACAGTCGCACAGTTCTATCTCTACTCCCCGACGCCAGAATTTTGCCATCTGGGGAGAAGGCGACGCTGCTCACCAGCTCCCCATGTCCATAAAGCTGTCGCAGGAATTTCCCGCTGCGCAAATCCCACAAATAGATATCTCGCGCCCCACCCAATACTAGCAGAGTGCCATCCCGACTCAAAGCGCCGCAATTCGTCGGACAGTCTATCTCCCACAGCGCCTCACCACTGCTCATATTAAACAGTTCCGCACCCCCACCGGCACACACAATCACTAACTCCTGATTCAGGGGAATTACATTCTTAATCTTTCCGCGCCCCAGTCGCCGCACCATCCCCTGTGCTGTCAGTTGTGGGAGAGTAAAATAGCCCCGGAGATACCCCCCTAGCCCATCTCGCAGCAGGGATGGCAAATGCACCCCGCAGTTGGGACAAATTTCTGCATTTAGTGGGATTTCGTCCAGATGGCATCTCAGGCACCGCATGATTTTGGGGATTGGCTGTGGAGCTATTTGGATTATAAATCGAGGGGCGACATTTGGCAATACCCCAGAATTGCGGAGGCTGACGCGAAATCCATCGCGGCGACTAGAAACCTGGTTTCGTGGAGAAACCAGGTTTCTTTATGGGGGTGGGTGCGCTCGGCGTCACCCACCCTACTAATCAGGTGCCGCACTCTCGGAGAACACGCCCCCAAAACTCCCCAAAACCCTATTTACAAACAGGAACAACTTGTGGTAAAAAAGAGAGAAGCGGCGCGAAGGCTTCGCCCACCCACCCCAAACCCATGCCGGCGTAATGTAAAATCGATATGAGTGACTTGTCTGACTTCGAGACGGAATCAACCAGGCCAGAGGATGAGAATTCCAGCGTCTTGCTCTCCATTGGCGATTTGATGTCTGGTTTGCTGATGTTCTTCGCCCTGCTCTTTATCTTAGTGCAAATCCAGCTGCTGCAGCAGGTCAAAAAGCTTGAAGAAAAAATGGCCCGTATCGATCAGCTCGAACGCCAGCTGGAGGATTACCGAAAGGCATTTGAGGCGCTCCCGCAGACGATCGCAGCTACCCTGGAAGCTAAGGTAGGGGCGAAAGACATCTTCACCGTCGATCCAGTAACAGGGGATGTCAGCATTCGCGACCGCATTCTCTTTGATAAAGACAGTGCGCAACTCAAACCGGCAGGTAAAAAATTCCTGCGCTCCTTTATCCCCATTTACAGCCAAGTTGTCTTTTCCAGCCCGCAATTTTCCGATCAGATCTCCCGCATCGCCCTGGAAGGGCACACCAGTTCCGCCGGCACCGAAGGGAACAATTTGAGTCTCAGTCTGGAGCGGGCGCTATCTGTCTCTAATTATATCTTCTCCAAGGAGGTGAATTTCCCCACAAAGGCGCGATTGAAACAGAAAATACTGGTGTCAGGGCGCGGCGAGACAGACGCTAAACAAACCGCAGACGATCCGCGCGATCGCAAGGTTGTTTTCCGCTTCCAGCTGCGCCGGGAAAATTTTGATAATTTGTCCCGTCAGATACAGTCTTTGGAGAAATAAAGGGTGGGAGGTGCGTTAAGCTGTTGCCCATTGAATTTGCGCTGTCTCTCTCTATACTCTCGTTCCCAGGCGGAGCCTGGGAACGCCCCTTTCGAGGCTCTGCCTCGTTTCTCTAACAAGCCGATTAAAAGCCTAACAGCTTGCTACGGCTGGTGCTTTGGATAAATGAGCAAGGGTGACGGGTGCGTTACGCTTCGCTAACGCACCCTACTTATCTGGTATAATATGAAAAACTTCACTTTTAATTTGCCCAAAAACCCGCCCCAATGGGTGCCGGCACAACTCCAGGCGCGTGCGGTGGCAAAACTCCCAAGCCATCCGCCGGCTGCATCCAGCATCAATCCCCCGGCTAAACCGCGCCTCCTTGACGAGATTATCGCCGATATCCAAAACGGTGAAGCCGGCAACCTCACGCAAATAGAGTGGGTGTACTGTCTCTACAATAAGCCGGTGTGGGACGCCCACCACCCAGACGCGAGCTCAGCCACCTCCGAAGCTATCTGGGAGGCGGCAGTCAGCAACTCCTTGCTGCGACGCCGGCTGCTCTGGCGTTTGGCTCTTTACCACATCCACAAGTCAGATGTCAACAATCTGGAGACAGAAAAACTCACCGCTCCCCCCCTCGCTCCCTCCCTGATCGAGAGCTTCTCTATCTTTGCCCCTCGCGCCAAAGGCGATGACACTTTAGCCGTACAGCTGATCAGGGTGTTCGCGGGGAGCCAGCAACCGGCATCCGATATCGCCAAAATCAGCTGGCAGTACACAATCACGCCCAAGGAGCTGGTGCGGCGTGCCGGCTTGCCGGCGCGGGCGAGCGCCGTCGAGGCAGCTTACGAGCGCGTCGCATCCCTATTTCCGGCTAAATCAACACCGAACAAGAAAGAAGCGGAGTGGCTGTTGCGCTGCTTGCAGCAGATGTCACCGCAGCAGCAGCTCGCAGCGGTTGAGGAATTGCTCCCCAAAATGCCGGCAGAAGTTGCAGGCAAAATGCCAGATGTGCTCAACTTTATCGGACGAAATTATAGCACCGGCAGCACCGGCAGCCGGTGGCACGAGCTTTCCGACAGCGCCAAATCAGCGCTGCGCCGCAGTCTTGGCGCTCTCAACTACAGCTATTTCCAGCAATTAGTCAACCTCCTCGCCAGAATGCTGCGACTGGAAGACGAACAGATCGCCCAGCTAGAGATGCGCCGGGATTTCTGGGCGAACTACAGCGAATCCATTGAGCGCATCCGCATGGTTTTGCCGCAGTCATCCGTCACCGCCCTCGGCTACCAGCTCCAGCTCAAAGTAGATATTCTAGCAGAAGAAGACAGCGATGTCACGGAAATTTGCATCTTTGATTTTGGCCAGTGTTTCGGCATAGAATTATTGCGGGGTCGCGTCGGCGAGCTTCGCCTGCTGCCGCGAAAAACAGAAACCGAGCTAATTTTATTTGGCCCTTCTAAAATGTCAGTCAAGCGCCTGCGACGGCTGGGCGGGGAAGTTTTCGACCGGCTTTTATTTTGGCAGACCTTTTGCGAAAAGGGGCTGCGGGAGAAAAACATTTTCCCCAACGAAGGCACGGAATATTTTACAGGACTGCCCAGAGACAGGGGGAAATACAGCCGCAGCAATGGGCTGCCGGTGCCTTCAGAAAAAGAGCTCAAAGAGCGCGAGAAACAGTTAAAACAGTGGCAGAAGGAAATGGAACAGCTGGAGCGATAATTCAAGGAGGGGCGGGCTCACCCGATATCTCCGCTTCATCCGCTTCAATGTAGGGGCGAAGCATTTGCGCGGGGTTCTTTACTGCCCACCCGAAATTTTCATTCGCAAATGCTTCGCCGTTCTTTACTTACAACCGAAACCCATACCGCTGTAAGCTTAGAGACTGTTTATAAAGAAAAGTAAAGGAGCCAGAAACCGGGGGCGGCCACGGGGGGCCGCCCCTACAGTCCGTGGGCCATTACAGGGCGGCCACGGGGGGCCGCCCCTATATTTGCAAAAGAAACCCGGTTTCTCACCCCCCGGCGGTCTTAACAATTGTTTAGAAACAGTCTCTTAGAAGGTGGGTTTTTTCACCGATCTCCCACCGCAAGGGTGGGGTGCGGGATCGCCGGCTGTGAGAATCATCAAGAAGCCGCCGGTAACGCACCCTACTTCTGTGGAGAACGGATGCTTTTGGGCTGGCGCTTTTCAGAAATTGGCGGTGCCGGTGAAAAAATACTTCAACCGGGCGATGGCACCTGACAAAAAATATGATAATCGCACAATTCCCAAGTCTGGTACTGGCGCTTTTAAGAAATTTGCGGGATTGAGACTCTGGAGCAACAGGTGTCAATTGTCTGCCGGTTGCTAGGGATTTTCCATTTGCCTAAAACCTCATCTATAATGGTAAAATCCAACCCTGGAGAACAAAATATATGTCTGAGAAGGAAAAGCAAAGTTTGCAGCCAGAGGCAGTTCCTTTCTTCGCCCGCTTCCTGGAAGGGCAAGGCAGTGAAGAACTGTCTGACGAAGAGATGCAAGCTATAGCCGGTGGCAAAACGCAGAAGTACCCATCTGACGGTGATGAGATGGTGACGACGCAGAAGTACCCATCTGACGGTGATGAGACGTTGCGCTGAAGTACCCCTCTGACGGTGATGAAGCGTAGCTTCTCGAATAACAGCGTTCCGGGAGCCGGCTGCCCCGACTGGCGCACGCGCCGCTGCGGGCGAAAACCGGCTTCCTAAATGATTATCTCCTTGAGGCAGCAGTGCGGAGCAGGCGCTTCGCCAAGGAAAGAAATCGCTCTTTCTTAGTTTGAGAGTTTCCCGATTTTGATTTAGCCACTGCTGCCCCCAACCCAAACTTGCAACTGTTCTAACGTATTGTACTGTCCGCTCGGCAGCCTGCGCGGCGCAGAACACAGCCCTGCTTTGGAACTGGAGCTTTTAATATTTTTGGGTGACATTACCTAGCTAAAAATGCCTGTCACGGCCTGAATCTTGCTGGAGAGTTGCAATCCCACGAGAACCTCAACTACAATGAGACGGGGGAGCATCAAAACACAGTTAATTTTCGTAATTTTGCAGGCGTGTAAAATAGGAGAAAAACCCATGTCTGAGAAAGAAAAGCAAGGTTGGCAGCCAGAGGCAGTTCCCTTCTTTGCCCGCTACCTGGAAGGGCAAGATATTGAAGAGCTCTCTGACGAAGAGATGCAAGCCGTAGCCGGTGGCGGTGATGTGACGACGCTGAAGTACCCATCTGACGGCGAGGATGGCGGTGTTCAGACGCGGAAGTACCCATCTGACAGCGAGGATGGGGGTGGCTGCGGCGGTATGGTGACGAAGAAGTTCCCATCTGATAGTGATGAGGATGTGAACATGACGATGAAATACCCATCTGACGGAGATGAAGGCATAGCCGAATAAACACCTTCCGCGAGCGGGCTCCTTTGGCTGGCGCACGAGCCGGCGAGGGCGAAAACCAGCTTCCTGAATAATATCTCCCTGAGGCAGCAGTGTTAATCTAGCTCTGCACCAAGAAAGGGAATTGTTCTTCCTTGGTTTAAGAGCTGCTACATTTTTATTTAGCCACTGCTGCCCCAACCCCAGCTTGCAGCTGTTCCAACCTATCGCACAGATTAACCGCAATTAGCAGCCATTGCCCTGAGCCCGACCCCAGAGATATGATGGGTATTCAACCCAACCCAATACAACCGGCATGCCGAGAGACGCTGTTTTACTGCTCACCCACAGTGGCGATTACTTCACAATTGACAGAGTGGCAGAAGCCCTCTCGCGACGGGGCGCAAAACCCTTTCGTTTCAATACAGATCAATTTCCCGCAGCCGTGCGGCTTTCCGCTCGTTTCAGCATTTCCGGGCTGACTCACCGGCTCGAAGAAGGCGAGCGATCTCTCGCTAGCGTTGACGTGCCCTCCGTCTGGATGCGCCGGCTTTGGCAGCCAAAACTCCCCAGCGAACTCGCCCCAAAGTTCCGGGAGTCCTGCGCCAGAGAGTCGCGAGCAGCCCTAGACGGTTTTTTAGACAGCCTCAGCGAAGCCCGATGGGTGGATGACTTGCAGCGGATTTCCGAGGCGGAAAACAAGCAGCGCCAGCTGAGAGTTGCCAGAAAAGTCGGCTTGCAAATCCCCCGCACCCTCGTCACCAACCACCCTGAGGAAGCGCGGGCGTTTTTCCAAGAAGTCGGGGGAAAAATGGTAGCCAAACTCCTGACGCCGCTTTCATACAGCATGGAAGGCTCCTCCTTCTTTCTCTACACCAGCGCCGTCAGAGAAGAAGACTTGGCTGAGGCGGAGTCGCTGCGCTACAGCCCGATGGTTTTCCAAGAGCAAATCCCAAAGCGAAGGGAATTGCGGGTGATATTTGTGGCGGGAAACCTGTTTGTCGGGGCGCTCGACGCCTCTCGCTATTCCGCAACCGCAACCGATTGGCGGCGAGCAAAACCAGAGGAGTGCGTTTGGGAGCCGGCGGAACTTCCCAGTCAAGTTGCCGGTTGCCTCAATGCCTTCATGGCAGAATTTGGGCTGCACTTTGGAGCCTTCGACTTCATCGAGACGCCCGACGGTGAATATGTCTTCCTGGAAGTTAACCCCACTGGCGAGTGGGGGATGATCGAGCGAGATTTGGGCTATCCCATTTCCGACGCCATCGCCGGCGCACTGCTAGCATAGAGATCACTTACTGATATGACAGTTTTAATCATTACCCACAGCGAAGACAACGAAAGTATCCCGATGGTGATAAACGCCATAGAGGAGCGCGGCGGGAAAGCGTTTCGGTTCGACACAGACCGGTTTCCCACCGAAGTGCGGCTCGATTTATGCTACAGCGGGGCAAATGAGCAGCTAACTCTCGCTTCCGATTCCGGAGAGCTGAATCTGAACGAGGTATCCGCAGTCTGGTACAGGCGGATTAGAATTGGGGCTCGCATTCCCGCCACAATGGACTCCCAACTCCGAGACGCCTCCATACAGGAATCGCGGGCGACTGTTCAGGGGGCGATTGCCAGTATCAAAGCATTTCACCTCGATTCGGTGCCGAATATCCGCCGTGCGGAAAATAAGCAGCTGCAGCTGCAAGTCGCGCGAGAGCTGGGTTTAGACACCCCCCGCACCCTGATAACAAACAATCCAGAAGCGGTGCGGAAATTCGCCAAAGAGTGTGAGGGTGATTTGATAGTAAAGATGCTCTCCTCCTTTGCCATCTACGAAGGGGGAAAGGAGAAAGTTGTGTTCACCAACCAGGTCAAACCGGAGGATCTTGACAGTCTCGACGGATTGCGCTACTGCCCGATGACCTTTCAGGAAAAGGTTCCCAAAGCGCTGGAACTGCGCGTGACAGTTGTGGGGAAACAGGTCTTTGCCGCCGCGATAGACTCCCAGAAAAACCAGCGGGCGCAAGATGACTGGCGGCGGCAGGGGCTGGTTATGATAAAAGACTGGGAGCCTTACGCTCTCCCCGAAGATGTGGCGGGAAAACTGCTGGCTCTGACGCAGCATTTCGGCTTGAATTATGGGGCGATAGATGTTATACTCACCCCAGACGGGCGTCATGTTTTTCTGGAGATAAATCCTGTTGGGGAATTCTTCTGGCTGGAATGCTGTCCGCCACATTTCCCCATTTCCAGCGCTCTCGCCGGTGTCTTGCTGGGGGGGAATTAGGACAGGCGAGACGCCTGTCCTACGAGCTAGATCCGTGGGGCGGGCATCTCGCCCGCCCTTAATGTATATGGCTGCTGCTATATTACCTATTCCCACAACAGCACCGAGGGCAACATATCTGGATGCGCCAGACGCAGCAACTGATAGCCAATCCCAGCAGTTCCCTGAAAGAAACTCGGACTAAACGCCGAAACCGGCAAATTGGGAAACTGATACCCTCCCATTTTTTGCGCTCTCGCCACCCCCCAAGCGGCTTTTTGCAGAGCAATTTCTCGCAACTGGGGGCGGCAGAGTTTTTGCGCACCGGCAAGCAGCGCCTCTAGCCGGCCAAAATTCCCGCAGCACACGCAATCCACACCCTGCAAACTGTGCCGGCATGTTGTCTGCAGCGCTACTTCCACATCCTCACAAATTTCCTCAGTTTGCCATACCGACAAACCGCCCAACCTGGCTAAAGCAATCCCAGCCGCGCCATGACACCAGCTCACCATAAATCTCGGCACACCCTCTCGCTCAATATAGCGCAAATCCGGCCAGTTGGCAGCTGCGGGATAAAACACGCTGCGCTCATAGGCAATTCCCTCGCAAGCGGCTTTTAAATACGCCCTGTTTTGTGTGACAGCGTACAGCCGCAGCAGGGCGTAAGCAATGCCGGCTGCGCCGTGCGAGAAGCCGGTATATTGCTTCTCCCCCAAAATTTTCCAAGCTCTGGTTTTCCCCTCAGCGCCAACAAGATTGTCGCACAAATGCTCGCCACAAATCGCAGCCTTTTCTAGAACCGCCGGCTCGCCGGTTTGGCTGTACAGCACCAGCAACCCCAACATTGCGCCGGCTGTTCCGCTGGTGATGTCCAGCACTTTGTCCGCAGCAATCCGTGCCGGCGCGAGAAAGTTAGCAACCCGCAAGGCATCTTCCAAAAGTGCCGGTTCCTGGAGGAATTGGCTCGTTTTTACCATAGAATAGATGATAGAACCCAGCCCAGCAGCCCCACCAATTCCTTGCCAAGATAACCTTTGGGCGACTTCCGAATCTGAACTGCGCAAAGCTTTGCGGACTGACTGGAAAGCCCCCAAAGCCAAGTCGCGCAATTCGCCAGTTCCTCCGATACAATCCAGCGCCGCCAAAAACAGGGCAATTCCGCCATTCCCGTCGTAGAGGCTGTCATCTAGTGGCATGAGCTGGAAGCGATCCGCACTGGGAACATAGCCAAAGCCAATCCATTTTACACTGCCATCCGCCCCTCGGATTGCCCGTTCCTGAATTTCCCGCGCAATCCGCGTCGCCTCTCGCAGCAACTCCTCGCCAGTAAGCGGGTTGATTTGCGAGAAATTGGTGGTGGGCGGTGTTCCCCCTACCTGCCGGTTGCTATCCCTCACTATTCTAGCATAAAAAGTTCCTTTGATGATTTCAGTTTGTTGCGCCAAGTCTGTCTCGCTGAGCGAGCGCAACCTTTCTTGAACCTGGCTGTAGCTGGGAGCTTCAAAATACGCTTCGATGGGTTTATCCAACCCACCCGTAAGGGCGTCACTGTCAGCAAAAGCGCCAAAGTAGGGAATATCAAGCTGCTCCACCGCCCGCAATTCCGCCCGCAAAATTGGCCAAGCTGCCGGTTTTTTATCAGCGCTGAGAAAAGCTCGACTGAAGAAATCTAGGGCAATGCTTCTGTCAGCCCCATCCTGGAGGAATTCGGGGGCGTTGCTCTTTTCTAAAATTATGCCATAAACCTTTGTGGGGCGAAAAATAAACCGCACCCGCTGCTGGCGAAAGGCTGTCAGGGGGCTGTCCTCCGCAAGCAGAGCGTCTCGCTGTTCCAGCAAAAAGCGATACATCCGCTCAAACCCCGCCACTAATTCGTCGAGATAGTCACCGGCACAGAGAGCAACCCCATTCAAAACCGGCAGGTTTGCGGCAATTGGGGAATTGGAACTTGCCTCGCTACTGCCTAAAGCGCTGATATCGTAAGCGAGTTTGCCATCTTTGCTGAATTCCCAGCGGGGTAACAAGCCGGTGCGCAATACAGAGTCCCAAAACTGCCGGTTTACAGCTGTCTCAGCTTCTGTGATTTCGGTAAATTCCGCCATAGGTTTCGCCTCGTGGTGCGCCACCGTTTCCATGTCCGCCAGCACCAGATGTTCGCCGCAAGCAATTAAATTATCCTTGTGACAGTCTACCACTCTCAGTGCGTGCGAGAGGCACAGCAGCATCCCCGCCCGCTGATAGAAACGCTGCGACGCCGCCTCATCCTCACAGGGAAGATGCGGCGCATATTCCACCCAGCCGTGCGTTTGCCGGTCGCACACTTTTAGGACTTTGAAAGGTAACGGTGCGCCGTGCCGGTTGCACCACTCCAATAGCTTGGTATAGGCGACTTCTACGCCCAAACCCTTCGGTTTGTACACCAACTTCAGTCCAGATTCAAAAGCGAGCGCCATCACGCAGCGGTTTTGATTGTGGGCGTCTGACAAATAAGGCTGAATTGCCGCAACTTTCCCCAAACTCCCTAAACCATTTTCACTTCCGCTGTGATAAACTGATAAATAGACTTGCTGAAGTGCCGGCATGTCCGCTTTCAGGCGCAGCAGTAATTCCGCTGTCGCCTCCACCCATAAATCAATAGTTGTTGCCACTAACCGGCCCAGCACCGGATATTTCTGGAAAAAGGCAAGCAAGCCATCTCCCAACAGGTGTTGCAGGAACTGATTGCCGTCGGTTTTGCTCGGCGTGCTTTCTGTTTGCCCTTTCAGCAAGTTTAATAACCTGTCCCCCAAAGGGCGAAAACCGGCAAATTCAACCTCCAGAGTTTTCGCACACAGCTCCACCAGCTTTTGCAGCAAGCCGAGTTCTAGCTCCAGGTAGGCTCGCTGAGAAAGCAGTTCCAGTGGCAAACAGTCTGGCGATAGAGATGGAGAACCCAGACGAGCGAGCAATTTACCCCGCGCTACTATTATAGCCGGCAGCAGCACTTCTCGAAACGGCAGGGCATTTTTATGCGCCGGTGAAATTGATAATTGAGAAGTGGAGAATTGCTTATAGGTTGTTTGAATAACCTCCCTCAACGTTTCTGCCCACCCGGGCAAATTTTCGCAATCAGCAACCGGCAGACTTCCCAGGGCGGGGGCGATTTCAGCCACATCCAACCCATCCCACGCCAGCCGCTTTTGAAACTTGTCCCAGTTTCCCTTAGCAATCACCTGACACCACTGGGCTAGGCGTTCCTGGACTTGCTGTTCATCCACTTCACCGGCACTCTTACCCAGACGCTCATATAAAGAACTCGCCCGGGCAACAATCTCTGCTAATTCAGCATTTGTTACTGTCATTTTGGCTAATCGCCTTATCCCTACTAATTAACCCAAGTTGCTACGAGCGCAGTGAGTCAGGTCAGATCCCCCCCTAGCCCCCCCTTAAAAAGGGGGGGAACATCTCAAAGCCCCCCTTTTTAAGGGGGGTTTGGGGGGATCGAGATGCTTAGACTTGTAAGTAGCAACTTGAGTTAATTATATCTTGTTACTATATCTCTGGGTGGGGCCAGAAACCCGGTTTCTTCCAGAAACCCGGTTTCTCAACTTTGTGGCCAGAAACCCGGTTTCTAAGCTTTCACTCACTTCCCCTCGTTCCCAGGCTCTGCCTGGGAACGCGCCTCTGGAGGCTCTGCCTCCTTTCTAAAATAAGCATATTAAAAGCGTAACAGCTTATCTGCGTTCATCAGCGTTCATCTGCGGTTAAAACAATCTTACCATCCCCCCTAAGCTTCAAGGATTCAAGAAGTCCAAATGCTCACCGGCCACCTTGCGCAACTCCTGCGGAGTGCCTTGCATTTTAAGCCTCCCCTTTTCCAGAAACACAATCCAATCCGCCCGCTCAATCACTCTGGGCCGGTGGCTAATAATCATTGTAGTTTTCCCCCGCCTGTAGTATAATAGTTTATCAAGCACCTGAGATTCTGTCAAGGGGTCGAGAGCAGCAGTGGCTTCATCTAATATGAGCACCGGCGGGTCAGTCACAATCCCCCTGGCTATGGCCAATCTCTGCTTTTGCCCGCCCGAAATATTCGCGCCGAATTCCCCCAAAACAGTTTGATACTTATCGGGGAGAGTGCTGATAAACTCATCAGCCCCGGCAATATGGCAAGCCCGCACAATTTCCTCAAAAGTGACGGCGGGATAGCAGAAGCGGAAATTGTCAACAATCGACCGGCTCCAGAACTGGGGTTCTTGGGGAACGAGCACCACCTGCTGTCTCAGACATTCCAGAGACAAGTCTTGCCGGTTATACATGCCAAAGCGAATATTGCCAGAATTCAGGGGATATAAACCGGCAATCAGTTTCGCCAGAGTGCTTTTACCGCAGCCAGATTTGCCAATCAGGGCAGTGACTTTGCCCCCCGGTATGGCGAGGGAGAAATCCTTTAGCAAGTCTACCCTGCCGGTGTGGTGAAAATTGAGATGGGTGCAGGTGATGTCCCCACTGCCGGCAATAGCTGCCCAAGGCTTTTTATCCTCATTTTCGTCTTCCGCTGTGGCGTCGATAACTTCTGTGAGGCGCTCCATCACAATCTGAGCGGTGATAAATTCATCAGCCAGCCCGATTGCCGAACTCAGGAAGCCGAGAAAGTTGCCACTCATGCCGTTAAATGCCAGCAGCTGACCGATGCTTAATGTCCTGTTAATCACCAAATAGCTGCCCAACCACAGCAAGGCAATATTCGTGAGATTGGAAAGAATGCCTGTGATGGTGCTGCTGTAGAGTCCCAGCTTCATCGCACTCCAGCCCAGGTTGGCGAGCCGGCCATAATTCGTTTGATACTCCTGCCAAGCTTGGGGGGTGGCTTGTGTCGTTTTCAGGATTTGGACGCCGCGAAAAGTTTCCACGAGAAAGCCTTGGTTTTCTGTGCCCAACACAATACCGGCGCGAGTTTTATGGCGCAAGGCGGGGAGAAACAGCAGGTTGACTCCCGTGACAGTGACAAAAGCGGCGAGGGAAGCGAGGGTGAGCTGCCAGCTGTAAAACAGCATCAAGCCAAAAGAAACAAGGGCGATAAAAAATTGGCTGGGCAAACTGAGGACAATTTGCGAAACTAGCCGGTGAATGGCGTTAACATCAGCGATGCGGCTGACCACTTCTCCGCTGCGGCGGGCTTCAAAGTAACTTAAAGGCAAGCGCAGCAGTTTGTATCCATAATCGAGTATCAGCCCTAACTGCAGCCGCTGGCTGAAGTGACCGATCAGGTGAGATTGTACCAGTCCAATGGCACTTTTGAACAAATTCATAGCAATCGCGCCAATTGCTACGGTGGTGAGCAGCTGAGTGTCTCCCCGCACCAGCACGTCATCCGTGAGCAGTTGCGTCATCAGCGGGGAAACCAGGGAGAGAAGTCCGACGGCGATGTTGATAAAAATTGCTTCGGCAATTATAGCGCGATAGGGCCAGACTCGCGCGAGAAACCGGCCAAACCCGCCAACTTTATCTTCCGGTTGCTGGTAGAAGCGGCTGTCGTCTGGCTGCAGCTGCAGCATGATGCCATTAGCCCAACCCGCCATTAACTCCGCGCGGGTGAGGTGCGAGATGCCGGCGGCGGGATCGGCAATTATATACTTTTTTCCCTTTTGCCCGTACAATACTACCCAGTGGTATCCTTTCCAGTGAATGATCGCCGGCAGGGGGACTTCACTGAGTCGGTCGATCAGTTCAGGAGTCGCCCTGACTTGACGGGCGTTGAATCCCAGGGCTTCTGCCCCCCGCCTCAACCCCAGCAGAGTGGTGCCTTGCGAGCCGGTGCCGGCGGCTTCCCTCGTGCGGTTCAGGCTGAGCGTGCGCCCGTAGTATTTGGCCACCGTGGCAAGGCAAGCCGCACCGCAGTCTTCTTCACTGTGCTGTAAAACAGTTGGGTATCTCATCAGGAGGGGTGAACTGCTTGCTACGCCTTGCTTTACTAGCATAGCGTTACGCTGGCAGGAAATTACTTACAATCGGAATGCTCCCTGTCTCTCATCCTGTCCCTTGCCAGCCGGCGGTCTGGGGGTGGTAGCCACCGGCAAACTACTGAGACTTGGCAGCGACTTTACAAAAGTTTTCATAAATTCGGCAATAGCTTCAGAGAATCTTCATACCCGCTTTACGGTATCTTTACATAAAAATACTGACAAAGAGAACCGAGGGGGTGTAGGATAGATAGAGTAAGACAGCAATCCTGATCAGGGTTACTACCGAAACTCTATTCTTGAAAGTACCACCTATATAAAAGAGGAGATGTTGGCCATGTCTCAAAAAGATATCGCCCACCTGGTAGCAGCGGCTGACCGCGATCAGGCTCTGCGTCAGAAACTGCAAGCCGCCGTTACCCCAGACAATTTAGTCAAAATTGCCGCCGAGCATGGCTATGAGTTTACGGCAGAAGACCTCATAGCGCTCATCCAAGCCCAAATCGAAGCCCAAAAAGCCAAGACCAGCGCCTTCGACTCCCTGACGGAGGATATCAGTGATGACGAGGCCGAAATAGTCGCTGGGGGGGGGTTCAGGAGTCAGAGGGCAGCTTTCAGTTCTTACTATCACAGAACCGGCATCTTTCTCCAGATAGCAGGCTCTACAGATATTTGTGGGGCGGGTTCCCAGCAGTACGGTCGCCAATACTATATAGATGCCTATAACAGCAGCGGGGAGTCCGGGCTTTTGCAGGCGCTTCAAACTACAGGGTCGTATGAATCTCTCCAGGACGAACTAGCCGGTGAGATATCCAATAATACCCAATGGCTGTCAGAACAGCTGCAACAAGGTCTGGCGGAGGCTGAGGGGGAATGGCAGAAAAAGATTGATGGCCTTTTGAAGGTCAATTTCTATTTCTGAGGATTAGGTGCGTTTCCCCCAGGGGGAACGCACCCTACTGCCCTATAATATTTCTGTGGTTTGACTTCAGACTAGAACAAAACAAGCCGCCACAAGCGAATTGATTATGAATCCTCGCGGCTGGATAAGACATGACTGGCGATTATGGTGGGCAAGTTGTCTGGCAATCGGGTTCGCACTCAGGGCTGAAGCCATCGCCAATGCGCAGGCAATTCCCGATGCCACCTTAGGCAAGGAAAACTCAGTCCTTACCCCGAATGTGAATATAAACGGTCTCCCCAGTGACCGGATTGATGGCGGAGCCATCAGGGGCGCTAACCTCTTCCACAGCTTCCAGGAATTCAATGTAGGGGAAGCAGGGGGCGTCTATTTCTCCAATCCAGCCGGCATCGCGAACATCCTGATGCGAGTGACAGGGGGGAATCATTCCCGAATATTAGGAACCCTGGGGGTTTTGGGCAGCGCCGACTTATTCTTAATCAATCCCAACGGCATTGTATTTGGCCCCAATGCCAGATTAGACCTCAACGGTTCATTTATCGCCAGCTCAGCGAGAGGGATCAAATTCGCAGATGGCACAGAATTTAGCGCCACCAGCACTCCCACACTTCCCCTGCTGACCGTCAGCGTGCCGGTCGGCTTACAATTGGGCCCCAATCCGGGGAGCGTCGTCAATCAATCTGCCGCCACCACGGTGGGGCAAGATGGGACTGAAGCGAAAGTTGGCCTCCAGGTTCAGCCGGGGAGAACCTTGGCGCTGGTGGGAGGCGATCTCACCCTGGAAGGTGGCTCCCTAACCGCGCCCGAAGGGCGAATTATCTTGGCGAGTGCTGGCGGTAGCAGTGCAGTCAGCCTCTCCCCAACGTCTGGAGGTTGGGCGCTCGGATACGAGGCGGTGCGGAACTTTCAAGATATTCACCTGTCTGGGGGAGCGATGGTCAATGCCAGCGGTTCCGGCGGCGGTGCCATCCAAGTGCGCGGACGGCGCGTCACCCTCACGGAGGGGTCCCAGATTGTGTCCAACTCCAGCTCGCGCTCCGGAAATCCCGTCACCGTAACCGCGTCTGAGTCTGTGGAACTGAGCGGATATCCCACCGGCATCCACACTTTCACTTCCGGCAATACCGGCTCGGCAGGCGACGTGAGCATTCAAACCGGTTCGTTAACGATTCGCTCGGGTGGAGCCATAGAAAGCAGTGTGGCCAGCGGTGCCGGTCAGGGGGGAAATCTCACCGTCAGCGCCACAGAGTCTGCAGAGCTGATCGGACTGTCGCCAGATGGCTTATCGAGTAGCGCCCTGTTCGCTCAAGTTTATCCCGACGCGAAAGGCACTGCGGGAAACCTGACCGTTGAAACGCGACGGCTGACTGTCCGAGACGGAGCGCAGGTTAACGCTTCCACTGCGGGTGAGGGGCGCGCAGGCAATTTGACGGTACGCGCTTCTGAGTCTGTGGAGCTGACTGGCACCGGCACAGCAGATGACATATTTCCCAGCGGTTTGTTCGCTCAAGTTTTTCCAGACGCCAAGGGCAGTGGCGGAAACCTGACTGTTGAAACTCGACGCTTGACTGTCCGAGATGGAGCAACGGTAGACGCTACTACTTTTGGCGCGGGGAGAGCGGGAAATTTGAGGGTCGCGGCGGCTGACTCTGTAGAGCTGATTGCTTCCAGCCCAAATGCCCAATTTGGCGGCAGCATTAGGGCTCAAGTCGATACCGGCGCTGCCGGCAATGGCGGTTCTTTAATCATTGAAACCAGACAGCTGACTGTTCGGGGTGGGGGACAGATAGCCAGTTCCACCCTCGGTGCCGGTGACGCCGGCACTGTAACCGTCAGCGCCTCAGACTCCATCGACCTGAGCGGAGCGATCCCGCAAGCCGATCTGATTCGCGGCAGCAGCGGCGTATTTGTTTCCGCTGAGCCTGGGGCTACCGGCAACGTCGGAGGAATGACGATTGTCACCCCTCGGCTGACTGTTTCTGACGGCGCGAGAATCTCAGCCGACAATTTCGGAACAGGGCTTGGGGGCAACGCCACCTTGAACCTCGGGCAGCTGCTAATTCGCAATGGCGGAACCGTCAGAGCCGGCTCTTTTGGTTATGGCTCTGGGGGAACTTTAAATGTCAGCGCTTCCCAGTCGGTGCTAGTCACCGGAAGCGGCACCCTTGGCAGCCAGCCGATTAAAAGTTCCCTATTCACTCAAGCAGAAGCCGGGGGAAATGCCGGCGCTCTGACAATTGCAACTGGCAACTTAACTGTGGCAGATGGGGCTAAAATCACTGTAGCCAGTCTGGGTTCAGGAAGCGCAGGCGACCTGAACATCAGCGCTCGCTCTATCCATCTGGAAAATCAAGGAAAGCTCACCGCCGACAGCACAGCCGGTCTTGGCAACATCAACATCCAGACACAGAACGCGATATTGCGAGGTGGAAGTGGCATCACCACCAACTCCCAAGGCTCCGATCCGGGCGGCAATATCACCATCACCACAGATAACTTAGTGGCTCTGGAAAATAGCGACATCACCGCCAACGCTAAAAATAGCTTCGGAGGTCAGGTTCGTATCAGTGCTTCTGGCATCTTTGGCACCGACTACCGGAAGCAGCCCACCCCCGCCAGTGACATCACCGCCACTTCCGATCTTGGCGCGAGCTTTAGCGGCACCGTGAGCATCAACACCCCGGACGCTGACCCCAGTGCTGGGTTGCTCGCCTTGCCGGCTGATGTGGTGGATCTCGCCCGCCTGATTGTCTCCGGCTGTGAGCGTTACAAGGGGAGTAGCTTCACCGTCACCGGCAGAGGCGGCATCCCCCCCAGTCCCGACGCACTGCTTGCAGCCGAGCAAGTGATTGTCGATTTGAGGATGCCTGGAGAGGAACATTCTAGCACTGGGCGTGGGGTACCGGCCACTGCGCAAAACAATCAATCCCCAATCCAAAATCCACAATCCAAAATCCAAAATCCTCATGGGGCACCAGGCACTGGGCACCGGCCACAATCTCAGCAATCCCCAGTGCCCGATGCGCAATTCCCCATGCCCACACCCCTTGTAGAAGCCCAAGGGTGGGTAATCGGGCCCAATGGCGAGGTGATTCTCACCGCTGATGCGCCCGCTGGCATTCCGGGGAGTCCTTGGCTTGCGCCCCCTGAGTGCCGGTCGGGAACGCGCCCCGCCAGAGACACTCAAGGAAGGCTGTCAAACAGCCCCACCCCGACTTCCTATTTTATTGGCAATTGGTAATTTGTTAAGGCTAATTGGGATTATGGGCAGCGCAAATTTCCCTTCCATGCAAAATCTAAAATCTAAAATCCAAAATCCATCTAGCCCCAACCCAGAGTTTCTCCACCCCGCCACGCCAGAGGAATTTTTGCCTCCCATCAGCCGGTGGACAACTTATGGGGGGCTGGTTCTCCTCGCCGGTTTTGGCGCAGCCATCGCCCTCGCCGGGGTTCTGAAATACAGCGTCACCGTAAAAGCCCCTGCCACGATTCGCCCAGCCGGCGAATTGCGCATCGTTCAGTCCGCCGTTGAAGGAACCGTCAAAAGCATCGAAGTGCGAGCCAATAGCAGCGTCAAAGCAGGAGATATCATCGCCACCACTGACGATTCCCGCCTGCAAACTAAAAAGCTCCAACTGCAAGGAAATATCCAGCAAAACCAGCAGCAACTAACTCAAATTGACGCCCAGATTCGCGCCCTCGACAGTCAAATCGCTGCTGAAAAAGAACGCGCCAGCCGCGCTATTGCCTCAGCAGAAGCCAACCTAGCCAGCACCCAGCGCGATTTGCAAGACCGGCAAATCACCGCCAGCAGCGAAGTTCAAGAAGCCGAAGCAAATTTAAGACAAGCTCAGAAAGAATTTCAAAAAGCGCAAGCCGAGTTAAAGTCAGCCGAGGCATCTTTAAAATCGACCGAGGCTTCTTTGAATGCAGCAATAGCTCGGCGAGACCGATACCAGCCGCTAGTCGAATCCGGCGGTTTGTCTCAGGATCAGTTCGAGGAAGTGAAACTGGCGGTTGAGCAGCAACAGCAAGCGCTGGAATCGCAAAAAGCTGCTGTAGAGGGGCAAAAACAAGCGATCGAGCGGCAGGCGTCAGCGGTTGAAGCTGCCGGTGCTAGGGTGAAACGGGTGTCAGCCGCGCTCAATCCCAGTGCGGCGGCTGTAGCGATGGCGAGGGAAAAAATAGCGGAAGATAAAGCAGCCGGTGAGTCCAGTATCGCCAGATTTAATCAAGAACGAACGCAGCTTTTAGGGCGAAAAGTTGAACTGCAAAATCAAGTATACAGCGACAAGCAAGACCTGCAGCAACTTGAAACTGAACTTAAAAATACCACTATCAGAACACCGGTATCTGGCACGATACAGCAACTCAATCTCCGCAGCACGTCTCAAGTGGTGCGTCCGGGGGATGGGATTGCCCAAATTGCCCCCAGTGAGGCGGCTTTGGAGATAAAAGTTTTTGTGGCGTCTGGGGAGATCGGCAAGGTGAAAACCGGTCAAACGGCGCACTTGCGGGTGGGAGCTTGTCCCTATCCCGACTACGGCACCCTCAAGGGCGCTGTCACTGCTATTTCTCCAGACGCTATGTCGCCTCAAGGCAATAATTCCTCATTTTTGACAGGCAGTACGCCCCGACTGCAGGGGGGTGGGGGGGGTTCAGCCGGTGCTTACTACGAGGTGACTGTCGAGCCTGAAAGCCGCCTGTTGAGTGCCGGCGGGCGTCAGTGCGCCATCGCTGCCGGCATGGAGGGCGCGGCTGAGATTATCTCCCGAGAAGAGACGGTGCTGACATTTCTTCTCAGAAAAGCAAGGCTGCTGGCTTCTTTGTGATCGGATGCCCGCCTCGGGCGACGGGCTTGATGCCGGTGTCCTCTTCCTTCTTGGCGTTCTTGGCTCAGGAGCGGTTTATTATTAAACTAAATCAATCAGACGGAATATTTCCGGCCCTCTCTCTGGCTCGCAAGAGCTGTAGGGGCGGCCCCCCGTGGCATCGGTGTCAACTTAAGCTGTGTCCCGTAGTCTCTGGGCGGTTGAAACCGCAGCTATACAGACAAAACCCGCCTGCGCGGGTTTTAAGATTCTAGCTCTTCTCTTAAGTCCGCGTTGGGCGAAGCCCTTCCCGCAGGGTAGGCGGACTTCGTTTGTATAGCCGCGATTTCAATCGCCGGGAGCTTAAGTTGACACTAATGCCCCCCGTGGCCGCCCCCGCCGGCCACAGGCGGAGACTGCCCCATCCCCACACTGTGCGGCGCGGGCGATCCCTTGCGGTTCGGGCATCCGACCGCCACCACCACCCCTGATGATTGTTACGATCAAAGAAAGTAGCGGCAAAGGGACATCAATGAGCGTTGCTAAACAAAAAGAAGGTAATGACAAGGGCGCGTCAGCGTCAGCACAACTGTTACTGGTGGATGATGAGCCCGGTTTGCGCGAAGCCGTACAAGCTTATTTAGAAGACAGCGGGTTTAAAGTTGACGTGGCCAGTAACGCCAATCAGGGCTGGGAACTGGTGCAGCAGAAGTTGCCCGACTTGGTGATTACTGATGTGATGATGCCCCAAGTGGATGGCTATCAGTTCCTGAAGCGGCTGCGGGAAGATCCCCGATTTAAGGCGCTGCCGGTGGTGTTTTTAACCGCTAGGGGCATGACCACAGACCGCATCCAGGGCTATCAAGCCGGTTGCGATGCCTATATTCCCAAGCCGTTTGACCCAGATGAGTTAGTGGCGGTTGTGCAAAATTTGCTCTTGCGCCGAGAAGCCTCCAAGGCTCTTGGTGGGGATGGCGAGACGCCGGATATCGCGGATCTGGCCAGTCAGATTGCTGAGATTAAGTCTCTGTTAACCGGTCGCTCTTCCATCGCCCAAACACCGTCCCCGATCAAAATAGACCTGACTCCCAGAGAGCAGAGCGTTTTGGACTTGGTGGCGCAAGGGCTGATGAACAAAGAAATTGCCCGCAGACTGGAAACCAGTGTCCGCAATGTGGAAAAGTACGTCAGCCGCCTGTTCAGCAAAACCGGCACCAACAGCCGCACCGAGTTAGTGCGCTACGCTCTGGAACATGGCTTGACCAAGTAGCCTCCGCAATTTTCCACCCCAGTGGGGTGCGCTCGTCCCGCACCCCGCACTTTATATAAAATCCGGCTGTACTGTTTTTATTTAACGCCCGTGTTTGGGTGCGTGTATCGCATCTATTATATTGCAGTCGCGCCCAATCATAATAGTAACTATATAGACATATATTATATTTTTTATTCCTTCGGGCCGGTTTTTTGTTTGTAGTTGGGCTTTAGCCCCACCTGAGCGCTTACTTCCCCTCGTTCCCAGGCTCCGCCTGGGAACGCCCCTCTGTCGGCTCCGCCGACTTTCAGGGGACAAGCAGCATTATTAGCGTAACAACTTAGTTGGGCTTTAGCCCCACCGGAGCGCTTACTTTAAGGAAGTTTACGTTTATTTAAGTTTTCTTCATATTTCGTTTCCTTCTTCAAGCTTTTGTTACGATCGTGAGAACTTCTGCAAGAAAAAGGAACAATAACATATGAAACTCTTAAAAACTTCTAATCCTGTGGTGCAGTCACTCTCAATGGGATCTCTCCTGGCTCTGGTGAGCGCTGCGACAATCGCTCTTGTGGCGATGCAGAGCGGAATTTAGCGCCTTTGCCTGACTCGATCTGTGGTGAGTTGGCCGTTCGGTCAATCGCGTCTCTCGGTGAGTGCCGGACAGAGACGCGATTTTTCCCTTCAACCGATGCCATTCATTTTTGGATCTCCACCCCAATTCTCCAGGCTCTGAAACGCAACAAAATTTAACCCGGGCCGGTGTTTAAGATTCCACACAAAATTTTATCTATAGCGTTTCTCATCCTTTGTGAGGTACTGAGAACCCCGGTTTCTTAAAGAAACCGGGGTTCTGGGGCGCAGTTCATCAAACTGAGAACCGCTATATTATAGGACTTACGCAGAAACCGGGTTTCTGAACCAGAAGTCAAGACTATCAGCCCTCGTTCCAGAACCAGAAACCCGGTTTCTTTCATAGTTGTGCGTAAGTCCCGTATTATCTGATATCCGGTTAATCGCTTTAATTATCGCCCGGACTCAGGCCGGCCAATTGCTAGTTGTTAATTTCCAATAAAATACAGCCTCTGGCCAAACCGGCGGGAATTTTGCAGTGGGGGCAGCAGATGAGACAATTACCCAGTAGGGAGAGACTGGGACAGCCCAGAACAACGCTCTCCCCAAGGAAAGGCACTCCACAAAGGGAACAGCTCAGATGCTCAAAAGAATTGCGACAATACTTCTAGTGGTGGTGACGCTGGCGGTTGCCGGCTGCGTTTCACCCACCGCCGGCCTCAACAGCTACATCGACAGCACAGATGGCTATCAGTTCCTCTATCCCAACGGCTGGCAGCAGGTGAAAGTGAGCAATGGCCCTGATGTGGTCTTCCACGATTTGATTCAGGAAACCGAGAACGTCAGCGTCGTCATCAGTCCGGTGCCGGACAGCAAAACCCTGGCTGAGCTGGGAACCCCTAGCGAGGTGGGGTACAAGCTGTCCAAGAGCGCGATCGCACCTCCGGGATCGGGACGCGAAGCGGAATTAGTCAGCGCCGAGGAGCGCTCGCTCGGCGACAAGACTTACTACAAGCTGGAATATGCGGTAAAACTGCCCAATCAGAAACGGCACAATCTGGCCAGCGTGGCCGTCAGCCGGGGCAAACTCTTCACCTTCAACATCTCCAGCACCGAACAGCGCTGGCCAAAAATGGAGCAGCTGTTTGAGAAAGTCATTAATTCGTTCTCTGTCTATTAATTGCAGGGTGCGTTCCTTTGGAACGCAGCCCACTCAAAACTTTCCCACTCCCCACGCCTATGGAACCGCCTTTGTTTTTGCTCGCCTCCGCCTCACCGGCACGTCGAAAATTGCTGCAGAGTGCCGGCATCGAGCCGATTGTTTGGCCCAGCAACATTGATGAGTCGGAAGTCGGGAGTGCCAACCCCGCAGAATTAGTGCAAACCCTAGCCCAGCTGAAAGCCCAGAACATAGCCAGCCGGTTGAAGAATGGAGAGAAACCGCCCGCCGGTTTAACGCAAATGCCTGTGGGAGGGGCACCCGACTCCGCATCGTGGCTAATTGCCGGGTGCGATTCAGTTTTGCTGGTGAGCGGCGAAATTCATGGCAAACCGGCTGACGCGGCGGAGGCGATTGCCCGCTGGAAGCGAATGCGCGGGGCTGTCGGGGAACTTTACACCGGCCACGCCTTAATCGATCCAGACCGGGACAAAACCATAGTGCGGTGCCAGATGACGCGGGTTTACTTTGCTGCCCTCAGCGATCTGGAAATTGAAGCTTACGTCGCCACCGGCGAGCCCCTCTTGTGCGCCGGTTGCTTTGCCCTGGAAGGGCGAGGGGGGCTATTCGTGGAAAAACTCGAAGGTTGCCACAGCAACGTCATTGGCCTCAGCTTGCCCCTGCTGCGGCGGATGCTGGGGGAACTGGGCTACACTGTCACAGACTTTTGGCGGTCAACCTGCCGGTTTAGCTAACCTCGTCTAGCGGACTTTGCTTCTCACGACGAGCAAAGCGAAGAGCAGGATAAAGTTGAGCGTGATGCTGCCCAGCAGCCACCAATCTTGCGGGTATTTTCTGGTGGCGTTCTTAACAGCCTCCCTGGTCGCTAGGGCCAAAGAAGACAGCTGCAGCTGCAGGCTGTCGAGTTGCCCCTTGACCTTGGCGTAGCGGCGGTCTGCGTTCTGCTGCTGCTGGTGCAGCTGCGCTTCTAACCTGTTCAGCCTCACCCACACATCGGCTTTGGTTCCTTCCGAAGTCGGTTCTCCTGAGTGGTTCATGTGACTGTTGCTCAGTGTCAGTTTGCTGTTATTCATCATGCGTCTCCAACTCAATGGGTGCTTTACTTGGCGTTTCCTCGATACAGATGCGTTTGGCACCTTCAGGCCGTTGCGTAGCGCTGCTATTGAGGCTGCTATTTTCGCAGCCAAGAGCGCGGCTTGGTTTCCCACAGCCGGCTGCAGGAGAGAGAGCCAGCAACCCGGTTTATGGCGTGCGAGCTTCGGGTACAAGTGAGGCTTTGCTTTCTAATTTTGGCTTAAAAACAGGCGAGCGTGTTGCCATTTTGCCAGGATACTGTCGGGCCGATTCAGGCCGTTCGCATCACTTTTATAAGTACGGACGCCCAAATAAACGTACCATTAAAAACCCGGGTTATTTAAGAACCCCGGTTTCTGTTACAGGCCATAATCTGCTTAATTATGCCATCCAAAAGTGCGCTAATTATTAAAAAATAAAGGCAATAAATTAAAATTTGATTTAAAAATCAACAAAAATTTAACCGGTTAATACATAGATGTATCTGGCCTTAATACCGCACTTCATAAAAGCGCCGCAACTCGCTGTTAAATCCGAAAAAAAGCCTCTGGCATTGCTGCCAGACGGGTATCAATCAGGGTGCATCTGTTCCGAGTCTTCGGGCTTTGAGGTTCGACCTCCGGAAAGTTCCCGGCAAAATTCCACCGCACCACCAGACAAAACCTTATTCTTGGCAGAAGCTCTGATCGCAGGCTGCTGAGGAGCGGCAATTCCCCCGGCTCCTGATATTATGTCTGGTGGCATCGTTGGTGTGTGGTGTGTCCCGCCATCACCGCCGTTTCGGTCTGAAATGCCCAATGCCAGTATGTAGAGACGCGACATGCCGCGTCTCTAAACAAAAACGAAGCAATCGGAGATGATATCACTCACCGGCGAGGTTTGCTCACCACCACCAAGCTAGTGGGCACATAAGTCGGGCGCTCGCCGTGGAAAAAGGCTGTGCTGGGAAGCTTTTCAACTTGAGCGCCAACTTTCAACAGCCAGTTGCGGAAAGAATCGCACTTGCGGTCATCGCGGAAGAACCGGCAGTGGCACAAAACGGACACTAGCCGCCCGTTCGGGCGCAAGCACTCGTAGGCGTGGCGGATGTGAACGCTGTCGAACCCCCCAGAAAACGGGGGATTCATCACAATGCGGTCGTAGCGAGTTTCGTGTTGCAGAAAGTCGTTCCCGACGATCTTGTAGCCTTTGAGTGCTAGAATTTCCCGCAGGGGGGGTTGGGACTCGATCACCTCCAAGTCGATGCCGCCGGTTTCGCTGAGGGCCTCGGCGATGTTACCTTTGCCGGCAGAGGGTTCCAGGACTTTCTGCCCGCTGCGAACCCCAGCCAGTTGAATCATCCGCTGGATGACCGGCTGCGGGGTGGGGTAGTAGTCGGGTAGCTTGAGTGTGGCGATTTCCTCTTCTAAGGCGCTGATATGCCGTTCCACTTCCGGGGAAGAAGGCTGCCTACTTGAACTGTCGCCGTTCGAGCGATACTGTCTGCACCAAGATTGGTTGGAGGGAATAATTCTCGGATTTGACCGGCTCTGCATAGGAAAAAACTTTTACTGTGTGATATTCTCATTGTCTCAGGTCGCGCCGGCTGCCAGTGGGAAGCGATCGCATCTTTTTAATGTCTGGCATGACAGCGGTAAGAAACAGGATTTCTTTAGGCTATAAGGCCATAATTTCTCTTCTCCCATCCAAAGAAACCCGGTTTCTGGTATTCCTTGACCTGCTGCTAGTGCGCAGCGATCGCCCCTGGCGTGCGGCTTGCGGCGTCTGTCTCTGGGGAGATGCGCAATTTAGGATTTTGTGCTAGCAGCACCGGCTGCCACTTTGGCGGGGTTGGTGCCGGTGAATTCTCTGCAAAAGTTGGCAAACTGGAGCCTGCCGGCGACAGGATGATATCATGAACGGTTGGGACGGCATTGTGGAGAGACGCGATTTATCGCGTCTCTCCAAGAGTTTTGCAATAAGGATGCCACCGGACTTGATATGAGACTGTATTGAAATTGCCACACCGGCACTTTTCAAACTAGAGCGCAGGTCTTGTATTAAAATCGAGGTTAAGAAACCGGGTTTCTCGTGCAGGTATTGACCAATTTGTCGGAGGTCAAGCATAAAGAAACCCGGTTTCTAAGATTTGTTGACCGGCTCTCTAAGCGTTCATGTCAGTTAAAATCACACCAGAGTTCCCAGAAGCGGGGAGTTGCCTGGAAGAGAAACTCGGTTTGTGCCGGTTAAAAGTCGCCAGATTGCCATCACCGCACCCTTCCAAGGTGCCGGCGTCGGGACTGCCGTTCCCCAATGCCCCGTCCCCGTTAACAGGGAAGGTGGGGCCCCCTCTGGGGATAAGGGGCGGGGGGGGCCCCCTCTGGGGATAAGGGGGCTCGGGGCCCCCTCTGGGGATGGGGGTAGAGGGGTTGGGGGTGGGATTTTCCTGACAACCCGATCTCCACCCTCAATAACTTTTCCGCATCTGCCCAACTAAGTGAACAATTTCTGGTAAAATAAGCTTCTCAACCGCCAATTTAACCGCCCCCGTCGAACCGGGAATCGAAAAGACTAACTTAGCTCCATAAACACCGGCAATCGCTCTCGACGCCATTGCCCGCGTTCCAATTTCCTGATAGCTCAGCCAGCGAAACAGCTCGCCAAATCCGGGCAGCGTCTTTGACAGCAGCCCCGCAATCGCATCATAAGTCGTATCTCGCGGCGAAATGCCGGTGCCGCCATTAAAAATCAAAACATCCAAATCAGCCCGCTCGCCCAGTTCCCCCAGCAGCGCCTGAATCTCCACCGGCTCGTCCTTAATAATCGTGTGCGCTCCCACACCATGACCCGCTTCAACGAGTAATTGCTGAATCAGCCGGCCACTTTTGTCTGTTTCAATAGAGCGCGTATCGCTAACAGTAATAACAGCGCAATTCACTGTCATTTTATCATTGTCAGGGTGAGGAATTTGCACCATTGTCTTAACAGCAGCTATTCTAACCTTAGAGGTTGGTTATAAAAAAAAGTGAGGGCTGCCAGAAACCGGGTTTCTTCCAGGCAAGTGCCGAAAATATCTGTTCCCCCAGCCAGAGAAACCCGGTTTCTCACCCCCCGCAGCTATTCTAACCTTACGGTCTTGCGAATTTGAATTGAATGAGTGGGGGGCGTATACCAAGAACTTCACATCCCTCTTGTCCCCCCTCTCCGCGTTTCGGAGAGGGGGCTAGGGCGTGAGGTTCTCAACTCAAGTGCGGGGATATACGCCCCCTGAACTGCCCGCCCTAGCTGGCCATTAATTTCGCCAAGCCATCAAGCCTTCTTGAAGTCCAAGCCATTTTCTTTAGCGTAGCGCTCCATGAAACGCATAAACCTGTCCCACTGTTCGGGGGATTTTATCGCGTAAATCGCTTCTAGTGCCGACGGCTTGCCATTAATAAATTTGGCCTTAACCTCCCGCGTTGAGATTTCCCCTTCCTCATCAATCATGTACATGCCGGTGATGTTTTCCGTGCTGTCCTGGCTGAGAGCTTTGGGATTCTCAAAAGAAAACGTGGCCGTGCCATTGCTGCCATCGCGAGAGCGGGTGAGGCGCACATCCGGCACCACTTCCTCATCGATCCCTCTGGAAAACTGAATTTTGGCCATAAGTCCGCAATTAAACCTATAGGGTGGGCGAGTGACTGTATTCCCATGATAAAGCCGGAAGGGCACCCGCAACTGGGGTGCCCTCACCGGCACGCGCCCTTGCGGGCATGGGGCCTGGGACATGGGGCCTGGGGCATTGGGCATCGGGCATCGGGCATCGGGCATTGGGCATCGGGCATCGGGCATCGGGCATCGGGCAGTGGGCGATGGGGCTTTGGGCATTGCCCCCGCTCCTTTACCATATAGCGGTTCGTTCTTGAGTTGTGAAAATTATTTTTTTTAATGAACCGCCAAGACGCCAAGAACGCCAAGAAAAGAGAGAGGATTTCACAAATTATTTAGAGGTTCTTTATAAAGAAAAAGTAAAGTTACAAGAAACCGGGTTTCTTCTGGTGGCTCAGCCGGAAAACTCAGCTTGAGTACAGAAGAAACCCGGTTTCTGGCAGCGCCCATTTTGATGAATTACTTTATAAACCCGCGTTTGGAACTGCTATAACGTTCCTACCGGCTCAGATACTAGCTGTTGAAAACCGGCAATGTGGTATTTGGGTTGACGATATAAGGAGAGGAAATCACCGGCGCTTTGCCTGTGGCAACCAGCGCCTGGTAGATAATGGCCGCCACTTCAGCGCGGGTGATATCTCGCATGGGGTTGAGCGCAGCCACCACGGGATAGTTAACAGCGAGCCGCTTTTCAGTTGCAGTGGCGACTTCATCAGTGGCGTAGCTGGGAATCTCGGCTCGGTCGGTGTAGGTTTGCAGGGAATTGGGATTGCCGCCGGTCAGCCCCAAACCGCTCACCAAAGACACAATTGCCTGCACGCGGGTTAGGTTGTTATTAGGGCGAAAGGTTCCATCCGGATACCCGGTGAGAAAACCCATCTGACTCGCCCGATCGATCGCCGATTTCGCCCAAAAATCAGCTGTCACATCTTTGAATTTGACCGCTTCTTTTTTGGGAGTCAGCTGGAAGGTTTTGACAATCAGTGCCGCATACTGGGCGCGGGTGAGGCTGGCTTCTGGCTTGTAGGTGCCATCGGGAAAGCCACTGATCAATCCTTTTTTGACCATGCCTTCGATAAAGGCTTGCGCCCAGTGACCGGCTATGTCTTTCAAGCCGGTGGGTGCCGGTGCGGGTGCCGGTGCCGGTGCCGGTGCCGGTGCCGGTGCGGGTGCCGGTGCCGGCACGGGTATGGGTGCGGGTGCCGGCACTTCATCGATCGCAAAATCCACCGCACCTTTGACTCGCGTTGGATTGAGCTGATTCCCCACAGAAACCAGCAGGTTCGAGGAGGCGTTTTCCAAATCGTACTGGCCATTGTCCCGCAGGATATTGCCGCCGGCGTCTTGGCGAGATCCCAAATCCGGTAAGGCTTTAACTGTGACAGTCAGCCCATTTTGGGTGTTTTTCTCGATGAGATTCCGGCGCAGTACGGGTCGCGCTTCTCCATTGACAACAATGCCGGTGCGATTTTCGGTTATTTGGCTGTCAATAATCAGGGGAGCAGCACGGTCGCTAATGGCAATGCCGTAACCTGTTTTTTTAAAGACGTTTCGCCGCACTTCGCCTTTGGCGTTGCGCACGAAGGTAATCCCATTGCCGGCGTTTTGGAGAAAGACGTTATCCACCACCGCCGGCTGGGCTGTGCCGGTGGCGTAGACGCCTTCGCGGGCGCTATTGGTGAAGGTGTTGCTGGCAATTGTCGGTGCTGTGGATTCTACCCAAACAGCTGTGCCGCGAGAGGCGCGGTTGGTGACGGTAACGCCCCGCAGTTGGGCTTGATTTTCCAGCCGAATTGTGATATTTTGGCTGGCAAAAGTGGGGCTGATATATTCGCCGCTTCCTTCTATTAATATGCCGCTGCCTTTTTTGGCTTCGCTGCCCAGAACAGTAACTCCAGCGGGAACAGCGAGGGGAAAGACTTCTCCACCGGCAGCGCTGTAAGTGCCAGCAGCCAGCTGAATTGTGGTGCCGGCTGCTGCTTGTTTGAGGGCTTTGGTGAGGGTTTTGAAGGGGGCGGACTGGGTGCCGGCTGCGGAGTCGCTACCGCCGGCTGGGCTGACATACAGGGTGGGCATAATTTGGCTGAGTTCCTAATCGGCAGAATCTCTCCCGTTGAGGCGACAAATCTAGGGAGGTGGTGTTAGAGGCGCTGCACCAGAGCGTGGTAAAATCTGTCCGCTCGGCATTTAGGTGGGGCAAATAGGCTTGGAATCACCCACAAGGGGTGCCCCTGCGATGCCGGTGTCTCCTCAACTGTCTTTCGATTTCTGGCCTTTTCTCTGCCGGTCGGGAAAATTGCTACTGGGCGCTGGGCCCTGGGCCCTGGGCATTGCTCCGCACGCTGTCTGCGATCCCGCCCCACTGTGAAATAAGCTGTTGCTTAATTTTTCTATCCCTGTTGCTCTTCCTTCTTGGCGCTCTTGGCGCGTCCGCAGCTGCGGGAAGCCGCTGGCGCGTCTATGGCGGTTCATTACTAAACCCATATCAATTCGCCAGCAGTCTCATCTGGTTTTTAGCTGTTTGAGCAGCTGAGCGTCTCCCTGTTGCGGTTGCGGCAGCCTCGGTGCGGTTGGGGGCCCACTAGCCGGTTCGGCAGCGGGGCTGGGTTCGTTGCTCTGTGCGGAATTGGGATTGAAGATGCTGGCGAGAGCACTGACGAGGGCATCCCGCTGGGCTCGATTCAGCCGGCTGATGGCCGCCTTGTCGCTTTCCATTGGGTTTTCTTGCAAAACATCGCGCCCCGGATACAGCGCCTTGTCCATCAACTCATTGGCGTCCTGATAGTCAGCCAGGGTGAGTTTCCAATCCAGCCGGTAAGAAGCGGGACGTCCTTTGACGTAGATGTGATAGCGGATCAAGCGACTGGCTAAGGTGTTGTCCGAATCGACTTTTCCTGTCTCCCGGAGCGCATAGCTGTTTTCTCGCGGCAAATCGGGCAAGACTTGGTAAAGTTGCGCCGCCGCCTCGGCAACCTTGACTCGCTGGGCAAAAGCCGGCTGCGTTCCCAGTTGGGACTCGATGGCTGGAATCCGCACCCCGAAGTGTCCTGTTTCTTTAACCCCTGGTGCGAAAACAGTAAGACACAAGCCGGTCAGCGCGATGGCGGCAAATAGGACTTTTCGCCGCACCTCGCCAGTTCCCAGCAGCAGCCCGGTTCTGATTCCCTTGTAAAACCGCTGTCGCCATCGGTTGTTCATGGCTTTCTCTACCACATCACCGCTTTTATGTCAACATCACCCAGCTATAATTTCTGGTAGCCCCTTGCTTGTAGGGTGGGTTCCTCCCAGGGGAACCCACCCTACTGATCTAACCCCTAACCCCTGCTCTTTAGCTAGTCATCGCCGATAATTTCCGGCTGGATCAGCTCATCCGACATTTCAATAATGGCCCGGAGCACCGGCTTCATCGTCGGGTCATCGGGATTGTCAAAGTCTTCGTAGCGGCGGCGCTTGGCGCGATTGGCCACCTGCACGGTAATCCGGTAGCGATTGGAGGCGGTGCCGATCAATTTTTCGGCCTGCCGCATCAGATGGGTAGTATCTAGGTTAAAACGCTTGTGCATAACTATTTTCGCTTATGAGTGCCCCTTTTAGTTTATCAACAGTGTCGAGCCCGATTTTAGACCGGCCCGCAACGATCCTGTTGGCAATCTGTAATTTGTCGCGGGAGAAGAGTCCGGCGGTCGGGGAACTTTCCGCAAATTGTGTAGATTTTTAGAGTTAAATAAAGATTTGAAAAGGATACAATGGTGCGTTGCAGCCCGATTCAGACAGTCAAAGGTGTTGAAATTCTTCTGGTGCGCTCATGCAGACACTTGCGAGTCCAGTTTACAAACCGTTACAAAAAGCCTGTTACCGTCCCCTGAAGATTGTGGCCCTGGGGGACAGTATAGTGTACGGATACGGAGATCCGGAAGGGGGCGGCTGGGTAGAGCGGCTGCGGCGCAGCTGGATGTTACCCGACAGCGCCGGTCACATCGTTTACAATCTGGGAGTGCGCGGCGATCGCGTCCGTCAAGTAGCTGACCGGCTGGAAATCGAGTTCCGGCACCGGGGGGAGCTGCGCAATCGGTTCCCGGATGCCATAATTCTGTCCGTGGGGGTGAATGATTCGGCCCGGATTGGCCAGCATTCCGGACGGAACTATACGGATTTTGAAACCTTCCAAGCCGATATAGCCAGTTTGCTAGACCTGTCGCAGGGGCTGTGCCCGGTGCTGTTTGTGGGGATGGTGCCGGTGGATGAAGCCCGGATGCCCTTTTTAGACTGTTTTTACCACAGTCACGCCGAGCAGTATCGCTACAAAGAAGCCACGAGGCAGGCCTGCTTGCAGCGGCAGATTCCCTATCTGGATATCTTTGAGCTGTGGGTGGCTCGCAGTGCCGAATGGCGGCGAGCGCGACTGTGCTCTGACGGGCTGCACCCCAACGTGGCGGGCTATCAAACTATACTGCAAGATGCGATCAGCTGGGAGCCGCTTGCTCAAATGGCAGCAGGCAAGCCAGAATTAGCTATTAGCTATTCGCGCTCAGGGGCGGGCTGACAGATATCCTTTGTTGACAGCAGACATCTCGAATCAACCCGCCCCTACCATTAGCAATGTGTGCGCAACAGCCGCGCGAGGCGCGAGGCTCTTGCGAGCGGTCAGTGAACAACCCCTATGGGTGAGGCTGGATGATAGAAGTTGAGCATTTAAGCAAAAGCTACGGCTCGACACCGGCAATAATCGATGTCACCTTTGCCGTAGAGCCAGGGGAGATTCTGGGGTTCCTCGGTCCCAACGGGGCGGGGAAAACCACGACGATGCGGATTTTGGCGGGGTATTTGCCCGCGACGGGCGGCACCGCCAGGGTTGCCGGCTTCGATGTCCACGAGAATTCAATGGCGGTGCGGCAGCGGATAGGCTACCTGCCCGAAACGCCGCCGCTCTATCCAGAAATGACGGTAGAGGGATTCCTGCACTTCGTGGCCAGGCTGAAGCGGGTGCCGGCAGGCGATCGTCAAGAGCGAGTCGAGTACGCCCTCAAGCGCTGCAACCTGCTAGAAAAGCGGAAAGTCTTGATTCGCAAGCTTTCTAAAGGGTTCCGGCAGCGAGTCGGCATCGCCCAAGCGATTGTCCACGACCCGCCGGCGATCATTCTTGACGAGCCCACCACTGGGCTCGATCCGCGCCAAATTATCGACGCCCGCAATTTGATCAAGAGCCTAGCCGGGGATCACACCATTATCCTGTCCACCCATATTTTGCCGGAAGTCAGCATGACCTGCAGCCGGGTGGTAATTATCAATCGGGGCCTCGTGGTGGCCACCGATACCCCGGAAAACCTGATGGCTCAGCTGGCGAGCGGTTCGCGCTATGAGCTGGAGGTAGATGGGGACGCAGCTGTTGCCCTGCAGTTGCTGGAAAAAGTGCCCGGAGTGATTTCAGTTGACTTGATGCCGGCAGAAAACCTGCCGGAACATCGCCACCGGCTGCGGCTGACAGCCGGGCCTACAGCAGAACCGGCACCGGAGATTGTAGCGGCTTTGGTGTCAGCTGGTCTCGGCTTGTACCAAATGAGGCCGGTGCAAGCTAGCCTAGAAGATGTGTTTTTAGAAGTGACTACGGAGGAAAAGACACTCGCACTCGAAAAGACGAGTGGCTTTCAGCCGGAAAAAACACCGGCAGCCGAACTTCCCAGTGGCTTTCAGCCGGAAAAAACACCGGCAGCCGAACTTCCCAGTGGCGAAGAATCGGAAAAGACACCGGCAACCCAGTCTGTGAGTGGTGAACACTCTGAAAAGACACCGGCACCCCAGTCTGTGAGTGGTGAGCAGGAGGAAGAGAGCAAACAGGTAGGGTCTAGCAGCGGCGCGACCGCAGAGGAGAATCCGTTTCAAATAGAGTCAGAAACTCTAGAGAGTGCGCCCACCTGGGTGGGAGTAAACGACCAAAGGCCAGTGTATGAAGATGTGGATCTGGAGTCAGACCTGTGGGCGAGCGATGTGAAGGATGAAAGCCAAAAATCTCACAATAATTAATAGATGTAGCGAGGCGGGAATGTTGGGTGAATTAATTTTGCCCGAGCGCATTTCTCAACCAGTCGGAGGGCTTCAATGAAAGTGATCATCGGAAATATTATGGCCATCTATCGCAAGGAGTTGCAGGGGTATTTTGTCTCCCCTCTGGCTTATGCGATAGCCGGCGTGTTTTGGCTGCTTGCCGGCTTCTTTTTTGTGGCCATTCTGCTGGGGCAAGAAGGAGTGATCGCCCAAGCGGCTTACAGAGACGATCTGATCAAACAGGGGATGTCCTTACCGCCAGTGGATGTCCCCTACCTATTCGTGCAGCTTTTCTTGCAGTTGATGGGTTCGCTTTCCCTGTTCGTGCTGCCGGTGCTGTCGATGGGGCTGTATGCTGAGGAGCGCAAGCGCGGTACATTAGAGCTGTTGGCTACCTCACCGATTACCAACTGGGCAGTTGCCACCGGCAAATTGTTGGGGGTGCTGACTTTTTTTACCGCGATAGTGGTGCCGCTGCTCGCTTGCGAGTTGATTGCCCTCAGCGCTTCCAAGCCGCCGGTGCCCCTAGCCGTACCGCTGTTGGGGCATCTGGGATTGCTTCTGCTGGCGGCCAGTATTCTATCTTTAGGAATGTTTATCTCCTCCCTGACAGACAGCACCATTCTGGCGTCGGTTCTCACCTTCGCGCTGGTTTTGTTCCTGTGGGTAATCGATTTGGTGGCCAACAGTATAAGTGGGCCATTTGGGGAAGCCTTGGCGCATTTATCGTTGCTGAAGCACTACAGCAACCTGGTTCAAGGGGTGATAGATAGCAGCAGTGTGATGGTGTTTGCGAGTTACATTGCTCTGGGAGTGTTTCTAACGGCTCAATCTGTTGAAACGCTTCGCTACCAGCAGTCTTAGGAAAGCAAAACAAAAATAAAAAATGTCAAAAAGGCATTTGGCCATTTTGACTTTTGATTTTACCCTAGAAAAAAGGCTGAACATAAAATAAGGGTGGGTGCCATAAAAAGCATTACCCCTCACACAGTCCGCCAAGAGAAGGGGGAGCAATATCTCCGGCTAGATTGCCCTCCTTACCTTGCATACCTTCAACTGCGCCCGCATATTGATGCGTCTGGAGGGGTGGGTAAGTTAGGTTTTTTGGTGGCTAAACCGGATTTGATATCAGTGATTTATATTAGAGCTAAAAGCTAAAAGCTAAGAAGTCAAAATTAAAAGATAGCATCTAAAGGGTAAAAGTGTACCAGCTAAGATGAAGACAGTCAAGATCGACGAGAAGCAGCCGAGACAGGCTTGGAAATATGCGTTTTGGCTAAGTCCGTGCTTAATTGTGATGGGCTTAACAGCAGGGGCGATATCGGGCACCTGGGTGCCGGTGCCTGCAGGGCTGCTGGTGGCGGGGTTTGTCATCCTGGGGTTGTGGGCGCTGCAACCGGGCAGTGGCATACAGAGGTTTTTGGGTCAGCGCTCGACACAAGCCAACACTAATGCCCTAGCCGCCACGCTGTCAGTGCTGGTGATTCTGGGTCTGATTAATTTTATGGCCACTCGCTATCCGCTGCGAGTGGACTTCACCGAAAATCAGCAGTTTACTTTGGCCCGCCAAACACAGCAGCTGGTGCGCAATTTAAAGGAGCCGGTGAAGGTTTGGGTGTTCGACCGGGCAGAGAATCCCTCAGACCGGGCATTGCTGGAAAATTACCGCCGGCAGGGGGGTTTCAAGTTCAGCTTTGACTATATCGATCCGCAAGCAGAGCCGGCGCTGGCGCGAAATTTCGGCGTCAGCCGCTTTGGGGAGGTGCATCTGGAATCTGGAAAGCGGCGGAAGTTTCTCCTGAGCGTTGACGATCGCAGTCGCCTGACCGAGCTCAAACTGACCAATGGGATAGCGCAACTGCTCAGCGATCGCCAAGCCAAAGTTTACTTCCTGCAAGGTCACGGAGAGCGATCCCTGAAAGCCGGGAAAGGCGGACTCTCGTCTGCTGTGGCTTCCTTGGAGAACAAAAACTTTATCAGTGAGCCGCTCAATTTGGCCGAGCGCTCGGAAGTGCCGCAGGATGCCGCTGTCGTGGTGATTGCGGGGCCCAAACGGGCCCTGTTTGAGGGCGAGGTAAAAGCCTTGAGGGACTATCTCAACCGGGGTGGCAGCCTGCTGGTGATGCTAGACCCCACTTCTGACGCCAAATTGGACACCCTGCTGGGAGAATGGGGGGTGAAGCTGGACAATCGCTTGGTGATAGACGCTTCCGGTCGGGGACAGTTAGTGGATCTCGGGCCGGCTATACCCCTAATCGAGAATTATGGCGAGCACCCCATCACCAGCGATTTTCAGGGAGGCTACTCGTTCTATCCCGGAGCGCGACCGCTTGAAACTAAGCCGGTGCCGGGAATTCAGGAAACGCCCCTGCTTATTACCAATGAAAAGAGTTGGGGAGAGAGCAACCCGCAGAAGCAGCCATTAAAGTTCAATCCGGAAACCGACCGCAAAGGTCCGATGCTGTTGGGGGTGGCGCTGAGTCGGAGTGCTGCTAAATCCGCCGCAGAGCAGGCTAAGGACACTCCGCTGCCCATTCCCGCTCCGCCGCCCATTCCCGCACCGCCGCCGGCAGCTGATGAGAAGCCCCGTGAAGTCTCTCCGTCGCCCATTTCCACTCCGCCGGCGGCACCGGCCCAAAAGCCCGCCGGCACAGGTCAAGAGCCTCGAATGGTGGTGTTGGGCAATTCTGAGTTTGCCACGGATGGCATATTTGAGCAACAGTTAAATGGCGATGTTTTCCTCAATTCCGTCAGCTGGTTGAGCAAGCTGGAGGGGCAAACCCTTTCCATCCGCCCCAAACAAGCAACTGACCGGCGCATCAACATGACACGGGAGCAAGCCCTCCTGTTGAGTTTGATGGCTGTGGGGATTTTGCCCGCTCTCGGGTTGGGGTCAGCAGGGACTCTCTGGTGGAGCCGGCGCTAAGATAAGGGCGCAGGGAGTGGGAGCAAGTAAGTCAATACACTCTGCGTTCCACCCCGCGCTCGCACAACCCCACCTTCCACCCCACGGGGGACAGCGCTCAGCCTCTGAGCTTTCTGGTTAAGTTTAGTTATGTCCATCTACTTAATAGCGATTGGGGAGAGCGCGATTAGCTATAAGCTGATTGACAGTTGTGATCCGCTGTGGTATGAAATGTCTCAGGCGCTCGCGCCCGCTCTCCTACCCCTGTAAGAGCGGGTTTACCCGACATATAACAGATTCCAACGAGCGTGAGGTGCAGATATTGATAGCGAAGCCGGACGCGACAGCGTCTTTCCCCCCTTGCCGGGGCGGTCTCCTTGTGCCGCACCGCCCCTACAAAGTGGGGGACAGAAGGGGAAGAAGTTCGCGCTTGGTAGGGGCAGGCCCCCGTGCCTGCCCCTTGGGGGGAAGGACGCGCAGCGCTTAGGAACTGCACTCCGAGCGCGTGAAAACTGCTATATCTGCCGGTAGCAAAGCATATCTATAAACCCGCTCCTACAATTCTTAAAAAACTCTCTAGAGCCCGCCAGAGGCGCTCTACAGAACTCAAAACTTATTCCTCAATAATCTCATTCCTCACCATGAAGTTGCAGCGGTCTACTTTAATTTTGATGCTTTTGGCGTCGCTCGCAGGTGGGTTTGTTTACGTTTATGAGATTCAGGGCGCTCCTCAGCGGGAAGCTGCAAAGGCAAAGCAGCAGCAAATCTTTTCCTTTAAGGAAGAGGACGTGCAATCTCTGACGGTGAAAACCCAGAAACAAATGCTGGCGTTTGAGAGGGGCAGTCAGGAGAAGCAGCAAACGCCGGGGGAACTCCGCTGGCTCCTAAAGATCCTCAATCCGGCACTGGCAAAACAGCCGGCAACCTGCACAGCACAAGCCACTGGGCAGACTGCAGCAACCTGCCAGATCCCGCCACCGCCACCGCCGCCACCCTCCGCCACCGCGAAACCGCAAGCAAAACCGGCAGCTTCCCCGAACCCGGCAGAAAAACAGGCCAAGGGTTCCGACACTCCAGGAGTTCCGGCTAGTGACGCACCGGTGGCATTTTTGCTGAATCTGCTCACCACCGGCAAAAGCGACCGCACGCTGGTGATGACTGACCCCGCCAAGCAGCGCAAAGAATACGGTTTGGATGAGCCGGTGGCAACGGTGGAAGTGAAGCTGAAGAATCAGCAAAGCCATCGCTTGATTTTGGGCAAGCCTGATTTTAACGGCACTTTTTTGTACGCTCAATCTGACCCGCCGCCGGACAAATCTGAGAATATCGAGGTGCTTTTAGTCTCTCCGGACTTTCAAAATGCTGTCAATCGCCCCCTGTCTGAATGGAAAAGCTCCCAGAAGGATTCTAAGCCGTCTGAGAGCACTTCTAAGGACAAGAACTCTAAGACCACTCCTAAGGGAACTGGGGGGAGTCCGGACAAATCCGCTCCTAAAGCTCCCAAGTAGCGATTGCGGAACCTAAGCGAAGCCAAACCGGCTTTCCGATTTGCAGAAAGCCGGCAGCCTAAAGACTGCGGTACTCTGTTAAATAGTGCTTCTAGCTTTTCTCAGTTGGATTAACTACTGCCGGGAAACCCGGAAGGGGGCGGTCGTGCCGCACCGCCCTTACTAAACCGGGTTTCTCAGTACCTCACAAAGGATGAGAAACGCTATATAAAGAAAAAGTGAAGGAGCCAGAAACCGAGTTGAGTTGTGGGCCATTACATCTCAGTTTACCCAGCAAAAGAAACCCGGTTTCTCAACTCCTGCCGGCCTTAACAATTACTTTATAAACTCCGTGTCGTGCCGGTGAGGAGATGGGTGGGCGAAGCGCTGCCAATCCAAACGCCACCGCATCCTTTTCCTTTCTTTTGCCCGCTCGCCCTCGCACTCCTCCCCAACACCGGCAAGGGCGGCCAAGCACCCCCCCTTCCGCGAGCTGCTCCCCGACCGCCTGCTCCTTTTGCGTCCGGCGGATTAATTGCGAGCGGGATTCAGAGGGGTAGGGCGAGAGGGAAAGAACAGGAAAAAAGAATTAAAAGTAACTAACCGGAATTGCTGTGAGAGCAAAAAATCCAATCCGATTGATTGCTTAGTTATTAAGCGGGCTGTCAAAATCTGAAACCCACTTGGCTGGCGGCTTTGACCGAGCCGTCGGATTTTAACCCCCGGAAAAACCCAATCTAAAATCTAAAATCTAAAATCGGCACGCCTCCCTTAGCCCTTGGGGGGTGCGCCGAACGGGTGAAATTGCTCTTGTACTTGAGCCGGCAAGGCGGTTATCTTGCAGGAAGAGGTTCCATATTCACTCGGGTGCCGAGACGCAGGAATGAGGGATGGCTGCCAAGAATGTTGCAGGACGGTTACAAAAATTGATTGTTGCCTATTCAGCACTGGGGATTTTGGCCACCGGCACGCTCGTTGCTGTGGTGAGCGCAGTGCCGGTGTATCACCATCTCAAACAACACGAGGAGAGAAATCTGCTGTTAGCCGTCAGAACTAAAACCCTGGCGGTTGAGGAATACCTGAGGCGAACCAAAGACATCGCCAAGCAGATCGCCAGCCGCACGGAACTCCGCAACTACCTGGAGGCGTACAGCCAAAAGAAGCTCAGCCTCAAGCAATTGGTGAATTTCAGCTTGCCCAGACTGAGAGACGCCCTCAAGCAGTCTGAGGAATTGGCAGGGATTACCCGTCTCGATGTCTCTGGCAAACTGGCGGTGAGGGTGGGGGTGCCGGTGCCTCCCGAATTTTGGCCCGTCCCAGATGCCGGCTCCCACGAGGCCAAGGTTTATGGCCCAGTGACTCTGGAAGGTGCCACCTATTTAGTCGTGGGTGTTCCGATTCTCTGTCAATCCTGTTTCCCGGATTCATCGTTTCAATCCCCTTTCCGAGATTCATCTATTGGCCAATCCAGGCGAGTGGGGACGGATATCGTTTTGTTCAAGCTCGACCACTTGCAGCAGATTCTAGCAGATGACTCAGGTCTGGATCTCACCGGCGAAACGGTTCTCGGAACGGTGCTAACCGATCGGGTGCAGCTGTTTTTTCCTTTGAGAGAAAACAGGGGGCGCTCTGCCGCCGTGGGGCAGATGGCGGGCAGATGGTGGGGGATAAATTTGAAATCCAGTGGGGCTCAAATTTCCGCAGATGGGGCAGGGGGTGCGGCAAATCGTGGGGGCGCAACGCCAGCTGCAGCAGCAGAGCGAGTTCGATTCCCAACTGCCAATCCCCAACTGCCAATCCCCAACGCCCAATCCCTGATTCCCAAAACGTCTCTCCTGGGAATAGCCCTGCAAAAGGCTGTCGCTCAAAACACCGGCATCCTTTGGCCATCGGGTGCGGGCGCTGGCGCTGAGATTGTGGCCTACAGCCCGATTCCAGACAGCGAATGGGGGCTCGCTGTCACAGTCGCTGACTCGGAGCTGTATGGACCGCTCTACCGCCAGATTGCTGCCACCGGCACTGCCATCGCTGTTTTGGTGTTGCTGGGCACCGGCGGCACGGCACTCCTGCTGCGCGCGGTTGCCGGCAAGGCCATCGTTCACACTGCGGAACTCGAGCAGATGGTTGAGCAAAAAACGGCATCTTTGGAAACCGAACAGCAGTGCAGGATATCGGTACAGGAGGCGCTCCGGGAGTGGGAAGAGCGCTATGCGATCGCCGCTGCCGGTGCCAACGACGGGCTGTGGGATTGGAATCTAGAAACCAGCGAGGTTTATTTTTCGCCGCGCTGGAAAGCTACGCTCGGTTACGGCGAAAACGAAATCGGCACTCACTCCTCGGAATGGTTTAACCGCGTGCATCCCGACGACGTGGAGCGGCTGAAGGCGGAGATCACAGTTCATTTCGCAGGGCTGACCTCCCATTTGAGAAACGAACACCGCATCTGGCACAAAGACGGCACCTACCGCTGGGTGCTCTGTCGGGGAGTGGCAATTCGCAACACCGGCGACAAAGCCTATCGCATGGCGGGTTCTATGACTGACATCACGGCACACAAGGCGGCTGAGGAAGAGAATATCCGTCTAGCCGCTTTCCCCAGAAACGATCCCAATCCCGTTCTGGCATCAGACCGGCAGGGCAACCTGATTTACATCAACCCAGCCGCACTGCGGGTGCTGGCACAGCTGGGCGTCGAGCCGGCAGGGGGTTTTTTGCCGGCAAACCACCCCAAACTCGTGCGCCGCTGTCTGGAAACCGGACAGGGCGAGCGCCAGATCGAGGCCACTGTGGGCAGCCGCGTCTTTTCTTGGACTTATCACCCCATCCCCGCACTGGATGTCGTGCACATGTACGCCACTGATATCACCGAGCGCCTGTGGGCGGAAGAACAGTTGCTCCACGCCGCCTGGCATGACGGGCTCACCGGCACCCCCAACCGCAACAAATTTATCCACCAGCTTTCCCAGACCGTGGAGCGGGCCAAACAGCGGCAGGACGATCTGTTTGCCGTGCTGTTTTTGGATCTGGATCGCTTCAAAGTGGTCAATGACAGCCTCGGGCACAGCAAGGGCGATCAATTTCTGGTTGCGGTGGCGCGGCGACTGCAAGCGTGCTTGCGCCCCGGGGATCTGGTCGCCAGACTTGGGGGAGATGAGTTTACGATCCTGCTGTCAGCGATTAGCGAGATCGCCGACGCCACCGGCTTTGCTGAGCGCATCCAGCTGGAACTGATGCAGCCGGTCAATCTCAGCGGGCACGAAGTGTTCACCACCGCCAGCATTGGCATCGCCATCGGCGCGTACCGCCGAGCCCCCTCCCACAGCGAGCCGGTGGGCCACCCATACGAGCAACCCGAAGACATCCTCCGCGACGCCGACCTGGCCATGTATCGCGCCAAGGCCCTGGGAAAAGCCCGTCATGTGGTGTTCGACGCCGCCATGCACGAACGCGCCGTAGCGCTGTTGCAGTTAGAGAATGACTTGCGGCGAGCGATTCAAGAAAATTGTGAGGGCTCAATTTTGAACTCAGAATTGACTGGGGGGAGTGCCACCGGGCGGGTGTTTCCAGGCGAGAGCCAGTCGGAGCGACTGAAGGTACAGCTGTTGCTTCACTACCAGCCGGTTGTGGCGCTGGATACGGGGCGAATTGCGGGATTTGAGGCTCTGGCTCGCTGGCACCACCCAGAACGCGGTCTGATCTCACCGGCAGAGTTCATTCCAGTGGCAGAAGAAACTGGAATGATTGTACCTCTGGGGGCGTGGGTGTTGCTGGAAGCGTGCCAGCAGCTGCGCCGGTGGCAGGAGCAATTTCCCGACCGGCAGGAACTGACCATGAGCGTCAATCTCTCTGGCAAACAGCTCTCCCAACCGGATCTGCTCCCGCAAATCGACGAAATTTTGCGGCATACCGGCATTTCTCCCGCTTATTTGAAGCTGGAGATCACCGAGAGCGTGCTGATGGAAAATGCCGCCGCTGCTGCTGAAGTGCTGGAGAAGCTGCGAGACCGGAATATTAATTTGTGCGTGGACGATTTCGGCACAGGCTACTCTTCTTTGAGCTATCTGCACCGCTTTCCTATCAATACGTTGAAGATTGACAGGTCGTTCGTCATTGAGATGGCTGGGGATGACGAGAATTCAGAAATTGTGCGAGCCATTGTGACGCTCGCTCACAACCTGGGCATGTATGTGGTGGCGGAAGGTGTGGAAACAGAGAAGCAGCTGGTGCAGCTCTGGGCGCTGCAATGCGAATACGGGCAGGGCTATTTTTTCTCCAAGCCCCTGCGAGCCGAGGATGCTGAAGCTTTGCTGGCTGACAATCCCCAGTGGTGAGATCCGATATCAACTGTGTTACAGCGGAAAAAAGGCAAAAGAAAGGTTCCTTTCTTTTTGCCTTTATATAGGCTAAGCTTTGCACGAATAGGTCGCTTTATATCAATCCCGTTGGCATGGTTATCGCACCGGCATGTAGAACGCGCCCGCCCTTTTCCCCACACCGATGCAAGCGGACACGATATTACTCGCCGGTCGCCAACCCATCACTGGCAGCTAACTTGAGCCGCCAGAGGCATTTGCAGTGCGATATTCACCCTGAAATCTTGCAGCTTTTCGGCTGTAGTCGCCCCCCGTCCACTCTGGCTGGCAATTAGAGCCAAAATCATCAGAAGCTAATCACTGTGAGAGCCTCGAAACTTTGTAGATGCGTCTATCGATGCTCTGTGCGTTGGAAATTATCAGCCTTGCCAACCTGAGTGCCTCTTCCGCCACAAAGGAGATAACTGTATCTATTCAGGAGTGCAGTTTGTCAGAGTTTCCACTTCCTGATTTGGCATCCCAGCTCTTCTATCAAGACAAATCTGTCACATTTAGTTTTTGCGACCCCCAGATGGCGGTTGGCCGTCGCCGGACTGGTTTACACTCGCATCTCCCTGCTCGGCATAGAGGAATCTATCCAGTTGAGCTGAGCGCTGATCAGCCTTCTGGAAATGGGCTACTAAACCAATCACTAATAGTCCCGAAAAAACAACAGAGATGTACTTTAGCATGGTAGATACCTGTATCAAAGGTTGCGTTTATTGATACGGGATCTCCCCTTTGCCATCAGGATAAAAAAAAACAGCCGGCGGCAAAAAAATCACCAGCCGCCCGCGAAACCGGCACACCAGTATTTACACGGATAGTCTGGATGGCGACAAGCCACTAGAATGAGTCAAAATTGCATAAAAGCAGATTTTTCCGATTCAGAGCCGTTATTTGTGTTCCTGGCTCCCGATTGCAGATTACCAACAGTATGCAACCGGCACGTCGCCGGTGTGTTCCCTGGGAACGCACCCCCACCCTCTTGACAGCCAAGCCGTTATATGTATTGCGGGCTCCCGATTGCAGATTGCCAACAGTATGCGACCTGCACGTCGCCAGTAGGGTGTGTTCCCTGGGAACGCACCCTACCTGTGCGCTCCTCCCGATTGCAGATTGCCAACAGTATCCGACCGGCTTGTTGCCGGTAGGGTGTGTTCCCTAAGAGGGAACGCACCCCCATCATCTTGACAGCCGAGCAATTCTATGTATTCCTCGCCCAGATTGCAGATTGCCAACAGTATCCGACCGGCTCAAAGGGTGCGTTCCCCAACAGAGAGCGCACCCTACCTATCTACTTGTGGCGAGATTGCAGATTGCCAACAGTATACGACCGGCTCAAAGGGTGCGTTCCCTCTTGGGGAACGCACCTTACCTGTGCGCTCCCCCTGATTGCAGATTGCCAACAGTATGCAACCGGCACCCCCTGCAGCAGACTCGACAGCGCGTCTAACCTCTCACGGATTCGCCAACAGCATCTTTCCAATCGCCAGGATCTATTGGCAGACTGTTTGAAATCCGCACCGGCGAAAATCGCTGTGCGCCGCGATTTCACCATCCGGGCTCTTGCTTTATGCCCTGCAATTCCCTGAGGCGGTTTTGCAAGCATTCAACCGGCTCACTTAACTGCCAAACACTCCCCCCTCCCCTCTCGCCATTGCTTCCAACTGCCGGCGCACCCCCTCTGGGCGCAGCCAACCGTAGCCGGCGCATCCGAGGGTGTGGAGCAATCCTTGAAACTCCTCCTCAGTCCAACTGGGGGAAACAATGGACTGCATAACTGGCACAGCATCCCCACCGCACTCCGCCATAAACTCAGGCGTGCGCAGCCTCAAGAATGCCTCAAGATAAGGTCTAGCCCCCTCATCCCAATCTGCGGGTTGCCGGTGTTCCAGCTCCCAGTCTAAAACCCACAGTTTCAGGGTTTTGTCCCAACTCCCCGACAGGGCAAATCTGCCATCCGGGCTCAGATACACTGAGCTCACCCTGCCTGTATGTCCCTCAAAAATGCGCAAGGGCCACCCCGTTGCCACTTCCCACAGTTTCAGGGTTTTGTCCCCACTCCACGACAGGGCAAATCTGCCATCCGGGCTCAGACACACTGAGGACACCGATTCTGCATGTCTCTGAAAAGTGCGCAAGCACTGCCCCGTTGCCACATCCCACAGTTTCAGGGTTTCGTCCCCACTCCCCGACAGGGCAAATCTGCCATCCGGGCTCAGACACACTGAGCTCACCGAGTCTGTATGTCCCTCAAAAGTGCGCAAGCATCGCCCCGTTGCCACTTCCCACAGTTTCAGGGTATTGTCCCGACTCCCCGACAGGGCAAATCTGCCATCCGGGCTCAGACACACTGAGAGTACCCAGTCTGTATGTCCCTCAAAAGTGCGCAAGCACCGCCCCGCTGCCACTTCCCACAGTTTCAGGGTATCGTCCCCACTCCCCGACAGGGCAAATCTGCCATCCGGGCTCAGACACACTGAGAACACATAGCTTGTATGTCCGGCAAAAGTGCGCAAGGGCCGCCCCGTGGCCACATCCCACAGTTTCAGGGTTTTGTCCCCACTCCCCGACAGGGCAAAGAAGCCATCCGGGCTCAGACACACTGAGTACACCGATTCTGTATGTCCCTCAAAAGTGCGCAAGCACCGCCCCGTTGCCACTTCCCACAGTTTCAGGGTATTGTCCTCACTCCCCGACAGGGCAAATCTGCCATCCGGGCTCAGACACACTGAGTACACATATCTTGTATGTCCGGCAAATGTGGCACTTTCCCAGCCGCCCAGAAATGCTTTCCGGGGTAAGCGGATATATAGACTTGCCCAAGCCTTGACAGCTTGCTCTCGGCGGCTGTATCCCGGTTGCGCGCGCGCCGTCTGAATATGTCCCGCCGCCGCTGCCCAGTCACCCCGTCCCACAGCCGCTCGTGCCAGTGCCATTTCCCGCTTATAAGTCTGGCTAATTTCGAGAATGGTTTCCGTTGCCACCATCTGGGATAATATCAGCGGTGCTTGATAGGCATTCGTCGAGCCAACTGCCCACAGTTTCACGGTATCGTCCCAACTTCCCGACAGGGCAAATCTGCCATCCAGGCTCAGACACACTGAGGACACCTTGTTTGCATGTCCCTCAAAAGTGCGCAAGCACCGCCCCGTTACCACTTCCCACAGTTTCAGGGTTTTGTCAGAACTCCCCGACAGGGCAAATCTGCCATCCGGGCTCAGACACACTGAGCTCACCGAGTGTGTATGTCCCTCAAAAGTGCGCAAGCACCGCCCCGTTGCCACATCCCACAGTTTCAGGGTTTCGTCCCAACTCCCCGACAGGGCAAATCTGCCATCCGGGCTCAGACACACTGAGTTCACCGAGTTTGCATGTCCCTCAAAGGTGCGCAAGCACTGCCCTGTTGCCACTTCCCACAGTTTCAGGGTTTTGTCCCCACTCCCCGACAGGGCAAATCTGCCATCCGGGCTCAGACACACTGAGGACACCCCGCCTGTACTCTCAAAGGTGCGCAAGCATCGCCCCGTTGCCACTTCCCACAGTTTCAGGGTTACCCCACTCCCCGACAGGGCAAATCTGCCATCCGGGCTCAGACACACTGAGGACACCCCGCCTGTATGTCCCTCAAAAGTGCGCAAGCACCGCCCCGTTGCCACTTCCCACAGTTTCAGGGTTTTCTCCTTACTCCCCGACAGGGCAAATCTGCCATCCGGGCTCAGACACACTGAGTTCACAAAGTATGTATGTCCCTCAAAAGTGCGAAAGCACGGCGGCCATGTTGCCACTTCCCACAGTTTCAGGGTATTGTCCTCACTCCCCGACAGGGCAAATCTGCCATCCGGGCTCAGACACACTGAGTTCACATAGTCTGTATGTTTCCCAAAAGTGTCCAATAAGCACTTTGAGTTGGGCAATCTTTCTCTCGCTAATTTGAGCGCCGCCTGTACCGGCGAAGTGTTTGCTGAATCACTTTTGACTGCAACCGAAACATCATCGCCCTTATGCTTCGCCTTTACTGCCCCTTCTCCTGGAATACTCTCCAGAGTCTGAATTGCCGCCTGGCAATAATCCCGCTCTAAATGCACCAAACCCAGGAGATAGTTAGGAAGCCAATGCCCCGGATGTGAATTCCGCACCCACTCCAATTCTCTGACGAGAGTATTATCATTTATCCTAAGAGTGCGCCACAAAATCAAACCCCGGTTGTAAATCGATTCCGGATGTTGCGTTTCCAGCTGCAGCGCTTTCTCCCACAGCTGCAGCGCCTCCTCCTGCTTGCCCAAATCCACCAGCGACACCGCCCGGTTGTTGAGGCTGTCCGCCATGTCCTCATCGGCACTCGGTTCCAGGCGCGGGTAAACTTCCCCCATCACTTGCTCGTAACTCCCCTGCAGTTCTTTCGCCACTGCTAACATATTGCGGTAGCGCTTCTGCTGGTTTTTCCGAAAGCAGCGCCGCAGAATCGCCGCCACCGAATTCGGCATTTGCGGAACACCGGCATCCTCTCGCTCCCCCCGCAGGTACGCTTCCAGCACGTGGCGGGCGATAGTGCCTTTCTGCCAAGTTCTCTCCCCAACAAACATCTCCAGCACCGACAGCGCCCACCCCCACATATCCGTGCGCCGCGTCAGCTTTTCTCCCCTATCTTGTTCCGGCGAGCAATACGCGGGAGTCATCCCCATATAAGTCCCCATCACGCTGCCCAATGCCTCAAACCCCGCCGCAAAAACAGGGGAATTTCCCTCTTTCTCCCCCCCTGGATAAGGAGCAATTGGGGGGAATTCTCCCGCCGGGGCTACAATCTTTCCCCTCGCCAGCCCAAAATCCGTTACTTTCACCGCACACTTAGGCGTCACCATCACATTTCCCGGCTTGACATCCTGGTGAATCAGCCCCTGTTCGTGAGCGTAATGCAGCCCCCACGCAAACTGAATTGCAATATCAAGGATGCGTTTCAAACTGGCACGCTCACCACCGGCATACAGCCTGCCATCATAAATCCAGTCGTGCAACGTTCCCCCCGCCACATATTCGGCAAACACCACCGGATTCCCCTCAATCCGCCGCACATAATAGCAGCTTACCGTGTGAGGGTGCAGCCCCAAATTCACCCAAGTTTCCGCCTCCCGCTCAAAGTTCTCCACACCTCCCGCCGCCGCCACAGCTTCTGGTTTCGGGATTTTCACCGCCAGGTCAATATTCCACCCCAAGTGCCGCACTTTGCAGACTTTGCCAAAACTCCCCTCCCCCAAAGAGCCGGTGACTTGGTATAAATTGAGAATGACATCACCCACATTCCACTGCGTAGATTCCTCCGGCATGGCACACCCCGCCCCCTCACACGGTATAATGATGGTTTAATGTTAGCAGATCGGGGGGTGCCGGTGGGGGGAGTTGCCGATGCCGTCAAACAGTTCGCTTCGCGATTAACCGGAATTAGTTTAATTTTTAGCCGCACGATGCCGGTATATAAAGGGGTTTAGCCTATTAAGTTTTATAAATTACGTTTAATCACTTTACTTACACTCCTGTGGGGTCAAGAGCGGGACCGGCAATCGGGAGGCAGCAGGCGGGTGGGAGGAGCTGTGGGGTTGGCCAGGATGCCGGTGAGACGAAGGACGGCATGATATAGCAGCAGTCATATTGGTTAGGACATCAGTGACCTAGGGAAAAAGGCGTAGGGCAGGCGAGACGCCTGCCCTCTTGATCTAATGTCCTAACCTAAGTGCATACTGCTATATAGGGTTTCTCATATTAGTGAGGTACTGAGAAACCCGGTTTCGTAGGGGCGGTGCCACCCACGGAGACCGCCCCTTCCGGGTTTCTGGGCCATAGAGTAGGAACGCACCCTACCTATCTTGCCGGTTAAATATCACCGGCTCCGCCGCAAAAGCGAGCGCAACTTCTGTAGCGGATTTTGGTTATTTCGCGGCTTCAACTCCCGCAAACGCCGGCGCAAAGGCTCGTGATTCACCGGCTCCCCCGCATACCGCCAGCGCACATAAGCTTCGGAAATTTCATCAATCACCGCAGCAGTTGCCGGTGGGGCGTGCCGGTGCGACTCCCGGGCGTACTCCAAAGGCGTCTGCGCCGGGTGCTTGCGCAAACCTTGAGTTGCCAAAACCCCCAGCATTTGCTGGTAAACACTCTCCATTGCCGGCAGCTTACCCAGCCACCGCCGGTAGCGCCAAACCCGCCACTGATTCCAGCCCAGCCAGCCCAGAAAGCCCAGACAAATTGCCAAAATCAAGCCGGTGAAAAGCCCCAGCCACCCCCGGAACAGAAAATTCCAAAACCAGGCAACAATTCCCAAAACAAAAGAAGCGATCGCACCAAACACCGTATTAAACAAACCAGCAACCGGCGAAGGCAGCCAGCCCGCCACCCACCGCCAAAACTGCCGCACCACACTAAACGGCTCGTAATCCTCAAGCGACGGCGGAACCACATCATGTCCCGGAATCGGGTCAAAAGCAAACCAGCCGTGACCTGGGAAATACACCTCCGCCATCCCGTAAGCGTCCGTATTGCTGACAATATAGTAGCCGGTGAACGGATTGAACTGTCCAGGAGCGTAGCCCACCACCAGCCGCGCCGGAATGCCAATCGAACGCAGCATCACCGTCAGAACCGTAGAGAAGTGGTCGGGATAGCCCCCCTTATATTTAAACAGGAAAGCTTCCACCAAATCTTCCTTTTCACCCAAATACGGGATATCTTCGATAGTGTAGTGCTGCTTCAGATATTGAGCCAGATAGAGAGCCTTTTCGTAGGCTGACTTAACCTCTGTTTGCGGCGTTCTCGCCACCTGTTGCTTAGCGTAATTTGCTAAAATTTGCTCAGTGAGCTGCCGCACTTTATCAGCAGTTTTCGGAGGGACTTGCAAGTAGTGCTGCTGGATTTCCTTGTAATTGCGGACAGTCTTGGGAGACACCGGCGGCGCTTTGCCCAAGAGCGTGCGGTTGCGGTAGGGAACCTGAGAAACCACCGTGTAAGTGATCCCCTCCGCCAGCCCCACCGGCGCTCGCAAACCCCCCTCCGCATCCACCGCTATTTTCGGCGTAGGGAAATAAACTTGCCACGGCTGAGCTAAGGCGGGAATCAAATTAGGCATATCCGAGACAGCCGTAAAAGTCTGAATCACCTCCCGCGTGCCGCTGACGGTTGGCTCCAGCGTCAGCACAAATTGGTAAGACCAGGAAAGGCGCTCCTTAGTTTCAGCTTGCTCATTGCGGGTTATCTCCCAACCCTGGCCGGTGTAGCGGTCAAACGCCAGCACGCGCCAAAAACCCTCCGCCTGAGAGCGCACCCGCATCACCACCCTGGGTTTCATTTTACCCCGAAGGTTCATATTCATCCGGGTGTTAAAGCCGTAGTAAAACGTATCGTCAACTTTACCGGGCCCCTCTTCTGGAGATGCCGAGCCGGTACCGTTTTCCCCCTCAGTTCCGCCTTTGCCACCGCGCGGATTGAAAATGCGGCTGGTGTCAAAATTCCCCTGGATATCGATGGGAGCGCTCACCGGAAAAGTCCGCAACTGGTAGCCCGGAAACCGGGGCAGCAGAGCAAAAATACCCAGCCCTATTACCACAACTACCGTGAAAAGTAAAGCGTAAAAACCCAAAAAGTTTTGAGTTTCTTTTGTCTTTCTTTTTGCTTCTTGGTTCTTAGTTCTTGCTGCTAGCAGTCCCAGGCGCGAGCGGTAATCCAGAACCAAAGTTGGCAGAGCGAGCGCCAAAAATAGCAGCAACAAAGGGCCGAAGGCTAGCGTTTGAGAGAGAGTGCCGGCAACTCCCAGAAGAATCAGCCCAATCACCATAGAATAGCCCAAATCCTTGCGGCGGGGCAAGTCAAAGCTGTGGAGCACCTGGACTTGGATCAGCAGCTGAGCCAAGACGATGCGGGTGTCATTCGTAGCGTCTCTAACCGAAGCGAAAAGCCCTTGGAAAAAGAACGCCAGCGCCACCAGCATGCCAATAGCCAGCAAGAACTTCACCGGGACATTGCGTTCCCGACGCCGGTGCCAGCTCCAAATCCCCCCAACAATACTTAGCGGCACAGCCCACCAGCTCAGCTGAGTCTCTGCCGCAATATCAGTGGCCACAATCCCAACAATAACCAGCGCCTGCACCAGCACCCGCAGCCAGATAGACTCCTCTGGCACAGGTCGGGGCAGCTCCTTGAGGCGCTGCCACAACTGACCTATAACGGGTGCGGAACGCAGTTGCCGAATCCCAGACGACGAATTAGACATAACAGAGCTTCTCAGCGATTAGCTATCAGCTTTGTGTCTATTGTCGGTCGTCTGCCGGTCAGCTGTCAGGTTTTGTGGGGGGTGTCCTTGATTTAAAGCCCCAGTGCGAGCGTGCGAGCGTGCCTACGGCTTAGGGCAGATGGCAAACACCAGAGGTTTCTGGTCTTGGTTGTGGAACCGGACTTCCAGAGAGTAAGTCTGGTCTGGTTGTGGGTCGAATACTTCCACGCTCAGACAGCCCTCATCCGGGCGCTGTGAGGTTGCTCGGGTTTCGCCGCAGCGAATGTCCAAGCTGCCGCCGCAGGGCAGGTGGCACTGAACCCGCAGCCGGGGAAACTCAGCCCCAGACTGGTATTCTGCCTCCAGATGCAGCATGCCGGCGGCAGTCAGCCACTGCCGGTGTTTGTGCGGCTGGACTGGCGAGACATCCACAGTCAGAGAGCCAATAATATCCTGCGCCGCCAGCAGCGACAGAACCATTTGCTGGCGGGGCGTCGCGGCTTCGTAGGTGCGGGGCAAATCAGTCTGAGCGAGTAGAGACGCCAAATTGCGGGGTTCCTGTCTGCCCCGCTGAGTCTCCGCCCACCTGAGCACCAGCCCAGTGACCTCATTGAGCGTTTGGGGCTGGCCCGGAAACAGAGCCTCCACAGCCCGCACCAATTTAGCCCCCTGTCGCAGGGAGGATTGCACCAAGTCCTGGCACCGCTCTAGCAGTTGGGCTAAAACGGGTTCTGGAACCGGAACCGGCAGATTGAGGGAAAGGAACTGGGGAGTCCAGAGCGGCTCGGGAACTTTCTCCTCCAAGAGGTAGTCTGGATAGTCAGACACATCACTTTCCCAGGGGAACAGCGGTGGCTTCCGCTGGATCTCAGTTTTGACTCGACGCTTCAGGAGCGCATAAAAACGATCTTGCACGGCAGGTATTTCTCCCATTTTGAGTTGTTGACCGCCTCGATCCGGGGGGAAAGCCTCGGACGCACAGTGACTGGAGAGCGAGGGGCTCGCCTCCTCCGAATCCAGGGGGTCTGTGTCAGCCAACTCCAGGTCTTCCACCCCGTCACTGCCCGCATCAGTCCCGGGACTGGAGGGTTCTCCATCCCGGGAAGAGGCATTTGTGGGGGGGTCCTGTAAAAGCCAAGCGAACAAACTTTGTAGCGCTTCTGAGTCGTTATTCATTGGTAGATGTACCCTCTCCGGACACTAAACGATTGCGAATCTCCCAGGCTTGCTCGAGCAGCTTAAACCACCGTTTCTGCACTTGGTTAAGTGTGCAGCCCAAAGCTTGCGCGATCGCTGCATCGGGCAGTCCTTGCTGTTTTAACCGTAGCAATTCTGACTGGCTCGGGCCAATTTTAGACTGCAATTCTTGCCACTGCTGGGGCATAAGGCCGAGGTTGTGTTCCAAATCGGCTTCCAGCCACTGGTGGACGAGTTCCCAGCGGTGGCGGAGCGCAAACCGAATCAGGTGGTATTTGAAGCGCTGCTGCAAATAGTCCCGCTGGCGGGGAGTCAAGCCCAGAATCGCCTCAATTTCCGGTGCCGGCAAATCTTGCAAGCGCAGGGCGAAGTAGTCGGCACAGTCGCTTTGCTGGTTCGCTTCCAGGTAGGCGATCAGTTCTTTAATCACCTCAGAGCGCAGATCGTCTACCATCAGCTCTGGTTCCTGGGCCACCATCTGCTCCCGCACCTGCTGCACCGAGGTGTCATTCCAAGTCTGGTCTGACTCCACACCTGCTCCCTCAGCCGCCTGCTCCATATCCACAGCCGTTTCCGGGGGTTGCTGCTGGGAGAAGGTTTGCGCCCGCAGAACGATCAGCTGCTGGCTGCGGTTCCCCCGCAGCGGGATGCGCCGCTTCCCGTAGCGCTCCGAGAAGGCCATATACTCGGCCAGTTCCAGCAGGGTTTGCGGAGTGTATTTCGAGCTCAGCTGGGCTTCCCGGCGAAAGGCGTTCAGGGACTCTACGTAAAACTGCTGGAGAAAATCTTCAATCAGGAGCAGGCGAGCTTGATAGCTCGACTGTGCGTGGGGAGGGGTGATATAACGGTAAACAATGGCGCTCAGGGTGCTGTGCAGTTCTATCCGCCCCTGCCGGTACCCCAGCTTGTAATAATTGAGACATTGCTGCAGGCGGTGCCGAGCCAAGGTTGTCGCCCAGGCTTCCACCTCTCCGGAAGCTTGAATGCGCTTGCTTTCCCTGCAGATGCGGGTTACTTCTGCGGCGATCCGGGTCGCGACGTCCCGGCAGTTGTGTTCGGATGCCCGAGTTGACTGCCCCAGTTCATTATATAACAGCTGAAATATTGCTTCCACGCCAAAGCAGCTCTCCCATTTGATGGTTATACGCGCTGTGCATTCCCCTCGCACGAGCAGCTACAATTAAGCTGGTGAGCGGGGACAGTAGATTGAAAATTTGAGTTTTAGAGTTTAGATTTTAGATGGCTGTACCGCTCCACTCAAAATAGAAGATTATCTTAAGATTGAGATGGATTTAGACCGACAGATTCAAGCCCTGATTGAAAGTGCGCCCCGAGATGGAACGACGCCTCAGATTGTGGCCGCGATCGCACCCGCACTGAAAACCCTCGCAGGCCAACTGCGCCATTCCGAGTATTACATCCTGCAAACCCTGAACCGCGACTGGGTTGTGACCACTTTAAGCAATCGGGCCCAACCAAAGGTCGAGAAAAAAGTGATTTATGCTTACCCCACCCGCAAAGACGCAGCTGCGGCAGGTTATGCTCCCCAAAACCCTCAACTGATTGCTTCCCCGATTCCCGTGACCCACATTTTATTTCAAATGGTGGCCCTGGACACCGTTGACAGCATCGTTTTCTTTGAGACATCCGGCAATCTGGAAGTCGGGACCGAAGTCCGGCGGGAAGATGTGCAAAATCTGATTCAAGGCCAGTTGCAGCAACTTCTGCCACCCCCGGCACGCCGTACCGGGAATCTTCCCCCTGATATTGCCTGAGTTGGGATTGGCATGAAGGCGGAACGGTGAAAGATGAATCAAACGATTCCTCCAGCGTCATTCCTCCTTCCCCCTTTAATACAGTCGGCTCAGCACGTAGTCAGCCAAATTAATTAGCGCCTGACGGGATTCGCAGGGGGGTAATTTGGAGATGTGCTGCACCGCCAGCCCTGCGTGGTGGGCGGCTAATTCGCGGGAGCGCTCGATGCCCTTGCTTTCTTTGACAGATGCGATCGCTTCATCGAAATCGCCCTCTTCGGAGAACTCTCCCTCGATCAGGGCTTCTAAGTAGGGCTTTTCTTGCAGGGCAAATAACACCGGCGCTGTCAGATTGCCACTTTTGAGGTCTGATGCTGCCGGTTTGCCCAAGGTTTCGGTAGAGCCGGTGAAGTCGAGTATATCATCCACCACTTGGAACGCCAGACCGAGATTGCGCCCGTAGCTGTACAAGTCAAGGGCGAGTTCAGCAGAGACTTCACTGAGTATACCGGCGGCCTTGGCGCTGTTGGCGAGCAGAGATGCCGTTTTGTAGTAACTCTTCTCCAGGTAAGCCTCGATGGACAAGCTGCTGTCAAACCGGTTCAGCCCCTGCTGAATTTCCCCTTCCGCCAGATCCATGATCACCTCTGACAGGAGTTTGACGACTTCCAGGTTATCCAGATTGGCTAAGTACCAGGAAGACTGGGCAAATAAGAAATCTCCGGCCAGCACGGCCACTCGGTTGCCAAAGCTGCTGTGAACGGTGGGAATCCCCCGGCGGAGTTCCGATTCATCCACCACATCATCGTGCACCAAGCTGGCCGTGTGGATCATTTCTGTAATCTCGGCCAGCCGCCGGTGCCGGGGGGTAATCTCCCCATCGTGCACCGTCGCTCGCGATATCAGCAGGACAATTGCTGGCCTCAGCCGTTTTCCCGCAGATCCGAATAGGTGTTCTGCTGCTGCGAACAGGATGGGGTGACGAGCACTTACGAGCTTTTTCAAGTTTTCTGTCAACACCCGCAAGTCTGCTTCAACCGGGTAAAATAGGGAAGTTGCTGAGGTCATGGATGGGCCGACTCAGGCGTTAGTTACGAAAGTTTACATATATTGCCTTTATTTTAAGCTAACCGTCTCGGATAGGAAAGGTTTGTTTGAGGCTCGGAGCGTCCCACTCAAGCTTTGGAGGAAAATTTCTCGGCTGACCCCCCTATCCCCCCTGCCCCTTATCCCTACCGGCACCCACTGGTGCGCACCCCCGGAAGCTGAGGTGCGGCCACCGGCTTTCAGAGCAGGTGCCGGCTGTCTCTTCCCTTTGATTCAGACTGTGGACTTCGGGCGCGACGGACTTTCTTAGCCGCACAGCGGTTGTTCGAGCCGTCGAGCCGTCGAGATCCTTTCACACGCATGTTAACGCATCGCGGTTTGTGCCGAGACGAGCTTTGGACGCGGCCAACGCCCGGCAGCGTAGGGGCGGCCCCCCGTGGCCGCCCCTACAGCCACCGCCGCCGTCCCTCTACCGTCCGCGAAACTTCTTACATCTGTATAGTTTGTGACATTTGTAACAGGCAGCACAATTCGCGCTGCCAACATCTGTTAAACTTTCGCCTTCTAGCGGTTCCTTTCTGCCGCTAAACAGCGGCAACAGCAAGCCCCTGGGATATTCCAGCTGCCTCCGCCGGCGTTGTGTAGAATTGTTAAGCAATTTTCCCAAAAGCTTGGAAAAGCGAGACAGCATGTGTTATCTTAAAGAGTAAGAATTTCAAAAATTCCATAGATTTATCAGCGAGCAAGTTACAGGTACTACAGAACTGCCTGTTAACTGCCCGTCGCTAACCGCCCAGCGGTAAAGCGAGGGCTGGAAAAAGTCCGGAGCTGACCGGCTTGAGTGTCAGAGGGGATGCGCTGCCGGCTTTGGCCAAACGCATAACTTCAAAATGCTCGAACCAGTCCGGAAAACAGCAATTCCGTTGCTTAACCGGGCACACCGGGTTGAATCCAGTGTATTTCGAGGATGGCCGCTCAATGTAGAGAGGCAGCACCGGCGCGTCTCTAGAGCTCGGCTCACTTGAAATCCTTTGGCCCCACCCGCCGGCAGGGGGTTGGGGGATGGCGTTGCGGCCCTTAGCCTTGCGGTTTCGGCTCCCTTCCAGGCCATGAGGCATTAAAAACGACCACCCCAGGCTCCAATGGAAAGCAGCCAACTCGCTCCCCTTTCCTTCCAGCGGCTTCCGCCATCGCGGGATGGTCGTGGGAGGGACTGCGGGATTGAGGTGAAAGCTCAGTCTTGGGGGGGAAAAAAATGATAGCGGTTCAAACTGGATTGGACAGTTCCTGAGCTGTTTAAGGTTGGGAAGCGAGCCACGAGCGAGTGAGCGCGAGGATTTCCGAGGTTGGGCCACCGCTGGTACCCGGGATACCCGGGTAAGTGTTTCTGGGTTTTAGGCAATTGGCAGATAGATTTGCCGGAGACAGCCATGTTTCTGCAGGTTCCTGTGGCAAGAGAGCATTCTGAGCCGGTGCATGGTTCAGTTTGCTCTCGAACCTTTTTCGCGTGGATTTAGATTAACCTCTCCCTCCTGACAACGCACGGGCCGTACTATGACTTACCATGATATTCCTTTGATTATTCCGATTCTGGCCACGGGTTATTTGTTAACGATTTATGTTTTGTTGAGTTTTGCTCAAAGAAACGCTAGAGTGTAAAACTAACCCAAATGTTCGCAGCCCGAGTCGTGTGGGCCGGCAGTGGCAGGCCCCGGCCACTCCCTCCGCGACCGCAGGCTTGGGCCAAAAATTGCTCGCCAGTTCCTTTAAGGACAGTCACAAGTGACAAGAAAAAAGCAACCTCTTTTCTCGTCACTGGTTACTGCCGTGCGGGAACTGGTGTCCCGTCGAGAGGTTGGAGTGTGCCGGCCCGCACTAGGATTTCAACTGTCAGGCGAATTGCTTTGGCGGGACGAATCAAGAGCGGACAAGCGGGAGAGCGTTCCCGGCAGGCGCTTATTCCCCAGATTCTAGGGGCACCGGCTGACACAGTGGAACGGGCAAAGACACCTTTTCCACAGAAGGCGTGTGACCGAGCCACTGCACGGACAGTTGGGCAAACTGTTGCGGACTGCCGCTGACACCGAATCGGGTGGGCAGGGGCGGGCGGGTGTTGCGCAGTCCCAGCAGCTCCAGTTCGCGGGCGGCGGCGGCTACCACATGCACAGCCGGATCGACAAGGCGCACGCTGTCCGGCACAATCGAGCGCAGCACCGGCCCCAAGAGGGGATAGTGGGTGCAGCCATAGATCAGGGTGTCAATCTGCTGCTGCAGGAGTGGGGCGAGATATTCTCGCGCCACTTCGCAGGTGTAGGGGTCATCGATGCGGCCTTGCTCGATCAGGGGGACAAACGTCGGACAGCCGACTTGCCAGACAGCGACCGCCGGGTCCATCTCTAAAATAGCCCGCCGGTAGGCATTGCTGGCTGCCGTGGCGGGGGTGGCGATCACCCCAATCCGGCGACCTTTCTCAACAGCAGCGCGGGCACCGGGGAGGATAACCCCCAAAATGGGGACGCTGAACTCAGAGCGCACGGCCTCCAGGGCCAGGGCTGAACTGGTGTTGCAGGCCATAATCACCATTTTAACCCGCTGCTGCACCATCCAGGTGAGGATCTCGCGCACGAACTGCAAAATCTCACCGGGAGAGCGAGTTCCGTAAGGCAGCCGCGCCGTATCCCCAAAGTAAAGGATAGATTCACTGGGCAGCTGCCGGTAGAGCTCTCTGAGAACGGTGAGCCCGCCCACGCCGCTGTCGAAAATCCCAATTCGGGCCCGTGATGGTTCCTCACTGAAAGATTCGGGATAGAGGATGCTAGATGAATTCATGCCGTCTTCTGAGTTGTGACTTCTTTAGTTGTGAGTTGAAAACCACGGGTTGTCGCCTGAGCTACCACCTATCTATTTTGCTGGATGTACTGGAGGATGCCTTGAGTAATCGCTTCTGCCAATCGCTGCCGGTAAGCGGAATTGGCCAGTCTGGGCGCATCTTCAGCGCCGGTGACAAAACCCAATTCCAGTAAAACAGCCGGCATAGAAGTCTTGCGCAAGACGTAAAATCTGGCCTGCCGCACCCGGCGGTCGCGAGCGCCGGTGGCTTGCAGGAGACTGTTGTGGATGGTGCGGGCCAGGCGCTCGCCGCTGGCGTAATAATACGTCTCGATGCCATTGACATCCGGGCGGCTCATATCAATGGAATTGGCGTGGATGCTGACAAACAAATTGGCATTCACCCGATCGGCCATCTGCACCCTCGGTTCGAGCTCGATTTCCCGGTCATCCTGTCGGGTCAAAACGGCTTGCACGCCCTGTTGCTCCAGCAGTGCGGCCACCTGTCGCGAGATGTCCATAACAATGTCCGCCTCTTGCAGGCCGCCAATGCCCACCGCACCCACATCTCGCCCTCCATGTCCGGGATCGACGACCACCACGACGCGCCCGCTGGGAATGCGGGGGGAATCGGAAGAGGGATAATTGGTTGTGGGGGCCGGCTGGGAGACGCTGCCTGCCGGTTGCAGCTGCAGGACTAGCATTTGGCTGCCCGGCTGGTTGATTTGGGTAATCTGCGCCCAGGAGGCCGGTTGGACTTGAATGACGACGGTTTGCGCATCTGCCTGTTTCACCCCCACCTTTGACACCAAAGTTCTGAAATTTGTGCGGGGGGTTCTGACGCGCTGGCCGAGTCGAGCTGAGGGAATTCTAATCTCGTAGAAGCTGGATGACGGGTCCCAGTCGCTGGTGTAGGTAAACGGACCGTCAGTTTTGATTAACAGTTGCGAGCCGCCGACGAGCTCGACCGACTCAATGGTGGCGAGTTGAGTGTCACTCTGCCTCCCGTAGGATTGTGGCTGACTGGCAAAGGTGGAGCCACCGCCTGCGCCTGAGTCTTTGGGCAAGACGATCACTCCGCCCAAGTTGGTGGCTGTTGCCTGCCAGTCGGCGCTGGTGTTGGTGACATTGAGCGTGACGCGAGCCACCGGCGGTGAGCTTTGGATTTGGCTGACTTGCACTTGTGCGATGCCATTGCTGTTGACTGCCAAATCGAGCCCTTGCACCTGGGGATTAACGGCTGTCCCCGGCAGGTCTATGCTGACAGTAGCGCGATCTCGACTCCGCTGCACTTGAATATCTGGCTGCTGGCCGCTGGTGCGAATGAACAGTCCATCTGGGGTGGCCCGCACGTTTTCCAGCCGCGTCAGCGCTCCTGCCATGTCTGCCGTCGTCTCCTGCGCCAGTGCCTGTTCTGTATTTTCCAGGGGGGAAAGACTGGAGGCATCCGCGACCGGTTGGGGAGTTGGCAGCTGTACAGTCCACTGGTTCGCAGTTGCCCCCCGGAACAGGATTTTCTGGGGGTCTAGGGTGTAACCGGGACTCAGTTCAATCACCAGGCGGGTCGTCTGCGGGTCAAACTGCCCCACCCGCACACTCGAAATCGCGCCTCCCACCGGCTGGTTCACCGGGAGGCGGTTGAGCCTGATACCGGGCAAGTCAATCACCAAACGAGTCGGGTTGCCCATCAGCTGGGCCCGGGGTTGAACGCCGGCGTCCGTGGTAATGTACAGCCGGTTGGCATTTGCGTCAAACCGCCAAGATTGCAGGTTAGCTGCTTCGGCAGGAGTTGACAGCAAAAATACGGTAGAAAAACTGGGTACTATCCAGTGGAATCTCACAACACCTTCTCCTTGTTCGCTAGCTCGCGCGAATGGTCTTTCCCTTGGGGAAAATTAATAAGATAGAGCAATGCACCCCCACAGACCGCCCCCTGGTGCGGAGGCTTCACACAACTTAAGACGCTCGTTGAAAAATACCATGACTCGGCTTGAATTGTAGCGTCAAGGGCCCAATTTCTCGCAAATTGGGTTGGCGTGGCAGCAACTGGCCGCAATCTACCTGACATCTGTTTCCCACAACTCACTGACATATGGCTCCACGTTACTCTTCATGCCGAGCAATCCGCTGTCCCAAGCAGCCAGTTTCCAGTGAGGCTGGGGCACTCAAGCCTTTCGGGACTGGAGCGAGGGTTGCCTCACCGGCCACACTCCAGGGGCGCGGGGGTTAGGGGCACTTTGGGCAAGTTGCAACGACTGAAGTGAGAAGGGAGAAATTTGTTTCCCCCTTCTCGCGGAAAGCCTCTGTCCTTTTGCCAGCCGGTCGAAACGGTTTTCACCCCCACTCCTGTGCCATCCGCCTAAAAATCCTGCTTTTATTTCTGATATCTTACCGTCCTGAGCCTTCCGTGACGCTGCCCGCCACCCGCCTGACGCTGCCGTGCTCTTCTGAGGCAGATTCCACCTGAGTGAGGTGCGGCCAAGATATTATGCTTTTAATCTGCTTATCGCAGTAAGGGAAAGCGCCACATAAGCCATTATATAGGCTAAGGCTGGGAATGCGGCAATTGATATGAATAGAAAATAAAATGCGCAGCTGCTTCTTTCTCCCCCCCTTGCCCCCCCTAAAAAAGGGAGGAAAGAATTTAGCCTCCCCTGTCGGAGCCATCGCGCTGTGGCTGCCCCGAAATACTTGCAGGGGCAATCCCCCTGCGGTTGTCCGCCGGCACACGGTCTGTCTCCGCCCGGTCACGGCCCTCCAGCCCTATCATCCGGGGCTGCTGTGCAGCGCCCCACAACACCGGCAGGAGAACCGTTCTAGAAAAATTTACATTTTTAGATAGCTTTCCAATATAGCGTGCCATAATACATCACTCGTCTAAATGATTGGCGCAACCTCCGTGGGTAGGGGCAGCCACGGGGGGACTGACCCTACAGGAATTGTCCAAACGATTTAGACGCGCTATAGTACCATTCGTTCAGTTTTGTGAAAGCCGCGCCGGCAGGGCTAAAGCCCAACTGCAAACTTTAGGGCTAAAGCCCAACTACAAACTCTTGGGCTAAAGCCCAACTACAAACTCTTGGGCTAAAGCCCCACTACAAACTTTAGGGCTAAAGCCCAACTACAAACTTTAGGGCTAAAGCCCAACTGCAAACTTTAGGGCTAAAGCCCAACTGCAAACTTTAGGGCTAAAGCCCAACTACAAACCCGGAAGTGCCTCAGGGGGTGCTGTCGTCTCGTGTTTTTTCTGCGGCGGTTTCAGCAGCTTCCGGCACGGGATCGTAACCGCCGGCATGGAAGGGATGGCAGCGCAAGATTCGCTTAATACCCATCCACCCGCCGCGCCACGGGCCAAACCGCTCGATGGCTTGCAGAGCGTACTGGGAGCAGGTGGGCTGAAACCGGCAGACGGGGGGAAACAGGGGTGAAATGAATATTCGATAGCCGCGAATTAGCCCCATGAGCAATACTTTCACCTGCTACCTCCTCTTAGTAATTAGAATTAATCGCGGCTGGAACGGGTCTGCCGCGTAATTTCAAACTTCGGCAGCCCTTGCGGCTCCTCCCACTCAACGGTGACATTTTTGACGATAGCAGCTCGGGGCCCCCGGTGACACCAGCGAATCATGGCTTCCACATCTTCCTTGGTTCCTTCAAAGACGGCTTCCACACCTCCGTCGGGAAGGTTGCGCACCCAGCCGGTGACTCCCTGCTGGCTCGCCTCATCCAAGGTTGAGAACCGGTAGCCGACTCCTTGCACTCTCCCGGAAACTGTAACGCGGGCGCGGACTGGCTGCGGCGGTGATGGGTTCTGCATTGGTGTGCGGTCTGGATCTCTGGTTGCTTTGAATTCGATTTTAATGGGTAAGTAAAGTTTTGGAAAGATGGCTGTCTGATGTTTTCTGGATATCTGGCCAATTTGCCGGCTGCCGGTGGGCTCGCCGAAGAGTGCCGGTGCTGCTGTTTCAACGATTCCAGGTGCCGCCGGCTGGCTGGTGCCAGCTGCTCTGTTGGGGATATATGCGCTGATTGCGCTGCCGGTTGGGTTTAAGCTGGGTTTGATCCACGTTGAGGTTATAAAATCCTGGCCAGCGGTTGCCAAGATCGTGGCGGGTTCTTTTCTGATGCCCGGTGTGTCTGTGGCGGAGCATCCCGGTTGTGCGAGGAAGCCCAAATAAATGCAATAATGATTTCAGCCGGGGGTAGGAGGAGCATATTTTTGGCCAGCTGAATCCCGGAAACGGGATTGAAACAGAGGAGCTTTTTTTTCGCGTTTTGCTCCTCCCTCACCCCTCAGAAAATGCTTCCCTGGGGGCGCAGTGGCTTTGGGGTTGTGTGAGGCAAGGCGCTTTTTGTGGTATACCATCCGCTCAATATTTTCGCAGCCCGACACGACAGGATTTTCAGGACTCCTGTTTTTCTCTTCTCCGCAGCGCTTTTGGGGGTTGCCTGTACTGTGGCGTATCTGCACACCGGCTCTCTGTGGGTGCCGGTGGTGATTCACTGGATAATTGTGGCGGTCTGGCTGGTGTTACTCTGTGGGTACAAAAAGCTGTATCCTTGACGGGGGGAGAAGTGTGCCGGTGGGAATCCCGTCCGGCGCGGGCGGTAACCCCACCCCCCAACCCCCTCCCCGCCAGCGGGGAGGGGGAGTTAGACTGAAGTCTATTCTAGTAGAATATGAGTAAAAAGAGGGGCAAATGTTTTAATTTTAATTAAGCACACTTAAGAAGTAATAAAGAAGTAAAGGCTAACAACTCACAGCTGCTTATGTCTGATTTACCCGCACTGAATAATGAGACGATTTGGGCGATTATCAAGGAGGAACTTGATGACGCTACGGTGAGCCGGCTGGTGTGGCACTGTCTGGGCTACCGCTATGACGCTTCCGCCGGCAAGTGGGACGCTTCGGGCGTGGCTCCTGAATGGCGGGATGAGTACCCAGAACCGCCGGATTTTATTGACAGCCGACCGGCTACGGTGAAGCTGACTCGCTCGATTCCTGCGCCTAACAAGCAGCTGCTGAAAGAACAGCTGGGGTTTAAGGGCTACAAATTGGGCGAGTTTGGCCCCCGGCAGACTCGGCGGGCGACGATGGCTAACTGGCTGTTGAGCTATATGGCTAGTGGCAAAAGCGCGGAACTTTGACTCGCTGATCCAGGTGCTTGCGGCGAAAAGTTATCGCGGTTTTCTCTGGTGCTGAATACAACTTGTGACGGGAAATGTGCTATGCTATCAATAGCGTCCCGCTGGTTTGTAGGACTTCGTATCAGGGATTGAAATTCTCGGGACGCTCGGTTTGGCTGAGCCTTCCAACCGGCGTTCGGCGGCGGGGACTCTCACCCGCCCCAGAGAGCGCGGGAACGAGAATTGTGGGGGAAACTTTGATGCTGTTTGCGTTTCTCTATTCACTGATTTTTGCTAGCCCTATTAGTGCTATTCCCAATTTCCCCGGACTGCGGGAGGCTGCGATTGTCGCCGATAACCCAGAACGGTGCCAGTCTAGTAAGGTGCTGGTGGAGTTCGTTGCTCGTGGGGAGGAGTGGGGCGATGTCTGGATTGATGGGAAGCCGGTGTTGCAGGTGCGCAATTTCAATCGCCGGCAAACAGTTACGCTTTCTCCCGGCGGGTATCGGGTGGTGATTACCGGCATCACCAGTTTCGATGTTTGGGCGTCGGGCTATCTGGATGTGGGCCAAACTAATGTGGTGAGGCTGGCGTTTTCTAAGAAGGGGGGAGTGCAGGTGAGCCCAAACCCCAATGTCTGGCTTCCAGATGAGCCAAACGATCCCGATGTCTGGCGGAGGTAGGGAGTGCACAGGCGAGGTGCACAGGCGAGGTGCACAGGCGAGACGCCTGTCGCACTTCCGAATCAAGGCGTAGGACAGGCGTCCCGCCTGTCCCTGGCGTATGACCGGCGTCCCGCCTGTCCCTCAGTGGTCTAAGGTGTGCGACAGGGCTATCTTAGTAGAAGCTTCTTTTTGTGCCCGGGTGATACTATGCTGGAATCAGGCTCTGTATTGCAGAATCGCTATCAACTCAAACAGAAACTGAGCGACAATCCGGTGCGCCAGACTTGGCTGGCTGAGGATTGGGAATCTGGGGAGCAAGTGGCGGTTAAGCTGCTGGCTTTTGGGGGTCAGATGCAGTGGGATGACTTAAAGTTGTTTGAGCGGGAGGCGCAGGTACTGAAGCTGCTTTCCCATCCCCAGATTCCCAAGTATCGCGATCATTTTACTGTTGATGAGGGGACTCTATCCTTTTGTTTGGTTCAGGAATATATCCCTGGCTCGTCGCTGAAGCAGTTGCTGGAGCGGGGGGATCAGTTTTCTGAGGAGGGAGCTCGCAAAATTGCTCAAGATGTGCTAGAAGTTCTGATATACTTGCACGGGCTGACGCCGCCGGTGCTGCACCGCGATATTAAGCCGAGCAATTTGATTGTGGGGGCGGATGATAAGGTTTATTTGGTGGATTTTGGGGCGGTGCAAAATCGGGCGTCTGCGGGTGTGAGTTTTACGGTGGTGGGCACTTACGGGTATGCGCCGGTGGAGCAGTATGGCGGGATGGCGGTGCCGGCTTCGGATTTGTACGCGCTGGGTGCGACGCTGATTCATTTGCTCACCGGCACGCCTCCTTTTGATTTGCCTCAGCGGGATTTGCGCATTCAATTTCGCGAGCGGGTTCGCTCTGATGTGAGTGTCTATTTTGTGCGCTGGATTGAGCGCCTGAGTCAACCGGCTCTCGAGCGGCGTTTCAGTTCGGCGGTGGAAGCGCGAGATGCGATCGCGGGGCGGCTCAGTGTTGAGCCGGCAATTGCAGATATTGCTGCGCCCGCCGGCACGCGGGTGACTGTCAGCAAGTCGCCGGAACGGCTGGAAATTCAAATTCCGGCTCGCGTGGAAGTTGAGGCGATTGAGCCGGTGAAAAACGCTCTGAATCGCGGCAAAGAGCGCCTGAAAGGGGGCTTAAATGCTTTGGGGGGCAAGTTGAGGGGTTCTTCGGAAGCGCTGGCGAAACGGACGGTTTTGTGGCGTGCTGGAGCTTTGGCTGGGGCGCTGGTGTTGCTGGGTGCCGGTTTGCCGGCAATTGTTTATGGGGTTCGCGTTTTGATGCTTTTGGTGGAGGCTGGTTTTTTGGTGGCGCTTTGCCTGTTGGTGGGGAACTGGCTGGCTCGCCGGCGCAGTTATTTTGAGCGCACTTATGTTTATTTTGACCGGGAAAGTTTTGCGATCGAGTGGCAGCAGGTTTGGCTGTTAAACTATCGCCGGCAGAAGGGGGTTACGGATGAGATTCAGGATCTGTCTGTGGCTCCTTATTACGATATCACAAATCTCAGGAATTTACCGCCGCAGTTGGGTGTGGTGATTGGCACGGGTAATTTTGAAAGGGGTTTGGAGAAATTCGCTTTTGGAGAGGAGTTGAGTGAGGCTGAGCTGGTTTGGCTGGCGAATGAAATTCGCGATTGGTTGGGGAGCCGGTTGCGGTAGGGCGATGGGGGTGTTGAGATGCCGGTGAACCCCACCCCGAACCCCCTCCCCGAAGCGCGGGGAGGGGACTATAAGTAGGGTGGGTAAGCGTTGCGTAACCGGCACCACAAGTTGCGAAACCACCGGCACGATATGAGCGGGGGTTGCCAAGTTGCAGGATAACCGCAAACCCAACCGCCTCGCGGGGAAAATCCGGCACGCCCTACCACCCGATGTCCTGCTCCTTTAGGGGGAGCGAGTGGGGGGCTGAAAAAAAAGGGCGGTGGGGGCGATCGGATGATTCCAGTTTGTGATATCATTTTAGCAGAATGATATCAATGTTAGCAGATGATCCGCACTGTAATTAGCCTTGACCCGGAAGACAAACGCTGGCTGGAGCATAAGGCGAGAGACACTAAGACACCTATGACGGCTCTTATCCGCCAAGCGATTCGGCGCATGCGCCAAGAAGATGAGGCGAACTCGCCCTCTCTTGATACGCTCCTAGACCGCACTAAGGGAATGTGGACAAAAGGGGATGGTTTGGCTTACCAGCAAGCTGTGCGTTCGGAGTAGGAATGAGACTGTTGCTAGATTCGGTTATCCTGATTGACCATTTCAAGAATATCCCGGCGGCTACTTCCTATCTCAGGGAAAACCAGGGTGAAATTGCTATTTCTGCGATTGCTAGGGCTGAGGTTCTTGCCGGCTTCTCTCCGCCAGAGGCGCTTTTGGCGGAACAACTTTTGGATCGCTTTTACACTTTGCCGGTAGATGCGCAAGTGGCTGATTTGGCTGCGGCTTTGCGGCGAGAACACGGATGGAGGCTTTCTGATTCGATTCAAGCCGCTCTCGCTCAGATTCACGGGCTGATTTTTGTGACGCGCAACAGTCGGGATTTCCCGCCAGAGCGCTATGAGTTCGTGATGATTCCCTACAGGGTGTGAGCTGTCGCTGCGAAAAGCTCGCAAAAAATCCAACGCCTAACTCCCTCTCCGATCGCGGGGAGGGCGTCTGGTTGAGTGACGATATAAGGTGTTGTGCCGGCGGACTCACCCGATACAGAATGCCGGTGGCTGTTGGGACTTGCTCACCGGCAATCTCTGGTACAAAACGCCGGCTATCAATAAACCCGCCCCCACCAGAGCCATCTCTTTCTCCCCCTCCCCGCACGCGGGGAGGGGGTTGGGGGGTGGGGTTCATCCCTGGAATATCCTACGCCGAAATATGTGGGCCAAAACGCCGGCTATCAATAAACCCGCCCCACCCTCGCCAGAAACCTCCGCCTCAGAGCCATAAAAAAAAGGGTGCTCGTCTTGTCACCGGCCTCTTGACAGCACCTGGAAAATGTGGTAATGTACAACCTACCGTCGGAGGAGACAAAGAGCCAGCGCCCCAATGGGGGGAGGAGCCGGTGAAGGCGTTCGAGCTCCGAGATCCACCGTTCGAGTAGAGACGGGACATGTCGCGTCTGTACAAGTCGAGCAAGGGAGCTCGCATCGTTCGAGCTCCCTTGCTCGCATCGTTCGAGCTCCCTTGCTCGCATCGTTCGAGCTCCCTTGCTCGCATCGTTCGAGCTCCGAACTCCATTGTTCGAGCTCCGAAATCCATCAGTCGAGCTCCGAGTTCCAGGGCTAAAGCATGTAGAGACGCGATATGTCGCGCCTCTACAAGTCCAGCTCCCAACTCGCAACCAGAAGTTCTTTGCAAGGAAGGCGGGAGGGGAAGGCAGAATTTCTCTGTTTGTCGAGACACCTTTCAAGGTAGCGGCGATCGCCTCATCTCCCCCACCAGCGCCATCGCCTCTCTCTCGGGGGGGGAGTGCGATCGCCCTCCCCTTAGATACATCTAACTTGCACTCAAACGCTCTCAGCCGGTTTCTAAACCCGGCTCAGCGGCAAACGCACGCGGTTTTTTCGCAAAATCCGGGTGATTTGGGTGGCGCTGAGTTCAATGCCAGTTTCCTTCGCCATGTGAGCCGCTAAGCGCTGACTCGTCCACGGTTCAAAGTCATAGCCCAGTTTTCGGGGGTCTTTTCTAACCGTTTCCAGCAATATTTTGATATACTCATCGTTCGCCTTCCGATAGTTCCCCAGCTCCCGCTTGTCTCGCAGGCTGTCCAGATTGTCTGGATCTCCATGCACGCACCAGTAGGCGACGGTTCGGTAAGAGCACCCAATAAATTCGGCAATCTCTTCGTAGGTCTTGCCGTCATTCTGCAAGAGCAGAATCAAAGCGTGCTCCCTCAAACGAGGGCAGTCGCTTTGTCGCAGCGCTTTTTGCAGTCGCTTCACTTGCATCGCATTCAGAAAATTTTTGACCGGCATAAGGATGTTTTGCGGACTTTATCTATCTTTATTTTATTACATTTAGGTGTAATTTGACTGCAGTCGCGCCGCGCGGCCAGACTCAGCCGCATCTCGTCAGCTCTCGCACCAGTCCCCAAAAACCTCTCTCTCCTTTGATCGTGACGCTCCGGAAACTCCCGAAGCTCCCGAAAATCACCGCCTCGGCGGCTTTTGTCTTTGCCTGATTCCGCAATCGCACCTTAAGGTAAACAATAGAAAAACGGCCAGCCGCCCAGTTGGGGATGGCTCATCCAAAATCTAAAATCGAAAATTGCCATGTCAATGGTCAGTCTACCTGGACTCAGAGCCATAATCGACAGCATGAGTCGCGAGCGCAACTTGCCCCAGTCGGTCGTCCAAGACGCTCTGCGAGAAGCGCTCCTCAAAGGATATGAACGCTACCGTCGCTTGCATTGTCTGAACGAGCCCCATTTTAAAGAAGACTGCTTCCACAACTTTCAAGTCGAGCTCAACCTGGAAGCGGAAGGCTTTCGCGTTCTGGCCACCAAGACTGTAGTGGAAAAAGTCGCCAATCCGGACAGTGAGGTTGCGCTCAAAGGGGTGCCGGTGCACTTAGGCCCAGCTCAGCTGGGTGACAGCGTTGTCGTGGACGTGACGCCGGATCAAGGGGAATTCGGTCGCCTAGCCGCCTTGCAAACCAAACAGGTGCTGACCCAAAAACTGCAAGAGGAGCAGTGCCGGCTGATCAAGGAGCAGTTCCAAGAACTCAGAGGGACAGTGCTGCCGGCGCGAGTGGTTCGCCTCGATCGCAAAGGCATCGTCATGGGAATCAGCAGCGGTTTGGGCAAACCAGAGGTAGAAGCCGAACTGCCCAACCACGAAAAGTTGCAGCAAGACAACTATCAAGTGGATGCTGTATTTAAAGTTTACCTCAAAAAAGTTTATGAAACCCCCCGCTCTGGGCCACAGCTGCGAGTTTCCAGAGCCACCACCGGCCTAGTCGCCGGCATCCTGACGGGCGCTGTCCCCGAAATTCAGCAGGAGATTGTCCAGATAGTCAGCGTGGCGCGGGACTCCGTTCCGTCCTCCGCCACAGTCGCCCCCCGATCCAAAATTGCAGTGGACACCCAACAGCCCGATCTAGACCCGATCGCCGCCTGTATGGGAGAGCGAGGAGAGCGACTGCAAGCAGCAGTCAGTGAATTGCGGGGAGAAAAGATTGAGCTCGTCCGCTGGTCTGATGACCCAGCCACATTCATTGCCCGCGCCCTCGCCCCAGCCAAAGTCAAAGAAGTGAGAATCCTCGATCCAGAGGAGTGTCTCGCCGAGGCGATCGTCCCCGCCGACCAGCTGCCTTTAGCTCTTGGCCCCGAGAAGCAAAACGTCAAACTTGCCGCCCGTTTGACCGGCTGGACAATTGAAGTCACAGCAGCGGTTGACAGCTAGGAGCTTGTAGGGTGTCACAGCCTAGCGAGTAGGGTGCGTCTCCCCGCGCCCTACTGCCAGCAAATCTGCCGGCATTGTGGATAATAGAAGCATATTCAGTGCTGACTTTGACGCACTTGTCAATCTCTGTCCACAAGGAAGCTTATTTTATGGTACAAACCCCTCCATCTCGTGCTGAAATTGAGGCCAAAGCAGCTTCTGCCGCTGCTGGATTTCACACAGAAGAGGCCAAACCCGTCCAGGAAGCGGAGTTTGAGTTTCTCTTCACCAGAGCGATTGAGTTTCGCCAGGAAACAATTTACTTCATCATAATAGATCGCTTTAACGATGGCGACTCTAGCAATAATCAAGGTCCCAAGCCCGAACTTTACGATGCAACTCGAACAAAGTGGGGCAAATACTGGGGAGGTGACTTGCAGGGAATTATTGACAAACTCGACTACCTAAAGGGGATGGGAGTCACAGCTATCTGGATCTCCCCCATCTTTGAGCAGGTGGAAGAGCTACAGTTTGAAAGTGCCGCCATGCACGGCTACTGGACGAAAGATTTTAAGCGAATTAATCCTCGCTTTGTGGCTAAGGATGAGAAAACCTCCCTGTTCACCTGTGCCGTTTTCGACCGATTGATTGCTGAGACGCACGCTCGGGGGATGAAGCTGATTCTAGATATTGTCTGCAATCACAGCAGCCCCGATGTCAGCGGTCATAAAGGAGAACTCTACGATGATGGAGTTTTAATTGCTGACTTTTATAACGATGCCAACAACTGGTATCACCACCACGGCGAAGTCACAGACTGGCAAGACCAGTGGCAGCTGGAAAACCGCGAAATGGCCGGCTTGGCGGATTTCAATGAAAACAATCCTGACTTTCGCCACTACATCAAAACCGCAATCAAGCTATGGCTTGACCGGGGAGTCGATGCTTTGCGAGTCGATACAGTCAAGCACATGCCCCTCTGGTTTTGGCAAGAATTTAATGCCGACCTGCAAACCCACAAACCTTCTGTCTTTATGTTTGGCGAGTGGGGGTTCAGCAAACCTCAAGAGCGCCGGTCGGTTGAGTTTGCCAATCAATCAGGCATGTCGATTCTGGATTTCGGCTTGTGCGATGCGATCCGGGCGGTGTTTTGTAAAGGGGCGGGATTTCACGCTCTCCAGGAAATTTTGGATCTGGACTATCTCTACGATACGGCAACTGAACTGATTACCTTCATTGACAATCACGACATGCCGCGTTTTCAGAGTTTGAATCCCGACCCGCAAATGTTGCGGCTGGCTGTTAACCTGACGGCGACGTGTCGTGGCATTCCCTGCATTTATTACGGAACTGAGCAGTATCTCCACAACGACACGAATGGGGGGAAAGATCCTTACAACCGCCCGATGATGGAGAAGTGGGAGACGAACACGGAGATTTATAAGGATTTGCAGCTGTTCTCCAAGTTGCGCCGGCTCAACCCAGCGGTGTCTCTGGGGAGTCAGCTGCAAAAATATCTCACTTCCGATGTCTACTGCTACCTGCGGCGCTACCGGGATTCCCGCTGTTTGGTGGCGGTGAATAAAGGCGAGCCGGTGACGGTAGATTTGCAGTCCACCGATTTGGAGGATGGCGAGTATATCTGCATGCTGACAAAGCGCCGGTTTGAAGTAAAAGATGGCAAGTTACTCGGGCTGCACCTGGGGGCGAAGGAAATGATTGTCCTCAGTTACATTGGAGAGCGTGTGAAGGGAAAAACCATCGCGCGGGTTCAGCTGAATGGGATGGCCACCAAGCTGGGTGAAACCATTGTGGTGACGGGAGACTGTCCGGAGCTGGGGAATTGGGATATTAGCAAAGCTTACGCGCTGGAATATATCAATTCTAACACTTGGTTTGGGGAGATTCCCTTCACTGAAAGTGCGGGGAAGGCGATCGCCTTTAAGTATGCGATGTGGCGGGATCGCCAAGACCCGCTGCGCGAAAATCTGGTCTGCCGGCGCTGGATTTTGGCGAAGGAAGGCACTGTGAAGTGGCGGGACACTTGGGCGGGGTGATAGAGGCACCTGTAAGGGCGCGGCATTGCCGCGCTCACCGGCAGCCGGCAGCTGAGCGAGACTGCGATCGCTGAGTTAAAATCAAGGGAATATGCTTTAATACAGTGTGGTAGCGTAAGTTGCCACAGAACAACAGCGGGTCAGGCAAAAAATTTAGGGGAGTGCGTCAGAAATAGCGAGCGAATAAACCGCTGCCCAAGGCGGCTTCAAATTGCCCCCGGCTATTTACCACTATCGCCAAAATTATGGGAGAATCAATCTAAAAATCCTAGATAGCCATGCCGACAGATCCTTACGCTTGGATAGAACAATCTCTGGCGACAATTCACCGCGCCAACTGGTATCGATCGCCGCAAACGGTCGAGGGACGCCCCGGGCCGGTGGTGCGGCTCGACGGGCGCGATCTGATCAATTTTGCCAGCAATGACTATCTCGGACTTGCCGGCGATGAGCGCTTGATTCAAGCTGCAGTTAACGCCACCCAGGAATTCGGCACCGGCAGCACCGGCTCAAGATTGCTCAGCGGTCACCGGCACCCCCACCGGCAGCTTGAACTGGCGATCGCCCAGCTGAAACAAACCGAAGACGCCCTAGTTTTCAGTTCCGGCTATCTGGCTAATTTGGGCGCAGTCGCCGCCTTAGCAGGAAAGCGCGATTTAATTGTTTCTGACCAGTACAATCATTCAAGTCTCAAAAATGGAGCCATTCTCAGTGGCGCGGCAATTGTGGAGTACCGCCACTGTGACATTGAAGATTTAAAAACCCAGCTCGAAAAGCACCGGCAGCACCACCGCCGCTGCCTGATTCTCACCGATACCGTTTTTAGCATGGATGGCGATATTTGTCAACTTCCGGCGCTGCTAGATTTGGCAGAGGAGTTCAACTGCATGCTGCTGGTGGATGAAGCGCACGCCACCGGCGTATTTGGCGCAACCGGCGCGGGGTGTGTGGAGCATTTCAGCTGCGCGGGGCGCGAGCTGATTCAAATGGGCACCCTCAGTAAAGCCTTGGGCAGTTTGGGCGGGTACATTGCGGGGAAGGCGTCTGTGATAGACTTCCTGCGGAATCGAGCCCCCAGTTGGGTGTACACCACCGGCTTGTCGCCGGCGGACACAGCAGCCGCGCTGGCGGCGCTCAGCATTGTGAGGGTTGAACCCCAGCGGCGGGCTAAACTTTGGCAAAATGTGGCTTACTTGAAACAGCTGCTGCGGTCAAGCGGAATTATTCCTGTTTCTCAGGAGTCCCCGATTTTGTGTTTGCCGGTACTCGATGCCGGTGCGGCGATCGCTGCAGCCAAACAGCTGAAAGCGTCTGGCATCTTTGCTGCAGCGGTTCGCCCCCCCACAGTGCCGGTGAGCCGGATTCGCATCACGGTGATGGCCACCCACGAGCCGGCGCACATTCAGCAATTAGTGGAAGCATTAAGCGCTATCAACTGCAGCGATATCAATGACTTGAAACGTGTAAAATAAAAAGTGAAGAGAGAAATCCTCTCTTCACTCTTAACTTATCAGGTTTAACTATTCAGGTTGAAGCTATACATTATTTAGTTTGGGAAGCCACTTTTGCCTGAATATTCACACTCTTGACACCAGGAATCTTCCTGGCCAAAGGTTCAATCTGATTCAGCTGGTCGGCAGAGGCGACTTGCCCTGTTACCGTCACCACCCCATCTTTGGACTCCACGGTCAGCTGACTGGAGGGCAAGTTTTTCTCCAGCTGATTGCGCACTAGACTTTTAATATCTTTATCAGGCAGTTGGTTGGTGTTGCCGGCAGCCTGGTTGGGAACCGGGCTATTAGCATCGTTTTGGTTGCTCCCAGCGGACATCTTTCCGCCGGTGTCGCTTGGAGAATTGGGAGCCTCCGAACTCGTCTTAGCCTGGTTGCAAGCTGTAGCGCCGACAACTAGGAGACTGGTGAGCATAAATGAAATTAACTTTTTCATTTTTTGACTTTATCCCTTGAATCTGCAAAAGGGCTCGGTTTCGTTGGGGGCAACTTGAAAAGCGGCTTTTTTCGCCGGCAAATTGCTCTGCGGAGTCAGTGAAAGGCCCCGGTGGGACGAGCCACCCTTTTCGCGCCAGCGTGGGGGTGGCAGAGCTTTTATAGCGTTTTTCATATTAGTGAGGTACTGAGAAACCCGGTTTCTTAAAGAAACCGGGTTTCTGGGGCGTACTTTATCCAACTGAAAACCGCTATAAGCAGGCCGGCACAATTAATGCTAACACAGCCCAGACAAGAAACCTGGTTTCTTGATGTCCCGCCGAGCTTCTCCAGAAGCTTCCACCGGCTCTCACGCAAGCACCAGCCCTATCGCGGCTTCAGGAATTGGATTACGGCAGGTTCAAACTGCGGTCGGTGCGAACCTCAGTGCGGGTGATTGCTGTGCCGGGAGCGACAGAATCGGCGCGATGGATATCAGTAGCTGGGCGGTCGTAGACACCCCACTCTTGAATGCCCCGACCGGCAAGAATGTTTTCGGCCCGGCGGATCTCTTCTTCCGTGCCATCCACGATTACCAGATAATCGCCCCGCGCCACGCGGTCGCTGTAGATGCGGGCTCGGTCTTCCGGAATTCCCATGCCAGCGAGGGCACCAATCAGACCGCCGGCGGCAGCACCAAGGGCGGTGCCGGCCAGGGTAGTGGCCAGAGCGGTGGCCCCAGCACCCGCGAGCATAATTGGCCCGATGCCCGGAATAGCCAGTGCGCCCAGACCGACCAGCAAGCCGGTGATGCCGCCGAGAGCGCCACCCGTAACTGCGCCGGTGGCTGCGCCTTCGTCCGCCTTGTTGCCAACGGGATCTTTGACATCAACGCCAGCGATTTCATCGTCCCTGTCGGCGTCCCGCGCGATCGCGGAAACTTTGTTCATCGGGAAACCGGCATCTCTGAGCTGCTCGAGGGCAGCTTCTGTTTCTGAGCGCGTGGTAAAGACGCCCAGGGCGCGATGCTGCTTGCTGCGGGGATCGCCGGCTGTCGCGTCATAGATCCCCCATTCTTGAATTCCCCGATTGTGAAGAATGGTGTGGGCGCGGCGGATTTCTTCTTCCGTGCCTTCTACCATCACCAAATAATCCCCTCTGGACACCCGATCGTTGTAAACTCGGGCTCGCTCTTCTGGAATCCCCAGACCCACTAATGCGCCAATAAGGCCACCCGTTGCGGCACCAATCGCACCGCCCACCAGAGTGTCGCCCAGAATACTGGCTATTGTCCCTCCTGCCACCACCGGCCCGACTCCCGGAACCGTCAGCGCAGTCAAGCTTCCGATCAAGCCCACCAGACCTCCGACGACCCCACCCGTAACGGCACCGGTTTTAGCGCCTTCGGCAACTCCATGTCCCGGACGGTCGCTCACCCCAACGCCGGCCACATCTCGCCGGTCTGTATCCTTGGCGACGAGGGAAACTCGATCCATCGGAAAGCCAGAATTCCTCAGATCGGTGAGGGCACTTTCTGCCTGCTGGTAGTTGGGAAAAACACCCACGGCGCGTTTGTATTGAATGAAAGTCATTTCTTGCTTCCTCAACTGTATAAACTAGAGTTGAAACTGCTCGTCTCCGTTTTCTCTCTTGTTTCCATTTAGGCAATTTTTGCAGGCAACTTCATCAGTCGAGCGGGATATCCTTGCTCTCCCCCGCTCGCCAAAATATGTTACTTGAGAGCGATTGACTTTTCCCCTTCTATTGCTTGGGTTTTGCCGGCGCAACGGTGGCCTTCACGCTCACCCCCTTGACGCCTTTAATTTCCTTTGCCAAAGACTCAATTCTAGCCAGCTGCTTCTGATTCGGAACCGTTCCGGATATGGTGACAATCCCATTTTCCGACTTCACAGCTAGGGATGAGGCGGGCAGGTTGACCTCCAACTTGCTGCGAACCTCGCTAGCCAGGTCACTATCGGCTCTTGCTAGGGGGTTGCCCCCGATGTTGTTCCGCTGCTCCCGCGCCCGAATATCAGCATTGGCTTGCGACCGGCGAACGTCGCTAGTAGCGTCGGCCTGGTTTTTCTGAGCCGTCTCGGCATCTGGCGCTTGCACGTTGGCGTTAGTGGAATCGGGAGCGTTAGCGCTCGTCTTAGAAACTTGACTGCAAGCTGCAGCAGCAAAAACTAAAACACTACTGAGTATAAATCCGGTTAGCTTGTTCATTTTTTTTCCTTCTCCGTTCAGCAAAAGAAATAAGTTACGCGCCAGTTGAAGGGTGAATTTTTCAGCCGGCCAAACTTCTGTTAAGATCAGGCTATCGATAATCCCTCAGCCTAGAGAGTAGAATGCGGACGCTCGCCCGGGCCCGCAGTGGCAGCAGTGGCGGGCTCGCCTCTCGATCCTTCAAAGACACCCCACTCCTGAATCCCGCGCTGGCTGAGAATCCGGTTGGCCAGACTTATCTCTTCTTCTGCGCCCTCAACCATGACGACATATTCACCGCGCGACACTCCCTCGGAATAAACTCGGGCTCGCTCTTCGGGGATTCCCAAACCAACCAAACCGCCAACCAAGCCACCGGCGGCGGTGCCAATAGCACTGCCGGCCAGGGTCGTGGCCAGGGCAGTTGCGGCAGCGCCTCCCAGCATGATTGGCCCGATGCCCGGAATCGACAGTAAACCCAAACCCACGAGCAAGCCGGTGACCGTTCCCAGGGTGCCGCCGGCGAACGCACCCGCCTCCGCACCTTCGTCTACTTGATTGCCCCAGTCGGCACGCACTTGAGCGCCGGCAATCTCATCCTCGCCCTGGGGAGCTCTGGCAATCACCGAAACCTTCTCCATCGGAAAGCCAGCCGCTTGCAGCTCCGTCAGTGCCGGGGTGACATCCTCGATGCTGGGAAATATGCCTGCAGCGCGTTTGTGTTGATTTAGTGCCATTTTTCATCCCTCCGCACAGCGCAAATATTTAATACAAGGTTAGCGATCTATAAAAAATCATAATAATTTTGTCTGGGGATTTCCTCCCCCTACAGGTGTAACTTTGCTTTCTACCGTTAGAGGTAGGAAGGAAGGGAGGGGCTCTAATAAGGCTTGATTTTTTTGATCTAATTGGGTAATGTCTACTCAGACAAAAGCTCGCTGCCTCTGAGTGGATTGGCTTGGTGTTATGCCCTACTTCTCCCTAGTGTTTTTGCTGCTATCCCTGACAGGTTTGCTGCCCCACCGAGCGTTGCAGTACAGACAAGGGCGATTGCCTTTCAAGAGAGTGACAGCCAGGATTTTTGGCCGGCGGCGCTGGCGCAGGAACAGATGGATACGCTCGCTCGGATTGAAAGGTCGCATGCGCCGCTTACGCTAACGCCGTACCTACGGATATACCTCGTAGGACAGGCGAGACGCCTGTCCTAATGCTTCACTGACTTACAATTTGCTATAAGCGCAACCGGCGCGTCGAAAGAAAGTGCGTGACGCCTCATCAATTCCCGCACAAAGGTGTAATGCGGAACGCACCCCACCGCAACATCAAGATTTTCCCTCGCGCCGAGCGCCCAAATCTTGTGGAGCGCCTTTTGGCGCGGCGAGAGTGCCGGTGCAACCCCCACACGGAGCGAGGCGAATCACACAACCATTCCTGCGGTTCAAAATCCGCCAACCGCCCACAACCGCACCACACCATTCCAACTCCCCGACGCCAGAATTTTGCCATCTGGGGAGAAGGCGACGCTGTTCACGTGATTCCAATCTCCAGAAAGCTGTCGCAGTTCTCTCCCTGAAGCCACATCCCACAGTCGCACGGTTTTATCCGAGTTCCCCGACGCCAGAATTTTGCCATCTGGGGAGAAGGCGACGCTGTACATCGAATACCCATGTTCAGAAAGCTGTCGCAGTTGACTCCCTGTTGCCACATCCCACAGTGTCACGATAATCCAAGTCCCCGACGCCAGAATTTTGCCATCTGGGGAGAAAGCGACGCTGCTCACACAATTCCCATATCCAGAAAGCTGTCGCAGTTTACTCCCTGTTGCCACATCCCACAGTCGCACGGTTTTATCCCGACTCCCCGACGCCAGAATTTTGCCATCTGGGGAGAAAGCGACGCTGCTCACACAATTCCCATATCCAGAAAGCTGTCGCAGTTTACTCCCTGTTGCCACATCCCACAGTCGCACGGTTTTATCCCGACTCCCCGACGCCAGAATTTTGCCATCTGGGGAGAAAGCGACGCTGCTCACACAATTCCCATATCCAGAAAGCTGTCGCAGTTTACTCCCTGTTGCCACATCCCACAGTCGCACGGTTTTATCCCGACTCCCCGACGCCAGAATTTTGCCATCTGGGGAGAAGGCGACGCTGCTCACATCATTCCCATGTCCAGAAAGCTGTCGCAGTTCACTCCCTGTTGCGACATCCCACAGTCGCACGGTTTCATCCTGACTCCCCGACGCCAGAATTTTGCCATCTGGGGAGAAGGCGACGCTGCTCACCGAATTCCCATGTCCAGAAAGCTGTCGCAGTTCACTCCCTGTTGCCACATCCCACAGTCGCACGGTATTATCCAAACTCCCCGACGCCAGAATTTTGCCATCTGGGGAGAAGGCGACGCTCAACACCGAATGCCTATGTCCAGAAAGCTGTCGCAGTTCTCTCCCTGAAGCCACATCCCACAGTCCCACGGTATTATCCAAACTCCCCGACGCCAGAATTTTGCCATCTGGGGAGAAGGCGACGCTCCACACCGAAGACCTATGTTCAGAAAGCTGTCGCAGTTCTCTCCCTGAAGCCACATCCCACAGTCGCACGGTTTTATCCTCGCTCCCCGACGCCAGAATTTTGCCATCTGGGGAGAAGGCGACGCTCCACACCCAATTCCCATGTTCAGAAAGCTGTCGCAGTTCTCTCCCTGTTGCCACATCCCACAGTCGCACGGTATCATCATCACTCCCCGACGCCAGAATTTTGCCATCTGGGGTGAAGGCGACGCTTGTCACGAAAAGCCTATGTCCAGAAAGCTGTCGCAAGAATTGCCCGCTGCGCAAATCCCACAAATAGATATCTCGCGCCCCACCTAATGCTAGCAGAGTTCCATCAGGACTCAAAGCGCCGAAATCCGCAGGACAGTCTATCTCCCACAGCGCCTCACCACTGTTCATATTAAACAGTGCCGCACCGCCACCGGCACACACCAGCACCAATTCCTGATTCAGGGGAATCACATTTCCAATACTTCCCCGCCCCAGTCGCCGCACCATCCCCTGCAGCGCCAGTTGTGGGAGAATAAAATAACCCCGGAGTTCCTCCGCTAGCCCCCCCTTTTTAAGGGGGGGTTGGGGGGGGATCGCACTCTCCCACCATTCCCGCACACTTGTGGGGCGCTCCTCTTTTTTGACGCGCAGCGCCGCACTCAGCAGACTCCGCCAAGGTTCCTCGAAACCCGCCGGCGTCCAAGTGTCCTCTATGAACATCCGACTCACACCCGGATCGGGAAGCTCACCAACGAGCATTTCGTGCAGCGTCATCCCCAATTCAAAGATATCACTCTCCGGCCCCACCGGCTTGCGGAGGCGAATTTCCGGCGCGGCGTATTCTTCGGTAAATATCCGGATGGTGGAACTTTGGCGAGACGGACTCGATATTTGTTTCGCCGCCCCAAAATCCACCAGCACCACTCGACCTTCTGGCGTCAGCATGATATTCTGGGGTTTGATATCCAGATGGCACAGATCCGCCTGGTGAACCGCTTCCAAAGCAGGCACCAATTGCCCCATGATTTCCGCAATCCGTCGTGCCGGCAGTTTATTTGCCGGTTCCGCGTCTAACTCTTGCCGCAGGGTGCTACCACTTATCAGTTCCATCACCAGATAGGCGGTATTTCTCTCCTCAAACAAATCGCGCACCGACACCACATTAGGGTGATTCAGTCTCGCCAAAACCTGGCCTTCCCGCAGGAACCGCTCCTTCCCGCGCAGGTAAGCGTCTTCATCCGCACGCGGCACATTCAAGTTGCCGGTGTTCCCATTGCGCACCGCCCACTGCTGGGGGTAGTATTCCTTAATTGCAACCAAATTTTGCAGCAGAGTGTGGCGAGCGCGGTAAGTCATGCCAAATCCGCCCCGCCCCAAAGCGTAATCTATTTCATAAGCGCCGCTATCCAAGCGGGTGCTGGGTGGCAGAACATCTCGCAGCAGGGAAGGCAAATGCACCCCGCAGTTGAAGCAAAATGCTGCATTGAGAGGGATTCCGTCCAGATGGCATTTCAGGCACCGCATAGTTGTGGGGATTGACTGTGGGATTATTTGGATTGTAAATGCGGGGGTGACATTTGGCAATACCCTTGTAGGCTAATAATGCTGCTTGTCTCCTGGAAGGAGGCAGATCCTGCGAGCGAGGGGAAAAAGGTTTGTAGTTGGGCTTTAGCCCTACCAACTCCCCCCGCCTCCAGGAAAAATCCAGGATTTCTAAAGTCCGCGAAGGCGGACTTCGTTTGTATAGCCGCGATTTCCAATCGCCCGGAACCTAGCTAATCGCCAGTAAACCAATAAATACTGCTTGTCTCTTGAAAGGAGGCAGAGCCTCCTAGATGGCGTTCCCAGGCAGAGCCTGGGAACGAGGGAAACGAGGGAAAGTTCAGGATTTCTGAAGTCCACCTACCCTTCGGGAAGGGCTTCGCCCAACGCGGGCTAAGAGTAGAGCGGTTCCTCGGCGATTAGCCAAGTTCCTGGCGATTAGAAATCGCGGCTATACAGACAAAGCCCGCCTTCGCGGGCTAAGAGTAGAACGAGACTCTCACAATATGCGCAGTTTTTCCTCCTTCCAGAACATAGCAATAATCCAAAGCTGTTATATTTTTAATCGGACTGTCTCTTGGAAGTAGGCAGAGCCTCCTGGGTTGCGTTCCCAGGCAGAGCCTGGGAACGAGGGAAATCCAGCATTTCTGAAGTCCGCGAAGGCGGACTTCGTTTGTATAGCCGCGATTTCCAATCGCCAGGAACCTAGCAAATCGCCCGGAAACTAGCAACAATCCAAATGACTTGTAGGTAGCAACTTGGGTGATATCACCCCTCCCCAACCTTCAAACTCGGGTGACTCCGCCGGCTGGCAATTGGCATCCGCCAACCCGTACCAAAAGCCCGATCCGTCACCTTCAACCCCGGCGGCGCTTGCCGGCGCTTAAACTCCGCACGAGTCACCAACTTCACCACCCGCTCAACCACCGCCGCATCGTGCCCAGCAGCCACAATTTGCGCCGGCGATTCCCGATGGTGAATCATCCGAGCCAAAATATCATCCAAAACCTCATAAGGCGGCAGCGAATCCTGGTCGAATTGCCCCGGTTTCAGCTCAGCGCTCGGAGCCTTGATGAGAACGCTTTCTGGAATTAAGAACGCCGGGATTTGGGGATTTGGGGATTTGGGATTCTTTCCCTGTTCCCGGACATTCAGCCACCGGCAAATCGAATAAACCCGCATCTTCGGCACATCCGCAATCGCCGCCAAGCCCCCATTCATATCCCCGTAAAGGGTGCAGTACCCAACCGCCATCTCCGACTTGTTGCCGGTGGAAATCAGCAAATGCCCAAACTTATTCGACACCGCCATTAACAAATTCCCGCGAATCCGCGATTGAAGATTCTCCTCCGCCAGACCAAAAGACGTGCCGGCAAACAGCTCCCCCAGAGTATTATCATACTCCTTCATCAGCGCCCCAATCGGCAGCACCTGAGTCTGAATCCCCAGATTTTTCGCCAGCGCCAGCGCATCCGTCACCGAATGTTCCGAACTGTAAGGCGAAGGCATCAGCACACCCAGCACATTTTCTCGCCCCACCGCTTCAGCAGCAATCGCCGCCACCAGCGACGAATCCACACCCCCACTCAGCCCCAGCACCACCTTAGAAAAACCGCACTTGCGCATATAATCCCGCACCCCCAACACCAGCGCCGACCAAATTTCCTCATCCGCACTCTCGCTCAACCGAGCCACCGGCGCAGTTTTCAGCAAATCCCCCTTTCCCTCATCAAAATCCAGCACCGCGAAATCCGTCTCAAACGCACCGGCACGGCAAACCACCTCACCGGCACGATTCAACGCCACACTGCAGCCATCAAAAATCAGATCGTCATTTCCCCCCACCTGATTCGCATAAATAACCGGCAGCCCGTAACGCACAGCAGCATGCTCCAGCATCGCCTCCCGCAACCGCTGCTTACCAACAGTATACGGCGAAGCCGACAAATTGACAAGCAAATCCACCCCTATCTCAGCCAAATCAGCAATCGGATTTTGCGCGTAGCTTCGCCTCCCCCAAAACTCCTCATCATTCCACAAATCCTCACAGATAGTCACCCCAATCCGCACCCCATCCAAAACCAGCAAATTGCTCTCCCCCCCCGGCTCAAAATAGCGGTACTCGTCAAACACATCATAAGTCGGCAACAGCCGCTTGTGAAAAATCTGCCGCACCCCCCCATTCTCCAGCCAAACCATACAGTTAAACAGCGCCTTCCCCCCGGTAGTGTGCGCCTCCAGATTCCGGTCCACCGCACCCACCAGCACCGCAAGAGAAGCCGGCAAATCCCGCGCCAGCCCCTCCAGCACAGCCCCCATCCCCTCAACAAAACTCGGCTCCAGCAGCAAATCTCGCGGCGGATACCCGCACAGAGACAGCTCCGGAGTCAGCAGCAACCGGCAGCCCCCCTCAGCCGCCCCTCGCGCCGCAGCCAAAATCCGCTCCGCATTCCCCACCAAATCCCCAATTATCGGGTTCAATTGTGCTATCCCAATCTTCATAATACATCCTCCTTTCTTTCTTGGCGTCCCTTCACGGGGGCGGTTAAATAAAAACCAAAGGCTTATCCTTCACCCGCGCAAACGCCCCCGCATCAAACTGGTACAGCGCCGCCGGTCGTCCCGCACCCCGCGAAACCTTAACCCCCGTATCTCTCAGGAACCCCAGCTTCAACAGGCGAGTGCGGAAATTAGAATAATCCGAAAAATTCTCCCCCAAAACCGTCGTATAAACTTGGTAAAGGTCGCTCAAAGTAAACACCTCAGGCAGCACCTCAAACGCAACCGGGCTGTACTCCAGCTTATTGCGCAAACGCCGGTAGCCATACTCCAAAATCTGGTTGTGGTCAAAAGCCAATTGCGGCACTTGCTCCAGAGGATACCAGGCAATACCGGCAAGACCGCCGGCAATCAATTCCGCTTCCTCAAACCGCACCAGAGCGAAGTAACTCACCGAAAGGTAACGACTCCCGAAGCTTTCTGGAGATTCTCTGGGGTCGCGACCCGGCCCCCCAAAGGTGTACAATTGCTCCAAATACAGATTCTGCACCCTGATTTTCTCAGCCAAAATCCGGTAGGCGGCGTCTTCGAGAGATTCCCCTTGGCGCACTAGCGTTCCCGGCAAACTCCACTGCCCCAAAAAGGGTTCGTCCTGCCGCATCACCAACAGCACCAGCAAGCGATTTTGTGCGGTATCGACTGAGAAAATGACGTTATCAACCCCAACTTTGAAATCTGCTAGCAGGGGCGACGCTTGCGGTCGCCCCCGCCAACCAGATGTTGGCCCTTGTTTGTCCACCGGCGCTGCCATTTTGTTTAGGTCGCGTCCTGACATGCGTACAAATGCTCCCGATGAATGTATGCCTCAACCGGCGGCGTCAGCGCTTCCGTGTCTCTATTTTCACGATACGCGGTGGAGGAGACTGCCGGCGGACTGAGCTGGGCCACCCTGACTTCAGTTCCCATCTGCCTCAGCTTCTCAATGCCGGCTTCCTCTATGGGATATGCCGGTCGGGGCACAACTAGCAGCTTAACTTGCCGCAACAGCTGTTCAGCGGCATACCACCGGGGCAGCTGCAGCACCAAGTCGGAACCGATTATCAGGGTAAAATCCGCCTGTGGCCAGCGCTGGCGGGCTCGCTCCACCGATGTCAGGGTCCTGCGGTGGCTCAGTTCTGGGTGGAGGGCGATGTTGTGCCGGTGCGGCGAAATATCGTCAATCAGCAACCGCAGCATTCTCTCTCGATGTTCCAGCGGCGTCTGCCCAGACTTAAAGGGATTGTCCGACGCCCAGACTGCCACTAAGTCAAAGTGTTGGGACAGCCAGCTGAGAATCTTTTGATGGCCGACCGTCGGCGGATCGGCACTCGTACCGAATAGAGCAATCTTGAGCATCGTTCTAAAGAAGGATGTGCCAGCGGACAGCTGACAGCTGGCTAGTGACTTTGCATTTGTTGCGCCAGCGCCCGCAACTCGGCAGAGAGTTCCACCGGCAGCGGCGCGGGGCGCTCCAGCCGGCGAGTCTCGTAAGGCAGGCTGGCCACGGAGGCAGCGGTGCGCTCTGCGATCGCCTCCAGCGGTTCAGGCGGCTGCACCCGTTTTCCCTGTTTGAACACCAGCTGCAGCAGCGGCTCACCGGCACCCGGGCCTTCTGTGACCAGTCCCAGCCGGTCGCCAACCGCCTGCTGCCGGTCTTTCTGGCGAAATATCTGCTTGCGCCCCGGATAGCTCACCTTGCCGGCGGACTGCTTCATCACCGGCATGCCATCGATTTCCACCAGTTTGTACACCCCATTCACCGGCTCTCCTGTCACCAGTTTGGTTCCCAGTCCGTAGCCGTCGATGCAGGCACCGGCACCCAGCAACCTGCTAATTTCCCACTCATCCAAATCCCCACTGGCCAAAATCGGCACTCCCGGCAGCAGGGCTCGCACTTCCTGAGACAGCTTGACCAAATCCCCAGAGTCCAGCCGCACCCCCCGCAGCTCAATTTCTCCCGCTTGCAGCCGCCCGGCCAGCAGACGAGCCGCCTCAATGGTATCGTAAGTGTCAATCAGTAGCGGGCCACCGGGAAAGTAGTGGTGGAAGGCACTAAATGCCTGCCCCTCACTGCCAGAGGTTGCCGTTAAGGCCATCACCAGCGAATGGGCCATCGTCCCCGCTGGCTTGCGCCCTAATTTCATCGCCGCCAGGACGTTTGAGGTGGCGTCCAGTCCTGCCGCCAGAGCCGCCCTTGCCGCCCACAGGGACGCCTGCGGGCTAAAGGCGCGCCGCGTCCCGAACTCCAGCAGCGTCGCCCCTGGGCCAGCCACATCCCGCAGGCGGGCGGCTCGCGTGGCGATTAAGGTTTGGTAGTTCAGCGCGTTCAGCAGGTAGGTTTCCACCAGCTGAGCCTGCCACAGTGGCGCTTCCACGCGCAGCAGCGGCTCGTTGGGGAAAACCGCAACTCCCTCCTGCACCGCCCAAACATCGCCGGTGAAGCGCCCCCCCTCCAGCAGCGACCAAAAGCGCTCCGGCGCTTCGGTAAAAATCCCCGTCGCCTGCAGCGCCGCAATCTGGTCAGCAGAGAAGTGGAATTGCTCCAGGTAGTCCAGCGCCTGCGCCAAGCCCATCGCAATCAAGTAGCCAAAGTTTTCTGGCAGCCGGCGCACAAACAGCTCAAAGCTGGCTCTCCGTTCCTCTAAACCTTCGCCGGTGTAGCAGGCGGCCATAGTCAGCTGGTATAAATCGGTCAGGAGACTGTAATCCTCCGGGTAGAGCCCCAGATCGGCGCTGTCTCTCCTCGCCATATCCTGAATATTTTCAGCGTGCGGACTGTTCCAGTCAGTAGCAGTGCTCATCAACCAGCTCCCTAACGAGATCCGTTTCCTCTATTATAGTAATTTTCACCAAAATGTGTTCGCATTAACTTGATAAAGTTTTATAATCGGTGGCTGTGAACCGCTGTAGTTAGGGCTTTATGGCCTAGATATCAGCTTGTTCGACCAGCTTTTATGGTAGGTCATACAAAAAAAGCCGGTGCGGGAAGTACAGCGGCTGGACTGGGCTGAAAGCTGAGCGGTGGGCGGGATGAATGGGTTCTGTGCCAGTACCCCAACGCTGCGTCCTCTCTCACCAAACAGGCAAGCCGATTATAGCCGGCATCAAAAGCCGCAGGGGAGAGGGGGGATGGGGAGATGGGGAGAACCGGGCTTCCCTCTTTTCCTTACTTTTTTTAACATTTACTACTAAAAGTAACGGCATGTAAAGAAAGATGAAGTTTTTTTAAAAAGAGGCCGGTTGGGGGGGGGAATCTTATCGAATTATGTAGATATCCCCAAATTCACTGCCGGAAAGTATACAATAATTGCAGGGGTGGATGAACCCAGAGAATCTCAAAGTTCAGGAGAGAGTTTATGAATCTTCCTAAAGCAGTTGAAGACGCCATGCAGTATGTGATGGCAGCCGCCGCTCGCATCTTCAGCCCCAGCGACGATAAATACCCGGAAGTGGGAGTTCAACCTTTTGAAGGAGAACCCAACAAGGAACGGCATTGGACATGACACGAGGTTGGAAAGCAGCCGGTGGCGGGGGAGAATCTTATCGAATTATGTAGATTTTCCCAAAGTCACTCCCGGCAAGCTTACAATAATTGCAGGGGTGGTGAACCCAGAGAATCCCAGAGTTCAGGAGAGCGTTTATGAATCTTCCTAAATCAGTTGAAGACGCCATGAAGTATGTGATGGCAGCCGCCGCGCGCATCTTCAGCCCCAGCGACGATAAATACCCGGAAGTGGGAGTTCAACCTTTTGAAGGAGAACCCAACAAGGAACGGCATTGGGCAGATTGACACGAGGTTGGAAAGCATTTTGACAGTCGATAATTTATTCCTGCGCCGGCGTGGCCTTACCATGCCGGCGCATGTGTTTTGCTACAAAGTTTTTTTGAACCGCCGGTTACTGTGTGATATAGTAATTCTAAATGATTTGCGCAACCGCTCTTGGCCCAGAACCCCGGTTTCTTAAAGAAACCGGGGTTCTGAAATTTACACGAAGGTATAGGACGCGCTATATAGCGGCAGCAACTTAGGTTAGGACGTAGGACAGGCGTCTCGCCTGTCCCAATCTCAGACAGTGAGAGCGTTCTGGCGTGTCCATGACTGAGTTGTCCATTGCTATAAAAACCCGGGAAAAACCTGTCCCCACCGGCTTCTATAGCGCAGAAACCCGGTTTCTTTGAGAAACCGGGTTTCTGGCAACCACTGACGCTGCCGGCGCATTGAGAAGAAATTCCTGTTTCCCCAAACCCCCAACCCAACCGGCAAAACTCACAGCAGGAATTGATTCAAGAAAAAAGCCACCGCCGCACTCCCCAAAGGCACCGTGAGATTGTCAATCCCAAACCAGGAAAAAGCTTCCAAGCCGGTGGCCACAAAAGCCACGGCCACCGGCACCAGCCAAGTGGCCGAAATATTGCCCCGCACTACGAGCAGAATCGAGCAACAGACAGCAAAGCTGACGAGAGCCATCGTCAGAGAGCCTTCCCAGCTCTTTTTTATCCCCCAAAACTGATAGCGGTGCCGGCCAAAGCGCTGGCCAATCAGCGCGGCTAACCCATCCCCCCAAGTCATCACCAAAATCCCGATAGCAGCATACTGGGGCTGTTGCAGTGGCCAAAACCAGGCAATCAGCACCCCCATACTGACGGCATAGAAAAACGTCCCAAAGCTCTGGCGTCCAACGCTGTTGACACCCGGTAAGATAGGAAACCGGTAGGACAAAAGCGCCACCGCACTCGATAAAACCGCCGCCCCAATCCCCACCCATGCCGGTATTTGCAGCCACCAAGCAAGCAAGATGACGTTGCCGGTGCCAATGTGGACTATCTTGCGCGTAATCTCGAAATCGACCGAGGCATAGCGGTGTAACGACTCCGCTAAGAGCAATATCGCACCCAACCAGATTCCAACGACTGTCAGCTGGAGCCACAAAGCTGGGACTGATGCTGGCGAAGGCACTGCAGTAAGTAAGGACACGATGAAAGTAATAGAGTAGAAAGCTACCTATCACTGTATTCGATTTAGGCCACCCCTACTGCCTCCAAATCCACCGGCGAACTCCTGCTCACTCCCGCGCCTCCGGTCGAGTCCCTTTGTCGCCAGCCGGCTTCAGGCATAATAGCTGTAGCGGTTTTCAGTTGGATGAAGCACACCCAAAGAAACCCGGTTTCTTAAAGAAACCGGGTTTCTCAGTACCTCACTCCTGCGAAAACCGCTATAATACCTGACAGCCACAGGTGCGCCGGCACAAATTTTTCCCGCCGCTCCCTGTCCTTTTCAAGCCGCGTCACATCGCCGGCACAGACGCATGCCGGTGCGCCCTTAGCAAGAAGTCTTTTCTAGGATGACTTGGCCTCCTACATGAAGGATTTTAATCTTCCTCTTAAAAGCGGTCAAAAAAGCGTCTATACCAATCTTGGTATTCAGGTCAGGGCTGTTAATAAATTCAAAATCATAATCATCAAAAATCATCAGTCCGCCAACTTTTAGCAGTCCCCAGGACAGCACCGCATCTGCCAAGACGTCACTCGGCAGGTGTGACCCGTCAATATAGATCGTATCGTAACAATTGAGAGGCAGCGCTCGCATCACCTCTTGCGACATTCCCACAATCTTTGTGACCTTCTCCCGCGCTCCCGCTATCGCAATATTAAAATCAAATCTCTCCTCAATAGAGTTGAGGTATCCCGCCTCGAAATGCTTGTGTTCAACGCTTCCCTCAAAAGTATCTATGCAAGTAATCTTCCCAGATTCGTGAGTTAGAATGTTTTCCAGCAGCCAACAAGTAGACCTGCCCTCCCAACTCCCTATTTCTAAAAACTGTAGGTCAGGGCGGTGAGCGAACCGGCCTAAATACACTTGCAATATGGGAATATTCCAGCTAAACCAATCTTGGGTAAATTGATAGCCTTTCACCCTATTCTGGACTTCGTATCTGGCCCAATTTAATTTATCTTGCGCCTCAGTAAAGCCCGGTTCTATCTCTAACGCTTCCTGGAAAAAATTCACGGCTCGCTCCCATTCCCCCTGATTGGCCAGCGCTATCCCCACCTTACAGCAGATGCCCGCCAGGTCATGTTTAGGAAGATCGTGTCCTGTATTTAGCGCTTTCTGGAAGTAACTGGCTGCTTGGGCAAAGCTACCCTGCTGGTACAGGACTTTCCCAAAGCTATTATATGCCAGTGCCAATTTATTCTTAATCTCCCCAGCCTTCCGCTCGTCAGAAAGCAGCTCCTCACGCTGCAAGGCGATTTCGATAAAATCCTGGAAAGGACTGATATCTAAAACTCTATCTACTACTTTTACTAGCAGTTCAGGACTGATCTCCTGAATTTCTTCAGATAACAGCAGTTGAGTGGCTTGTCTTAAGAGGATTTTAGCTTCATTTAACAGCTCCCCATCCGGAGACAGCCAAATAAGGGAGAGCAGATTTGGCAAATTTGCTGGGTCAAATTCGCGGATATACTGGCGAATGACCCAGGCATATTTCAGGTCAGAGTCGGCTTCGCTTCTTTGGGCTGCAGCTGCTAATACCCCAACGAGTTCTGCTGTCCAGACCTCAATTTGCTCAGGACTTCCCTGCGCCATCGCTGACAGCCAGGTAGCCTGAGCTTCTGATTCTTCTCCTTGCAGCAGCCAGGCTAGACCTAGATGCCAATAGTTAGACATCACAGTTGGGTCAGCCTCAATGCTTCGCTCGCAGAGCGCCACCGCTTCGCTATATTTCTGTTGCGCCAGACACTTAGCAACTTGCTGCTGCAATTCTGAGAATTGAATCATTTTGAGAACCTGTTTTTAACTACAGCCGCGAGCGCACAAACGCCTCCAACCGCGCCATGCCCTTCTCGATGGTAGCCATATCAGTCGCGTAGGACAAGCGGATGCAGTCGTCCGCACCGAAGGCAATCCCAGGAACAGCCGCCACTTGCTGAGATTCCAGCAAACCCTCACAGAACTCCCGCGATTTCAGCCCCGTCTTGCTGATATTGGGAAACATGTAGAAAGCGCCGTCTGGTTTAGAGCAGTACAGTCCGGGAATAGAGTTAAGTAATTGTAGCATAACTTCCCGGCGTTTGGCAAAAGCTTGGCGCATTTCCTCCACACAGTCTTGCGGGCCTTCCAACGCGGCGATTGCGCCATACTGGGCAAACGTGCACACATTGGAGGTACTGTGGCTTTGCAGGGTGACGGTGGCTTTAATCAAATCTTTCGGCCCTGCCAGATAGCCCAGACGCCAGCCGGTCATCGAGTAAGCTTTGGCAAACCCGTTGCTGACTATCGTGCGCTCGAAGATTTCTTTGCCGAGAGAGCCAATACTCAGGTGCTCAGCGCCGTCGTAGAGAATTTTCTCGTAAATCTCGTCGGCGACAACTAAGATATCTTTCTCCACAACGACTTCGGCCAGGGCCCGAATTTCATCGGGCGTGTACACCATGCCTGTGGGGTTGGAAGGCGAGTTGAGGACAAACAGCCGAGTCTGCGGAGTGCAAGCGTTTCGCAGCTGCACCGGCGTGATTTTGTACCCAGTCCCCTCGTCGGTGGGCACGATGACCGACACGCCACCGGCCAGCGTCACCATTTCAGGATAGCTCAGCCAGTAGGGTGCCGGTATAATCACCTCATCCCCCGGATTGAGCAGCGCCACCATCAGGTTATACAGAGAATGTTTGCCGCCATTGGTGACGATGATGTTTTCAGCGGCGTAGTCCAGGTTGTTTTCGGTTTTCAGCTTGCGGGCGATGGCCTCTCGCAGCTTCAGCTCACCGGCAGCTGGGCCATATTTGGTCTTGCCGGCATCCAGCGCCTGCTTGGCGGCGTCTTTGATGTGCGCCGGCGTGTCGAAATCCGGTTCGCCGGCGCTGAAACTGCAAATATCGATGCCCGAGGCTTTCATCGCCTTGGCCTTGGCGTCAATCGCCAGCGTTAAGGAAGGAGTTACCTGACCAACTCGTGCTGCCAGTTTCATGCTCAATTGCTCCACTGCGGCAATTCTCTAACGTCTCCGACTATCCCACACGATGCCGGAAGAGTTGGGTTTTTTCACTTTATCTTCACTCTTCCCTCGTTCCCTCGTTCCCTGGCTCAGGCTGGGAACGCATATCTGGAGGCTGAGCCTCCCCCTCACCTCCTTATTGCCAGAAAGCTGACTCTGAATGTGAGCCAGAGCCTCACCGCTCGGCAGTCGGGGCTCACGGCTTCCCCCAGCCGGTCGCAGAAACAAACATTCCTCTCATATCCGGTTAATTGCCTTTATTAATGTTTAACCCGCACTGTTGCTATACCTATCGCGCTTTTACTCAATTTTTAGAGTAATCAACCGGATATAATAGGAGCGAACTCAAAGAAAGCGCCCCAGACAGCCTGCGGGAGGGGCGCAGTGCTTTTTACCTCAGCTCTGAGAGTTGATTTATAAAGAAAAAGTGAAGGCACAAGAAACCGGGTTTCTTGTACTGGGGAAGCCGGAAAACTGAACTCTCCTAGAGAAGAAACCCGGTTTCTGGCCCCATTCCGGCTTAACAATTACTTTATAAATCAGCTCTCAGGCGACTGTCACCTCTGGGGACAGGTACACATCCTGGATGGCGTGGAAGAGCTTGACGCCTTCCTCAAAGGGACGCTGGAAGGTCTTGCGCCCTGAAATCAAGCCGGTGCCACCGGCACGCTTGTTGATCGCCGCCGTGCGCACCGCTTCGGCAAAGTCGTTAATACCTGCAGCGCCGCCGGAGTTAATCAAACCGGCACGCCCGCAGTAGCAATTGAGCACTTGATAGCGGGTTAAGTCAATCGGATGGTCTGAGGTCAAGTCCGAGTAAACCCGGTCGTGGGTCATGCCGTATTTCTTACCGGCAGCTTGGGAAACTGCCCCGTAGCCGTTATTGCATTCTGGCAGCTTTTGTTTTATAATGTCAGCCTCAATGGTAACGCCCAAGTGGTTTGCTTGGCCGGTGAGATCTGCAGCAACGTGATAGTCTTTGTCTTGTTTGAAAGCGCTGTTGCGCAGGTAGCACCACAGGATGGTAGCCATGCCCAGTTTGTGCGCCTGCGCGAAGGCAAGGCTTACTTCTTGAATCTGGCGTGCAGATTCTGGCGAGCCAAAGTAAATTGTCGCGCCCACCGCAACCGCCCCCAAATTCCAGGCTTGTTCGACGGTGGCGAACATCACCTGGTCATAACTGTTGGGGTAGGTGAGCAGTTCGTTGTGATTGAGCTTGGCGATCAAGGGGATTTTGTGAGCGTATTTGCGGGAAACGCTGCCCAAGACTCCCAAGGTAGTGGCTACGGCATTGCAGCCGCCTTCGACAGCCAGCTTAATGATGTTTTCGGGATCGAAATAGATGGGGTTGGGCGCAAAGGACGCGCCGGCAGAGTGTTCAATCCCCTGGTCTACCGGTAGGATGGAAAGATAGCCGGTGCCAGCCAGACGCCCGGTGGAGTACAGCTGCTGGAGGCTGCGCAGCACTTGGGGGGAGCGGTCGCTGTGCGCCCAAACCCGGTCAATAAAATCGGGTCCGGGGAGGTGCAGCAGCTCTTTGGAAACTTTGGCTTTGTAAGTGAGAAGGTCTTCGGCTTCGGCACCAAGAATCGACTCGATAGATGTGGGCCGGTGTAGAGCAGTCGTCATGGCAATTTCCCTCACTATTTTACTAGCAGGCTTTTTGGATTCAGTGCTGGCTCTGCGGCGGATTCGGGCGCAGCGCAAGCCGGCTGCTGGCTCGCTTTTCTAGTTAGGAAGCTTCAGGCTCCACCGAGAGCGCCGGCATTTCCGGGCTGCAGATCGGGAAGGAAGAGTCTGCGATTTTTACCGGCTGCAGACGCTGCCTGCTTTTTCCAGCTTGACGCAATTTCATAGGTAACGACAACAAGGGAATAAGGGCTTAATATTTTTTTCAGGTGCTGCCGAGGTACTGAGAAACCCGGTTTCTTTAAGAAACCGGGTTTCTGGGGCCTACTTCACCAAACTGAGAGCCGCTAGAATAGCGCACTCTGCTGTCAAAAAGGCAGAAACAGCTTAGGATGGTTAAGAAGTGTTAAGCGAAGTTGGGTAATCGCGTTATGAAGGTAGCCATCACTGGCGCAACAGGATTTGTCGGCAGTCGCTTGGTGGAGCGGTTGCGCTCGCAGGGGCATCAAATAGTGGTCTTGACCCGAAATCCAGAGCGGGCGCGGCGAGTGTTTCCGGCTGAGGCTTTCGGGAATCTGGAAGTTGTCGCCTTGACGCCGGCAGAGTCGGGTTCTTGGCAGCAGTCGGTTGCGGGGTGCGATGGGGTGGTGAATCTTGCCGGTGCCCCGATTGCGGAGGAGCGCTGGACACCGGCACGCAAGCAAGAAATTCTGGACAGCCGGAAGCGGGGCACTGAAAAAATCGTGGCGGCGATTGCTGGGGCGAATCCGAAGCCGTCTGTGCTGGTGAGTGCTTCGGCGATTGGGTATTATGGCGCGAGCGAAACAGCTACCTTTGACGAGACGAGCCCTGCCGGTGAGGATTTTCTGGCTCAAGTTTGTCAAGTTTGGGAGGCGGAGGCGGAAAAAGTAAAGCAGACCGGCACCCGACTGGTGATTGTGCGCACCGGCATTGTTTTGGGGATGGGTGGGGCTTTGGGGAAAATGCTGCTTCCGTTTAAGCTGTTTGCCGGCGGACCGTTGGGAAGCGGTCGTCAGTGGTTCTCCTGGATTCACCGGGACGATCTGGTTAATTTGATTTTGCGCTCGCTGGCCCAACCGGAGATGCAGGGGGTGTACAACGCTACGGCTCCCAACCCGGTGCGCATGGATGAGTTCTGCAAGGCTTTGGGGGAAGTGATGAACCGGCCCTCTTGGCTGCCGGTGCCCGGTTTTGCCTTGGAAGCGCTTTTAGGAGATGCCGCCCAAGTGGTGCTGGAGGGCCAGCAAGTCTTGCCCAAACGGACTTTAGAGTCTGGCTTTGAGTATAAATATCCCACCGTTAAGCAAGCTCTGCAACAAATTTTAACGTCTGGTTAGAAAGCTTCAAAAAAAAGTGGCTGCACCCGAGTACAGCCACCTCCTTTGAACTTGCTCCCAGAACTTGAGACTCTGCCCGTACCGGCATGTAAAAATACCTATCAGCTTCTCCTCAAAAAAAAATTAGGCTGCGCCTAAGGCAGGCACAGCCATTCATGCAAAAGTATTTAGCATTTATAACAGTTGGCTCAATCGAGAGCGTTACCTGATTCGCTTGGCATTTGCAGGTTATCCGGGTCCACATAGTGGCAGACCGCATCATCGACACAGATCAGGGCCCAGCCGGACTCATCGATCTTCATTAGCTTATAGGAACCTTCTTGTATGAAGAAGCCTTTGTGATTGCGGGTTTCTGGCTTGATTCCAACGTGGTCAACAGACATACTCTCCTAACTCCTGTAATTTCCGAACTGCTTGAATGACAAGATAAAGGGATCGCAAATCCTTGTGTTCACAAAATCTTATCATTAGATGTGAGCTTTTTATCATAAAGTTGTATAAAATTTTGTAAAGAATTTTATACAACTGGAGCGCTAGCGTTCGGGCGGCGGCTAGAGAGCGGGTCAAATATTCTTCTGAAGCGGCAAGAAACCGGGTTTCTTTGGGCTGTCAGGCCAGAATTTCGTTGCTTCCATGCAAAGAAACCCGGTTTCTGGTATTACTTGACCCGCACCCCAGGACTTGGTAGTTATAAACGCCTACGCTTCCAAGAGCCAGGTTTGCACCCGCTGCAAGCTCTGCCAGTCGGGTTTTCTGGTTAATCCTTCTTTAATATTTTCTAAGACTTCTTCCCGCAATTCGGGGGACACCAGAAGGATCTGCTGGGCGATTTCGATGTGCTCGCGCACTCCTTTTTGGCCTCCGTCGATCATGGCCACGGCGAGGTTGACTCGCGCTTGGGGATCTTGGCCATTCCACTTGACGGCCTTCTGGGCGGCTTTGTACGCCGGCACTGGCTTGCTGTCCAGCAGGTAAAGCCACGCCAAACAAGTCCAAGCGTTGCTACTTTTCGGGGAGCGCTCGCAGATTTCTTTGAAAAGCGGAATCAGGGTTTCTGGCCCCTCACCGGCTTTGTAGCGTTCAATTCCTGTCGAGAAAAGGTCTTCAGGTGTTTCAGTCATAGCATGCATAGAAGCAGAAAAGGTCGGCAACGGATTATATAACGGATGTCAGGGACAGGGGGAGAGGTGAGTTGGGGGCTTTGGGTCTGCCGGTGGGGGCTAGAGGTTGGTGCCAGACTTGTTTTCCCGTCAAAAATCCCTCCCCAGTCCGACGCCCCAGGGATTAGCACCTCTGACGCCGGCGGGTATTTTGCATAGGAATTAACCGGACATTATATAATTGCCGGTGTGGGAACTTGACGAAAAACTTAAAGGCAGGCGGGGGCCTGCCTGCGGCGAAACCGATAGAGAGCGGTAATTCCGGTTGAACTCACACGTTAGGAGCGGGCGAAGGCAGTTCCCCCAGTGGGGCAAAAAGACTGACTGCGGCTGCCGGGGGTGAGATCAGGCAGAAAACGACTTGCCACAGCCACAAGTTTGAGAGGCGTTGGGGTTGGTGAACTGGAAGCCGCCGCCAATCATGGCATTGCTGTAGTCGAGAACCAGACCGTACAGATAAAGAATGCTGCGGCGATCGCAGAGAACCTTGAAGCCATCGTAGTCGAAGACCTCATCATCCGGCTTGATATTGCTGAGGGTTTCAAAATCCATCATGTAGGACATCCCCGAGCAGCCACCTTGGCGCACTCCCACCCGCAGACAGAGATCCTGTCCTTGGCTCTGGCGCAGTGACAAAATCTGCCGCTGGGCGGCATCAGTGAGCTGGATACCCCGTGTTTGAGACTGAGTTGCTTGTGTCATGGGTTTGGGTCACTCCTTGTGCCATCAATGTATACTGCGTGGACTCCTGTCCATTTTATTTTATCGAGATCGTCGAGATGATTGGCTCTCGAGCCGCGACCCGCAAAAAACGATGTCCTGTAAGGGGTGGGTCGGAGGCTGTGCCGTCGCCCGCACGCCCTCAACCCAAAGCTGGGTGTGTTCCCGCGCCGGAGCTGTTGAGCAGCCGGCGCGTCCAAAGAAGGCCATCTGCAGTCCCAGTGCAGTTCCTGGAGTCCTGCTGCGAAAGCCTACTACCTATTTTATTGTAAAAAGTGATTTAATATCCTAATTTATATAAAAAGATATAATCAGTGGCGGGCAGCGTTCCGCGCTCCATCTCCAGCTTAGCAGCTAGAATAAAAATGTATATATACCCGTTTTTGCCCTGTGGCCATGCAGCTTGTAGAGCGACACAGAATCAGTAGAAGCCACAAATTGTGGTCAGAATGCGACCGTCTGTGCTTTTTATCAAAAAATCTTTACAACGCTGCTAATTACATTTACCGGCAAGATTTTTTTGCGGGGAGAGCGACGGACGCCACGCTGGTGTATAGTATCCTTAAAGAAGGCCATGATTACAAAGCAATACCTGCTAAAGTGTCTCAGGGGACTCTGAAATTAGTTTTAAAGGCTTGGCAGTCTTACCGGGCTGCGATGAAAGCTTATAAAGAAAACCCTGAAGGATTCGCTGGCTCTCCTAAAATTCCGGGTTACAAAGGAACGAGGGGGAATCGCTCAGACGGGAGGTATGTAGTGGTATACAATAACCAGGCTGTCAGTAAGAGAGCCTTAAAAAAAGGGATAGCTCACCCGTCTGGAAGTGATATCTACCTGCCAACCAAAGTCAACAATATATCGGAGATGAGAATCGTCCCCAAGGCGGGGACATATATCATAGAAATTGTCTGCGTTCAAAAGGCAGATCCCAAACGATCTCAAGGGGGAAATAGTGCGGCGATAGATATCGGCTTAAACAACTTGGCAACTTTAGCATACTCCAATGCTAGCTTGCGCCCTCAGATTTTTGACGGGCGGGCCATCAAGTCGGTAAACCAATACGCAAATCAGCGCAATGCCGAACTGAGGGCCAAGCTGCCCGAGGGAGTAAAAACATCTAAAAGACTGGTCCGGTTGTGGGAAAAGCGGAATAGCAAGATGGAATGGCTCATCCATCAAACCAGCTCAGCTATCGTGAAGGAGCTAGTTAAAAATAGCGTCAGTCAGCTGGCGATTGGGTACAGTCCGGAGTGGAAAGATGAAATCGACATCGGAACCGCCAGCCCTAAAACGTTTGTGAGCGTTTCCCATCACAAACTCGTTTGTCAGCTGCAATACAAGTGCGCCTTAAAAGGGATTGAAGTGTTGCTAGTAGATGAGCGGTATACCTCCAAGTGTTCGAGCTTGGACAGTGAACCTATCCAAAAGCAAGAGAACTACTTAGGGGTGCGAATTAAAAGGGGACTGTTCAGGAGTGGGGCGGGCCGGCTGATTAATGCCGATTTAAATGCCGCTTACAATCTGGGACGTAAAGTATTCGGAAATGGGTTTGTCCCTCATCCGATAGAGGCTCTGGTAGTTGCGCCAGTAAGAGTAAAACCTTACAAACAGGTAAATCGGGCCAAACTTGATATTTGACTTTATATTTACCTGAACTATGATAATATTTTCATCCAGTTGACTGAGTATATGACAGCTCTCAATCACTCTACCCGCCGTCGCCTGCAAAAATTACCGCAAATTCCCAGCGTCTGGGAGGGAGATCGCCGCGCCTTATCGGCGGAGGACGCCGCCAGCTCGGAATGGGCAACGCCAGGTTCCGCTCCCACCGGCGCTCCAGGCGAGTGCATTCTTTGGGTGGATGGTTCGCAAGGAATTGTGCGGTCGATGGATATGGTGACACCGGAAACGGGCCAGGAAGCCATCGTTCGCACCTTGCTGCGGGCGATGGAGCATCCCCACAGCCCCGCTCAGCCGGCTCGACCGCAAAAAATTGTGGTGCGAAATCGAGAGCTTCAGTTTTACCTGCGCGGCGTCCTCCAGAATTTGGATATCAATATTGAGTATGTCCCGGATCTGCCCCTGATTGACGAAATATTCCGGGGATTCCAGGATGCGGTCACCACTAAACCCCCGCAGCTGCCCCCCCAGTACGCTCAAGCGCTGGTGAGCAAGGCGCTGGACATATGGCGCGACGCCCCTTGGGACTTGCTGGGCGACCACCAAATTCTCTCGATAGAGCTCAACCAGTGGGATATCGGCACCCTGTACGTCTGCATTTTGGGGATGCTGGGGGTGGATTACGGCGTTCTGATGTATCGCTCGCTCGATTCCCTGAAGCGGTTCCGGCAGCGGGTTTTGACCAATGAATCCATGCACCAGCTCGAAGAGGCGTTTCTCGGTCAGGACTGCCTGTTTTTGAGCTATGAAGCTGCCGCAGAGGCGCAGGAGGATGAAGAAGATTTTGATTTAGCGGATCTGCCGCTGTCAGACATTAAGCCGACGTTTGGCAATCTCCACCCTCTCGAGGGGCTGCGCTCGTTTCTCTATGAGGAAGAGGCTCTCACCGTTTGGGTGGCCCTGGAAGCCTTGCACCGCTTCTGGCGAGCCCATCGCGGCAAACTGTCAGGCGAGACGCTGCCTAGCGTCAGCAGTCGCTTTCGCATTCCTCTGCCTCAGGTTGATGAGACGAAGCAACCGACGATCTCTGTTAAGGTGGCGACGCTGCCTGAGGTGGAGTCGGAACTGTCTGAGATGGTGCGCTCAACCGAGGAAGATGAGGAGGACTTTGAGGATGACCAGCCCCTGCTGCGGGATGACTTGGTGCCGAAAGACGCTTTTCTCAGCTTGGGTGTGGTGCCGTGGGAAACGGTGGAATCTCTGCGCACGGAAGTGGAGTGCTATCAGTCGGCGCAGGTGACTGCTGCCGGTGACGGGTTGCCGATTGTGCTGATTCAAACTTCCCGCCCCAAGGCAAAAGAGATGATTGAGGAGTTAAAAAATGCCGGCGGGCTGAAGGGGATCGGCTTCAATCCGGGCGAAGATCCCTTTGAGGAGGAACACTACGACTTGGGCATTTTGCAGACGCACAATGGGGATTTGCACCTGTTTGGGGAATTTGTCGAGGATGACCCGGTTCACGTCGCCGCTCGCAAAAAGTGGGACCAGCGCTGCAAGAAAACGAAGGGTTTTTGCGGTTTGGTGATCGCTAAGGGGCTCACCGGCGCGAGTCGGGGCAATCCCAAGCTCAAAGATATGATGGCTTTGTTTGAGGTGCGCTCGCTTTCTGCCCAGGACTTGGGGATTGGTACGCTCCGCCTTGTTCCGCAGTTTGATTTTGAATAGCAAGCAGTGAGGTGCGTGCCGGCGCACCCTGCTGCTTTTGGACATGGGGCATGGGGCATCGACCGTCGCCCGAGCCCCGCTCCTGATTGCAGTGAATCAGCCGGAGATGACATGAGAGCCAATCCGGTTGATTGCTGTCAGTTTAGATAAAAACTAAATAGCCGGAAGTTTGCAGCGTCCAGACAGCCGGACTTCATAATAAACCGCTTCCTTCGAGCTTTTGGTTGGTTACACCGGCTCGATAACTGATATAATTTTTGGCTGTATAAATTGCGTAAAATTGGAAGGGGCGGTTTGTCCCAGATAGGTGCCAGTGGCCCGGGCGGTGGATGAACCGGCCCCTACCATTGAAAAAATGAGGCCAGCGGACTGGATATGAATTGTTTTTAGCTGATGGCCCTCTGCAATCTTATCCTTTACCAGTCGCCCCTGCCGGTCAGTGATAGCCGATACATAAAAAATATTAATTATTTTAGCCTGCCCGGGGGGATAAGTTCGGTATTTTCCCAGTGGTAAAATATTTAAGGTCGATTTAACAATTCTGCCCGGGTGCGACCCTGCTGGCGTCTGGCTCGGTCGGCGAGAGGCATTTGTGCTGGCGGCGGATTGTAGCAACTCAAGACAGCCCGGGAATGCCTGTTCCACCCGAGCGAGCCGGAAAAACAGGCTTGGCTGTTCAGTTGCAGGGGCAGCCTTTCGGCACCCAAATCGGTTGAGAGGGTACAGTCAGCTGGAAGGGATAAGATGGAACACCATATAAATCCTCGTTTCGATCGTTATATTCTCAGGCCCGACAAAAGCAGCGCCAGGCCGGTGACATCATTAGCGCAGCAATGGGCGAAAAGATATGTCCAGAACCTGCAAGGCGGTTCTGTGGGGGCGGGAGAACCGGCAGTTGGGAAGCTGACAGCGGTGGGCCGCAAACAAAGTCGGGTGGAAACGGCTGAACAGCTGCGGCAGTCGCTGCGGTTGGCGTGTGCCGGTGGCTGGTCAAAAACCGAGATGCTGCTGGCCCGGGAAGTCAAGCGACAGGGGCTCGACCTCGATCTGATCAATCCCTGGCAAATCGCGGCGGACGCTCACCAGATATACGAGCGAGCGCTGGAATTCTACGCCGATCGGGAAGCGCCGCAGCAATTTTCGCTGGCGATTTCGCGGGAGATCGGGCGACTCCGGCAAACCCACACGGCAGCTGACCCGCGAGTGCTCGGTTTTGTTAACCTGCAGTTCCACCACACAGGCCAGTTACTCTTGGAACAGCTGCCAGACTCGGAGCGACCGCAGCTGGGCTATTATTTCAAAGTCATTGAGGATAACTTGAATATGCCGCTGCAGCGCAGCTACGAGGCGGCAGTTGCCCGAGATTCCGAGTCGCCGGAACTGCTTGCGGTGCAGCAGTTGCTGCCGGTGAGCAGCGAGATTGCCGAGAAAGTTTGCTGGCGCGTGGCCCAGCTGCACCCCAATTATCGCACTCTCAGTGGCCTGTTGAGTCAGCCAAGAGCCAACCTCTCCAGCGCCATAGATGTGGAGATGTTCCAAGTTTACCTGTGGGTGTGCCTCCTGGAGGGGAGCATCGCAGCGGTGCAGCAAGAGCTGTTCCCGCTGTGCGTTTTCCTGTACCCTGTCTTGGGGATCAAGTGGGAGCTGGTGCGGCAAATGCTCTCCCTGTTGCAAGAGGAAATGCAAAGGTGCTTGCCGGCTGACTCGCACGCCCTGTTTGCGCCCTATTTTCAGGCGCTGTCGGAGATGTTTTCTCCTGAGGTGTTCGCTAAAGGGGACGGCAGGGAGGAACTGTCGATTGAAAATTTGGGGAATTATATGGCCGGTTGATGTCTCTTTCTGTTTCCTTCCCGACCGGCTGCCTTGTGGCGCTTTCTTATCCTTACAGGGTGTTTTTCCAGAAAAAGGCAGCCTCCATAAACGGGGCTTTTTGTGGTGAGAGAGCCGAAAGTCTGAGTTTGTATTGAGAAGAAACCGGCTTTTTCGCTTTTGACCGAGCTGAAACACGCTCTCAGGCAGTTCTTCTCAGCAGGGTGCATTCTACGATCGGCGATAGCGTTAGCGCCCTTCGGCGCGGAACGCGCGGTAGCTGAGTCACGCCGCCCACCGCTCCTGCGGATCTCGCTAACGGGACGCGACAGCGCCCTTCTGCCACAGGATTTTTGCTTTAATGAGACGCTCCCACAAGGTTTCTCGCTCCTGACGGACTCACTGGCGATCTGCGACAATATTCTGGCAGTGCGCAAGATTAATCTGGAACGGGAGCCATACGGTGCAATCAGCGCCGAGTCTCTAAGGAAAATCCAAACAGCGATACAAGTGGCGATTGGAGTGGGAGCATCCCGGTTGTGCAAAGAAGCCCAAATGAATGCGACAATGATTTCAGCAGGGGGTAGGAGGAGAAGATTTTTGGCCAGCGAATCTGTGGAAACGGGATTGAAACGAAACGCCTCTGGATCTGCGCTCCCGGCTTGAGACAGTC
>JAHHHT010000014.1 GCA_019359235.1 Oscillatoria princeps RMCB-10
GAGCTCCTACCTCGGACGTTCGAGCTCCTACCTCGGACGTTCGAGCTCCTACCTCGGACGTTCGAGCTCCTACCTCGGACGTTCGAGCTCCTACCTCGGACGTTCGAGCTCCTACCTCGGACGTTCGAGCTCCTACCTCGGACGTTCGGCAGAGACGCGACATGTCGCGTCTCTACAAGCTCACGCTGGCCCGACTCGTATTACAGTGGGTAAAGAAATTTCACCGGCACGCCGGGGTGAGCGGGAAGCACGCCGGGGGGAGTGCCGGTCGTATTAAAATGTGTAAAGAAATTTAACAGGAAAGGCAGAATGCGAGTAGCAATCGCCGGCGCAGGACTGGCAGGTATGGCCACGGCTGTCGATTTGGTCGATGCCGGCCACGAAGTGGAAATCTTTGAGTCTCGCCCTTTTGTGGGGGGTAAAGTCGGCAGCTGGGTGGACGCGGACGGCAACCACGTTGAAATGGGCTTGCACGTTTTCTTTGGCTGCTACTATAACCTATTCGACTTGATGAAGAAAGTGGGCGCAATTGACAACCTGCGCCTGAAAGAGCACAGTCACACTTTTGTCAATAGGGGCGGCACCATCGGCGCTCTGGATTTCCGGTTCATCACGGGGGCACCCTTCAACGGGCTGAAGGCATTTTTCACGACTTCCCAGCTGTCGCTGCAGGATAAACTCAAAAATGCCCTGGCGCTGGGCACCAGCCCCTTGGTTCGCGGCTTGGTGGACTTCGAGGGGGCGATGAAAACTATCCGCGATCTGGATAAAATCAGCTTTGCGGACTGGTTCCGCAGTCACGGCGGTTCAGAGGGCAGCATCAAGCGGATGTGGAACCCGATCGCCTACGCTTTGGGCTTCATCGATTGCGAAAATATTTCCGCCCGCTGCATGTTGACAATTTTCCAGTTTTTTGCTGCGAAAACTGAGGCGTCGGTGCTGCGAATGCTGGAAGGCTCTCCGGATGAATACTTGCACAAGCCGGTGGTTAAATATATAGAGGATCGGGGCGGCAAAATCTATACGCGGCGGCGGGTGCGCTCGATTGCCTTCGAGGATGCCGGTGGGGAGACTCGCGTCACCGGCATGGTGGTGGCGAAGGGCGAGACGGAAGAAACGATTGTGGCGGATGCTTATGTCTTCGCCTGCGATGTGCCGGGGATTCAGCGGGTGCTGCCGCAAGAGTGGCGCAAGTGGCCAGAATTTGACAATATTTATAAGCTGGATACGGTGCCGGTGGCGACGGTGCAGCTGCGGTTTGATGGCTGGGTGACGGAATTGCACGACGCCGAGAAGCGCAAGCAATTGCAGCAGGCGGCGGGGATGGATAATTTGCTTTACACGCCGGATGCGGACTTTTCCTGTTTTGCGGATTTGGCTTTGACGAGCCCGGCGGATTACTACCGGCAGGGGCAAGGTTCTCTGCTGCAGCTGGTGCTGACGCCGGGAGATCCGTTTATTAAGCAGAGCAATGAGGAGATCGCCGGGCACGTTCTCAAGCAGGTTCACGAGCTGTTACCGTCATCGCGGGAGTTGAACATGACCTGGTACAGTGTGGTGAAACTGGCTCAGTCTCTGTACCGGGAAGCGCCGGGGATGGATGTTTACCGCCCGTCGCAAAAGACGCCGGTGGGGAATTTTTTCCTCGCCGGCAGTTACACGATGCAGGATTATATTGACAGTATGGAAGGGGCGACGATTTCGGGGCGTCAGGCTGCAAAGGCGATTTTGGAGAGCGCCCAGCAATTTGTCCGGCGAGTGCCGGTGGCTGCCGGTTGATTCAACCCCACCCCCTAACCCCCTCCCCGCAAGCGGGGAGGGGGAAGTGTCACCCTCCTAAATAGCCTATTTTTGCTCACGCGCGATCGTTCTGCGCCCGGTTCGAGAAACCGGGTTTCTTTAAGAAACCCGGTTTCTATCTGCATCTCGCAGCCGGTTCAATAATCGGGAGGCGGAGCCTCTCAAATAATCGGGAGGCGGAGCCTCTCAAAGAGCGTTCCCAGGCTCCGCCTGGGAACGAGAAACGAGAAACGAACGAGAAACGAGAAAAAAATCCAAAATCTAAAATCCAAAATCTAAAATACAATGTCAGATTGGCTGGAACATAGTGTGCAGGTAGAGGTGGCGGTTCCGATGGAGTTGGTGTGGAACCTCTGGTCTGATTTAGAGCAGATGCCCCGCTGGATGAAGTGGATTGAATCGGTTCATGTGCTAGAGGAGAAGCCAGAACTGTCGCGCTGGAAACTCGCGACCGGCAATTTGGAATTCAGCTGGCTTTCGCGGATTGTGAAATTAGTGCCGCACCAGATTATTCAGTGGGAATCTGTTGATGGGTTGCCAAATCGGGGGGCGGTGCGGTTTTACGACCGGCACGGGAGCAGTATTGTGAAGCTGACGGTTTCATACGCGATTCCCGGGATTCTGGGCAAGCTGATGGATAACCTGTTTTTGGGGCGGGCGGTAGAGTCAACGATTCAGGCGGATTTGGAGCGGTTTCGCGAGTACGCGCTCAAAGTGGAATTCCCTGAGAAGGTGCTGGCAAATAACAAGTGATAGATAGCGTTGTGAGAGCGCAGAAACCGGGTTTCTGGAAGAAACCCGGTTTCTGGTGCGACTGGATAGAAGATTTCAAATCAAGGAAAATACCACATTTATAGGAACGGATGATGGAAGGTAAGCCCCCTGAATCCCCAAGCCTTCAACAGGAGGCGGTGAGCGAGAAGACTTCAAGCGCTCGTCTCAAAGAACTTGCAGGAGTTAGCCCGGATCTGGCGCGACTGGTTGCTAGCAACCCGGGCGCAACTCCAGAGCTGCTGCGAGAACTTGCCGGTAGCAGAGATCCGCACACGCGCCAGAATGTGGCAGCCAACCCCAACACGCCGACTGAAGTGTTGCTAAAGTTAGGGAAGGAGTTTCCGGAAGAAGTTCTGAATAATCCTGTATTTTCTTTACTGTTTCTGGAAAACCCGAATATCCTCAACGAAATGCCGGTGACTGCGCTGCGAAATCTCCTCAAGCAGGAGGGGGTGCCGGTGGCTTTTCTGGAGTGGGGGGCGCACAGCTGGGATGCAGAAGTGCAGATGGCGGTGGCGATGAACGCCCAAACTCCTTCAGCGGCTTTGCAGAAGCTGGCTAAAAGCCAGGATTCTAATGTAGCAGAAGCTGCAAGGCTGCATGTAAACTTAGCGGGAGAGATAACTGAAGACTGGGACGAGCGAGCCAAGACAGAAATTTTGAACACTGAGATCGGGAAAAGCTATTGGGACTACTTAGAAAGCTTAGCAAATACAGGTGCGATTCCTTATTTTGTAATTCAAACTTTTCCTGAAAATTGCGAACTACTCCACCAGATTGCCAGCAATCCTCACACGCCTGGAAGAACGCTGGAGGAATTGGTTAAAAATAGGGATTGGGAAATCCGTCTGGCGGTTGCGGCGAATCCCAGAACACCGGCGAGAAGTCTCGCTCACTTGTGTGTGGATAAAAATTGGTGGGTTCGCTGGGAAGTCGCCCGCAATCCTAACACGCCGGCAAGGGTTCTGGAGCATTTAGCTGTTCGAGAGGTGCGCGAGGAGGTGCAATTAGCTGTGGTGACGCACGTCGAAACTCCTGCGCCGGCATTGCAGAAGTTGCTGAAAAGCCGGTATAGTAAAGTGGCAGCGGTTGCGCGGCTGCGCCTGGATTGGGCGGGAGACAAGAAGAAAGGATGGTTAGAGGAAGCTAATCAGATTATTCAGAACACCGAGCTCGGTAATAAAGATATAGAAGATTTGGAAAATTTAGCCAAAACTGCTAGAAGCGGGGAGCGGGCAATGGCCTCAAATATTAGTGCGGAGGGGAAAATGCTGGAGGACTTAGCCCGGGAGAAGAATTGGCAGGTACGTCTGGAAGTCGCCAAGAATCCCAACACGCCCGAAACAATTCTGGAGTATTTAGCCAGGGATAGTGAATTTTGGGTGCGCCTGGAAGTCGCTCACAACCCCAACACGCCCGGGCGAATCCTGGAGGAGTTGGGGATGGATGATTATTCTCAGTTGCGCAGCCTTATTAGCGAAAAAACAGACCCACCTGCAAGCTTAATTGCAGATATATTAGGCCCTGAAGCCGAATTTTGGATCGCTGTGGAAGTGGCCCAAAACCCCAACACGCCGGTCAGCCTTCTGGAGCGGTTAGCCAAACACAATCAGGCAGGGGTTCGTGAGTCAGTTGCGAAGAATTCTAACCTAACTGCAAGCCTAATAAAGCAGTTGGCCGAGGATGATGATTTTCAGGTTATTTGCAACCTGGCTTTAAATCCCAACACTCCTGCCAGCATCCTGGAAAAGTTTGCGAGAGCTCGTCAGGGTTTTTGGGTTAACGTCAGCATTGCCTCAAATCCCAACATTACTGCAAGCATTCAGGAGCTGTTGGTGAAAAATAATGATTCTGGGGTTCGCCAAAACCTTGCCTCAAATCCCAGCACTCCTGCAAGCATTCTCGAACAGCTAGTAAGCGATGGCGACTCCCGCGTTCGCCAAGTTGCGATCGCGCCGTACTTGGCGAAAAAGCCAGAGGGTTTACCTTTGGTGCTGGAGCATTACAACAAGGATGATAAGCCTTCCTTTAAGCGGCTAATGGTTATGCTGCACCCCGAAATACCCGCTCAATTTTTAGCACAAAACGTCCGCTGGTCAGTATGGCTAGAGCGCTATGCCATTACCCAGCATGCCAATACGCCACTGAATACGCTGGAGGTTTTGGCGCGGGATAGCAACCGCATTGTTCGGGCTGCTGCTAAAGCCAATTTGCAGGGGCGCAGCTAAGAGCTAGTTCACCCTCAGAGCTTACCTCAATAAATCGGTAAGAGCGCACTGAACTTAGGCGGTGAGTTTCCAGAGCAAGTGCTGAATAATCTTTGCTAGATTAACTTTTTCTGGAAACCGGCAGGTTCTGTGTTCTGGATCACAGCCAAACGACCGCAGAAGTGCTAACAGCAAGCTGCAGTTCGTTTGGCATCGCCCACTTGCATTACCAATCCCCCCAATCCCCCACCTGCTCCGCTCAGAATTTTCTCAAAATATTGGCAGGGGATGATATCATGTCCGGTAGCACCGTTGTTGGGGCGGGTTTATCAATTCTTTGAGCTGCGCCGTCAATATCTTTGGCGAAACCCGCCCCTACAGGGGGTAGGGGCGGGTTTATTCATATTCGGCTCGCTCGCCGGAAATATTTTGGCGCTCACCCGCCCCTACAAGGGTATGTATACAAAACCGATGCCAGCGGACATGATATGACAGCCGCATTAGCCGGTGCTAAAATAAAGTTACGGCGCTCGCAACATGTATAGGAGCCGAGAATGGAACCACTGTCCCCAGAATCCCTCAGCCTCGAAGAACAAGAGGCAGCCAATCCAAATACTCCCAGCATTCGCCTCGGAGAACTGGCTTCAGCTAGCACCGGCTTGGCGCAGCTGGTGGCCAAAAACCCTTGCGCCCCTTCCTCACTGCTGGCAGAGTTGAGTGAGAGCAAGGATGCTATCACCCGCCAGAATGTGGCAGCAAATCCCAATACCCCGACAGAGGTGTTGCTGAAGTTAGGCGCTGAGTTTCCTGAAGAACTGCTGAACAATCCGGTTTTTTCTCTTTTGTTGCTAGAGAAACCCAATCTGGCAGAGTCAATACCACGGGCAACTCTGGCGAGTCTTGTCAAGCTGGAGACGGTGCCGGTTTCTGTCGTAAATCAGGCGGTAAAGAAGGTGAGTAATCAAGAGATACTGTTAGCCTTGGCGAACCGCAACAGAACTCCTTGTTCAGCCTTGATAATCCTGGCTGAACACAGCTATGAAGAGGTCAAATATGCGGCGCAGCTTCATGTAAAATTGGCGGGTAAGATGACCCAAAGCCGGGAGCTTAAAACCATACAAAATATCTTGTCGGAGTGGGATGTATCGCTTGACGTTAAGGGAATGAAAATATTAAAATATATAGGTGTATTTACTGATGCTTTTAAAAGTTTACCTAAGATTTTCAGGCACTTGCCCAGTATAGCCGCAAATCCCATTACGCCGGTCAGCCTCCTTATGCAGTTGGCGGAAGATAGTGATTTGGAAATTCGCAGGGATGTGGCCTCAAATCCCAACACGCCGGTCAGCGTCCTTATGCAGTTGGCGAAAGATAGTGATTCGGAAGTTCGCAGTAACGTTGCCGCAAATCCCAATACGCCGGTCAGCCTGCTTGTGCAGTTAACGAAAGATAGTAATTGGCTGGTTCGCAGGGATGTGGCCTCAAATCCCAACACGCCGGTCAGCCTGCTTGTGCGGTTGGCGGAAGATAGTGATTCGGAAGTTCGCAGTAACGTTGCCGCAAATCTCAATACGCCGGTCAGCCTGCTTGTGCAGTTAACGAAAGATAGTAATTGGCTGGTTCGCAGGGATGTGGCCTCAAATCCCAACACGCCGGTCAGCCTGCTTGTGCGGTTGGCGAAAGATAGTGATTTGTGGGTTCGCAGGAAGGTGGCCTCAAATTCCAACACGCCGGTCAGCCTGCTTGTGCGGTTGGCGAAATATAGTGATTTGGAAATTCGCAGGAACGTTGCCGCAAATCCCAACACGCCGGTCAGCCTCCTGGAGCAGTTGCGGTTGGCAAAAAATAGTAATTCGTGGTTTCGCAGGTATTGCAGGCATTCGGAAGTTCGCAGGAACTTTGCCGCAAATCCCAACACGCCGGTCAGCATCCTGGAGCCGTTGGCGGAAGATAGTGATTCGTTAGTTCGCGGGAACGTTGCCGCAAATACCAACACGCCGGTCAGCCTCCTTATGCAGTTGGCGGAAGATAGTGATTCGTTAGTTCGCGGGAACGTTGCCGCAAATCCCAACACGCCGGTCAGCATCCTTATGCAGTTGGCGGAAGATAGTGATTCGTTAGTTCGCGGGAACGTTGCCGCAAATCCCAACACGCCGGTCAGCATCCTTATGCAGTTGGCGGAAGATAGTGATTCGGAAGTTCGCAGGAAGGTTGCCGCAAATCCCAACACGCCGGTCAGCATCCTGGAGCCGTTGGCGGAAGATAGTGATTCGGAAGTTCGCAGGAAGGTTGCCAAAAATCCCAATGCGCCGGTTAGCGTCCTTATGCGGTTGGCGGAAGATAGTGATTCGGAAGTTCGCAGGGAGGTTGCCAAAAATCCCAACAAGTCCGTCAGCCTGCTTATGAAGTTGGCGAAATATCAGGAACTGGATATTCGCACGGAGATAGCCTCAAATCCCAACACGCCGGTCAGTGTCCTGGAGCAACTATTAGGAGGTCCCGAAGAGACTATTCTGCAAATTGCAGTGGGCCGGTACTTGGCTAAAAACCCTAACGGACTACCCGTGGTACTCCAGCATTACCCCAAAGATTATACTCCTAAATATAGCTCGCCTCAATATAGCCGGCTCTTTATTCTTCTGCACCCCCAAGTTCCCAGTAACTTCCTGGCAGAAAACAGCCGGTCACTGTGGTGGTGGGAGCGCTATGCTGTGGCGCAGCACCCCAATACCCTACCCGACACGCTCAAAACTTTGGCCGGCGACGCCAACCGCCTTGTCCGCGCCGCTGCCAGAGCGAATTTACAAAATCGCAAAAACCAGGCATAATACATTTGGGAGAATTCAGCCTGCTGTTTTGAGGCTGAAAATTTATAGACTATGAAGAAGAACTTTCCCCTCGCAGGGGTCTGTGTTCTGGAACGCAGCCAAACGACCGCAGAAGTGCTAGCAGCAAGCCGCAGTTATTTCAGAGCGCACTTACACTGCCAATCCCCCCAATCCCCCACCAGAGCCGCTGAAAATTTTCTCAAAATATTGGCAGGGGATGACAGCCGCATTAGCCGGTGCTAAAATAAAGTTACGGCGCTCGCAACATGTATAGGAGCCGAGAATGGAACCACTGTCCCCAGAATCCCTCAGCCTCGAAGAACCAGAGGCAGCCAATCCAAATACTCCCAGCATTCGCCTCGGAGAACTGGCTTCAGCTAGCACCGGCTTGGCGCAGCTGGTGGCCAAAAACCCTTGCGCCCCTTCCTCACTGCTGGCAGAGTTGAGTGAGAGCAAGGATGCTATCACCCGCCAGAATGTGGCAGCAAATCCCAATACCCCGACAGAGGTGTTGCTGAAGTTAGGCGCTGAGTTTCCTGAAGAACTGCTGAACAATCCGGTTTTTTCTCTTTTGTTGCTAGAGAAACCCAATCTGGCAGAGTCAATACCACGGGCAACTCTGGCGAGTCTTGTCAAGCTGGAGACGGTGCCGGTTTCTGTCGTAAATCAGGCGGTAAAGAAGGTGAGTAATCAAGAGATACTGTTAGCCTTGGCGAACCGCAACAGAACTCCTTGTTCAGCCTTGATAATCCTGGCTGAACACAGCTATGAAGAGGTCAAATATGCGGCGCAGCTTCATGTAAAATTGGCGGGTAAGATGACCCAAAGCCGGGAGCTTAAAACCATACAAAATATCTTGTCGGAGTGGGATGTATCGCTTGACGTTAAGGGAATGAAAATATTAAAATATATAGGTGTATTTACTGATGCTTTTAAAAGTTTACCTAAGATTTTCAGGCACTTGCCCAGTATAGCCGCAAATCCCATTACGCCGGTCAGCCTCCTTATGCAGTTGGCGGAAGATAGTGATTTGGAAATTCGCAGGGATGTGGCCTCAAATCCCAACACGCCGGTCAGCGTCCTTATGCAGTTGGCGAAAGATAGTGATTCGGAAGTTCGCAGTAACGTTGCCGCAAATCCCAATACGCCGGTCAGCCTGCTTGTGCAGTTAACGAAAGATAGTAATTGGCTGGTTCGCAGGGATGTGGCCTCAAATCCCAACACGCCGGTCAGCCTGCTTGTGCGGTTGGCGGAAGATAGTGATTCGGAAGTTCGCAGTAACGTTGCCGCAAATCTCAATACGCCGGTCAGCCTGCTTGTGCAGTTAACGAAAGATAGTAATTGGCTGGTTCGCAGGGATGTGGCCTCAAATCCCAACACGCCGGTCAGCCTGCTTGTGCGGTTGGCGAAAGATAGTGATTTGTGGGTTCGCAGGAAGGTGGCCTCAAATTCCAACACGCCGGTCAGCCTGCTTGTGCGGTTGGCGAAATATAGTGATTTGGAAATTCGCAGGAACGTTGCCGCAAATCCCAACACGCCGGTCAGCGTCCTTATGCAGTTGGCGGAAGATAGTTATTTGGAAGTTCGCAGGAACGTTGCCGCAAATCCCAACACGCCGGTCAGCATCCTTATGAAGTTGGCGAAAGATCGGGATCTGGATATTCGCACGGAGATAGCCTCAAATCCCAACACGCCGGTCAGTGTCCTGGAGCAGCTATTAGGCGATCCCGAAGAGACTATTCTGCAAATTGCAGTCGGGCGGTACTTGGCTAAAAAACCTGACGGACTGCCAGTGGTACTCCAATATTACCCAAAAGATTCTACTCCTAAATATAGCTCACCTCAATATAGCCGGCTCTTTATTCTTCTGCACCCCCAAGTTCCCAGGAACTTCCTGGCAGAACACAGCCCGTCACTGTGGTGGTGGGAGCGCTATGCGGTGGCGCAGCACCCAAATACCCCACCGGCAGCGATCAAAACTTTGGCAAGGGACGCCAACCGCATTGTTCGCGCCGCTGCCCGAGCGAATTTACATAGGACTTGCGCAGAAACCGGGTTTCTGAACCAGCAGTCTTGACGCAACAGCCGTTCCGAACCAGAAACCCGGTTTCTTTCATAGTTGTGCGTAAGTCCCGTTACAAAATAGCCAAATCGAGGCATAATACCATTTGGGGAGAATTCAGTGTACTTTTTTGCTCCTGAAAATGCCCGTTGCAAAGGTTTTTCTCAACCTCAAACCTCCCATCCCGAATCTAAAATCCCATGACTCCTGCCGCCCTGAAAGCTTACCTCAACAGCCTAGTCAGCAAAAACCTGCAAATCAGCACCATGATTTGGGGCCCACCCGGCATTGGCAAATCCAGCATCGTCGCCCAAGTCACCCGCAAACACAAAATCGACTTCACCGATGTGCGCCTGTCTCAGCTGGCTCCCACTGACTTGCGCGGTTTGCCGGTTGCCGAAAATGGCATTTCCAAGTGGTATCCCCCAGAATTCCTCCCCCAAAATGGCAAGGGCATCCTGTTTCTAGACGAACTCAATATGGCCCCACCGGCCATGCAAGGAGTTGCCCAACAATTAATCCTCGACCGGCGCGTTGGCTCCTACGAAGTTCCCCCCGGGTGGTACGTTTGGGCAGCCGGCAACCGCAAAGAAGATCGCGCCGCCGTTTTTGACATGCCCACCCCCCTCGCCAACCGCTTTTTGCACCTGCAAGTCGAGCCAGATTTCGACAGCTTTAAAACCTACGCCCTCGCTACCAAAGTCCACGAGCAAATCATCGCCTTCCTCTCCTTCCGCACCCCCCTACTGCACAAACTCGACCACCAGCAGCCCGCTTGGCCCTCCCCTCGCTCCTGGGTGATGGCCAGCCACCTGCACAAAGCTGGGCTGAGCATTGCCCCCGCAGTGGGAATGGAAGTTGAAGCAGAATTTGACGCTTTTGTCAAGCTCTACCAGAATTTGCCCGACTTGACTCGCATTTTTATGGGCAAAGGCGATACGATTCGCTTTCCCTCCGAGCCTTCCGTGCGCTACGCCACCACCATTGGCTTGGCGGTGCGAGCCGGTGACGCCACCCAAGCTTACAATGCTTTCAGCTGGATCTCTGAGGTGGCGACTGCTGAGTGGGTGCAGTTATTCGCCGTAGATTTGTTCCGCCAGATGCGGCTGAAAGGGCAAATGGGAGCTTTGGCTGGGCTGGTGCAGCAGAATGAGCAACTCAAAGGTTTTATGAAGGATTTTCAGGGGTTGGTGGGGCTGTGATATCATGTCCGCTCGCATCTGTTTTGTATATAAAGGCTTGTAGGGGCGGGTTCACTAGCAATGTATCGGGAAAGCCGATAATATTTATAAACCCGCCCCCACACAGGGAAGGATATGAACGATCCCGATCCCATCTGCCATACCACAACAGTGCCTCCGGACATAGTATGAGAGGGGAAGGTTTTATTGAACCGCCAAGACGCCATAGACGCGCTTTCTCTGCTTCCCGCAGGGTAGAGCGCCAAGGGAAGGATTGATATCATGTCCGGTGGCACCGTTGTTGTACGCTGGGTGGGGGCGGGTTTATTAATATTCTGGTCTGTGCTAGAAATAGCTCGGCAGAACCCGCCCCTACAAAGCTATGTATACAAAACCGATGCAAGCGGACATGATATGAGAGGAGAGGAGATTTAATATGAAATTGGCACCGGATCTTGAGAGGATTGTCAGCGCTTCGCTGCTGCGGTTGCGGATGAAGTCTCCTTTTTTCGCCACCCTGGCGCTGTTTACCCATTTCCAAGCTACGCAGACTTTGCCCACTGCAGCAACTGACGGTCAAGATATTTTTATCAACCCGGATTTTGTGCGCTCGCTAAGTTCACCTCAAGTGGATGGTTTGTTGCTGCATGAAGTGCTGCACGCGGCTTTGCTGCATGTGGTGCGCCGGGGGCACCGGGAGCAGAACCTGTGGAATATTGCCGCTGATATTGTGGTGAATGGGATGATTGTCGGGCAGCCCGGATTTGAACTCCCCGCCGGCGGCATTCGCGACCAGCAGTTGGAACATCTGAGTGTAGAGGAAATTTATGAAATACTGTTTAAAAGACCAAAATTATACCAGCTTAGTCAACTGGATTTGTTAAGTCAGGCTCCCGCTGACGCTTCAGAAGACGGGCGGGAGAGCAGCAGTAGTGCGGGCGTCTCGCCTGCAGGTTCTGGAAGCGACACCGGCTCTCTAAATAAAGCCAAGCAAGCCTCTCTGGAAACGCACTGGAAAAATGCCATGCAGCAAGCTCTGGTTGTGGCTCGCTCTAGCAACAGCCAGGGAAGTGTGCCGGCTGGGATGCAGCGAGAACTGGGGGCATTAACTCGGGCGCAGCTCGACTGGCGCTCGTACCTCTGGCGCTATTTGGTGCAAACTCCGACAGATTTCACCGGCTTTGACCGCCGGTTTATCGGGCGCGGACTTTATTTGGAAGCGCTGGAAGGCGAATCCGTAGAGGTGTTTGTAGCAGTCGATACCAGTGGCTCCGTTGGGGATGGCGAAATGCGGATGTTTCTCAGCGAAGTCTTGGGAATTCTCAGCGCTTACCCCCACCTGAAATGCGAACTGTACTATGCTGATGCAGAGGCTTACGGACCCTATTCCCTGACACCAGATAGCTCCATCCCAAAGCCGGTGGGCGGTGGCGGCACTTCCTTTGTGCCCTTTTTTGAGAAAGTCAGCGCCAACAGAGACTGGCATTCCAGCGGCGTGTGCGTTTATATCACCGATGGATATGGTTTATTTCCGGAGGAACCGCCTCCCTTGCCGGTGCTGTGGGTGGTGACTCCCGGCGGGCTGGGTTTGGAGAGGTTTCCCTTTGGAGAAGCCGTTCGGTTGCTGTCAGTAAACTAAACATCAGTAGGGTGCGTTCCTGGGGGAACGCACCCTACCCAGTCAGGTTTTTTCAGTTCCCCCAGGAACGCTAAACAGCAGTAGGGTGCGTTCCTGGGGGAACGCACCCTACCCAGTCAGGTTTTTTCAGGAGCATCCCATGTTTGCAAAGATGGTTCCCCTCACCCCCCAAGGCACCCCTCTCCCTTCATGGGAGAGGGGGGAAAATAAAGAATTATCCCCTCACCCCAAAGTGGGAGAGGGGTTGGGGGTGAGGGGGATTACAAAAATGGGATGCTCCCGGTTCTTTCAATCCAAAATCCTTGCATCCAAAATCCAAAATTGGTATCGCCTCTTACCAAGTGGGGTCAAAATCGAGATTAATCGTCAACTTCTCTCGCCCCGGCGGCACAGCTGTAATGCAGGAGCAGACAGTCGCGCCGCCATCAATTTCCACCTCGCAGGCGTGACACGAGCCCATGAGGCAGCCAGTGGGAATCGAGACACCGGCACGCTCGGCAACATCCAGCAGGGGTTCTCCAACCTCTGCATCAATTGTAACATCATCTGGCAAAAATAGAATGCGAACGCTCATAAATTTAGCTAATATGCCGTCATTATTAAACATAACATCGCCTTGCCCAGAAACCAGGTTTTTTGATGTTCCGTTTTGTCCTCCTACTTATCAGATAAAGACGCGACATGTCGCGTATTTGTAGAGACGCGACATGTCGCGTATCTGGTCAGGGGATAGCCTGACTGCCAGGAGAATTTAGAATTGCCATTTCAGGATTTGCCTCTTTGGGAAATTAAGGGAGGCAGTCGCGATGAACTGCGCACACCGCCACCAATGAAAACTTGCTCCACCGCGGACGAGCCGGTAGGGCTAAAGCCCTACTACAAACCTTTTCAAGTCAGATCCTCCCGCTCTTCGTTCCCTGGCTCCGCCAGGGAACGAGAATATAAATTTTGACTTCTTCCTTCTACCTTAATGAGACAAAATTGGCGTTAAATCCAAGTTTTCTGCTACAATATCTGCCAGGTAATCTAGCAAAGTTTCTCGCTGTTCCCGGTAGTTGGGGATGCCGGTGGGCAAAGAAATCAGACCGCGCTGCTGGCGCATGTGATTCAGCCAAGCGCGACGCCAAGGGCCATTATCAAAGATGCCGTGGAGATAGGTGCCCCAGACAGATTGGTCTGTATTAACCACGCCTAAATAGGCATCATCAAACAAAAGTTGGATTTTCTTTTCGTCAAGCACTTGGGTGCGGCCTTGATGGATTTCATAGCCGAGAACGGGCAAACCGGCTTGAGGCTGGGCGGAGCTAACTTGCCGCTGGCGGGCGATTTTCTGGGAGGTAATCACGGTTTTGAGCGGCAGAAGTCCCAGCCCTTCGTGCCGGCCTTGCTCGCCCTCAATCCCTTCTGGATCTGAGAGGATTTGCCCGAGCATTTGAAAGCCGCCGCAGATGCCCATCACTGTGCCGCCGGCAGCCACATAGTTTTTAATTTCTTCCGCCATGCCGGTTTGTTGCAGGAGGAGCAAATCAGAAATCGTGGTTTTGGTTCCCGGTAAAATCACAGCATCTGGATGTCCCAGCGACTGTTTGGGCCCGATGTATTTCACCGTAACCGTGGGTTCGGCTTCCAGGGGGTCAAAATCGGTAAAATTAGAAATGCGAGGCAGGCGAATGACGGCGATAGTGAGTTCGCTGTGGGTTTTGCGAGAAGAGCGCTCCAATAAAGAAACCGAGTCTTCCGCCGGGAACAGCTCGTCTATCCAGGGCATGACGCCGAGAACGGGGATGCCGGTGCGTTTTTCTAACCAGTCGATGCCCGGTTGCAATATCGAGCGCTGCCCGCGAAACTTATTGATAACGACTCCCCGAATCAAAGCTCGCTCGTCCGGTTCCAGCAATTCCAAGGTGCCGATAACGTGGGCGAAAGCACCGCCCCGGTCAATGTCAACCACCAGAATTGTGGGAGCTTTCAAGTATTTTGCCACCCGCATATTTGTCAGGTCGCGGTGTTTGAGGTTAATTTCAGCAGGGCTGCCGGCACCCTCACAAACAATCAGGTCAAACTCGCCAGCGAGCTGTCGGAGCGATTCCTCAATCGCCTGCCAGCCGATCTCAAAATATTGCTCGTAATATTCAGCGGCGCTGACTTTACCGGCCACTTTCCCTTTAATAATAACCTGGGAAGTCATATCGCCTTGGGGCTTTAATAAAATCGGGTTCATTTCCACCCAAGGCGTCACGCCGGCTGCCCAAGCTTGCACAGCCTGCGCGTAGCCGATTTCCCCACCACTGGTGGTAACATAAGCATTCAGGGCCATGTTTTGGCCTTTAAAGGGGGTGACTCGCCAACCCCGCCGCGACAGAAGCCGGCACAGGGCTGTTGTTATTAGGGATTTTCCTGCGTGGGACGTAGTTCCCACTACCATAATTGCTTTCATAAAAAAATAAGGAGTGAGGGGGTTCGGGCGGGTTAAGAAACCCGGTTTCTTTAAGAAACCGGGTTTCTGGGAGAACTGAACAGATCCATCCCTTAGCTGACCGCTAAAAGGGCAGTCGCAACCACCGGCTCACTGCATTATAAAGGCGATCTCGCCAACTGGGGGTCGGCAAGCTGCCGACCGCGCTCTGCCATTTGTCTGCCAGCATCCGTCCCAACGGCGTCAGGCGAAAACTGTCGGTAATGCCCTGGCCATCCACTTCCCGCCGCAGGACGCCGACTTGAATCAGCCACAGGAGGGCGTTTTCTGCGGCTAACTCCGGCACCGGCGCTTTCGTGTACTGGTGGCGCACGCCCTCAGAGCCGGCCATGCTGGCGAGGGGCACGCTTTGCCGCTGCATCGCGGCATACAACTCCAGCCCGAAGGGGGCGCAGCGCATAGCTCGCTCGGCGCGTGCCACCGTGCGGGGGGGATACTGAATCGATTGCCTGTTTTTTAGTGCGACAGCCGTCATTGTGTATCTTTTGCTACAGCAGCGAGTTTGAGGGACTGGTACAAATATCTCTCAGTTGTAACATCCATTGTAAAAAAGCTTGCCTGTCCGGGCACTTCACCGATGGCGGAGAGGTGTTTGGCAGGCAAGCTCGACAGTCTTGAGGATGTCAGAAAAATTCAATGGCTTCTAGGGTTCCGGTTCAAATCTCCCTGATTTAAACGTCTGGTCCAAGAGAAGCACCCAGCTCTGGCACGGTAAACAGTGCCAAGCGGTAACACGGCGGGACAAAAACCCGGGAGGAGTTGCGGCAGTCACTGCACTGCTGTTACCCTCTCGGGCTTTTTGGTTTTCTGCACTGCCGGTCGGTTTCCTCTGACAGCTCTAGCAATGGACAGTCAATTTAGGACAAGGCATCTCACTGGGTAGTAGGGACAGGGACAGGCGAGACGCCTGTCCTACGTCCCAACCTAAGTGGCTGCTGCTATAACAGCGAATTGAGATATGAGCGAAAACGAACTGTTTAAAACTCCAGACTCCAGCGCGTACCAGCTTCCCGAAACCGAGGCGCAGCGAGCCCTAGAGCGAGAGGCACGACTGCCGCTAACTGGGTGGCAGCAGGAAGTGTCGAGAGGTCTGGAGTTCGGCCTGGAGGCGGCGGAGAGCATCCGCGACCGCAGCATTCCCACCTTTTCTCGCGGCGAACTGCCTCACTATGCCGGTATCAACACCTTCCTGAAAGCCCCCTACCTGGAAGACGTGCGCCAAGTCGGCAATTACGATGTCGCCATTGTCGGCGTCCCCCACGACTCCGGCACCACCTACCGGCCCGGCACCCGCTTTGGCCCCCAAGGCATCCGGCGCATCTCCGCCCTCTACACCCCCTACAATTTTGAACTCGGCATCGATTTGCGCGAGCAAATTACCCTGTGCGATGTCGGGGATATTTTCACCATCCCGGCGAACAACGAAAAATCCTTTGACCAGATTTCCAAAGGCATCGCCCACATTTTCAGTTCGGGCGCGTTTCCTATTATTCTGGGCGGCGACCACTCGATAGGCTATCCTACCGTGCGGGGAGTTTGCCGGCACCTCGGGGACAAAAAGGTCGGGATTATTCACTTTGACCGGCATGTGGACACCCAGGAAACGGACTTGGACGAGCGCATGCACACTTGCCCCTGGTTCCACGCCACCAACATCAAAAACGCGCCGGCGAAAAACCTGGTGCAGCTGGGAATTGGCGGCTGGCAGGTGCCGCGCCAGGGGGTGAAAGTTTGCCGGGAGCGCGCGACCAATATCCTAACCGTAACAGATATTACAGAAATGGGCTTGAACGCTGCGGTAGAATTTGCCCTAGAGCGAGCGACCGACGGTACGGACTGCGTGTATATCAGCTTTGATATTGACTGTATCGATGCCGGTTTTGTCCCCGGCACCGGCTGGCCCGAACCGGGGGGCTTGCTGCCTCGGGAAGCGCTCTACATGCTGGGGCAAATTGTCCGGCGAGCGCCGGTGTGCGGGCTGGAAGTGGTGGAAGTTTCGCCACCTTATGATATCAGCGACATCACCTCGCTGATGGCGACTCGCGTTATCTGCGACACGATGGCCCACTTAGTCCTGTCTGGCCAATTGCCGCGCTCGCAAAAGCCGGCTTACATTCACCCAGAAGCGCAGCCAGAGTTGATTGCAGAAGGCAGCTAGGGCCATGCACGAAACCGATATGACGAAGGCGTTAATTCTCACCGTCAGAGAGTGGTGGGAATCCCAGCCAGAACGCCCCAAGATTGAGCGCATTCACTTGGTGGTAGGCAAATTTACTTGTGTGGAGCCGGCGTCTTTGCAATTCGCTTTTGAGGTGCAAACTGGCAGCACCTTTTTGCAGGGAGTTGAGCTGGCAATTCGGGAGACGCCCCTGATTGCCTACTGTCACCGCTGCCGGCAGGAATACGCCCCCGAAATTGGCATTCAATATGCCTGCCCCCAGTGCCGCTCTCCGATGGAGGATATCCGCTCGGGTCGGGAGCTGAAAATTGACCGCATTGAATACAGTTCAGACGCTTATGCACCAAACACTTGACGCAGCGTTAGAGATCAATCTGCTGCACGCCAACCAGCAGGGAGCCGACCACAATCGGGCGCATTTCGATCAGTGGGGCATTACTTGCCTGAATGTGATGAGCAGCCCGGGTGCCGGCAAAACGGTGCTTTTAGAGCGCACGCTAGAGGCGCTGAGCGGCGAGCTGAAAATTGCCGCCATCGAAGGGGATATGACCACCGAGCTAGACGCGGAAAGGCTGCGCCGGTACGGGGTGCCGGTGATTGCCATTAATACGGGTCGCTCCTGTCACTTAGATTCCCGGATGGTGGCCGGTGGCCTTCACACCCTGTCTCACCAGTACAATCCCTCAGAGTTTGATTTGGTGCTGGTGGAAAATGTGGGAAATCTCGTTTGCCCAGCTGAGTTTGAAGTGGGAGAGCACGCCAAGGTTGCCCTGCTGAGCGTGACGGAAGGAGAAGACAAGCCCCTCAAATACCCCATCATGTTTCAGCAGGCAGACTGCCTCCTGATTACCAAGATGGACTTAGCGCCCTATCTGGAAATTGACATCAGCCGCATTGAGGCAAATGTCCGCCAGATGAATCCCGACGTAACTATTATACCTGTTTCTGCGAAGACCGGCACGGGATTGCCGGCTTGGTTTGACTGGGTGCGCCAGCAAGTCAAACAGGGTGCGGAACGCTAGTCGCGCTACAGGGGAAGGGGGAGCCAATCCCCTCCCCCCATTCCAGGAAAGCCCCTGCGGAAGGAGGGGGAAAGCATAAATTCGCCAAAGGAGATTTAATGAAAATTCGCTCGCTACTGCCTCTATTGGCTTTATTTTTAGCCAGTTTAATCGCTGCAGTCAGCTGCTCGCCCTCCGGGACGCCACCGGCAGCTGCATCGGTGCGCATGGGTTTTAGCGCTTGGCCCGGCTGGATTCCCTGGGAAATCGCCCGGCAAGAAAAGCTGTTTGAAGCCAATGGCGTCAGTGTCGATTTGAAGTGGTTTGACGGCTATTTGGATTCCATTAATGCCCTAGCCGCCGGCCAGATGGACGCCAACACCCAAACCCTCAATGATACCATTACCTCCCTAGCCGCAGGCTCCGATCAAGTGATTGTTTTGGTCAACGACAACTCCAGGGGCAATGACAAAATTATTGTCCGCGAAGACATCAACAGCATTGCTGACCTGAAAGGAAAGAAAATCGCCGTAGAGGAAGGGACAGTCGATCACTTCCTGCTGCTGCTGGGACTTCAAAAAGCCGGCCTGACCGCAAAAGATGTCAGCATTCAGCCCCTAGAAACAGGGGCGGCAGCAGCAGCATTTGCCGCTGGCCAAGTAGATGCCGTAGGTGTTTTTGCTCCTTTCACCACAAAGGCCCTAGAGCGCAAGGGCAGCAAAGAGCTATTTAGCTCAAAAGACTTTCCGGGAGCGATTCCAGATCATTTGACCGTCAGCCGCAAACTGGTTGAGGAAAAGCCGCAAGAGGTCCAGGATCTGGTAAATACCTGGTTTGCTATATTAGACTTCATCCAAAAGAACCCAGACAAGTCTTATGAGATTATGGCCAAACGTGCCGGTGTCCCCGTTGAAGACTACAAAAAATACGGTGCGGGCACGGCAATCTTCAGTATAGCAGATAATTTGAAGGCGTTCACTCCCGGCAATGATATGACCTCCTTGCCTCACGCCGCGCAGGAAATCAGCAAATTTTTACTGCAAGCCGGCTTGATAAAAAAAGCGCCAGACCTGACCCGGCTCTTTGACGACAGATTTGTGAGAGCGTATGCAGCCGGTCGCCAAAGCTAATACAAATTTTGGATTTTGGATTTTGGATTTTGGATTTTGGATTTTGGATTTTGGATTTTGGATTGATTTGTGCGATGCCCAATGCCCATGTCCTAAACTGACTGCCTACTGCTATAACAGAAAACCAAGTTACAGATATGGAACTAGAATACTTAAACTCAAGCGATTCAGGCCGGCCTCAAAAAATGCTGCCGGCCACAGTATTTTGGCGAATTAGCGAAGACATTCCCAAACCCCTGACGTGGGCGCTGATGGCCCTATCCGTGGGCGTGCCTTTTGGCGTGTGGTGGCTCGTCTCCAACTCAGGATTCGTCCAGCCGCTATTCCTGCCGGCACCGGCTCAAGTTTGGGAAGCCTTGGCGCGTCTTTGGCAAAACGGCTCATTACAAACCGATACAGTATTCAGCCTGTTTCGCGTGCTCAGCGGCTTTTTGCTAGCGGCTGCTATCTCCATCCCCCTCGGCATTCTCATGGGTGCCTTTGCCAGCATCCGCTCCCTCACCGAACCCATCATCGCCCTTGTGCGATACATGCCGGCACCCGCCTTTATTCCCCTCCTCATCCTTTACTTCGGCTTGGGCGAATTGCCCAAGATTCTCCTGATTTTTATCGGCACCCTCTTTTTCAACACCTTAATGATAATGGATGCCGTCAAATTCGTCCCCAAAGACCTGATAGAAACCACCTACTAGGGGGGCGGCGACTGCAAGTCCTGCTCCTCGTTATCTCTCCCTACATTTTACCCAAAATCATAGACGCCTGTCGCGTCAACATGGCCGCTTCTTGGAACCTCGTCATCGTCTCAGAATTAGTCGCCGCAACAGAAGGGTTAGGCCGGCGCATTAGCGTCGCTCAAAGATTCCTCAAAACCGATGAAATCTTTGCCGGACTGATTGTCATTGGCCTCCTCGGTCTAGCCATCGACCTGCTGTTTCGCTTGCTGCTGCGAGTTGCTTGCCGGTGGGCAGCAGAATGAACAGCCCGCCAGTCACTGGGGGAATCCCAATCCCCCAATCCCCCAATCCCGGCACCCCAAAAATTCCCCCTTACCAACTCCCTAAATTATGATGCACCTAGAAGTTTCTCGCCTTCACAAACAATTCAAAACAAGACAGGGATTCATCGTCGCCCTCAAAGATATCAACCTGCACGTTGAAGAAGGAGAATTTGTCTGTGCGGTTGGCGCGTCTGGTTCGGGAAAGTCAACACTGCTGCGGCTGATGGCTGGGCTGGATATGCCCACAGCCGGTGAAATTCGAGTCGATGGAGTGCCGGTGACGGGTCCCGGACCAGATCGCGGCATGGTGTTTCAAAGTTACACCCTTTACCCCTGGATGAATGTGGCGGCTAATGTGGGCTTTGGGCTGAAGCTGCAAGGGGTGCCGGCAGCGGAATGCCGGCGGCGAGTTGAGCGCTACTTGGAGGTGGTGGGACTGTTGGAATTTGCCAAGGCGCTCCCGAAGGAACTGTCGGGGGGGATGAAGCAGCGAGTGGCAATTGCCCGCGCTTTAGCCTGCCAGCCGAAAATTCTGCTGATGGATGAACCGTTTGGCGCGCTAGATGTGCAGACAAAAGAAGCGATGCAGCAATTTCTCCTCGAACTTTGGCGGCGCACCGGCACGACTATTTTTATGATCACCCATGATGTTGATGAGGCGGTATTCCTGTCGCAGCGGATTTATGTTTTGAACGCGCGACCGGGCAGCATTAAACAGGAATTGAAGGTAGAGTGGCCGGCGGAGCGAAATTATCACATAAAGCGCTCCTCCAAGTTTCAGGACTTGAAGGATGAAATCATGGGGTTGCTGCGGGGAGAAGAAGCTGTGCTGGCCAGCTGTGGCAACTAGATTGCCGGTTGCTCGTTCCCAGGCTCCGCCTGGGAGCGCCCCACAACAGGCTCTGCCTTGAAAAGGTTTGTAGTAGGGCTTTAGCCCTACCGGCGGGCCTCGTAAGGGCGGATAATTTTCATTGGTGACGATGTGCGCAGCAAGAGAAGCGACTGCCTTGAAAAGGTTTGTAGTTGGGCTTTAGCCCAACCGTTGCCCCGCCCTCAAGGCAAGTTTTCACTGGTGGCGGTGTGCGCAGTTCCGAAGCGACTGCCTCCTATTTTATCGAAGCTCCCCTGGAAATGCCCCACGGCAGGCTCTATAGCGTGCCCAGAAACCCGGTTTTTTTAAGCAACCGGGTTTCTCAGTACCTCACTAATATGAGAGACGCTATATAATAACGATTAAAACTATCAACAAAGAGATATGACCCTACCTGTGGGCGCAGCTGCCCCCGCTTTTACCGCCAAAGACACCACCGGCAAAACCGTTAAGCTGTCTGATTTCGCCGACAAAATACTCGTCCTGTACTTCTACCCCAAGGACGACACCCCGGGCTGCACAAAAGAAGCGTGCAGTTTCCGGGACTCCTACAGCGAATTCCGGGGCAAAGATATTGCCGTACTCGGCGTCAGCAGGGACGATGAAGCCTCCCACCAAAAATTCGCCGGTAAATTCAGTCTGCCTTTCCCGCTGCTAGCAGATGTGGATGGTGCTATCACCAAAGCTTACGACGTTGTAAAAGGCGAGAAAGCCAAGCGCGTCACCTACATCATAGACAAAATCGGCAAAATCGCTCAAGTCTATGAAGGCGACAGTCTCAACACCGAAACCCACGCCAAGGATATCCTCGCGGCAATGCTTTAAGCTAAGCTGGCGCATGGGGCATGGGGCATTGGGCATTGGATGAGGTACTGAGAAACCCGGTTTCTTTAAGAAACCGGGTTTCTGCGTTCCCTCCGGCCCACTGTCCTGGGAAGGCGGGCCAACCGGCCCTAGGCGAGGGGGCCACCGGCACTCGCCCCCCCAGCACACCCCTTGCCGGTGCCGGCGAGTGTTACAATTTTTAACAAATCTAAAATTCGTGAGGAGCATCTATGCCTCTAGCGGTCGGTACTGACGCCCCGGCATTTACCGTCAAAGACACCAACGGCAATACCGTCAGCCTGTCTGACTTCGCTGGCAAAACCGTCGTTTTGTACTTTTACCCCAAAGACGACACCCCAGGCTGCACCAAAGAAGCCTGCAGTTTCCGGGATGCCCACACCGAATATCTTGGCAAAGATATAGTGGTGCTGGGTGTCAGCACGGATGATGAGGCGTCCCACCAACTCTTCACCCAAAAGTACAATTTGAATTTCCCACTTCTGGCAGATGTCGATGGTGTTCTCACCAAAGCTTACGATGTGGATGGGGGCGGCTACTCCAAGCGCGTCACCTACGTCATCAACTCGGAAGGCAAGATCGCTCAAGTGTACGATAAAGTCAACACTGCAACCCACGCCAAGGATATTCTGGCGGAAATCTCCTGAACAGATTGTGGGCCAGGAGCATCTTGGGAACTGATATTTTGACATTCCCATCCTAAAATTAGCGGAATTGCTTATTAACCGCCCGTAAAGTTGTCTGCGGGCGGTTTTTTGTGTGCGGGGCAGTTCGGAATACGCTACAGCTAAAACTTCCGGGAAAAGTTGCAGCCATAAGAATAAAGAATGTAACCCTTAACAGGCGACAGCCACTTATGAGCTCTACCAAATTCCAGTCGGACGCCCCATCGGCAGTCCCCCCCGGCTTTTCCCTATTATCGATTACCCAAACCACAAAAATTAAAACCAAACCCGAAGATTCATCGCAGCTCGCCCCGCACCAGCAAGTCGAGCTGCTGAAAGGACAAACCTTTTACATCCTCGGATATGCCTGCATTGAAGGGCATTTTCGAGTCACCTTTTCCAAAAAAACTCCCGGCTTTGGCACAACCGGCTATCTCTACTGGCAGCACGTTAAAATCACAAAAGACGGCAAACAGGTGCAATTTGACCCCAACGCCGTCCTGTTAACCATTCTCAAAAATACTGCCTTCAAAAAGCGCCCCGCTGACCCCGCCACCCTGAAAAACACAGAAAAAATTACCCTCCCTGCTGGGATGGTTTATGGCGTCGCCGGCTACCGGCTGGAATCAGGTAATTTGAAAGTATCGCTGACAGAAAATATCCCCGGATTTGGCAACACCGGCTATTTCTCACCGGATGCTGTGCAGCTGAGTCGGGGTGGCAATTCCCTCAGCGACGCGCGGGTGACTGGCTTCAATGGCCCAACAGAAGTTTTAGCAAAACAGCCCACCACGCTCACCGGCACCTTTGACCCCCTGCAAGTGGCTTCTGTGGAGCTCGTAGCAGAGGATAAATATCCCCTTCCCGTCACGCTCAACCGCTCGCAAGGCACCTGGGAAGTCAAGCTGAGTAGAGGGTTTCAGGAAGCCGGCGCACGCTGGCTGCGGCTGAAAGGTAAGGACAGCACCGGCAAAGCCGTCAGCAGCCAGCTGGCGCACATCACCGTCAGCACCAATGCGGCGACGGTGGGGAAATCTCTGATATTGAAAACTCTCAAAGACACCTTTTTTAAGGTAGCGCCGGTGGATTCTTCCAGGCTGAACCCCCAGCAAAAAGTTCTGGTGAGAGCCGGGAAAACATTTAGCGTCAGCAAATACGGGCTGGTGGACGGGCACCTGAAGATAACGCTCATATCGCCCCTGGAGCAGGTGGGAAATTTTGGCTATTTTTACGAACCTTATGTACAGCTGAGTAAAGGCAGCCAAATCCTCAAATTTGATATCGACGATGTGCCCGAAACTCAAGTCAGCGCCCAGATGCTGGTAACAGAAACCACTTTCCTGAAAGCTAAGCCGGTCGATTCATCCGAGCTGGCAGAAAATCAGAAATGTGACTTGACATTGGGGCGAGTTTATGGTATAAGTGGGTACGCTTGCATGAAAGGGCACTATCGCGTCACCCTCACCCAATCGATTCCTGGGTTCGGAAATGTCGGGTACGTCTACTGGCGTCACGTGCGAATTAAAAAATATGACAGGGTGGTGACTTATGACGCGAACGCTCTCACGGCGACAGTCCTGCAACCGACTGTTTTGAAAAAGAAGCCGGTGGACGCCAGCCGGTTAAGCAATACTGAGAAAATCGCTCTGCCGGTGGGACGAGTTTACGGGGTAGCCAGCTACGCACTAGAAGACGGTAACATTAAAGTGTCCCTGACCGAACAGCTACAGCAGTTTGGCAATACCGGCTACCTCTATCCCAGCCATATCAAGATGCGGCGGGGGGGTAGAACTTTCGACCCTTTCCCCAGCCAAGTCGAGCTGAACGTGCCGTATTTTTCCCAGCGCGACAATCCCCGCTTCTACTGGTCTACTTGCAACGTCACTTCGATTGCAATGGCATTCTATTATTATGGCATCCGCAGCAGTTCGGGAGGGCAGCTAGAAGACGAATTGCTGGACTGGTGCGTCAGCCGGTATGGGGAAGGCTCTCAGACAGATCATACCGCGCTTTCCGAGCTGATTCGCGCCTATGGTTTCAAGACGGGTTTTAGCGCTAACCGCACTTGGTCAGATGTGAAAAATGAGCTGAATAACGGGCGTCCTTTCGTGCTAGCCGGTGACTTTACAGCCAGCGGGCATATCGTCTGCGCTGTCGGGCACACCTCCGAAGGTTTGATTGTCAACGATCCTTGGGGAGATGCCCTCACAGGCTACTCCGATACAGAAGGGGGGAAATTGCTCTATCCCTATGGCTATTTGAATGAAGTTGCCGGCCCAGATGGGAATATTTGGGCGCATTTTATCCAGCCTTGATTGCTCGCTCCCGAGCTGCAGCTTCCGCAGTAGCAGGAAATATAGCGTTTTTCATATTAGCGAGGTACTGAGAAACCCGGTAGGGGCGGTCTCCGTGTGCCGCACCGCCCCTACGCTCATCGGGTTTATGGGCCATTCTCGCTCCCAGGCTCTGCCTGGGAGCGCAGTAAAGGAGGCTCTGCCTCCGCAGTACCTAGAATAAAAAGGAAAATAGAAGCAAGAGTTGCGAAGTATAAACGAGGCAGAGCCTCTTATTTCTCGTTCCCAGCCTGTAGGGGCGGGCCCCCGTGCCCGCCCCGGAACGAGGGGAAAATCAGCTCTCAATTTTGCGGTGCCGGTGGGGTTGCCGGCGGCTCACTGGGCGCGGCTTGCGGTTGCGCTTGCTGCATGCGTTTCAGTTGCTGAGTCCGGAAATCATCGGCAGCAGAATTCAGGTTTTGCCGCTGTTCGGCAGTGAATTCATTAATATTGGTAAGAGTGCCCATTTGAGATCTGTGAATGATATCATACATGTTGAGCTGCCCACTTTCTAAACCTGAGAAAGAGTCCCGCTCATTGGGGGAGGGACAGCCCTGAAGTGTTTGAGCGTCACTGCAAGCTTGAGCGAAGCTGGCTTGAGGCAGCGCCAAGGGAGCGACTCCGATTGCGGCTAGGGCTGCCAGAATCAGCCCGTGGCGGGACTTGGCTGGTGCGGGTGAGTTTTTGCTTTGCATAGTTATTGCTTAAATTTTCTAGTTTACAGACGATTTTACTCCCAAAAGGTGCGCCGGTGCGGGGGCGAACGGCGGTTCGCCCCTGGGAAGTTTTAAGCAAAAGTGCGGCGGAGCAGGGGTTGAATGCTCAAGAGGGCGACGGCATCGAAACCGGCAAGCACCAGCAGGGCACCGGCAAAGGTGATATCGCCCCAAGGTGCCTGCATGACTGTGCTGCTGAGCGCCCAGTCGCTGTGCAGGTAGAGGTAGCGAATCGGCTCAATGGCGTAGCTGAGGGGATTCAGACTCGCCACGACTTGCAGCCATTTGGGCATGAAGGAGAGGGGGGCGAGAGCGGTGCTGGCGAACAGCAGGGGGAGGTTGGTAACAAAAATCACCGCAATCAGTTCGATGTGTCCGGGAAGGGCAAAGGCTAGACCCAAACTCACGCCGGTGACGCCCAAGACGAGGAGGAAGATAATTAGGGCGATCGCGCCCAGTCCCACCGGCCCGGGCAGCCCGGCACCCAAAAAAGCGCTGGCAGTGATAATGACTGCTGTTTGGATAAAGCTTAAGGTAACGATAAAGATTGCGGAGGCGACGACAATGGAATACCGGGAAGCCAGGGGAGCGACGAGCAGCCGGTTGAGAAAGCCAAATTCCCGGTCAAACATCACCGGCAAGCCGGCATTGAGTGCGCCGGCAAAAGCGGTGAACACAATCACACCGGCACCGAGGAATTGCCCGTAATTCTGGGTTTCACCGAATAAGCCTGCCGGTGCGTTTTGAAACAGGGCACCAAACAGGATTAACCACATCAGGGGCTGGACAATCCCGGCGATTAGGGTGGAAGGGCGTCGCTGCAGCTGGATGAACAGGCGGCGGGTTAGCGCCAAGGTTTCTTGGACAAATTCCCCCAGGACGCTGGTTGTGGCCTCTGCCGGCTGGCCCGAAGCCGCTGGCCAGCTGATATTGGGTTTGGCAGGCGTTACAGTGCGACTCATCTCAATCTCCTCAAAGAGCTCAAAGAGTGACAGGCGAGGGCGGGCAGCGCCCACCCCCCTCACCGATCCTAGTTTACAAATCGAAATAATATCAATTACGGTTGAAAAGGTTGCGCTAAAACCTGCCGGTGGGGTGAGTTCCGATCTGCAGAACGCAGCGATTTAGCTGACTTGTAGAGACGCGATAAATCGCGTCTTTCTCGCAATTAGCTGCGAGCGTGCCCCCCTGTAGGGGCGGGCTCACCCAAAATTGAAGCCACACAGCCGACAATACTTGTAAACCGGCCCCCCCAATGCTGCGCCTGCGGAGTCAGTCCCACCCATTCGTAGAGTTCGCCCAGCATCCGCTGAACTGCCGCTGTTTTGCTGTTCAAAGCTTCCAGAGTTTCTATCGCCTCGGCAATCAAGTTGTGGGCTCGGTACAAATCGGCGGTAGCCAAAGCTTTCTCCTCCTCAGACCACTGCTGCTGACTCAGAGCGGCTGCCTTGTCCCGCACGGCGCGAGCGGTTTGTTCGTCAAGCAGCCAGAATGTCGCGTAGTCCTGCCTCTCCCCCTCACCGCTGCCGGACTGGACAATCAGTTGGTAGGTGACACCCGGTTTCAGGGGCGATCCAGAATAGGTAATTTCAGCGGCGCTGACTGTCTTTTCCCATCTCATGCCATCCTCGCCCCTAATTAGAACCGTATAACTGGACTCACCGCGCACATCATTCCAGCGCAGCTGTGGCTGGTTATTGAGCAGCGCCGTTTGGCGGGGGCTGATAATGTAGGGAGAGCTCTCATCTGGACCCGGCCCGCGAGTCAGTGGCTGCTGCGGATTTATCGGGTTTTCTGGCTGACAGCCATTGGTGACGCCGGACAAACCGTCTGGCAGTGTCCAAGTCTCCCCATTACTGGCGCACTGGACAGTAGCTTTTGCCCCCCTGGCAACTTTCAGAAGATCCCCTGGATAGAGTTCCATATTAGCAGTCACCCGGCGGGAATTTCGCTCCCCAACGCGCATCAGCTGCACTTCGCCCTTGACTTCCACCAGCCGGTATCCCCCCGTCGCCGCCCGGGCGGGAGGAATAGCTTGTGCGGCTGCTGCGGTGAGAGCCGGCGGATCTTGGGTGCCGGTTCCCCAGCTCACCGCCAAGAGCATCACGGTGAGGGCGATTGCTATCGGGAATTGACGTTTCATTGTCCCTCTCCTTTGGCGTTCAAGCGAGCGCGTGCCATGTCAATCCAGGCTGCTTCATCAGGGTTGTATCTAGAAGCATATCTTAGACAATTTTCCCACTCTCCCAGTGCGTCTTTCGGTTTGTTTTCCCTTTCCAGAACTTGTGCTAGCAGACAGTAAGCCGGGGCGCGGTCGCCTTTCAGTTCAATTGCCTTTCGCAGCGTCTCCTCAGCTTCAAAGTAGCGTCTTTGACCGAGCTTGGCCCAGCCCAGATTCTTGAGCGTGGCGTATTGCGTGCCCGGATCTTTGGCCACCTGCTTTCCTTGTGACAGCAGCTCGGCGGCGGCGTCAAAGTCTTGCTGGAGAATGCGCAAGCGAGCCAGGTTGTTATAAGCAGCCGGCAAGCCGTTCCGCGCCGCCTGTCGGTAAGCCTCACCGGCACACTGCCAGTCTTGCCGGTCTTCGCAGAGAATTCCCAGGTTGAAGTGAGCGATCGCTAAGTTAGGTTGCAGTGCGATCGCCTTTTCGTACTCGCTGCGAGCGCACTCCCCATCTTGCCGGTTTTGGCAAAGAAATCCCAGGGCGTTGTGAACTTCCGCATAGTTCGGATTAAATTTCAGCGCCTGCTTGTAGTTTGCTTCCGCCTCCTCCCACTGACGAGCTAAGTGATTTTCCAGCCCGCGACTGTAATAATATACTGCCAAAGCGATCCGCACCCCCCAAAAGCCCGATAACCCTATCAATAATAACACCGCCGCCGCCAGCCACCGAGGAGGTTTTCTATCATGTCTGGGGGCATGGGAATTGTTAATTTTTCTCCCCCGCTCCCCTGCGCCATAGCTCCCTTGCTCCCCTGACGAGTCAGATGCAGCCGCAACTGATATCACCGGCTCCCCCCTGTTCGCTCGCACCTGTTCCAGGCGCTGCAGTTTTAAGCGCTGTAAGAGCAGCGGCGCGGAAGCGGGGCGCTTCCCTGGAAAAGGTGCCATCATGTCATCAATTAAGTTAGCCAAATCTGGCGAAACATCAGGAGCGCTATCTCGCCAAATCAACTCGCCATTTTGAGGGTTTTCGGACAGTTCAACCGGGTGTGATCCGGTGAGTAAATGAACAAAAGTGCGGCCCAGTGCGAAGAAATCAGATTGCGGCACAGCTTTGCCAGTGGCTTGCTCTGGCGGCGTGTAGCCCGCAGAAATAATGCCGGTTATTTGGCGGTTGCTTCCCACTTTCGCCAGGTAAGTTCCTGTTACCTCCCTGACTGTGCCAAAATCAATAAGCACCAGCTTGCCGCTGGGAGCAAGCATGATGTTAGATGGCTTAATATCCCGGTGAAACAAATCTTTTTCATGCACCAATTTGATAATTTCTGCAAGCTGTATCAACCAATCCAGCGCCAGCGTTTGAGTAACCGTGCCGCCCTTAGCTAGCCACTGCTCAAGATTTTCTCCCTCAATTTTCTGCATCACCAAGCAGTGCAATGGCTTGGCTGCTTTGCCAGGGCAAACGGTGAAATACCCGTCCGCTTCGACTTGGGGAATCCCCGGATGCTTCAGCTGCTGCAACACTCGCGCTTCTCGCTCAAACATCTGGCTCAACTTGGGGCGCTTCAAAACTTTTAGGACTTTGGATGCGCCCGCGTCGTCGATTTCAAAAATTTCCGTTGGAGAGAATTCGTCTAATTCGCGCAGGGGTTTTACCAGCCGGTAGCGGTTATTGACAAGCAGGGGGGTTCCGCAACTCTGGCAGTTGGCCAGATTGTCAGGATTTTGCCTGTTGGGGCATCTGGGATTGATACAGTAGCTCACTTATTCTAGTTCAGGAGTTCCCAAACTGGTGACATATTCCATGACAACTGGCTGCAGGGTGAACCCGCCCGCACTTTTTTCAATGAGAGAGCGCCCTACTAAAGATGCCAGGGCATTGGCTAATTCAACGGGTGAGCCGCCTGATAAGGTATCCTGCAATTCGCTCAGCGATACCGGCTCCTTTTCAAGAGCCATCTGGTACATGATTTCTGTTTCTAAGTGGGAAATACGCTCAAAATGAACTTCAATAAAGTCGCTGATATCGCGAGTTACTTGGGTGGTTCCCATCTTCAAAAAGTCACCTACTTTTCCGTCAAAGGCTTCTTGAATCAAAGCAGACACAATTTTTAGCATGAATGGATTGCCCCGATAGATGTTAATCAGGGTGCCCCACTTATCCGGCTGGGCCAAGCGCTTTTCCTTCAATATTTCCCTGGCGTCATCCCCCAAACCTTGCAGCTGGCAGGAGCGAACGGGTAAGGTTTCTCCTTCTAATAAGGCAACTTCTCGGAGTTTTTCCCGACTGGTTAGGAACAAACAGCTCTGGTGGGGTGTTTCTGCAACTCGTTTCAAGAGTTCGCCATAGACTTTGTAGCCGTCTCGATAGTGCCCTACGAAATCACCGCTGCTGAGAATCGCTTCCATGTTATCCAGTACCAGCAGACAGCGGTAGCGGCGCAAGCACTCAATCAGGCGGGAGATGCTTTCGCCGATATCTGCCGGCTTGTCAGCGGCGGACTGGTAAGAAAGAAATTCCAGCCAGTCTGCTAGGAGTTCTTCCAGCGGTGGGGCTTGGTGCAGCGAACGCCAGATGATACAGTCAAAGTTATTTTGAACCTCTTGGGCTAATTTTACCGACAGCGCGGTTTTGCCGATGCCACCCATTCCTAACAGCGCCACTAGGCGGCAATTGTCTTCCACCAGCCATTGCTTGAGAGCCGTCAGTTCGCCGGTGCGTCCGTAGAAAACAGCCACATCCGGCGCTTCCCCCCAGTCGGTGTGCGCTTCTATCTGGGGGTGATGGTCAACAATATGTTTCCAGTCAGTCACCCCCACCGCTTGACAAATACTGATAAAAGCCTCTTGCCGAATCGGTATGCGCCGCCAAAACCGCTTCAAGGTGGCCTCCGCAGTCTGGGCGGCGTGACACCAAGCAATCGCCGTCTTTTTCCAGCCTTTCTTTTTTCTGGCCTCATCCACGATTTCTAACCCCTTTGCAGAGGCACTGAGGACAGTCGCCCTCAAACGATTGGTCATAACGTAATCCCCTAGTGGGCTTTTTTCTAACTTATCAAGTTTGTTTCGGGGGAATAGCTCATCTCCCCAAAACAGGTGAGCCGCAAACTGAGCCGCAAACTGAGCCGCAAACTGAGCCGCAAACTGAGCCGCAAACTGAGCCGTCAACTGAGCCGTCAACTGAGCCGAAAGATGAGCCACTTCACCTCCAATGCAGAAGCCATGATACACACATAAACAAGCTCAGTCAGGGCCAATGCCGGCGGCGCGAACTAGATCCCGCGCGGTTCGTCTTTCCCACAGGGGGCGTTGCTTTCAGCTTAGCGCTGGCCCGCGCTACAGGAAAAGTCCAGCCGAGCCATCAGGGACACCCCCCATCCCATCCAAAATGCTTTGACGAGGGACAACTTAGATGCTGGGCAATTTATTATCTTTAAGAGAAAAAATGGCAAATATGAACAGCACGGGCAGTATTTTCTTCATTGACTCCGCTATCGAGGACTTTGAGAGCCTAGTTGCCGGTGTAATTCCGGAGGCGGAGGCGGTTGTTCTCGAACCGGCCAGATGCGGGGTGCAGCAAATTACTGAGGTGCTGGCAAAGCGCACCGGCATCTGCGCCATCCATATTGTCTGCGCCGGTGCCCCAGGCAGGTTGCAGCTGGGCAACACGCAGCTGAGCTTGGACAGCCTTGACCGCACGCTTTTGCAGCAGTGGGCAGATGACCCCACTGCGCCGGAGCTCCTCCTCTACGGTTGCGGTGCGGCTTGCGATCCCCCCCTGCTCCCCCAGAAAAAAGGGGAGCAACTCCCGCCTCTGGATGTCTGTTCTCCCCCCCGCCATAGACGGGGGCCTGGGGATAGCCCCTTTTCGCCCAGGGTGCCCCAGATCCCAGAGCTGGAAGCAGCCAGCACTGACACCTGCTGGAACCTCTGCACCCCCTCCACCGGCACCGGCAATGTTCCAATCCTGTCGCTTTCTTGCCTGAAGTGCGGTCGTTCCTTGAGCCACATCGACCGTGGAACCACCCGTTACTGGACTGGCGGCGGCGATAACCGCAAGTGGAGCAACCCCCTCAACTGGTCGGGGGAGCAAGTGCCGGCACATTTCGACCGCGCCGTTTTCGACGGCACCTGCACTGAGGATGTCCTCCTCGACATCAGCCCGCAAATCCAAAGCTTGATAGTGACCCGCGACTGCACCGGCACTTTGTGGGGTTGGAATCACCTCAAGGTTGAGGAAAATGCCCTGATCGCCGGCGGAACGGTTGAGGTCAGCCTCTCCGTTGGCGGCGATCTCACCATTGAAAATGCCACCGTTAAAAGCTACCTCTCCGTTAATGGCGATCTCACTGTTGACAGCGGAACCGTTTTGTGGTATGGTGGCAGCGTAAAAGGAAACTTCCTCCTCAAAGGGGGCGCGGTATCCTTTTCCAGTGAATTCAGCAGCTACTACATTTTCTACGGCGACTTTACCCGCACCGGCGGCACCGTTGAGGTAACCCCTATTTTCAGCTTCTGCGGAAGTAGCCCCCAGACTTTCCACCCAGGAACGGACGGGATGGCCTTGCGGGATTTGTGCAACTTATCTGAGCTGACTCTGGCTGGGGATTGTGCCATCAAGGGCTTTTTCTCCAACAGTGGCACTTTGACTGTTGTGACGGGAGCCACCCTGGATGTGTCGGCGGCAAATTCCTACTCCAGCACCGGCACTCTGATCGAAAATGGCACAATCGTGCACCCAACTGAGGCTGCCGGTGCGGGTGCCGGTGAGTGTGCCACCTCTCGTGCCAGCTGGCCCGGGAATGACGCCCAGAGCAGTTGGCCCGCCCTGACCGCCGGTCTGCCCAATCAAACCAGCGCTCAGCAAGACCCAGCAAAAGCGGAAGCTGCGATGGTCTGGAGCGGTGCGGGCCCGGGCAGCAACTGGAGCAACCCGCTCAACTGGTCAAGTGGCACAGTGGCGGCACAATAAACAGAAAGAGGGCGACCGCACGATCGCAATCCCAAACAAAGTGTGACAGATCGACCGCGACAAACGCTCTTTTTTTCGCACCTCTGCGTCCTGTGCGTCTGAAGTGGTTCGTGAAATCACTACTTCTGACGCAGTTAAGGGCATGTGCCGGCACAATTCCACCATTCTATAAGGTGTGACAGTTCAGCGGCTCTCCGCAGGCGCTCCACCGGCAGCCGGCACACCCACTCTGCCGCCAGCACCGGCATAGGGGTTTGGCCGCACCCGACGGGCGCAGTGGAAGCCCCAACAAGCCAGCGCTACTGATTTTTTTACAGGCTTTTTTCTCAGGGGGCAGGTTTTTTTGCTGATAATGGCTGCCTTCGCCTGAAGGTGAGCAAGAGTTTTATATCATCTCCTTGAACTCCCGCACTTCTGCCTTGTCCCTCACCCCTCTCCCAGCCCACAAGGAGAGAGGGGGAGTAAAAAAACGATTAGATTTTTCCTCCTCTCTGCCCTTTTGTGGGCGATGATGGGGCCATACCAATTTGGGATTTTAGATTTTAGATTGTGGGTTAAAACACTCGGGGTCAAGAGGGTTTCGTCGGGCGGAAAAATACTATCCCCCCCGCATTCCCAAGCTCCGCCGGGGAACGCGGTTCAGGAGGCTCTGCCTCCTTTCTTCAACAAGCAGAAGCCGAGAAAAAGCCTAAAATATTTCATATTTTAGGCTAATTTAATAAACAACTACCCTATTAATTTGTCTTAATTCGTAAACTTTAATAGGGGGCTAACAAGACTTTTAAGGAGTAAAATAAATGCTGATTAATGGCTTTAGTTTTAAAGACAAAACAGCAGGCGATCGGAATAGCGGGCGCAGGCTCGTCTTTATTGACTCAGCAGTTGAGGAGAAGGAAACTCTGATCGCCGGTGTGGCAGACGACTTTGAAGTGATTGTCCTCGACCCAGCGCAAGATGGCATAGAACAGATCAGTGACGTATTAACCAGATACGCCGAGATTGCCGCTGTCCACATTGTATGCCACGGCAGTCCGGGTTTGTTGCAGCTGGGCAGCACCCGACTGACTGCCGACAACCTCGATACTTACGCCCCAGAGTTTGCGACTTGGAAAATTGGCAAGTTGGAAACTTGGGATGAACCTTTTTTCTTGAAATTCTTATTCCCTTCCCATTCTCCTGCTATTTTCCTGTATGGGTGCGAGGTGGCAGCTGGGGAGATTGGTCAAGCTTTTGTGCGAAAGCTGAGCCGGCTGGCGGGCGTGCCGGTGGCGGCTTCTGCCCACCGGATAGGTAGCGCGGCAAAGGGGGGTTACTGGAAATTGGAGTACGCCACCGGCAAGGTTAAGGCTTCCTTGGCGTTTAAAAAGGAGGTGATGGCAGCGTACCAGGGCGTTTTTGGCGGTGCGGTAAAGTGCGTTCCGCTCTCAAGGGCCCACTTCTGTGGAGTAGGGGCGGGGCGGGTTTTGGGGGCGCGTTTAGTACAATCTTTCCTGGGTGTGCAAATATCTCTCTAGAACCCGCCCCTACAAATCTTTGCCACCAGCAGATATCTGGGGTAAACCCGCCCCTGCTATCGGTTCTGCACCCTCCCCCCAATGCCCAAATCCCTTTGGGCGCATCCCGTTAAAGTCAATCTCCGTGGGGGTGGGGTGCGGTAGAGGGGGAGTCGGTTTCGCACCCTGCGAGCTATTGCGGGCGAATACCGGCACCCCTGCGAATTAGCGCATATTCTGCTTGCGTTCCGCTTTCGGATCGCGTGTCCCCGCTGCAGCGAGCTCCGCATCCAATAAGGTCTGACCGGTCGCCGCCAGATAGACATCATCCAAGCTGGGGCGAGACTGGGCAATGCCAAAAGTGGGCTTGCCCTGCATCCCGCAAAGCGTGCTGAATCGTCAGCAGGGCGTCACTCTGGGGCGTGACGACCAAGTTCAGGGAATGCTCCGCCGCAAGGTGAGCCGCAAAGTGAGCCGTTAAATGAGCCGTCAAATGAGCCGTTAAATGAGCCGCTACTGAGCCAAATCAACCCAGAAGCTCTGACATAATAGAGACAGGCGGGAAGCAAAGCTAATTCTTTTACACCTAAATTTCGCTACATTCATCTGGGAGCTTCCCAATCCCATAGAGAAACGCTTTCCTGAGGGTAAACTTAAATGTTGACCGATTACTTGGGGTTAAAAGAAAAGACGGCAGACGATAGGAATAGCGGGCGCAGTATCGTCTTTATTGACTCAGCGGTTGAGGATAAGGAAAGTCTGATAGCCGGTGTGGCTGAGGGCTTTGAAGCGATTGTCCTCGACGCAGCGCAAGATGGTATAGAACAGATCGGTGACGTATTAGCCAGACACGCCTATATTACCGCTGTGCATATTGTATGCCACGGAAGTCCGGGTTTGTTGCAGCTGGGCACCACCCGACTGACTCCCGACAACCTAGATACTTACGCCCCAGAGTTTGCTGCTTGGAAAATTGGCAAGTTGGAAACTTGGGATGAAGTTTCTTTCCGGAACTTTTTATTTTCTTCCGATTCTCCTGCTATTTTCCTCTATGGGTGCGAGGTGGCAGCAGGGGAGATTGGTCAAGCTTTTGTGCGAAAGCTTAGCCGGCTGGCGGGCGTGCCGGTGGCCGCATCTGCCCAGCGCATAGGTAGTGCTGCAAAGGGGGGTTGCTGGCAACTGGAGTACACCACCGGCAAAATTAAGGCTTCTTTGGCGTTTAAAAAGGAAGTGATAACAGCGTACCAGGGCGTTTTTGCCGGACCGGTCGTCGAATGGGTGAAGCAGTTTGGGACTGCCGTTAATGACCTTGCTACCGATAGCTCAGGCAATGTCTACACTGCGGAATCGAGAGAAAGCTATTTGGGGGACGGCACTGGCTACAGTATTGACACCACACTAGCCAAGTATGACAGCTCCGGGACCGAGCTGTGGGTGAAGAATTGGAGGGCTGAGGGTGATGGCTGGCCCATAGACGTTGCCGTGGATGGTGAGGGTAATGTCTGGACTTCGGGGAATGAACTGCTCATCAAGTATGACAGCTCCGGAACCGAGCTGTGGTCGGCTCAGTTGGAAACTCTGAGTTCCGTAGCTGCCGATGGTGCGGGCAATGTCTACACATTTAGCCTCTCCACTCCTTTCTCCGTGAGCAAATATGACAGTACCGGCAACCAAGAGTGGGCCAAGCAGTTGGGGAGTGCCGATTGGTACTGTCAGGACGTAGCCGCCGATAGCGCCGGCAATGTCTACATGACGGGAATTACCTACGGCAACGCCGTAAATTTGGACCCCTGGGTGATCTGGGTGGCCAAGTATGACAGCTCCGGAACCTTGCATTGGTCGGCTCAGCCTGGACTTTTCGGTTATGAAAATTCTTTGGCAGTGACTGTCGATGGTGCGGGTAATGTCTACATTGCCGGAAGCACCAATCGCGATTTTGCTGGCAACAATGCCGGGTCTTATGATGCCTGGGCGGCCAAGTATGACAGCTCCGGAAACTTGCAGTGGTGCACTCAGTTGGGAACTGCCAGTTATGACACCTGCAACGACGTTGCTGTGGATAGTGCGGGGAATGTCTACCTGACCATTTTCACTGAGGGCGATTTTGGGGGCAGCAATACCGGGAATCGTGACGCCTGGGTGGCTAAACTCGTTCAGCCCGCAACGCCCACTGTTGCCAACAACAGGGTTATGACCCTGGAGCAAGGGGCAACTTCTACTATTACCAGCAACGAGCTGAAGGTCACGGATGCGGGCGGCGATGCGATTACCTACACCCTTACCGCACTGCCTGCTAATGGCACCCTGAAGCTGAACAATAAAATCCTCGCTGTCAGCGACACTCTCACACAAGCGGACATCGATGCCGGGAATCTCAGCTACACTCACTCTGGCAGCCTATTGCCCCCCCACGATCAGTTCAACTTTATTGCCAGCAATGGCAACAGCGACAGCATCACCTCCCTTTTTACAATTAAAGTCAATCCGGTTAGCGGTTTACCGACGAACATTATCCTCAGCAGCAGGGGCGTGGTGGAAAACTGCCCCAATGGCACACTTATCGGCAATCTTACCACTATTGATCCCGATCCTGGCGACACCCACACCTACACCCTGGTCAGTGACGCCGACGGACGCTTCACCCTAGATGGCGACCGGATAGTCGTGGCCGATGGCAGCCTGCTAGACTCCGAAACCGCCACCAGCCATACTATCCGGGTGCGCAGCACTGATAGTGGCACTCACAGTTTCGAGAAAGACTTCACCATCAGTGTCTTGCCTGTCAACACCGACCCCGCCGGTTATCTCTCCCCCACAGTTCAGTGGATTAAACAGAAGGAGGGTGCTACTGCCAGTAACGTGGCGGTGGATATCGCTGGAAATAGCTACATGTGGGACTCATCCCAGCTGTTCAAGTATGACAGCAACGGCACTTTGCAGCAGTGGGAGAAGAACTTCGGCGGAGGTGGAGACTACATAAGCGGTGGCAGCCTAGACGATGTTGTTCTCGATAGCGCTGGCAATCTCTACGTTTCGTCACAATCTTATCGGAGGACTTACGACAGTTTTATGCTACCTCCAGAACCGGAGTATAGTGTCGCCCTGACTAAGTATGACCCCAGCGGCAAGGAGCTTTGGTCTGCCAGCGAAAAGGGAAAAACGAGCAGCAGCGTTACCGCCGACAGCGCTGGCAATGTCTACCTCTTAACGACAGATCCGCCTGATTGGTATGAGAATTATCCCATATTCCCTAAACATTTCCATATCTCTAAATATGATGCCAGCGGCAACCAACTGTCCGTCACGCAGTTCGAGATTCTAGAACTAGAAAATACGGATGTAGGTGACTTAAGAGTGGATAGCGCTGGCAATTTTTATGTTAAAACCTTCAACAGGGGCAGTTTGTCCTCTGCATTAGCTAAGTATGACAGTAGCGGAACTGAGCTGTGGGTCAAGGAGTTGGGGAGTGATGATCCCTCTCAGAAAATGCATGGCTTTACAGTTGATAGCGCTGGCAACGTGTACGTAAGGAGCTGCGATTTGGATGACTGGCCGGGCGGCAGTCCTGAGGGGAATAACGCCTGGGTAGCCAAGTGGGACAGCTCCGGAACCGAGCTGTGGTCGGCTCACTTGGGGGGTATCGGTGAAGACCGCTCCTATGGCCTTGCTGTGGATAGCGCTGGCAATGTTTACATTTCCGGAGAGACTGAAGGCTCTTTAGCCGGCCAGAATGCAGGGTCTTATGATGCCTGGGTCGCCATGTACAGCAGTAGCGGCAACCAACTGTGGGCCCAGCAGCTGGGGAGTGCCGGTGATGACGGCTCCTCTTGCGTAGCCGCAGATGGTGCTGGCAATGTCTGGATTGCGGGCAGCACTTCTGGCGATTTAGGGGGCAGCAATGTTGGGGGTACTGCCTTTTGGGCAGCTAAACTTGGCTTCAACAATCTGCCTGCTATTGACGGCACCCCCAGCACCGGCGGTGGCGCTGACTCGATGGGTGGCGACACCGGCACCCCCAGCACCGGCGGTGGCGCTGACTCGATGGGTGGCGACACCGGCACCCCCAGCACCGGCGGAAGCATCGGCGACGATACGGTAGCCGGCGGCACCCCTACCGGCAGTGCCGGCGATGCCGCAGCCGGCGGCACCGGCACCGGGAGCACTCCAGGCCCCTCAGCGACGCCCGCCGCCCCCCCCACTGCGGTGGAAAATCCTCTCAATGGCACCCAGAGTGACGACTCAATCACTGGCAGCGATGGCCGCGATACCCTCGCTGGCAACAAGGGCGACGACAGCCTCAATGGCGGTGAGGGCGCGGACTTGCTCTTCGGAAATCAGGGCGATGACTTGCTCGATGGCGGATTGGGGGCGGATACCCTCTGCGGGGGAAAGGACAGCGACTCAATCACCGGCGGTGCGGGGGACGACAACCTCTATGGAGACAGCGGCAATGACTTGCTATTCGGCAATAGTGACGCTGACAAGCTCGATGGCGGAGGAGGGGATGATACCCTCTGCGGCGGCAAAGACCGCGACACCCTCACCGGCAGCGATGGCAATGATACCCTTGCCGGCAACAAGGGCGACGATAGCCTTGCCGGTGGAGATGGCAATGACTGGCTGTGCGGCAATCAGGGGGCTGACACCCTTGATGGGGGTTCCGGCAATGACACCCTGTTTGCCGGCAAAGACAGTGACAGCCTCACCGGCGGCGATGGCGATGACTTACTCTGCGGCGATCTCGGCAGCGACACCCTCACCGGTGGCACCGGCAGCGACCGCTTTTCCAGCAGCACGGGTGTTCCCTTCACCGCAGCTGCAGGCGTCGATACCATCACTGATTTCCTTGCCGGCACTGACAAAATTCTCCTGTCTCTGACAGTGTTCGCCAGCATCACCAGTGTGGCGGGAACTGGTTTTAGCTCACCTGGGGAGTTTGCCACTGTCGGGAGTGACGGTGACGCTGCTGCTAGCAGTGCGCTTATTGTCTACAACTCGGTGAGTGGCAATTTGCTCTACAACCAGAATGGCAGCGCTGAAGGCTTTGGGGAGGGCGGTCAATTTGCGGCCCTTTCTGGCAATCCAGCCCTCGCCGCCACCGACTTCCTCATTCAAGTTTGGTAAAAAACCCGGTTTCTGGGTTTGGGGGCTAAGAAACCGGGTTTCTGAATAAATCTCTCGGATAAGCGCCAAAATTCCTCGCAGAAACCCGGTTTCTGGGGGGCTGAGAAACCTAAGAAACCGGGTTTCTGATGTCCTTAGCGCATATTCTGCTTGCGTTCCGCCTTGGGATCGCGTGTCCCCGCTGCAGCGAGCTCCGCATCCAATAAGGTCTGACCGGTCGCCGCCAGATAGACATCATCCAAGCTGGGGCGAGACTGGGCAATGCCAAAAGTGGGCAAACCTGCTTCCCGCAAAGCGTGCTGAATCGTCAGCAGGGCGTCACTCTGGGGCGTGACGACCAAGTTCAGGGAGTTGCCTTGGGCGCTGTTAATAATCGCTTCCCGCACAAAGGGCAGAGATCGCAGCATGTCTCTGGTTTTTTCCGCTTCTTCCAGGGGGGAAAACTCCCGGATGCGCAGGGTGATGCGATCGCCTCCCACCCGGTCTTTCAACTCGGAGGGGGTGCCGGTGGCAATCACCACCCCCCGGTCAATAATCGCCACCCGATCGGCTAGGGCGTCGATTTCTTCGAGATAGTGGCTGGTGATCAGCACCGTGGTGCCATTATCCCGCAGCCGGCGCAGGAAATCCCACACCGCTATGCGGCTTTCGATATCCAGCCCGACTGTAGGCTCATCCAATACCAAAACCGCCGGCTGGTGCAGCAACCCCGCCGCTAAGTCGAGACGCCGGCGCAATCCGCCAGAATACTTGCCGGTTTGCTTGTCCGCCCACTCGTCCAAACCCAGCAAGGAAATTGCCCTGTCAATCCGCTCTTTTGCCAATTTGTTTGGAATGTGGTATAATGCCGCCTGCAGTTGCAGCAGTTCCCGACCGGTGAGCACCTTATCTATGGCGACTTCTTGCGCGACGTAGCCGAGGCGCTGTCTGGCGAGCTTCGGGTTTTCGACAGCGGAGATGCCGCACACTTCCAGGCGACCGGCGTCTGGCGTCGCCAAAGTGCACAGACAGCGGATGGTTGTGGTTTTACCGGCACCGTTGGGCCCTAGCAGGCCAAAAATTTCCCCCGCTTCGATTTGAAAGGATACGTCTTTCACGGCTTCCACCGAGCCGTAGCGTTTCTGGAGTTTCTCGATTAAAACGGCTGGAGCCATGATTTTCTCTATGTTTGAGGGGTTGATACAAATCCTTACACTCTTTTATTCTATTTTATGATATTGCCGGTGGGGGCTTTCAGCCGGGCGGGCCGGTTGGCCGCAGTGCGGGCCCTCATCTGCGGGGTGTGGGGGCTGATACCAATTTTGGATGCAAGGATTTTAGATTTTGGATTGAAAAGGGCGGCAGTCAAGCGCTCAAGGCAGTTGTGCGTTAATCGTGCCAGAATCGTCGTAGACTCGCAAGAAGCTGTTAGCAGAAAGCCGGTCTGTAAAGACAACCAAATTGTAAGAATTGGGGTCACGCGCTGAAGGCACTTTCAACGCTTCAATCGTTTGTAAATTGTAGGCAGCCTCTCCGAGGGTTTGAGTGGGAGCAATCTGACCCAGAGCATTCATCAACCGCCAATTGCCGGTGAGTTCCTGCAAATTGGTGCTTAAGGTGTTTTGGCTATCAAAAGCCGTGATGTCCAGAACGGCGCTCAACTGATATTCGATAGAGTAAAAGCTGTGGTGGTTTGAGAAGAGACTTGAGTTCTGTTCTTGCTTTCAACAGAGCTTCCACCTCTAGCAGGGAGGTCACAGGATGATCGGCAAGGTACAGCGCCTCAAATGCTGAGGGTGGATTGTACCTGCCGCCGAATCGGAAAGAGCCAATCGAGGACAAGCAGGTATTGAGGTGTCGTATATGGACAGCACGAAAACCCAACCCGGGCATGGCTAGGGTTGGCAGTGATGCCAGAGCCGCAATAAGTTGATTGTCAGTTAGCATTTAGAAACGCTCCTTATCCGGGTTGGCCAACTTCCATCGCCCAAGCGAGGGATTCGACAACCTCAATCTTACCGGCATCGATGAAGAATTGAGGCGTCAAACCTCCTAAGTCAGGATGGGGTGAGTTGAGCCAGATTTCAACGTAGCGCATCTGTCCGCCCATAAACCGGCGCAACTGCTCGATGAGTTGCTCGTGTCTGGCTTGATAGTCCTGGACTTCCGCTGATTCGGGATTCGTTGTGGGATTCATAGGGATTGCCTGCTGACTGTCTTCAGTATAGCACCGGCACATCCGCTCTCTAGCCGGCACACCCTCCCAAGACCGCCCCTTCAGTGTGGCGGCTCACCGGCGAGTGCCGGTGACTCAGGTCTTGTGAAAACCCAGAAAAAGATTTATGATAGAATAAATACGGTGCTTTCTTCGCAGATATGCTTTACTGTTCCAATCCCATCTGCTCGAATCCCTTCAATCCCGACAGCCATAAGTTTTGCCACAGTTGCGGCTCGCCAACCCTCACCCCCCTGTTCCGCAACCGCTACCGCGTGATTAGACAGTTGGGCGAGGGAGGATTTGGCAGAACTTATGAAGCCACAGATGCAGATAGGATGGACGCCCCGTGTGTGATTAAGCAATTTTTCCCGCAAGTTCAGGGAACGTTCGCACTCGAAAAAGCGACGGAACTGTTTAAGCAAGAAGCGAAGCAACTTTACGAGCTGGGAGAGCACCCCCAAATTCCCAGGCTGATTGCTTATTTTGAGCAAGACAAGCGCCTGTATCTGGTGCAGGAGTTGATAGAAGGGCAGACTTTACTGGAAGAATTGCAGGATCGGGGAACGTTTAGCGAGGAAAAAATTCGGCAGCTGCTGGCGGATTTGCTGCCGGTTCTCAAGTTTGTTCACGATCGGGGGGTGATTCACCGCGATATTAAGCCTGAGAATATTATGCGCCGCGCAGGGCAGCCACGGGGGGCTGCCCCCACCCCCTCACTCCCCTCAAACAGGCAAGTTACTCAATCCCCCCCTTTTCAAGGGGGGGTTGGGGGGGATCTGGTGCTGATTGATTTTGGCGTCTCCAAACAGGCTACGGCAACTCTTGTCGGTCAACTGGGGACGACAGTTGGCACGCCTGGATATGCGCCGGTGGAACAGCTGCGCGGTCTGGTTTACCCGGCTAGCGATTTATACAGTTTGGGCGTAACTTGCATGAGGTTGCTGACTGGGTGTTTGCCACAGAAAGACGGTTCCGACCGGCTGTATGATGGGGTGAACGCTTGCTGGATCTGGCGCGAGCGTTTGCCAACCGGCACAGCAGTTAGCCCCCAGTTGGGCGAAGTTTTGGACAAGCTCATACAGGAGCGCGTCAGGGATCGCTATCAAGATGCCGGTCAGGTGCTGGAAGCTCTCAGTGCGCCAACTCCCAGCCTATCTCAGGCAAGCGCCACAGCATCAGAGCCGGTTAACGCTCCTCCCCCTGACAGTCTGAGTTCAGCAGTCAGGGTAGATTACACCAGACTGCGGGATTTGCTCGCCGCTGCAAGCTGGGAAGAGGCGGATCTGGAAACAAAGACGGTCATGCTTCAGGTTGCCGGTCGGACAAGCCAAGGCTGGATCAGAAAAGAAGACCTGGAAAAATTTCCTTGTACAGACCTCCGCACTATCAACGATCTCTGGGTAAAATACAGCATGGGGCGCTTTGGGTTTAGTGTCCAGAAGCGGATTTGGGAGGAAATTGTCAAGATGAACCCCTACGCTACTTTTGACGATTTTTGCGACCGCATTGGCTGGCGCGTGAGTGATTCGATTAAATATGAAAACATCACTTTTACATTAAACGCTCCGGAGGGACACCTGCCGGCGTGTGTTTTGGCTCGCCAGGGGTTCGGCAAGTTTGTCTTTTCGGTGGCGATATTTTTTAATGTGGGGATAAACCACATTCTCGTTTCCCGGCTTGAAGAATGTGATATCCATTAAGCTGTTAAGCTAATAATGCTGCATGTGGTCGAAAGGAGGCAGAGCCTAAGCGAGCAGCGTTCCCAGGCAGAGCCTGGGAACGAGGGGAAAGAGGAAAAATTCAGAGAGATGAGCTATGACTGAAATTGTATTTCTAGTTGAAGACGATCCGGACGGCGGCTATACTGCTAGGGCGTTAGGCGAGTCGATTTTCACTCAGGCTGACGATCTAGAAAGCCTGCGGGAAATTGTTCGCGATGCGGTTCGCTGCCATTTCCCTGACGAACAAATGCGTCCCAAAGCAGCTATTTCCATAATTGCTGAAATCTGCGCGTCTGGGCGATAGCGCAAAAAAGGGCGGGCAATCTGTCGCCCGCCCCACAGGAGAATCTGCAACTGTCATTAAGCATTACATGATGGCAATCGCGGCACTCAACGCCCGCACGTTTTCCATCACAGCCGCCGTCAGCTGGTGGCTGACCGGCAAGCTGTCAACCACCATGCCGGCGCACAGCAGCATCAGGTACAGAATCGAGTATTTGAACAGCGAACGCGCCACATCCCGCTCGCTAGGAGCCTGCAACAGCTGCCAAGCTTTCTGAGCCAAAATTCCCCCCAGCAAGACAGCAACACCGGCATAAACCGCCCCCGTCGCGTGCAAAGGATAAACCAGCAGCAGTGTCACCGGCAGCAAAATTAAAGTGTACGCCCAAATTTGCCGCGCCGTCGATTCATCCCCCTCAATCACCGGCAGCATCGGAACGTTTACCGCCGCGTAGTCATCCCGAATCATCATCGCCAGCGCCCAGAAATGGGGCGGCGTCCACAAGAAGATGATGGCAAACATCACCCAAGGTGCCCAGCTGAGATCGCCGGTGACAGCCGCCCACCCCACCAAGGGCGGAATCGCACCGGCAGCCCCGCCAATTACGATATTCTGGGTGCTGTGGCGCTTCAGCCAGTGGGTGTAAATCAGTACATAAAAAACAATGCCAGACATCGCCAGCAACGCCGCCAGCAGGTTGGCGAAAACTGTCAGCAAGGTGAAGGAAAGGGAAGCGAGAGCGATGGCAAATATCAGGGCGTCGCGAGGCTTGATCCGACCGGAAGGAATGGGGCGGTGCCGGGTGCGCTCCATGATATAATCAATGTCTCGGTCGTAGAGGCAGTTGATGGTATTGGCAGCACCGGCAGCTAGCGCTCCGCCGGCTTGGGTCACCAGTAACAGCAGCGGATCGACCTGTCCTTCGGCTGCTACCCACATGCCGGCGGCTGTGGTGATTAGCAGCAGCAGGATAATGCGGGGTTTGGTTAGCTGGTAGTAGCTTTGCATCACCTGCAACAGGTTTTCATGGTGTCTGCTGGCACTGGTGCTGATGATTTCTTGCATGGATTTTTGTTTTATTTTTTTTGGAACCGCCAAGACGCCAAGAACGCCAAGGAAGAAGAGAGGGAGGTGAGAGGGGAAGTTAATTAGGAGTAAGTAAGAGGGGGTGAGGGTTAATTTGGCGCTATAGTTTTTGAGGGCCGGTCGCGCATTGCTAAGACGGTGAAGGCGACTAGGACTCCGAGGAGAGCTGCGCCGGTGGCTTGGTGAGCGACGGTTAGGGGCTCGACTTGCAGGTGCAGGTAGAAGGTGGCGACGCCTAGGGCGATTTGGCCGGCTAGCAATCCGCCTGCCCAGAAGGCCAGGTTGCGCAGGGTTGGGTGGAGGGCCGGCTTGCGCCACGCGAGAAGGGCGAGTGCTAGAGTGGCTAGGGTGGCGGGGACAACGCCGGCAATGTGGCTGTTCATGACGGCACACAGCTGGCCATAGCCAAAGCACTGGTGCAGGGCCCACTGTGACCCGACGAGGGCTCCTAAAAGGCTTTGCACGTAGACCAGGATGGCCGCCGCCAGCCCCACCCAGGCCAAGACGCCGGCTGTGCCTGCGCCTTGATAGGGGACTAAAGCGAGCCAGATGGCCAGGAGGGTGGTGAAAAATAGGAGAGCTGTTCCCAGGTGAGCGGTAACAATGTCAAATCTGAGCAGTTCTGTAACGGTGAGCCCTCCCAAGACGCCCTGGAAAATGATTAAGCCGAGGGCGAATGTGGAGGCCCAAGGCAGCCACCCGGGCAGATCGCGCCGGTGCCACCAGGACATGCCGGCGAGTGCGATTGCGCCACAGCCAATTAAGGCGGCGTCCAGCCGGTGAAACCACTCCAGGAAGACCTGAAAGTTCATCTGCTGGGCGGGCACCAATTCCCCGTAACACAGTGGCCAGTCTGGGCAGGCGAGTCCGGCATTCATCACCCGCGTCGCACTGCCGATGGCCATCAAAAGCAGCGTCGCGACCGCCAGTTTCCACACCAGGCGACGAATGCGTTCCCCTGGCTGGGACTGCGGGGCTGGTGTTGCTGCGTCTTGATGCAGGACAGAGTTGGCCATGCGCTATACCTCAGTGTCACTAGGAAATAAAACTTAATCGAATCCTGAGCAGTTGCTCATCTTCCTAGCAACTACTTTAGTCGCGCTTCCTGAAAAGCCGGCGGGCTTTAGGAATTCTTCCGATTGTTACAGTTCTTTACTTGGGGCGGGCCACTTTGACCGGGACGGGGGGAGACGCGAGGGACCCCTGTCTCTGCAAGAGAGAGGGCGGGGGGAGACGCGATAAATCGCGTCTCTACAAGATAGAGGGCCACGGGGAGCGATCCCAAAGAAATTCTAAAAGATGGGCGCTCTGGCCCCCTGTGGTGGAATACCTGCTTTACCTTAAGGAAGTAAGCGGAACTGGAAAATCAGTGGCGACCGTTGCTGCACTTGGCCTGTGCGGGTGATCAGGTGTGCGCTGTTACTGGCTCAATGTTGCTAGGCTCATTAGCAGAGCCAAAGTTCAAAAAATTTTGTTAGGAGGTTCCAATTCGCTGTGAGCGTCCCAAATTCCATACTCACCATGCTGGCCGGCATCGCGCTGACACTCGTCAGCCTCTGGTACGGCCACAACCACGGTCTGATGCCGGTGGCCGCCTCCGCAGAAGCATCCGCCGTGGACGACTTGTTCAACACGATGATGACCATCTCCACCGGCCTGTTTATCCTGGTGCAGGGGGTGCTGATCATCTCGGCGATTAGGTATCGCCGGCGCAAGGACGACAATACCGACGGCCCGCCGGTGCACGGCAATGTTCCCTTAGAAATTCTCTGGACAGCGATCCCAGCCGTGATCGTTCTCGGCATCTCTGTCTACAGCTTTGAGATTTACAACTCGATGGGCGGTCTTGACCCGATGGCCTCCCACGACCACAGCAGAATGCAAATGGCCAAAATGCCTCCTGGGTCGGCAATCGCGGCTCCCCTGCCCGGGGAGGCGGGAGAAACCTCTCAAATGCCGCCGGCTGGGCCCCGTCTGGTGGCCGTCGGCATTGGCGCTTCCCCAGATGAGCAAGGCAAACAGGCAGACCTGACGGTCGAAGTCACCGGGCTGCAATTCGCCTGGATTTTTAACTACGGTGAGAGTGGCGTCACCTCTGGCGAGCTGCACCTGCCGGCTGGGCGCGAAGTCCAGCTGAATATCGCCGCCAGCGATGTCATCCACGCCCTGTGGGTTCCGGAACTGCGACTCAAGCAGGATGCCATTCCCGGACGGGCGACTGAACTGCGGTTCAAACCTACAAAAGCCGGCGACTACGCCGTCGTCTGCGCTGAGCTGTGCGGTTCATACCACGGATCGATGAGGACGCGGATGATTGTCCACACGCCGGAAGAGTTCGACAGCTGGCTGGCCAGCCAGCAAGAAGTGGCCAGCTCCGAAAACCTAGAGCGAGCCGTGGCGGTCAGCCCCGCTAACTTGTCCGATGGCGAGTTTCTGGCTCCTTATGCGGCTGAAATGGGGATTGAGAAGCAAACTCTAGAGCAGTTGCACCCCTCCCACCACGCCGCTCACCATGCGGGGAATTAGATCGAAAACAAACTGGGGATTCGGGGAGCTGGGGGAGGATTGGGGACTGATCTGAAGTCTCCAGGCTGTTCTGGACCCTCGCACCTGTCACTAGAAAAAGCTATGACGTCACAAGTACAGCTGCAAGAAACAGCCAATCAGCCGGCTCACGGTACAGAGCCGGCTCAGAGAAATTGGCGAGACTACTTCGGGTTCAGTACCGACCACAAGGTGATCGCGATTCAGTACCTGGTCACTTCGTTTCTCTTCTACTTGATCGGCGGAGCTTTGGCGACTGCAGTCCGCACGGAACTCGCCACGCCGGATGCCGATTTTGTCAGCCCTGAACTGTACAATGGCCTGTTTACGCTCCACGGCACGATTATGATTTTCTTGTGGATCGTACCGGCAGGGGCGGGGTTTGCTAACTTCCTGGTGCCGCTGATGGTTGGGGCGAAGGATATGGCTTTCCCCCGGCTCAATGGCGTCGCCTTCTGGCTGATTCCGCCGGGAGGTTTGCTGCTGCTGAGCAGTTTGTTGGTGAACACGCCACAGGCGGGCTGGACTTCCTATCCGCCCTTGAGTCTGATAACTGGCCAAGTCGGCGAGGAGTTGTGGATTCTCAGCGTCTTGATTCTGGGAACTTCATCGATTTTGGGGGCGGTGAATTTTTTCGTCACCATCTTCAAGATGCGGATTCCGGGCATGGGCTTTAATGATATGCCCCTGTTTTGCTGGGCGATGCTGGCGACTTCGGCGCTGATTCTGATTGCCACGCCGGTGCTGGCTGCGGCGCTGATTATGCTGTCGTTTGACTTGCTGGCGGGAACGGCATTTTTTAACCCGACCGGCGGGGGAGATCCGGTGGTGTACCAGCACATGTTCTGGTTTTACTCCCACCCGGCGGTTTATATTATGATCCTGCCGTTTTTTGGGGTGATGTCGGAAGTTATTCCGGTGCACTCCCGCAAGCCGATATTTGGCTACAAGGCGATTGCGTATTCCAGTCTGGCGATTAGTTTTCTGGGCTTGATTGTTTGGGCGCACCACATGTTTACCAGCGGCACCCCCGGCTGGTTGCGCATGTTTTTCATGATCGCCACGATGGTGATTGCTGTGCCGACTGGGATTAAGATATTCAGCTGGCTGGCGACGATGTGGGGGGGCAAAATCCGCCTCAACAGCGCTATGCTGTTCGCGATGGGCTTTATCTCTACTTTTGTGATCGGCGGCATCACCGGCGTCATGGTGGCTTCGGTGCCCTTCGACATTCACGTTCACGACACTTATTTTGTGGTGGCTCACCTGCACTACGTCCTGTTTGGCGGCGCTGTGTTTGGGATTTACTCGGCTATCTACCACTGGTTCCCCAAGATAACGGGGCGGATGTTGAATGAACCTTGGGGCATTGTTCACTTTGCTCTGACGTATTTTGGCTTTCATTTGACGTTCTTGCCGATGCACATTCTGGGTCTGCAAGGGATGCCCCGGCGGGTGGCGATGTATGACCCGAAATATGCCGACCTGAATATGCTTTGTACTGTGGGCAGCTATCTGCTGGCAGTTTCTACGCTTCCGTTTATTGTGAATGCGATTTGGAGCTGGATGTATGGCCCGAAGGCGGGTGACAATCCCTGGGACGCGCTGACTCTGGAGTGGATGACGACTTCACCGCCGCCGGTGGAGAATTTTGAAGGGGTGCCGGTGCTGGCAACCGGCCCTTATGACTACGGTATGGGCAACCGCAGCACTCAGGTAAAGGTGTCTTTGTCTGAGGCTAAAGACTCTGTTTTGTCTGCCGGATCGAGTTCTGTTTTGCCTGCCGATCCCGATCCGGCTGTTGCTGCCCATCCCGACGATCTTGAAGGGGAAAGTCAGAATCGCTAACAGTTTACTCGTCCCCAGGCGGGAGCCTGGGGACGCCTCTGCGAGGCTCTGCCTCGTCTCAATGGTTGTGAGGCAGCAGCCCACATTTTGAGCGTTCCCAGGCGGAGCCTGGGAACGAGAGAAAAATAACAAAATTTTGTCCAGCTACTGGCATTAGAGATTCATGCAAAGTCCAACCATCGATCCAGCTAAGACTGAACTCAATTATCACCCCACTGCGCAAGAATCGGCTGCCGGTCACCACGAAGCGCATCCCGATCACCGGCTTTTCGGAGTGTTCGTGTTTCTGTTCGCAGAGGGGATGATATTTTTCGGCTTGTTTGCCGCCTATTTGATCTTTCGGGCTGTCTCGCCGGTGTGGCCGCCGGAAGGAATTGAGCGAGAGCTCGTGCTTCCGGGAATTAATACGGCGATTCTGGTTTCTAGCAGTTTTGTGATTAACCAAGCCAATGGTGCTATTAAGCAGAACAATGTGGCGGGTTTGCGCACTTGGTTTGCGGCAACTGCTATCATGGGAGCGATTTTCTTAGCCGGCCAAGCTTATGAGTACAGCCATCTGGGATTTGGGCTGACCTCAAATGTTTTTGCTAGCTCGTTTTATGTGATGACCGGCTTCCACGGTTTGCACGTTACTTTTGGGGTGTTGCTGATTTTGGCTGTGCTGTGGCGCTCGCTCAAAGCCGGTCACTACTCTAACGAAAGTCACTTTGGTGTGGAAGCGGCTGAAATTTACTGGCACTTTGTAGACGTTATCTGGATTATTCTTTTCGTGCTGCTGTATCTCCTGTGAGCCGGTGGGTGCTGTAGGGGCGGGTTCACCCGAGATATTTCTGACACGAGCGTTGCGGTTGTAATAAACCCGCCCCCAAAACCCGCCCCGGCCTCGCCCCTACTGGCAACCCTCCAATCGGAGGGTTTTTCATTGCATCTATAAACCTGGTTTCTTAAAAAAAACCTGGTTTCTCCCCGCCGCCACCTGAAGCTTCATTACGCAGGCCGTCCTGCCAAGCGTATAAAATACGTCTGTACAGTTTATCATATAAACTCCGCCGTTTACAGTTAAGGTATGTAAGGAATTGCGAACAGTGACGCTTTTATTGTTAAGCCACTAACCGGATTTTATATAAGTTTCCCGGCATGGTTCTGGCCGGTTTGCCATCCCCCCAAGGGAGGATTACTTATTGACGAAATGAAATTTATAATGTAATAAAGCTTATCTTGCATCTCCCAGCCGGTACCAGGGTTGACCGGGTGGGAGTTTTTGTTTCGCCGGCTCGCCCTCGGGCGGGGGACGGTGCGGGGATGCCGGTGCACCCTCACCTTAACTTTACTTAGCATAACCCAAGTTGCTACTTACCAGTGAGTCAGGTGAGATCCCCCCCTAGCCCCCCCTTAAAAAGGGGGGGAATGCTCAAAGCCCCCCTTTTTAAGGGGGGTTTGGGGGGATCTAGATGCTTAGACTTGTAGGCAGCAACTTTACTTAGCATAAGTTTATATTATTTAAGTAAATCATAGCGGCTCTCAGGCGGTAAAATAGATAAAAATTCCCTGGTAACGATGCGTTTTGAAACTTACATCGGGGCACTCCAGAAAAACCTGCAAGGGGGTTGTGAGCTACTCCACTATCCCGCACTCAAGACGCTACTGGACGATCTGGCTGCAGGGATAGAAGCTGTCATTGAGGAGAAAGGCAACAAGGCTGGCATCCCCGACTTTACTGTGAGGCGGCGGGATTTGCTGGTAGGCTATATTGAAGCCAAAGATGTTGGGCAAGATTTGGATGCGGCTGAAAAAACAGAGCAGATCCAGCGCTATCGGGAATCCTTAAATGGAAATTTTATTTTAACAAATTATCTGGAGTTTCGCTGGTATGTAGAGGGGAAGCAAAGGCTAAAAGCCGTATTAGCTAGGCGGGAGGGAGATGAGATTCAAGTCAGAGACACCGCCGGTGTGGCGGCGTTAATTGAGGGCTTTCTCAACTGCACCGGCACCCCTATCAGCACTCCTGAAGATTTAGCCAAGCAGATGGCGCGGCTAACGAGAACAATCCGGTTAGCCACTGAGGAAGCATTAAAAGCTGAAACTGAGCGAGGGGAACTGCGCCAGCTGAAACGGGGGTTTAATGAGATTTTGCTCCCGGATATGAATGACCCAGAATTTGCAGATATGTACGCCCAGACTGTATCTTATGGGTTATTTGCCGCGAGAGTAGGTCACGCTCAAAATCCTGGTGGCGGCGCATTCAACCGGCGCACAGCAGGAACGTACATTCCAGCAACCAATCCATTTGTGAGCTGGCTGTTTAACAGCATTGCTGAGACAGACTCAATCAGCCAGATCAATTGGGCAGTTGACGATTTAGTAGAATTGCTGGGGCGTGCCGATATGGGCGGCATTTTGGAAAACTTTAGCCGGCGCACCCGCCAAGAAGATCCGGTTGTGCATTTTTATGAAACCTTCCTGGCGGCTTATGATGCTGCGCTGCGCAAGAGTCGGGGCGTTTATTACACGCCTGAGCCGGTGGTGTCGTTTATTGTCCGCTCTGTGGATGCTATCCTGAAAGAGCGCTTTAATCTGCCTCTGGGATTGGCAGACAATAGCAAAGATGCCGTCACCCAGCAGCCACGGGTGCGGATTCTCGATCCTGCTACAGGCACCGGCACGTTTCTTTATAGGGTAATAAATCAGATTTACCAAAATCTGGAAGAGATGGGGATGGCTGGCGCTTGGAATCAGTATGTGCGGGATAATTTGCTGGGGCGTTTGTTTGGCTTTGAGCTGCTGATGGCTCCCTGCGCCATCGCGCATCTGAAACTCGGCTTGCAGCTGCAAAATCTGGGATATCAGTTTGCGGAAAAACAGCGTCTGGGAATTTATCTCACCCACAGTTTAGACGAAGCGCTGAAAAAATCAGAGGTACTGTTCGCGCCGTTTGTCGCGCAGGAAGCCAACGATGCCTCAGCCATTCAGCGGGATGTGCCGGTGATGGTGGTGATTGGGAATCCGCCTTATGCGGTTAGCTCATCAAACAAGGGCGAATTTATCGAAGCCTTGATGCAGCGCTATAAGGAAGCTGTGCGAGCGGAAAAAAATCTCCAGCCTCTCAGCGACGATTACATCAAGTTTATCCGCTTTGCCCATCACCGGATTGAACAGACCGGCTGTGGCATTATTGGATTTATCACCAATCACTCTTATCTTAATGGGTTAATCCACCGGGGGATGCGAGAGGAGCTGCTCAAGACTTTTGACCGGCTTTATGTGATGGATTTGCACGGCAATCCTTTGCTAGAGGAAAGACCGCCTGATGGTAGAGCTGACCAAAATGTGTTTGATATCAAGCAAGGTGTAGCTATCTTGATAGCGGTCAAAGATTTGGGAGAGCGGGGCGAGCCGGTGTCCCGCCCGCAAGAAAATGCCGGCAAAAAGGTTTTTCATTATGATGTCTGGGGCAGCCGGCAGGCTAAATATGAGTTCCTGAATACTTCTGATGTGGATTCGGTTGCGTGGGCAGAGCTGCGCCCATCTCCGCCGAATTATTTCTTCGCTCCTAAAAAATTTGAGTTGAGTGAGGAGTACAGCAGCGCCTGGTCTATTGCTGATATTTTTCCGGTCAAGTCCAGCGGCATCAAAAGTCACAGAGATAAGTTTGTGATTGACGCTGACCGGCAATCTCTGAAAGAAAGGATTGGAGACTTTGCGGATTTAACAATTAGCGATCGGGAAATTAAGGAACGCTACAAGTTAAAAGATTCCGCATCTTGGCGGGTTGAACCGGCAAGAAAGGCTGTCGCGCGTCTCAACATAGAATCCCAGATTGAGAAAGTCCTGCACCGGCCTTTTGATGTGCGCTATATTTTTTTCAGTTCGTCTTGCTCAGATAGATTGCGCGTCGAAGTAATGCGCCACCTCCTGAAGCCCAATCTGGCGCTCCTAACTATGAGAGGGATTAGAGAGGAGAGATTCCAACATTTCCTGGTTTCTGACATGCCGGTGAATAAAGATGCCCTCTCCAGTAAAGATAACTGCTATATCTTCCCCCTCTACCTCTATCCTAACACTGAGAACGAGCAGGGGAACTTGTTCGCGCACCGCACCCCCAACCTTTCCTCAGATTTTCTCAGCGCGATTCGGGAGAAGCTCAGCGCGACACCCACCCCAGAAGAGATATTTTACTACGCCTACGCCGTCTTTCACAGCCCCACCTACCGGCGGCGCTACGCTGAATTCCTGAAAATCGACTTTCCCCGCTTGCCTTTAACCAGCAATAGCCGGCTGTTCCAAGCACTCTCGCAAAAAGGGCAGGAATTGGTGGAACTGCACCTGATGAAGTCGAAAAGACTTAACAAGCTGATCGCGAAGTATCCGGTGAGTGGGGAGAATGCCGTTACCTCAGTCACCTACAAGCCGGCGCTGCAGCGGGTTTATATCCATGCGCAGCAATATTTTGAAGGGATTCCTCCGGAACTCTGGGCGTTTAAAGTTGGGGGCTATCAAGTTTTGGAGAAATGGCTGAAAGACCGGCAAAAAGCCGTTTTGTCTTTTGATGATATACTTCACTATCAGCGAGTGGCGGTTGCTCTCAGGGAAACTGTGCGGATTATGGCGGAAATCGACCGGCTTATTCCCAGTTTGCCACTAGAATAGACCTGCCTGAAGACACGATTCAACTTCGGTGAGCTGAGAAACCGGGTTTCTGAATAAAACTTTCGGGGGTAGGCAAAATTTGTTGCAGAAACCCGGTTTCTGGGGGGCTGAGAACCCGGGTTTCTGAATAAATCTTTCGCAGGCAAAATTTGTTGCAGAAACCCGGTTTCTGGGGGCTGAGAAACCGGGTTTTTGAATAAATCTTTCGCAGGCAAAATTTGTTGCAGAAACGCGGTTTATGGGGGGCTGAGAAACCGGGTTTTTGAATAAATCTTTCGGAGGCAAAATTTGTTGCAGAAACCCGGTTTATGGGGGGCTGAGAAACCGGGTTTTTGAATAAATCTTTCGGAGGCAAAATTTGTTGCAGAAACCCGGTTTATGGGGGCTGAGACACTCAAAATGGAATCTCTTGCTCCTCAACCAAACCCCGCAACTCCTCGAGCGCACGATCTCGCACCAGGTTCACTAAACTCCGTGCCTCCTTCAACTCCTCAATTGTCCACTCATTGCGCTCCGACTTGCTCCCATCTTTCCCCATCGCCCGATTCACCGCCCGATTCACGGCGCGAATCACCGCTTCGTAATTGCTCCTCTCCTCGCCTTTGCCAATCACCGGCACCAAACTGGCATCGCGAGGAATTTCCAAACTCTCCACAATAAACCCCGCAGCGCGGCGAATCTCGGCATTTAAAACTTTTCGATATTGCCCCCGCTCCAAATCAGGACGGTTGCGTGCCGGTTGCGCGTCCCGCGTCTCTAGCGGATGCTTCAAACTCAGCAATTGCTGGTTCAAATCCCGCAAATTATGCTCCACCGGCATCCCCTCCGCCTTCAAACTTTCCAGCTGCGCAATCGCCAGCTGCACCTTCTCCACTTTTCGCAGCGTCGCCGCATCCACCGGCATTGGCACAAACGTATCCACATCAAACCGGTCAACCTCTTCCGCCTTCACGCACGCCACATCCTCCCCCTCAGACTTCGTGCGGTTTTTCCGGCGCGAACCCTCCTCAACTTCCCGGTCAAGCTCGTCAAATTCCCTGAAAATCTCCGCTTGGCGCACCTCATGCTTGAAATAATCCCACAGCTCATCCAAATTCAAGCCAATGTGCGCCACAACGTGCGCCGTGCTGTCACTCTCCCCCGCACCTTCTATTCGCCGCAAAGTCCGCCCGATAAACTGCGCGTAAGGCGAGAGCGAGCGAAACGGGCGAAAAATCGCCGCAATGGAAATCGGCGGGTGATCGTACCCCTCCCCCAAAATCCCCACATGCACAATCGCATCATATTTGCCGGCTTCAAACGCTGACAGCCGGTGCGATCTCTCCTCCACCGGCAAGTCGCTCGCCACAAATGTCGCCCGCACTTTGCGCGTTTCATACAGCGTCACAATGCTCCTGGCGTGCCTCACCGACATCGCCGCCGCAATGATCTGGTGATTAATCCCGCTCCGGCGCTTTTCTGCTAAAATATCCAGAGACTTGTCAATAATCGTCAGGTTCGACGCCTCCGACATCGCCACCCCGCGAGAGAACCACAACTCCTCCCGCATCGCCATGATGTCTTGATATTCAAACTCTTTTTCTTCCCCTTCCACCGAGAAAGTCATCTGGGAAGGAACCGCATCCACCCGAACCACTTTCTTAACATACCCCGCACTCATCGCACTCGCCAGCGAGTAGGAGTACACCGGCTCGGCGACAATCGGCTTGCCATCCGCACGAAAAGGCGTAGCTGTCAAGTAGATCACCTTGGCGCGGGGAAATTTATCCCGCACCGCCCGCCAGGTTTCCGCCGGCGTGTGGTGGGCTTCGTCAAACAGCACCAAATCGAAAAAGTCACTCTCAAACAGGTGCAGCCAGCCCTGAATCTGCTGCACATTTGCTATAATTATATCAGCCCGCAGGCAATCTTCGGCGTTGACTTCCCCCGTTTTCAAGACCACGAACTTGGGCAGGTGAGCCGCCTTTTCAAAAATTCCGCACTTGCGGTAAAAGCACTTGGGGCTGCTTGCGGAAAGCGCTGATATAATGCCATCTTTAATTGTCAGATTGGGCGCGACGATCAGCACGCGCCCCCGCGCGGCACCAAACGGCGCGATGCAGATGATGCCGGTTTTGCCGCAGCCGGTGGGTATTTCCACCAGTGCCGGCATTCTGTTTCCCCGAGGCTCTGCCGAGCTTCCGTTAAAATAATCTCGGATGGCGAGATAGGCTTCGCTTTGGGGTTCGCGCAGCGCCCCATTGCCGAGGATGAATGCCGGTGTGTTTTGGAAGTAGTTCGCCAATTCCACCTGGCGCGTCTCTTTCAGCGCCAGCAACTGGCGGGAACGCGCTGTCAGTTTTGCGCCTTTGTTGAGATTGCAGCGGTGACACAGCTGGCGCAAGTTGAACACAACCGATTCCCCACCGGCAGCATCCGGAATAATGTGATCCAGATGGCGCAGCAACTCTTGGCCATCAATCAGCTGCCGGCACTCTTCACATTCTTTGCCGGCATTGAACAAGACTTGCCGGCGCACGGCTTCGGGAATGGGTTTTCGGTTGGCCATAAGGGTTCAATTCCTGGGGCAGATGAGCGGGCTGACTGCTATATATAGGGTGCCGGTGAATTTTTTTTACTCTACCTGTGCGGTTTCGCGAGCGGAGGGGCGCAGGTCTGGCACCCGGCTATAAATGGAAAAATTTTTGTGATCTTCACTAACATTTTGCACGAGGAGAGCTGCCGGTGCTCTCCCCCTAGCCCCCCCTGAAAAAAGCGCGGAACCAACAGCCCCCTTTTTCAGGGGGGTTGCGGGGAGCGAAAACGCAGCAATGCGCGCGCAAGTCCTATTCTCTCGTTCCCAGGCGGAGTTTGGCAACGAGAAAACAGGACATCAATCGAATTTTTTTGTATTATACAATAATACAGAAAAGTTAATTAGAACATCATGCCGTGCGAACTCTGTGAAAGAGAGATGGAAGTTTTGACCGTCCATCACCTGATCCCGAAACAGAAAAAGGGCACTCACGGGCCCACCATCGACGTCTGCTCAGCTTGCCACCGGCAAGTCCACACCCTGTTCGACAACACCCGCCTCGCCCAAGACCTCAACACCCTGGAAAAACTCAAAGCTGAGCCCCAGATGGCCAAATTCCTCTCTTGGGTGAGGAAGCAGAAGCCGGAAAAGCGCATCAGAGTGCATGGCTAAAACGCCTGAAGCCCTCGGCTGTTGGCAGTTTCGCTGGAAACGGGGGCAGATTCTGCAGCCAGCCGGTCGCCCCCTTTCACCCCACGGCAAGCTATACTGCGATCGGAGGTGCGCTCGGTAGGGGCCACGGCAAGTAAGTGCGATGAAGCTTTGCAAATACTGCAAAATCGAGCAGCCCGAAGAAAACTTCGGCATTGCGGCTATAATCAACGGTAAGACTTACCGGCGGCATAAATGCCGAGCTTGCAAGCAGGCACGGCAGAGAGAGCGCAGGCAAGAAGTCTGGGCAAGGCTGGCTGAGTATAAGAAAACCTTATCGTGCGTGAGGTGCGGCTTTGCCGACTATCGGGCCTTGGACTTCCATCACCTCGATCCGGAGGAAAAGGATGTTGCGGTCGCAGATTTTGTCTCAAGAGGCGCATCGTCTGCTAAAATAAAAAAAGAAATCGAGAAGTGTGTCGTTCTGTGCGCTAACTGCCATAGAATAGAACACTACGGCAACGGGATGTAGCGCAGCTTGGTAGCGCACCGCATTTGGGATGCGGGAGCCGCAGGTTCAAATCCTGTCATCCCGATTTACATATCTCACACCCGGGCCCAATGGCCCTGATCATGGGGCACTGGGCGCTGGGCACGGGGCATGGGGCACTGGGCACGGGGCATTGGGCACTGGGCACTGGGTATTGAGCATTGAGTGCAGCAATTAATCCCCAATCCAAAATCCTTGCATCCAAAATCCTTGCATCCCATGCCCTATGCCCCATGCCCCATGCCCCATGCCCCTGCTCGAAGCTGTTCCAGATCGCCGCACAGCCCTCTCCTGCAGGCTAAGCTAGTAGGGCAGGAAAGAGAAGCTATCTTGCGGGACGCCCAATCAGACTGTTCTGTCACGTTTCGGCAAGCTCCATTCCCCTGAAAGCACTTCTAGCAGCCAGCCCGGTCTGTAAATAAACATTGCAGAATTTTATAAATTCACCGCGCTTAGGATGAATTTGCCACCGGCGATTGGATGGGGCGGAATTGGCCTGCATGAGAGCGGCAAGATAAATCCAGAAAAAAAATAATGAGTTTTTGAGACGATCTCAGCCTCATTTTTCGTCTAACTTTATTGCAAGACCGTACTGGGAGGAATCATGAAATCATTAATGCGCTGGGGCGCTGTTCTGGGTCTGGTGGGGAGCGCCTTGCTGGGCCCAACACTGAGCGGGAATATGCAGGCGCTGGCTCTGAGCGAGGAGCAAATCATGCAAAAGCTGCGACCGGTGCCGGTGTTTACCATTACAGACGCTCAGGGAGCGCCACTGATTGCGTCCGTGGCCAATGGGGGCAAGCCAAGTTCGGTGGCGGGCGTTTTTATCAGCCAGCAAGACGCTCAGGCATTTGTCGAGCAGCTGAAGACTAAAAATCCCCAGCTGGCACAAGCGGTCAAGGTGGTGCCGGTGTCCCTGGCTGAGGTTTACAAAATGGATAAAGCCAACGAAGGCAAGGCAGAAGGTGTGGACTTCACCTATGTGCCGATGAAGGGGCAGGTTGACTCAGCTGTGGCGCTGCTGCGCCAGCAGGGCCAGCAAGTGAACCAGTTTAATGGGGTTCCCATGTTTATGGCCACCGGCGGCCCGGAAAATGGCTATTTGACCATTCAGCGGGGCAACGAGCAAGTCATTCCTGTCTTCTTTAAAAAGGAAGATTTGCAAGCTATGCTCGATAAGTTTAAGCAACAGCAGCCAGATTTAGCAGCTAAGGTGCAAATTAAAGTCGTGAATCTGGAAGGTGTGATTGACACTTTGCAAAAGAGTAACGACCAGGAACTCAACCAAATTGTGCTGGTTCCGCCCCGCGAAACCCTAGAATTCCTGCGCACCCTCCCACAAGCCCCCAAGCCTTAACAATTAAGGATAGGTTTGGGACAGGGCATTGGGCATTGGGCATTTTGGATGCATGGATTGATTGTTGTGTTCAATCCGCCATGCCCCATGCCCCACGCTCCATGCCCTATGCCCCACGCCCCACGCCCAAAAAAATTCCATGCAAGTTTCAGGGTTAGAACTGTGGCAGTGGCGCGTTGAAGCGATAGCCTCAGCGCAAGCTGCCGGCATCGCACCGGCAGAAGTGGACTGGCTGCTGCTTGACGTTGCCGGTTTAGACCGGCTGGCGCTGCGCCTCCAGTCCTTCAAACACCAGCCCCACATCCCACTGCAGCTGTCTGTTGCCGAACTCACCGAGCTGTGGCGCAGGCGCATCTCTGAGCGGGTTCCCGTGCAGTACCTGACTGGGCGCACACCCTGGCGTCGTTTTTCCCTGGCGGTAACGCCTGCAGTCCTCATCCCCCGCCCCGAAACCGAGTCCATTGTTGACTTTGCCCAAGCCGCCTGTCAGGGCAAGAGCGAGCTAGAAGCCGGACACTGGGCGGATTTGGGCACCGGCAGCGGCGCAATTGCGATTGGTCTGGCAGAAGTATTGACAAAAGCAGCGATTCATGCTGTGGATTGCAGCCCGGATGCCTTGGCTATTGCCCAGCAGAATGCCGGCGATCTGGGTTTTGCCCAGAGAATTCACTTTTATCGCGGTTCCTGGTTTGAGCCACTGGAAGCGCTGAAAGGGCAGCTTGCCGGTATGGTGTCCAACCCGCCCTACATCCCCACCGGCACTGTGCCGCACCTGCAGCCAGAAGTGGCGCTGCACGAGCCTCACCTGGCGCTTGCCGGTGGTGAGGATGGGCTGGACTGCATCCGGCATCTGGTGGAAATCGCGCCGGCATACCTGCAACCGGGCGGCGTCTGGCTGATTGAGATGATGGCGGGACAAGCAGATACTGTGGCTGAGTTGCTGCACCGGCAGGGGAGTTACGCCGGCATTCAAATTTTGCCCGATTTAGCCGGTGTCCAGAGATTCGCCTTGGCTTATCGAATTTGAACCTGGCGTAGGACAGGCGTCCCGCCTGTCCATCTGTGCCGGCAAAAACGCCCGACGCAGGAATTGCGTCCCGCCTGTCCATCTACCCCTGGGAAAAGGCCCGACGTGGGCACAGGCGAGACGCCTGTGCTACGCCTTGAATATACCAGACGTAGGACAGGCGTCCCGCCTGTCCCAAAATCTCCGATGGAGCTCTGAGCTCGGATGATGGAGTTCTGAGCTCGAACGATGGAGTTCTGAGCTCGAACGATGGAGTTCTGAGCTCGAACGATGGAGCTCTGAGCTCGAACGATGGAGCTCTGAGCTCGGATGATGGAGCTCTGAGCTCGAACGATGGAGCTCTGAGCTCGGATGATGGAGCTCTGAGCTCGGATGATGGAGCTCTGAGCTCGGATGATGGAGCTCTGAGCTCGGATGATGGAGCTCTGAGCTCGGATGATGGAGCTCTGAGCTCGGATGATGGAGCTCTGAGCTCCACATGAGCCGGTGCAACACACCCCACAGTTGCCCGCCGGTGGGGCTAAAGCCCAACTACGAACTTTGGGCTAAAGCCCAACTACAAACCTTTGGGCTAAAGCCCAACTACAAACCTTTGGGCTAAAGCCCAACTACGAACTTTTGGGCTAAAGCCCAACTACGAACTTTTGGGCTAAAGCCCAACTACAAACTTTTGGGCTAAAATTTCTGTATTATAGCGGTTCTCAGTTTGATGTACTATGGCCCATAAACCCGATTTCGTAGTGCCGGTGGCACTGTGCCCGCCCCTACCGAGTTTCTCCACAGCACACTAATCTGAGAAACGCTATATTAGAACATACTAAGACTTGCGCACTAAGAGTCTCAAATCCCGATCCCCCCTAGCCCCCCTTAAAAAGGGGGGAACAATATTAGCCCCCCTTTTTAAGGGGGGTTGGGGGGATCTGAGACTGGCAGTTTTGCGTAAATAATACCTACCCTAGCAAAATCGGGACGCACCTGAATTATGGTAGACTGGTTAGTAGTCTGGGGAGTCACTCAGGCGGTGGGATTTGCCTTCAAGCCGATTCTGGAAGACTTAGCCAAAGACGCAGGCAAAGACTTCGTTAAAGATTTATTCAAAGATTGCCTGAAAAGTGTCCTCCACCTCCCCAGCAAAGAACCTCTGGAGATAGCCGCCGGCAAAGCGCTGAAATATTTTTTGCAGCTGGTGCAACAGGAGTTGGAAGATGCGGACGTGGATGAACAGGGGGTGAAGGACTACACCCAGCCCTTAAAGCAGTTTATTAAGGATACATCTGTTGCCGAAATTCTGGGGAGTGCCTTTAAAGAAGACTGCCCGCGTTTAGACACCCGGACACTATCCCAAACCTGGAAAGATCTTAACTTACCGGCTCTCCCCGATAATTTTGACTGGGAGCGGGTTGCCAAGCGGTATCTCAAAAGGGCGAAAGCCATCCGCCAGGAGTCGGATGAGTTGCGGGAGATTATCAGCTCACAAAATCTGGACAGCGCCGCAGAAAGCCTCCGACAGCAAACCGGCATCACCCCGGATTTTGACTTGCGGAAACATCAGGAAGGGATTCGAGAGCGCTACGGCAATCTGAAGTTGGATAGCTTTGATACCACCGGCTCGGCTTATAACGCCCTGAAACTCTGGCGGATGTTCATACCACAAAACGTGCGCGAAAGTCAAGAGTTTTTGCCGAAAGTTTACGATATTCCTAAAGAATATCAAAGGCGCTTGCGAGAAAGCGGTGAGCTGGAGGCAGAACTGTTGCCAGACGAGCTGGAACGCCACCGGGAAGTGTACTCTCAGCAGCCGGTGCGCTCCGTTTTGGAGGTGGTGCAAGAGCCGAGTTATAAATATGTGGTGATTTTGGGCGATCCGGGGTCGGGGAAGTCTACCCTGCTGCAGTATCTTGCGCTAGAATGGGCGGAGTTGCCGGTAAAAGAGCTGTCGGAGCGACCGATTCCTTTGCTGGTGGAATTGCGCACCTATATGATCAATCGCGACAAGAACCAGTGCAAGGATTTTCTGGAATTTTTCCACAAAGGCACTGGCATTGTCTGTCGCCTCAATCAGCACGATCTGCACGAATGGTTAAAAGCCGGGAATGCTATTGTGATGTTTGATGGGTTGGATGAGGTATTCGATCCGAAGTCGCGAGAAGAGGTGATTGCAGATATCCATCGCTTCACCAATGACTATCCCAATGTGCGAGTTATCGTGACTTCTCGCGTCATTGGCTACAAACCCCAGCGCCTGCGAGATGCGGAGTTCCGCCACTTCGTGCTGCAAGATTTGGAGCCAGAACAAATTCAGGAGTTTATCAGCCGGTGGCACGATTTGACCTTCAATGATGAGGCGGACAAGGTTAGAAAGCGGGAGCGACTGCAAAAGGCGATTGAAGAGTCCTCAGCCATTCGGGAATTGGCGGGAAATCCGCTGCTGCTGACGATGATGGCCATTCTCAACCGCAATCAAGAACTGCCAAGAGATCGCCCAGAACTCTACAACCAGGCGTCGCGGGTGCTGCTGCACCAGTGGGATATCGAGCGAGCTTTGAGTGAAGATAGCCGGCTCGACCCAAAAACCATTGATTACAAAGACAAACAGGCGATGCTGCGCCAGGTTGCTTACGCCATGCAGGGGAATGAGAAGGGGTTAGCCGGCAACCTGATTAGTGGCTCGGATTTAGAGACAATTCTGATTCGCGCTCTCAAGTCCATAGAAGTCAGCGATGCCAGAACTGTTGCCAGGGTGCTGATTAATCAATTGCGAGTCCGCAACTTTATTTTGTGTTCTTGGGGTGGGGATTACTATGCTTTTGTGCACCGGACTTTTTTGGAATACTTCTGCGCCTGGGAGTTTGTGGAGCGGTTTGGCAAACGCGGTGCTGAAGGGGGGTTGAGTCTTGAGCAACTGAAGACAGAGGTTTTTGGGGCGCACTGGCGGGATGAGTCTTGGCATGAAGTCCTGCGCCTGATTGCGGGGATGGTTGACGCACAGTTTGCCGGTGAGATTATTGAGTATCTCATGGGGGAAGCCGGTGAGGGAGACAAATTTATGAACCGGTTTCTGGCGGCTGGGTGTCTGGCGGAAGTGAGAAATCGAACGCAGATACAGGCAACGGCAACTAAACTCCTCGCCAAACTCAAAGGTCTGACTAAGTACGACCTCAATTACTATTACGACTATAGTTACAGAGAGGAGACAGAGCTAGTTCGTGAGATTCGCACCCGAGCAGTTGCAGCAATCGCCACAGCTTGGCAAGATGACGGGCAAATCCTATCCTGGCTCAAAGAACGCGCCGGCACCGATGATGATTGGGATGTGCGAATTGCAGCAGTGCAAGAGCTAGCGTGGGGGTGGAAAGATCACCCAGATACCTTACCCTGGCTCAAAGAACGCGCCCGCACGGATGATAATGGGGCTTTGCGACAAGCAGCAGTGGAAGAGCTAGCGCGGGGGTGGAAAAATGACCCAGATACCTTACCCTGGCTCAAAGAACGCGCCCGCACGGATGATAATTGGGATGTGCGAGAAGCAGCAGTGCGAGAGCTAGCGTGGGGGTGGAAAGATCACCCAGATACCTTACCCTGGCTCAAAGAACGCGCCCGCACGGATGATAATTGGAATGTGCGAATTGCAGCTGTGCAAGAGCTAGCGCGGGGGTGGAAAAATGACCCAGATACCTTACCCTGGCTCAAAGAACGCGCCCGCACGGATGATGATTGGACTGTGCGATATGCAGCAGTGCAAGAGCTAGCGCGGGGGTGGAAAGATCACCCAGATACCTTACCCTGGCTCAAAGAACGCGCCCGCACGGATGATGATTCGGCTGTGCGAATTGAAGCAGTGCAAGAGCTAGCGCGGGGGTGGAAAAATGACCCAGATACCTTACCCTGGCTCAAAGAACGCGCCCGCACGGATGATAATTGGAATGTGCGAATTGAAGCAGTGCAAGAGCTAGCGCGGGGGTGGAAAAATGACCCAGATACCTTACCCTGGCTCAAAGAACGCGCCCGCACGGATGATAATTGGGCTGTGCGAAAAGCAGCAGTGCAAGAGCTAGCGCGGGGGTGGAAAGATGACCCAGATACCTTACCCATGCTCAAAAAACGCGCCCGCACGGATGATAATTGGGCTGTGCGAGAAGCAGCAGTGCAAGAGCTAGCGCGCGGGTGGAAAGATGACCCAGATACCTTACCCATGCTCAAAGAACGCGCCCGCACGGATGATAATTCGGCTGTGCGAATTGCAGCAGTGCAAGAGCTAGCGCGCGGGTGGAAAGATCACCGAGATACCTTACCCATGCTCAAAGAACGCGCCCGCACGGATGATAATTCGGCTGTGCGAATTGCAGCAGTGCGAGAGCTAGCGCGGGGGTGGAAAGATGAGCCTGAACTGTTTGAATTGTTGCGCACTTGCGCTGTCAGTGACCCCTTTGAGCGTCAGAAAGACTGGCAAGACAATCCCCGGCAAACAGCACTTGCTGCAATCGTCAAGCTATATCCTAACCATCCCCAAACCCTACCGCTATTGCGCGAGCGGGCGGAAAATGACCCAGATGAGAAGGTGCGAAAGTTTGCGCAGAAGACACTGGCAAAATGGCGTTAAACCGGCACTCCATTTGGCGTAGGACAGTAGAAGGATGATTGAACTTTTTGCACTCATCCAAAACCCTCTCTTACTCCCCCTCCCCGCCTGCGGGGAGGGGGTTGGGGGGTGGGGTTCCGTTTGGCGTAGGACAGGCGTCTCGCCTGTCCAGAGGAAAAGGGCACAGGCGAGACGCCTGTGCTACGTCTGGAACAAATCTGGCGTAGGACAGGCGGGACGCCTGTCCTTTAAAATCTGGCGTAGGACAGGCGTCCCGCCTGTCCGATACAAAATAAAGTCAATTCCCCTAACAGCTTCTCCATGCCTCAAGTCTCCCCCGACGCCCTAATCGCCGGCGCAATTGCAGGCTTACTGGTCAGCTTTCCCACCGATACTGTGCCGGCACTCGCCAGCCGTCCCGACCAGTCCCAGCTTATCTTCACCGCCAAAGGGCGCAGCGCCGACAAACCCCTAATTTTAATGGCCGGCTCCCCAGCCGACCTGTGGCCCTATGTCACCGGCACCCCGGAAGAGTTGCGAATTTGGCAGCAAGTCGCCAGCAAATACTGGCCCGGTGCCCTCACCCTCGTCCTGCCGGCCAGCCCGCTTGTCCCGCCGGCCATGAACCCCCTTGACCCCACCACCATCGGCGTCCGAGTCCCCGACAGCCCCGTGGCGCGGCAAATCCTGGCTAGTACCGGCCCGATGGCCACTACCAGCGCCAACCGCAGCGGACAGCCGCCGGTGCTGTCGCTGGCAGAAATTGCCGCCCAGTTTCCAGAAGTCCTGACACTCCTGCCAGATCAGAACTCGCCTGCTCCCCCAGCAACCGGCGTACCTTCCACCGTGGCAAAATGGACACAGAGCCGGTGGGTAATCTTGCGGGAGGGAGCGGTTAAATTAGAGTCGCACAGCCCGTTGGATCAACCTTTCTTCTCTTCCCCCCCTCCCCGCTAGCGGCTACCGTTCACACACATCTTGGGCTGTAACTCGTAGGGTGCGTTCCCTAAGAGGGAACGCACCCTACCCCAGACGAAACATGGAAAATTGGCATGACTGGGGATTTGTGTGTAAACCGAAGCCCGCTAGCGGGGAGGGGGTTGGGGGGTGGGGTTCCCCCCACGCAAAATTATAGTTTTGGGCTTTAACATGGACTGGAGCAACTGGGTGTCTTTAGCAGCGGGTTTGGGACTGGGCGTGGGGAGCGCGTGGCTCTCCGACAGATGGCGCAGCCGGCAAGTCGCCCCAGACGGCACCCCAGACAGGCAAACCCTGTCTGAGCAGCTCCAGCAAACCCAGCTAGCCTACCAGATGGCATCCCAGATCGGCCAGTTTAAAGGCGGTTTTCTGGCGCGCGTGAGCCACGAGTTGCGCTCCCCCCTCAATGCCATCATCGGTGCCCACCAGTTAATCCTCGCCGATCTCTGTGACGATCCAGCTGAAGAGCGAGAATTTATCGCCAAAGCCCACGCCTCGGCGCTCAAGATGGTGGCCATGATCGATGACATCCTCCAGGTCGCCAGAATAGAGTGCGGCAAACTCCGGCTCAAGATTGAGCCACTCCAGCTCGCCGAAGTCTTCGAGGAAGTCTATCGCCTCACCCACCTGCAAGCTGCAGATCGCAACCTCCGCCTCCTGGTAGATCCCCCAGATCCCGCAATTTATGTCCGAGCAGACCAGCCTCGGCTGCAGCAAGTGCTGGTGAATCTCACCGACACCGCCATTGCCAACATGAAACAGGGCAGCATCCATATTTCTGCCGCTACTTTTCCCCTTTCCCCCCAAGGGGAAGGGGAGTGCGCCCACATCTGGATTGACATTCCCTTTCCCACCTTTACTTGGAGCGAGCCGGTGGATTTATTGCAACAAGTGCCGGTGACGGAAGGGCGGGAGATTAACGACAATCCCCAGCTGTCGTCAGGAATGATCCTGCTGATGGATCGCCGGCTGATCGAACTGATGAAAGGGCGCTTGGAAATCGTGCCGGTGCCTGCAGAGTCGTCCGAGATCGTCAGGCTTCAATGCACGCTTCCACTGGAGATTCGCTCCCCTGCACCTGGCTCACCAGCAGCGGATTGTACAGCACCATCGTCGTAGAGGCGTTGTGCTCGAACCCAATCCGCTCGTAGAACTTCTGCTGGCGAGTCGTCATCAAGTAAACCCGCTCCACCCGGCTCATCCGGGGGTGGCTGAGCACCGTCTGCACCAGCTTGCGCCCCAAACCGGCACCTTGATAGTCCGGGTGAATCACCACATCCCAGATAGTACCCCGGTAGATCCCGTCTGAGGTGGCGCGGGAAAACCCAATCATCCGCTCCCCATCCCAGACACTGATCACCGGCTCGCTGTTGGCGATAGCAATGGCCAAATCCTCAATCTTTCTGTCCTGCGCCCAAAACGCTGCTGCATTAAACAGCTCTTGAAGTTCCTTGAGGTCAATCTCAGACTTGCGGTCGCAAAACCGAATGTGGCGGCAATCTGTGGTTTTCGATTTCATTGTTCCTTAAATCTGCGCCGAAGCTAACTTTTATTTACACAAAACAACGGTTCGCACATCCCCCTAAAGATGTAACCTTTTGGGGTAAATTTTTGTAGGTTTCCGTCGTGAAACAGTCGTCAAAGAGAGCCGGTGCCCTCTTGAATCTTAGAATGCGAGCGGCCAAAAAAGACCCAGCTCATGCGTTTTACGCATTTCTTCCTAGCAAAAGCTTCAACCGTGGCCGCTCCCTGTTTGCCCTGTCGGTCGCCTTGGCTCCAACGCTAGATGGAGGGGCCGGCCTGATATCAAATCTTATAAGTTTTCGTAGAGACGCACAATACTGTTTAGCTTTTTTTAACCTTATTTTTGTGAGGATTTCCTGACATTTAAGCGAAAACAGCAAGAAGCGCGTTGCCCCTGCCCCAGGCGCATGGCAACACGCCCCACAACTGCCAGTCGATGGAATTTTTCACCTCGCAATCTGCTTTTCCCCTCGTTCCCGGAACCCTCAGGCCCGGGAACGGGAATATCTAGACTCTGACTTAATGGTATGCTTGCAGGCAGTTGCTAGCCACAGGACTTTACCCCTCACCCTTGCAGCCAGCGGGCTGCATCTTTAGCGTGGTAGGTCAAAATCAAGTCAGCACCGGCACGCTTGAAGCCGGTCAAAGTTTCCAGAACCACCCGCTGCTCGTCAATCCAGCCATTGAGGGCCGCAGCCTTCACCATAGAATATTCCCCAGAGACGTTGTAAGCCGCCACCGGCAAATTCGTCGCTTCCTTGACCCGCCAGATAATGTCCATATAAGCCAGAGCCGGCTTCACCATCAGCATGTCAGCCCCTTCGGCGATGTCCAGTTCAATTTCCTTAAGGGCTTCCCGCGCATTCCCCGGGTCCATTTGGTAAGTCCGGCGGTCGCCAAACTGGGGCGCAGACTCAGCCGCATCCCGAAATGGCCCGTAGTAAGCCGAAGCGTACTTAGCGGCGTAAGAAAGAATCGGCACGTCCTGATACCCCGCCTCATCCAGCCCCGCCCGGATCGCCCCCACAAAACCGTCCATCATCCCCGACGGGGCAATGATATCAGCACCGGCAGCAGCTTGAGACACCGCAGTTTTCTTCAGCAACTCCAGCGTCGGGTCATTCAAAACCCGACCCGTCAAATCGCCGGAAAGCAAATAGCCGCAGTGCCCGTGACTGGTGTACTCGCACAGGCAAGTATCCACAATCACAACCAGATCCGGCACCGCTGCTTTGACTGCAGCCGTGGCTTTCTGGACAATCCCGCAATCGTGCCAAGCGCCGGTGGCATCCCCATCCTTAACGTCCGGAATGCCAAACAGGATAATCGCCGGAATCCCCAGGTCGTAGACTTCCTTCGCGTCTTCGACGATCTTGTCTACCGACAGCTGGTACACCCCGGGCATGGACTTCACCTCTTTGGCGATTCCCTCTCCCGGTACGGCAAACAGAGGGTAAATCAGGTCGCTGGCGGTCAAAAGATTTTCGCACACCATACGGCGAAGCTGGGGATGGCTGCGCAAGCGGCGAGGGCGATGGATTGGGAACATGGCGGCTAATAACGATCCAAAATATCAAAATCCAGTCTAAAACTTGTCACTGCCCTTCGGCGCAACAATTTAGTAACGTTATGTAAAATTCCGCACGCCAGATGGGACTTTCAGAAACCGGGTTTCTCGGAGAAACCCGGTTTCTAAAGGTCAAGCCGAAGCGACCGCCGGTTCAGCCGCAGCGACAGCCGGTTCAGCCGCAGCGGCGGCGTAAACGCTCACCTTCTTGCGGGTTTTGCCCTTGCGCTCGAATGTCACAACGCCATCGATGAGGGCAAACAGGGTGTCGTCACTCCCAATCCCCACATTGTTTCCCGGGTGAATCTTAGTGCCCCGCTGGCGCACCAGAATATTGCCGGCTTTCACGACCTGGCCACCGAAGCGCTTGACGCCCAAGCGCTGGGAATTGGAGTCGCGACCGTTGCGCGTGCTGCCCGTACCTTTTTTATGAGCCATTTTCCTCTGTCCTGATACATTTACGCGACATTATTCGAGGTATTCCCGGACAATGCAACGATAGCACTATCACCGGGAAAAGTGATAGAGGCGGTATCCCGCAAAGCTTTCAGGAAAATCCCAAAAGCACCATTCTAGTCTCGTGATAGCGTAAATCCGCAACTGGGATAAGCAGATGAGACGCCTTTCAACCACTCAATCGGGTTCTGACATAGCCGTTCTTCATCATCCCTCTGACTGTTTTAGATATGATTTTTCGTTTTGCCTTGGCAACCGTGTCGGAAGTCAAGGGAGGCTGACAGAAAATCAAGCAGTAAGTGAAGTCGCGACTCACCTGTTCGGATCTGACTGATAGGCTATGTCAATTTTGAACTCAGTTTGTATTGTATCACGTTCTGTAGGATTGCGCAAGAAATTCAAGACTAAATTTTACCTCCTGAGAAGTCTTCCCGAAATTCAATTGATATGCTGTCCGGTTGCGCCGGTTTTGCCCAGTTCGGGTGCTGTTAGGGGCGGCTCTAGCTCACATATAGGAGTTATCCATTGCGTGAGGTGCGCCCCAGAAACCCGGTTTCTTTAAGAAACCGGGTTTCTCCGTCCCCTTATCTGCGGTCAGCCCTGGCTGCCGGCGATCCCGCCCCCACTTATTATTCTGCAGCAGTCTCAGGAGCAGCTTCTGGGGCAGCTTCCGGCGCTGCAGCAGCTTGCGACTGCTGTTCCTCTCCCAGCGCTGAACTGTTCAGACTGATGGAGTTAATCATCAGGCGAGTGATTTCCTGCCGGTGCCCCCGCTTTTTGCGGGTTTTCTTTTTGGGGCGCATCTTGTAGACAATCACTTTGCGCCCTCGCAGGTGCCGCAACACCGTCGCTTCCACAGTCGCCCCTTCCACAAAGGGCTGGCCAATACTGACGCCCCCTTCGTGCTGGACGAGCAACACCTTTTCAAGGGTGATTGTCTCGTCTGGTTCCACAGGAAGCAGTTCCACATCATAGAAGCGACCCGGTTCTACCCGCAGTTGCTTACCGCCAGTTTCGATAATTGCGTAAGTCATGAATTTATTGTGTGAGTTGCCGTACAGGTAGCTGGCTTACCGCTGATGCGCAGATCGTCAGCTTTTGCCGCGCCGGTTGGCGCAGCCTGACCGCAGGCCATACCTGATCCGAGCCATTACAGACAGCCAATCTCCCATTGTTACCAATTGGCAGGCAGTTTGTCAAGCAGTCTGGCTCTGAAGTTTCAGGGCTGCCTGTTTCTCCTGAGTGGCCGGAGGGCGGGCGGGACACCCCGATCGCCTGCCGCACGGCACAGGCATTTCGGCCTGCGCCACAGCTCTCAGGAGTTGCGCAGAAACCGGGTTTCTCAACCATATCCCTTGACATTCAGCGCAGGGGATCGCACCAGAAACCCGGTTTCTTTCATGGTTGTGCGTAAGTCCTAAGCTCACTTACGTTTGATGGCACTGTTTTTAAATAAACTTTAAATTGGCTGAAAATATTGAATCTCAAAGCGTAACGCCCGCGATACCTGAATTCCAAATCGAAATCTAAAACCAGAACTGGCGCTCACTCCCGTGGCTGGTAGTGGGGGCACCCCTGACACGGGCCCTGCGGATTGACAGCACAGCGGATTAAAGTAGAGCGGGCATTAAACCGGCAGCTTCGGTCGCCGATCATCTCCCCGCCCCCCCCAGTAATGTCATACAGCTCCGGGGGAAGCGGAAGGTTTTGCAGTCCTCGGGATACCGCAGCTTCCCGAGCCGCCCTCAGGCGGGCTATGGCCCGCACCTCCGCTTGACGCCGGAGCCACCAAGACAGCACCGGCGGCGTTAAACCCAAGGCAAAAATCAGCAGTATATCTCTATTTATCACAGCAGCTCTCCAAAAGAGTTTCTAGTACAAGACTTGCGCAAAAACCGCATTTCTTCCGGCATATAGGTCGTTATGAAGATTGATTTAGCCCCGGGGGGAGACGCGACATGTCCCGTCTCTACTGCAGCGGCGCAAATCCTCTACTAGAAATTTTGCATGAGGGCTGTCTGGCTGTGGGGAGATGCGACATGCCCCCGTCCCCACACCGTCGAGAGCTGGGGTGGCTTGGGGCGCTTGGCGCACCGGCACAGAGGTCAATTCCTCCAGGGTGCCGGCGATTCCCCCCGATTGCGATAGCCTTTAAATTAGGTGCTATCCAGCATTCGCAAGAGCTGCAATCTATTGAGATTTATTATAAAACACGAGCTTTCTACCAAAAGTAGCTCGGGCAATGTGCCGGCTCTATGAACAGCTTTTCCTCAACCTCGCCCATGACTGTGACAGCTTTTGACACCCTGACTCGCCGGTCAGCCGCCGCCTTGATTGCCGGCTACCAGCAGCATCTTTCCCCCAGAAAAGGGTTTGACTGCGCCTATCGGGTTCTGCATGGGGGCGAGCCCTGCTCTCAATATATAAAACGCACCATCTTGGAGGTCGGTTTAATTGAGGCTGTCCGCGCTTCCCGTCACCGGCTGCACGCTTGCAAATCCGCAAGTCTTGTGCTAAAGAGCCAGATCGAGACACAAGAAGAGCCAGAAACAGATCCCCCCCGCCGGCGCGACAGTTCGCACGACAACTCAGGTTCTGATTGCGTTCTCGCCCCCCTTGATTTCCCCACTGCTGGCTGTGAAGCGATTGACTGCGCGGGAAGCGCTGGGGACGGATGTGTCGGAGAGGGATGTGCCGGTTGGCACGGGATTGACTGTGGGGCGATGGATTGTGGCGCAGCGGATTGCAGTTTCCTAGATTGTGGCAGCTGCGGTGGATAATCCTCGCCAGCTGAGCACCTGCAGCCCGCCCGCAAATCAATCAGAGCTCCAAATGATTTGTGAAATCCTCTCTCTTTTCTTTCCTTGGCGTTCTACCCTGCGGGAAGCCGCTGGCGCGTCTAAGGCGTCTTGGCGGTTTATAAAAAAAACCTGACAAGCCGGCGGCACAGGAAACCTCTATTGTTGCTGCACCGGCACCCCAGCTGTCGGAACGAATTGTCTACAATTTGTAGACAATTCTGCTTTGCGGAAGAAGCCAATGGACAAACACCTCGTACTGATAGGGGGTGGCCACAGCCACGCCATAGCGCTGAAACTGTTTGGCTTGAAACCTTTAGCGGGTGTGCGCCTCACCCTGATTTCGGACACATCCCACGCCCCCTATTCCGGGATGCTACCCGGGCATATCGCCGGCTTTTACAATTTCCAGGAGTGTCACATCGACCTGGGGCAACTGGCACAGTTTGCTGGAACGCAGCTGTTCGTTGACCGGGCGATTGGTCTGGATCTGGAAAGCAATCGGGTTCTGTGCGCCAGCGGTGAAAAGGTGGGGTTTGACCTGCTGTCTGTTGATATTGGCAGCACGCCTGCAGCGATATCGGTTCCGGGTGCTGCGGAATATGCGATTCCCGCTAAGCCGGTGCCGAATTTGCTCGCCGGCTGGAAGGAGATTTTGGTCAGCCGCACCGTCTCTGCGGGGGAACCGCTGCGCCTTGGCATTGTCGGTGGGGGTGCCGGTGGTGTGGAACTGGCGCTGGCGATGGGCGCTCACCTGCAGCAAATAGATCGGGACGCCGGGGTGCCGGTGGGGAGTGTGGCAATTCATTTATTCCACAGCGGAGATCGGATCGTGCCGGCACACAGCAGCCGGTTGGGCCGGCGCTTGGGGGAAATTCTCACCCGCCGTTCGATTGAGCTGCATCTGGGGGAAAAAGTGTGCGAGGTGCAGCCGCGAGGAGACCGGCTGGGGTTGGGATCGCCGGCGGTGTCTGTGCGGTGTGAGTCGGGGCTGGCGGTGGAGTGCGACCGGGTTTTTTGGGTGACGCAGGCGTCGGCTGCGAGTTGGCTGCGGGAGGCGGGTCTGGCGACGGACGCTGCCGGTTTTATTCTGGTGGGAGATACGCTGCAGTCGGTGTCACACGCGAGGGTATTTGCTGCCGGTGATGTGGCCACAATGGTGAATTATCCCCGCCCCAAGGCTGGGGTGTTTGCTGTGCGCCAGGGAAAGCCGCTGTTCGAGAATTTGCGGCGGGTTTTGCTGGGGCTGCCGGTGTTGCCATTTAGACCGCAAAAGCAATTTCTCTCCTTAATTGGCACCGGCGACCGGTCGGCAATCGCATCTGTTCCTTTTTTGGGTGGCCCTTTTGCCTGTGGCCCGTCGCCGCTGCTCTGGCGCTGGAAGGATTGGATTGACCGGCGGTTTATGGAACAGTTTCGGGAGTTGCCGGTGACGCTTCGATCCAACTGACCCGGCTGTGGGGAAAGCTTTTTTATGCATTTTAATTGCCTCACCTTCCCCAGTAACCCCCGACTGAAGACAGCCATCCCCGCCTCTCTTTTCTGCGATCTTGTATAGCAATGGACAGTGAGTTTAGGACATGGCATCTCGCTTGCTCTCAAGAACATCACCGACAGGCATCTTGCTTGTCGAAGCGGGGTATATAGCGCGTCTAAATCATTCGTGTAAATTTCAGAACCCCGGTTTCTTAAAGAAACCGGGGTTCTGGGCCAAGAGCGGTTGCGCAAATCATTTAGACCTGCTATATCCGTAGGGACTGCGTAGCGAGTCACGCGCCCGCCCGGAACGGGCCTGCCCTCAATGTCTAATGTCCTCACCAATTTGGCTAATGCTATACTTTATAAATCAGCTCTAAGGTTCAGCATAATTTTCCTTTGTCTATTGCCCCTCCGGGCGTAACATCCAAGGGCGTCAAGCCGTAACAAACTAAAGTAAAAAACAAAGGCACAGGCAAGATGCCTGTGCCACAACATAACCTTTCATGCTGCCAGCCGGATGAGCGTCGCTGGTCGAAACTAAAATCGTTGCGCCTTGAGTTTATTAGCGTGGGCGACCTCTCCCGCCGCCGCCGCCGCCGCCGTAGCCACCGCCACCCCGGTTGCCGCCACCGCGACTTCCGCCGCCCGGCGGGCGGTCTTCACGAGGCTTAGCCTTGTTTACCCTGAGATCTCGGCCCATCCACTCGGCGCCATCAAGGGCGTCAATGGCTGCCTGTTCTTCAGCGTCTGATGACATTTCCACGAAACCAAAGCCTCGCGGGCGACCGGTTTCCCGGTCAGTGGGCAGATTAACCCGCATCACCTTTCCGTATTCGGCGAAAACAGAGGTGAGATCCTCTGGCGTTACTTCGTAGGACAAGTTCCCTACATAGATCGACATGGAATACCTCCAAAGTTAAACATCGTAGAGATTCAGGTTCGGAGATATGCCTGCCGACATGCAAGGGTACATCCTTTGGAAATTCTGTAGCAAAGAAATAACCCTACAACTGAATCTGATTTACAATTGACATTCCGCTCTGTGAAACTTACTCAAACTTACTCAGTTTGACGTTCACTTCCCGCTTCGCCCTGGGGAGACGGCTCCTTCCAGTCCACAGGCTTCTATTCAGGCCGAGCTAGCCTTATTTGTTTTTCTGGGGGTTGTGCCAGATGTGATTGAAGCCTTAAAGTCCTTGTCTATTTCAAGGCCACAACCGGAGCTACGATCCCCGGAAGCCGGAAAGCTCCTGAAAGGAACGCGAGAGCGGCTCCAAAGGAGCTGCTTTCCTTGAGAAACCCAACGCGCCCGCGCGTTGAAGCGAGTCGCGCCTTTTAGTTTGGCCGCTAATGAGGTCGTTTACTTGCTGTCACCTCCGGCTAGAAGCGGGGGGATTTTTCAAGCCCACGAACTCGAACATCCTGTACGGGCGACACTTTTTAATAAGCCGCCTTTGAGGCGTATGAGCGAACCGCCCCTACTTCCTGGCACACAGCGTCTGGAAGAAGGGCGCACTTTTTCACCACCATCCCGGTTGATTCAGGGAGAGGGCGGTAAACGCCTGCTGCGGTGGTAACGCGAGAGTCCCAGCGCACAGCTGAATAGAATGATAGCTGATGGCCTGTATTTGGGCAACCGGCAATCCATCCTACTGCGTTGAAATGGTGAGCTGTTTTGGGGAAAGTTTTGTAACAGCTACCGAAACTTATAATAACTCTTGACTGCTGTCAAAAGTTATCAGAGGTTTCAGTTTTTTAAGGCGTCGGAAGTTCCAACCCTTAACGGCCAAAGCTGCACAGCCCGGAGCGAGTCAGAGGTAAACTCAAACCCGAATTTTTTTAATTAGCGGCAATTTCTATTTAGATTTGTCAGACCGGGCCAAGGGGAGACGGGTAGCGGTATCGGGTAGAGACTTTAAACTTGATACAGAGGTAGCAATCCCGCACGCGGGTCGTTTACCCCCACTTGCGTGGGCCATCGTATCGGCCAAATAATTGTCGCTGTAGGGTATTATAGCACTCCTCCCCAAGAAATCGAGAAATTAGCCGGAGAAATCAATACGCAGGCAGAGTGGAAAATGGTGAGCGCAGCGGGAGAGGGGGGGAAAGGCGCTCAACAGGGATCTGTTCGTGCTGTGGTGGGGGGGCGGTGGCGGGATGGCTGCAGTGCGGGGGATCGGGCAAGAGAGACGGTGAGAGCCGCAGCTTTTGGGACAGTGCCAAGGCCGGTGCGGCAGCCCTTGGCGAGAGGGGGAGCGAGCCGCACCGGCATTAAGTTAGGGGCAAGAAGGATGGATGATTGCCTGACCGGTGTTTTAGAGATTGCTGTCTATTGGGGCTGAAGCGATCTCAGTTTTGGGGCGGTAGTAAACCATCCCCCCTGTATCCGGGACAAAATGGCAACTTTTGTATGAGCGCCAGAACGACTGCAAGATCGGAGCGCCCGATTGCCGGTAATAGTTCCCCAGAATCGGTTTGAGAGCCTCGGTGGCAGTCTTCAGATGGTAGTGGGGAATGCCGATAAACAGGTGGTGAGCCACATGGGTGCCGATATTGTGGTGGATGTCATTGATCAAGCCGTAATCGCGGTCAATGGTGGAGAGGGCACCTTTGAGAAAATACCAGTCCTTGCCGCGATACCAGGGGATATCAGGCTCGGTGTGGTGCAGAAAGGTAACCAAGTCCAGCCAGACGAGAAAAACGATGTATGGCCCGACATAGTATTTGAGCAGAAATATCCAGCCATATTCATAAGTCAGCCAGCCCAGGAAACCGACCATCAGCGTCCAGCAGGCGGTGCTGGTCAGCACGTCCCATTTTTCCGAGGGGCGAAACAGGGGGCTGCCGGGGTGAAAGTGGGAGCCTGCTGGCCTTGCGGGAGAGCGTTTAAACAGGTAGAGGGGATATACAAACAGTAACGCGATGTCGAAGCGGAGCATTTTTTCGTACCAGAGCATCTCTCGGTACTTGGTTTCCGTGACGGGATACCAGCTTTCATCCGTATCGATATTGCCGGTGTTGTTGTGGTGAGTGCGGTGGCTGATCCGCCAGCCGTGGAAGGGAACGAGGATCGGCGTGTGCGCCAGATGGCCAATCAGATTGTTCAGCCATTTGCTTCGGGAAAATGAACCGTGGCCACAGTCATGGCCCACAACAAACAAAGCCCAGAACATGGTGCCCTGCATCAGCCAGAACACTGGCCAGAAAAACCAGGAATCCAGATAGGTGGCCACTGCATAGAGGAGGCCAACGATCGAGACATCCCAGAAAAAATAGGCCAGTGATTTCCAGGGGGATGGCACAAAGCAATGCGCCGGAATGGCAGCTTTCAACTCCTGCAGCGTGAATGGGGGTTCTGCCGCACCTTTGCATGAGTCCTCTGGTGGAGGACTGTTCAACTCAACAAGCTTGGATTGCACCAAAGTTCCGATTTTACCTGAGTAGAAATGACGGGCTCTATTCTACCGCTTTACGAGGCATGCCTTTCCTGAAACTCCCCTCCAGGCTCTCGCCAAAAACCGGCACCCCGGCACGCCGCTATCGCTCGCCTCACGGAGCGGCAGTTTTTCTGCATAATTTGCTCCTTTTACCGGCAGGGCAGAATTTTGTGGCGCGACAGGCTTGCCGTCTGGTGCAATCCGGTCAGGCGCTAAAGCACCGGCCATCGCGGCCCGCTCCTGGCCCCTATGGGCCATCGTTTTGAGCGGCAACGCGCCCGCAACGGTTGCCAGTGGGGCAGCGGTTCTGACGGGTTTGGGGCTGACCCCACCCTCTCCTATCAAGTCCGGTTGACGGTCCGTGGGGAGTGAGAGTCAAGGGGGAGAGGGAGAGGGGGCGAGACATCAATTCCGCAATTGAGCCGGCACGATCTCAAACGGCTGCTTTGAGTGGGGAGCGGGGGATGGCGACAGCCCTCCGCCGGTGTGGGTTGAGGCAACCGCAGCCGGAGCTGAGCGCTGCAACTGATGTTGGCCCTAACGTGCTACCATGCCCTGCGGGGGCAGGTTGTCTTCCCCCCAAGGCCAACCTTCTGCCCGCTGGCTTTGGCCCCCTGACCCCGCGCCCTGCGCCAGAGCTGGCGGTTCACCTGACGCCCTGTGGGAAATTCTGGCAGAATTTGGTTAAGCCTGCAGCACGCAAGGGCGGTCCGGGAGGCGTGCCGCAGGGGTTTTCGACTGGCTTGCGAGCGCCAGTCGTGGTTTTGGGGTTTTCCTGCAGGGGGAAGCGGTTGGGATTTCCCGATGGGGAATGGCAGGGGGGCAATTCTAGAAACAAACCAAAAGTTAGAACTTCCAGGCGAGAGTGAACAGTTATGATTAGCCAGTTATGCAGAGAGGGTAACATAAGTTTCTATAAGGGCAATTGAGAGGTAGTGGATGGATAGCATCGCATCGGTCTCTCAGTCAGAATTAGGACTCAGGCGCAAACAGCTGCAACGCGCTCGACGCCTGAGATTGCTGCAGGTGTGCTGGCAAACAGTGAGCGCAGGCTGTCTGGCGTGGGGTTTGGTCTGGGTGACGGGCCGGCCAGCTTGGGTGATTCACCAACCAGAGCAGGTTGTCATCGAGGGCAACGAGATCCTCTCAGCCGGGACAATTCGCTCTCTCCTGCCTGTATCCTATCCCCAGTCGCTGCTGCGGCTGCAACCCGAGGTGATGGCTAAGCAGCTAGAGTCCCAAGCCCCGATTGCCAAAGCCACTGTCAGCCGGCATCTGTTTCCTGCCGGCCTGACTGTCACCGTCAAAGAACGATATCCCGTGGCGCTGACCGTACCGGCGGCAGCGGGCCCGAGCGCCGCCCCGAGCAAAGCCTCTGGCTTGGGGGTGCTCGATGAAAATGGCTGGTGGGTGCCGCTGCAAAGCTACACGTCCCTGGAGGTTTCGCTGCAACTGCCGGGCCTGAAAGTGATCGGCAATCCCGACCAGTACCGCCGTGAGTGGCCACCCATGTATGAAGCCGTGAGCCGCTCTCCGGTCAAAGTTTCTCAAATTGACTGGCAGGACCGAGCTAATTTAATCCTGAAAACCGAGCTGGGCACTGTTCATTTGGGGCCTTACAGTTCCAAGTTTGTGGAGCAACTCAAAGTCCTCGATCGCATGCGTCAGTTACCAAAACACCCGCGTTACCGCCAGATAGCATACATAGACCTGAAAAATCCAGCCTCCCCTGCCGTTAAAATTCTGCCCGACTCCGCCAAAGCGCCGCCAAGAGCCCCCAACAGGAGCGCGGGCGTGCGGTGAAGGCGCTCCACTCAGGCGTGAGGCCGCCCGCCCTTGCCGGTGGGAGTGCGGCAGCTAGTCAGGGACTGTCAACAACCGATTGCTATTGTTGGTAATATGAGCGACATACCCTATAGTTGACTAGAGTTGCCTAGAGTTGAAGAGTTGTTTATAGAGCGTTCTTAATTGCAATGACACTTAATAGTAAAATAGGGCTCGCCCATGAAAGCCCGCCTTCCCAAGGACAGTCAGGTTTTCCAGCAACAGTGGACAACTCCAATCCCTTTGGCAACTCAGGGTTTTATTTGGGCCAAACTAACAGCGTAAAAGGCATGCCTGGGGAAGATTCTAGGAGTGGGGAGATTGTGCCTAGCACCATAGCCAGAATAAAAGTGATTGGTGTGGGTGGTGGCGGCGGGAACGCCATTAACCGCATGATTGCTAGTGATGTGTCAGGGGTGGAATTTTGGACGATTAACACTGACGCCCAAGCCCTAAGTCAGTCTAGTGCACCAAAACGCCTGCAGATAGGACAAAAGCTGACGCGCGGTCTGGGAGCGGGCGGCAATCCGGCAATTGGCCAAAAGGCAGCTGAAGAATCTCGCGACGAGATCGCCCAGGCTCTGGGTCAGTGCGACCTGGTGTTTATTACTGCGGGTATGGGCGGCGGCACCGGCACGGGGGCGGCTCCGATTGTGGCTGAAATAGCAAAGGAAGTCGGAGCTCTGACTGTGGGGGTGGTGACTCGCCCGTTCACCTTCGAGGGGCGTCGCCGCACTAGCCAAGCTGAGGAAGGCATTAACGCTCTGCAAAGTCGGGTGGACACCCTGATTATTATCCCCAACGACAAGCTGCTGGCGGTGATCTCCGAACAAACGCCGGTGCAAGAAGCCTTTCGGGTGGCAGATGACATCCTGCGCCAGGGTGTGCAGGGGATCTCGGATATCATCACTATTCCAGGTTTGGTTAATGTTGACTTTGCTGATGTCCGAGCGGTGATGGCCGATGCGGGCTCGGCTCTGATGGGGATCGGTATTGGCTCTGGCAAATCGCGGGCGCGGGAAGCCGCTACTGCAGCTATCTCCTCGCCGTTACTGGAATCCTCTATCGAAGGGGCTAAGGGGGTAGTGTTTAACATCACCGGCGGCACGGATCTGACGCTTCATGAGGTCAGCGGTGCAGCCGACATCATCTACGAAGCCGTCGATCCCAATGCCAATATTATTTTTGGTGCCGTGATTGACGAACGCCTCCAGGGTGAGATCAGAATTACCGTGATCGCTACTGGATTTACCGGCGAACCTCAATCTAATGCGCCGGCGGCGAAAGTGATTACCCCCTCCCGCCCCGCTGCCAGGCCGGCGGCACCGCCCCCACCCGCTTACGAACCCCAAAAACCCCAACAGCCACCGGGATTGGACATTCCGGAATTCCTGCAGCGGCGGCGTCCGCCAAAAAGTTGAGAGTTTAGATTTTAGATTTTAGATTTTACGCTGAATCTAAAATCTAAAATCGCCGCTCGCCTGCGTCAAGGAATTTAAAAGGCAAAATTAAAGATTAAAAATGAGATAATTTTAATTTTTTAAAGGTTAATTTTTTAAGAAAAAAATCAGGGTGAAATCATCAGTGGCGAACGCGGCAGATGGAATACCGGCCAGCACAGCCGGCACTTCCCCACACTGCGGCGCAGCTCCAGCCAGGGATCGCTCCCATCAGCGCCGCTCCCTTGCGCAACAGTCTTTGATGCCGGTGTTAAACGGCCCGCTACATCAATCAAATCGCCTTACCGGCTGTAAAATCGGCAATGGCGCTGTCTAGGGTTTCTCCGTTGGATGAACTGCAGCCGGGAAACCCGGAAGGGGGCGGTATCCGTGTGCCGCACCGCCCCTACGAAACAGGGTTTCTCAGTACCTCACAAAGGATGAGAAACGCTATATATTTACATACTAGAAACCGGGTTTCTTTGCCAGGATTGACCAAGTTGTCGCAGGGAAAGCCAAAAGAAACCCGGTTTCTGATGTCAAACGTCACCGCTCGCTCATGGCAAACCCACCCAAAGCGATTCTGTTGGCGACCGAGTTTCCCGCGCACAGAATCACGGCCCTGCGATCCCCTAACATTTTCAAAGCTCTTATCGTGCCGGCTGCATCGATTTCCTAGCGCTGTAAGGTCGGGATCGCGCCAGAGGGAAAACCTCCCGGCTTTGGCGGGCACCCGCCTCTACCCTGCAATAACAATTGCCGGCAACAGACATCAGATGAATTCCTAAAAATTCTCAATTAAAAATCCCCAATTGAAAATTCTTTGCAATACCCATAGGACTGACGCACAAAGAATGAAAGAAACCGGGTTTCTAGTCTTGTGCCTTTGGCTGAAAGTCAAGACTGCTGGTTCAGAAACCCGGTTTCTGCGTAAGTCCTGACCCAGTCAGACCCTTACCGGGCCAAGTCCAGAGAAAAAGCGCAGACATTATACACGATTGGGCTGCGTCTGTCAAGGAGAAGCGATTGCTCCTCACCCCGTATATATATATATATAAATCTTATATATAAGATTTAAAATACTAATGTAATTTGCCTGCAGAAGTATCCGGAAGTCTCAGTAAACTTAAGTTGCAGTTCCATAATTCATGTCAGACAGTCCCAGCTGCTGGCACGACGAGTGGCTTGTAACAAAATTTAACACTTGTGGGTATGACAGCTGCAGCTCGAACAAGCGTGCCAGTTGCTTTGACGATTGGGGGTTCCGATAGCGGCGGCGGTGCCGGTATTCAGGCTGATATCCGGACATTTGCCTTTCACTGCGTCCACGGCACCTGTGCCATAACCTGCGTGACGGCTCAGAACACTCTGGGTGTGACGCGAGTGGATGCCCTACCGGCGGCGTCTGTCGTTGCCCAGATCGAAGCCGTTGTCTCGGACATTGGGGTGGGAGCGGTCAAAACCGGCATGTTGCTCAACCGGGAGATCGTTGCAGCTGTAGCAGAGCGGGTGAGAGCGCTAGGTTTGGCCAACTTGGTCGTAGACCCGGTGATGGTGTCGCGCACCGGCGCGAGGCTGATTGATGATGACGCCGTGGCCACCTTGCGGAACGCCCTGCTGCCGCTGGCGGCGATTGTGACGCCCAATCGATACGAAGCCCAGCTCTTGAGCGGCTTGCAGATTCACACCCTCGATGACATGCGAGCCGCAGCTCAGCAAATCTACCGGCTCGGCCCTCAGGCAGTATTAGTCAAAGGGGGAAGCATGGAGGGCAGTCTGCGGGGCGTCGATGTCTGGTTCGATGGCCACAAGCTGGAAACCTTGAAGACAGCTGCGGTAGATACCACCAACACCCACGGCAGCGGCTGCACCCTCTCAGCAGCTGCAGCCGCGAATCTAGCCCTGGGAAAAGATCCCCTATCTGCCATCAAGCAGGCCAAGGAATACGTGACCTCCGCCCTCCGGCACGCCTTGTCAATTGGAGCGGGCAGCGGGCCTTTAGGACACTTTTTTCCGCTCCTGCAATCTCAAGGCTAAAGAAAATTAAAAATGAAAAACTAACCCTTAAAAAAATATAAAAATTTTTCAATTTTTCAATTAAATGCTTTAAATTTTAAGAGAAAAATTGAAGATAACAAATGTATCAAAAACAGCATTTAAAAATCTCAAGTGATAAAGTCCCTTTGCGGAAGGCAATAAACATGGCTAGCGGACTTTTTTTAGGCTCTGGAGAGGGCGGGTTGAGAAAAAACCCGCTGCGAGACGCCGAGCTGCGGCGCAGCCGAATGTACCAGGCGATTGTGCTGATGCTGATCGTAACGTCCCTGATCGGCGGCTACACCTATCGTCTATTCAATCTGCAGCTGGTACAGGGCTCGCAGAACCGGCAGCGAGCGGATAACAACCGCATCCGGCTGGTGCCAATGCGTGCGGAACGAGGCAATATCACCGACCGCAACGGCAAACTGCTGGCGGCGAATCGCCTGTCTCGTTCCGTGTATTTGTGGCCGAAAGAACAAAAGCCAGAAGAATGGTCGCGCACAGCACAGAAACTCAGCGCTGTGCTCAACATCCCCACCGCCGAGATTCTCAAAAAATTGCAGAAGACCGGCTACAAATCCGCGATGCCGGTGCGGGTCGGAACCGCTCTCAGCCAGAGTGCCTTCGTAGCGCTAGCCGAGCGAGCCGCCGAATTTCGGGGCGTTGAACTCCGTCCGGAAGCCAGCCGCTACTATCCCAACGGCGATCTGGCCAGTCACATTGTGGGATACATTGGGGAAGCGAGCGCCGAAGAGTTGCAAGCCAATCCAGACTATCCGATGGGCATGATAGTTGGCCAAATGGGGATCGAGCGCATGGCCAACAAGCAGCTCAGTGGAGTCTGGGGGCGTCGCCTGATTGAAATGAATGCCGTGGGCGAGGAATTGCGGCAAATGGGCGTCGAGCCTCCCACCCCCGGAACTGCCGTGCAGCTCACCCTAGATATCCAGCTCCAGAAAACCGCTGAAAGAGCGCTCGCTGGGCGGCGGGGAGCCGTAGTGGTGCTGGATGTAAAAACTGGCGGTGTGCTAGCGATGGCCAGCGGGCCGGCCTTCGACCCCAATATGTTCACCCGTCAGGTGAAAGCCGCTGAGTGGGACCGACTGCAAAGCCTCGACGAGCCGTTTGTGAATCGCGCCCTGCAAGGCTACCCACCGGGGAGCACCTTCAAGATTGTCACCGCCGCCGCCGGCATGCAGTCAGGCAAGTTTCCCCCCGACACCTACCTGTTCTCCTCTTCGGCGATCGCGGTCGGTGGTATTCTCTTTCACGAACACGGCGGCGGTTACGGCACGATCGGGTTTCGGGACGCCTTTGCTTACAGCAGCAACACCTTTTTCTATCAAATCGGCATGGACGTAGGAGCGGATGAGATAGCTAAATGGGGGCGCAAACTGGGAATTGGCGAAACAACGGATTTAAAGCTTTTGGGGCTGGATGGTGGCACTCACGGTTCCCTCCCCACCCCAGCTGAGAAAGAGAAGCTGTATAAAGAGCCCTGGTATGCCGGCGATACGGTGAGCATGTCTATTGGCCAGGGGCTGGTGCTGGCGACGCCCTTGGAGCTGGCGGTGATGGTGGCGGCGATCGCCAATGGTGGCTACCGCGTCAAACCCCATATTATGGCGGCTAAAACCAACACAGAGGAAACCAAACCAGAACCCACCGGCATGTCACCAGAAACCGTGGCTACTATTGCCGATGGGCTGATTGCTGTGGTGGAGAAAGGCACCGCCCAGCAGCTCAATGACGGTTCGATTCCTCTGACTGCCGGCAAAACCGGCACGGCTGAAGTTTTCGGTCAGGAAGACAATGCTATGTATGTCGCCTTTGGGCCGGCTAGCAATCCGCAAATTGCGATCGCCGTTGTTGTGGAGAATGCCGGCTATGGCGGTGTTTCTGCCGCACCCATTGCCAAGCAGGTTTTCCAAACCTATTTCAGCCAGCCAAAACCTCAAAAGTAAAATGTCAGAGGTTTTTATTGAACCGCTGAGGCGCAGAGGTCGCAGAGGAAGAGAGGGAAAGGAGGAACAATAGCGATCTGAACGGAATTGCTAAGTGGGCCGACATAATTAACTCTAAGATCACGGTAATAAGAAACCGGGTTTCTTAAAGCTCCCCGGTTTCTCCTAAGACAAGAAACCGGGTTTCTCCCAGAAACCCGGTTTCTCCTAAGACAAGTTTTTCTGCCTTTAGAGGCTTGTCACCCGTCACGTTTTATGCTAGTGTATATGGGGGCTTTAAGAGCGCAGCCGGATGAACACATCGGCGGTGAGGACGCCTTGATCGCCACCGGCACTGCTAATGCCGATCCCGCGCAAATGTTTGAGCGCCCCTGACCGCTGCACCAGCCTCAGCAAAGGCAATTGGCGCTCTAAAATCGGTTGAGTGGCTGTCCAGTCGAGATAGGCGTAGCCGTAATTCGGTCGGGGGAGAGCGGAGATGGCTTCCTGAAAGGGAAGGGCGGCGAGTGCGCTTCCCCCTTTGGCTGCGGAGAGGGCGAGCTCCATTGCGGCTATTGAGGAGGCGAAAATCTCGTAATTGCCCGCCTCAGCACGCACTCCGAGCACCTGAGCGCTCAGCGTCAGCGGGCTCGATTTTGGCCCGCCGGCATCCGAGGCGCTCAGTTTAGTCCAAGCGGAAACCTGCTGGTTCCCCAGCGTCAGGGAGCCTGTGCTCAACCCCCGGCTGCGGGCGATCTCGTCGAGACGCTCAACGCTCTTGGCGAGTTCTGGGGTGGCTTGGGCGACAAAAATCCAGTCGGAGGTGCCATCTGGGCGGCTGGGGAGCAATCCGAGGGCGTACTCTCCCCTAACGCCCTGGAAGATATCCTGCGCCAGGTCGATTCCCCAGCGATCCCCGAGAGCGGTGAGGGATTGGCTGAGCAGCTGCTTTAGCACTCCCTCTTCGGAAAGGCTGGCTTGCAGTTGCTCCCACAGCCCGCGCAAATCGGAGCCAGCTGCTAGGAGCGCCACTGACTCTGGGGCGTATTGCAATGCTCCCACGGGCTCTGATAAGCTGGGAGGTGCCGGTGCCGGCAGATCCGGGATCAGCACCGCTGTGTGCGCCAGTAATCCCTGCCGGTTCAATCCTGCAGCAAGGGCTAAATTGGGCGACTGGGGAGAGGTGACAGGGGACGGATTTTCTTCTAGGCTGTTACCTGTTAAGGCAGCTAGCTGGGAGAGATTGACGAACGCCACACCAATGCGAGGCTGCGCCAGCCGGTTCAGCGCCAGCTGGTAGGAACTGGAACTGCTCAGGTTTAAGCTGGGTGCTGCGACGTTATTGATCGCGTCGCGCAGCACTTTGGGGTGATTGGCAAACAGGACAAATTTGTCGGCTACGACTGCTGCAGCCAGAGAGCTTGCTTGCAGGAATTGCGTCTCGCCTGTGCCTGGGGCGGCGGTTGCGCCGGCACTGCTGTAGATTAGGGTAACACCTCGGTAGGGCTCAAATACTAAATCTTTGCCGGCGCTGGCTTTGTTTCCCCAGAACAGCTGCAGGAATTCGCGACTGCGGGAGCCATCTCGGGTGGAAAGCGCCAGGAGATACCCGGGCTGCATGCCGTTTTCCGGATTGCGGTCTATGTCTGTGGAGGTGCAAGCTGCGGTGATTTCGTCCCCCAGCCAGGGCTGGACATCTTTCTTGTAGTCCAAACCGGCAAGCGCCAGCAAGTTTTGTTTGAGCTGGTCGAGTTCCGCACCTTCAAGCCGGCGCTGGGAAGGTGACCCCAGCAACTCGGAGAGCGCCTTCAGCCGGTCTGGATTGACGAGCAAAGACACCATAGCGGGTGCGCCGGAAGGCACAAACATCGCTGCTGCTGGGCTGGCTGTCACTCCGCCTCGCAAAAGAGCCAGCGGACTGTTGGCTGTCAGCCAGTAAAAGCCACCGGCACCGATTAACAGCAGCACCAGCACGCCGGCTGCCAATATAGAAAAAAACGATTTGGGTTTCATCGCTGACTCTCTCTCGAGGTTCTTTTTTGGCCAATATGGGTGGCGCTAGGGAGTCGCTTCGCGTCTGCGCTGCCACCACTATTGACAATTATCTCGGATTTGGCGGTAAATGGTTAAGAAACCGGGTTTCTTTTCCGGTAAAGACCATTTGTCGGAGGTCAAGCCCAAAGAAACCCGGTTTTTGAAAGAATCGCCCTATCTGAGCGCACGGAATCTCTTTTCTAGCGGTTGGCAAATTACTGGCACTCATATTTGAGTATTTTTAGGGGCCGGTTGCGCGTCCCAGGCATAAATGTTAATTTTTATTAATTAAATTGAGCTTTTTGACCAAATATGTGACTCTATACAATAGGGCAGCGTTCAGGCTGAACACCTATAGCCAGATAAGTCTGGATATCTCCCCACAGTAGCGCCTCGTGTTTATGAACCAACCCAATCCGAAATCAACCGCCTATCCCGATTTAGATCTCTCCGGCTCCCGCCAATTTCTCGACTGGTTAATCGCAGAGAAGATCAGTCTCGCCTGCACCACCTATCAAACTTCCCGCCTCATCCTTATCGGCGCAAACCCAGAAGGCAGATTTTCTGGATTTGAGCGCCTTTTCGACAGGGCAATGGGACTTTTTGCCACGCCCGAACGCCTTTATATGAGCGCCAAATCCCAATTGTGGCAATTAGATAATATACTGGAAACGGGGCAGCTGTATAATGGATACGACAAACTCTACGTTCCCCGCATTGGCCACACCACCGGCGACTTGGACATTCACGATGTAGCGCTCAACAGTGCCGGTGAGGTTATGTTTGTCAGGACTTTGTTAAACTGTCTGGCAACTTTGATCGATATCCACCGCTGCGCCCCTTGTGGAAACCCAAGTTTATCTCAAAAATTGTAACAGAAGACCGCTGTCACCTCAACGGTTTGGCAGTGGTTGATGGGCAACCCCGCTTTGTTACGGCTTGCAGTCGCTCTGATATAATAGATGGGTGGAGAGACAGCCGGCGCGATGGCGGTGTGGTGGTTGATGTGCCCTCTAATGAAATTGTCTGCACCGGCTTGTCGATGCCTCACTCCCCCCGATTCTATCACGGCAAGTTGTGGCGGCACAATTCGGGCACCGGCTTTTTTGGGTACGCCGATTTGCAGACAGGGAAATTTGAGCCGGTGGCGTTTTGCCCCGGTTACTTGCGGGGGTTGACATTCTGGAAAGATTATGCTATTTTCGGACTTTCCAAGCCGAGAGGAGATCTGAGCTTTTCCGGGTTAGCCCTTGAGGATGAGTTAATCGCCAAAAATGCCGAACCTTTGTGCGGGTTGATGGCAATTGAACTGAGCACCGGCAACATTGCCGGCTGGTTGCGCTTTGAGGGCATCATTACAGAATTATACGACGTGCAGGCGATCCCCGGAGTCAGCCGCCCGATGGCTTTGGGATTTCAGAACGACGAAATTGAGGGGCGAGCACGGGGGCGTCGCCCCTACTTTCTGGGAAAGCAATTCCAGAGGCGGAACAAAGGAACCGGCTAACCCCTGAAGATATTGAAAGCTGGCACTACAGAACTTTGCAAGTCCTCCGGGAAGGGAAACTCGACGTGGCGTTCCAAGAATACCAACAAATGGCAGCCACTTGCGACTATTTTGCCGCTCAGGCGCAATTGGGCAATATTTGCTTAATGCGAGAGGAATTGCCAGAAGCCATAGACTGCTACCGGCAAACTGTCGCTCGCGAACCCAGACACTATCAAGCTTGCGGCACCCGTACCGACGCCAGCGCCAACGCCAACGCCAACGCCGGCACCGGCACCGGCACCGGTGCCGGCACCCATTCCGACGCCAGCACCGATTCCGACGCCGACACCAAATCCGACGCCGGCACCGATTCCAACGCCGACGCCGGAACCGATTGCGGACACCCTGACCGGCAGCAGTGGCAACGATATCCTCTGCGGCGATATCGGAATCTATACTGTCAGTGGCGGTGACGGCAATGACTTGCTGTTTGGGGGCAAGAGCGCTGACACTCTTGATGGCGGATTAGGTGACGACCTGATCTTTGGTGGCAAAGGCGCTGACATCCTCACCGGCAACACCGGCAACGACATCCTCTCTGGCGACACCGGCAGCGATACTGTCAGTGGCGACGACGGCAACGACTTGCTATTTGGCGGTCAGGGTGACGATCTGCTTGATGGCGGTAATGGTGACGATATCGTCTTTGGCGGTAAGAACAGCGACACCGTTGTTGGCAGCCAAGGCAACGATATCCTCTGTGGCGACCAAGGTAAGGACAGCCTCAGCGGTGGCGACGGCAACGATCTGCTGTTTGGCGGACGCGGCGCTGACACCCTTGATGGCGGCACCGGAAGCGATACCCTGATTGGCGGACGCGGCGCTGACATTCTCACCGGCAGTGATGGCAGCGATATACTTGCCGGCGATATCGGCAGCGACACTCTCACGGGCGGTGCCGGTGCTGACCAGTTCCTCTTGAAAGCCGGCACCGGCAGTGATATAATCACTGACTTTGAGAATGGCATTGATTCCCTGGTATTAGCCGGTGGCTTGCAATTCGAGCAGCTGGCAATTACCCGCGACGGGGGTGCCACTTCTATCAAATTTGCCGGCACTGATGAGTTGCTTGCCACTCTCAATGGCGTGCAAATTAATCTCACCGGCGAAGATTTCACGCAAGCTTAGTCGCCCTCAGGCGTGACAATAATTTAAAACCCCGGTTTCTTTGAGAAACCGGGGTTTTCTACTCCAGCTCAATTTTCTCAATTCCGGTGACATCCTTATTGGATAGCTAGTCCCAAAATCGCCTTTTCCTAAGATCGCTGTCCATTGCTATATCTTCCAAGTCCTCTGACATCCGTTTGCATTTTTATTTAAAATTACAGAAAAAGACCCAATTTATCCGGTTTCTATAGCAGTAGCCACTTAGGTTAGGACGTAGGAATTGCGTTCCCTCCGACCCTCTCCCTACTAGCAAGTGAGATGCCTTGTCCATTACTGAGCTGTCTATTGCTATACAATCACGGCGAGCCATACTATAGAAATGGACAGTCAGTTTAAGACATGAGCAAGCGTTCAGGTGCGACGTCCATTACTGAGCTATCCATTGCTGTATAACCCCTCTCCCACTTTGGGAGAACCCTTCCCGCGCACGGAACAGTCTCATAATATCTGCGGAAATACCTAACCCTACCGGCTGCATAGCTTAGTTGAGCCGCTGCATAGCTTAGTTGAGCCGCTGCATAGCTTAGTTGAGCCGCTGCATAGCTTAGTTGAGCCGCTGCATAGCTTAGTTGAGCATCTGCATTGGTTAGTTGAGCCGCTGCATTGGTTAGTTGAGCCGCTGCATAGCTTAGTTGAGCCGCTGCATTGCTTAGTTGAGCCGCTGCATTGCTACGCTCGAACGAGGAAAAGTGGGGTCGCGTAGCACTGGCCAAATTGGTTAATGTCCTAACCAATATGGCTACTGCTATAGAAACTGCCGTCATTAACTGTGTGGTGATGGCAGTTAAAAACCCTGCTGCGAGTTATTCCAGTAAGGGAAGGGATGAAATAGCAGATAGCCCTTAGTGAGATACTCCTGTACCGTGCGGTGCCTGGGGAGTGCCAACCTTGTTAGTGGCTGATTTTTCCTTCTATTATAGCAGTAGCCACTTAGGGCACGGACGTAGGAATTGCGTTCCCTCCGCCCCTGTCCCTACTAGCAAGTGAGATGCCTTGTCCATTACTGAGCTGTCTATTGCTAGATAACTCGCAACGGCTTGTTTTTGCGACAGATTTTAGCAAATTTGCTAAAATCTGGTAAATTTGGCGGGAATTGCCGCTCCCCGCCTGATGCGATGGCCAATCGCCCAGTCGCCCTGAACCAGTTTATTGAGCGCAAACAAGCTGGTCTGTCTGCGAGCCCCACAACCGCTTTGGGTAGCGCAGCCGATCTGCAGGAGCATCCCTGAAAGGCACGATCCCCTACTGCCCAGTTGCTTTCCATCGCAGAAGATTGGGAGAGCGGGACGCTGCAAGAAGGACGCTGTCGCGTCCCGCTTCGCTATCGGGGGAAATACGGAAAGTAATTCCTTTGATTGCAAGTCCGTATCAAACAAAAGTGGGGCGCTCGCGCCCGCCGCTTTACATTTCGTTACTAAACCACTGGTAAATACTCAAATAATTTTTACATTTTTTAGATTGTTTCCAACCGCAGCGCTTCCGCCGCAACAGAGTTAAGATTGGCATGGACACTTCCAGCGTTCCAGCTACAGGGGCTGCCCCGACAGACTCAGCCATGAGCGCTAGCATTGAGTGGCTGACTTCCTAAAATTAGGGCGCTACCTAGAACTTGCGGTAGCGCCCCGAGCGCATTTCAGAGGGCATTTGCAATAAAGCGCCCGCTCAAGGCAGCAGGACACCTGCAGTTTTTCTGCGTATACTTTACTTAGTTACCCCAGGATTATCTAAAACACCCATTTTTTCTTAACCGGAAGGAGCGATTTTCTTTTTGAACAGGTCAAGTTATTGGATTTTTAAGCAATTAAAAATCTAAAACCAGGCAAGCAATTTAAGAGGTGATGACTTCGTTATGGCAAAGGGCACAGCGTCAAAACCAAAGGGGAAGAAACTGAAAAACGGCAAAACAGACGGGTTTGGGGCAAGAACAGCCGTCTGTAACGAAGTTGTCAATTTTTACCGGGCGGCGCTCAATGAGCGCCCCGAAAGAGAAGCGAGATGGGGGCCAGGATCAGCGAGCGCGTCAGGTAGAAATCCTGTTTCAATCCCGTTGCCGGGATTCAGCTGGCCAAAAATATTCTTCTCCTGCCGCCTGCTGAAATCATTATCGCATTCATTTGGGCGGATTTGCACAATCGGGATGCTCCCGACAAACCCGCCCCCACCCAGCGAGAGGCTGCTCTGTGGAATCCGGCGGGTGTTTTGGCACCGGCCTGGAATATCCTGGCACCTGCACTCGCCCGCAGGGAACAGAACGGGCTCGCGCTCAACAGTCAGGCAGCAGGCGCTGTCTTGCCGAGTCAGAGGTAGAGCTCGCAGCTGAAAAGGCTCCCCAAGTGCGACGCCCCAAGGGTGTCGAAAAAAGCACGCATGCTGGAAAGTAAAAAAATTCAGCTGTTTGCTGTCCGAGGACAAGATGCGTGAATCGGCTTTCCACGATGAAGATTCTACTGGTAGAAGACGACGAACATCTCGCGAAAACCCTGGAGATAGTTCTGAGCGAACAGCACCACACGATCGATGTGGCCAAGGATGGCCTCAAGGGCTGGGATATGGCAGAGGCGTTTACATACGACTTGATCCTGCTAGACGTGATGCTGCCCAAGCTGGACGGGATTAGCCTGTGCCGGCGCATGCGCTCCGCACGCATGAGCGTGCCAATTATGCTGCTAACAGCCAAAGACAGCAGCAACGATAAAGTCATGGGGTTCGACGCCGGTGCCGATGACTATGTGGTCAAACCCTTTGACCCTCAGGAATTGGTAGCTCGAATTCGAGCCCTGCTGCGCCGGGGAAAAGCTCCCTTACCTCCCGTGCTGGAGTGGGGTGCCCTGCGCCTCGACCCCAGTACCTGTGAGGTCAGCTACGGCGAGTACCTGCTGCACCTGACACCGAAGGAGTACGGACTGCTGGAGCTGTTCATGCGCAACAGCAATCGGGTGTTCAGTCGCAGTGCGATTCTCGAGCAGCTGTGGTCGTTTGAAGAACCGCCGGCAGAAGAGACAGTCCGAGCGCACATCAAAGGTTTGCGGCAGAAACTCAAAAGTGCCGGTGCTCCCGCTGATTTGATCGAGACGGTTTACGGACTGGGCTATCGCCTGAAGCCCGAACCCCCACCGGCTCCCTGTTCCGTGGGAGCTCCGCAGGAGCGGGAGGAAGCTGCCAGCGCCCGAGCGTTAAACGGTGCTGGCAAGCAAAACTCTGGAAGTGCCTTCCACGCCGAGAAACCGGCACCAGTCACCGAGGCTTCCAACAGGAGAGCGAGTCTGTCACCCACTGCGGAGGAAGCGCCGAACAGTTTCTTCCTGGCAGCAACACAGCAGAAAATAGAAGAAGCGGTCAGCGAATTGTGGAAGCGGTTCAAAGAACCCAGCAAAAAGCGGGTGGCTGAGATCGAGCTGGCGGTCGCCGCCCTCGAAGAAGGCAGGCTGAGTGAGGAACTCCGCAGCAGCGCCATCTCGGAAGCCCACAAACTTGCCGGTTCCCTGGGAACCTATGGCTTCCCCCTGGGCTCCAAGCTAGCGCGGAACATCGAGCAAATCCTCACAAAAGCGGGGCTGAGTCAAGAGCAAGTGCCGCACCTGTGGCAGATGGTGGAGTCGCTGCACAGCCAGCTGGAGTCCCCACCGGCACTGGGAGGGGCAGGCCCCCGTGCCTGCCCCCCTGCGCCCTACAGCCAGCTGTCACTGCTCCTGATTGTCAGCGACCGGTCACTGGCTGAGCAGCTTACCGAGGAGGCTAGCTCCCTGGGAATGCGCCACACACACGCCCCCGACTGGTGCGCCGCCAGAAACGCCTTCGCCTCCGCTCCGCCCGATGTGGTCGTGCTCGACCTCTCGTGTGCCGACACAGCCAGTGAGGGTTTGCAGCTGCTCAGCGAACTGACCAACCAGTCACCCGAGGTGCCGGTGCTGGTACTGACAGGTCGAAATGGATTCGCTGACCGCGTGGAAGTGGCCAGACGGGGCGGGCGAGCCTTTTTGCAAAAGCCCGTCTCGCCGGCTATGGTGATGGATGCGGTTCTGGACGTGCTGCAGCGCCCCTCCGCCAATCAGTCCAAAGTGATGATCGTGGACGACGACCTGGAAGTGCTGGAAGCGCTGCGGGCTTTGCTGAAACCCTGGGGCTTTAAGCTGACCACCTTGGAAGATCCCAACCAGTTCTGGGATACCCTGGAAAGCAGCGTGCCAGACCTGCTGGTTCTCGATGTCGAGATGCCCTCACACAGCGGAATTGAACTGTGCCAAGTGGTGCGCAACGACCCCTGCTGGAGCGGGCTGCCGGTGCTGTTCCTCACCGCCCACAGCGATGCCGAAACCCTGCACAAGGTTTTCGCCGCCGGTGCCGATGACTATGTGACCAAGCCCGTTGTGGGCCCGGAACTGGTGACCCGCATCCTCAACCGCCTGGAACGCACCCAGCTGATCAAGAGTATGGCTGAATCCGATCCGCTCACCGGCTTGGCGAACCGGCGCAAGTCCATCCAAGACCTCGGGCAGTTGCTGCGGCTGGCTGACCGCTACAGTCAGCCCCTGTGCTTGGCTGTTCTGGATGTGGACGGGCTCAAGCCGATTAACGACCAGTATGGCCACGCTGCCGGTGAGGTCGTGCTGCGCCGCTTGGGCGAACTTTTGCAGCGCCACTTCCGCAGTGAAGATGTCGTGGCTCGCTGGGGCGGCGAAGAATTCGTCGCCGGCATGTATGGCATGACCAAGCTCGATGGGGTGCAGCGCCTCAAGGAGTTGCTCGACAGCTTCAGCCAGCACGAGTTCACCGGCTGCAATGGCAAGACTTTTCGGGCCACCTTCAGTGCCGGTGTTGCCGAATACAAGCGCGAGGGTTCTGACCTGCAAATGCTCTACCGGTCAGCAGACGCCGCACTTTACCAAGCTAAGGCAGCCGGTCGCAATTGCGTGCTGCCGGCGCACTGAGCGGCTTCGCAACCCCAGCCGCCAGCCGATGTGCGGGAAAAGTGCGAGCCCGCAAGCGTGCGACACATCTAAGTTGCTTTTTAGGGAATTTAGTAAAGAGCCGTCAACTTTTATTACACTGTGCCGTGCCCTTTTCTCCTGAGTCAAAACGCGCAAATTAAATGCCATAGTTCTGAGCGCCGCTGCAGCACTTCCAAGCACAATTCACCCACCCGCTCGGTCGAAAGAGGACAAGCAGTGCTGCTGCGGTAGGCTCTACGCCTTCCCGCAGGGTGCCGCTGCGCGTGCAGCAAAAGTTCACTGGCAGTTTTCTATATTATCCAGCCCGACAAGCAATTTTGAACACAGTGTCAGGAGAAAAGATTAACAAACAGCAATCAGAAGGGAGAGATTTAGGAACCGGTGACTTTTGAAAACGGGACTTGCGCACAACTATGAAAGAAGTTGAGAAACCCGGTTTCTGCGTAAGTCCTAGAAAAGTTACAGCTGAAGAAATATCGAGAGCCGGTGTATTAATCCGGGCGCAGAGGGGCGGGCTTACCCTTTATAAACTCGCTCTTAACGGCCCAAATGCTGGCCCGTAATCTAGAGCCGCGACATCTGGGAGACGCGACATCTGGGAGACGCGACATCTGGGAGACGCGACATCTGGGAGACGCGACATCGGCGTTCGTACAACGGGGTGGCCGGTCTGTCTTATAATCTCCAGAGAGAGCCATTCATGCGCAAGTCCCGTTCAGTTTGGGCAATGCATCTGTGAACACAATTCCCACAGCGCCAACCGGCGCAAAATCTGAAAGTCCAGAATTGGAAAGATTCGCACCTGACCCCACCGGCGTCACACTGCACGTCAATGGCGTGCGGCACACTCTCAGCATCGAACCGCGCGTCACCCTGCTCGACGCCCTCCGCGAACACCTGGGCTTAATGGGGACTAAAAAAGGCTGCGAACAGGGCGAGTGCGGCGCTTGCACCGTACTCGTGAATGGGCGGCGCATCAACTCCTGCCTGACACTGGCCATCACGCACGCCGGCGCGGAAATCCTCACCATTGAAGGTCTGGCACAGGATGGCGAACTTCACCCGCTGCAAGCCGCCTTCATCGCTGACGATGCCTTTCAGTGCGGTTACTGCACCGCCGGTCAAATTATGTCAGCCGCCGGCTTGCTAGCAGAAGGCCCGGTCACGTCCGATGCCGAGATCCGGCAAGGCATGAGCGGCAACCTCTGCCGGTGCGGTGCTTACCCGAATATTGTCGCAGCGATTCGCCAAGTAGTGGGAGAAAATAACAGTGCGTCCGTTTAGTTACGTGCGAGCCAATGTTCAAGAGGCGGCTGTCGCAACAGTCACCGGCAACCCAACAGCATCATTCATAGCCGGCGGCACCGATCTGCTGGGACTGATGAAAAACGGCGTGCAAACACCCAGCGAACTCGTAGACATCAGCCCCCTGCCCTTGGCGCAAATCGAAGTGGGAGCCGGCGGGGTGCGCATCGGGGCGCTAGCACGCCTGAGCGATATCGCCGGTGACGCTGCAATTCGCGCTCAATACCCCGTGCTGTCGCAAGCGCTGCTGGAAAGCGCCTCCCCGCAACTGCGGAACATGGCCACTGCCGGTGGCAACCTCATGCAGCGGGTGCGCTGCCCTTACTTTCGCGATCCGGCCTTTCCGTGCAACCGGCGCAATCCCGGCACAGGCTGCTCTGCCATCTCCGGTTACAGCCGCAGCCACGCCATCTTTGGAACTAGCGAACACTGCATTGCCGCACACCCTTCCGACTTTGCTGTGGCGCTCTCCGCGCTGGATGCCACCATCTGCACTTCTGGAATCAACGGCGAGCGCCGCATTCCCATCGGGGACTTCTACCTGTTGCCCGGTGAGACACCGGCGCGGGAAACTGCACTCGAGCCCGGAGAGCTAATTGTCGCAATCGTTGTGCCAGCCTCCCCGCTGACGGCACGCTCCCACTACCTGAAAGTGCGGGACCGCGCCTGCTTCGAGTTCGCCCTGGTGTCCGCAGCCGTAGCGCTAGAAGTGACAGACGGCACCGTACAGTCGGCGCGGGTGGCGTTCGGCGGCGTCGCCCCGAAACCGTGGCGCTCTCAAGCCGCTGAGGAAGCTCTCGTGGGCCAACCGGCAAGCTTGGCAACTTTTGCCGCAGCAGCGGAAGCTGCAGTGCTCGGCGCTAAACCCCAGCAGCACAACGGCTTCAAAATAGAATTGGTCAAACGTGTCCTTGTCCGCGCCCTCTCAACTGTTGCAGGAATCTCATGAATCAGATTGTTGGCAAACCGCTGGATCGGGTCGATGGCCGGCTCAAGGTTACAGGTCAAGCCCCCTACACCGCAGATTTCCCGATTGAGAACCTGGCATACGGCGCTCTCATCGAAAGCACAATCGCCAAGGGCAGGATTGTCAAGATTGACACCAGCGCCGCTGAAGCCGCCCCCGGCGTTTTGGGAATTGTTACCCACCTCAACGCCCCGCCTCTGGCCAAAGTGAGCTATTTTCCAGCCGGTCAGAGCCTGCCGGTGCTGCAAGACGGCACGGTGCACTACAGCGGCCAGCACCTGGGCGTCGTCGTAGCCGACACCTTCGAGCAAGCCGTGTGCGCCGCCGAACTGGTCAGGATTGAATACGAAGAAGAAAAGCCGGTGGTGGGGATGGAAGAGGCGCTCGAACAAGCATTCGAGCCCGAATCGCTTTGGGGGATGATGCCGGCTCGCTACAGTCGGGGCGATGTCGCGCAAGGTCTGGCTCAGGCAGAAGTGCGGGTCGAGCAAGCCTACACTACGCCGGTGGAACACCACAATCCCATCGAGCCCCTGGCAACTGTTGCCGTCTGGGAAGGCGAGCTACTCACCCTCTACGACTCCACCCAGGGGGTTTCTCAAACACAGCAAGGCGTGGCTCAGTACCTGAATCTGCCCCCGGAAAATGTCCGCGCTATCTCGCGGTTCATCGGTGGCGGCTTCGGCTGCAAGGCTTTTGTCTGGCCTAGCACAGTTCTCGCTGCCGTGGCGGCTCGCCACGTTGGCCGTCCCGTGAAACTCGTCCTGACGCGAGCCCAGATGTACACCTCCTGCGGGTACCGGCCCGAAACCCGACAGCACCTGACTCTGGGCGCAACGAAAGAGGGCAAACTCACTGGAATTACTCACACAGGCACCTCCCTGACCTCACCCTTTGATGACTATATTGAGCCGGTTGGATCGGGGACGGACATCATATATGCCTGCCCCAATCTTGAAATAAAGTACATTCTGGGCCGCATCAACGCGGGAACGCCCACAATGATGCGGGCACCTGGCCACACCCCGGGGGCGTTTGCCCTCGAATCGGCAATGGACGAACTCGCCTGCGCCCTGGAAATCGACCCCATTGAGCTGCGGCTGCGCAATCACGCCGACACAGACCCCCGCACGGGACAGGAGTGGTCCAGCAAGTCGCTGAAAGAGTGCTACCGAATCGGGGCAGAGCATTTTGGCTGGCACCGGCGCAACCCCGCGCCCGGTTCTATGCGCGATGGCGACTATCTCACCGGCTGGGGCATGGCCAGCGCCACCTACCCGGTCTATTCCGTGCCGGCGTCCGCAAAGGTGCAAATCTTTGCCAGCGGGGAAGCGCTGGCCCAAAGCGGGACACAGGACTTGGGCACCGGCACCTACACCGTAATGACTCAGGTAGCAGCTGAGGCGCTGGGCATCCCTTGCGAGCGCGTGGGGTTCGAGCTCGGCGACACCAACCTGCCAAAAGCTCCTGTAACTGGCGGCTCCATGACCGCGAGCAGCGTTGGCCCAGCCGTGCGGCAGGCGGCGCTGGCAGCCCGCAGCAAGGTGATTCAGATAGCAGTGGGAGATCCGAAATCGCCGCTCTATCAGTGTTCGGAAGAGGAGATTACCGTCGAGTCGGGCCGGCTTTTCCTCAGGCAAGATCCGTCAAAAGGAGAGACTTACGCAGATATTCTCACCCGTCACGGGCTGGAAAGCGTCGAAGCGGACAGTCAAACTTCCAGAGCCGAGAAAAAGCAGTACGCGATGCATTCGTTTGGAGCGCACTTTGCTGAAGTAAAAGTCGATTCCATGCTCGGCGAAGTGCGAGTAACGCGGATGCTGGGTGTCTACGGTGCGGGGCGAATTCTCAATCCCAAGACAGCACGCAGCCAGATGATTGGCGGTATGATTGGCGGGATCGGCATGGCGCTGATGGAAAAAACCGTTATCGACCCCAACAAAGGGCGCATCGTCAGCGCTAATTTGTCCGATTACCTGATACCCGCTCACGCCGATGTGCCCGACATTGAGGTGGTGTTTGTCGATGAATACGACCCGCACGTCAATGCGCTAGGAACGAAAGGAATTGGGGAATTGTCTATCATTGGGGTGGCGGCGGCAATTGCTAATGCTGTTTACCACGCAACCGGCTTGCGGCTCCGCGACCTCCCGATTACGCCAGACAAGTTGCTGTAGGTTTTAATGAACCGCCAAGACGCCAAGAGCGCCAAGAAAGAGCGGAAGATTACAAACATTTAAACTGCTAGACACCCGGGGGATAATTATAGAGCATATCTCAATGATTTTCGGAACCGCTGGGGGCCCAGAACCCCGGTTTCTTAAAGAAACCGGGGTTCTGAAATTTAGACGAATGATTTAGACGCGCTATATGAAGGAATTGCAGGATATTATTGAAGCTTTCCAGAAGCTGGAAAGTAGGGGTAAGACAGCAGCTCTCGCCACTCTTGTTAAGCTTCAGGGTTCCAGTTACCGGCAGCTGGGTGCCAGAATGCTTGTGACTGAAGAAGGTGCAGTGGCGGGATCTCTTAGCGGCGGCTGTCTGGAAGATGACGTTTTTGAGCGTGCTGGGGAGGTGATGCGATCGGGCAATCCGATTGCGGTCGAGTATGACACAAAAGCTGATCAGGATATCATTTGGGGGCTCGGACTTGGCTGTAATGGAATAGTGCGTATTCTGATTGAGTGTCTGACTCATGAAAGTCAAAGTCACATAAGATTTATTTCGGAGTGCTTCCACCGGCGACAGGTGGGAGTTGTCGCGACTGTATTCTCTGTCGAAGGCGAGTTGAGCGCGAAAGTTGGCGATCGCTTGATGCTTCGCCAAGATGATGATATTATTAGTAATATCGGAGATTGTGAGCTAGCCGGCGCTCTGCGGGAGGAGGCTTTAGAAGTTCTGGAAAACAGCCGGTCTAAAGTGAAACTGTACCCGCTAAAAGCTGGCAATGCTGAAGTTTTTATTGAAGTCATCCAGCCGCCCGTCCGGCTGTTACTTTTTGGTGCCGGTTCTGATGCTGTGCCCGTTGTCCGCTTTGCTAAAGAACTGGGATGGCAGGTAACGGTCATTGACAGCCGTCCTGCTTACGCAACCTCAGCTCGGTTTCCTCTCGCAGATCGGGTTATTGTTGCCGGTGCGGAAACGATTGACCGGCACATTCAGCCAGACAGCCGCACGGTGGCTGCTGTTATGACGCATCACTATCTCCGCGACCTGGAAATACTTAACATACTTTTAACCTCTCCTTTGCGCTATGTAGGTCTTCTCGGTTCTAAGGGCAGAACCGAAAAGTTACTTGCCGAATTGCACGAAAAAGGAATTATAATAAAGGCAGAAAATCTGGCTCGCTTTTACAGTCCTGTAGGGCTGGATATAGGAGCGGAAACGCCAGAGGAAATCGCCCTGGCTGTCATAGCTGAGATTCAAGCCGTTTTAGCCGGTCGCCAGGGGGGTTTTTTAAAGAGCCGGTGTGGGTCAATTCACCAGCAAATTGAGTGAGGCGCTACTGAGAAACCCGGTTTCTTAAAGAACCCGGGTTTCTGGCACTTACTCACCCGCCAGAAGATAAACTCTCTTCTCTTTCCTTGGCGCTCCTTCACGGCGGCGGTTCATTCAAAAAAATCACAACTTCTCACGCAGAGTGATGAAAGACAGCTTTTCTCAAATTCCTCAAGAGAAAGAAAGCGATTTACCCGCTGTCGGGATCGTTATACTCGCAGCGGGAGCGTCAACTCGCATGGGGACGCCCAAACAGCTGTTGCTATATCAGGGGCGAAGCTTGCTCAGACATTCCGCAGAAGTGGCTGCTGCTTCCAGATGCCGGTCTGTTGCTGTCGTGCTGGGAGCTTCTGCCGGTTTGCTGCGAAATGCGGTCAGCCAATTATCCGTGCGGGTGGTAGAAAACGAGCAGTGGGCGGAGGGGATAAGTTCTTCTATTCGGAGTGGGATTGAAGCGTTGAATGCCGGCTCTCAAGAGCTAGAGGCAGTGGTGCTTATGCTTTGCGACCAGCCTTTCGTATCCGCCCAAAATATTAATAAGCTTGTCGAGACTTACTCTCTCACAGGTCAACCTATTGTCGCTTCAGAGTATGAGGGGACGTTAGGTGTGCCGGCCCTTTTCAGCCGGCGATTGTTTTCAGAACTGGCTAGTCTGAGAGGTGACAGGGGGGCTAAAGAGATTATTAGAAAATACAGCCAGTGTGTGGCTCGCATTCCCTTTCCGGAGGGAGCGGCAGACATTGATACGCCTGAAGACTATGAGCGGCTGTGGGAGATTAATGTTTAGAGGGTGATTTTTTTTATTAAAACATGAACGCCTCGCTTTGTCTGGGAAATATTCAAAATTTGTTGCGGGACAAATTGGGAATTGGGCATTGGGAGCGTCTGATTGGGCACTGGGCACCCAGCTGTCTGGGCTAGTTTGTGCCCAATGGGGCACATTTCTTATTTCCGTAAGAAAGCATCTATACAAAACCCGCGTCTTGAGCGGTGGCGTTGTAAATACCATTCTTTCGGATGACCGGCCCTCCGGCGCGGGGAGCGCCCCCCTTTACGAGAGATTTGTCCCGAAAGGGTGCGGGGTGAAGTTTCACCTTGACTGACTGCTGAAGCCGTAGGTTTTACAGCCCCATGACAAACGCTCTTCGAGTAGGATAAAAACAGGTATCGATTGGCGAGTGCCGGCATTAGCCCCCGGCGTGCCCCCCTAAATTGGGCAATCCCAACCGAGGAAAGCAAGCGTAAATAAGCGGATTGTGCGGGCTCTTGGGGTTTCACAGCAGTAGGGGCTGGCTTGTAGAGAGATGTCTGCTGGTGGCTTGCAAGGGCTTACTCACCCGAACTATCTGCTGGCAGTAAATATTATCTGGTAACCCGCCCCTGAGATAAACCGGCCCCTACTGCCCCGTGGGAGTCACCCCGATCTTGACTGCAATGTGAAAGCAGTTTATCAAGCTGCAGAGACGCCACATGTTCCGTCTCTCAGGCTCCGGGGGGTTCTGCAGGGAAAATCTCAAAGCAAAGCTTAGGTTAAAATGCTACTACACAGAGATGAAAACCTTTAGCTCCGCATCGCAGACAATTCTGGTCGGTCTGCGTTCGGGCGATATTGCCGGCGGTGAGAGGAAAAGCCCAGACCTGCAACCCCCTGGTAGGGGCGGGTTCACGCTCAGATATTTCCAGCACAGCGCCGGACATGAATAAACCCGCCCCGCCCCCGCCGCCGCCCCCTGCGCCCCCCCGGTTTGTAGGGGCGGGCTGACCCCAGCTAGAAGGCAGACAACAAAAGATTGTAATCACCCCGCCCCCATCCGGAGGCTGAAAAATGAGCCGCCCAAGAACGCAACAAATTTTGCTCCTGCTCGATGACAAGGAAATCCAGTGCCAGCTGGCCAACTGCCTGAGCTACCGCTACCAGGTACTGCTCGCCGAAGAGGTGGCGAGTGGCTGGTTGGCCGGTGCGGCTGACTCCAATTTAGCGGCACTCCCCGCTTCCCTGCCGAGCTTCCACCTTTGCATTGCCGACAGTGGGGCTCTCGGCAGGCACGGGCCAAAAATCGCTGCCCTAAAAGCCGCCAGCGAGCCGGTATTTTTGCCGGTGCTGCTGGTTGCGGAACGCCCCCTGGCTTCGATGGGGGCGTCTGTGCTCGGAGGCGTGGCGGACGACGCGATCTGTGCCCCCATCGAGCCTGCCGAGCTGGAGTTGAGGGTGGAAAACCTGTTGCGGTGGGGGCGGCTGTCCGAGGAACTGAAACAGCTGAGTGCGTCGATGCCGGCTTTGGACTTCCGCTTGCTGGTGGAAAACGTCAGGGATTACGCGATTTTCATGCTGGACACCGCAGGAAAAGTGGTCAGCTGGAACGCCGGCGCTCAGCGCATTATGGGGTATCGCTCAGAAGAGATTCTTGGCCAGCACTTCTCTTGCTTTTATCCCAAGCAAGACATTGAGTGCGGCAAACCGGAAAAAGAACTGCAGCTGGTACTCACCGCCGGTCAGTGTGAGGACGAAGGCGTTCGCGTGCGCCCGGACGGGTCAAGGTTTTGGGCAAACATGACCATTACAGCCCTGCGAGACGAACAAGGGGAATTGGTGGGCTATTCAGCGATCGTCCACGACTTGACCGAGCGCCGGCAGATCGAAGAAGAGCTGTGTCGGGCGAATCGCTCCCTGAGAGCCATTTGCGATTGCAGCCAAGCACTGGTGCGGGCAACAGAAGAGTCAGAGTTACTCAATGATATCTGCAGGATTATCGTAGAAACCGGCGGCTACCGCTTGGCCTGGGTCGGCTTTCCAGAAATGGACGCCTCATGTCGCGTGCACACCCAGTATGGCGAATCGCGCGGCTTTCTGGAATCTTTGCACGCAGAAATACTGTTGAGCTCGAACGAATGCATTTCAAACGGCTTTAGCTGCCATCCCGCCGAAACCGCCATTCGCACCGGCTCCCCTTGCATCGTGCAAAACATCCTCACCGCTCCCGCCTGCTCTCCTTGGCGATCTGGGGCGCAAGCGCTCGGCTGCGCATCGGCAATTGCCCTGCCACTGATGGAGAGCGGGTTTGATGGGGTGCGGGAGAAAAACGCACAGGCTAACCCCCAGTGCTTCGGGGTTCTCACCATTTACGCCTGCGAACCGGACGCCTTTGACGTTTCGGAAGTCCAGCTGCTCAAAGAACTGGCATCCGACTTAGCCTACGGGATCGTGGCGCTGCGCCGCCGCCACCAGCTGCGAGCCAAAGAAGCCGCGCTGCTGGAAAGCCAGCAGCGCTACCGGCAGCTCGTAGAGCTCTCTCCCGAAGCGATCGTGGTCTGCTCACAGGGGAAGATAGACTTGATCAATACTGCCGGTGTCAAACTGCTGGGTGCTGCCGGTTTCCAGGAGCTAATCGGACAGCCCGTGATGGATTTCGTACATCCTGACTCGCAGGAAATATTCCAAGAGCGAATTAGAAAGGTCACAGAAGAAAAACAAGCCGTTCCTTTTATAGAAGAAACCTTTTTGCGCCTGGACGGCAGAGAAGTGAGCGTGGAGTCAGCCGTCACTCTTGTGGGCGACGCAAATTCGCCCGCCGTGCTAGTGGTCAGCCGCGACCTCACCGAGCGCAAGCAAATGGAAGAGGCGCTGCGAGCTTCAGAAGAACTGCACCGGCTCACCCTCAGCAAAATTTCCGAAGCAGTTTTTATTACGGATAGCGCCGGAAACTTTACTTATATTTGTCCCAATGTTAACCTAATTTTTGAATACTCCCTTGAAGAAGTGCGAAAATTAGGCAACATTGCCCAGCTGCTAGGGGAGATGTTTTTTGATAAAAATCAGCTGGAGGCATCGGGAGAAATCCAGAATATCGAGCGGGAGGTCGCAGGCAAAACCGGCAAGCGGCGCACCTTGCTGGTGAGCGTGAAGCGCGTCGCCATCAAAGGGGGGACAGTGCTTTACACCTGCCGGGACATCAGCGACCGCAAGCGAACCGAAGAAGCGCTGCAGCGAAGTGAAGAACTGCTGAGAAAAGTATTAGAAACTCTCCCGGTAGGGGTGTGGGTCACAGACGAGCGCGGTCGAATCTTGCTAGAAAATCCAGCCGGCAAACAAATTTGGGGCGGTGACGGTTTTGGATGGCCCTCGTTTCCGGGCGCGGTGCGGGAAGGGGATTTGGCAGGCGAGAGTGCCGGTGAAGAAACCGAAACGGCAGAATCCGGCTGTCGAGGTAACAGTCAAAAAGGCTTTTGGCAAAATCTCAAATTTTCTGACACCGGCTTGTCCGTAACAGCTGATCAGTGGGCGCTGACTCGTGCGCTTGCCAAAGGGGAAACCTCAATCAATCAAATGATTGACATCGAAAGCGCTTCAGCGCTTCGCAAAACGATTTTGAACTCAGCTGTGCCGCTGCGGAACCTTTCGCAAGAGATATCCGGGGCGATTGTAGTCAATCAGGACGTAACCGAACTGAAGATGGCGCAGGAGGCGCTGCGAGAATCCAACCGGCGGATTGCTAACATTCTGGAGAGCATTACGGACGCTTTTTTTGCCCTAGACCGGCAGTGGCGGCTCACCTATATCAACCGCCAAGCCGAGCAGATTATGCAGAAAAAGCGGGAAGAACTCCTGGGCAAAAACTTTTGGGAGGTGTTTCCAGAAACCGCCGGCTCCTTTTTCCTTGAACAGTACACGCGAGCTGTTGAAACAGGACAAGCAGTCAGCTTTGAAGAATTTTACCAGCCCCTCAATATTTGGTTTGAAGTTCACGCCTACCCGGGTGAAGACGGACTGGCCGTTTATTTTCAAGATGTTACCGAGCGCATAGAGGCAGCCCAAGTGGCAGCCCGAGCCCAGGAGGCGCTGCGAGAGAGCGCCCACCAACTGCGAGCCGTCTTCGAGGCTGCTATGGACGCAATGGTGATTGCGGATGACTCTGGCGAGTATTTAGCAGCTAACCCAGCAGCTGGGGAACTGTTCGGCTTGCCGCCCTCCGAACTCCCCGGACGCCATCTTGTCGAGTTTGCAACTGGGCCGCTTTCGGAATTGGAGCAGCAGTGGAGGCAATTCCGGGAACTCGGGCGGGCAACCGGCGAGTTCCGCCTGCGGCGCACAGACGGAACCGTCCGTTCGGTGGAGTATTCTGCGGTGGCCAACTTTCTGCCCGGTCGCCATCTTTCGGTGCTGCGGGACGTCAGTCACCGCGTGCGGACAGAGGAGGAACTCAGGCAGTACCGCGAACAGCTAGAGGATCTGGTGGAGGCGCGAACCGAGGAACTGACTTTGGCCAACGAACAGCTGCAGCGGGAAATCGGCGAAAGAAAGCGGGTGGAGGCGGCGCTGCGAGAAAGCTCCGAGCAGCTGCGGACTTTGATTAACGCCATGCCCGACATTGTTTGCTTTAAGGATGAGTGCGGGCGGTGGCTTATGGCTAACCGGGCGATGCTGGAAGTTTTCCAGCTAGAAGGGCTCGATTACCGGGGTTTGAAGGATTCCCAGATTGCCGAATTCCACAGTTTTTATCGGGATGCCTTGCTCACTTGCGAGCGGACAGATGAAGCCGCCTGGAGAAAAGGGACACTGTCTCGCGTAGAAGAAGTGATTCCCCAACCGGACGGAACTGCGAAAATCTACGACCTGATCGAAGTGCCTCTGTTCCACCCCAGCGGATCGCGAAAAGGGCTGGTCGTTCTCGGGCGCGACATCACGGAGCGCAAACAGGCAGAGGAAGAACTCAGCCGCTTGGCGTCGATTGTGGAGTCCTCGGACGACGCCATTGTTGGCAAGACGCTGGATGGGGTGATTGTTAGCTGGAATGCCGGTGCTGAGAAGATTTACGGTTACGCCACTTCTGAGGTGAAAGGGCGCTCCTCCTCTGTGCTAGCCCCACCCGACCATGAGGATGAAATGCCGCAAATTCTGGAAAGAATCAAGCAGGGAGGGCGACTGGAGCATTATGAAACCCTGCGGTTGCGGAAAGATGGCCAGAGCATCAACGTCGCCCTCACCATTTCTCCCATCTTTGACGCCGCCGGCAGGGTGACGGGCGTCTCAACCATTGCCCGCGACATCACCGACCGCAAGCGCATAGAAGCCGCCCTGGAACGACTGCGGCATCAAAACGAATTAATTTTAAATTCAGCGGGGGAAGGGATTTGCGGGTTAGACGCCCGGGGAAGAATAACGTTCGTCAATCCAGCGGCATCCAGAATGCTAGGATATGAAATTAAAGAACTCCTCGGTGAGGCGTTCCCCCCTGAGGGCGGGCGTTTTGAGTTCGGAGCGCTGAGCGAGCGGTTAAACAAACACAGTAATGGCAGTGCCAAAGCTTCACCCTGTTCTGGGGAAACTCAACTCTCCCCCACCAAGCACTCTCCGATTTATGCCTCACTGCAGGACGGCTCCGCTCACCACGTCACTGACGAACTTTTTTGGGGAAAGAATGGCTATTTTCCAGTTGAGTACGTCAGCACGCCGATTCGGGAGCAAGGCAAGATTGTCGGTGCGGTTGTTACTTTTAAAGACATCACCGAACGTCTTGCCGTAGAGCGGATGAAGGATGAATTCATCTCAGTGGTGAGCCACGAACTGCGGACGCCCCTGACCTCAATGCGTGGTGCTTTGGGTCTGCTGGCGGCGGGGCTTCTGAATGACCAGCCCGATAAGGCTAAGCGCATGCTAGACATCGCGCTTTCCAACACCGAGCGCTTGGTGCGCCTGATCAACGACATCCTGGATCTGGAGCGCATGCAGTCGGGCAAGATCGTTATGGAGAAACAGCTGTGCGGTGCCGGCGAGCTAATGAAGCAGGCGGTCGAGGAAATGCAGGCGATGGCCCTCAAGGAGGGCGTCACCCTCTCGGTGCAGCCGATTCTGGGGCACCCACAAGGGCTGGCCCTCCAAGCCGACCGCGACCGCATCGTGCAAGTCCTGACCAATCTGCTCAGCAATGCCATAAAATTTTCACCGGCGGGAACCAGAGTCTCCCTGACCGGCTTTGTCCGGGAGCAGCCCCAGGCCCCCTGCGAGCGGTGTGAGGGCGGCCACGGGGGGCCGCCGCTGCAAGAGGGCGGCCACGGGGGGCCGCCCCTGCAAGAGGGCGGCCACGGGGGGCCGCCGCTGCAAGAGGGCGGCCACGGGGGGCCGCCCCTACCGGCGCTCTTTGGGGGGAGCTGCCGTCAAGAGGGGGTCGCAGGCGAGCGTGCGGCCTGCGTGCGGCCTGCCGGCAGTGGCGGGACGCCTGCGGCAGGGGGAGATGGGGGGCAGGCATGGGGGCCTGCCCCTACAGAGTTGCTGATTGCTGTCGCTGACCAGGGGCGGGGCATCCCGGCGGAAAAGCTCGATACAATATTTGAGCGCTTTCAACAGGTGGACTCTTCCGACTCGCGAGCTTTCGGGGGCACCGGCCTGGGTCTGGCTATCTGCCGCAGTATCGTGCACCAGCACGGAGGTCGGATTTGGGCCGAAAGTACCTTGGGTCAGGGCAGCACCTTCTGCTTCACCCTGCCGCTCGCGCCAGGGAAAGCGTAGGGGCACCGGGCACCGGGCACCGGGCACCGGGCACCGGGCATTGAGCCAAACAATCCATCCCCCATCCCCAATCCATGCATCCACCCATCCCCACAGGAGATTGGTTTCAGGGACACCCCACACCTAACACCTAACACCTAACACTCAGGACTCGTTTAGCAATAGGTTCCCACCATCTCTGCCCTCAACCGCCGCCCGGCAGGGACGCTGTTAAACGCCTGCCCCTTTTAAGGATTGGTAGAAATTCTTAGTTTTTGTTCAGTATATTGGTAGCTAGCTGTGCAATCTCCCCGAGCGCCGGCTTATGGATGGACACAGAAGAAAACTGTAAATATACTAATCCGGGTTCTTGCTGTCCGCGTGCCGCACGCGCACCGGCAATCGCAGGCTGCCGGTGAACCTGCCCCCAGCACCGCACAAAGCAGACATGCTCAGGGGTGTACTTGCGCTGACTCAAGCAATGGACACATTTAAACGCATTTAAAAACCGACGAGGAAAAAAAACTATGACAGCCAAGCGCATTCTGGTGATTGATGATGAAGACGATATCCGGGAAGTCGCCCAGCTCAGTTTGGAGATGGTGGGGGGATGGGAAGTCCTGACAGCCGGTTCGGGAAGCGAAGGAATCGACAAAGCGGAAGCCGAGCAGCCTGATGCTATCCTCCTGGATGTTATGATGCCTGATATGGATGGCCCTGCGACATACGCCCAGATGCAGCTGCGCAGCACGACTCAGAAGATCCCGGTGATTTTGTTAACCGCCAAGGTACAGGCTAATGACCAGCGCCGATTTGCTGAACTGGGAGTGGCGGGGGTGATTGCCAAACCCTTCGACCCCATGAGCCTAGCAGGTCAGGTGGCAAAAGTTCTCTCCTGGAGCTTGTAAAGCACCCACTCTGCGCCCGCCTCATTCCAAGCCACCGGCAACCCCTTCTCCTGATTGAGAAACGTTCCCGCTTTCCCCCTGGCTTTAGACAAGGGGATAAGCGAACCGGGCGACTGAAGTCGCCCGTAATAAAAATTAACATAATTACCCTATCAAGCATTATATAATAATGGGTTAATGGGGAGATGTCAGCCAGTGCGGGGGTTGGTAAAAGTTAAACAATTTTTTCACACCCACAAAAACGGTATCTCCTGCCTTTGCGGTGGAAAACCCCGCCCCAAAAAAGGGTTTTCGGGGACGGATAACTGGAAGCAGGGGATTGGCAATACCAATACCTGCAAAGGTTTGGATTGGAGCGTCAGCTTTCGCTATCGCCGCAAAGACAGGAGAGCCGAAAAACGTTTAATGCTGCTAGATCGTACCTGCAAACTGAAGCCATCAGCCTGGTGACACTGTGGGGCGACACCTGGAGAGATTGCGGCTTCAGTCCGATTTTTGCGAGAACGGACTAAAGGTTCCCAACAAGTCGGGCAACTGCTCCAGGAGAATGATCGGCATATTAAAACAAAAGGGGAATGCTGTTATTTAACTTTTTCTGGTTCTAAAAATGGCATTTATGGCGAATTTTGTAAAAATTAATTTCAAAAAAACGCGCCGAAACTTCCTGAAAAGTCGCGCTAATTTAACACTTGATTTATAAAATCAGCAGAAAAGCTTTTAATTAATTAGCCTATATACTGAATAAACCCGGCAGCAAACGAAAGGATTGCCCTGGGAAAACAGTGCCTTATTTAGTGAAATGTACCGGCTGTCTCATCTGTGAAGATTTGAATATCAATGGGGCGCTGGGCGCTGGGCGCTGGGCGCTGAACCCTGGGCATTGACAAGAGATTTCACAGAACCATTAAGCTAAGACCTTTTCTTATCCATGCCCGGTGCCCGGTGCCCCAGCCGTGAAGTCTATAATGGTATTGAATGGTACGGCCAAACTCGTCGAAACCCCAGACTTTAGATTTCTGGAAACGCCCAAAACTGAATAAACCCCGTGCTTTTTGCGGAGATAGCACTGCGCCCCGCCAATGCCTGCGCAGCCCCGATCCCTAATTATATTGGGATATTTCAGGAGAAATCCCAGAAACTTTTTCCACGGCAAATGGGAGAGTGCCAAATTCGCAGATAGCCACAAATCCCGCGCCGGCTTTTCCTGTCCGGCGGGCGCAGCTAGGGCGCTGCAGAAACGAATCGTGCATGTTGAAAATAGAACCCGCTCAGTGCTGGAGCCGATTGCAGTCGCTCCGGACAGCTACTGAGCCGCACAAAATCGTGGAGAACCCCCATGAAGTTAGCAAAAGTGATGGAAGAGGTTTTTATTTCTGGCTTGGAGCGGCTGGGATTGGCTTGGTGGTTGAAAATAGTCACTGACCAGCCCAGCTGTATCTACTACTTCGGCCCTTTTATAAGTGCCAAGGAAGCTGAAGAAGCTCACTCTGGCTATCTTGAAGATTTGCAACTGGAGGGAGCCCTAGGAATTGCTATCCAGATTCAGCAGTGCCAGCCAAAAGAGCTAACTATTTTTTAGCTCAGAACCGCCCAGTGCCCGCACCAATCCCCCTGGGGTGAGAGCTGATTTATAAAGTAATTGTTAAGCCGGAAGGGGGCCCGAACCCGCCAATCTTGCTGTCGGAGGGCTCTATTTTACGGCTGACCCAGTAGAAGAAACCCGGTTTCTTGTTGCTTAACTTTTTCTTTATAAATGAGCTCTTAGCTGAGGGAAGACAAAGAGTCCCCCAGCTCTGCGTTGCCGCCACCAAACCAGCATTGCGGCTTGTGCGGTGGCTTTTTTATTCTCCTGCGATCCCGGCAACCCGACGGGCAACCCAGATGCCATCCCTTCCACGGAAGACGCCCTAGCTGAGGCGTTTGTTGTTGAGATCGATTCTTGGGGCGCGGTGCGACGAACCCGTTTTTCCCAACTTCAGGTCGTGCCCCCACAACCTGCCACATATCGACCTGTCCTTCCGCCAGCAAATCTCCGGCAGAACTTTTTAGCGATCTCGGCTTTCTCTTCACGAGTTCTTCACATTTGGGCGCTATTTTCAAAAAAGAGCCAGATATTACACTAATAAGCAGGCCAACTACAAGGAGAGCAACTCGCCCTCAGCTGACCTCACTGTCCAGGTAAGAGGGGATCTGGCTTAAAGGCCAGAGAATCTCACCCCTTCCAGGGGAGGGAGTGTCAATCTACGCGCTCCGCTCGCTTACAGCAGGCGGAGGATTTCGGTCACTTTTTTTATTTGACCGGCGTTTCAGCGAGCACTGTCGGTTCCGTGCGGGCACCCTGCAGGAAGGCGTACAGCCTGTCGCAGGAGCGGCGCGGGGTTGAATCAAAAAGAAAAGCGTCAGCCGAGGAGAAGAAATGCCCAGAATGACTGCATCCTTAACACTCTGCTCATTGGCGGCGCTTGGCTCTCAGAACAGAGCGCGATTGCCGCCCCGAATTTGCTGTTGCCTGGAAAAGCGGGAACAGGCTTTACTGAACTGAGGCAGCTATCAGCTCTAGGGGCTGGCAACCTCGAAAAAAGGGGGTAAATATAGATAAATTCAGCTCGTTGATTAGAGAATCGCCAGTCAAATGAGGGGCGAAAAAATTAAGGAATAAGCCGCATAAAAAGCTTAAAAAATAACATGATTTTGGGTGGATTGTTGAAAAATAAAGTAGATTTAGGGTAAAAATATGGAGCGAGAAAAAGTGAAGTTAATGGGGCCGGTGGGAACAGAAGAAGAACTTGAGACTCACTCAGAGACTTATCCCCATTATCCCAACAGGCAGGCTTTTACAATCGCACACTGGCGTCAAGAGTTAACCGCCTGCGTCCTGACGCAGCTGGCCTAGTTGGGAAGCGACGGTCAGTCAACCCGAGGCTGCATGTCCCGAAAGCGGACGCGACGGTGGCAGAGGGCAAATTGTGCCCGCCGGCATGTTCAGCACATCCCGCTTCCAAGGCCAAGCTGCGTGAGGAGCAGGTCTGTTAAGGTTGTGCCCCGCACGCGCGAGGAAGCGGGCAGAAGTGGGTTCCCAGGCTCCGCCTGGGAGCGAGTAAAACGTTCAAGTCAAAATTCCGCATTTAGCAAATTCCAGGGGAGGCTATCTGCGGACTCAGAGAATTTCAACGAGAGTCAGTGCCGCCGCGCTGCAGAAAACAGAGGAAGCTTGCCCAAATCCAGCCCGCACACCGGCAGCGCATTCCATACAGAGGAGAGATTGATGCAGAACACCGCAAGCCAATTGAGTCGGCCAGAGATTGCTCAATCCGTGCAGGCGAACCGAGCGCTGGAGGCGCTTGCGCTCTGGGCGCTGCGCCAGATTGAGCAATGGCCCTGCCGGCGGGCCAGTATTGTCAAGTTCGACCTGGAAGCAGGCGTCGCCGAGGTACTCGCCACCAACATCAGGGGCCTAACCGCGCCAGCACCCCACGAGCAGCCGCCGGTGGGGAGGGGAGCCCGCCTGCCGCTGGAGATTTTTGCCAGTATACCACAGCTGCGGCAGGGAAAAATTTACCTGGTGGAAGACATCGCGCCCCTTTGCCAGCCCTCAAAGGCGACAGTTGCGCTGCAGGCAGAAGGGGTGCGCTCCTACCTCCATGTCCCCCTGCTCGGACTGGCTGAGGACGGGCTTTTCAGCGGGCCGCCCCTGCTGGGCTGCCTGGAAGTGACCTCCGAAACTCCGGGCGCGTTCACTGCCGAACACATTAAACTGGCAAGCCAGTGGGCCGACATTCTGGCCGTTGCCATGCAGCAAGCGATGCTCTGCGATTGCGGGCGAGCTCCGCAAGAGCAACAGGTGCAGCGCCACTTCGGCGATGTGGAATACTGGCTGGCTGGTGGCACCGGCTTTGAGAGGGAATTCATCTCGTCTGTGGGAGCTGCCGGTGAGCAGCACGAGAAAATCAGCTCCAGCCCGCGTTCTGGGGCAGTTGCGGGGCCGCCCGCCCGTTCCGTGCGGGCTCCGCAGAAGCCGCTGCACCGGCTCGACGGTGCGCTGCAGCAGGTGCGCCACTCTGTTAACCTCGAAGAGATTCTCAACACCAGTGTGGCTGAGGTGCGGCAATGTTTGCAAGCAGAGCGGGCGATCCTGTATCGCTGCGAGCCAGATGCTTCTGCGGAGCCCGCACCGATCTGGCCCGGCTCAGTGGTTGTGGAATCTGTGGAGCCGGGCTGGCCGTCCATGCTGGGGTTCGTGCTTCGCGCTAGCGCCGCAGCGGTGCGGGAGCTGCCGTGGGTTTCGCAGAACCAATACCTGCGGCAGTATCAGCTCGGTCGCATTCAGGCTATCGAGGATATCCACTCAGCCGGTCTGGACTCCAGTCACATCCAGCTGCTGGAGTTCTTTAATATCAAGTCCATGTTGGTCGCGCCGATATTCACAAAAAGTGGGCAGTGCCTTTCACCTTTGGCCCAGTCAGAAGTTCCACTTCCGCCCGATTGTCCAGAGCCGGACACCCAGTTGTGGGGACTGATGATGGTGCACCAGTGCGGCAGGACACGGCAGTGGCAGCAGTTTGAAATTGATTTGTTCAGCTCACTGGTGAGGCAGGTGAAAATGGCTGTCGTTAGCGCAGAGGCTCCGCAGGAGCTGCAATCCCGACTGTTGGAGATGGGGCAGCAGCGCAAATCCGATCTGGCGCGTCAAGTGGAGGAGGGCACGGCTGAGCTGCAGCAGGCGCAGGAGGCTTTGGGAGCGCTCGAACGCATCACTGACAAACTCCGCGACAGTTTGGATGAACGGGAGATTTTGCAAGCGGCGGTGCGGGAATTAGCTTTGACGCTCGGAGTCGATAAGTGCCGCGCCTCTACCTACAGCGCTGACCGAAACACCGCTACCGTTCGCTGCGATTACCCCTCCTCGGAGCCCCCCTCGCAGGGGCAGACGCTGCTCATGGCTTCCTCTCCTGAGGTCTACCGCCACCTGCTGCTCTGCCAGGATTTTCAGTTTTGCCAGACCGGCCCCAACAAAAGCTTGGGTGCGGGAGCCATCTTGGTTTGCCCTATTTTCCACTCTCAAGAGGCGATCGGCGACCTGTGGCTGGTCAAGCCGCCAGAGGAAGCGTTTAACGAGCAAGAGATCCGGCTGGTGCGGCAGGTGGCTTCTCACTGCGCGATCGCAATTCGTCAAGCCAGACTGGCTCGAGTCGCGCACACCCACAAGGCGGAAGTGGACAAACTGGCTCGCCTCCAAGAAGACTTCTTGAGTACAGTTCCCCACGAATTGCGGACGCCGCTGGCGAATATGAAAATGGCGATCCAAATGCTGGCAATCTCTCTCAATCAGGACAGGGAGTTTTTCGCCGACCTGGCTAAGCCGGAGGCGCAGCGCAGCAAAGTGGCTCGCTACTTCCAGATTGTCCGCAACGAGTGCGAGCGAGAGATCCGCCTGATCGAAGACCTGCTGGAGTTGCAGCAGCTCGATGCCGGCTCTCACTCCTGGGCACCGGCCATCATCGACCTGCAGCGAGTTATCCCCGAAATCCTGCGTAATTTTCAAGGGCAAGCCCAAAGACATCAGCAAGCTCTGGCGCTAGACATGGCTGCCGACTTGCCTCCTTTAGTCGGCGACCCCTTGCTTGTGGGGCGCATCCTGCGAGAATTGCTCACCAATGCCTGCAAGTACACGCCGGCTGGCGAACGAATTGCCGTGAAAGTCCGCACCACCGGCGACCGCCTGCAATTGAGCGTCACCAATTCCGGAGCGGAAATTCCGGAACAAGAGTTATCGCAAATTTTTAGGAAGTTTTACCGGATTCCCAAAGCCGACCAGTGGCAGCAGGGCGGGACTGGACTGGGACTGGCTGTGGTCCAGAAACTGACTGAGCGCTTGGGAGGCGCGATACAGGTCAGCAGTGAAGCCGGTTTGACCTGCTTTACCGTTGAGCTGCCGATGAATGGCCCCAACCACGGGGGTGCTTGACGGGAGCGCAAGCGCCGCCGGTGGGAGCTATAGCAGATTGCAACTGAGTCAGGTACAGATATTGATCCCCCCCTTACCCCCCCTTAAAAAGGGGGGGAAGAAGCTAGCCCCCCTTTTTAAGGGGGGTTGGGGGGATCGAAGCGTACTCCACGCAACTGAAAAGTGCTATAAGATCGTTGTACTGCAAGGTCAGAAAATTACACGCAGGGGCCGGCAACTGTGGCTGAAAATCTTTCCCTTTGCTCCGATTGCCCCCCAGCCCCCCCGCTCCCCTGCTATTTTTTTAGTCAGGAGGTGAGCCACTATGTGCGAGTGGAGACAAAGTGAATCTAACCCTCCGCCGGCACTCAAGCCTGAGACGTCTGGCCTGAGTGCGGCGCTCCCACAGCGTGCGGGAAGCGTGGGCTCCCGGCTGGGAGCGGCGCTCAGTTTAGCAGCGGTGCTGGGATTGGGGACAGGAGTCTGGCTGCTGGAAAGCTGCCTCGCCCCCCAGATTGCCCGAGCCGATACCGCTCGCGCTGACGTTTCTGTCGAGAGTGAAGCCGGTGAAAGCTACGACACCCTGCTTCGCCGAGCTGAAACAGTGGCTCGGGCAGCGGTTCAGCGGAGCTTTGACAGAGATATTTCGGTCAGCGAAGTTTCGATTGTTGTTCTGGGTGAAAATAAAGGGGCAATTGCACCTATTCTGTCCCTGCAAGTGAGTCGCAACCAGTGGGGAAGCAGGCCAGCTGCCGAGCGATGGGCAAAATACTATCCCACCTCTAAGACTCTGCTGGGGTTTGGCACACCCCAACCCGCACCCGGCCAACCGGGGACAGCACCGGCAGGCCAAACGGGCACAGCACCGGCACGACAGCCCGGCACAGCACCGGCAGGCCAAACGGGCAAAGCACCGGCACGACAGCCCGGCAAAGCACCGGCACGACAGCCCGGCACAGCACCAACAGGGCAACCGACTGCCGTACCGACTGGGCCGGCTGCACCGGCTGGGCAACCGGCTGCCGCACCGGCTGGGCCCTCCGCACCCGCCACTGGGCCCTCCGCACCCGCGACCGGGCCCTCCGCACCCGCGACCGGGCCCTCCGCACCCGCCACTGGGCCCTCCGCACCTCCAGCTGGAGTTCGCAGCCTGAGGAGTGGCGTTTCAATCCCGTTGCCGGGATTCCGCTGGCAAAAAATCTTCTTCTCCTGCCGCCTGCTGAAATCATTATCGCATTGATTTCGGCAACGCATGCATCGGGCGGGATGCTCCCAAAAGGTTTGCCGGCTTTCCTTCGCCGTATCTTTACCGGACTAGGGCCAAGTCCGCTACCGAGCTGTTACGCTTTTAATCTGCTTATTTCAGCAAGGAGGCAGATCCTCCTTAACCGAGTTTACACGATCTACCTGCTAATGATAAATAGATATAAACAGCGCAAATTAAATGCGCAATAACTTGTCGTCTCCGGTTTATTAATTGCATTCCGGTCTGGGCGAGATTAGCAATACCCCATGCCCTACGCCCAATGGTTAGGGGTTAGGGGTTGGGTTCCTGGACGGAAGCGCTCGCTCACCCCATGCCCAAGCCCACCCCAGTGCCCAATCCAAAATCTAAAATCCAAAATCCAAAATCCACAATCCACAATCCACAATTGCCCGCGCTCTATTCAAAAAAGAGGGGATTGCCTTATAATAGAAAGATTGTGAAAAATTAGCAGTCTTTACTGTCATGGCCGTCCCAAAGAAGAAAACATCGAAATCCAAGCGGGATAAGCGCAAAGCCACCTGGAAGCGCAAGGCGGCGCTGCAAGCCCAAAGAGCCCTGTCCCTGGGCAAGTCGGTTTTGACTGGACGCTCTACCTTTGTCTATCCCTCAGGTGAGGAGGAAGAGGAAGAATAGCCCACTGGGCGCTAGGCACTGCGGATTGGGCATGGGGCATGGCGCATGGGGATTGGGGATTGGGGATTGGGGATTGGGCATGGCGCATGGGGCATGGGGCAGGAGGTATTGAATTACTCCTAAAATCCAGCACCTAACACCTAACCCCTAAAACCTAACCCCTAACCCCTAACCCCTGGCCCCTAACCCCTAACCCCTGACATCCGGCAAAATCAGCATGGCATCGCCAAAAGAATAGAACCGGTACTCCTGAACGATCGCCTCCTGATACAAGTCCAGCAAGCGCTTGCGCCCCACCAAAGCGCTCACCAGCATCAGCAAACTGGAGCGGGGCAGGTGAAAATTGGTAATCAGCCCCTCCACCACTCGCCACTGGTAGCCCGGATAGATAAACAAATCTGTCTTGCCGCAAAAAGGCTGAAGCCGCCCCGAGGCTGCAGCCCCCTCCAGCGCTCGCACCACCGTCGTGCCCACTGCAATAATTCGCCCTCCCCTCTCCCGGGTTTGGCGAATTTGCTCCACAGTGGCCACCGGCACCTCCACCCACTCCTCGTGCATTTTGTGGGTGGTGACGTCTTCAACTTCCACCGGTCGAAACGTCCCCACCCCGACGTGCAGCGTCACAAAAGCCAGTCCTGTACCGCGCTGGGCCAACCGCTGGAGTAGCTCTTCGGTGAAGTGCAGCCCAGCTGTGGGAGCAGCCACCGCTCCAGAATGGTGGGCGTAAACGGTTTGATACTGGTTGGGTGAGGCAACAGACTCAGTGATGTAGGGTGGCAGCGGCACATGGCCAAATTCTTCCAACATCTGGGCAAAGGATACGCCTTCTGGGAGATCAAACTCCAGAATCCGCCCGCCGGTGGCCGGAGCGGTGTCCATAATTTTCGCCCTCAAAGAATTGGGGGCAGAAATGGGGGCCGGGATTTGGGGATTTGGGGATTGGGGATTGGGAGTTGGGAATTTTTTCTGGCGTTCTGTTGCCTCAAGTTCAAGTTCCTGTTCCGTGCGGGCTCCGCAGGGGGCTCCCGTCTTGCCCCTGTGGGGTTCAAATTCGATGGTAGCCCCCGGTTTGAGGCGTTTGCCCGGTTTGACTAGGGCTAGCCAGGTGCTCTCGGTGCGCGGCTCGAGCAGCAAGACTTCCACAGGTGTGCCGGTGGATTTGTGACCGTAGAGTCTGGCGGGGATGACCCGCGTGTTGTTGAGGACTAGCAAGTCTTTCGGCTGCAACAAATCGGGCAAATCCCGAAAAATCCGGTGGGTGTGGTGAGTGGGAGAATCCACCACCAGCAACCGGGAGCTGTCTCTGGGCACAGCTGGATTCTGTGCGATCCGACCGGCGGGCAAAAAGTAGTCATAAGCGGCACCCGACAGCTCGAAGTAGGAGCCGGTTTGCGCTGGAGTGGGCGATAAGGGGTGAATCTGGCTCACCTGAGGGTCTAACAATGTCGTTGCTCCTCGCTGACAATCTGCAAATGTGACTGAACCTGCGTCAGGGCGACAGCTTTGAGGCGGCAGCGGATGCCGGCTCAAATATCTAACTTCCGGAGGATGACAGTCTGGTTAATTTCTATATCTGTTATTTTACCGAGTTGCTCCTGTAAATTTGGGGAGTAATTGGGGAACTCTACGAGTGCGAGTCGGGGCGATCCCCGTAGTCTTTAGGGGTCGCATCTGGGGAAAATATAAAGAGTAGCCCACGCAAGATCCCGCAAAAAATGGAATATCTGTATTACGTTGCCAATGCCAGCCTGACGCTCAGAATCGCTGAATACCTCAACAGGGCCAGCCATCTGCCAGTTGCCTTTATCAGCGTTATTCATCAGATTGATGGCTGGGTGATTCGGGTCAAGATCAGCGACCGCCTGGAGCCGCAGATTGACAGCAACTTCCGAGCGTTTATGAATGAACTGGGAATTCCCTACAGTCCGGGCATTCGCTTGCAAATGGCCCTTTGGAGCTTGGAAAACGGACAGTCCCCCGTTGATGTCATGCGTCGCTACCACATGGCTGTGGTTTCTCACGGGCATCCGGACAAGAGCGAGATTGAGGAGTTTCGCCGGCAATTCGTTAAAGGGCTGGGCTATTGCCCAGAAACCCTGGCTTGAGGTGTCAGGTGCTAAGTGTTGGGTGGCAGGTGTTAGGTGTGGGTGTCGCGTGTCCCTCTTATCCTGAAACCCCTCCCCTCTCATACCCTGGTGTTAGCTGTTAGGTGGTAGACTGTGCCACCTGCCACCTCTTCCCCCAACCCCCAACCCCCAACCCCTGAAACCTCTATCCTTAACCCCTAACCCCTAACCCCTAACCCCTAGCAAATGCTGACTCGATGTAGTCTTGCAGGGTGAGTTGGTATTGTCCCCGGAAGACCGGCTGTCCGAGTCTGACCGGCACGGGTGAGGGGGGGACACCAGGTGGGGTGCCGGTGCTCCCTCCAGACGGCTGCTCCCGGCACCTGACGGTGGCGACATCAAACCGGCACGGGAGCTCTGCTAAATCCGGGCGGTTGGCCAAAAACACCTCTGCCGCTTTGTAAAGTTTTTCCTGCTTGTGCGGCGTAATGGCCAGCAGACCGCCGGCATCCCAGTTCCCCCGCCGGCGAGTTTTGACTTCTACAAAGGCTAGGGTTGCAGACCCCTGCCGGTGGCCAGATGCCGCCGGCTGCCGGTGGGCAATGATGTCTATCTCTCCCCACCTGCAGCGCCAGCGCCGGTGGAGAATCTCCCACCCTTGCTGCTGCAACCACTCAGCAACTAAGTCTTCTCCGGATGCGCCTCTGTCAGGGGTGCGGTTCCCACCGGCATGCGGTGGCGTTCGTGAGTCAGGCATGGGGGCAATTCAGAAATGTTGCGTCAGCTGGTACTATTACCACATAGCACGCACTGCTAGAGGGCGCAACTCCCCCACTAGCTGTTGACTTTATGGCGTTTTTTTGCTAAAGAAACGGTTGCCAGTTGAAATCAATCAGAATGAATTATCGATTTCGTAAGCGTATTCCAGCTATCCTATTCAGTGCAGTCTTCTGGGCTGTGGCTTGTCTGACAGCTATTGGCTTCCAGGCAACCCCTGCCTTCGCTTCCGACTACAACAAACAAACACTGATCAACGTCGATTTCTCCGGTCAAGATTTGACAGATTCCAGCTTTACAAAAGCGAATCTTCGCGGCAGCAATTTCAGCCACGCCAACCTGCAGGGGGTTAGTTTTTTCGGTGCCAACCTCCTGGGGGCGACTTTTGAGGACGCTGACATGCGGAACGCGACTTTGGACACGGCACGCTTTAGCAAAGCGAATTTAACTAACGCTATTCTTGAGGGTTCTTTCGCCTTCAATACCAAGTTTGACGGCTCCATAATTGACGGCGCTGATTTTACGGATGTGCTGCTGCGAAAGGACGTCCAGAAACAGCTTTGCCAGGTGGCCAAAGGCACCAATCCCGTCACCAGTCGCGACACTCGCGAAACCCTGGAGTGCGATTAGCTGAGATAAAATCCCCTTGTGCGATTTGCGTGCTGCCCCGCCCGCCGGCGGCTTAAACAAATTGATTAAACGGATAAACGAAGGTCTAGAAAACCCGGTTTCTTTAAGAAACCGGGTTTTTGGCAAACTGCGCTCTCACTTTTAATTTCGCTAAAAACAATTACGTTTATATAATTATATTACATTCTCTCCGGCTCCAGGCAAGATAGATCTCGTCTTGACAAGAGGCGAGCGAGAGTCCCTGCAACCGCAAAGATTGGGATGCCACCGGCAGCGCTGTCAGCTACTTCCCACCCAAGGCAGTTGAACCAAATCGGAGAAGGTGGTGTGGCGCTGCCGGTCTAATTCCCAGATGCGGACTTTTTCGGCGCGGAATTGCTCTTGGTAAGACTCAGCCAGTTCGGGGTTGGCTGTCGGGTCTGTTTGCAGCAACTGCTGCATAAAATAACGATAGCGTTTCTCGCACATCACCCGCTCCATGCAAGCCGCTGCCCCTCGAATGGCCAGGGGTTGCCGCAAGATGTCGTGCTTGGTTTTCTCCTCCAGATAAAACAGGTGAGACACAAACGCCATCTCCTTGGGGAACTGCACATACCCGTCTTGCAGTGCTGAAATCAGCTGGCCCGGATCGGCAACAGACGGTTGCAATTCTAAGATTTGCCGCCACAAGAACCGGTGGTGGGAGAGGCTAAATTGCAAATTGCGCTCCTCTAAGGCGTCTTTTACTGCTTGCCGGTGTTCGGGGGAGTGGAGGTAAATGCGCAGCAGTAACGCCTCGGCTTGTTCCAAAAGATTGCGCTCTGCAGAAACCGGCAGTGCTTTGTCAGAAGTATTGCTAGGCTTACTTTGTCGGCGCGGCAAATTGCGCTTATTTAACTTCAGCCGGTTGGCGACAATCAGGGGAACCTGCAAAGAATCGTTCTGGAGCAGGAGTTTTTCCCAGTGACGGACAATTTGGTCGAGGAGATTGTTTTCTAGCAGTGACACTCGTTGGGAATCTCTCAGGCTGAGGTGTTCCGCACACTGGTGGGTGTAGTGGGTGAGGTTGTCGCTGGTGATGTTGCTGAGCAATTTTACCATTGCCTGAGCGACTTGCCCAAACTGATCCGCCTGTTTCAGGTCTTTTCCCACCAAGAGTTGCTCAATCTGCCAGTCGAGCCACAAAGGAGCGGTGGCGAGCAACTGCCGGTAGGGCTCTGGCGAGCCGCTATTCTTAAGGAATTCATCGGCATCTTTGCCGTCGGGAATGTTGAGAACCCGCAGCTGGACTTGGCCTGTGTGGGCGAGACCGGCAATTTCGCCGATAGCTCGTTCTGCTGCTGCGGTGCCGGCTCTGTCAGCGTCAAAATTGAGGACAATTTGTTTTGATTCAGTGTGGCGCAACAACTGGCGCACTTGGTTCAAGCTGAGAGCTGTGCCGAGGGAGGCGACGGCGTTGGTGATGCCGGCAGCGTGGAGGGCGATGGCGTCAAAATATCCCTCCACTACCACAGCTTGGTCTTGTTTAGCAATAGCAGTTTTAGCTTTGTCCAGGGCAAAAAGAGTTTTGCCTTTGTCAAATAATTCAGTTTCCGGGGAGTTGAGATATTTGGGCTGCTCGTCGGTGAGGGTTCTGCCGCCGAAGCCAATCACCCGCCCTTGGATGTCGTGAATGGGGATGATCAGCCGGTCGCGGAACCGGTCATAGAAGCCGTCTCCCGATTTCCGGGGCGCAATCAGCCCAGCTTGCTCCACCAGATGCACCGGCTGGCGCTTGTACTCCACCAAGTAGCGATAGAGCACCTCCCACCCTGCCGGTGCGTAACCCAGTTGGAACTGCTCGATGGTTTCCGCGCTCAGGTGGCGGTGGGATTGCAGGTATTCCAGAGCCTGCTGCCCTCCGGACTCGTGCAGGGCGTGCCGGTAAAAACTCGCCGCTACAGCCAGAATCTCATAGAGCTGCTCTCGCACAGACAGCAGGCGCTGCAATTCTTGCCGCTTTTCTGGCTCTTGGGCCCGCACCGGCACCCCGTAGCGTTTGGCCAAATCCAGCACCGCCTCAGTGAAGGAGCGCTTCTCGAATTGCATCAGAAAGCTAATCGCATTCCCGCCGGCACTGCAGCCAAAGCAGTAGTACATCTGCTTGCTGGGGCTGACGGTGAAGCTGGGGGATTTTTCGTTGTGGAAGGGGCACAAGCCCACGAAGTCTTTGCCCCGCCTCTTGAGGACGACGCGCTCCGAGATGACATCGTAGATGTCAGCTCGTTGCTTTACTTCCTCAATGGTGTCGCGATGCAAGCTGGGAACGTCCATCAGCCCTCTTTTTGAGTCGCACGGAAAGCGCCTAGGTGGAGATAATTAAGCATAACATGCCGGCGGCCCGTTTGTAGTTGGGCTTTAGCCCCCGTTTGTAGTTGGGCTTTAGCCCCACAGAACCGGCCAGAAACCCGGTTTCTTTAAGAAACCCGGTTTCTTAATGTTTCTTGATCTTCCGTTTATTTTTGCCGGCTTACTTATCAGATCAAATCCAATCCCTTGTCCGTCATTCATTTTGCCTCTCCCCTCTTCCCTGAATAGCGATCTGCTAATAGCCAATCGCTATGCGAGCTGGCTTGGCAATATTTGCCCAGGTTTCGATAGCCTTAATCAAGCAGTGAAGAGAGGGAACGCCCAACACCACCACAACATACCCGCTCACCCAGTTCTCATGCAGGTGCAAAGAGGTGCGCACCAGCAGCGCATAGCGCAATTCGCTCTTGCCAGCCACCAGGGAATGAACCAGCACATTCAGCTTTTGGAGATTTAAAAGCGGCACTGAAAACACGACTTGGGTGTCCAGAAGATTGCCTAACATAGTCAGGCAGGCATTCAGCAATATATTCCCGACCTCGGTGAGCATTTCATAGGCAGAAATGTTCAGAAAAGGCGTCTCCAGGTTCTGCTTTTGGGCCAGGAGATTCATGAGCATAGCGGCGCTTTCATAGTTGAGAAGCAACAGCGCGTTCCCCGACATAGAGCCTTTGAAAATCTGGCTCACAGTCGCAACTTCGCCCTCCTCAACACTGGAGAGAACGGCAGGTAATCCACTGAGAGAATGCACGGAAATCGCGGACAGTTCAAGCCGCACGCCGTCGCCTGTCAGTTCTGACAGCGAGACTGCGCAGCGCGAGAAAGCCATATTAATAAACTCAGTCAATGCGTCTTTTTGCCGCTCTGTCAATAGCATTATTACCTCTTTATACCACCGCGTTTAGATAGTGTGCGGAAGAGCGAAAAACTTGGCAATCAAGTCAGGCGCTGCGCCGTGAGCCGTTCTTTTTAGCGAGTGAAAAACTCAGCCTTTCCAGAACCACCGGCAAGGGAAGCCACCACCGCAACCAAGTCCTCTGGCTCCACCGGCTTGGGGACATGGGACTGGTAACCCGCCAAAAGAGCCTGCCGGCGGTCTTCTTCTTTAGCGTAAGCCGTGAGCGCCACAGCGGGAAGAAGCCTGTTTTGCCCCGCTTCTAGGGCCCTGACTTGGCGAATCAGCATGTAGCCGTCCTCTCCGGGCATGCCAATGTCGCTGACCAGCACGTCCGGATGGAAGCTTTGCAGCGCTTCCAGAGCAACACCGGCTCCCGAGACTGCCACCACCCTAGCGCCGGCATGTTTGAGGACAAAGCCGATCAGCTCCCGCGTGTCGGGATCGTCATCCACGACAAGCACCCGCGTACCGCCCAAGACTGCGCCCTGATTCACGCTCGCCTCGCTCTCCCCCTCAAGCTCAAGCTGCGATAAATTGTTATCCCTGAGATTAGCAGTCGCGGGCGCAAAGGGAAGCCGCACCGTGAATGTTGCCCCCTTTCCTTTTCCCTCACTGGCTGCTGTGACGGTTCCGCCGTGCAGTTCTACCAGGGTGCGCGCGATTTCCAGCCCCAGTCCGAGCCCGCCGTAGGCTCTGGTGGTGGTGCTGTCAGCCTGGCGGAAGCGCTCGAAAACGTGGGGGAGAAACTCAGGAGCGATGCCGGTGCCGGTGTCGCTAATCTGAATTTGGGCAAAGGGCGTTGGGGGCTGGGCGTGGGGCATCTGGGATGAAGCGCCTGGCATGAAGCATTGGGGATTTTCCTCACTCCCATGCGCCACCTCCGATGCCCGATGCCCCACGCCCCATGCCCCATGCCCCATTCCGACTGAAAGCCGAATCTCAACCCGCCCTTTTTCCGGTGTGAACTTGACGGCGTTAGAGAGCAGATTCCAAAAAATTTGCTGCAACCGGTCTGAGTCTCCCAAAACGTGACAGGCGGAGGACTCAATTGCCGTTTCAATCTGAATGCCCTTATCCTTAGCCGCTGGATTGATGTCCTCAACCACCGCCTGAATCACAGGAATCAGGTCAACCTGGCGAGTGTTCAGGCGGATTTTCCCGCGAATAATCCGCGACACGTCCAGAATGTCATCGATGATTTTGACCTGAGCCTTGGCGTTGCGCTCAATGCTCTCCATTGCCTTTTTGACAGTAGTTTCGTTCAACCTCTGGGTGCGGATTAGCTGAGCCCATCCGAGCATGGAATTCAAAGGCGTGCGCAGTTCGTGGGAGACCACCGCTATAAACTCGTCTTTCATGCGGTTTGCTTGCGCCAATTCCCCGGCCTGCTGTCGCAGCCGTTCCTCCAACTGCTTGCGCTCGGTGATATCCAGAACAAAGGCAACAAACTGCTCTCGCACTCCCTCTAAAAGGGCAATCCCAACCAAAACCGAAACGCGACTGCCATCTGGGCGAGAGAATTCCTTCTCGTAGGGATTGCAAGCGCCAGAAGCTTTAACCTGCTCAATGGCTCGCTCGTCGAGATGGCGGTATTTTTCTGGCGTCATGTCTGTCCAGCGAACTTTTCCCGCCACAAAATCCTGCCGGTCGTACCCGCCTATTTGCAGAAAAGCGTCGTTGGCTTCATGGAGGTTGCCCTTAAAATCTGCTAGAATAATACCGATGATATTGGATTCGACTAAGCGCCGGACTCGCGCTTCGCTCTCCCGCAAGGCTTTTTCCGCCTCCTGGCGCACCCTCACTTCTTCCAAAGCCTGGTCGCGCATTCTTCTGTAGTTTTCGATGCGGCGCGTTAAATCTGTAACGTCTTCAATGCTAAAAAGGGCGTAGAAACCGGAGCCGTTCTCGGCGGGAATAGCGGTAACGGTGGTGTGCTGGATTCGCGGCTGTCCGTCCGGCAGGGATGAGGGAATCACATATTTGTGTAGCTGGGAAGAAAAAATACTGGGCAGCCCCCCTTGAAAAATCTGCTGGAGGCGGCTGGCGTACTTCGGATCATTCAAGTGTGGGAAATGCGCGAGCAAGCTCCTCCCGAGGATTTGGCTGCGAGGGATTTTTGTCCACTCCTCCAGGCAGGCATTCCAAAACAGGACAGTGAAATCTTCCCGGAGAACGCACGAGCCGATGGGGACGCGATCGAGAATTATAAAGCTTTCTTCACCCATTTGCATTGCCTTCATGATTTTATCCTTATCCAGCTTTTTGCGCGATTGCTTTCATAAGGGACTCAAACGACCCCATCTTGAAAAGCACAATGACGTCCCCTTCAATGTGGAGTTCTTCGACTGTAAAGCGGGCTTGCGCTAACAGAATAGATGAATCGCCATCCAATTCATTCAATCGCCACAAGTTATCGACGGTATCTTCTGTATAGGTAGGAACTGTGTAGTCAAGGCGCTCGTGCAGGATGTTGCTAATTGACCCCATGACTCCGTTGAGCAGGATATTGCCCACCTCACTCAGCGTACCAATTTTGAGCGAATCGAGTTCGGGATCTCCAAGTTCTTCACCCGTGAGGATAGCCACAAGCAGGGAGGCGCTCTCGATGGGAAAGACCAACTGGGCGCTGCCGTAAAACGGACCTCCGAAGCCAAGCCTCACAGAAGAGATGGTATGGTTGCCCAGCCGGTGTTCCAGTTCGAGCTTCACTTCCAGGGGCGAAAGGATCTTGATATAAGGGATTTGCAGGCGAATGGGAAACTGAATCATCTGATTCAGCATGGCGGCGGCTCGACCGACACCGATATTGACGATTTCCTGCAAGGCGTCAACTTGGTCAGCTGTGAGGTTCATTGGGAGGTCTCCTCTGTCTGTCGCACAGCGAGGGCTACTGCTTTGCAGAGCTCGTCTATATCGAAGGGCTTGTTAATGACTCTCACAGCTCCCATTTGAAGGCATTGCTGGCGCACGGTTTCCTGAATGTCTGACGTGACTACAATTACGGGAATGCTCGCTCCTTGCTCCTGCAAAGTTTTAAGAACTTCCCAGCCGTTACACTCGGGCATGAGGAGATCCAGCAGAATGCAGTCGGGTGCTAGGATGACAGCCTTCTCCAACCCTTCGTACCCATTGCCCGCTTCCAGGGTGGCGTGACCATCCGCTTGCAAGGCTTTAGAGAGCGCCCTGCGCGTAAAGCTGGAATCTTCCACAATTAGAACTAACGCCATTGTGCGGTTCCCCTGATAATTTTTGGGTCTGTCAGTTCTGGCACACTCATGTTCATTCTGAACATTTTTCGCTCTCTATATCCGTTCCCTTCCGCCGGAAGGTGCAGCGTGCAGACTACTGACCTCCTTGGAGTGTGGCGCTCACAGTGTCGAGTACGGTTTGACTTTCAAACGGCTTCTTAATAAAGCCTTGCGCCCCCGCTGCCTTAACCTTGCTGTGGGTGAAACTCTGGACGTCGGCGCTGGCTACAACCACCCGCGCCTGCGCGTCCAGCTCCCGCAATTTGTCCAGCACTTCTAAGCCGTACATCCCGTTCATCAGCAGGTCGAGGAGAACCAAATCGGGCTTTTCCAGAAAATAGCGCTCAATGGCGGCACTCCCGTCTGACGCTTCGATAATGTCGTGACCGGCAGGTTCCAGGATGCCGCGAAGTATCCGGCGAGACAAATTGGAATCATCCACTATTAAGATTTTAGCCATTACAGCACCTCTACAATTGCTTGGGCCATTCGGTCGAGGGGCACGCTCTTGTCGCTCAAGCCCGCTTCGACGACCGAACGCGGCATCCCGTACACCACGCAGGTTTCCTCAGCTTCGGTAAAAATCGTGCCGCCGTGGGATTTGATCCAGGCTGCGCCTTGTTTGCCGTCGGAACCCATGCCGGTCATCACCACGCCGAGCACCCGCTCGCCGAAAACCTCTGCCGCCGACTGAAACATCACGTCCACGCTAGGGCGGTGCAGGGTGTCGAACGGGCGGGCGTCGAGATGGGTTACCACTGTCCCGTCGGCTTGGCGGTGGAACGTCAGGTGTCGCCCCGCTTGGGCGATCAGCACCACCCCCGGACGCAGCACCTCTCCTTCCCGGGCTTCAACCACTGTCAGCTGGGACATTTGATCGAGCCGGCGGGCGTACATTTCCGTGTAGCCCACCGGCATGTGCAGCACCACCGCCACGGGTATGGGAAAGTCCTTAGGGAGCTGGGGGATCAGGAAACTGAGCGCCTGCGGTCCGCCGGTGGAAATGCCAATGGTGACAAGATCCACTTTTCTCGATCGCGCCTCGGGTATCAGGGGTGCCGGCATGCCCACGCGGGGCGGGACAGCGGGCAAGCGGCTCAGGGGCACATTGGCGGCGGCTTTCACTTTCTCGATCAGCTCGTCGCCAATCTCGAAAATCTTTTCCGTCGCTAGCGCCGTGGGCTTTTGCACGAAATCAACCGCCCCGGCATCGAGCGCCGCCAGAGCGCTCTCGCCCCCCTCGCTGGCAATGCTGACGATCACCACCGGCAGCGGACGCCTTTGCATTTGCTCGCGCAAGAACGCCACCCCGTCCATATTGGGCATGATCAAGTCCAGCGTCACAACGTCGGGGCTGAGTTTCTCGACCATTTCCAACGCTTCCGTTCCCTCACGCGCCGCACCCACCACTTCGATAAACGGACTGCGGGACAGCATCTGCTTGACCACCTTGCGGACATAAGCAGAATCATCCACCACCAAAACTCGCAACACTCGCTCCATAACGCGCTTCTGCCTTTCTAAAAGGATGTTTGTGGAATTTTTTCTCGGGTCAATGGGGCGGGCGGCTCCGAGCGGAGGTTAAGAAACCGGGTTTCTGTTCCGGGATTCCACCGATATTTACTTGCCCCTAGCAAAAGAAACCCGGTTTCTGGGATGGCGGCACCTGCTGCGCTCGCTCGCCGCCGCACAGCCGGGAGGGTATGAGCGCCTGCTTTAGGCTGCTGAAAACCGCTAACTCCGGCTTGACCTGGAATTTTGCCTGCCCTACTTACTACATAGTAGAGTGCGCACAAGGCAGGGGGAGCATCCCGTTCAGGTAAATTTCCTCGCTCAGTAGGGTGCGTTCCCCCCTGGGGAACGCACCCTACAAAAGTGGGATGCTCCTCAAGGCACCATACTGCTATCGCGAGACTTTTGCCCAACCTACTGCGCCGCTTTCTGTAAAGTTTTTAATAATTCCTTAGCGGTGTAGGGCTTCGACAAAAATGCCGTCACGCCCAGACAAGTAGCTTCAGCAATCATTTCGCTGGAAGGGAGTCCGCTGACGGCAATAATCTTAACCGACGGCTTAATTTTTTGCAGCGTGCGGATGGCTGTGGGCCCATCCATGTAGGGCATCATCATATTGAGCAGCACCACACTGATTTCATCTTTATATTGGGCGTACAAGGCTACTGCCTCAATGCCATTACTGGCAGTTAAAACCCTGTAGGCGTATTTTTGCAGCGCAATTTCGGTAATCTCTCGCAGGTCAGGTTCGTCATCAACAACAAGAATCAACTCTTTTTGTCCTGGCGGAATTTCAACGTCTTCCGATTGCGGCTTTTCGGTGGCTGCTACTGCCGGCAAGTACACTTGAAATTCTGTCCCTCTGCCGCTTTGGCTGTGCAGCTTTATAAATCCCCCGTGGCTTCTGACAATACCCACAACGGTTGAAAGCCCCAGTCCCGTCCCTTTGCCTAACTCTTTCGTCGTGAAAAATGGCTCAAAAATTCTCTCCTGGATTTCCGGGCAAATGCCCGTTCCCGTATCGGAAACTCTAATCACAGTGTAAGGCCCGACTCTGGCCTCAATATTCATCTGCGCGCAGTGGGCGTCAATCAAAAGATTGCCGGCGCAGATCCTCAGGGTGCCGCCTGAGGGCATGGCGTCGCGAGCGTTGACGCTGAGGTTCATAAGAACCTGATGCAGCTGGGTGGCATCTCCAGAAACCGCCCACAGGTCCGGCGCTATATCCGTATATACTTCGATGGATTTGGGAAAAGTCTCTCTGGCAACTTCCGCAATTTCCCGGATGACGTGCGAGACTTCCAGAATCGTGTGTTCGCCTTCCACTCCTTTGGCAAACGACAGCACTTGCTTAATCAAATTAGCGCCGCGTTTGGCATTGTTTTCCACCATCGTCAGCAACCCCTGCTTTTTCTCAGGGGGAAGTTCCATTTGCAAAAGTTGGGCGCTGGCTAGAATCGGTGTTAGAATATTGTTCAGGTCGTGGGCTATGCCGCCGGCAAGCGTGCCGATGCTCTCAATGCGCTGGATGCGGAGAAACTGGGCTTCCAGCTGTTTTTTCTGCGTGATGTCGGTGTTAACGGCTAGTATGGATTTTGGTTTCCCCCGCCGGTCGCGCACCAGACTCCACCGGCTTTCAACGATGATTTCTGTACCATTTTTTGTGACTTGCTGCAGCTCGCCCTGCCACGATCCCGCTTCGGTAACGGTTTTCAGAGCGTCTGCAACTTGAGGCGAAGTTTCTTTGTGCAAAAGCAGCTGGCTGGACTGGCCGGTGGCTTCTTCTGCTGTCCAGCCGTACAGGCGCTCGGCTCCTTTGTTCCAGAATAAGATGCGGCTGTCTAAATCTCGAACCAGAATGGCGTCTGTGGCGATATTGAGCAAGGCGGCTTGCTCCACCACTTGTTCTTCTGCCTGCTTGCGGTCGGTGATGTCATACCAGGCCCCCACAATTTCCACCAGGTTGCTGTCAGTATCCCGCACCAACTTCATCTCGTCGCGCACCCACCGGTAGGTTCCGTCCTTGTGCGGGAAGCGATATTCAAGGATCTGATGCCCCCGTTCGAGCAGGCGTGCCATCTCGGCCCGTACCTGGGGGGCGTCTTCCGGGTGGATGCGGTCAGTCCAGAAGCGGGAATCTTCCATAAACTCCCTCGGCTGATACCCCAGTTGGGCGGTGATGTTGTCAGAGATAAAAGTAGCCTCCCAATCGCTACCAGGCTTGCAGGTATAAATCACTGCTGGGCTTGATGAGAGCAGGTGCTGCAGCCGGTGCTGAGTGGAAAGCAGCGCCACCTCAGCTCGCTGCAGCGCCTCAATCTGGCGCTGCAGTTCTGCCTCCCGCTCGACTCGTTCCGTCACGTCTTCTATAAAGGAGATGGTTCCAATATGTTGCCCGCCAGCAACTAGCGGTGCGATCCGCACGCTTTGCAGCATCTGCGCTTCCGTGCGGGCAACAGCAGCTATGCGCATGGGGATGAGATAGCCGTGCAAGCGCTGCGACAGCACCACCACCTGGCCATTGAGCGCCTGCTGGTAAAAGCGCTCCAGGCGGCGCTCGGCCATTTGGGGATAGGCTTCCAGCAAAGAACGCCCGAGCATTTCTTTGGCGCTGCGCCGGCTGTGGATTTCTAGCCAGTGATTCCAGCTAGAAATATTCAACTGGGCATCTGTGGTGAAGATGCCCAGGTCTGCCACGTTATTCAGCCCTTGCAGGATTGCTTCTCTTAGATCCGCGACGCTGTTCAAAATATTCATAACTTTAATTTTCTCTGCGCTGCATAACTTATAATAAACCTCTGACAGCTAATTTTTAAAGTAAACCTTAAGACCTCTCCTTTTACTGTAGGGGCGGGTTGACCAGCAAAGTATCGGGTCAGCTTGGGATATTTATAAACCCGCCCCTACACCTGGTAGCCAGAGCCCAATGCGCTTGGGATTCACTGGCTGCCAACTTCCAGCTCCGCCCAGCTGTCGATCGCCTGAATAAAGCAGTCGAGGGAGGCAACGCTGAACACGATGACCAGATAGCCGGTCACCGAACTGTCGCGCAGGTGAAACGCTGTGTACACCACCATCGCATAGCGCATTTCTGCCTTGCCAATCACCAGCGAATCGATCAGTGCGCTTAGCGATTCCAGATGCAAGCGCGGCACCGAAAAGGAGACGTACATCTGCAGCAGGTTGCCGAATACGCTCAGACAGGCATTCAGCAAAATATTTCCCACCTCTGTGAGCACCTCGCTAGCCGAGGCGTCCAGGCGGTGCGAAGGCTGGGTTCCCTCCGGCGTCAGCAAATCTGTGAGCATCACCGCACCGTCATAGTTGAGCAGCAACAGGGCGTTGCCTGACACCGAGCCGGTGAAAATCTGGCTGACCGTGGCCACGTCGCCCCGCACAAAATTGGCCAGCTGGGCCACCAATTCCTCAATCGCGTGAATGGAAACCTTTGGCACTTCCAGCACCACGCGGTGACCGGTGAGTTCCGAGAGGGAAGCGGCGGTGCGGGCGAAGCCAATATTGATCAGCTCGGACAGGGCGTCGTTTTGTTGCTCAGTCAGCGCTTTCATTGGGCGACTCCTTTTAGGGCGGAACTGACAGCCTCCAGAACCGTTTGCGGTGCGTAGGGCTTGTTAATCAAAGCCAAAGCCCCCGCTGTCTCAACGATTGTGCGGGTCAGCGTCTGCAGGTCGGCGGTGGCCACAATCACCCGCGCCTCACCGTCGAGCTGGCGGATTTTTTCTAGCACCTCGAATCCATCCATGCCGGCCATCACCAGATCGAGCAATACCAGATCGGGCCGGTCGAGAACATAGCGCTCCAGCGCCACGAGCCCGTCAGACGCCTCGACAATCTCGTGCCCTGCCGGTGCCAGGATTGCCCGCAGCATGCGGCGGGACAAACTAGAATCATCCACAATCAATATTTTGGCCATAAAACCTTCCCTCAGCGGTTTGTCTCCCATTGGGACACAAATTTTACCCCACATTTTGACAGCCATTGGATTGTCTAATTCCCACTGCCTGCATGACACCGGCACAATCGCCGCCGCCATCCTGACCGCCTCAGGGTTGGGCTGCCGAAAGCACGCAGCTTGGCCTCCCGACAGCCAGCCCGACCGGCTCGCAGTTTGAGCTGTCAAACGAGGATCTCCTTCTGTTTTTATGCTAATCTTCACTTTGAACTTTTTCTTGACTGAGCGAGCGGGCGCGAGTTTCAAGGAGAAAATACGCTCGAAGCTTTAGCCTTTGAACGCGACCGCGCCCGGGGCGTATTTACATCTCCCCGGTTCTCACCTCTCCCGAAAAAAAAGGCGCAACGGGCAGGCGCTTTCCCAGATAAATCTGCTGTCTCGCTCTGCAAAACCTGCCTAATTTCTTCTAGTGTTCCCCTGCGCCGCCGGGCGCTACCGCTTGACATATACAAACGCGCCGCCGATTTCTTGCAATTCAAAATCAGTGGTTAACCTCAACAGGGATTCCGAAACGCCCACAAACAAATACCCGGGCCCGGGCATGGCTTGATAAAACAGGCGCACAGTTTTGCGAATCGCCCGCTCGGAAAAATAAATAAACACGTTCCGGCAAAAGATAACCGGCGACCGGGCTAAGGGTTTAACTTCGGCCTCGCAGTACAAATTGGCCGTCCCCCACTTGATTCGGGAGTGGATGTCCGGCACCACCCGCCACTGGGAGCCGTCCTGTTTTTGGAAATATTTCTCGCGCAATTCGGGTGAGAAATTGCGGAACGAGCGCTCCCGGTACAGTCCCTGTCGCGCCTTGGCGATTGCCAAAGGAGAGGCATCCGTGGCGTAAATTTCCACCGGCAGCCGGTAAAACCAGCCGGCTTCGTTAAGAGCCATGGCGATCGTCAGAGCTTCCTCCCCAGTGGAGCAGGCGGCGCTCCAAATCCGCAGGGGTTCGCTGGGGTACTTTGCCAAATATTGAGGCAGCAGCACCTCCACCAAAGCCCGCACCTGGTCGAACTCTCGCCAGAAAAAAGTTTCCGGCACCGCCAGCGCGTCCATCAGGTGCCCCCACTCCTCGTCCGCAGCCGCATCGTATTTCAGGAGATAGTAGTAGTCCAAAAACGAGTCTAAGCCGCGTTCGCCCAAGCGGGGCAAAAGTTTGTCCGCGAAGATGTCACGCCTGTCATTTTCGTAGTACGCGCCGGTGCGTTCGTGAATCAAGTCGCGCAAAAGGATAAACGTACTCTCCGGCAAATCGAGAGGTTGTGGGAACAGTCTCATGAAGGATGGGGGAAAAAGGGGTGAAGGGTGAAGGGTGAAGTGTGAGGGAAGAAGCTGTGAGGCAGAAGGATGAAGTGTGAAGTTTGAATTTCTTCTTTCAGACTTCAGACTTCAGGCTGGAGAGCGTGTTTATAAAGTAATTGTTAAGCTGGGGGCCAGAAACCGGGTTTCTTGCTGCAGTCAAGCAGAATTTTCCCGCTGACCCACCACAAGAAACCGGGTTTCTTGTGACTTCACTTTTTCTTTATAAATGAACTCTCAGACTTCAGCTTTGCAGCACCTTCTGCGCCGCGCGGCGCACTGCTGGATCGGGATCGGTGCGCGACAGCGCCGCCAGTTTCTGTTGGGCGCTGCGATTGCCCAAGTATCCCAGGGAGCGCAAAGCTGTCAAGCGCACCGACGCCTCGGCATCGTCGAGAGCGCTGATCAGCAGTTGCGAGGCGTGCGGGTGTTTTAACCGCGTCAGCACCTCCACTACAGCGCACCGCACTTGAGCCTGCGGGTGGCTTAACCCCCGTCCGATCCATTCGATCTGCTTGTCGAAGGAAACGCCTGTTCGCGCCTCTGTGCGCAGCAGTGCGGCGATACAGGCTTTTACTCGCTGCTGGTCCGCACTCAGGTCGATCAGCGCCGCAATCGCCTCCTCAGAGCTGATGCGAGCTAGGGCGTCCGTGGCGGCGTTGGCGACAGTTGCTTCCGGATCTGATGCCGCCAGCCACAGGATAGCCCCCACCGCGCCCTCGCCGCCGCGTTTCCCCAGAGCGATTAGGGCATCGCACCGCCGCAGGGGGTTCGGAGATTGCAGCGCACTCAAAAGCGGCCCCCCGGCGTCTGGATGTTCAATCATCCCCAGTGCCGCAATGGCAGCCCGCGCCAAATCGCCGTCACCGGCAAGGTCGGTGGCGAGCGGTGCCAGAAGCTTGACAATTGCTTCGGCTTGTGATGTGTGTGCGATCCGCCCCAGAGCCTCTACCGCCGCCGCCCGCACCTGGTTGGCTCTATCGGCCCGCACCAGCTGGGTCAGAGCTGCCACGGCTTCCGGATAGCCGTGGGTGCCGGTGGAACGCGCCGCGTAATAGCGCACCCACGGATCGGGATCGGAGAGGGCTTGCTGCAGGTAGGGAAAAGCCCGGTCGCTCTCCACCAGGCTGAAAGCCCGGGCGGCTGCGGCCCGCACCGCAGAGCTGTCGCTTTCCAGGGCCCTCGCCAGTGCCGGCAGCACCCGCGGGTCTTCCAAATAGGGAATGTGTTCAATCGCGGCGCGGCGCACCCGCTCGTCAGGATCGGCGCAGCGCTCGAACAGCAAGTCCAGGCACTCAGAGAAAGCGAAATAGCCGGCGATTTTCACCGCTGACTCGCGCACGTAGGGATTGGGGTCGCTCAAAAGCTCGACCATACGCGCCGACATGTCGGGATGGCCGAGGGAGTCGAGGGCGGCGATCGCCGCTTGGCGCACCGCCGTATCTGGATGGCCAATCAGTAGCAGCAGCGCCTCGAAAGCGCCCCGGTCGCCAATTTGGGCCAGCGCATCGGCAGCGGCGACCGCCAATTCTGGCTCCTCAGCCAGCAGGTTTGTCAGTGCCGGCACCGCCCGGGCGTCGCCAATTCGCCCCAGGGCCACTACTGCCGCTTTGCGCCTTTCCAAATCCTCCAGGGACAGCTGCTCGACCAGCAATTCCGTAACCCGCGTTCCTTTTCGCACCAGAGCGTCAAGCACCGCTTTGCGCACTGCCGGCTGGCCCAGCAGCCCGGTGAGGGCTCGCTCTACCGGCGGCCCATCGAGCCAGCCCAGGACTTGCACCAGGGCTTTCAGTTCCTCCGCGTTCGCCAAGGGCAGCGCGTCGAGCACATTTTGCGTCCCGCCTTTGCTTATCCCCAGGCGCACCAGGTCGGCGATGTGGGAGCCTTCCCGATAGACAGTTTCATAGCGCTCGTAGAGGGCGGCAAGGCTGGAGGCGATCGACAGTGCGGGCGGATTCGACCCATTGAGCAGCTCCACCAGCGGCGCGACCACCTCTCGGTCACCCAGCAGTCCCAGGGCGGCAGCCGCCGGCTCGCAGAGCAATTCGTCCGCCAGCAGGGGCACCAGACGCGGCGCTACGATTGGGTCGCCAATCCGCCTCAGGGCGTCTAGGGCTGGAAACGCCAGAAAGAAATCTCCCGACTCGGCTATGGCAACCAGGGCATCCACCGCCTCAGCGGCACGCAAGTGCCCGATCGCCTCAATGGTGTGATACCGGACGTTGGCGTCCGCATCGGCTAAGGCGCGGACTAGGGCCGGAATGGCTCGCGGATCTTTGCGCTCTCCCAGCGCCAGCGCGGCGTAGATGCGCAGCTCCACATCATTCGGGTCGTTTAAAAATTCAATCAGCGGCTCGATCACGTCCACATCGCTGAGCGCCAGCACCTGCAGGGCGCTGTTGAGGACGCTGAGGTTGCGGTGGTTTTCGCGAATCGCCCGCAAAAGGGTTGCTGTGGTGGACGCACCGGCCCGCAGCGCCAAGCTGTCCACCGCCACCCGCCGCACCCGCCAGCTTTGATCGCCGAGCGCCTCCAGCAGGGGCGATTCCGCCAAGCTCCCATCCGCAGCAAATCCTTGCGAAAGGGCCAGCCCCTCAATCTCTCCCAGCTTTTGGGCGGCTCGCAGCCGTTCGCTCTCCTTGGCAGAAGCGAGTTGCTCTGCCAGATCGCGCTCTTTGTCTTTGCGTGCGGTGACGTCCTCGATGGTGACTACCGTGCCGGCGATGCGGTCGTTTTCTCGCAAGGGCGCAATTGTGACGCGCTGCTGCATGCGGTCAAAATACTTGGAGGGCGCAAGCGGCGGGCAGGGGATCAGGTAATGGTGAAATGCCGGTGCCAGGGTTTCCACCACTCCTTGCGCCAGTACCCGCTGAAAGCGCAACAGCAAGCCGCGCGATTCCAAATCCGGAATTAGGGCGGTCAGGGGCTGCCCGCACGCTGCCTCCGCAGACAGGCCCGTGGCCCGCTCCAGCCAAGGCTCCCACGAACGCACGACGAGATTGGCGTCGGTTGTGAAAATGCTGATTTGTGGTTCGTCAGTCATGGGTTAATTGTTAATAGCTAATAGCGAATAGCGACTCAGAAAAAGAAGCAATAATTCCCAAGAAATCTGGGTAAAGAGATAATACTTTAGCGATCTTAAATAGGCGAACTCACTCAAACTAAAGATGTGCTGGCTTTTGTAGGGGATTTGGGGTTTGGGGTTTGGGGTTTGGGGTTTTGGGTTGGGGGTTTTGGGTTTTGGGTTTTGGGTTGGGGGTTAGAGATTAGGTTTCAGGTCGCACTCCAACCCATGCCCCAATGCCCCATGTCCCATTCCGGGGGCGGGCGATACCGTGAGGGCCACAGTCTTAGCTTTAACCTAAATCCGAAAGAATGGTTTTTACAAAACACGGGCTTTAGACCCGTTTTGTATATATACTTTCTTCCGGAAGTAATAAATGTGTACAAAGTGCGCACAAACTATCCCCGACGGTTGGGTGGCCCATGCCCCATGCCCCATGCATCCAAAATCCCCATGCCTCTAAGTGCTTAAGCGATCCGCAATCTGAGTCAGCGTGCGGGCCCGTTCCAGCAAACCGGCGGAGGTGCGCTGGGTTTCTTTGACCCCAGAGGCGTTGCGTTCGGCAATCCGGCGAATGTCCCCCAGGGATTTGAGAATCAGTGCCGAACCGGTGGAGTGCTCGCGGTTGGCGCGGTTGATCCCACCGATCTGTTTGGAAACGTTTTGCGCGGCGGGGGTCATATCCTTAACGGCTCGCCCTTGCTCGAGCATTGCTTTGGCCACTTGCTCGGACTGCCGGCGCATGATCTCCACCGCTTTTGTGATTTGAGTCGCAGCAGTGGCTTGTTCGCTCATCCCCTTGCTGACGCCAGAGATCAGGCGGGCTAGGCGATCCGCTTCTTGGGAGATTTGATCGCCGGCTGCCGACTGTTCGGCCAGGGCGCGGGTGGTGGCTGCCGCAGCGCGCCGCATCGATTCTACTGCTTTCATAATCTGATTGACTGCGCTGGCCTGTTCCGCAGTGGCTTTGCGCACTTGACCCGCCAGACTGGCCGTATTTTGCCCCGCCTTCATCACGTCACGCGCCGCCCGCGCTTGTTCGTTCATCGCCTGCGTCACCTGCTGAGTGATTTTGCGCATTTGCACGGTGGACCCGACGATACCTGCCGACGCTTTGGCTTGTTCCGTGGTGGCTTTGGCCACTTCTTTCGCTTGGCTTACCGTGGTGTTGACGGCGCTAACCACCGTCTGCCCAGCGGTGAGCTGTTCCTCCGAAGCCCGGGCAATTTGGCTCACCAGTTGCGCGGTTTCTTCCACACCGGCCAGGATTTTTTTCAACCCGCCCACACCCGCTTCGGCGAGACTGCCGCTTTCTTCCGCCACCCGCACCCCTTCATTAGAAGTCGCCACGGCTTCTTGCACCACGGCTTGCAAAGCTTTGATAATCCCAGCGATATCAGTAGTGGCCCGGGCGGCGCGGTCAGCCAGATTGCGGATCTCCTCCGCGACGACGGCAAAGCCGCGCCCCGCTTCTCCCGCCCGCGCCGCTTCGATAGAAGCGTTTAACGATAGCAGATTAGTGCGCTCGGAGATCAGGTTGATCGTGTCCACGATGCTGCTGATTTCGCCGGTGCGCTTGCCCATTTCGCGAATCACCTCTGCTGAGAGCACCATTGAGTCGCGCACGCGGCTGAGTCCGGAAATGGCTTTTTGCACCGTTGCGCCGCCTTCTTCGGCATCTCGCGCCACCCTGCGCGTCACTTGATCGGCTTGTTTGGTGAGCGCTGTCACTGAACGGATGGAGCGCTCGAGTTGGGTGGCGCTGGTGGCTGCATTGGTGGCGGCGTCGCTAATCCGTTCGGCATTCTGCGCCACCCCCCCGATGGAACTGGCCATTTCCTCCATTGAGGTGGCAACCTCTTCCACCATCGCCGCCACGTTTTCTGAAGTCGCCGAAACCTCTTCGATGGATGCGGCCATTTCGTTGATCGAGGCAGTCGTCTCCTCAGCGGCGGCGGTCATGTCATCGGCGTTCGCCGCCACACCCTGAATCGAACGGGTCATTTCTTCGATGGAGGCGGCAGTTTGGTTGATGGCGCTGGCTAGGCTGTCTGTATCGCGATTAACGCTTTTGATCGAGCTGGTGATTTCGGTCATGGAGCTGGCAACCTGGTTGGCAGAGGTGGCCATTTCCTGAGCGGTAGCCGTGACGCTTTGAATGGAAGTGGCGGTTTCTTCTATGGAAGCTGCAGTTTCCCTGATTCCCGATGCCAGATCCACCGTGCTGCCGGTAACTTCCTCAATGGAAGCCCCTATTTCGTTGATGGAGGAGACGAGCTGTTCTGTTAAAGAGGCCACTGCTTCAGCTTGTGTGGCAGTCTCTTTCAGCGATGCCGTCATTTGATTCGTGCTGCTAACTGTTTCGTCGAGGGATTGCACCTGCGTCTGAACACCGTCTTTGACTTCCTCCGCAATCCGGGAGATTTCGCTTGCCGCTTTCGTTATTTCCTCGCCTTGCTGGCGCACCTGTGCGATTTCGACTTTCAGCTTGTCGTTGGATTTGCGCCCGAAAAATGCTTGGGCAACAATTGCCAGAGCAAAAATTGCGATTGACAAAAAGGCCATTGAATAAATCCCCATAAGAGTTACCTTTTAACCTGAATAGGCGAACGCTCAATAAAATGACTTACTTCTCCCTCTGCCATCTCCCCACTCCCTTTCTTTGCCGGTCTGGGTGGAGGGCTTGGTTTTGGGTTTTATTTACCTGCATCCGAGTCACGCACCTGCCTGCGTGAGTGCAATCGTATCCGTAGCGTTCAGCAGTTCCTCAACATTTAGAATCAGCACGATCCTTTCGCCTAAGGTGGCAATTCCCTCTATGTATCTCCCGCTCAAACCGGAAATGGCTTCGGGGGGTTCTTGAACTGCCTCTGCCGGAATAGAGACAAATTCGCGAGCGGTGTCTGCAATCATGCCGACGGTGCGGCTGCCGGTGTGAATCACAATCAGGCGAGAGCGGGGATCGTAAGGAATTTTCTCGAACCCAAATCGCAAGCGCAAATTGATGGCTGGAATCACCTGACCGCGAGAAAAGACCACCCCTTCCACAAAGGATGGAGTGTTGGGCACCGGCGTGATGCGTTCGATCATTTCCATTTGCCGCACAATTTTCGAGCGGATGCCATACGTTGTGCCGGCCAGTTCAAAAAGGATGTAAGTTTCGGAACTATTCTGCATATCTAACATAGGCGTTCGTTGCAAGTTTTGGCTGTCTCAAGGTGCGCTGGTAGATTTTCGATTGGTTAAGGCCAGAATTGGGAATTTAATTTACACTCCAAAATCTCAAATATAAACTCTAAAATATTGTCAAGGCAGCTGTGTCAAGAATTAAAACCACACGTCCGTCACCGAGTTCGGTAGCGCCGGCGATTCCAGGAACTATGACCAGGGGATCGGTGAGGGGGCGCACGACAATTTCGCGCAGTCCGAGAATGCCGTCAACCGCGATCCCGACCGCACTCAGCCCACTACCGACTACGAAGGCGTAGAAGCGAGCTGGAGCGGTGTTTGGCTCAGGGGGGGAAGTTCTCTGGTGTTCCGCAGGGGCGAACGGCTCAGAGTTCCTACCCGTGTTCTCCGGCGACCGAACTCCCAGCCCGACCTTCCGAGGTGCCGCGTCCCCTCTGTGCTCGGCTTCGCTCAAGCCAAACAGACGCGCTAGGCGAATTATCGGCAAGACGCCGCCACGGTAGGAAATGATTTCGCTGTTTTCCAGTCGAGTGCAAGCTGTGGATTGCACTTCGATGACCTCGCGCACGGAAGACTGCGGAACGGCAAAGGTTTGGCCCGCCACGGAGACGATCGCGGCGTCGGCGATCGCCAGGGTGAGTGGCAGTTGAATCCTAAACCGGCTGCCGGTGCCTGGTTGCGTCTCTAGGGTCAGGGTGCCCCCCAGTTCCAGCACTGCATTTTTCACGATCGCCATTCCCACGCCGCGACCGCTGGTCAAATCCGCCTGTTCGCGGGTGGAAAAGCCGGGGGCGCAGAGGATGTCCAGCAGGGTTGCGGAATCGATTCCCCCCTGCCCTTCTTGACTGTCCGCACCGGCAACAGGGGTGTTTCCCCGCGCCTGCAGCGAGAGGGAGGAGGTGATGGCTCTCTTGCCCGGAGGCGTGCTGCCGAAGATTTGTCTGCCAATGGGAGACAAATCCTGTCCGAAGGTGTCAGCACCCAGCAAGCCCAGCGCCCGCGCTCGCTCAACAACCCGTTCGGCGTCAACGCCGCGCCCGTCGTCTTCAATTTCGAGGGCCACCATTTCTCCCGCCGCAATCGCCCGCAGGGCGATCTTCCCCTCCGGTGGTTTGCCTTGCCGCACTCTCTCTTCTTCCGATTCTATGCCGTGGCTGACGGCGTTTCGCACGAGATGGAGCAGCGGGTCCATCATCCGCTCTACCACAAATTTGTCAATTTCGGTTTCCTGACCGCTCAGTTCCAGTATTACTTTTTTTTGGCTCTCTCGCGCCAAGTCTCGAACAACGAACTGCATGCGGGCGAAAATCTCGCCCACCGGCACGAGGCGGACGCGCATCACGCCCTGGCGCAACTGGCGCAGCTGGCGCTCCATCGCCTGGTTGGTTTCTCGCAGGGGGCGCAGTTGGTTTGCGGGGACGGTTTCTTCCAGGCGTGCCAGGTTATCTTCCAGGCGGGCGCGGCTGATCACCAGCTCGCCAACCATCCGCATCAATTCGTCTAGCCTTGCCAGATCGACGCGCACGATGTTGGCCGGTGCCGGTGCGGCGGAGGGCGGGGGAGAGCTGCTTGCAGAACGCCGAATCGCGTCTGGAGCGGGGGGAGGGAGCACAGGCGTCTCGCCTGTGCTGCGGGTGTCGGGGGCGGGCACGGGGGGGGCGGGCACGGAGGGGGCGGGCACGGGGGGGGCGGGCACGGGGGCACCGCCCCTACTGTCAGCGCTTGGGGTGTCGGGGGCTGATTTCTGAGTTTTGACTGCTGACTTTTGGGTTTTTTGTGCTGACTTCTGTTTTCTGACTCGCTGAGGAAGCACAGGCGTCTCGCCTTTGCTTCCGGGATCGGAGGGCGCAGGCGTCTCGCCTGTGCTGCGGGTGTCTGGGGTGAGTTGTGACTCCTGAGTTTTGAAGGGTGCCCAGAGCAGGCCGTCGCTGGCCCAGCCGGCAAAGGCTGTTTGATCCGCATTGCTGGCGACAACAAAATCGAATACAATTCCTCCCCCCGGTTTGACGCGGGGCGCGGCGTGAATTAATGAGCCAATCGCTTGCAGGCGAGCGCGAACGCTGTTGACGTTGACACCGCGTTCGGCTAGCGCCGGCACCGGCGCGAACTCAAAGCGCCAAGCTCGCCCGCCACTCTGGAGTGCGGTAGCCAGCCGCTCGCTTTCTTCTGGTTTCAGGGCAATCTGGACTTCTGAATCCTCAGTCGCAGGTTTGGAGCCGGTTGTGGGGGGCTCTGCGACATCCTGAGGGGGGGGCGGTTCCTGAACCGCCCCTACAGACGGAGGAGGGGGGGAGGGCTCAGGCTCCGAGAAACTGAGATCCTCGCTTTTGACGACCCCTGCTAGCTGCTGCAGCGCGGAAGCGATATCAGGTGGGTAATTTGACGCCCGGCGCGCGGCAATCACCCCCTCCAACATTTTAGTGCCACCGATCAGGGCGTCCATTCCTTCACCGGTAAGCACCACTTGTTGGGAGCGCAAATCGCGCAGGTAACTCTCCATATAGTGTGCGAGTTGCTCCGCTTCCTTCACCCCTACCATTCCCGACAGACCTTTGAGCGAATGAAAACTCCGCAAGAGCTCGTCCAGCAGCAACCGATCGACTGTTGGCTGGTTCACAAGAGGTTCTAGCGCCAGCAAATTGCGGCGCACAACCGTCAAGTGTTCCTCACATTCTGCAAAATAATCGTCGAGGAACTCATCAAAAAAATGGGGGTTGCCAACGTCCGTAGACACGAGTATATCTCTATTCCTAATTCAAAAAACTGTTCGCTTGTGCGATGAGCGTCTGGGGCTGAAACGGTTTTGTCATATAGGACGAAGCCCCAGCTGCGAGGGCCGCACTGCGGCTGGTACCGTCGTTTCTTGTCGTGAGTACAATCACGGGAATTGAGCTGTAAAACTCATACGATCGGACAAACTTGAGCACTTCCATCCCGTGTATGTCGGGCATATTCAAGTCCAGGATAATCAAATTCACCGGCGCTTGCTTTAAGTGCCCGATCGCTAATTGCTCAACGGCTTCGAGTCCGTTGCTCGCTTCTTCAAACTGTACGTTTTGCAACTCTCGCAGCGACGAAATCACCATTCGTCGCATGGTTGGCGAATCATCTACTACTAGAATTTTCATGGGTGAGTTTTTCAGGTCAGTTTACATCAGCTAAACCGGCGTTGAAGACCGAGCGCCGGCAGGCCGTGTCAGAATTCCCAAGTCAGGCGTCAGGTACCGGACATTAAAGGCCACAGTCTGCCGTCCAACTTCTCGGAATTTTCCTTTTAGAATTCAGAACTTTAAATCCTGAATTCTTTGAAAGACTTTTTGCCGGCGGCAGCCAGTTCTGCTATAATTCTAATTCAATAACTCGAGCACCTGTGTGGCAAGCGTTTGAGGGTCGAATGGCTTGGTCATGTAGCGGGATGCGCCGGCTCCGATCGCGGTCATGTGGGTGTATTGGTCGCCTTTCGTCGTCAGCACGATGATCGGAATGTCGCTAGAGTTCTGGTGCTCGCGCACAAACTTGATCACGTCCATCCCGTGCATGTCGGGCATGTTCAAATCGAGAATCATTAAGTCCACTGACGCAATCGCTAATTGTTCAATCGCTTCCAGACCGTTGCTCGCTTCTTCAAACTTAACGTCAGCTAAGTTGCGCAGCGACGCCATCACCATCCGCCGCATGGTTGCTGAATCATCCACTACCAAAATCTGTCTCATAGATCTCTCCTGTTGAGTGTGCCGGCTAGCCAGTAACGCCGGGACATTTACCATTATGGTGTTTCTCACTCTCGCTGCCGCAAGCTTCTCACCCCCCACTTTCCCACCCCTCCTTTGAATAAAAACTCTTTTTCAGCCATCCCTCCTCCCCTGGCGTCTCCCCCGGTTCCGGGGTACAGAGGGGGTAGGGCTGGCTGCGCAGCAGTGGTTTTAGGTTATCCGCTGTCCCGCTTCAAGTTGGCAGCCGGCGCAAGAGTTGCTCTCAGAGAAACAATTGTACAGTTCAGGCAGGTTCCGCCGCTTGCGTTTTTTTGCCCGGGCTTTTTTGGCCTCACGCTCCTACCGGCCCTGTGGAAAGTGCTTGTCCAGCAAATCCTGGCCGCGAGCTCCCATAGACTGAAGCAACTCCTCAATCCGCTTCAAGGCCAGCGGTAATGGCTGAGTCCGCCCATTTTCCCAGCGGTTCACACTCTGAAATGAAACCCCCACCTGTGCGGCAAACTTCTGTTGCGACAGTCCCAGCCGTCGCCTGGTCTCCCGGACGAGCTGTGCAATTTCCTGCTGTTGCGTCACTGGCATGTTTCTATGCCTCTGATGTTCTGCAATCCCAGCATATAACATCTGGTATAAGTTGCCGGCAGTTTTTATTATTTTCTTAACAAAGCTGGCAGCACCGGCGCTTCGTTGCCTGTGTCTCAGTGCCGTCTCTGCCCGCCGGCAGGAGTTGGGCCGGCACTCTCTGCTGTCAGCTCCCACCTTTCCAACGGGCGCGTCACGCACCCTGCCAAAAGAAATTTACCAGACTTCTTCAAGCCAGCAAGTTAAAAGCAGGTATACAGAATCAAATATAACATAGCGCCGGTGAGGAACGGCGGGGAGAAACCAGGTTTCTTTAAGAACCCTGGTTTCTAGCTCTCCTACTTCCCGCATTGCAATCGCGGCTAGACAAACAAAGTCTTCCGGCGCGGACGAGTGCAGAATGCGCCTGTTATGCAGTGCCGGCATTCCAAAATTAGACGCTCCCCCTCAAGCCCTGATTTCCCCCTGTTTGCCAAGGGAAAACTGGGTGAGGTTCTAAATCGCATAGCTTTCCCCAATGCGGTGAACCTTAATCAGGTTGGTGACGCCGGTGATCGGAAGAGGCAAACCGGCAATGATCGCAACAGTGTCTCCCTTGGAGACAAATCCATGCTCGACAACTGCCCGCTCCACTAATGCTATCATCTCATCTGTACTGGAAACCTCTTGCATTTGCAGGGACTGAACGCCCCAGTAGAGAGCCAGCCGCCGCTGCACTGACTCTGAGGGCGTTACCGCAATTACAGGGATAGGCTGGCGGTATTTGGAGAGTACGCGAGCGGTAAACCCCTTTTCTGTAAAGCAAATGATCGCCTTAGCGTTTAAGTTTTCCGCCAGCTGGCAAGCCGCATGAGCCACGGAGTTGGAAGTTTGGTGTTCTTTGACGCCGTTGAGATAATGGGGAGAGCGAATCAAATCCGCCTCCACTGTTTCGGCGATGCGAGCCATTGTTTTTACCGCTTCCACCGGGTAGCGCCCGACTGCAGTTTCTCCGGAAAGCATCAGGGCGTCTGTACCGTCGAAGATGGCGTTGGCGATGTCGGAAACTTCGGCGCGGGTTGGTCTGGGATTGAGGATCATCGACTCCAGCATTTGAGTGGCGGTGATCGCCGGCTTGAGGTGACTGCGGCAAGTCTGGATAATCAACTTCTGTACCAGGGGAACTCGTTCCAAGGGAAGCTCAACGCCCAAGTCTCCCCGCGCCACCATAATCACATCGGCGGCGTCTGCGATTGCTTCTAAGTCATCAATGGCTTCGTGGCGTTCCACTTTGGCGATCACATGGGCGGTTTTTTCTTTGCGCCTGATTGCCCCTTTGACTTCTTTGATATCCGAGGCTTCTCTGACAAAGGAGAGCGCCACATAATCCACATCTTGGCTCAACCCGAAATCTAAGTCTTCGATGTCTTTTTGTGTCAGCGCTGGGGTGGAGATCGACGAGTTAGACAGGTTAATTCCCTTGTGACTTTTTAAGGGCCCTCCATGAATGACTGTTCCTTGGATTTCGGAGCCGGTGACTCTCTCAGCACGGATGCAGATCAGTCCGTCGTCGATCAGGATGGGGTCGCCTTCTTTTATGTCTGAGACGAGTCCTTTGTAGGTGGTGCTAAATCGCTCTGCTGTGCCGGTGACTGGATTGATGGTGATCGTGGTTTTTTGCCCCGGAGTGAGGAAGACATCTTGTTCCATGTCTCCCACTCGGATTTTTGGGCCTTGCAAGTCCAGGAGGATAGCCAGGGGCTTGTTCAGTTCAGAGGAGATTTGCCGGAGGGTGCGAATGTTTTTCTCGTGGGTGGAGTAGTCTCCGTGGGAAAAGTTCAGGCGGGCGACATCCATGCCTGCTTCTACCATTGCTTTAATTGTGCTGTAATCTGAACTAGCCGGCCCGATTGTGCAGATAATCTTGGTTTTGCGCATAAGAGCTGATTTTGAGTTTGCCTGGGTGGGCAGAGGTCTATCAATGCCAAGCTTAGCACGGGTATTGAAATCTTGCTGTCACCCCCTTTACAAAACCCAGACTTGGGAATATAATATTAATTATTAATGCGGTTGAGGGCGAAGCATGGGCGTTTAAAACTCTCGGCTGGGTGGTAAAGATAGTGGCGCTCACGCTCTCTCCCCAGGAGAGCCGGTGAACCGGACTGCGCATAGGGCATGGCGCATAGGGCATAGCGCATGGGGGATGGCGCATGGCTCCGGGCGCGAAGATTTTCAGCAATGCCCTTTTGCGTGATGCCCAATGCCCAGTGCTCAGGGAATTTGCAGGGGCGGGTTCCAGAAGTTGTTGGGACACCGTGAAAAAGATTGTTACACCCCTCCCGCCTGTCCCCGGAAGCTGCAGGACAGGTTCCGCCTGTCCCAAAAGCTGATAAAGAGTAGGGGGCAGAAATTTTGGATAAAGAAAATTAAACTGTTATAAAATTAAGAGCAACTGGGAAGGTGGCATCTACCATGAAGCGGCTCATCTTCGCCCAGCATCTGCCACGCTGCGAGCAAAAGATTCATCCTTCCCAGGTACTCTCTACTTTTTCAATCTAACTCAAAGCCGAGCGCTCTGGCAGAGCAATTCATGAAAATTTTACATTTGCTAAAAAGCTTTGCGTGTCGTAACAAAAATTTGCACGCACCGGGCGACCTCCTTTTGGGACAGGCGCGACGCGTCCTACGCCATTGAGACACCGGCAATCGGGACAGGCGAGACGTGTCCTACGTCATTGAGATGCCGGCAATCGGGACAGGCGGGACGCCTGTCCTGCGCCAACCCGAACAGAGCGCAACCAATTATGCTAATTCCTGAATGTGAAAGAGCTCTGTCACCAAAGGAAACACAGGATGGGACGAATTTTTCTTTCCGCCGGTCACGGCGGTTATGACGGGAAACCCACTGATGCAGGGGCGACCGCCAGTACCACCACAGAAGCCAGAGAAATGATCCAGCTGCGCGATCTGCTAGCGGCTGAGTTGCGCTCGCGATCCGTGGAAGTTCTTGCGGTTCCCGACGATCTGAATAGCCGGCAGACCATTGAGTGGGTCAACGCCCGCCAGCGCCAGGGGGATCGCGCCCTGGAACTCCACACCGGCAGCTCTTCCAACCCAACTCTCCGAGGAGCCACCGTATTTTACATCGCCGGCAACCCCGAGCGCAAAGCGGATGCCGAACAGCTGCTGCTCGCCCTTGTGGGGCGAGTCCCCCAACTGCCAGATCGGGGAGCCAAACCAGATACCGCCACCACCACCGGCAGTTTACCATTCTGCCGGGGAATTGTCATCCCCTCCCTGCTGATGGAAGTTGGCTCCCTCACCAACCCCGATGACCGCTACGCGATCCAAAATCGACGCCGCGACATAGCAGCCGGCATTGCAGAAGGACTGGCGGCATGGATTGGTGAGGGGAACCCTCCCGCTCCCGATCCGGCAGACACCTATCGGGCGTGCAATATCAACCTCAACGGTCAACTCTACGGCGAAGAGGGCGCGATTGTCAATGGCAACGCCTACATTCCCATCGATCTAGCAGATAGCTTGGGGGTCGATCTCTCTCAAGCCCCCCAAATCCGCCGCGTCTCGCACAGAAATATTGTTTATATCAGAGCCATCGAACTGCGGGAATTCAATCTCTCTGTCAGCTGGGACGCCGCCACCGGCACAGTCGCTCTCCGCTCTATCTTAAATGTTTGCCGGCGTCAGCTCGACCGGCTCGCCGGTCCGGGAAACACCACCGAATTGCAGCTAATGATGTTTCTCAAAGCCAACAGTGACGCCGCCCTGATTCAGTTTCCAGATATTCCCAAGCTCTACCGAGAAGAAGGGATTATTGAAGGCATCAACTATGACCTCGCCTTCTGTCAAATGTGTTTGGAGACAAACTTTCTCAGCTTTGGCGGCTCACTCAAACCGGCACAAAACAACTTTGGCGGTTTGGGAGGCATTGGAACCGGCGCTTCAGGAGCCTCATTCCCCAGTGCCCGAATTGGCGTAAGAGCGCACATCCAGCATCTAAAAGGCTACGCCACTAAGGAACCTTTAGTGCAGGAAGCCGTCGCTCCGAGGTTTCGCTTTCTGACGCGGGGAATTTCCCCCACGGTAGAACACCTCAGCGGGCGGTGGTCGCCAGACTTGCAGTACGGCAAGAAGATTATGGCGCTGCTCAGACGCCTCTATGAAGAGGCTGGGTTGCTGTAAAATATAGCGTTTCTCATCCTTTGTGAGGTACTGAGAAACCCGGTTTCTTTAAGAAACCGGGTTTCTGGGGCGTGGTTCATCAAACTGAGCCCCGCTATAATCGGGCGCTGGACATTGGGGATTTTGGATGCAAGGATTTTGGATTGGGGATTGATTGCCCCATGCCCCATGCCCAATGCCCATGCCCCATGCCCCATGCCCAATTACGCCTCTTTGAAAAAGCGAATTATTTCGCGAACTCGGTCGAGAAATTGGCTGTCGGCATTCAGCTGCGCGATCGCATTCTGCGCTTCCCGCCCCAGCCGGTCGTGTTCGGCTTGATTTGCGGCTCGCAATTGCTCTAAAGACGCAGCAATGCGAGTTAAATCGTTGCGAGTGCCTTCTAATTGCCGGTGTTGCGACGACGCCCAAGAACTTTCATTGCTGGGGTCAAGCTGTTCTTGCAGGTTCTTGACGGCTGACTCCAAACCGGCAACCCGATCGCGCAGTTCCAAAACATCTTCGCGAGGATACTTGACTCGCTCTCCAATCATCGCCAGTCGCGCCGCCAGATATTCATAACCTCGCACTGCCGGTCGCAGGAGGGTTAACAGCAATGCCGCCCCAGAACTGACGTAGCCAACCCCACTGATGCCGGTGATGGCGAGAGCGTAAAGTCCCGCAGCTGAAAGCAAGTGGAGTGCGATAGCTGCCAGCAGCGCTCGCTTCGCCAAGAGTTTGACATATTTGATTTGCTTTGCATCAACTGGAATTCCTTTTTCAGCTGACTGATCCGCTTCTGCTAAAACTTCTTTGGCTTTAAAGTGGATATTCCAAGGTACAGTGACAATTATCAAAAGCCACCAAAAACTCACACCGCCAATTACCCAGTCGAGAAAGCTGCCGGCGGGTATGTGCACCCATTGCAGTATGCCAAATGCCAGCAGCAGCAAAATCACGAGTCCAGCCGTGAAGCCGGCGAAATTGAAATACATCCCCTTCACCTCTGCCTGAATGCCTTCCCTCCATTATGAATGTTTTTTCACCGGCCAGAACGCCCCTTTGTGACAGTTGGCGAGGTTTCACAGTCAAACAGTCGTGCCGGCGCTCTGAAGCTAGCCTTTCAACCAAATTCCAGAAAGCAGGGTCGTTCAAACCCCCGGGTTTCTCAGCAAAGTGCCGGCGGGAGGATCTCATTTTTGCCCTCAGATATAGGGCTTCAACCCCGCGCACGCGGGTTGTGTTTGTATCGCTGCGATTTCAATCGCCAGGGTGACAAAAAAGGGATACTTTCTCGCTAATTTATCCCTAGAAACCCCGGCCAATTTTAATATTTATTAAACCGGCACTTCAGACTGCACTTCAGAACTGCTGGCTGCCTCTGTGACACTCTCACCGGCGCTCTCACAAACAGCCACCGTTAGTTTCAATCCCAGCGCGTTAAGCCACTGTCCCAAATTGTAAATTGCCTCACTCCCGCGCTGAGACAGCAACTCATCCAGTTTTTCTCGGTGCAGTTTGGCTTGCTCTGGAGTCATCTGCAGTTCGCCAAGAGCCTCAGCTACATGGCTTAGTGCCAGCCGAATCAGTTCTGGATCTGGGTCTTCGCCGTCCTCCAATTCAAAGTGAGTTTCCAGATAGCGAGCAGCGTAACTTGGGTCTTTGAGGCGTGAAATCAGAAAGTCATGGTAAGCTAAACTTTTAGGCATTGTCTCAACTCCTGAAGTCTGTCCAGTATTCCTGTGCTTTGCGGATGTCTTGGTCTTGAGTGCTTTTATCCCCGCCACAGAGAAGCAGAACAATTGCTGTCCCGATTTGTCCGAAGTAGATCCTGTAGCCTGGGCCAAAGTCTATCCTCAATTCACAAACTCCTTCTCCAACTGAGCGATAATCGCCCAAACTACCGAGACTTAATCGGTTAAGTCTTTTGTTGATGATAGTTTGGGTTTTGACATCCCGGAGGGAGTCAAACCACTCATCGAAAGGCACCCTGCCCTCTGGCGTAACATAGCGCTGTATTTCCCTTGGTTGTGCCGGCATGCTTTGATTCTAGCTGGTATTCCTTTAAATAGTAAAGTCGCCCAGCTATTTTTTCAAGCCCGGCTTATTTCTAAGAACTGCTTGGCGCTGTGCGGCGGTGTCGGGGGTGTCGCGCCGAGTGGGGGCGGGTTTATTTATATCCTTCTCTCTTCCAGAAATAATATTTCGGCGCTCACCCGCCCCTACAAGCTTTTATATAGCGTTTCTCATCCTTTGTGAGGTACTGAGAAACCCGGTTTCTTAAAGAAACCGGGTTTCTGGGCCATAGTTCATCCAACTGAGAAACGCTATATACAAAACCGGTGCTAGCCGGCATGATAGTGTGACCGGCTTTGTCAGCGCGAAATCTCTCGCCACGCTCTCACTGTCCCACCGGCTGCCCCATGCCGGTGGCCACAGCCAAATGGCCACCTGACCGGGCCCTCACTTATCTTCTATGACCTCAAACAGGTCCTCTATCAGCACGTCAAACGCCCGCGCCAACCTGATCAGGGCAGCCAAGTCAGCCATTGTCATTCCAGGAGAGACGGCATAAGTTTTAATCGTGCTGTAGGGGACTCCTGAGCGGTCAGACACTTCCTTTAGCGTCCAGCCCTCTCTAGCGGCCAACTCCTTGATCCGCAATCTGACCAATTCCCCTCTTGACATGCCGCCGGTGCTTCAACTATACTAAGTACCATAATAAAGGCAGTCGCCCTCCGGCCTTACCAAACTGAAGGGCGACGGCTTAGAAAAATTTCCCACTCTCGTGGGAAAATAACCCCCTATCGAGGTCATATCCTCTGGAGGTCATCTCTGATGGTAGCACTGATCAAGCACGAAGCAACAAATCCCCATCCAATGGCCCGCTTCGCCACGGTGGAAGCGCTGGCGCTGCTCCTCAACGTCACAGTGGAGCAAATCGAGGAAATCCGCTACTGGGCCAACGCAATTCTCGTGATGGGCGAGAAGTTCAGCCGGTTTGTCAGTTATGCCGACTTGCCGCCGGTTTTGGGAGTCGCGCCGCCCGACAGCGCCGATTATCTCCGGTGGCGCAAGCGCTGGAAGTCCAACAAAGACCAAGCTCCCCCCTTTTGGCTGGCCTTTTACACCGAAAAATTTAAGTTCGCCCGTTCCGTTCCCGAACTCTACACTTGGGGCCAATTGGTGAGCGTCTTCAAGCATGCGCTGTCCCTGGAAGGGCTGCTGTCACTTCGAGAAGCTTACAGCAATGCCAAATGCTGGCTGGAAGCCTTCTGAAGGCCACCGGCTACGGCCAGGGCGCATTGGATTGGGCCGGCTGGCCTCCGGGAAGGCCGGCGCGGCGAGGGACGCAGGTGGGGAGTGCGGCTTTTACGCCACTGTGCACCGGCTCAGCCGGCACAGACATAAGCTACAATTATTAAGTTATTTAAACAGACTCCTGCCGTAAATCTAGTAGTTTCCGGCAAAGTCCGGCAAACCAAGGCAGGATGCAGAATCTGTCCCAGCAATGGGACTCCGTTGGGGGAGTCACGATACCTGCGGGTGAGCGCCAGCCCGCTGCTCTATCGCTAGCTATTAAATAAGCCCGTCTAGATCGGCAGTGTGGCTAGCCTAACAAGCTCCCTCAACATTTTCGAGGCACACATTACCCGAGCAATCGGAGGACACTCGTGTCTAACTGGGTTGCACGCGATTGATGCCCACAAGCGTCACCAAAAGACCCAGTAAACCCTGGTAGGGCACGCCGCGCCCCAGGCGTGACAGCCTGATTACAGCTCGTCGTGCCCCACTCAGATTTTTCTAGATTTTTCTAGATTTTTCCGGGTTAAATGTACCTGCTAATTGTCCCTGACACCTTATGTCTCTCCCCATTCGCAACGTCGCTATCATCGCCCACGTCGATCACGGCAAAACCACCCTCGTTGACGCCTTGCTCAAACAATCCGGCATCTTCCGCGAAGGGGAAGACGTACCAGATTGCGTCATGGACTCCAACGCGATTGAGCGGGAGCGCGGGATCACCATCCTGTCCAAAAACACCGCCGTCAACTACAAAGACACCCTGATCAACATCGTTGACACCCCCGGACACGCCGACTTTGGCGGCGAAGTCGAGCGGGTGCTCGGCATGGTGGACGGCTGCTTGCTGATTGTGGACGCCAATGAAGGGCCCATGCCCCAAACCCGCTTCGTCCTCAAAAAAGCCCTGGAAAAAGGACTGCGCCCGATTGTCTTCGTCAACAAAATCGACCGTCCCCAGGCAGATCCCTACGGCGCTATCGATAAAGTGCTGGATCTGTTCCTGGAACTGGGCGCAGACGAAGATCAGTGCGAATTCCCGTACCTGTTCGGATCGGGGCTCAACGGCACAGCCAAAAAAGAGCTCGACGAAGAAGGCAAAGACATGCAGCCCCTGTTTGAGGCCATCCTCGACCATGTGCCGCCGCCGGTGGGCGACCTCAGCAAGCCTCTACAGCTGCAAGTCACCACTTTGGACTATTCCGAATATCTGGGGCGGATCGTCATTGGGCGCATCCACAACGGCACCATCAAAGCCGGCCAGCAAGCCGCTCTAGTAACAGAAAGCGGCGCAATTGTCAAGGCTAAAATCACAAAATTGATGGGCTTTGAAGGGCTGAAGCGGATTGATATCGAAGAAGCCTCAGCCGGCAACATTGTGGCGGTTGCCGGTTTTGCCGACGCCAACATTGGGGAGACGATTACCTGTCCCAACGAGCCGCAAGCTTTGCCGCTGATTAAGGTGGACGAGCCGACGTTGCAGATGACATTCTCGGTGAACGATTCCCCGTTTGCCGGTCAGGAAGGGAAGTTTGTCACTTCCCGGCAATTGCGCGAGCGCCTGATGCGCGAACTGGAAACCAACGTCGCCCTGCGCGTCGAAGAAACCGACTCCCCCGACAAATTCCTGGTTTCCGGGCGCGGCGAGTTGCACTTGGGCATCCTGATTGAAACCATGCGCCGCGAGGACTACGAGTTTCAGGTATCGCAGCCGCAAGTGATTTACCGGGAAGTGAGCGGTCAGCCGTGTGAGCCCTTCGAGTGTCTGGTGCTGGATGTTCCGGAAGAAGCTGTGGGAAGTTGCATGGAGCGAGTCGGACAGCGCAAGGGCGAAATGCAGGACATGCGCGTTGGCGGGAATGGGCGCACCCTGCTGGAATTTGCTATCCCGGCGCGGGGGCTGATTGGCTTCCGGGGCGAGTTCATGCGCCTGACTCGCGGCGAAGGGATTATGAACCACAGCTTCCTGGACTACCGGCCTATCATCGGCGATATTGAAGCGCGGCGCAATGGGGTGCTGATTTCGTTTGAGGAAGGCGTGGCGACGTTCTATGCGATGAAGAATGCCGAAGATCGGGGCGTGTTCTTTATTATTCCCGGAACGCGGGTGTATAAGGGGATGATTGTGGGCGAGCACAACCGCCCGCAAGATTTGGATCTCAATGTCTGCAAGACGAAGCAGCTGACGAACCACCGGGCGTCTGGCGGTGAGGAACTGGTGCAATTGCAAGCGCCGGTGGACATGAGTCTGGAGCGGGCTCTGGAGTACATCGGACCCGATGAGTTGGTGGAAGTGACCCCGAAGTCGATTCGCCTGCGGAAGCTGAGCAAGAAGTTGGTGAAGCGTTAAGATAACTCAGGAACCCGGTTTCTCAGCCCCCAGAAACCGGGTTTCTGCGACAAATTTTGCCTCCCAACCGAAAGATTTATTGAAAAACCCGGTTTCTCAGCCCCCCAGCCCCCAGAAACCGGGTTTCTGCGACAAATTTTGCCTCCCAACCGAAAGATTGATTCAGAAACCCGGTTTCTCAGCCCCCCGCATACCGGCAGCCTCCTCCTCCCCTCTTCCCTGAGCAGATTAAATGTTTTTCACATACTGTTGCATCGCCGGCGACAGGGTGAAAAGGGTTTCATCCCCCTGCTCCTGTTTTTCTACCAGTGAACGCCGGCTCAAAGATTGCACCGCACTGAATACCTCTGAAGGCGATAGCTGTATGTGTTCTAGCAATTGGGAAACAGTCACCGGCTCGGCTTGACTCGCAAGGCGGGACATCACGGCTCTCTCTAACTCCGACAGGCGCTCGAAATGCCGGTGCAAGAGAGCGGCCAATTCTTCCCCTAAGAATACATTATCATATTTCAGGAATTCTGCAACCCCGCCCCTAAATAATTCTTGAATCAGGGTGGCAACTAGGTTTAACCATAAGGGGTTGCCCCGGTAGGTGCCAATCAGGTCTGGCCATTTATCCTCGTCCCGCAAACCTTTTTCTCGGAGAAGTTCAGCAGACGCCGCACCTAAACCATCCAGGTGTAATGTGCGGACAGGTGAGCTTTCACCTCTTAATGCAGTAATGTCTTTTGGTGGCTCCCAACTGAGCAGCACTAAGCAACTGTTATGGGGGAATTCTCCTGCAAGTCTGAAGAGTGTGCTATAATCGTCGCAGTCGGGGCGGTAATTCCCTGCGAGTTGCCCGCTACTGAGAAGCATATGCGCGTCATCGAGTACGATCAGGCTGCGGTGCGCCCGCAAGCATTCGAGGAGGAGCGAGTGACGCTCACCGGCACTGGGGGGAAATTCGGTTTCCCTTCCCCCGGAGAGAAATTGAATCAGGCTTTTTTCAAGGGGTTCCAGGGGTGGGGAATAGCGGAGAGTTCGCCAAATCACGCACTCAAATTTATCCTGAATCTGGTTGACTAGCTGCAGGGCGAGTGCGCTTTTGCCCGTGCCGGTGATTCCCTGCAGTGCGACGAGGCGACAGCGTTCCTGTACAATCCATTGTTGCAGGGTATTCAGTTCGCCGGTGCGTCCGTAGAATGGGGAGGGTGCCGGTGCGTCTCTTAAATCTTGTCGATTCCTGGGTTGGGCGCTGTCTTCGCTGGGGGTGGGGGAAGCCGGTGTGCGCTTTTGCGGGACTTCTGGAGAGTGCAAAGTGTCTCGACAGAGGTTGATGTGATTAATGGCTACAAAGGCTTTCCCGATAGCTGATGAAACGTTGGAAAAGTGCCACCTCTCTAGTGTGGAGCGCAAATTCGCTCTATTGACGTTTTCCCCTAATGCCGCTGAGAGGATTTGCCACAAGCCCGAGGCCACATTCCGGACAGACCCCTCAGTACAGTGGGACTCCTGTGCAATTTTTGCGTATTTCTGACCTTGCCAAACACCCCGCAGTACCGCCTGTTGCAGGGCGTCCAGGTGTTGGCCCGTATGGGCGAAAACTAGGAGATCGGCCAATTTTAAGACTTCCTTAATGTCCATAGGTCAGGTAGGTGCGGGGGCTTTTGGGATTTTATCATACATTTTGTGACCTTTTCTTATCTCAGTGAGATTTTCTGATGGGTTCTGACAAAAAGAGACAAGACAAGCTCGAAAAAATGCTTACAATATCCAACACTTTATGACTGGACAAACTAGAGATTTTGACCGATGATAAGTATCGGGCCAAATATTGCAGCCATATCTGGGCCTTAATCCTAAAGCAGGCAGCCCGCTATCTGTAAGTTGCCAGCTTACGGTCGTAAAGATAACTCAGCCATCAATGAAAGCTAGCCAACTGTAGTCGGAGGAATACTGTGGGAATTAACATTCAATACAATTATCTGCATGAAACAGATGGTTTAATTCGCATGGATATTGAAGGAGCTGATGGGTTTATTGTGGCCAAAATAGTCATACTAATACAGCTCAAATTATCGACGACTTTGTATCTCCATCCAACGAAGGTAAGGGATATAGCAGATAACTTGTTTAAACCTTGTTGGATGAATGCGTATCTTGTGGAATTACAACAGTTAAAATCAAGTAAAATCAGAATCCTTGTTGGTGGGAGAAAGCTAAAAGTTTTAGAAATGGCTACATGATACGCACTTAGTCACAAGTTCTTTATCAGTAGCCACTTAGGTTAGGACATTAGACCTTCAGGGCAGGCGTCTCGCCTGCCCTACGTCTATATCTCGTAGGACAGGCGTTCCCTCCGATCAAGCGTGTCCTAAACTGACTGTCTGTTGCTATACAAACTTTGGGCTAAAGCCCTACTACATACTTTGGGCTAAAGCCCAACTACAAACTTTGGGCTAAAGCCCAACTACAAACTCAGGCAAAATCGCGAGGAGAGCGAGACGAGTCGTATCCGCCGGTGCGCAACCGGCGCTCCAGATCGTTGGGCTCTGGAGAAATGCTCATCGCATCCTCGATAGTGACCCGCCCCATTAGCACTTGTTCGTAAAGCGCCACATTCATGATCTGCATGCCCTCAATGGTGTCGGTTGCCATCAGCCGCAACGCCTCATCCTCCTCACCCTTGAGCAGGTAATCCTGCATAGCCGGCGTGTTGATTAAAATATCGTGGACTGCAGTGCGACGCCCATCCGTAGTTTTGAGCAGCAGTTGGGCAATCACCGCCACCAGAGATTCCACAATCTGGATGCGCACCGAAGGCTGCTCATCGGGGTTGAACAGGTTCAGCAGCCGGTTAATCGCGTTGATGGCGTTGCGAGTGTGGAGGGTGCCCAAAACCAAGTGCCCTGTTTGGGCGGCTTGCAGGGCTGTGTTAACGGTGATCCGGTCGCGCATTTCCCCAATCAGAATCACGTCCGGATCTTCCCGCAATACCGACCGCAGAGCTTGGTGAAAGTCCAGCGTGTGCAGCCCCACTTCCCGCTGACTGATCAGGCATTTTTGCGAGGTGTGAACGTACTCAATTGGGTCTTCAACTGTTACAATATGTCTGGCTTCCGTCTCGTTGAGCTGGCGGATCATTGCCGCCATTGTGGTGGATTTTCCTGAGCCTGTCGGGCCGGTTACTAGGACTAGCCCCTGATGGAAGCTGACGATTTTTTTCAGGACGGGCGGCAGCCACAAATCATCGATGGAAGGCACGTGCAGGCTGATCAGCCGCAGAACCATTGCACCGCCGGTCAGGGATTCAAAACAATTCACCCGACATCGCACAAAGCCCGGGTAATAAATTGCCGTATCCAATTCCTTGGTTTCTGCGAACTGTTTTCGCTGCACCGGCGTTAATATCTCTCCCAGGTACTGCTCAAAAATTTCTCGCGTCACTTTCACCTGATCGGTAGCCGGCACCATTTCGCCCCGAATCCGAAATCGGGGAACTTGCCCCACTCGAATGTGAATGTCAGAGGCTTTGTGAGCGTGAGCGTCCTTGACCATCTGCTGAATGGAAGTGGGGTGGGTGGCCGCTTGGGGTTGGCCTGCCCCTTTCAGGGGTGGCGGCGGTGGCGGGGGCGGCGGCGGGGGCGGCGCGTTGGGGGCTCGATTAGCCGGAGATCCGGGCGCTGCAGAAGCATTCATTTTGTTCATTTCCTTTTCTTTCTAAGGCACGGTATCGCTGTTACGGATGACTGGGGTTTTGAGATTAATAGATGCTCTTTTCCTGAAGTTATAAAATAAAAATTTGCTCTGGAATCATCCGCGCTTGTACTTATCATTATAAAAAATCCACCGGCAGTGTGTGGGGTTCAGCCGGCCTCCGGGGATGGCGAGCCGGCCCGCAGCGTTTGTAGTTGGGCTTTAGCCCCACAGTTTGTAGTTGGGCTTTAGCCCCACGAAACTTCTGTGCCGGACCAGAAACCGGGTTTCTGAAAGAAACCCGGTTTCTACGCTTTCACAACTCAAATACAAACGTTATAGTGTGCGAATCCACTCAGGCAAAATAGACGTTTTATGAACATCACCGAGCGAATTGCCGGACGGCTGCGCCGCCGCGTCGCAGACTGGCTGGAAAGCCACTGGGCGAGCCCCGCTTACGCCGGCTGGCTGCTGGGAGGGCTGGCCATTTTCTTCTTTGCAGCGGCGACGAATACAATGGCGGGGTGGCTTTACGCGATCAGCGGTGTCAGTTTGGCGCTGCTGGCAATTGCAGCGGTAATGCCTGTGCGAGCCCTGCGCCAGATAGCAGTCCGCCGGCGTCCGGTGCAGCCGGTGAGTGTTGGCGACCAGCTGACGGTTGAAATCGAAATCGAAAATCCAACTCCGCAACCGAAGACTCTGCTGCAAGTCCGGGACGTTCTCCCCTACGTCTTGGGGCAACCGGCTGCCAGTACCATCGAAAGCATCCCCCCCCAAGGGGTTTATCTGTGGGTATACTATCAGGAGGCCAGCAGAAGGGGCATCTACCGGTGGGATGAAATACAGCTGCGGACAGGAACGCCCCTGGGACTGTTTTGGTGCCGGCGCAGCCAGTACGCCAAAGCCACCGCCTTTGTCTACCCTGCGGTTTTACCCATAAAGAACTGTCCGCTGGTGGATGAAATTGGCCAGCAAGACAGCCCCCTGCGGCACAGCGATCGCCGGTCTCAAATGGCAACCGAAGGCATCACCCGCACACTGCGCCCCTACCGGTTTGGCGATCCCACCCGCTTGATCCACTGGCGCAGCAGCGCCCGGTATGGCGAATTTCGGGTGCGCGAGTTAGAGGTTTCCACCGGCGGGAAAGAAATTATCATCGGCTTGGACAGCGCCTGGATGTGGCGTCCGGAGGACTTTGAGCAAGCCGTGACAGCGGCAGCTTCCCTGTACTTCTACGCCAGCCGGACTCAGCTTTCTGCGCAACTGTGGACAGCGGGCACCGGCTTGGTGCACGGGCACAAAGTCGTTTTGGAAACCCTGGCGGGCACCGGCTTCGGTGAAGACGCCCAGTCTGGCGCACCGCCAGAGTTGCCCTTAATCTGGCTGACTCAAAATCCTGTGAGTCTGAATTCCCTGCCTCCAGGCAGCCGGTGGGTGCTGTGGGCACCGGCAGCACCCGTTCAGGAAGGGGAAAAAATGCCGGTGAACCGGGACAAACCGGGCATTGAGATCCAGTCTGACAAACCCCTGCAGCTACAGCTGCAGTCCCCGCTGAGGTAAGATTGGCGGCGCACTGTACTTGAGGCTGCGGTAAAATGCAAAGGAAGCCTTGCGATTCCTTTTCATGAACAAAACAGAAACTCACATCCAAGACAGCGATAAAACCCTAGAGGCAATGCGGCACTTCTCGCAAACCTACGCCCAGCGCACCGGCACCTACTTCTGCGTTGACCCATCGGTGACCGCTGTGGTGATTGAAGGGCTGGCCAGACATAAAGACGAACTGGGCTCGCCCCTGTGTCCCTGCCGGCACTACGAAGACAAGCAAGCGGAAGTGAAGGCAACTTTCTGGAACTGCCCCTGCGTCCCCATGCGCGAGCGCAAAGAGTGCCACTGCATGCTGTTTCTCACCCCAGACAACGACTTTGCCGGTGACAAGCAAGAAATTTCCCTCGAAGAAATCAAAGCTCACACGCAAAATATTGGTTAAATCAGCGTCAAGCCGCTCTCCGGGCGGCTTTTGACCCAAAGGAGCTAAATTTCGGCAGCGAGAAAATGTAGCGGTAGTGCGGGATGTCCGAAGCAATACCAGATGAGTTTTTGCAAGGCGTAGAGCAGTTCAACCGGCAAGAGTTCTACGCCTGTCACGATACCTTAGAAGCTTTGTGGATGGAGGCGTCAGAGCCAGAACGCACTTTTTATCAGGGCGTGCTGCAAATTTCCGTCGCCCTCTATCACCTCGGCAACGGCAACTGGCGCGGTGCCGTAATCTTGCTGGGAGAAGGAATCAGCCGGCTGCGCTCCTATCAGCCGGCATATTTTGGCGTTGATGTCAAGGGATTAGTGGCGCAAAGTGCGGAACTTTTAGGGAATTTGCAACAGGCAGGGCCAGAAAAAGTGGCTGAGTTTGCTGTGGGCTCGTTTGGGATTGCAGTTGCCAAAAGTAGCTAGACTGTTTAAGGAACCGCCCCCGTGAAGAAAAGTAGGGTGGGTTCCCTCCCAGGGAACCCACCCCAACCGCCTATTTAAAAAAGTGGGACGCTCCCGAATAACAAGGTATGTCACCCTGTTTTAGATGAGGGTGAAATCCTCAACCCCGATGAGATTGCTTTGCACTCCCTGAAGGGATGCCAAGACTTCACCGCTGCTGGCAATACTGATTAAAGTGGCACCGCTGCTTTGGGTAATCGCGATCTGACTGAAAGTCAAACCGGCGGCTAATCCGAACAAATCTTCCCCATTTTGGAAGTCTAATATTGTATCACTTCCGTATCCTTCTGTCAAGACAAACGTGTCGAGATTGCCACCGCCAGTGAGGGTGTCGTTGCCGAAATCCCCGCGCAGCAAGTCATCGCCAGTGCCACCCGTGAGGATGTCACGATCCTGGCCGCCATTGAGGGTGTCCGCGCCGTCACCGCCATCGAGGGTGTCAGCGCCTTGGTTGCCGGCGATATAATCATCGCCGTCGTCGCCATCGAGGAGATCGTTGCCCGTGTTGCCGATTACGGTATCGCTGTCAATGCCTGCATTTATGGTGTCATTACCGGCACACCCATCTATCAAATCAGCGCCAACGTTGCCGAACAAACCATCCGCGCCGTCACCGCCACAGATGGTGTCATCCCCAATGTCGCCCAGGACAATATCATTGCCGGCACCGCCTTTGAGGATGTCGTTGTCCATGCCCCCATAAATAGTATCGCTGCCAAGGCTTCCGCCGATAAAATCAGCGCCAGTGTTGCCAAACAAAAGGTCATCGCCGCTGCGCCCAATTAGGGTATCGTTACCCAAGTCGCCCAGAAGGATATCATTGCCGGCTCCACCTAATAAAGCATCATTGTCCTTGCCCCCATAGATAGTATCGTCCCCCAGGCTTCCGCCTAAGAGATCGTCACCCGTATTGCCGAACAAAAGATCGTTGCCATCACCGCCATAGAGGGTGTCTGCTCCGATGTCGCCCAGGAGGGTATCACTGTGATCGCCGCCTAATAAAGCGTCACCATCCTTGCCCCCATATATGGTATCATTGCCAATATCACCATTTGCGAAGTCATCGCCCTGATTGCCATAGAGCAAGTCATTGCCACTCCCCCCCTCTAAGTTGTCATTGCCATCACTGGCAGCGAGGGTGTCATTGCCACCCAAGCCATTGATAGCTTCGCCGGCAAGGCTGCCGTTGAGGCTGTCGTCTCCCTCTGTGCCATTGAGGGTTTGCGCGACGGAGTTGGGAGTCACGCTGCCGGTGCCTAAATCCGGCGTGGGGAATAGATCGCAAATGCAAGATTCGCCAGAAGTTGGCGCAGGTGCAGTGACTGTGAAGTTGAAAATGTCGCTGACGCTGGCACCGGCACTATCCGTCGCCGTCAGCTGCACCGCAATTGTGCCAACATCGCCCTGAGTGGGAGTGCCGCTAAAGGTGCCGGTAGCCGGATCAAAGGCGATCCAGCTCGGTAGAGGAGTGCCATCAGCTAAGGTGGCTGAGTAGGTTAAAGTGTCGCCGGCATCTACATCGGAGAAGGTAGAAATAGGCAACAGGAAAGTAAAGGCGGTATCTTGCGCGGCAACTCTGTCAGGGATGGGGGTGACGAGTGCCGGCGCATCATTACTGTTAGCAACTGACAAATTAAAGGTATCCGTTGCTGTGGCACCGGCAGCATCGGTAGCAGTCACTTGGATGCTGAGGTTGCCAACATCGCTGTTAGTGGGAGTGCCGGTGAAGGTGCCGGTAGCCGCATTAAAAGTCAGCCACGAGGGGAGAGGAGCGCCGCCAGCTAATGTGGCTGAGTAGGTTAAAGTGTCACCGGCATCAACATCATTGAAGGTAGAAGCGGGGACTGTCAAGCTGAAGGCGGTGTCTTCCGTGGCAGTTGTGTCAGGGATGGGAGAAGCTACAGTTGGCGCATCGTTAGTGTTGGCGACAGCCAAGTTAAAGCTATCGGAAGCTGTGGCACCGGCAGCATCGGTAGCAGTCACTTGGATGCTGAGGTTGCCAACATCGCCATTCGTGGGAGTGCCGGTGAAGGTGCCGGTCGTCGCATTAAAAGTCAGCCACGAGGGGAGAGGAGCACCGCCAGCTAAAGTGGCTGAGTAGGTTAAAGTGTCACCGGCATCAACATCCGAGAAGGTAGAAGCTGGGATTTGGAAGTTAAAGGCGGTGTCTTCCGTGGCAGTCGTGTCAGGAATAGGAGAAGCGACAGTCGGCGCGTCATTAGTGTTGGCGACAGCCAAATTAAAGGTATCGCTGACAAAGGCACCGGCAGTATCGGTAGCCGTCAGTTGCACCGAAATTGTGCCAACATTGCCATTAGTGGGAGTGCCGGTGAAGGTGCCGGTAGTCGCATTAAAAGTCAGCCACGAGGGCAGAGGAGCACCGCCAGCTAAAGTCGCTGAGTAGGTTAAAGTGTCACCGGCATCCACATCATTGAAAGTAGAAGCCGGGATTGTCAAGCTGAAGGCGGTGTCTTCCGCCGCAGTGGTGTCAGGGATGGGGGAGACTAAAGTAGGTGCATCATTAGTGTTGGCGACAGCCAAATTAAAGGTATCCGTTGCTGTGGCACCGGCATTATCCGTCGCCGTCAGCTGCACCGAAATTGTGCCAACATCGCTGTTAGTGGGGGTGCCGGTGAAGGTGCCGGTAGTCGCATTAAACGTGAGCCAGTTTGGTAGAGGAGTGCCGCCAGATAATGTGGCTGAGTAGGTTAAAGTGTCACCGGCATCAACATCCGAGAAGGTAGAAGCTGGGATTTGGAAGTTAAAGGCGGTGTCTTCCGTGGCAGTCGTGTCAGGGATGGGAGAAGCTACAGTCGGCGCATCGTTAGTGTTGGCGACAGCCAAGTTAAAGGTATCGCTGACAGAGGCACCGGCAGTATCGGTAGCCGTCACTTGGATGCTGAGATTGCCAACATCGCTGTTAGTGGGAGTGCCGGTGAAGGTGCCGGTAGCCGCATTAAACGTGAGCCAGCTTGGCAAAGGAGTGCCGCCGGCTAATGTGGCTGAATATGTTAAAATGTCACCGGCATCGACATCCGAGAAGGTAGAAGCGGGGATTGTAAAGCTGAAGGCGGTGTCTTCCGTGGCAGTTGTGTCAGGAATGGGAGAAGCGACAGTAGGCGCGTCATTAGTGTTGGCGACTGCCAAGTTAAAGGTATCAGTTGCTGTGGCACCGGCAGTATCCGTAGCCGTCACTTGGATGCTGAGATTGCCAACATCGCTGTTGGTGGGGGTGCCGGTGAAGGTGCCGGTAGCCGCATCAAACGTGAGCCACGAGGGGAGAGGAGTGCCGTCAGCTAATGTGGCTGAATATGTTAAAATGTCACCCGCATCAACATCATTGAAGGTAGAAGCTGGAATTTGGAAGTTAAAGGCGGTGTCTTCCGTGGAAGTTGTGTCAGGAATGGGAGAAGCGACAGTCGGCGCGTCATTAGTGTTGGCGACTGCCAAGTTAAAGGTATCCGTTGCGGTGGCACCGGCAGTATCGGTAGCTGTCACCTGCAAGGAGATTGTGCCAACATCGCTGTTAGTGGGAGTGCCGGTGAAGGTGCCGGTAGTCGCATCAAACGTGAGCCACGAGGGGAGAGGAGTGCCGTCAGCTAATGTGGCTGAATATGTTAAAGTATCGCCGGCATCCACATCCGAGAAGGTAGAAGCGGGGATTGTAAAGCTGAAGGCGGTGTCTTCCGCCGCAGCTGTGTCAGGAATGGGGGTGACTAAAGTAGGCGCATCATTAGTGTTGGCGACAGCCAAGTTAAAGGTATCCGTTGCTGTGGCACCGGCAGTATCGGTAGCTGTCACTTGGATGCTGAGGTTGCCAACATCGCCATTCGTGGGAGTGCCACTAAAGGTGCCGGTAGTCGCATTAAAAGTCAGCCACGAAGGGAGAGGAGCGCCGCCAGCTAATGTGGCTGAATATGTTAAAATGTCACCTGCATCCGCATCAGAGAAGGTAGAAGCCGGAATTTGGAAGTTGAAGGCGGAGTCTTCCGTTGCCGTTGTGTCAGGGATGGGAGAAGCTACAGTCGGCGCATCGTTAGTGTTGGCGACAGCCAAATTAAAGGTATCGCTGACAGAGGCACCGGCAGTATCGGTAGCCGTCACTTGGATGCTGAGGTTGCCAACATCGCCATTCGTGGGAGTGCCGGTGAAGGTGCCGGTCGCCGCATCAAAAGTCAGCCACGAGGGGAGAGGAGCGCCGCCAGCTAAGGTAGCTGAGTAGGTTAAAGTGTCACCGGCATCAACATCATTGAAGGTAGAAGCCGGGACTGTCAAGCTGAACGCGGTGTCTTCCGCCGCAGTTATGTCAGGAATGGGAGAAGCTACAGTCGGCGCATCGTTGACATTTGCCACTGAGAGCGTGAAATTATGGTCAACATTTGCCGTGCCATCGGATACCCGCAACACCACATTGTAAGTGCCGACTTGAGGGTTGGTTGGGGTGCCAGTTAGGGTGCCGGTGCCATTCCCATTGTCCGTGAAAGTCAGCCAGGCAGGTAGGGTAGGCGCACTAATTGTTAAAGTGTCACCGGTATCGGGATCTGTGGTGCTGATATTGTAGGTGTAGGCCACATCTTCGGTGGCAGCTGTCACCGCACTGCTGGTAAAACTGGGGGGTTGATTCAGTGCCGAGTTGGCATTAATTGTGTGGGTGTAAGCAGTATTTGCGCCCAAGACGTAGGTGCTTCCAGCCGGTGCTGTCAGCCCCAGCTGCACCGTCTCGGCAGGTTCAGTCAGGCTGTCTGCCAATATCTGCAGGGGGATATTGACGGTGGTGGTGCCGGCTGGTATAGTAATTGTGCCGGTGGGGGCAGTAAAATCACTGCCACTGGCAGCAGTACCCCCCGTCACCGTGTAAGGCACAGTTACGTCAAAACCTACCGCTTGGCTGAGTTGAACTGCGATATTTTGAGTGGCGGAACCGCTAGCCGGTTCATTGGCATTCGAGGCGGTGCTGGTAAACTGAACCTGAAACTGCTCAAACGCACCACTATCCGTATTAACCCGGGTGACGCCGCGCTGATCTAATGTTTCCCCCGCCACACCGGCATTAATTGCAGGACTGCCCGCAAGCAGGGCGTGCGTGAAAGTTGGCCCGCCATTATCTTGCAAGGGGCCAAGCAAGGGATCGACAAGCGTCACACTCGCTGTTACATTAACATCAGAGGGGTCAGAAGGATTTTTGGGCGGCCACTGGATATTCCCCCCGCCATCGGTGAATTGAAAGCCGGTGTGTTGCTTAATATTCCAAGGATTCCCCCCATTTGCCGCCGTATTGTAGGCAACAATTGTATTTTTTAGAGTTGTACTCGCACCGCCCCCCCAAAACGCCCCACCCTGAAAGCCGGCGCTATTGTTGGCAAACGTTGTGTTGGTGATGCTGGTTGGATTGGAGCCATTGTTGAGCGCTATCGCCCCACCCAGCGCGTTGGTATCTGTAGCTTTGTTGCCAGAAAAGGTACTGTTGGCCATCGTGAGAGTTGCGGTGTTTCCCACCCAAAAGCCACCGCCTTGAACCAGCGCCGAATTGTTTTCAACGGTGGTATCTCTGACTGTCACGTCACCGTTGCCTATCCGCACTCCGCCGCCAAGCGCGTCTCCTTTGGCGTCTTTAATGACCGAATTATTGGCAATGGTGCAATCTTCAATAATCACCTTGTCGGGGTTATAAACAAACAGAAACAGCCCCCCGCCTTGCCCCGCCCCTGTATTCCCGTCAAATTGGCTGTTGCGTATGGTAATAGTGCCGCCCACTGGACCCGCTGTGAAACCAGGGCCAGAAGCATTCGCGCCATCGGTATAAATTGCCCCGCCGTAACCCCTGGTATAATTGGTGGCAGCTGTCCCCAATGGCCCGCCCGGCGTCGAGTCGTTATTGGTGAAGATTGAGTTCTCTACTGTCAGGGTGCCCAAGAGGTGATTAATTGCCCCGCCATTAATCCCCCTGTTGTTGGTAAACTCACAGCCGGTGACGGTCAGGCTTCCCGCACTTTTGGTAGCAATCGCGCCCCCGCCACGTTCGCTGCCTGCCAAGGTGCCATCATTGCCATCAAATGTACTGTTAATCACAGTATTGGTACTCTGAAAACCAGTATAAATTGCACCTGCAAAGCCAGCAAAGTTGTTATTAAAGGCGCAATTTTCTATCGTTAAAGTGCTGCTCGACCCTCCCAGAATTCCTGCGCCCGCTGAAGCGGCTTCGTCAGTTTCGTCTGTGCCAGTAAGCCGGCCATTAGCGACGGTGACATTCTTTAGGGTAAAATTAACGAGACTTTGCACGTTAATCACACGGCTGGCATTATTCCCACTGATGGTTAAGCCGGCAGCTGCCGCCCCATCAATCGTCAGGTTTTTGGTGACATTGAGTTGCCCGCTGGTGAGGGTTATCGTCTGATTCGCGAGGCTGGAAGCGAATTGAATAGTGTCCCCCGCAGCTGCGCTGGCAATCGCCTGTCTTAACGAGCCGGCACCGCTGTCCGCATTATTCGTTACCGTCAGGATGGCTAAAACCCCGGTGTAAGCTAACCTCACCTCTGGCTTAAATGCGGGAGGCGCTTTTATGGGGCCGGTGGTAAATTCTAAATTCCAGTTACCGCCGCCTATTAAGTCGGCAGAGGCCGCAATCGCAGCGCCGGTTAATTGGCTGAGCTGTCGCACAAAGGTTGCCCCATCTCCGCCGGCAACACGGCATCCGTATAGCAGGAGGTTCGCCTCTTCAGCCAGTAAATTTCGCCACTCCTGCCAGCTACTTGCATACTGTTCTAAGATGTCTGAACTCAGGACAGTATTGCCTAATTGCAGGCGGCCCCAACTGCCGTGAGCGACGATGTGAACTGCGTCTATTAAGCCGCCATCGCCGGCCAATTTTTGCAGCTCTGTTGTGATGGCTTGGATGCCGTCTTTATCTGAGTCGAGGATGGTGACTTTCACATCCTCTTTCACCCCCGCAGCTAAGACTTGGCAGTCATCTACGCGCGAGTCAATAAAGACAGCAGTTACAGGTTGGAAAGTGGAAAATTTAGATTTCTCAGGAATTGAAAGGAAAGCAGTCGTCACGATGGATACTCCAGGGGAAAGTTTTCTGGTAGATACACCCCCGGAGAAAGTTAGACGCGAGTGCGCTACTTTTAGACTGCGCCAAACACTTGAATAGATCCAGCGAAAATCCTGTCAGTTTGGTCAGCCCCCTATCTGGCTTGTGAGTATAAAAAGATAGGAGATGCCTTTTGAAGTTGACTGAAAGTCAGATGCTGCACCCTCCAGGATACTCCAGAACCTAAAGCTTCTGGCTAACCGCTCCATAAATTAGACTGACCTGGGGTAAATTTTGAGCCCGACTCCGACAATTTTTTTCTGTAGCTATAATTTAAAAATCGGACAAATGCGCCAACTGTCTAAAAGAAGGCGCAAAGCTTTCAAGCAGAGCTTTCGCCTCCTAAATTAGGAGGAAATCCTGCACGCCAGTTGCGCTGGCTTGCACCCCATTCAAAACAGCCAAGATTTCACCCGTGCTGGCAATACTGATCGAGGTGGTGCCGGAGCCTTGGGTAATGGTTAGCTGACTGAAAGTCAGACCGCCGGCTAATCCCAGAGAATCTTCCCCATCTGCAAAATCTGCCACCGTATCTCTGCCATTGCCAGATTTCAAGACAAACACATCGCCCCCCACACCCCCGGTCAGAAAGTCGCTGCCTCTATCGCCGCTCAGCAGATCCGAACCGCTGCCACCTGTAAGAGTGTCACTATCTTGACCTCCATTGAGAGTGTCACTGCCATCACCGCCATCGAGCCTGTCAGTGCCCGAATTGCCGGAAATAAAATCACTGTCTAGGTCGCCATCGAGAAAATCGTTGCCTTGGTTGCCTATCAGAGTGTCGCTGTCCTCACCGCCTTGGATGCTATCATCACCCTCACACCCATCTATCAGGTCAGCGCCAGCGTTTCCGAAAAAAAGGTCATTTCCATCACCCCCACACAGGGTATCACTACCCATGTCGCCCGACAGAATATCGTCGCCTAAACCTCCTTTGAGGGTGTCATTCTCCTTCCCCCCATACAGGGTATCGCTGCCAAATCCGCCTAATAAGAAATCATTCCCGGCATTCCCGTACAGCAGGTCATTTTCGGCACCGCCCCCCAAGGTGTCATCGCCTAAATTTCCGGCGAGGATATCATTGCCAGATCCACCTAATAGAGCGTCATTTTCCTGGCCCCCAGAAAGGGTATCGCTGCCACTGCCCCCATCTGCGAAGTCAGCGCCAGCATTGCCGTACAGCAAGTCATTGCCGGCACCGCCATTGAGGGTGTCGTTGCCGAAGTCGCCGGCGAGGGTGTCATCCCCATCTCCGCCACTGACACCGTCACTGTCCTCGCCGGCAAAAATGCGATCGTTTCCAGTGCCGCCATCTGTGAAGTCAGCGCCCTGATTGCCGTAGAGCACGTCATTGCCACTCCCCCCGTCTAAGTTGTCGCTGCCGGCACTTCCAGCAAGTGTGTCACTGCCATCAAAGCCATTCAGAGCTTCGTTTCCGAGGTTCCCATTTAGGGTGTCGTTCCCCCCTGTGCCATTGAGGGTTTGTGAAACCGCTTTGGGAATTCCACTGGCGGTGCCGAAATTAGGGTTGGGCAACAGATCGCAAAGGCAACTCTGTTCAGGCGTGGGTGCCGGCGTCGGAGTGGGTGCCGGCGTTGGCGTCGGAGTGGGTGCCGGCGTTGGCGTTGGTGCCGGTGCCGGCGTTGGCGTTGGTGCCGGCGTTGGCGTCGGAGTGGGCACCGGCGTTGGCGTTGGAGTGGGTGCCGGTGCCGAGTTGGCATTAATCGTGTCGGTGTGGGCAACATTTGCGCCCAAGACGTAGGTGATCCCAGCCGCTGCTGTCATCCCCAGCTGCACCGTCTCGGCAGGTTCAGTCAGGCTGTCTGCCAATATCTGCAGCGGGATATTGACGCTCGTCGTGCCGGCTGGTATAATAATTGTGCCGGTGGGGGCAGTAAAATCACTGCCACTTGTGGCAGTACCCCCTGTCACCGTGTAAGGCACAGTTATGTCAAAAGCTGCCGCTTGGCTGAGTTGAACTGCGATATTTTGAGTGGCGGAACCGCTAGCCGGTTCATTGGCATTCGAGGCGGTGCTGGTAAACTGAACCTGAAACTGCTCAAAGGCACCACTATCCGTATTAACCCGGGTGACGCCGCGCTGATCTAATGTTTCCCCCGCCACACCGGCATTAATTGCAGGACTTCCCGCAAGCAGGGCGTGCGTGAGAGTTGGCCCGCCATTATCTTGCAAGGGGCCAAGCAAGGGATCGACAAGCGTCACACTCGCTGTTACATTCAGATCCGACGGGTCAGAAGGATTTTTGGGCGGCCACTGGATATTCCCCCCGCCATCGGTGAATTGAAAGCCGGTGTGTTGCTTAATATTCCAGGGATTGCCCCCATTTGCCGCCGTGTTGTAGGCAACAATTGTATTTTTGAGTGTCGCACTCGCACCGCCCCCCCAAAACGCCCCACCCTGAAAGCCGGCGTTATTGTTGGCAAACGTCGAGTTAGTGATGGTGGTTGGATTGGAGGCATTGTTGAGCGCTATCGCCCCACCCAACCCGCCGGTGCCGGCAGCATCTTTTGCTTGGTTGCCAGAAAAGGTACTGTTGGCAATCGTAACTGGCGAAGTTCCTCCCACCCACAAGCCCCCGCCTTGAACCAGCGCCACATTATTTTCAAACGTAGTATTTCTGACGGTCAGCTCACTGTTTCCATGCCTTATCCCACCGCCAAAGGCATCTCCTTTGGCGTCCTCAATCACCTGATTGCTGACAATTGTGCAATCTTCAACAATCACCCTGTCCGGGGGATACGCAAACAAAAACAGCGCCCCGCCTTGGCCGGCTCCTTTATTCCCCTCAAACCGGCTGTTAGAAATCCGAATCTCGCCCGCATCCGGATTGGCACTGTCAGAAGCCCCATCGGTATAGATCGCCCCCCCGTAACCCCTGGTATAATTTGTGGCCGCCTGCCCCAACGGGCCTCCTGCCGTTGAGTCGTTATTGATAAACGTCGAATTTTCTACCGTCAGCTGGCTCAACAGGTTGTTAATCGCCCCGCCGTTGATGCCTTTGTTGTTAGTAAAATCGCTGTTCCTGACCGCCAGACTGCTTAAACTTTTTACAAAAATTGCGCCGCCGGCACTCTCGGTATTTGCGGAAGCCTGGTTGCTGTCAAAGGTACAGTTTTCTACCACCGTTGTGCTGGAATTTCCCGCAACAATAGCGCCGCCCTCACCCGCAACATTATTCTTGAAGTTGCAATTCTCTACCGTTAAAACGGCCTGACCGCCCGTGAGAATACCTCCCCCTTGTTCCGAAGTGCGCCCGTTGGCAACCGTCAGATTCTTGAGAGTGAAATTTGTGGCTGCACCCCCCACCTCAAAGACGCGGCTGGCATTATTCCCGCTCACAGTTAGTCCAGCTGCTGCCGCCCCATCAACCGTCAGGTTTTTGCTGACCGTGAGTTGCCCGCTGGTAAGGGTTATCGTCTGATTCGCGAGGCTGGAAGCGAATTGAATCGTATCGCCCGCCGCTGCGCTGGCAATCGCTTGTCTTAACGAGCCGGCACCGCTGTCCGCATTATTCGTAACTGTCAGGATGGCTAGAACACCGGTATAAGCCAACCTCACCTCTGGCTTAAATGCTGGAGCCGCTTTGATGGGGCCGGTGGTAAATTCTAAATTCCAGTTCCCGCCGCCTATTAAGTCAGCAGAAGCCGCAATCGCAGCGCCGGTTAATTTGCTGAGCTGGCGCACAAAGGTGGCCCCATTTCCGCCGGCCACACTGCAGCTGTACAGGAGGATGTTCGCCTTTTCTGCCAGTAGATTCCGCCACTGCTGCCAGCAGCTTTTGTACTGGGAGAGGGTGTCTGAACTCAGGACAGAATTGCCAACTTGCAGGCGGCCCCGACTGCCGTGAGCGACGATGTGAACTGCGTCAATTGAGCCATAAGCGGCGGCAAATTTTTGCAGGTGGGCGGTGATGGCTTCGACCCCATCTTTGTAGCGGTCGAGGAGGATTGCTCCCACCCCCTCTCTCACACCGGCAGCTAGGAATTGGCACTCACCCACGCCCGAGTCAATGAGGACCAGCGATCTGGATTGGGGATTTGGGATTCGGGATTGGGGATTGATTTGGGTGACGGACTCGGTCATGCAGGATACTCTAGAGTTACATTGGCTGGCTGGCATACTCCCAAAGGAAAAGACTCTCACCCAATTGGGCAGCGCCAGCGAAAAGCGAACCCATTAGGGGGGTGTGTGCGGCAGTGCTCGCAGACAAGCAAATCCGTTAAACCTTTACTAGAGCGTTTCTAGTGTTAGAAAAAATTAACAAACATTCAAAGCTAGACTGAATAAGCTTTTCAGGCTTTTGGCAGTTTTTCAGGACGGTTGGCAAGTCAAAGGGTGTTTGCGGGACTGTTGAAGTGTAGAATAATTTAGATTGCAGTGTCAAATGCAGCACTTACAAGCCGGTGGCACAAGTGAGCCGCTTGGCAGTGTGGCAGTGGCAGCAAAAGGATAGCCAGCGGGACGATCGAGCCTCCCAGTCTTTTGCAAAGCAACCTCCCCAGGGTGGGAGGGCGAGATCGCCTGAAAAAATGAAAAAACCGTAAAAATGCGGGCCTGCTCCGGTTGAGTTTCGGCTGCACAGAGAGCGCCGTCCTCGCCAAAGACCGCTCTCACCGACTGGCCACTCGGTCGGGGTGCGTATGATTACCTGGAAGGATATCCCAAAAACCCTACAGAATGCCTTCCAAACCGGGAAATTCAACCGACTTTGCAGGAATTACAGGATGGGTTCGCGCTCCGCTGGAGGCAAAACCCTGCCGGCGCAACACCAGCAGGTATCCGCTCTGTTTTTGCAGAGCAGATGTCAGGGCGAGCGTCCCGATAGCCCTTCTGAGGTTTGGCCTAAACAGGCGCAGTGTGGGAAGGCGTCACCCTTGAGGGGTGTGACCCAGATATGCAAACACGTCCAGGATCGGTGGAGCTGTGCGAAGTTTGCGGAAAGACCGCTGCAGCCTCAGGCTATCTTGTTTTTCACACAAGTTCGCGGCCTCTGTCCATCCGCAATCTTACTTAATTTGTAAAGGGCTTGGCTCGGGAAACCTCAGTGAATTCCCTGGCGTCCAAATAGGTGGGACTTGCTAAGTGCCGGTCGCTATCATAAGGATGGCGGTAGAGTTCTAGCAGGACACGGTAAACTACCTACAGCAGTTTGTCCCAGACCTTGAGTCTGCGACCCTGTTCTGCCACTGATTGTTGACGTCGTGAGCCTCACTTCTCCATGATCACCTTTGCGAAACTGCCTGGTTTATTCATGCTTCGCCTCGGATTTGCCTTGATGCTGCCGGTGGCGTACTTGAGTGCGAGTGCCGCTCCCTCCTACCCGCAGCCCCTGGCCGGTGCGGACCGCTCTCTGACGCTGCGCTCGGACATTCAAGAAGCCGATGCCAAAACGGGGATTGTCACGGCTCGGGGCAACGTGCAAATTGACTATCCAGCCCGACAAATTCAAGCCACAGCCGCCCAAGCTCAGTATTTTAGCCGCGAGCGCCGCATCGTTCTCAGTGGCGATGTCTACGTCTTGCAGCAGGGCAACAGCCTGCGCGGCGAGACAATCACCTACCTGATTGATGAGGGGCGATTTATCGCTGTCCCGAAAAGCAGCCGGCAAGTCGAATCCATTTATCTCGTCCCGGAGCAAAATGCCTCAGCCCCCGGCGCTCAACCCAAGCCGGCCATACCCTCTTTTTGATGCCGGTGAGCGCGGAGGATGGGGAACACTCCCCCAGTTTCGGCACAAAACTCTCATCCTTGTTCCCCGTCGCTTGTTCCTTGTTCCTTGTTCCTTCTGAACACTCAGCACTTACAGGAGTGGGGCGCGTGAAAATCTGGCTGGAGAATATTCACAAATCTTATGGCAAGCGCGTCGTTGTCAATCGAGTCAACCTCTCAGTGGCGCAAGGAGAAGTGGTGGGGCTGCTCGGTCCCAACGGTGCCGGCAAGACGACGACGTTTTACATTACCACCGGCCTGATCAAACCCGATCGGGGCGCTGTGTGGCTTGACGACCTCAACATTACCAGCCTGCCGGTGCACAAACGGGCGCGGCTGGGCATTGGGTATCTGGCGCAAGAGGCGAGTATCTTCCGCCACCTCAGCGTTCGCGACAATATTCTCGTGGTTCTCGAGCAAACCGGCGTCCCCCGCCGCGAATGGCCACGGCGTCTGGACTCCTTGCTGCGAGAATTTCGCCTGGAAAAAGTGGCTTCTACCTTGGGGGTGCAGGTGTCTGGGGGAGAGCGCAGGCGGACTGAACTGGCGAGAGCTCTGGCGGCGGGGCGAACTGGCCCCAAATTTTTGCTTTTGGATGAACCGTTTGCCGGTGTCGATCCGATCGCCGTGGCGGAAATCCAACAGATTGTCGCTCAGCTGCGGGACAGGCAAATGGGCATCTTGATTACCGATCACAACGTCCGAGAAACCCTGGCGATCACGGATCGGGCCTACATTGTCCGCGATGGCCAAATCCTGGCTGCCGGCAATGCCGAGGAACTCTACAGCAACCCCCTGGTGCGGCAGTATTACTTGGGTGAAAGCTTCCAGCGATAGCCCCGCCGCAGGAAATAATCAGCAAATCTAATGATTGGAGAGATGAATGATGAATTTATTCTGCCTTCAGCTTTCATAATTTTCCCCTCTCTTCATTCAGCCTTGACAAGTGGGCGCTTTCTTCAGCAAGATGGGGAGCGAGAGCCCTGTGGGAAGGCAACCCGATATAAAATCCAGAATTGAAAAGAGGCTTCTAGCAGTAAAACATCTTCAAAACTTAAGAGCAATCGCCCGGATTTGTTAGGATACATCAAAAGTAAATTTTCTGTCCCCAAAGATGAGATTAAGCCTGTCTAACTCTGTTGAGTCTCTCAGCTTGCCAGCTCCTGTGGGATCGGTCATGGACCGGTACATTATCTCGGAGTTACTGCCCCCATTTTTATTTGGGGTGGGAGTTTTTTCCTCCTTGGGGGTGGCGATTGGGACAATGTTTGATTTGGTGCGGAAAGTCACCGAATCCGGTCTGCCGCTGACGCTGGCGATGAAAATTTTGCTGTTAAAGCTGCCGTTTTTCATCGTCCTCGCCTTCCCGATGTCAATGCTGCTGTGTACTTTGCTCACCTACAGCCGGCTGTCAAGCGACAGCGAGCTGATCGCCCTGCGCAGCTGTGGGGTGAGTATCTACCGGCTGGTGCTGCCGGCCATCGTGATGGGTGCCGTCGTTACCGGCATAACCTTTTTCTTTAACGAACTGGTGGTGCCGGCGGCCAACTACGAGGCGTCCCTAACCCTAGACCGAGCCGTGAAGCAAAAAACAATCTCCTTTCAAGAAAACAATATCATTTATCCAGAATTTCGGAAAGTGAGGCAGGAAAGTGGCGCAAAAGAAGAGGTTCTCGTGCGCTTGTTTTATGCCGAAAAGTTTGACGGTCAGCGCATGAAGGGCTTGACCATTTTAGATCGCTCCCAGCCGGACATCAATCAAATCTTGGTGGCAGAATCAGCCACTTGGAATCCCGAGACAAACGTTTGGAACTTTTTCAATGGCACCATTTATATAGTAGCGCCAGACGGTTCTTACCGCAACATTCTGAAGTTTGAGAACCAGCAGCTGAACCTGCCCCGCGCGCCCCTAGACCTGGCCAGCCAAAAGCGGGACTACGACGAGATGAACATCGCCGAATCCCAAGAATATCTGAAGTTGCTGCGCCAGAGCGGCAAAGAGAAAAAAATTCGCAAACTGATCATCCGCATTCAGCAGAAATACTCGCTCCCCTTTGCCTGCCTTGCCTTTGGCTTGGTGGGGGCAGCTTTGGGCACAAAGCCGCAGCGCGCGAGCAAGGCGACCGGCTTTGGCATTTGTGTGGTGCTGGTTTTTTCGTACTATTTATTGATGTCGATTGGCGACGCGCTGGGACTGAGCGGTGTCCTCTCTCCCGTGATGGCAGGCTGGTTGCCGACACTGTGCGGCTTCGGGATGGGAATAGTAGTATTGGTGCGGGCTTCGCAGTAAGCTCCCCACTGACACTCGCCACCAACCTTGAAAAAAAATTGCCCGCCAGCACTGCCTAAATCCTGATTCAAGGCTAGCATAGAATCACAGTCAAACATCGCAAAGGCGTTCTACCCCGACCGGCGGTCGCGCTTTGCATTAGCCAGCTGCCAAAAATAGGCGTAAAACCCGTAACCGACTGAGCGGCTGGAAGCTCGGACCCGACTGTAGAACCTATTCCCCTGCCGTGCCAGCTAACCTCGCACTAAACCTATGTCAATTCACAAGCAGCTCCCAACTTCCATCCACAATATCAGAGCCAAGGTGCGGCCTCTCTTGCGACCCATATTTTGGGGCCCGGCAGGGGTGCTGTTGCTGGTGGCGCTGTTTATATCGGATTACAGAACGCACCCAGAGCGGTTCAGCTCCCTCGTGAGTGAAGAAGAGTCCGGCTCTAATAACCCTGATGCGGCTTCTGGGCTGACTCAAGAAGAAAGGGCGAAGGCGGCTGATATGGATAGCGTGTCAGTGCTGCTCAAGGAGTTGAATCGGGCCGGTGCCGGCCCGGGCCAGAAAACCCAAGCCCCCCCCAGCAAGGGTTTATTTGAAGAAATCGACAGTCGCTCCAAGGAAAGCGCACCGGCAGCAAAACCGGGTGCCGGCGCACAGAATAGCGCCTCTGGCAAACAAGACGCCGGCAATCTCTTGGCGGGGACAGCTCCAGATGGCAGCCCGCTCAGCGCCAGTGCCTTGCAGGGGCTGGGGCTCTTGCCGGGACCGAAACCCGGTGGCGTGCGGTCCGAGTCGCCAGCAGCCGGACAGAGGTATAACCCAAGCTCCGGCACCGACTCCCTCCTGCCGGCAAGCCCAGAAGTGGCTCCCGTCAGCCCGCTGCAAGCAGCGATGGACAGATACTATATTGGCCGGGTTCCATCTTCTCTCGCGCCGGCCAGCCCCTCCGGGCAATCCGCCAGTTCCCAACAGTCTTCTGGGGCAACGCTGCCTTTGGCCAGCTCAAGGGCAACACCGGCACAGACACCGCCCTCCGCGAACCCAGACGGGAGAAGCTACCTAGAAGCAGCCACCGGCATGCCGGTGCCAGAGTCACCCAGACAGATTTCTCCCCCCACCCTCAACCTCCCTGGCCTGACCGGCCCCGCTCCCACTGAGGCGGCGAATCGGGCTGTTTCGGGGAATGCCTACACCTATTTAACCGGCTCTGGGCCCGCAGGCGACGCCCCAACCGGCAACCCGCTACAGCAGCAGGGCTCAACCGCCGCACAGAATGCTGTCGGGCAAATTCCTTTTGGTGACCCAAATCAAGGACTGGGGGGGACGCCCTTGGGCAATCCTCTGGGCGGCTCAAATCCGGCAACTGGAGCGACGACTCCTAGCCCTGGCATGCAGGAAATCTATCAAAGACTCGGCATCACAGCCCCTAGCGCTATCTACCAAAACGTCACTCCCCCACTCGGCGTCAGCGCCCCCGGCGCTCCCTACCAAAACGTCAGTCCCGGACTCGGCGTCAGCGCCCCAGGATCTGCCTACCAAAACGTCAATCCGGGATTCGGCGTCACCGCCCCGGGCGCAGCCTACCAAGGCGTCAGTCCGGGAATTGGCGTCACCGCCCCAGGCGCAGCCTACCAAGGCGTCAGTCCGGGAATTGGCGTCACCGCCCCAGGCGCACCCTACCAAGGCGTCAGTCCGGGAATTGGGGCTAACACGCCGGCAAATCCCTATAATTACGGCAATCCCAGCGCCCAGCCGGCTCAGCCAGCCCAGCAGCCAAACTTCTCAGTCCCCCGTACCATTGGCGGCGGACAGATTAATACCTTCTCGAATCCTTAAGCAGAAAAACGCAGATATAGCGGTTCTCAGTTGGATGAACGTTAGGCCCAGAAACCCGGTTTCGTAGGGGCGGGTCCCCGTGCCCGCCCTCTTGCGGGTTTCTCAGTAACTCACTAATATGAGAAGTAGGGTGCGTTCCGCAGGACGTAACGCACCCTACAAGCTGAATTCGGAAGCAGAAAAACCCATATAAATGCACATTCATCTGCGTTTATCTGCGTTCATCTGCGTTTAAAATCATCAGAAAAAGGACTCCGACTGAGAGCGAAAAACCCTCAATCGTTGAAGTGCTTAATAATCGCCTGAGCGAATTCAGAACACTTTAGTGGCGGCTCCACCGGCGGCTCCATTAATCGAGCGAGGTCATAGGTCACTTCCCGGTTGGAAATAGCGCCGGCAATGCCTTTCTTAATCAAGTCAGCTGCTTCTTGCCACCCCATATATTCAAACATCATCACACCAGAAAGAATCACCGAACCGGGGTTGATGCGGTCAAGACCGGCATGTTTGGGGGCGGTGCCGTGAGTCGCTTCAAAGATAGCGCAGGAGTCGCCAATATTGGCACCCGGGCCCATGCCCAGCCCGCCAACGATGGCGGCGGCGGCGTCGGAGAGGTAATCCCCATTCAGGTTCATCGTCGCCAAAATGGAGTATTCTCCCGGTCGGGTTTGGATTTGCTGGAAGATGCTGTCCGCAATCCGGTCATTGACCATGACTTTATTTTTCCACTGCCCGCTGCCGTGGGTGTCCCAGATGGCATTGAGGACGCTTTCCACTTCTTGGCAAACGGCGGCTTTTTTCTCGTCGGTGAGGGCGTCGTAACCGGGCTCGATTTCGCGGGCGTTGTCTTCCAGGGAGATGTTTGGGTTGCGCTCTTTGTTGCTGAGAATCCAGGATTCGCGTTCGGTGACGCACTCTTGCCGGAATTCCGAGGTGGCGAGCTCGTAGCCCCAGTCGCGGAAGGCACCTTCAGTGTATTTCATGATGTTGCCTTTGTGGACGAGGGTGACGCTTTGCTTGGATTTGGGAAGCGTCAGGGCGCGTTCGATGGCGCGGCGCACGAGGCGCTGGGAGCCGGTTTTGCTGACCGGTTTGATGCCGATGCCGGAGTCGAGGCGGATTTGCTTGCTGCCGTGTTCTGGGGTGGCGGGGATGAGGTCGTTATTGAGCAGGTTAATCAGTTTTTCGCAGATTTCGGTGCCCTGACGCCACTCTATGCCAAGGTAAATGTCTTCCGTGTTTTCCCGGTAGATGATGACGTCCAGTTTTTCTGGGGTTTTGTGGGGGGAGGGGGTGCCGGTGTAGTATTTACAGGGGCGGACGCAGGCGTAGAGGTCAAAGATTTGCCGCAAGGCGACGTTGAGGGAGCGAATCCCGCCGCCGATCGGGGTGGTGAGGGGGCCTTTGATGGCCACGCCGTATTCTTTGATGGCGGTGAGGGTGTCTTGGGGGAGGTACTGGTAGGTGCCGTATTTTTCGCACGCCTCGTCGCCGGCGTAGACTTTGAACCAGCTGATTTGGCGCTTGCCGGCGTAGGCGGTGGCGACGGCGGCGTCAAAGACGGTTTGGGATGCGGGCCAGATATCGACGCCGGTGCCGTCGCCGCGAATGAAGGGGATGATGGGGTTGTCCGGGACGATGGGTTTGCCGTCTTTAAAGGTGATGCGTTCGCCGGTGGTTGGGGGCGCGATTTTCTCGTACATACTGCTGTTCTGTTACTTGCTAGGTAGAAGCTACCAGATTCTTTGGCACAGGGCGGCAGAGTTAATCTTTTTTCAAGAGTTGCTGCTGAGTCTCCCAGCTCTGCTTTGGAAGGGGGGATGGAGTTTAGATTAATTCGGCTTTCCGCTTTTTGCATAGCGGTGTTCCGCTTTTTGCATAGCTCGGTTGGAAGTCGTTTGATGAAGGAATGTTAAAAGACGGGGGCTGTATGGCGGTTTTAAATGATTTGTGAAACCTTTGGGGGCCAGAAACCCGGTTTCTTTGAGAAACCGGGTTTCTACGCTTTCACAACTCAAATAGAAAGGCTATATGGCGCTTTTGCCGGTTAAGGCGGAATCGGGTTCCGCCTTAGAGAGCCTTTATAAAGAAAACGTGAAGTCGGGGCGGGTTTAGTAATATCCTACAGTTTGTACAGACATCTTGGGTGAACCCGCCCCTACTAGAAACCGGGGGCGGCCACGGGGGGCCGGCCCTACAGGCTGTGTGGCATTACATATCAGCTCCCCCAGCAAAAGAAACCCGGTTTATTACCGGCTATCCGAATCTCCTGGACTCCAAAAAATTGGCGGCGTATTGGATTGATTATTCTCATCTATTTCTGGAGCGGAGAAATTTAATTTGACCTTACTGCGATCAATTTCTAACTCTAAACTTGAGGCCAAGGGCGTATTTAAAAAGGTCTTGATAGGAATTCCCCAGTTGCCGCCCAATGTTTGAGAAAGAGAGGGACATTTTTCAAAATCATACTGATTTTGTTTTTCTGAACCAGGCTTTCCATGAATAGCCACAACTCGCCCCAGCCGGTCGAACACAGGGCTGCCACTCATTCCGGTAATTGTAGAATTGGTATAGCGCACAGAATAGCCCTCCTCATCATCTGCTGATAGCTGATCTATTTGGCCAGCTGAAAATTGATATTTTCTGTCGCTGTTACAGTCAATCCATCCCGCAATATAGACAGGCATACCTTCAGCTATCTCAGGACTAATTTTAGCAACTTCGTAAGATCGCTGACTTGAAAATTCTAGGATTGCTAGATCTAAGTGCCCTGCTTTACGCACTTTCTCATATGTGATTTTATGGGGTATTCCATCATAGGTTTGTACCACATAGGGGTCGTCAATTGCTCCAGGCGCTATCCCAACTACATGCTTGGATGTGAGAACATAGTAAGTATTCCCATCTCTCCTAACAATAACCCCGGAACCCGAACCTCTCCCAGTAATTATAACTGCTGTCTGTTTGGCTATTTGTCGGATTTCATTCTCTTCTATATCTCTAGTTTTTTCTGTTCTGTCACCGCACACTTCCTTGGCAACAACCTCTTTCCCGGCTATGATGTCATTGAGGTTGACATAGATAGGACAAGAACTTTCCCGGAGAGGACCGGATGAAACGTTTCTGTTATTAAGTTGAAATAGATCTTCTAAGGTAGCTTTGGCATCTTGATCCGGCTTTAGGGTGTAAAGCAACCCTGTGCAGCCCTCACCCACACGATCTGTAATACAAATAACTTTTTGGTTCTTCATTACCCCATGAGTAATGTACTGCCCCCCCTGCTTGAAATATCTATTCATTCTTTCAGTAACCTCCTGACAGCGTTTTTGAGGAGTATAGCCAGCTTGGCTAAAGACATTAGATCCCCAGCGGATAAGCTGTCTTTCACCCTGGGCATTTTTAGCGACTGTTGTTGGCGCACCAGATACTGTTTTACAGGTAAAAGTTACCTTGGATGAAGCTGTATCAGAATCACTTGGACTGGTGCGTACAGGATTAACAACATTATAACGGCCTACGACTGCCGCAAGCAGAAGACTTGCAACACCCACAGCACCCGCCAGCAACGGCAATTTATTTTTCGCCCAAGTCATTTTTGGAGAGACAGCTCTGCTGCGGTGTTGCAACCCTTGCCAAGTCACCGGCTCCTCTGCGGGATTCTGGCAAATCACAGGTAACCAACTCGCACAGGGAAATTCGTCCTCTATACTTTGCAACTTTTCCCGTGCTTCGCGCACCGAAGCATACAAAGACTTGCCACTTGAAAACGCCTTGATAAAGTGATTCAAAAATTCTTGTGCAACCCGATCCGGCACCGGCTCCCGCATGACGATAACTTGCGGAATGTGCAATTCTTCTAGGTCGCGGACTAACCCCAAACCATCACAGGAGTTAAAAATCGCTAGCTTCAAGCCACGTTCAATGGATTTTCTCAGGGCGTATTTTAACTCGCCCATCGTTAAGCTATCATTTTTATTGATATAAATACGGCCAGGTTTACTATTGCCCTGACTTAAACTGTGTCCAGCAAAAAACAGGATGTCCCATCCTTGATCGTCCCAAAGGCAACTGTATAACTCCCTTAGGAGAGGCTCTACAAGAAATCTGGTTTCGGCCTTGGGTAAATTCTCTAGCAGTTTCCTATCTTTCTGGATATCAATGTCGGCACTGTTTCCTAAAATCGCTAAAATACTTACTTGTTTTCTAGAGAACGCAGATATTTCTGTCTTTTGGTACCCTGTAGCACTGAAAGCCACTTCCGCCTTGGGATAATATTCAAAAAAATCCCAGAGATGCCAGGGCAGTCTCCGCAACCTGATGTCTTCGGTTTGAATAATTACCCGAATTTCCTCGGATGGGTTGAATTTCTGCAGTAATTTTTCTTTAACAGGACGAAATGACTCGGAATTGAGCCAAGTATTTAGGCGTTTGCTCAAGACCTGCATGGCTTTTTGTACATCCATTCGTGGGGAAATATTAGTCAATTGGTTGGCTGGAGCTCCTAATCGCCAATCTAACCGTCGCAAGCTGCCGGCTAAGCTACCATAAGCTAACTTCCAAGAGCTATAGTCTTTTTCGATCTCTGGACAGGGTGGCAACTTGCCTGTAATTTGCGTCGAGGGGATATTGCCATCTTCCCTAATTTGAAGTATAACCCGAAACCCATCCTCAAAATTACCATCCGCCAGATGTAAAACAACTATCTTACCCATTGCCGTTACTTTAGATGTGTTGAATTGTGTTAGAACACAAAATTTTCTATGAGGCTCAGCTCACCAATAGCAACTAGGACACTGAAACGCTCTCCTGGATCTCCAGTCAGCTGATACTGAATCCAATCGTCATTACTTCTGGCTACTACTTCCATAAAAGTTACTCCTGATTCATCCAGCACAATGAGTTTGAGATTTTCTGGCAGATAGGTTTGGTTGCCGGTGGGATACAGACGCAGCAGAATGCCAATTTCCTCATCTGTTTCTGAACTCACATCTACCGTCATAACAAACGTGTGACTGCCTCCCAAGTCTATCTGCTTAGCACGTCTAACCACAGCAGACCTAAAAGCCACCTGTCTCTGGCCAAAAATCTCTTCAATCGTCTGCCAACCGGCTTGAACTGCCTCAACAAAGTTATTCTGCAGCCATCTGGAGAGGTTCACCGACGTCTGGCTAGGTGCAACCGCTGGACAAAAGCGGCCCAACCGCCTTTCGTACAACTGCTGCCGCCACTGCGGCATCTCCAGCAACGCTGCCCAATTTTCAAATGGAACTTCCAAACGGGGCGACTGACAAGACACGCGACCCAACCGCTCCAACAAGGCTTCAGCTTCAGTGTTAGATAAACTTGGCAGAAGAGGAACTGCCGGTCTGTCCTCGGTACAAACTCTTCCCCCTACCGGCATCCAGTTCAGATTTTCGATTAAATCCTCCCGATTCAAGCAGTAGGTGCGCTGCTGTCGGTCGTATCTCCCCTCACGTTTTAGTTTGTCATGGGTGGCATACCCCCAAACTTCTATCTCTCCGTCTGAGGAAAAAACCCGCACCGACAGATAATAGTGAGCTGTCCAGCTCGGTATATCTATCAATTCCTGGGGGACACACAACTGCTCTGTTTCTGTTGTGCTCTCCTCACTTGCCTCACTTGGAATCAGCACCACTCGCCTTGTGCCCTGCTCAATTGCCGTACCATTTACCACCTCCCAGATAGCGGCACAAGCATCGGGGCTTGGCCACACAACAGGCTGCAAGCGGCACCCATCTCGAAGCCAGGGGATAAAAGCATTCAAGCACAGGTGATTGAGATAGGCATTCCAGCGGGCATCAGAATTAGAATAGTCACTCTCTGTTGGCCACACCTCGTCTTGCTCCTCGGGTGAGAACTGAAACCGCAACTTGTTTCCTTCTAGGCGCACATCCATAATAGGAATCCCCAATATCTCAGTAAGTTGCCCCGATCTGAACAGAAACTCAAGTCTCCCCAGACCTTCTTGAGAACCTCCCAAGACCAGGACTACACTGCCTGTCTCAATTCTCTCTATCCGCAGGGTGTCATCTCCCGAAGATTCCCGCAAAAGTTCAAGAAGAGCCTTTAACTGTGGGAGGGTCAGTTGTTCAGTTTCCAATATTATCCGGCCTTTGTACCTCCATTCGCCATCGTCTAACCTCCATTGGCCTTCGAGCTTCACTTGGCTCTCTGGTGTTTCAGGTTGCAAAGATGGCTGTCGCCGCTCCAGATTTTCTTTCCCACGGCTGTCAGAGGAGGAAACTGACACCACATTAGTAACAGTATCGTCAACTTGTGCGGTTTTATGCAATACAGTTCGTGCCACCACCGCCTCCTGTGGAGTGGCCACAGGGTGAGCGCCCAGTAGCTCAGACTCGTACTGACGGGCCAGGGCCATTAAATACTTGCGCCTGTTCCTTCTGAGTCCCCCAACTTCCGCCTCAATGCCAAAGTGATCGCAGAGATTTTGGACATGCTTGCGAATCGTGGCCGGTGAAGCCTGGAGTTTGTCCGAAATCTCACGGTCTGAATGGCCACCCAGCAGCAGTGCCAGCACACTTCTGGGTTGCGGGGTCAGCGTTTGAAGCTTCTTTGTAAATTCCTCTTTATTCATAAACCACATTTTACACTACACAGCCAGCAAACGTCTACACTTGCCCTAGGGTTTCCCTGCCAAGTGCCAAGGGGGCTGTCCAAGACCTGCAGGCCCTCGCTCTGGGGAAGGTGCGCCCCACTCCCCAGCAGTCCGGCCCTCCCCAGCAACCGCCGAGAGCTAACCCTTTTATACACAAAATTCACATAATGCTTGACGTTCCTCGGCGAGCCGGCTACACTACACATATACACAAATTTTTTCTCCTGACCGGAGCCGGCAAGCAAGCAGGCTTCGAGCCGGGAGCCGCCGACATTCGTCGAGCTGAACCGTGAACTGTAGGGTGCACGTCAATCACGGCAGCTCATGGCCATCAACTCACAGGAAAGTCCCTCTCGGGCGCGAGCCCCAGAGGAAGCGCCAAAAATAGTTTTTCGTGAACTCCATTATATGCTAGAAGGTCTCGACCCGACCAAATCCATCCCCGAAGCCGGTGCTGACAGCGGCTTGGGCCAACCGGCGAGCTTTCCGGCCACCGGCAGCCAGTCCCCAGACAAAGTGGCCCCCAAGGAAAGCCGCCAACTGCCACGGGGCAAAGTCACCACCCCCCACAGCTGGAATCACGACATTTATATAGTGTGCCGGCAAGGCGTCATCGCCATCGAGAAGTGGCGATCGGGCATGCAAGACTTTCAGCGGGCCATTATTTACCCGAACCAATCTGCGGTTTATGTCCCCGCCGGCTGGTTTTATACGCTCGTCAATCCCAGCGTAACCGAACTGGCCGAGATTGAGCTTTACAATTTCCCAGGCTAACCCCTAATGTCCCACCCATCGGCCATCGCCGATGGGCCACCCACTCTTCCAGATGAGAACCAAACAGCAGAGTACCCGAAATGTCGGTTCCCAACCCAAACCGCAGCGCAAGTGGCTCTGGCCCATCGGAATGTTGGCCACCGGCGCACTCGTGATCCCGCCAGGATTGGAACTGCTCACCTCCTCAGTCTACACCGGCATCGCCCTGGACTACTCCCTGTCCGCGAACCCTTTCGCTGCGGAACGCCGACAAGTTTGCAAAGCAGTGTCCCAGCTGCAGAAGACCGGTGACGGTTCCGCAGTGATCGCCTTTGCAGATCGAGCCGAGGTGACATCGCACATTAATTTTGTGTGGAACAAGCTGGAGCTTGGGGCTCAATGCCGGCAGCCCGATCTAAAGAAATACGGGATTGGTAAAAATGCCGGCACCTCTATCAGTCTAGCGCTCAAAGAGATCGGGGATCTCCAACAAAGGCAGAAGCACAGCCAGGATTCAAGACCCTTTGTTGGCATAGTGTTCCTGCAAGAAGCCGAAGCCGGCCCCAATCAGCCAAAGCTGGATTTCGACGAAATCAAAGCTTCGATTGAGCAGATTAATCGAAATCACGGAGTAGTAGCTATCATTGGCCCAACAGGCAACCTCAAAGAAAAACTTAAAGCCCATCTCAAAGATGCAAAAGCCGAGATTTGCTCCTTCGCAGAAATTAAGTATTGTGTGGACTGGAGTTTGACAGAAGGTAGAAAGCGATAAGTGCAAATTTTTTCCTGTTAAAAATCCCCCTCTTAGCCCCATCCTCGCGTTAGCGCCTGCGCCCCCGCAGGGCGTGCTGTGAGGGGGTGGGGGTGGGGTTCATCCCGCGAATGTGCAACGCCGACAGCTCTATAAATTGGCCATTCAATTATACTTGACCGAGGCATAATCATGGTTAATAACTTTTACCCGCACTGGACTGAAAAGGCCAGAAAATTTATGGGTATCCCTCAACGCAACCTCGATATGTTGGATGACGCAACCGCCACCAACGCCAAAAGTCTAGTCGAAGACCTAGGTAAGCTCGATGCATCCCACAGACGAGCAAACCAACTCGAAAAGCTTGCCGCCTGGACTTTTACCCGATTAACAGAATTGCAGATCAAGGTGGGCGTAAGTGTGGCCATTGGCAGCTTGCTCGGAAACACATTTGCATTGCAAAGTGCAAAACTTGGCCCTTGGGCACCTATTGCTAGTTATGCTGGCGGGATCGCCCTAAACCTGGGGCTAGATCACTTAGCCACGAATAACTTCAGCCTCTTGCACCGGCAGCGCAACCTGAATAGCGCCCTTGCCAGTATTGACAGGCTGCAATCCAAAGACAAAAGAAACAGCGATTTTATCAATGCCTATTATGACGCCCAGCGCTTATGGGTAGAAGAAGTTGAAGGGAACACCGACTCCCCGAACACCATCTATATTGTACTGCTGGGGGTGGGTTTGCTGATTGAATTTTTTGCCTCGCTCTTCCTATCCCAAACCTTAGACGCAAGCAGTGACTCGCTCAATAAAATCATAGCTGCGGCTCTACCGCCACTGCTAGTCCTGCTGGCAGCAACAGTGCAAAGCGGTATTATAGACCAGTCCAAGGATGCCGCCTCAGCCATTGGCCAGTATCGAAAAATGTCAGACGAGTTGAGCGGCGACAAAGGTCAAGAAAAAAAAATTTCTTATTCTTATGAGGAGGAGGATGATGAACCGTAGAAACGAGGAAGCAGCCGCCATTGACCTCTTGCTGAGAGGCTACATGGGAGATCCGGCTGTCCCATCCCCAACCCCACAGATTGCTGTGCTGAATTTTCGCTTGCAAGAAGCTCAAGAGGGGCTCCGGCAAACCGAACAAGAGCGCGACACAACTATTAAAAGAATGGTGTCGAAAAAACAAGCTGACTTGGAAAGTTTGCCGCAGCAATTCCCCATCACTCCTGATTTGGAAAAGCTCCTGGTTGCCAAAGGCAAGTTTGAGCCCCAAATCAAAAAAGATCTCCAGGAATTTGAGCGGCACAGGGCCAAATGGGTGGCAGAGGAGACACCTAAGCGCGAAGCATATTGGAGCGAAAAAGTCAAGGCAACAGGTTGGGGCTATCACACCAAAATTGAACAAATTAAGACGGATATTGCTCAATGGGAAATGCACATAGCTGCCGCTGAAAAGAAGTGGTTAGAACCGCACTCAGAGCCATCCGATAAGAAAGGTTTGAGCGGCGGAGGCAGCTTCTTAGGTGATAGCTAACCCTCGCCCACCGGCAACAATCCCCCCTCAAAAAGGTGTGGGGGCGAAGCATGAGCGGAGACTGTCTTTGCCACCCAGCCAAGATATAAAAAACGCTCATGCTTCGCCCTCCGTATTGGCCACCCAACCGGCTGTCACCGGCATCCCAATCACCCACCAGCACCCAGCTCACCCCCGGGCGGACGTAAGAGCGCGGCGGCGGGCCGAGCGCCGGCGAGTTAAAATCAAAAAGGAAGACAGACTAATAAAAACCCCACCCAAATGAGCGCTGACTTGCAGGTTGAAAAGAAAAAATTGGACAAACCCCCGCTAGAGATACACTATCTCGGCGACCGGGCTCTGCGGCAGAACGCCAAACGGATTGCCAAGGTGGATGACGAAATCCGCCAACTGGTGCGCGAGATGCTGCAAACCATGTACAGCGCCGATGGGATTGGCTTGGCAGCACCCCAGGTCGCTGTTCAAAAGCAACTCCTTGTAGTGGATGTCGAACCCGAAAACGCCGCCAAACCCCCCCTGATTCTGGTTAACCCCACCATCAAGGGGTTCAGCGGCGATCTGTGCGTCTACCAAGAAGGGTGCCTGAGCATTCCAGGAGTCTATCTGGATGTCACGCGCCCAGAAATGGTCGAAGTCACTTACAAAGACGAGCTGGGGCGTCCGAAAACCCTAACCGCTACGGGGCTTTTGTCCCGCTGCATTCAGCACGAGATGGATCACCTCAACGGGGTGCTGTTTGTCGATCGGGTTGACAATCAGCTGGCGCTCACAGAAGAGCTCACCAAACACAAGTTCTCGCCTCGCGCTGTCAAACCCCTCGCCTAGGGCAGCTGTCAAAATTAGGACAAGCCTGTCTCACACAGCGGGATGTATCGCCGGTGCTGCCATCCCCCCTGCCCCCCTGAAAAAAGGGGCGCTGCACCAGGATGATCTCAACTTTTTCCGAGGCGCTTTAACCCCCTCTTACTCCCCCTCCCCGCTTGCGGGGAGGGGGTGGGGGGGTGGGGTTCTTGAGGACATTGGGACAGGCGAGACGCCTGTCCTACGCCATTGCACCGGCATATTGACAGGACATTGGGACAGGCGAGACGCCTGTCCTACGCCATTGCACCGGCATATTGATAAGACATTGGGACAGGCGAGACGCCTGTCCTACGCCATTCCACCGGCATATTGATAAGCTAGCCTCTAGATAATCGTTTGGTTCTACCTCGTGATACCTATTAGCCCTAAAAGTAGTATTTTCCTGGGAGCATCCTGCATCGCTGCGATTGCGGCGGTTGGCTCGGTTTTCGAGCTGTCCTCTGGCCACCCCCAGCTGGGGAATTTGACCACCGGCATCATTCTGGCCCTTAGCGTGCCGGCGGTGGCGCTACTCTTTTATGCGGCAGTGCGGGATGCCCGAGCGAACCAATAAGAGCGTGTTTATAAAGTAATCGTTAAGCCCCAGTGGGGCCTAGAAACGGGTTCCTGTGCTGTAGGGGCGGGTTCACCCAAGATGTCTGTGCGAAGTGCGGGATGTTAGTAAACCCGCCCCTACTTTCCTGCTTCCCCACTGCAAGAAACCCGGTTTCAAGTGACTTCACTTTTTCTTTATAAATCACCTCTAAGCTTGTGAGCTTCTCATCCCACCCATGACAGGCAACCCGACCTCTGGTGCTACCTTGCGGCAGGTTTCCGCCGCCGGCACAACCGCTCAACCCCTCCTCCACCCGCTGTCCGCAACCCAGGAAGTGACGGTGGGGCGAGATCCCACCTGCCACATTGTCCTGGATTCCAATGTCTACGGTGGCGTCTCCCGCCGGCACGCTACAGTCCGCCCCCTTGCGGGCACGCCAGCCGGCTCAGCACCGCCCAGTTGGGAGATTTGCGATCTCAATAGCGCTAATGGCATTTATGTCAATGGCCAGCGCGTGCAGGGATGCCGGACGCTGCAACCCGGCGACCGCATCACTCTGGGCAATAATGGCCCGGAATTCATCTTTGAGCTCGCGGGGGCGACACAGTTACCGGCAGCCAGCACGCCCCAACCGGATACAGTCACCCTGACGCAGTTATTTCCCATTCTCTCCACCGGTCGGGATCTCAAGCGCAAGGCATACCTGGTGCCGATGGCTGTTACCGTGGCCTTTGTGGTGCTGATGTTTGCGGCGATCGGCAACCCGGTGGGGTTCAATTTCCTGCTGGCGGCTTATTTGGCGGGAGTGGCCTACTATTTTGTCTACCAGCTCTGCGGCTTGCGCAAGCCTTGGTGGTGGCTGTTCGCCTGTGCGGTGATTACGGTTGTCATCTTGCTCAGCCCCATTTTAACCGGCTTTGTGGTGGTGTTTCGCCAAATCCTGCCCGGACGCCTCCCCGGAGAGAGGGAGTCCCTGAGCTTCCCGGTGCTGCTCTTGCGGATGTTTTTTGGGGCGGGGCTGATGGAGGAACTGCTCAAGGCGCTGCCGGTGCTGCTCGCCTATCTGATCGGCAGCCGCCTGCGATCCCCGTGGCGAGAGCGTTTGGGGGTTTGGGAGCCCCTGGACGGCATTTTGTTGGGAACCGCTTCTGCAGTTGGGTTTACCCTGCTGGAAACCCTGGGGCAATACATCCCTAACATTATGCAGAATGTGACGCTGCAAGGGGGAAAAGACATCGCCCAACTGGTGGGGTTGCAGCTGCTGATTCCCCGCCTTTTGGGTTCGATCGCCGGTCACATGGCTTACAGCGGCTATCTGGGGTATTTCATCGGTCTGAGTGTCCTCAAATCTAGCAAGCGCTGGCTGATTCTGACTGTTGGCTACCTGAGCGCATCTGCTCTGCACGCCCTCTGGAATGCCACCGGCACTTTCAGTGTCTTCCTCTTGGCGTTTGTGGGAATTGTTTCCTATGCCTTTTTGGCTGCGGCTATTCTCAAAGCTCGCTCCCTCTCCCCAACGCGCTCCCAAAACTTCGCCACCCGTCTCACCGGCCCGGGGAATTAATATAATATCAATTTTGGATTTTATATTTTGGATTTTGGATTGAGAAAAACGGCAGGAAAGCCTTTTACGCAAGACAAAGTAATCAGCAGAAATAAATATAGCAGTAGCCATATTGGTTAGGACAACAGGAGCGGGGTAGCGGGGTAGCGGCGGAGTTCTGGAGAGCGGCGATGATCAATCAGGCTCTGTCTGGGATGTCCTAAACTAACTGTCTGTTGCTATACTAGAGGCAGAGCCTCTTTCCAGGCGTTCCCAGGCGGGAGCCTGGGAACGAGAAACAATACCCTATCCAAAATCCGGGCATCCAAAATTGCCCTCACATATCATAACTCTGCAATTCTGTCAAGGCATAGCGGGCGACTGCCAAAATTAAGCGGGCTTGTTCAATTTCTGACAGCTCCGCCGGCGGGAGGTGCCGCACACCGGCTAGTGCCGATTCAATGGCGGCGGCTTCATTTCCCCGCATGGCGTAGGCCAAGGGTCTGGCCAGCACCTGCAAATCTTCCTCTGCCCACTGGGGCAGCAGGGCGCGGGCGCACCGCACCAGCTTTTCTCCCAGGGAGAGGCTGGCTGGCAGCAGCTGTGCCGCGCTGAGAGCGATCGCATCTAGCCACTCCTCGGGGAGGCGGGCGGCAAACTGCCGGCGCAAAGATGCCTGGAGAGATGCGATCGCCCGGCCCGCAAGGGATTCCTCTGCGGGGGCAGCTGCGGGCCAGAGTCCCTCCAGCTGGGTGTAGAAGGCTTGCGCTTGCGCGGCTAATTCATCTGCCGGCCAATCTTCAAGCGCAAACTCTTCTTCCAAAGCCGCGAAGAAGGCTTCCGACTCCGGTTCTGCGGGATTCCAGGGGTAAGCTTGGTCAGCCAGCAGGAGTGTTTCTAGCAGTTCCAGCTCAGCCTGGGCTGCCGGTAGTTGAGAGTATTCAAAATCCATAGGTCTGTCGGTGGTGTGAGTGCTGCGGGCGCGTGTGCCGATTTCCCACCGATAGCTACACCGGCACCTCAGCCAGTTCCGCAATCCGAGGTGCCAGCCGGCGTAATTTTAACGGGACTTGCGCACAGCGATGAAAGAAACCGGGTTTCTGGTTCAAAGAACGAGGGCTTGAAGTCACTGCTGGTTCAGAAACCCGGTTTCTGCGCAAGTCCTATTTAAGTGGGCGGTTGCGAGTTTTCTATAACAAAATCCCAAATCTGGCCCTGGGAACTGCCAAATTTCAGCCGCACGCCCGAGGGCAGGGTAACTTCTTGATGGTGGACTTTTTGCCAGCCGTCCCCCACCAGCATTAAGGTGCCGTAGCGAGAAAAATCCCGCAGGAAATACACCGGCACAGCGTCGTTTGAGAGGCTGTCGCGGCAGAAAATCTCGGCGTGTCTTTGAGACACCCACCGCTCCTCAATTACTAAATCATTCTCCGACATTCGTCCCACGCGCATCAGCCCGCCGCGAATTGGCCAGACAATGCCTGCGGCTTCCGGCGACCGCAAAAATGCTTGGGGGATGCGCCGCCGGATAAAGGTGGTAGAATTTTCTGGCAGGTCTGTACTCAGATCGTCTGCCGGCTCGATGAGTGCGCCGTCAAATTCTGGGTGCATGTAGAGCACCGGCAGCGTCCAAGCCGGCTGATTGAATTTATATAGTGTTAGCAAATGCTGTCTGGCGGCGGCTGCGGCTCTGTCCACCGGCACCCTCTCCGCCAGAGCTCTGGCAAAAGCTTGAATAAAACTCAAAGCTTCCAGATCGGCAATCTCGTCGCGCATGGCTAAAACAGCGGGCACGCCATGATGGGTGAGCACCTCCGCTAGACTGCTGCGGGGTACCGGCTGCCGGTTGTGCCGGTCGGGTTGGGCTCCCCAGCAGGAATTGAACACCGCTAAGGTGACGCTGCGAGACACCAAGACTTGCGCCAATTCTGTGCCGCTGAGGGTGGTGTCTGACCGCAAAAATAGCTGTCCGCCGTCGGGTGCCGGCACGCCGTGACCGGCATAAAAAAAGACATTGTAAGTGCCGGTTTGCAGGCGGTCAATCAGTTCCGCCGGTGTTGGCTGAATGAGGGTATCCACTTTGCAGGTAACTGTGCTATAATCACTGCCGGCGGTGTCAGTTTTTCCGCACTGTTGCAGGATTTGAGCCAGGTTAGCGGCTTCTTGCTGCAGCTGCAGGCGGGGCGGGCTCCCACCGGCTTGCGCCAGGGCGTCTTGCCCTAAAACGAGCAGGATATTTAAGAACTGACTGGTGCGCTTCTCGCAGAGGGGTTCTACATCGCTGGTGGTGCGGCTAAACAGCAGCTGCGGGTTGAGAGAAATGGCGGGGAAGCCGGCAAACGGCTGCATGATTTCCCACGGTAAGGCGATTAAATCCGGGTCGCGAATTTCTAGCCGCAGCCGCAGGGGTTTATCCTGTCCGATGGCAATGCCCCGGCTTTGGGCGAAGCTGTTTTGAATTGAGCCGGCAAACAGCCACTGCCACAGGCTCAAGCCCAGCTGCTGCATCAGCCGGCTGCTCAGTGGCCCGGGAGAGGGGGAGAGGGGGATCTCTTGCAGGGAAGCGCTCGCTGCCGTCTGGCTGGAAGGGAGAGTGGCTGATGGCTGGAGGGTGGAAAACAGCTGCTGCCATGCGTGCCAAGTCTGGGTCAATTCGATTGGCCAAATGCAGTCCTCGTGGACGTAGCCACTGGGGTAGGGCGCTTTCAGGACCCAGATGGCGAAGTGTTCTGCCCCCGTGGCTTTTAGGCGTGCTGCGCAGATGCTCAGGCTGGGACTCTCAGACGGAGACATTCAAAACTGAGGGTGGTAGGAGCTTTTCTCTCAGTGTATCTGTTCTGTGGCGGCGTGCGAGAATGATTGCCGGTGCGCCGGCGCGACCGAAATCCCGCCTCTGACCCAGATTTGCCGGAACTTCCCTCTCGGGGAACCGTCATGCAACCGACTTGCCGTTAAAAATCGATTCTTGTTTTGTGCGCCTGACAGTAAGGGAGATAAAATGGTAATACGCCGTATAATACGAACAGCAGTGGCCTCGCTGGCGGGATTGCTGGTTGTCCTGCTTGCCCATGCCGGCAGCCTGCAAGCGCAGTCGGGAACAGTCCTGGAGGTGGGGAAATTTTCCGCCGCACAAGTGGGAGACAATCTGCCGGCTGGCTGGGAGCCATTAACGTTCAGAAGTATCAGAAAACACACGCAGTATTCACTGGTGCAAGACAGCGATACTGTGGTTGTTAAGGCTGTCAGCTCAGCGTCAGCCTCGGGTCTGATCAGGAAAATTGAGATTGACCCGCGGGAGTATCCCATTGTCCAGTGGCAGTGGAAGGTTTCTAATATTTTGCAGAAGGGGGATGTGAACAGCAAGCAGGGAGATGACTATCCGGCTCGCGTTTATATTGCCTTTGGCCCGGGCAATCCGCCGGCTCGCGGGATTACTTACATCTGGGAAAGCAAAACCCCCAAGGGGAAGATAGTTCGCAGTCCTTATACGAACCGGATTTCTATGTTCGTGGTGGACAGCGGTGAGGCGAATCTGAATCAGTGGGTGACTCAAGAGCGCAATATCTATGAGGATTACAAACTCGCTTTCGGTCAGGAGCCTCCCAAGATTGCCGGTGTGGCGATTATGACAGACAGCGACAATACGGGAGAGATGGCAACTGCCTATTATGGCGACATCGTTTTCAAGAAGCGGGCTAATTAAATAGCCGCCGGCTCTGGGTCTGCGAAGCGAGGTGTCCCGCCGCAAGACTCATCTTATAACCCAAGTTGCTACTGAAGGAGGCAGAGCCTCCAAAACGGCGTTCCCAGGCTCTGACTTGAAAATAGTCTTGTAGGGGCGGCCCCCCGTGGCCGCCCCGCCGCCTTTGACAATTTTCATTGGTGGCGGTGTGCGCAGTTCATCGTGACTGCCTGGGAACGAGGGAATATGAATTATTTTCCCCCTCAATTATAACCTTTCCCTTTGCCACTCCAACCCCGCCGGCCCACCTCGGCCACCGGCAAGGGCGGGCTGCAGCCTAGTACAAACATTGTATCACGGCGAGCAACATATAGCAATCCCTAGCGATAAAATATAGCAGTTCTAAATGATTTGCGCACCCGCTGGGGGCCCAGAATCCCGGTTTCTTAAAGAAACCGGGGTTCTGAAATTTACACGAATGATTTAGACGCGCTATATTATCTGCCTAACGTTACGAGACAGCCATCTTCTATGAACTTCTGGACTCATCTACTGCACCTTGCCGGTTCTGGCGCTGCTGCCTATTTTTCGGCGCGGAATTTGCGCGATCCCCTGACTCGACCGAATACGCTAGCGGGGTTACAGCTGGCAGAATCCGGTTCGGTTCCGTTTCTGGAAGCGCTCAGCCAGCGCGCTGCGCGTGAGGGGGATACTTGGCTCGCAGAGAAACTGGAGCGCCACGCAGCTGATGAGCGCCGGCACGGGCAGATTTTCGCCCAAGCGCTGAAACAGCTGAACAAGCAAGTGATTGACTTCAAGAGTCTGCCCAAGACTGATGGGGGCAAGCAAGAGAAACCCAAGCGCAGCCCGTTTTTTGCTGCCTACTTTGAGGGCTACGAGCCAGAGCAATTGAAGCCTGATACGATTGACTGGACGGTGTTTTTTGCTAGCACGTATATCCTGGAATTGGATGCGAGCAAGGATTTCGAGCGCATGGCGAATGTGCTGCCTGAGGATGAGCCGCGCAGCGCTTCGCTGAAGAAGGGAATGCTGAGTGTCGCTAAGGATGAAACCGGCCATGCGGCTTATTTGTATGAGGCGCTACAGCGCCGGCTGCCGGCTGCTGCTGTGCAGCGGGCGATCGATGAGTGGCGCACCCGCAAGGTGAATGCGCTGCTGGCAATGGTTGGCAGTTTTGTGCGAGGAGAAGAGCGCCCCTCTCTGGTTCAGGATGGTGCGCCGGCGGATATGTCTGAGTCAGGCGGTTCAATTGCTGCGGCTTAAGGCAATTTCAATTTAATCGGGCGATAAGAGAGCGTCTCTCGCAGCGCCAACAATAAGTGTAGAGACGCGACATGTCGCGTCTCTACATTCCCCGATCAGTTGCTGATGGGAGCATTGTACTGGGTTAAAGAGAAGCTCTTTAAATCCAAAATTCCCAATCTAAAATCCAAAATTTGGATTAGACGAGGGCTTTAATGCCAGACTCGGTATTTTCCGAATCGATCTCGCTATTTACTGTCTCGCCGTCCGAGCTTAAGGTATTCCAGCTGTTGGAGATGACGGTAGAAACGTAGGGGTCGAGGGGATACGGAGGAGAATATACAAGTTTGACGTGATCGGCATAGACGTACCAAGTGTTGAAGCCCTTGAAGGCAATATCCTTGAGGGTAATCTTGATGTGATTGTCTGGTTGCCCAGTTAGGTAAGCCAGAATAACAAGGGTGGTTCCTTGAGGAATCATCTGCTTCTGCGAATCCGGCAAAGTGCTGGATTGGGCTGTGCTTTGCTTGAGGAAGGTATCTCTGAGAAAGTGGAGTCTGACGGTCATTGCTGTGTCGTTTGGTAACATTCAACATTCCGGTATTTCTGGGATAACACGCAGACTTCCGGAAAGATTCACAAAAAAAATCCGTGAATATACGGAAGAGCCTGAGGGCCAGCTTGCCGCAACCTGTCAAGCAGCCGGCCTCTTCCAATCGGGGAAGCCTAGATTCTGGTCTGTCCAGAAACCGGCTGACAGTGGCTGTGAGCTCTCCGCCCAGCAAGACTTTCAGATATAGCAACAGACAGTCAGTTTAGGACACGCTGGATACGAAGTATAGGCGTAGGGCAGGCGTCTCGCCTGCCCTCAAGGTCTCTGGGATCGGAGGGAACGCCTGTCCTACGTCCTAACCTAAGTGCAATCTGCTATATATCGAGATTGTCAGTTGCTGGTGGCAAAACCAGTAGAAGTAGGGTGCGTTCTCCAAGGGAGAACGCACCCTACTGCTGAAGCGATAAGAAACCGACTTTCTTTGGCTCTATCCGAAGAACTCCGGGTTCTGGTATTAGTTGACCGGCTCTCTAGGGTTCAATCCCTAAATCCCGCAGCCGCTGCGCTAATTCCTCAGCGCGTCGCTCTGCTTGTTCGGCTCGTTGCCGCTCCCTTTCAGCTTGCTGCAGGGCAGCTTCAGCTCGCTGCAGGGCAGCTTCAGCATCAGTCGGAATCCAGTTGCCTCGGGCGTCATACCAGCGCAACCAAAGCCGGTTGATACCTTGAAACTCTCCCTGCCACAACCCTAAGCCCAATTCTAGCGCCGGCATCCAAATCCTTGGCTCGGTCAGGTGCAATTCCTGGTAGCGACCAGATATCTGGGTAAAAGCGCGTAACTGGTTGCTGTAGCGATTAAACACTACATAGAAAGGCACGCGCAAAATCTGCTCGTAAACTTCCCACTTGGTTGGGGGCTGGTTAGCGCCGCGCTCGTCAAGCCCCAAGTCTTCTTTTTCGGTGCCGGGGGAAAGCAATTCCACCATCACAAAAGGGCTGACTGCTTCTTGCCAAATCACGTAACTCAAGCGCAAGTCTCGCCCGTCATAGAGCCTCGGCACTCCCAGCACGCCAAACCAATCCGGTCGTTTGTACCAGTTGGGGTGGCGGCTGTCGTAGTAGAGGTTCATATCGCTGCCGGTGAACACCCGATCTGGGGGATAGTTGGGGGGACGAAAGGTTAAACTGATCAGTTGGGGTTGAAGGTCATGAAATTCGTCAGGCAAACCAGGTTCCTCCGGATTTTCGCTAGGTAAATCGTACATGGTGGGCAGAATTTTCCTGGGAGAGCCGGGCGGATCTGTCTGCTCAATCGGGTACTTTACTGGAAACATGTTACTCGCCTCAATGCCACTCTCTGGCGAAGGTTTTATCTTTCTATTTTAGCTGATAAATTCTGCTCCTGACCTCTGTCTTGCAAGAGGGCCGGCATCTCTGGCAACGCGATGCGGCCAAGGTGTATCCTTAAAGTGGTAGCTGAAGGACTAATAATATGGCTAAGATTAGCGTTGAAGAAGTCGGTGAGAACCTGCCGGCCATTTTGGAGCGGGTCGCGAGGGGAGAAGAAGTGCTCCTCGTACAGCAAGGGAAGATAGTAGCTCGGGTAGTTCCGCCTCTCAATGAGGAGCAGTGGCTAGCCAGCATGAGGGAATTCCGAGCCTCTATTGATCTCAAGGGTGAGCCAATGAGCCAAACAGTGATCAAGCTACGGCAAGAGGAGCGCTATTAATGTACCTAGATACCAGTGTCCTTGTTCCTTTCTACTTGCCAGAAGCCCTAAGTGACGCCGTTGAGCAATTACTGAGGACTGAGGCTCAGCGAGGGTTGAGCCAGCTGGTTGAGGTGGAACTGCTCTCAGCAGTGTCCCGCCGAGTGCGGATGGGGGAAATATCCCTGGAGCAAGCAAGACAGATAGCAGAACGGTTCCAAATCCATCTGGACAGCGGTTACTATACCCGCATCCCCTTGCAGCCCCTCCATTACAGTCTGGCTCGCGAGTGGCTCAGCCGCTTCGATACGCCTCTGCGCACCCTAGATGCGCTGCACTTGGCCGTTGCCTCCTCTAACAACCTGCGTTTGGTCACGGCTGACGAAGGGCTCGCTCGCGCGGCTGAGGCTTTCGGAGTGGGAGTTCAGCTATTGACGCCATAAATTTATTGCAGTCCCCCCCTGCAGTAGTCTAGATTAGGAGATTGTCTCTCATGTCCCCCGGTGCGGGACAGGCGTCCCGCGTGTCCCACCCGCGCCGCCCCACCCTTCCAGAGTGAGGGCGCTAATCCTTCCCATTTACTGCTTTATGTCGCCAACTGTTTCCGCTCCCACACCCACCGTTCGCATCGGTTCCCGCAAAAGCCAACTCGCCCTGGTTCAAACCTACTGGGTGCGAGAACAGCTCCAGGAGCGCTTCCCGGAGCGCAGTTTTGAAGTCCACACCATGTCCACTCAGGGGGACAAAATCCTCGATGTCGCTTTGGCCAAGATTGGCGATAAGGGGCTGTTTACCAAGGAGCTGGAGCTGGGAATGCTCAACAACGAGACGGACTTCGCCGTGCATTCCCTGAAAGATTTGCCCACCAATTTGCCGGAAGGGTTGGTGCTCGGATGCGTTACGGAACGGGAAAACCCCGCTGACGCCCTTGTGGTTCACGAAAAGCACCTCGACAAGCAGCTGGACACGCTGCCGGCGGGCGCTGTGGTGGGCACTTCTTCGCTGCGACGCCTCGCCCAGCTGCGCCACCACTTCCCCCACCTGGAGTTTAAGGATGTCCGGGGGAACCTGAACACGCGGCTGGCAAAATTGGATGCCGGTGAGTACGACGCCCTGATTTTGGCGTATGCCGGCTTGCACCGGCTCGAAATGAGCGATCGCATCCATCAGGTCATCCCGCCGGAAATCTCCCTGCACGCCGTCGGACAGGGTGCCCTGGGCATCGAGTGCCGCGCCGGCGACACGGAAACCCTCAATCTGATTAAATCGCTGGAACACACCCCCACCGCCCAGCGCTGCTATGCGGAACGCGCTTTCTTGCGCACACTTGAAGGCGGCTGTCAAGTTCCTATTGGGGTGAACACTCACATTGAAGGGGAGCAGCTGACTTTAACCGGCATGGTTGCCAGTCTGGATGGCAAGCGAGTGGTCAAAGATAGCGTCACCGGCGCGGCTGAGAGCGCTGAGCAGCTGGGTGTGGAGCTCGCGAGCCGGTTGCGGCAAATGGGTGCCCAGGAAATTTTGGATGAAATCTTCGCCCAAATCCAGCGGAGCGAGCGATTTTAGATTTTAGATTTTGGATTTTCGATTGGGTTCCTGATCGGAGCTAGATTCGGTCGAATCTCACCAGTAGCTCAATTGTTTAAAAACCGCAGATGAACGCAGATGAACGCAGATATAGCCTAGCGTAGAAACCGGGTAACTTCGGCGAAACCCGGTTTCTGCCCACAGGGAAAGCGTTCATCTGGGGATATGAAAATCCAAAATCTAGGATATGATTGAATCACTCGATCAGTTTAAAACAGCGCTGCAGTTCACCCTGCAGTGGGAAGGGGGCGCAACCCCTAACGGTGCGGTGAATCGCGGCATCACGCAAGTTACCTACGATACCTATCGCAAACGGAAAGGTTTGCCTCAGCAGTCGGTGCTGAAAATTACGGATGCTGAAGTTGAGGATATTTACTATAATGATTACTGGAAAGCTGCCAAAGCGGATACGATGTGTCTGCCGTTAGCAATCGTTCACTTTGACAGCGCTGTGAATTTTGGCCTCACCGGCTGCGTTAAACTCTTGCAAGAAGCGCTGGGCACTTTGCCCGCAGACGGCAAATTTGGCCCCAAAACAGTGGCAGCGCTGGAGAAAAAAAACAATCTGGAAACTGCGAAGCGTTACTGTCAAGCTCGCATCGATGCTCGTCACGAGAGAGTTAAGAAAACCCCCAGCGACAGCCGATATCTTAAGGGATGGCTGAGGCGGGATAATGATTTGCTGCAGCTGATCAGTCAGCCGGCTGGCGAACTTTCTCCCAAACCGGATGCGGGGAAAAATGAAGAGGGGAGCAAGGACTCATCCCCAGCGCCGGTGACGGATTCATCTCCCCCACCCTCGGGTGTGAGTGCTGAAAATAAGGAGAAGATTGTCGAGAAATTAGAGCGGGCAATCAGTTTGCTGCAAGAAATCGCTGCGATTTTAAAGCAGTCTCAGTAACTTGTAGGGTGCGTTCCGCTTCGCGGAACGCACACACTCAAATTTCATATTACCACGGACTGCCAATCATGGTAAAGCCAGACCAATAATAGGGATGCTTGAGATTGTGGGTGCCTTCCTTGAGCAATTCTGCCGGCAGCGCCACACCGGCATGACTTTTGCTCCCAAGCAAAACACCCCCTTCTATCCGCACTTCGCCCCGAATCATCGCCAGTTGCGCTTGACGCAGCGCCTCCGCTTTAATCTTGGCATCACTCAGGTGCTGGTAAAACTCCGTCATCAGTCCCAAAGTGCCGGCATCGCTAACGTACCACAAACTGGCGACGGCTGTCTTGACTCCCGCCGCGACTGCGAAACCGGCAAACCCCAACTCCGCTTTTTCATCCCCTATTGCAGTGCGACAGGCAGACAGCACTAGCAACTCCACCGGCGGATTGTTCAGGCGAAGGTTGCGCAGCTCATCCAGGTGCAGTTTTTCGTCCCACAGCTGAATGTAAGAATTGCTGATGTGTCCGGGGAGAAATTGGCCATGAGTTGCCAGGTGAATCATCGGATAGGGAGAATTATAGCGCTCTCCTATCAGGTTGTTTCGGGTGAAGTCCTGATTCAAGAACGCTTTGCCTTGCCACACATGTCTCGTAATTTCAGACAGCTCCACCGGCACGGCAGGCAAAGACTTCTGATCTGCAAATTCAGACGCCCCCATTGCCAGGACTTGTTTCCCCTGGATCGGCTGGTAGCGGGTGTCCATCAAGCTGACGCTGGGGATGAGGGCGAGACTGTATTTTTCCACGAGAAACTGTTGGCCATTGTGCAGCGCCGCCACCGGCACCCCGCGCAACCCCGCATCCATACTGAACAGCAGGGTGTCAATTTTAGCGGCTTGCAATTCCGGCTCGATTGGGGCAATCAGCCACTTATAGAGCTGCTGTGCCGGTTGCAAATAGCTGTCGGTGTTCCGTTTGCGGACGTCTGTGATTTCCTCGCGAAAATCCCGGACTGCAAGCACCAGTTCCTCCCGCCCGACTGCTGGCACAGTCTTGCGAATAAAATTGCCTTCAGGCGTGAGCAGCACCACTTCCACTTGGTCAGGAAGCGCTGTGACATATATGATAGCAGAGCGGGTGCCGGTTTGGGAAACAATCGTTGCCAAAGCGTCTCGGATACTTTGTGTGGCGGTCAGCTGGTTAGAGATATCTTCGCCGAAGTAGTTGGCAAATTCTCGCTCGCGGCTTTGCTCTAACTGTGCGATGGCTTCAGCTGAATTCACTGCCAGCGGGCTGGTGTTTAGCACATTCAGACTGGCTGCGATCTGTTGGGCGCTGTTGCTGAATGTGGTATTGTTATTGTCGGCGGTGGGAGTTGGGCGGCCCGATACGTTAGGGTTGATGCTGCTATCATAACTCACCGAATTATTTAAGGTATTAGACAGCACCGGCTGAGTTTCGGTTGCGTCAGGCACCGGCACGGGGAAAGCGGGAGCGGAAACCGGCACCGGCACGGGGTTAACGCCCGCATTGATATTCACTTCCCCCGTATCCGTGCGGATTTCACCCGTGTTAATTTGTCCGCTGGCGCTCGTGAGGTTGATATCCCCACTGCCTTGAGTGCCGGTGGAGGTGAGATTGCCGGTGTTTATGTTACCAACTGCTGTGTTGGTGAGGTCGCCGGCAGTTCCGCCAAGAGCGCTGGAGGTTTGATTGCCGGTGTTTATGTTGCCACCGGCAGTGTTGCTGATATTGCCGGAATTGCCATTCGTGGCGCTGGTGGTTTGATTGCCGGCTGTCACATTCCCACCGGCAGTGTTGGTGATATTGCCGGAATTGCCATTCGTGGCGCTGGTGGTTTGATTGCCGGCGGTCACATCAGAGCCGGCAGTGTTGGTGATATTGCCGGAATTGCCATTCGTGGCGCTGGTGGTTTGATTGCCGGCGGTCACATTCCCCAAGGCAGTGTTGGTGATATTGCCAGAATTGCCATTTGCGGAGCTTGTGGTTTGATTGCCGGGGGTCAGATCGGAACCGGCACTGTTGCTAATATTGCCGGAGTCACCCTCAGCGGTGCTTGTGGTCTGGTCGCCGGCAGTCACATCAGAACCGCCAGTGTTGCTGATATTGCCAGAATTGCCATTTGCGGTGCTTGTGGTTTGGTCGCCGGTGCTGATGTCCTCACCGGCTGACACGCCAATATTGCCAGAATCCCCCTCATCCGTGCGAGACTGGATATTCAGAGTCGTGACGTTTTCGCCGGCACTCACTTGAATATTCCCCGCGCCCAAGTTGCCGATGGAGTCCAAGTTGCCTGCCGCAATGTTATTGCCATTGATGGTGATATTACCGCTGGGCCCGTTTCCCGCTTGCGTTGTGATAGAATTTGTCGTGACGTTATTGCTGTCGCTCGTGACAGTAATGTCCCCACTTTCGGTGCTGCCATAGGAGGTGATGTTACCGGCTAGGGTAATCCTCCCCGGACTCGATAGGGTGATATCGCCCGCAGTACCACTGGTAGAATAAGTGTCGAGAGTGCCGCTGACATTGATACTATTGGGGCTGTCGCTGCGGACGCTAATATTGCCGCCGCGCGATGGGCCTTCGGAGCGGATGGTAGCGATTTCGACGTGTCCGGCTGCATTGATGGTAACATTGCCTGCAGCACCCCCAGAAGACATTGTATTGAGTGCGCCGGCGCTGGTATCTACCCCACCGCCGCTGCTTTCGATGGTGATGTTTCCGCCGGTGGCAATGCTCCCCTCAAGTGGGGTGAAGTTCAGCGCACAGCCACTAAAACCGCACATCTGTTCAGCTTGAAACCCCGCCCTTGACTCAATTTGTCCTGTCTTAATATTCCCAGAAGCTGTCAGGGTGACTGAACCCGCACTCCCCTGAGTTGAATAAGAGGATAGTGTGCTAGAAAAGACAATCCCACCGGCACTGCTATTGATAGCGATATCCCCCCCACTGCCAGTGCCATTAGAATACGACCAGATGTCACCTGTTTTAATATCCCCAGAAGCGCTCAGGGTGACAGAACCCCCATTCCCCTCATTGGATCTGGAAGATAGCCTGCCACCGGCAGTGTCAATGCCACCGTCGCTGCTCTTGATTTCGATATTCCCCCCACTGCCGCTGTCTGAAATCGACTCGATATCACTTGTCTTAATATCCCCAACAGCCGTTAGGAGAACAGAACCCCCCTTCTCCCTATTTGAAGTAGAGCGTAGCTGTGCTTCAGAAGTATCAATGCCACCGGTACGGCTGTTGAGGGCGATCTTCCCCCCAGTGCCGGTGCCATTACAATACGACCAGATGTTACGTGTTTTAATATCTCCAAAAGCCGTCAGGGTGACAGAACCCCCATTTCCCGCTTCTGAATAAGAGGATAGCATACCGGAGGCAGTATTAATGCCACCGGCACTGCTGTTGAGGGCCATATTACCTCCAGTGCCGGTGCCATTAGAATTCGACCTGATATCACCTGTCTTAATATCCCCAGAAGCCGTCAGGGTGACAGAACCTCCATTTCCCTGTGCGGAGGTGGAGTTGAGAGTGGTGGCGGTGGTATCAATGCCACCGCCGGTGCTATTTAAGGTGATATTTCCCGAATTACCAGAAAATGGACTGACAGTGCTCACCTGCTCCGCAACCGTGATGTCACCGGCAGCGCGGAGCGAAACCTCTCCCCCACCTGACGTTATAATCCCTATAGGCTGATCGGTAGCGCCACCCACCGTCACTCCCCCCGCTGGAGACTCGAAAAACGCCCCCCCACTTCCTGCGCTTGCCTGTAAATTGCTGACGCTGATGCGCAGCGGTCCTGCAGGCAGCCCAATGCTGCCTGCGCCTAATGTTTCTGTCTGGAATAAAGCACTGCCGGCGGTAATTAACGAGTCGGCTGAGCTGCGCAGGATATTCCCCGCTGCGGCATTGACGGTGAGAGAGCCTGCCGTGTTTATATTGTTCAGGGTGATATTGCCCACTTCTCCCAGCTGGCCCAATTCTATGGCAATATTGCCGCTGCCGGCGTTCAGCGTCGCGCCCGGTGCCATTGTCACCGAACCGACACCCGATTCGCGATAAGTCGGGTTAGCGCCGTTATAGTTCCCTCGCAAGGTAATATTGCCGTTCCCGCCTGAGGTGTCGATGTCGGCGTTTATGTTGATGCTGCGACCGGCATTGAGTTCTAAATTGGCAATTGAGCTGCTTTTAATGGGTTCGCTGACGGTAATGTCGTTGTGAGCGTTCAGGGTGACATCCCCGGCAACAGCGCTAATATTGCTGGCACTGGCAGTGACACTGGCATCTGAACTCGTGTTGAAGGCATCATCTTTGCCAGAAGCGTCAATTGTGATATTCTTGGAAACGCTCAAGCTCCCTGCCGATATGCTGCCGGCGTAAGCATTTATGGACACAGCCCCTGGAGTGCTATTTTTTGAAGTGGAAGAGGAGTCAAAGAATCCCCGGTTGATGATGTCACTCAAGTTGCTGGTAATGGTAATGTCCCCCCCCCGCAAGAAGCCAAACGATTTGATATCGCCGGTTAAGATTATACCACTGGCACTCAGGGAAACAGAACCGCCATTCCCCTGTTGTGAAGAAGAGTCTAGCTCGCCACCGGCAGTATCAATGGCACCGGCACTGCTCTTGAGAGTGATATTCCCGCCACTGCTGGCGTATGAAGCCGACCAGATGTAACCTGTCTTAATATTCCCAAAAGCTGTCAGGGTGACAGCACTGCCATTCCTCTCCCTTGAAAAAGTTTCTAGCCAGCCACTGGCGGTGTCAATCCCACCGGCACTGCTGTTGAGGGTGATATCCCCCGCCTGCAACAGCGCATACGACCGGATCGCACCCGTCTTAATATCCCCATGAGCCGTCAGGGTGACAGAACCGCCTTTTTCCTCACCTGTAAAAATAGTAGAGACATTCCACGCATTTGAAAAAGAGGTTATCGCTCCAATAGAAGTGTCAATCGCACCGGCACTGCTATTGAGTGCGATCTTCCCCCCACCGTTCATTTGCGAACTCGAATTGATGTTACCGGTCTTAATATCCCCAGAAGCTGTCAGGGTGACAGAACCGCCATTCCCCTTTTGTGAAGAAGTGTCTAGCCCGCCACGGCTGGTATCAAAAGGGTTTACCCCGCCAGTGGTTGCATCAATGCCACCGGCACGGCTAGTGAGGGTGATATTCCCCCCCGTGACGGAATTAAGCAACATCTTTGTATCTATGAGTGCATCACCTGAATACGATTGGATCGAAGCTGTCTTAATATCCCCAAAAGCGCTCAGGGTGACTGAACCCCCATCACTCTTCAATGAATAAGCGGACAGACTGCCGCGACGGGTATCAATGGCACCGCTGCGACTTTCTAGGGTGATATTCCCTCCCGTACCGCTGCCGCCCCGGTCGCCGTCCTCTTGCAACTCTTGAGCGCCAATCGGCTCGCTCACAGGGAAGTCCCCTAGAACTATGTCTGGATACGGAAAACTGCTTTTCCCCGATGCCGATGAAATCGCACCTGTTACAATGTCTAGTTGCGCCGTCAGGGTGATATTTCCCCCATTCCCATTATAAGAACTGGCGTCCAGTTTGCCAGCACTCGTATTAATCCGACCGGCACTGCTGTTGAGAGTTATATCCCCCCCTCTGCCGGTGACTGACAGGGGCGGCGACACTGAACCTATCTGAACAGAACCATCTGAGATGCCTGCACTTGTATTCATCCCACCGCCACTGCTATTGATGGGAATTATATCCCCCCCTGTGCTGGTGTCCGACACAGGCGGCGGAGGCGACACAGGCGGCGGAGGCGGCGGAGGCGACACAGGCGGCGGAGGCGGCGGAGGCGGCGGAGGCGGCAGCACGGTGCCGGTTTGAATACCCCCAGAATCACCTGTGATGCCGGCACTCGTATCAATCCCTCCGTCAGAGCTATTGATGGAAATTATACCCCCGTCTGTGCCGGTGTCCCAGGGAGGCAACGACAGGAAACCTGTCTGAATTCCCCCAGAATCACCAGAGGTGCCGGCACTGCTGCTTGGGGAGCTCTCCCCACTAGCGATGCCGGTGGAAGCTGACCGCAAGGAACCTGTTACAATATCTGATGTGGCGTTGAGCGTAATGGAACCGCCGTTTCCTGGGGCGCTCGTGTCAATATTGCCAACAGTTATTGCCTGCGCCGAAATTGTAATATTTCTCCCTGACGCGCGGATGGTGTCCCCCGCATTCATAGAAAATGAGCCGGTGCCATCGCTGTCCGCATCCGCCGTCAGGGTAATCGTGCCGGTGCCCGGTTTAAAGCTTAATTCATTGTCCGACAAGTCTGAGACAGTGATATTGTCACTCGCCTCTAACTTGACATCAGCGTTCCCGTCCAGACTTTCCAGCTTGGCCTCAGAGATGGTAAAGGTGCCGGTGCCCTCCCCAAACAGGACTTCACTGTCTGTCACTTCGCTCTCCGAGTCCCCGCCATCCCCATCCGCGATTATAATATTTTCTGGATCGAGGAGCAAGGTGCCGGCTGTCCCAAATGCGGCGCTCACATCAACAGTCCCCCGGAAAATCAGGTTCTCTTTTCCTGACACTTCCACAAATCCGCCACTGCCTGAATTGCTCCCCCCACGGGCGCTGATGTGACCCCAGAAATTAGTCGTTTTGTCTGACCAGATTGTAACCCGACCGCCATTTCCATTCAATAGGGCATCTGCATTAATCGCCGAATCTGAAGTGACAGAGGTGTGTGAGGCATTCAGGGGGCGCACAGTCGGGTGCACAGGCGAGACGCCTGTGCTACGTCCTTGATAGTCGCCCCCAATGCGCACCGTTCCGCCGGCATATCCCCCAGAAGCGTTAATATTAGCGCCGGTCAGTCCAGCGCGAGAACCCAAAACATTCACCGCACCGCCAACACCACTGGGCGCAGACACATCTATATTACCCGCCACAATCGCCATCCCGGATTCCGCTGGTATCCTCACCCCAGAACCCGTCAAGGACACTTCGCCTTTTTCATTAACACTGAGCGCCCTAGCGTGGCCCAAATCCCCGCCGGCCAGCAATTGCGGCAGCGACAATGGAGTCAGCTTTTCATTATTATGACCTTGGACAGGCGTTCCCTCCGATCCCCCCAACGCTGCCGGCGAGATGTCCAAACTCAACAAATGCCCCTCTTGAGAGAGTCGCACCACACTCTCCCCAGGCACACCGGCTATGGTAATATTTCCTCCAGGACTTGATAGAGTGCCGGTGTTTATCACTGTCCCGCCCAACAGCGCCAGACTGTTACCAGATGTTAAGCTTAAATTCCCCTCATTGACAATCGCCCCTGGCTGTGAGCCCGCGAAATTGAACGCACTCGGCGTCCCCACTAAAACATTATAATCATTGCTGCCAACCGCGTTAAACCAGCCCGAACCAAACCCAATGCCGGTGGCGGTTGTCGCGGTGAAGGATGCCGGCACGTTCAAACTGGCATTTGGGCCAAATAGGATGCCGGCTGGGTTCATCAGAAATAGGTTGGAATTGCCCCCCGTTACCTGAATTAACCCATTTATATAGGAGGCGTCGCCCCCAACAACCCGCCCCAGGATATTGCGGATATCGGGATTGCTGAGGAATTTGGCCGTCTCTCCAGAACTCAGGCCAAATTTCTGGAAACTGTGGAAAAGATTCGCGCCATCTCTTGACAGTGAACCGCCTTTTATGTTAAAGGTATTTCCCTGCGGAGTGACCGTGGTGCCGGTGCCGTCGGGTGCCGGTGTGATGGGTTGCGAGAGTGCCGGTGCCCAAAGTGAGGCGAGAAAAGGAACAGCAATCAGCAACGCGCTTATCTGTCCAGCAACGGGTTTCATCAGGCTTGCCTCTCAGGTAGCTTTTCAAAACTCTTTGATTTCAGCATATCATGGCTTTTAAATTTTGAGGGGTGATATTCATCATGTTTATGGGTGATCTTTGTCACCAATTTTTACTCAATAATGCTTTAATCTGGCCTGAGGCAATTTGTCCCTCACTCAGGTCTAATTTGGAGAACCTGTGAAAAAGATTCGCGCCATACCTTGACAGTGTGCCGCCTTGTGTGTTATAGAGATTTGCCTGCTTAGAGCTCTCATCTCGGGTTAATTAATTGCAATTAAGTAGCTGGACATAAATAAACGGCGAGCTGAGAAACCAGGTTTCTCGAAGAAACCTGGTTTCTGACAGGGAGCACGGGAGCCGGTGATATTAGCCCTTTAGCCCCAAACCACACCGGCTCGACCTTCAAACCGGCCAAAACCCAAGAAGTGATCGAACCCGCTGTGATAAGTGCCGGCGGCTACTGCTGCGGCGACATCAGGATTAGCCGCCAGATAAGCCTCTCCGTCAAAGCCCAGCAAAGTGCGAGCGCGCCCTTGCAGATAGCCGGTTTTCAGGAAGTGTTCAAACGCACTGCGATAGACACCCTTCGCCACCGCCTCAGCCACATCGGGGTTTTCCGCAAGATAGCGCTGGCTGTCGAACTCCGCGCTGGGGTTGCGGCTCTCAAACAATCCGAATTTGACGAAGTGTTCAAAGCCACTGCGAAATGCGCCCCTCACCACAGCCGAAGCAACATCAGGGTTGTTAGCCAGATAGAAGCTTTCATCAAACAGCATGCTGGGATTGCGCCCCTCAGCTTGTCCGAACTTCAGGAAGTGTTCAAACCCGCCGGTGAGAGCGCCCTTCGCCACCGCCTCCGCCACATCCGGGTTCTCCGCCAGATAGAAGTGTTCGTCAAATAACAGGAAACTCGGATCGCGCCCCTCAAATAAACCGAACTGCAGGAAGTGTTCCAGCCCGCTGAGAGCGCCACCCCCAGCCACAGACTCAGCCACATCCGGGTGGGAAGCCAAATAAGTGTCTTCGTTGAAACACAGGGAAATTGTTCCGCGCCCCTCACGAGGCGCAAACTGGAGGAAGTGTTTTAACCCACTGTCGCCCTGACCATTCGCAATGGCTTCGGCGACATCTGGATTATCTGCCAGATACGCATCTTCATTATAGAACACCGCCAGGGCACCGCGACCCTCATCACTCAAAAATTCGGTGAGGTTTTCAAACGCAAGCACGCCGTCAGTTTGCAGCAGCTGGGAGTGACGCCCTTCAGAAAGACCGCAGCTGAGGAAGTGCTCAAACCCACTGCTCAAATCACCTCGGACAATCGCTGCAGCCACGTCAGAGTTTTGGGCGAGATAGAGCTGGCTGTCAAACAGGGCGCAGGGTTTGCGCCCTTCCGCTAAACCGAACTGCATGAAGTGCTCGAAGCCGCTGCGGTAAAGGCCAGAGGCAACAGCTTCGGCCACATCGGGATTGTGAGCGAGATAGAAGGTTTCGTCATACAGAATGCTGGGATTGCGCCCCTCAAATTGTCCAACTTTGATGAAGTGTTCAAACCCACTTTGGAAGGAGCCAGAAGCCACAGCACCGGCAACGTCTGAGTTCGTGGCGAGATAGTAGCCTTCGTCAAACAGCAACAGCCTCAAATCGCGCTCTTCAAACAGCCCGTGCTGGATGAAGTGTTCAAAACCACTGCTGTAAATTCCTTGGGCGACAGCCTCGGCTACGTCAGTATTTTGGGCCAGATAGAGTTGATTGTCGAAGAGAGCGCTGGGGTTGCGACCTTCAAATCGCCCGTATTCGGCGAAGTGCTGGTAACCGCTGGTGAAAATGCCTTTGGCTACGGCTTCGGCGACATCTGGGTTTTCGGCAAGATAGAAGTTTTCGTCGAAGAACAGGTTGATGAAGGGAATGTTGCGACCGGCATAATACTGGATAAAGTTTTCAAAGTAGAATTCGCGAGAATCGGTGGGGGAACTGGTGCCCGCTGCGGCGTCGGAAAGCGCCGGTGAGGGAGCGGGCGTGGGGATGGGAGCGGGTTCCGGTGTGAGTGCGGGAGCCGGTATGGGTGCCGGTTCCGGCGCAGGTGCCGGCTTCTGTTCAGGAATTGGCGCAGCAACCGGCGTGGGGATGGGAGTGGATACAGGAGCCGGCGTGGGTTCTGCTGTTGGTACAGGAGCCGGCGTGGGGATGGGAGTCGGTACAGGAGCCGGCGTGGGTTCTGCTGTTGGTACAGGAGCCGGCGTGGGGATGGGAGTCGGTACAGGAACCGGCGTGGGTTCTGGCGCAGGTACAGGAACCGGCGCAGGTACAGGAACCGGCGTGGGTTCTGGCGCAGGTACAGGAATTGGCGCAGGTGCCGGTGTGGGTGCCGGCGCAGGTACAGGAATTGGCGCAGGTGCCGGCGTGGGTTCTGGCGCAGGTACAGGAACCGGCGTGGGTTCTGGCGCAGGTACAGGAACCGGCGTGGGTGCCGGCGCAGGTACAGGAATCGGCGTCGGTTCTGGCGCAGGTACAGGAACCGGCGCAGGTACAGGAACCGGCGTGGGTTCTGGCGCAGGTACAGGAACCGGCGTGGGTGCCGGCGCAGGTACAGGAACCGGCGTGGGTTCTGGCGCAGGTACAGGAACCGGCGTGGGTTCTGGCGCAGGTACAGGAACCGGCGCAGGTACAGGAACCGGCGTGGGTTCTGGCGCAGGTACAGGAATTGGCGCAGGTGCCGGTGTGGGTGCCGGCGCAGGTACAGGAATTGGCGCAGGTGCCGGTGTGGGTTCTGGCGCAGGTACAGGAACCGGCGTCGGTTCTGGTGCAGGTACAGGAATTGGCTCAGGTGCCGGTGTGGGTTCTGGCGCAGGTACAGGAATTGGCGCAGGAACCGGCGTGGGTTCTGGCGCAGGTACAGGAACCGGCGTGGGTACAGGAACCGGCGTGGGTTCTGGCGCAGGTACAGGAACCGGCGTGGGTGCCGGCGCAGGTACAGGAACCGGCGTGGGTTCTGGCGCAGGTACAGGAACCGGCGTGGGTGCCGGCGCAGGTACAGGAACCGGCGCAGGTGCCGGTGTCGGTACAGGAACCGGCGTGGGTTCTGGCGTCGGTACAGGAACTGGCGTCGGTACAGGAACCGGCATCGGTTCTGGCGTCGGTACAGGAACTGGCGTCGGTACAGGAACCGGCATCGGTTCTGGCGTCGGTACAGGAACCGGCATCGGTTCTGGCGTCGGTACAGGAACTGGCGTCGGTACAGGAACCGGCATCGGTTCTGGCGTCGGTGCAGGAACCGGCGTGGGAACCGGCGTCGGTTCTGGTGTTGGTACAGGAACCGGCATCGGTTCTGGCGTCGGTACAGGAACCGGCGTCGGTACAGGAACCGGCGTCGGTTCTGGTGTTGGTGCAGGAACCGGCGTGGGTTCTGGCGTCGGTACAGGAACTGGCGTCGGTACAGGAACCGGCATCGGTTCTGGCGTCGGTACAGGAACCGGCGCAGGTACAGGAACCGGCGTGGGTTCTGGCGCAGGTACAGGGATGGGAGTGGGTACAGGAACCGGCATCGGTTCTGGCGTCGGTACAGGGATGGGAGTGGGTTCTGGTGTTGGTGCAGGGATGGGAGTGGGTTCTGGTGTTGGAATGGGAGTGGGTACAGGAACCGGCATCGGTTCTGGCGTCGGTACAGGAACCGGCGCAGGTACAGGAACCGGCATCGGTTCTGGTGTCGGTACAGGAACCGGCGCAGGTACAGGGATGGGAGTGGGTTCGGGTGTGGGCACCGGCGCAGGTACAGGAACCGGCGTGGGAACCGGCGTGGGTTCTGGTGTTGGTGCAGGGATGGGAGTGGGTTCTGGTGTCGGAATGGGAGTGGGTGCAGGAACCGGCGTGGGTTCTGGTGTTGGTACAGGGATGGGAGTGGGTACAGGAACCGGCATCGGTTCTGGCGTCGGTACAGGGATGGGAGTGGGTACAGGAACCGGCATCGGTTCTGGCGTTGGTACAGGGATGGGAGTGGGTACAGGGATGGGAGTGGGTTCGGGTGTGGGCACCGGCGCAGGTACAGGAACCGGCGTGGGAACCGGCGTGGGTTCTGGTGTTGGCGCAGGGATGGGAGTGGGTTCTGGTGTCGGAATGGGAGTGGGTACAGGAACCGGCGTGGGTTCTGGTGTTGGTACAGGGATGGGAGTGGGTTCTGGTGTCGGTTCTGGTGTTGGTACAGGAACCGGTGTCGGTTCTGGTGTGGGTGCCGGTGTGGCGATGGGATTGACGGCGATGGTGAAGCTTTGCGTCGCTGCTGAACCACCGGCATCCGTTACCAGCAATACTATGTTGTAAGTGTCGGCATTATCATTACTTGGCGTTCCTGTCAAGGTTGCAGTGCCATCTCCGCTGTCGCTTAAGCTAAGCCAAGCCGGCAGGGATGTTGCGCTCACAATCGTGCGGGTGTCGCCGCTGTCAGAGTCAGTGGTGCTGATGGTGTAGCTATAGGCTGTGTCTGCAGTGCCGGCTAGTACGGGATCGCTGCTAAAGCTGGGTGCGTCGTTTTGCGGATTGACTGTGATGTTGAATGTGGCGGCGCTCAGGCTATTCGTCCCATCCGAGACTGTGAAGCTGAAGCTATCGCTAGCCGTCTCGCTCCCATCGTGCTCGTAGCTGATATTGCCTGCATCGATGTCCGCTTGCGTGAACGTGTCACCGGCACCCAAAGCACTCCCGCTCTTTTTCAAAATACCCTTGACAGTTGCTGTGCCTAGGGTGTATAATAATAATCCCGCAGCTTGAGCGGTATCGGTAGTTTGCAACTCGCTGCTGCTAATCGTCGCAACCCCACCCTCATCAAGCGTTAAACCGCTATTTACCAGCACCGGCGCACTGTCGTTATCTGTAATCGACACAACTGCGCTGTCAATCCCAATCCCGCTATAGTTGGCATCCGCACTCTCCACCGTGTGCGCAATCGTGCCGGTGTGGGCATCTTCCGCAATCGCGTCATCGGCAGCCGCAACTGTCACCGTTTGGGGATTATTCCAATTTGCGGGAGTGAAGGTGAGTTCGGCAATCGGCTGAATTTGACTGCCGGTGTCAAATTGAACGGTAACGTCAGATGCCGGTTGAGATGTCAGGGAGATTTGATAACTCCCACCGGCACCCCCTTCGCTGGCGCTGAGGCTGGTTGGGCTAACAGTCACACCGGCACTGTCGTTATCTGTAATCGACACAACTGCGGCGTCAATCGCAATCCCGCTATAGTTCGCATCCGCACTCTCCACCGTGTGCGCAATCGTGCCGGTATGGGCATCTTCCGCAATCGCGTCATCGGCAGCCGCAACTGTCACCGTTTGGGGATTATTCCAATTTGCGGGAGTGAAGGTGAGTTCGGCAATCGGCTGAATTTGACTGCCGGTGTCAAATTGAACGG
>JAHHHT010000030.1 GCA_019359235.1 Oscillatoria princeps RMCB-10
TAACGTCAGATGCCGGTTGAGATGTCAGGGAGATTTGATAACTCCCACCGGCACCCCCTTCGCTGGCGCTGAGGCTGGTTGGGCTGCTGACAGCCACACCGGCTGTGTCATCGTCGGTAACACTTAAAGCACCCGCACCCGCAATATAGTTTGTCGCAGAAGCTGTTACCGTCACCGGCTGCAAACCATCCACAACCGCATCGTCAACCGCACCCACCGCAAAAGTGACAGACGCCGCACCATTCGGAATCGTTACCGTTAGAGGCACAGTCGCTTCAGTTGTGTCGCTGCTGGAAAGGCTGACTGTGAGATCCCCCGCAGTGCTGCCGGTTCTAGTCACCGTGCCGGTTGCCGCGCCCGCACCCGCCCCTTCAGAGAAACTGCTGGCATTAAAGCTGACATTTAATTCCGGCTTTGGCAAGTTGAACCGCGCCAAACTCGGATCGTGGTCGCTATACTTAAACGCAAACTCCGAATTGACGTGAACAATATCAACCGCATCCAAATTGCCCAGCAGATTCCCGCTCACAAGAATGTGGTCGAGAGCGCGGGAATTCCCCTCGTAATTGTAAGTGTAGCGCTCACCGGCAGGCAGTTGCTCTACCAAGGCGCTCAACCCCGCGCTTTTTAGGATATTCAGCGGACTGGAAAACTCAAAATCATTCAAATCCCCCAGCACAACCACATTCGCGTTCGGGTCTATATCCAGAATGCCGGTCGAACCGTTTTTGATGAAGTTCGCCACAACAGCCGCTTGCTGGTTGCGCTGAGATTGACTGCTCTCACCGGCAGGCTGGTTTACCCCAAAAAGCGGGTCATCTGCCAGTTTAGCATTAAAGTGATTGACAATCGCAAAAACTTTCTGCCCGTTGAACACAAACTCGCCCGCCAGAGGCTTGCGGCTGCTATTAAACGCCCCATTCGTCGGGTCAATATGCCCCGGACTTGCAGAAAGTTCCGGCGCACCGGCATTATTAACAACACTGACAGCAGACGTAGCAGTCCCGCCGGCACGATCCGCAAAACTAACCCGAGTCGGATTGAACAGGAACCCGGCGCGAATATTCCCGCCCGGTTCCCCCCCACTCACATCATCCACCGGGTCAATTTGGCGGAATTCGTAAGCCGGCCCGCCGGCAGCTTGAATCGCTGCTATCAGCATACCATAAGTTGTGCTGGCGTCAACCACAGAATCATTCGTCGCGCCGTTATTGTCTTGGATTTCCTGAACCGCGAGGATATCCGGCGACTGGAGATTGCTGACAATCGTGCTGGCTAGATTGGCCAATTTAGCAGCGCTGTCGCCCGGATCGAGGTTGCTCAAATTGAAGGTGGCGACTGTTAGCTGACTGGCGGTGGGATTTAAACTCGTGACTTCCTTTGTCAGTCCCCCAGGAGTTACACTAGGGAGGGCAGAAGTATTCAGGAGTTTGAAGTTGCCGGCGCTGTAATCCATGACGCCAGTAATGGCACCGTTGAAGCTGTCGCCAACACTGACTTGCGGCGCACCGGCAACAATCCCATCATCAATTATAATCCGTTCTGGGTTAAAGTCATTTGCCTGAATCACAATGCCGCCGCGAGGGGTTCGCACACCCGCATCCGCACCGCTATCCGCCAGCACGGGAATTTCACCGGCAGCGCTGGTTGGCCCAACTGCCACACCACTGTTCACTTGCACCCGCATCCCTTCCAGACTCTCGTAAAAATCGATACCGTCTTCTGAAGGGTCAAATGTAGTGCCGGCATTTTCCACATTGCCACCGGCGGCGTCATTGTCAATTATCTGTGCCGGTGGTGTGCGCCCGCCAATACCAATTATAACAGAAGCGGGGAGAGAGTTGCCAGAAGACAAAACCGTGATGGTGGGATTGGCAATCTGGGTGACAGAAAGGTTGCTGGCAACACCGCCAGGGCGAACTTCACTGACTGTACCATTTACGAGTACCGAGTCGCCGGCACTGACAGCCGGTGCGGAGGAAGTGAGGACAAAAATCCCCTCGGATGTGGCATCATCCGCATCCGGATTGGGGTCTTGCATGTAAAATCCGGTTGAGGTTGTGGCGGTGACGGTGCCGGCAACGCCGGTGACTGACTGACCGTTTTTAGGGGAAATGTGAGCCGCACCTTGGATGTCGCGGATGCGAACCGGTGCGGTGACGGCTATCCCCGCTGAGAATTCAGACGTGTCATTATTGCCTGTTGCTGTAGCCGTGATGTATTCGCCGGCAGCCACAGCTACTGGCAGTGTCAGGTTAATCGCGGCATTGCCGGCTATGTCAGTGATAACAGCCGTTTCGCCCAGAAAAGTCTTGCCCTCGCCATAGCCAGAAGCGTTTAAGCTGGGGTTGGAGAAGAATTGCAGGGTGAAGGTGCTGCTGGGAGTGCTGTTGAATGTGCCGGCAATCGTGGTGGTGCTGCCATTGGAAAAGGCTGCGGTGAGGTCGGGAAAATTTTGCAGGTTGTTCGCGCCGGTGTCTGCGTCACCGGCATCGTTGGGCGTCACCCCTTCGCTTGTGAGTTCAAGGTCAATCCCCAAGCCGGTGTTGGAGAAAATAGAGTTGGAAAGGATGGAATTGCCCGTACCTGCTCTCACGAACACCCCATCCCCGCCGTTAAAAGCAATGGTATTGCCGGCAATATCGTTATTGCTAGAACCGCTAATCCACACGCCATCTAAGGAATTCCCCAAGGGGCTAGTGCCATCCGCTTGCGTGCCGATGTAGTTGCCGACTATCTGGTTGCCGGTAGCGTTGCTGCCGGTGATGCCGATGCCGTATTCATTGTTTCCGGCAATCACGTTCCGCGCCGCCGCCCCTGTTCCCCCAATCCTGTTATCAGGTGTGTCGAAAATAACTACGCCTGTGAAGGTATTGCCCAAGTCAATCGTGCCGGTGACATCGGTGCCGATGTAGTTGCCCTGGATGACATTGCTCCCGTACTCCTCCAGCACAATCCCGTTATCGAAGCGATTGATAACCAACCCCTGGACTGTGCTATCTCCACCCACGATATACAAGCCAACACCCCCCGCACTGGCTCCATTCAGTTCTATAATTGGGGTGCCAGAAAATCCAGGCTGTGCCGTGCCATCAATGATAACTGACTCATCCAAACTGGGCAGCGATGATGCCGGCGCGATGGTGTATGCGCCCGTAAGTGCGTCGTAACCAGAATCAGTTGTGGGGATGTTGAAGCTAATCGTATCCGCACCGGCAAACGCATTGGCATTGAGTATCGCTTGCCGCAATGAACCCTCACCGGCATCATTAGTATTTGTCACCGCCGTGTCGTTGGCCACAATGGTCACCGCTGCCGTATCCTGCGCGGCATCAATAGCATAAGCCGCGTCATTTGTCAAGGTCAGCTGCAAAGTTTCTGCCGCTTCGGCGGCGATGTCATCCACCGGCATCAGGGTGACATCTATATAAGTCTCTCCGTCGGGAATGGTGACTTCAATTTCACCGGCACTGATGATATTAATCGCGCCCCCGTTGCTGGCGCTGAGCGAGTAGTCGGCTGTCGCGCTTGTCCCCGCAATGGCAAGTTTGACGGTTAGGGCACCGGCGCTGCTGGTGCGGGTGATGCGGTAGGTGCCGGTGTCGCTGGGTTCAGCGGCGGAACTGTCCGTTGCGGTGATGCTGACGCTGACTGTGGGGTTTCGCAAGCTATTGATGTAGGTGGTGTTCGTCCCACCGTTGGGCAAGCCAAGAGAACCCGGACTGTTGATAGCGTAGTTAGCAGCTATACTGACACCGGCTCCATCGCTTGTGAACTCAACATTATTATTGTTGCTTGGGGCTGCAATTTTCACCTTAGCTACATTTCCCAATGCGCCAGAGGCCGTAGTGGGCCACGCGATCGAATCGATGGAAGTGGTTCCAGCGCTGCTTGTATCCACCCAAGCCACATCTGAAGCCGCAAAATCCCCTCCGAGTCCGTTAGTGCTGAATAGCGCATTATTGAGAAACGAACCGCCGGAGCCGCTGTTAATCTTTAATTGAATGTTCCAATCAGCATCCGTCCCACCTGGCACGGGGTTATAGGCAGTATCATCTGTGGGAATCACAGTAGCTCCACCAATGACAATCAGGGTTCCTGCCTTAAAGACAGGAGCAATTGTCCCCATGTTAGTGAACTGGTAAGCTGAATTCTTCTGTGCTGTTGTGCCGGTTGAATCCCCCACAAAAAAGCTCTGGAGTTGAGCCGCTGTCAAATCTTGAGTCAGCAGTAACTCTATGTACTCATTGCCTTGGAACTGTCCAGCACGCCGGAACTCATTGATAATTATTTGCGGTGCCGGCAGAATATGACTGTAAGCTTCCATCACCCCAAGCTGGAATGCCAGGGGTGCCTCAATCGTGCCGGTGGCGCATTCCAGCACCCAGTCTCCGCCTTTTGCGGCGCTGCCGGTGGGGTCATCGGAGGCGGCCACATCTGCGCCAGTGAGCTGGGCCAGCCGGCGGGTGAGAGCCTCACCCGCAACACCGGCTCCCACCTCGCACCCATACACAACAATGTCGGCACCGGCACTCTTATTTTTAGGGAAGAGGGCCCCCGCCCAGCTTTGCAATTGTGTTGCATAATTATTTATCGTATCCTCGCTCAGCCTGGCATTCCCCAAAAACATAATGCCGGGACTTCCGTGGGAGACAATATGCAGACTAGATATGCCGGTGCGTCCCGCCAGCAGCTGCGCGATCTGCTCTACCCCGTCTTTTGTGGCGTCGAGGACGAACACTTCCGCCCCAGGTGTCACACCAAGAGCCAGGTTTTGCCCGTCGGGAACTGTGGGGTCAACGATGACAATCTGGTTTGCGGCGGGTTGTTCCACTGGGTTGCCGGTGAGCCGGTCAAAATTGGCAGCGCCAGATAAGTTTGTAGTCAGGACTTCAGTCCTCCCCCCATCCGTTACTGCTGCGGCCATGCCGGTGAGCGGGTCGGGCCCTGAGGGCGGGGAAGCCGGTGTTGATGCGCTTTCTTGCTCATTGACATGTATATCGATTTGTGGTAAAAGCTCTGGAAAAGGGGGCAGTTTCAGGGGAGTCTCACCCCCAGCCGCAGAGGGCAAGCCACTCGGTGCGGCGGAAGGTAACGTATCCAAATGGGGATTGAGAGGATTGGGTTCCGTTGCAAACGGCAGTAGTTGCACCTCTGTGAATTCCACAGTCGTCGCTCCTGACAGCACAAATATTCAGTAATTTTTTTTGTTTTAGCTCAAATACGTGCGAGCTGTCACTGGATTTTTTGGAAATTTTAGATTATTTAATCTTTCCGCCCGGTTCGCACAGGTGAGAATTCAAAACAAAAGAAATAAGCTGAAGCGCTTTCAAGAGGCGGATGAACGCTCTTAATGGCGTCAAATTGCGCTTGCTGGCGGCAGGGAGATCCCATAAAGCCGCCCAAAAGTTTCGTAATTATATCACATTTGGGAATAAATGTCAAGGAATCCGGTTTGTAATATTTGGGCGCGGTGACCGGCAAGGGAGGGCGTGCGGTCGCGCCCGGTCAGGCACCGGCTCCCACAGGGGACTAAAACTGTAGAGCGCTCACTTCAGCCAAACCGCTCGCACAGAGTATAAATCTCTAAGAGTGCTTGGCCATTAAGTAATGTGTCGGTGCCGGTTGCGGCAATTGACGTTTTCGCAAAAGCTATATTAGTGAGAAAATCTAGGCGTCTGGTCATTGCTCAAAGTTAGGTAACATCAGGAATGAGCCGCTTTGCTACCCGCCTGCCTGCATGCCAGTCCACCAGCCTATTACTTACCCGCCACCGCCTGATGAGAGCTGGAAGCTTCACACTGGCGAGGCATATTCGGTTGCCTGCCCCAGATTTGCCCGAGGAGTTTGTTATAACGTATGGATAATGCTATCCCAGAGCTTGAGAATATCAGACGCCAGTTAATGAGCCTATCCCGACCGAAAAAACCCAAAATGCTGGTGGTAGACGACGAGCCAGACAACCTCGACCTGCTCTACCGCACCTTCCGACGTGAATTTCAGGTACTCAAGGCGGAAAGCGGTGTCCGCGCCTTGGAAGTGCTGGCAAAAGAGGGCGAGGTGGCTGTGATCATCTCTGACCAGCGGATGCCGGAAATGAAGGGCACCGAGTTTCTCAAGAAGACTTTGCCCCAGTTTCCCAACACAGTGCGGATTATTCTGACGGGGTTCACGGACATTGAAGACCTCGTAGAGGCGATTAATTCTGGACAAGTCTATAAATACATCACCAAGCCGTGGGACCCCAATGAACTGAAAGCGGTTGTGGAGCGGGCGGCTGAGAACTACGACACCCAAATGCAGCGGATGGAAGAGTTGCGCCGCGCCCAGGCGCAAACCAACCTGATCTCGGCGATTTTGCAAGCCGCCCAGGAGTCAGAGAGTTTGCAGGGGTGTCTGGAGAGCATTGCTACCGCTTTCGGGAAAAGCTTCGGTGCGGATGTCGCTATCTTGCAACTGGCAGAGGGCGCTGCTCTAGGCGGTGCCTCTGGCACCTACAGCGCCGGTGGGGCGGCGGAAAACTGGCTGGCGAGCGACTCCTTGGCCACGGAAGCGCTCGCCACTCACAGCATCCAGGGTGCGGTGAATATTCCCGCCGATCCCGCTCTGGCTGGTGTGGCTCACTACCAAGCCTCCGGCATCCAGAGCCACATCGCTCTCCCCATCACCTACCGAGACAAAGTTGTGGCCCTTTTGTCGATCCAGTGGCAGCAACCGTGCACCCTCAAAGAGGACGAACTGACGCTGGTTCACCTGTCAGCCAAGCAGGTGGCCCTGGCAATCGCCAGCACCCTGGCCTTTAAATGAGTTAGGACTCGGGCCGTCAGCTGGGGGTGCTTTCGGTGAGTGTGGGGACGCGAGATGTGGCGTCTCTGCAGCACAAAAGCTTTTCTCCAGAACTCCTTCGGCGATAAACCCAAGTCTCGTGCAAGTGAGCTACCCCCCCTCTCCTGAAGTTTTTCCGGCGTCCTGCGCCGGGCAGCAACCCATGAACTCTGAGCACATTCAAGCCCTGTTTGACCGGATTGCGCCGGTTTATGACCAATTTAACGACAGCCTCAGCTTGGGCCTGCACCGGATATGGAAGCTCATGGCGGTGAAGTGGAGCGGTGCGGCACCCGGAGATATTTGCCTGGACTTGTGCACCGGCAGCGGCGATTTGGCCCGGGTGCTGGCCCAGCAAGCCGGCCCAAAGGGCCGCGTCGTCGGGGCGGATTTCTCACCGGCTCTGCTGGCGGTGGCGGCGCAGCGGGACTTGCCCTGGCTCTACCCCTGCGCTCCCATCAGCTGGGTGGAGGCGGACGCCCTCAATTTGCCCTTCCCAGACAGCCACTTCGACGCAGCCACCATCGGTTACGGACTGCGCAACGTCACCGACATCCCCCGCTGTCTCCAGGAATTGCGCCGCGTCCTCAAACCGGCAGCTTCCGCCGCCATCCTCGACTTCCACCGCCCCAGCAACCCCGCGATGCGGGCTTTTCAGCAGTGGTATCTCAACAGCCTGGTAGTGCCTGCCGCCCAGCATTTTGGCCTGACGGAAGAATACGCCTACATCAGTCCCAGCCTCGACAGATTCCCCACCGGCCTTTCTCAAGTTGACTTGGCCCAAAAAGCCGGTTTTGCCCGCGCCACACATTACCCCATTGCCGGCGGTATGATGGGAGTATTGGTTGTTACCAAATAATAACTCTCACCAGTCATCGCTGATCAGAAAGCAGTCAGCCAAGGCTGAGGGCTGATGGCTGATGGCTGATAGCTCTATTGAATTGCCACCTTGAATTTTTCTGAGCTATTGCAATACCTGGTTCCGCCGGTTGCCGGTGGAATTATTGGCTATTTCACCAACGATATAGCCATCAACATGCTATTCCGCCCCTATCGGGCTTATTACCTCTTTGGGCGAAAGATTCCCTTTACCCCTGGCTTGATTCCCGCCAACCAGGAGCGTATGGCGAAGCGGATTTCCGACACCATTATGGGGTCGCTGCTGACGCCAGAGGAATTGCAAAACTTGGCGCGTCGCCTGCTGGAAACCGAGCGCATGCAAGGGGCGATTCTCTGGCTGCTCAAGCTGGCGCTGGAGCAAGTCCAGTCCGATACCGAGCAGAAAACCGCCAAAATTATGGCCGGCATTCTCAAAGACTTGATCGGTGAATCCTTCCCCCGCATCCTCAAGGTACTGGCTCGCCGCGAAGATTTCCTAGAACCCCAGATCAATCAAATCTTTGACCAAGTTTTGCTGGAATTCCAGCTGACTGAAAACCAGGCGGTTCAGCTGTCAGACTGGCTGCTGAAGGTGGTCTTGCCGCCTGAGGTGCTGCGGCAAGCTTTGGTGGATTTCCTGACAGACCGCAATATTCAAGCCCTTGATGAGGGGTTTCGGGAAAAAGCCAGCGGCACCTACTGGGTGGTGGCCAATTTGTTTGGCCTGCGCAACACCCTGACTCGCCTGCGCACCTTTTGCCTGGATGAAAAAGAAGAGGCTAACGCTCGCTTGGCTGAGTTTATCGAAACCCTGGGAATTCGCTCCCGCTTGAAGGAATGGCTGCAAAATGTTTCTTTGCAAAATTTGCCGATTTCCACAGTGCGCCAGCTGCGCAAAACCCTGCGAGAAAGTGTCCGCAACTACATTCAAACTCGCGGCACCGATTTGCTGCAGGGATTGGGCAAGTCCGTAGACTGGGAAAATATGTCCAAGTTGATTCTCAACCGGCTGCGGTCTTCGGCGGTGGTTGGCCAGTCCCTGGAAATCGTCAGCAAAGAGCTGGCCTTGATTCTGGAGCGCTATCTGGAGCGGGATTTAGAAGTCCTCGTGGCTAAAATAATTCCGATTTTGAATATTGACGAGGTGATTATTAACCGCGTTAAGGCCACATCTCCCCAAGACCTGGAGGCGGCGATTCAAGGCATTGTCAGAAGTGAGTTGCAAGCAATTGTCAATTTAGGGGGGGTCTTGGGCGTGATTGTCGGTTTGCTGCAAACAGTCTGGCTTTTCTTGATGAAATGACTTAATTTTATAAGGGTTAAGGGGCATGGGGCATGGGGCATGGGGCATGGGGCATGGGGCATGGGGCATGGGGCATGGGGCATGGGGCATGGGGCATCGGGCATGGGGCATCGGGCATGGGGCCTGCCTGCGGTATTTCCTTAGAGGCGACAGCGCCGGCATCAAGAAACCAGGTTTCTTTAAGATAACCTGGTTTCTGGTAGGGCCTCTTAAATATGAGGATTAATACGGAAATGATTTCAAATCTTAGAATTGCCTCTCTGCTGCCTTCTGCCACAGAAATTGTAGCGTCTTTGGGGCTGACGGATTCTCTGGTGGGGCGCTCCCACGAATGCGACTTTCCGCCGGCAGTTAAACAGCTGCCGGTGTGCACTCAGCCCAAGTTCAACCCTGAAGGCAGCAGCAGGGAAATCCACGAGCGAGTCACGGACTTGTTGCAATCTGCCCTGAGTGTCTATCAGGTGAAAACGGATGTCTTGGAACAGCTGAAGCCAACCCACATTATCACCCAAGCTCAGTGCGAAGTCTGTGCCGTCAGTCTAGCAGATGTTGAGCGAGCCGCAGCAGCCCTCACCGGCACTCAACCCCAAATTATTTCCCTGCAGCCGAATGTTCTGGCGGATGTGTGGGCAGATATTGAGCGAGTTGCCTGCGCCCTCGGGGTGGATGGAGAGCCAGTGGTTGCCGGGTTGAAATCCCGCGTCGAAGTTTGCGCTAGCAAGAGTGCGCAGACGCGCCCCACCGTCGCTTGCATCGAGTGGGCAGAACCCCTGATGGCTGCCGGCAATTGGGTTCCGGAATTAGTCACGCTTGCCGGCGGACAGCCCCTATTCGGCGCGGTGGGCCGGCATTCCCCCTGGCTGCAATGGGAACAGCTCGCAGCAGCTGAGCCAGAAATTATCATCTTCATGCCTTGCGGCTTTGATTTAGAGCGCACCGGCCAAGATGCGAGGCAGCTGATTTATACCGCAAAATGGCAAAATTTGCAAGCGGTTCGCACCGGCAGCGTTTACATCACCGACGGCAATTCCTATTTCAACCGGCCCGGGCCGAGGTTAGCCGATTCCCTAGAAATTTTAGCCGAAATTCTGCATCCGGAATTGTTCCATTTTGGGTGTGAAGGCGCGGGGTGGGAGCGTCTGGAAAAATTTTAGCTCCCAGAGAGGAGGGTCAAGAGGTTTCATGCTAAGATTACCCTAAACCGGCAGAGGGTGGGTGACTTGCCGGTCATCCCCCGCATGCCGGTGGGCCAAAATTAGCCGGCGAACTTCACCCGCCAGAACCAGACCTGATTCAGAGCAGTCTTGGAGTGGGCAATGCTGAAGCAACTCATACTTGAAAACTGGAAAAGTTTCCGCCATGCAGTGCTGCATATCGACCCGCTGACCGTTCTGATCGGCACAAACGCCGGTGGCAAGTCCAATGCAATTGAAGCCTTGGAATTTCTCAAAAGAACGGCACAGGGTAAGGAGATTCAAGCTTGTTTAGCAGGGGATGAAACTTTACCCCCCATTCGAGGAGGTGTTGAGGGAGCCGCACTCAGATCAGAAACTCAGTTCACCTTGAAGGTGCTGGTTCAAGGTGAGGACGATCGGACAGATTACCTCTACAGCCTCACGGTGGAAACTAGCCCGCGGGTTAAAATTTTAGCTGAATCTCTAGCGATTAAAAAACAGCCCAATAAAAATTCAAGTGGGTCGATAGAAACTTTTTTATTTCAAAGACATAGCAGGCCGCAAAGTCTCGATTTAATCTTCTTAAAGTTTAACCCCTATGACAGCAGAGTGATAGCTTTCAATAGCTCTATCTCAATATTAAGCTATTTTCAATTTATCCAGTTGCCGGGAGTTTATTTAGAGCGCTCTCTTGAACCCAGTAGGATAGTTTTAAAAACAATTCAGGAAATCTTTCTACTAGCTCCGCTCCCTTCTAATATGAGGTCTTACTCGCGGCTCTCTGAACGCCTGTTACAGGATGCCTCCAATATTGCCGGCGTGCTGGCAGCATTGCCTGAAGAACAAAAAGCTGAGGTAGAATCAACTCTGTCTTCCTACGCGCAGGATTTGCCAGAAGGCGATATTTGCAGAGTGTGGGCGGAACCAGTTGGACGGTTCAAAAAAGATGCGATGCTTTACTGTGAAGAAGTGTGGGGAGCCGGTCAAACTCCCACAGTGGTAGATGCGGGAGAAATGTCAGATGGAACTCTTCGCTTTCTGGCTATTTTAACAGCGCTTCTGACGCGACCGCAAGGGAGCCAACTGGTCATCGAAGAGGTGGGCAATGGACTTCACCCGTCCCGGTCAGACTTGCTTGTAAGAATGCTCAGAGAAATCGGTAAAAAAAGACAAGTTGATGTACTGGTTACAACCCACAATCCAGCTTTGCTAGACGCACTTGGGCCAGAGATAGTTCCTTTTGCAGTTGTGGCGCACCGAGACGCGCAAACGGGAGAAAGCAAGCTGACTTTACTAAAAGATATTGAGAACTTCCTAAGTTGATGGCATCCGGCACCTTGGGCAAGCTGGCAGCAAAGGGAGCGATTGCAAAGAGTCTTTCTAATATCCAGTAGCTCTCAACATGCCAAAGAAGGTTCCGAGCGCAGACCCATCGATTCTCTGCGTTTTCTTGAAAGTCCTTGGGATGGAGACTTGTGGCCCCTTTTGCAGGGCCGGAACGATCTTGGCAAAACCCGCCCCTACAGATACAGCAGTTCTAAATGATTCGTGAGCTCCCCTCTCTCTTTTCTTTCCTTGGCGCTCTATCCTGCGGGCGCGTAGGGTGCCGCGCGTCTGTGGTGTCTACCCTACGGGTAGCCGCTGGCGCGTCTGTGGCGGTTTATAAAAAAAATCACAAATCAATTCAAATCGCTATCTTATGGTAAATTACCCCGACATGATATAGCGGTTCTAAATGAAACCTCTGGGTGGGGCCAGAAACCGGGGTTATTCCAGAAACCCGGTTTCTCCGCTCCCGGCACCGAAAATTATGTATCCTGGAATAGATACGCGAAATTAAGGAACTCAAGATGTCAGCAGAATCCTATATCTTTCTGGCCGGCGCGAGTCGGGGTGTGGGCCGAGAAATTGCCAAGTGCCTCGTGGAAGTGCCGGTGAAAGTCAAAGCCCTCCTGCGAGGGGAGACAAGTCGCGATCAGCTGGAATCGATGGGAATCAAGACCGTCACCGGCGACGCTTTGAATGTGGGTGATGTGGAAAAGGCGATGCTGGGAGATGAGCCGGTTCACGCGGTGATCAGCACGATTGGCGGTTTGCCAAAGGACGGCGAGAGAGCGGACTATCTCGGCAATAAGAATCTGATCGATGCGGCGGTGAAAGCGGGAGTGCGGAAGTTTATCTTGGTTTCTTCTATCGGCACCGGCAACAGTAAGGTGGCGGTGCCTCCGCAAGCTTTGCAAAGCCTCGGTGCGGTGCTGGCGGAGAAGGAAAAAGCCGAGGAACACCTGATTAATAGCGGGCTGACTTATACGATTGTACGACCGGGCGGGCTGAAGTCGGAACCGGCAACCGGCAGCGGAATTCTCACGGAGGATTGCCGGATTGCCGGCACCATTCACCGCGCTGATGTGGCGAAGCTGGTGTGGCGGTGCCTTTTTTCTGAGGCGGCTAACAACAAGGTACTTTCCGCGCTTGACCGCAATATGCTGTACTCTCAGGCTGCGTTTGAGGAATTTATTTTGAGCTAAAGGGTTTGACCCAGCCGCGAGCTAGGGCCCAGTCGAGGGCGATGCCGGCGGCGGCAAACAGCAGCACACTCTCAACGCCCAGCACGGCAAATGGCCAGAAGTCGCTTCTGGCACTCAGCCCCACATCCAGCTGGGCTAGCCCCCGCACCAGTCCGAAGGCGAGCACCGCACCGGCTTTGAGTTGGGGGTTGCTGTCGGTGCGGATAGCATAGCGGTAGGTGACACCAAAGAGAAAGCCGCTCAGCCCCGCGATGGCCAAACTGACCGGCAGGTTCACGCCAGTAGGGGCGAAAAGCAAGCCGGCAAGGGCGTCAAACCGCTGGGCCAAAACCAGCTCGCTGGCGGCGGCGATCGTGCCAAACGCCAGGAGGAGGGCAAACGCCGCCAGGGTGCCGGCTTTGAGGGATTCGATTCGTTCTGCGCTTAAATCGGTCTGGGATGTCTCGCTCACGCGCTCTGCCGGTGCAAAAGATGGCTCAAATTGACATAATATATGGCTTGGAGTTATTTTGTACTGTTTTTTTTAGGCACGGCTATGGATATTCTCACGCTTGGTTGGGCTTCGTTGCTGGCTGTTTTCACCTTCTCGATTGCGATGGTCGTCTGGGGGCGCAACGGCATGTAGGCTGTCCCCGCTGCCTGACTGCCGGTGGCCATCTCTTGCGCTGCCGGCAGGCATGTCCGCCCCTGCTGTGCCGGCGGCACAGATGGGAGCCGGGATTTGGGGATTTGGGGATTTGGGGATGCCAGCGCCCTGTGCGGGTGAGAGCCGGCGAGCTGTGGCGCTCGAACCAGAGCGGAATGGGGATGTTGAGGAAATGCCCTTCCGTTCAGGGTTTCGACGAGCTGCGTTCGGTGCTGAGTGCCGGGGAAAGAGCCGCAGATTTGTCAAAATTTGTCAAAATTCAGTATAATTTACAGCCACACAGAGATTGACGCCGAAGTGAAAGCCTCTCGCCGGCACAAGCCTTACCCGCCGGCAGTGCTATGCTATTGTGAGGATGGCCAGTCTGAGTCTAATGTTATGCTTGTTTGTCCCGATACTGCTTTGACAAACTGTTTAATATACGAGAAGTTTACTTGCCGAGAACATGAGTGAGTCACAGAAAAAAAATATTTGGGATTGGATCAGTAATTTAGCACTGGTTCGCTTTTTGCTCCTGTTCGCCTCAGGGTGGGCTTTTCTCCAGCTTTTAGCTTACTTTGAAACTGTGATTGTGGTTTTCACATTTTCTTCGATTGTGGCTTTTCTGCTCAGCTATCCTGTGGGATGGCTGCAGCGGTTTTTACCCCGAGGTTTAGCAGTTGGCTTAGTGTTCTTGCTGAGTCTCGTCTTTGTTGGGGGGCTAACAATCACTGTGGGCTTGGCACTGCTCTCCCAAGGGCAGCAATTAATCGACAGCGTTACTAAGTTTGTCAACGCTCTCGCCCCACTCTCCGAGCGAACAGAAGCCTTTCTCCGGGAGCGCAACCTTCAGGTAAATCTGCGGGTTATTGAAGAACAGCTGCGCACCCAAGCTTTAGCAGTAGTGGTTTCTAGTATCGCGATACTGCAAGTATTTATAACGAATTTAGTGAGTTTGATACTGATTTGGGTTGTGTCTTTTTTCATGTTAATAGATGGGGAGAGGCTTTGGAGGCTAGTCCTGAAAATTATTCCGGCACACTTGCAGGAACGATTGACGGTTACGATTCAGCGCAACTTTTTAGCTTTTTTCCAGGGGCAGCTGGTATTAATGCTATTTATGATAATTTCTAGCTTTCTCGTTCTGCTGGGATTCCAGGTAAATTTCCCCTTAGCTTTGGCAGTTATCCTGGGAATTTTTGACTTGGTGCCGGGAATCGGAGCGACATTAGGCATTAGCCTGATTTCTTTCATCGTGCTAGCTCAAAATGTTTGGCTGGCTTTAAAAGTGTTAGTAGCTTGCATCATTCTCCAGCAGATACGAGACAATTTGATTTACCCTCGCATTATGCGAAACTCTCTGAACATACATCCTGTTGTGGTGTTTTTTGCCCTCTTAATAGGAGCGAGAGCGGCTGGGCTTTTAGGTATATTTCTCGCTATTCCTATTGCTGGTGTTTTGGTAAGTTGGTTTGAAATTGAGGAAATGAAAGGGGAGGGTGAGGTAAGAATTAGAGAAGAAAAAATGGAAATTTAAAATTTTAAATAGAGGGGGCATTTTTTCAGGGCCGGTGCTGCCGAGCGTCTGAGTGGCGCTGGGCGGTTAAAACCCTGTACCGGCAGGCGAGACGCCGCCCGTGGCTGCGCCGGCACGTCAAGGGTTTATCAAGTCCTTGTCACCAAGGGCGGCTGCGTTTGTACAGCCGATCATTCTATGAGAGGGAGTTTATAAAGTAATTATTAAGAACTGCGGTGTCCAGAAACAGGGTTTCTTCTGCCACAAGAAACGCGGTTTATTGGAAATTAATGTTTCCTTTATAAATCAGCTCTGATCCGGACTCTATTTAGATAACTGAGACGAGCGGCTCACCTGCTTCCGGCATCAAAGGTTAGGGCAGCGGTTCGCCGAAACCTTTAATGCAGGACCTACCCGATATAATTTTAGAATAACCTTAGTCTGGGAAACAACATGGCTGGCAAGAAAATCTTGATGCTCGTCGGTGACTTCGTGGAAGACTACGAGGTGATGGTGCCTTTTCAGGCTCTGCAGATGGTGGGCCACACTGTCCGCGCCGTCTGCCCTAACAAGAAAGCCGGTGAGAGGGTTCGCACAGCAGTCCACGACTTTGAAGGAGACCAAACCTACAGCGAGAAACCCGGTCACAACTTCACCTTAAATGCCACCTTCGAGGAAGTGGATGCCGCAGATTACGACGCCTTGGTGATTCCGGGCGGTCGTGCGCCGGAATATATCCGCCTCGACGAAAGGGTGCTGGAAATCACGCGCCACTTCGCCCGCGCCAACAAGCCTATCGCTGCAGTGTGCCACGGAATGCTTGTTTTGGCGGCTGCCGGCGTGCTAGAAGGCAAGCGCTGCACAGCCTACCCCGCCTGCGGTCCTGATGTGGTGCGGGCGGGAGGCGAATATATTCAGATTGCCGTTGACGAGGCAGTGGTTGATGGCAACCTGGTGACGGCACCGGCATGGCCGGCCCACCCCCGCTGGCTGGCTGAATTCCTCAAAGTTCTGGGCACCCGCATCGAACACGCCGATTTAGTCGCTGTCTGAAACAGCCCAGACAGAAGCACAGGCGTCTCGCCTGTGCTACGTCTCTCTCCCGCGCTGGCGCAGCGGGCTTTTTTACCATTTTTTGACCGGCAAGTAACGCCAGTTACAACATTTTCCAAAAATCTGCGTTATTGAGCTTCTCTCCTACCACCCTGCATGGCACTGATAAAAGTCAAAGTAAAACCCAATTCAAAACAGCAAACTATAACAGAAGAACCCGATGGCAGTCTGACAGTGCAGCTGAAGTCGCCGCCGGTGGATGGCAAAGCGAACGAGGAACTCATCAAACTCCTGGCCCAAAAATTTGACGTGCCCAAATCCCAAATCAGAATAAAATCAGGGCTCTCCTCAAAACACAAGGTGGTTGAAGTCTTGTCCTGAGTGAGGTGCGCCGGCGCGACCCTTTACTATGCAGTTTAAACGCAGCATCTTTTGATTTACTCTATTTATTGGCGTCCTGCACTGCGGGAAGCCGCGCTTCGCGTCTGTGGCGTCTTGGCGTTTAAATTTTAAACGCCTATCTGCTACTCTTTTAACGCCAAAGGGTAGGGATTAGCAATTCCATAACCTTGGGCGTAATCCACACCCAACCCTCGAATAGCCTTGAGGATGTCATCATTCTCGACAAACTCAGCAATAGTTTCCAAGCCCATCACATGCCCGATGCGGTTAATTGCTTCTATCATAGCCACATAAACCGGATTATCCACCACATTTTTAACCAAACTGCCATCAATTTTCAGGTAATCCACCGGCAGATTTTTCAGGTAGGCAAACGAAGAGGTGCCGCTGCCGAAATCATCCAAAGCAAACGAGCAGCCCAGTTCCTTGAAAGTGCGGATGAACTGCCCCACCTTACTAAAAGAAGCCAGGGCGACTGTTTCGGTAATTTCAAAACAGATCGCTTGCGGCGGTATCTGGTGCGTGGCGAATTGCTCGTGCAGGAAATCACAAAACTGGTCGTCGTTGAGGCTGGCACCAGAGAGATTGATACCGTACAGCCTTTGCTGAGTGTCAGCTGTCAGATGTCGCTCGCCACTGCCGGCATTGAGCTCAGCTTCCACAGCTGACAAATGAGCGAACAAAGTGCGGATCACCCAGCGGTCGATCGTGTGCATAATATTGTAGCGCTCAGCAGCTGGAATAAACGCCATTGGCGAAACCAGCTTGCCGGTTTCATCTTCAAGGCGCAGGAGAACTTCGTCATACTCCCTATTCGACCGCCTCGGCGTCACGGGAACAACCGGCTGCAAATAAAGGCGGAAACGATTGTCTTCAAACCCTTTAGTGATGCGCGAAACCCATTGCATTTGGCTGTGCTGCTGCGCCAGTTCGCTATCGGAAGCTTCGTAGACGTGCACCCGATTCCGACCTTGTTCTTTAGCGGCATAGCAGGCGGCATCCGCTGCATTTAATACATTCGTCAGGCACCGGCTCTCGGCATTAATCGCCACTACACCGATACTGGCACCGATGGTAAAGGTGTTGTCCTGCCACACGAAACGAAACGCCTGGATACTCTCGCGCAGCGAATTGGCAACCCGCCGAGCCTGCTCCAGCGGGCACTGCTGCAGCAGCACGGCAAATTCATCGCCGCCCAGACGCGCCAGAGTGTCGGTTTTGCGCACACCGGCTTGCAGGAGGGAGCTGACTTGGCGGAGCAGCTCGTCCCCAGCGACGTGACCGCAGGTATCGTTAACAATCTTAAATCGGTCTAAATCCAAGTAACACAGCGCGTGCTGCTGGTTTTGCGTCTGAGCTTGCAGCATGGCCCGCTTCAGGTGCCCCTCAAATTCGCGCCGGTTCACCAAGCCGGTGAGGGCGTCGTGGCTAGCTTGCCAGGAGAGCTGGCGGGCGAGCACTCGTTCTTGGGTGACGTCGTGAAACACCAGCACCGCACCGACAATCTGGCCATCACTGCCGTGAATGGGCGCAACGGACTCGTCAATCGCTAGCTCCGTGCCGTCTCGGGCTGTCAGCAAGCTGGGGTTGGTCAGGCAGCCGGTGCGGTTGCCCCGCAACACGCTTTCCACCGGATTTTCCACCGGCTTTCGGGTGATTTCGCTGACGGGCTGGAACACCTGACTCACCGGCAGCCCCAGCGCCTCCTGAGCCGGCCAGCCCGTCAGTCTCTGCGCGGCGGGGTTGATCAGCGCAATCCGCCCCAAAGCGTCGGTGGCAATCACGGCATCCCCAATTGAGTGCAGTGTTACCTGAGCCAGCTCCTTTTCTTGGAAAAGCAGCTCGTTAATGCGCTGGCGTTCGGCAATTTCCGCTCGCAGCTGGGCGTTGGCTCTCTCCAGCTCTGCAGTTCGCTCTCTCACCAGTTCTTCCAAGCGTTCCTGGTGCTGGCGCAGCTCTTTTTCCGCCCGGATGCGCTCCACAATCTCCACCACCAGGCTATCGTTGGACTCCTTCAACGCCGCCGTCCTCTCCGCGACTCGGATTTCCAGTTCTTGCTTTGCCTGTCTGAGTGCGGCTTCTGCATTAGCTCGCTCGGTGATGTCAGTGCCGGTGCAGATGATGTACTTCACCGAACCGCTGGCATCGAGAAGGGCGGTATTCGACCAGGCAATCCGCCGGTGAGTCCCGTCTTTGGCTACCCAGTGGCTTTCATAACTGTCCGACTGGGGAATTTGTCTGCCAATGGCAGACAAATTTGAGAGTTTTGTGTCAATAGCCGACAAATTTTCGCTGGCCGGGGTTGGGGGCCCGCCATTCGAGGACAAGGGCGGCTGGTTGGGCAAGATTTGTCTGCCAATGGCAGACAAATTTGAGAGTTTTGTGTCAATAGCCGACAAATTTTCGCTGGCCGGGGTTGGGGGCCAGCCATTCGGGGACAAGGGCGGCTGGTTGAGCAACCAACACGAGCGGAGGTTCTCAAAGACGGCGCGTACAGGCTCCACCTCCTCAGGAAGCAAGAACAATTCCCAGAAATGCCGCCCGATTACCTCCTCTGCTGAGTGGCCAGCTGTTTGCTCGCAAGCGCGGTTAAAGCGGACGATTCGCCCAAGCGGATCGAGAACCATCACCAAGGCACCGGCAGTGTCGAGCACCGCAGAGACGAAGTTGCGCTCCTGCACCCGGGCTTCCTCCGCCAGCTTGCGCTCCGTGATGTCCCGCGCCACCCAGATCGCCGTGTCTGCTACCATTGGGGAAATGCTGGCGGCGAACCACACTAACCTGTCCCCTATTTGCAGGCTGTACTGGGCACTGACTGTCTGGCCCTTGTTTAAAGCTTGCTGGATGCAGCCGAGAAATGTGTCAGCTTGCGTTCTGTCAAAAACCTCGTGCAGCGTTCGCCCGATAAGTTCAGTAGCCGGTTTGTGCAAAAGCGAGGGATTCGTGGGCGCTATCTTGAGATAGCGTCCCCGGGCGTCCAAGACGACGATGACATCGTTCATTGCCGCCAAAAGTGCTCGCAGTTCTGCCTCTGAGGTGCGCAGGGCTGCCTCCGTCCACTGGCGGGAGGCAATTTCCACCTGCAGTTTCTCATTCGCTTGGATTAACGCCTCTACAGGCTCTTGCACTCTGTTTTCTAACTGTTCATTGGCCTTTTTCATGGCTCCTTCCGCTGGCAAGCGCTCCGTGATTTTGCTGGCGACGTTCAGTAGGTGTACGGTAGCACTGCCCGGGTTGCCGGCGCTACCTGGGGTGAACGGCATTTTTAGCTGAGGGAACCAGCTCACGCTGCCGGTGGGGAGCGTCTCTCAGAGATATTGCTTGACGATGCTGAATCACTCAGTTAAAAAAACTTAAAATTTTGCGTGACTGTGTGAGGTCTTGGTGTTATATATGCTACAAAATCCTAGCGCTCTGCAGCTGTCTGCGATTGTGCTGGCCGGTGGCCAAAGTTCCCGCATGGGTCAGGATAAAGCCCTGCTCGCCCCTGAAGGCGTTCCCCTGCTGCGGCAGGTTTGTGATATCGCCTTGGAGTGCGCTTCCCGGGTTTATGTGGTGACTTCCTGGCCTGAACGATACGGCGATATCCTGCCTGCTAGCTGCGAGTTTATTCGAGAAGTTCCTTTGCCCGGAGAGACGCAACCCCACGGGCCCCTTGTGGGGTTGGCCCAAGGACTGGCGCAAGTGCAAACTGAATGGGTGCTGGCGCTGGCTTGCGATTTGCCTCGGTTGCGGGTTGAGGTGTTGCAGGACTGGATGGGTCTGCTGGCGGGTGCCGGCTCTGATGTTATGGCACTTTTACCGCGCGATGCCGGTGTCTGGCAGCCTTTATGCGGTTTCTACCGGCTCCGCTGTCTGCCGGCGCTCAGCGAGTATATCCGCCAGGGGGGGCGGTCGTTTCAGGGCTGGCTTGCGAACTGTAATGTCCGCGAACTGCCGGTGAGTGACGCGACCGTGCTTTTTAATTGCAACACTCCCGCTGATTTAGAAACAGTGGTTAGGGGCTAGTTAGGTGCGTGCGATCCCAATTTTATTTGGGGACGAAACAGTTCTAGCGGGTTTCGACCGCATGAGAGTACACCGCTAGGTCGCGGGGGATCTAGGTCAAATATACGAACGACGGTGTCGCGGCAGTGGGGGCAGCTGAGAAGCGCTATATATAGCGTTTATATTTGAGTTGTGAAAGCGCACTGGCCCCCAGAGGTTTCACAAATCATTTAGAACCGCTATATATGTACCTCACTCAGTTGGGATCTGCTATAATAGCAACCCCGACCGCCTTAAAAAGGGGGGAGCCAGAGCCATCTGTTGCGCGTTTAAATTCAATGGGTACAAGTTGTGGGTGGGGGCCTGAAAAATACCCAGCCAGCTCTCAGTTGCCAGTGCAGAGCGACTGCTGAACCGGCAAGACGATGGCAAATTCCGTTCCCTCACCGGTTTGGGAAAATACTTCAATCCGCCCTCCATGCTTTTCGACAATCTGGTAGCAAATGGCAAGCCCTAGCCCCGTGCCGCGACCCACCGGCTTGGTGGTGAAGAAGGGGTCAAAAATCTTGTTTTTAATTTCCTCTGGAATTCCGGCTCCATTATCTCGAATTCTCACTATAATATAGTCGGGTTTGGCAGCTTCTGTGCGAATCCAAATACAAGGTGAAAAGCTAGGGGTAAGTGAAGATTCTCCCCCGCTGCAAAGGGCGGGCGCAATTGGCCCTTCTGATGCCAGGTCGGCGCAATTGGCCTGGACGGGCGAGCGCAAGGCGTCGCCCCTGGGGCAAATCTCTAGGAGGGCGTCGATGGCATTGTTGAGCAGGTTGAGAAATACCTGGTTCAGCAGGGCTGGGTAGCACTCAACCAGTGGCAAGTCAGCATATTGCTTGATGACCTCAATCCTCTCTCGACCGGACAGCTTCTGGACATGCAGCCGGTGATTGAGGATTAACAGTGCGCTCTCAATGCCGGCGTGCGGGTCAGCAGCTTTCATCTCGGCTTCATCCAGTCGGGAGAAGGAACGCAGTGACAAGACGATCTGGCGAATCCGCTCGGCTCCTGTATTCATGGAATTCAGCAGTTTGGGCAGGTCTTCTGCCAGAAAATCCAGGTCAATTTCTTCCTGTTTAGCTTTAATTACAGGAGTTTGGTTAGGGTGCTGTTCGCGGTAAAGCTGCAAAAGCTCGAACAAATTTTCAACGTAGGTGTTCGTATATTTAAGGTTGCCGTAGATAAAGTTAACCGGGTTGTTGATTTCATGAGCGATGCCGGCTACCATTTGCCCGAGGCCAGACATTTTTTCGCTCTGAATCAGTTGAGCTTGAGTTTCCTTTAGGTCGTGCAGGGCTGTTTCGAGCTGCTGGGCTTGCTCTCGGGCGAGACGCGCCGAATTAAGGCTCTGAGCGTAGATTTCGGCTTGGCTGATGGCGATTGCCAGTTGGTCGCAAGCCGCCTGCAGCAGTTCGACTTCATCATCACTCCACAAGCGCAAATTGCTGCAAGAAGCGCAAGCAACGACACCCATCGCACCGGAGCGGGTGTGAACCGGCAGCAGGAGTGCGGAGGTGAAGCCCAAAGACTGAAAGAATTGCCGCTCTGCTGGATCGGGTATGGCTTCCACATCAGGGGCGCGGTAAATTTCTGAGTTTAAGAGATTTTGGGCTAGTGAGCAGGTGACATCAGCTGTGCGGCAGTCCGAAAGCGCCTGAAGGTTGGAATTTTTGGCCGCACACACCACATTCCAAACGGGTGGCGCTTTGTGAGGGTCATACCAAATAAACAGGCACTGATCGAGACGCAGCAGGGAGTCGATCTCTCGCACAGCTGTTTCCACAATAGTATCGAGGTCGAGAGATTGGCGGATAAGGCTGGCTAGCCGGTTTAGCATTTCGGCACGTTGGGCTTGCTGTCGCAACTGCTCCTGGCTGCGCAACAGCACTGCCTCTGCCTGCTTGATCTCAATAATTTTACTGTTCAGTTGCCCGATGACATGCCTTAATTGAGTCGTGCGGGCTTCAACTCTGGTTTCTAGGGCTTGATTCGCCTGTTGCAGCGCTATTTCGGCATGCTTGCGCCCGGTGATGTCGGTAATAATACCGTCAATGCGGATGGCTGTGCCGGTTTCGTCGCAGACTCGGCTGCTGCGGTCGTGAACCCAGCGCACTTCTCCGCTAAGCCGCACAATGCGGTATTCTATTTCTGCGCTGCCGGTGGCCACGACTTGGCAGTAGTAGCTCTCAATCAGTGAGCGGTCTTCTGGATGAATGACCGACCGCCAGAGGCTGGGATTCTCGAAGAATTCTCTCACAGGACGGCCATAAACTTTTTCGACGGCGGGGTTGAGGTGCAGTATCTCCCACCCCAAGGGCGTTCCCGCAGGAGCGGCGGTGGCGGCAACTGACCAAACTACGTTGTCGAGTGAGTTGAGAATGCTATTCAGCCACGCTTCACTCTTGCGCTGCGCTGCTTCTGCCTGAGAGCGCTCTGCCATCTCCCTGTGCAGCGCTTCCATTGTTATCTCGTGAATCTGCGAACTTGCCAAAAGTAAATGATGGGTGTCCAGCAGCTTCCAGGCTCCCGACTTCATTTTCACCACGACTGGCTCGTAAAGGAATTCTGCTGGTCGCTGCAAAGACTGCCGAGCTGCTGTAACAATTGAAGTGTCACTCGGTAAAATTAAAACTTCGGTTTCGAGAAATGGGTAAAGCGTATATAAAGGCCGTTTTGAAAATAAATCCAAGCTGTAGGGACGGCTCATGTACTCAAAAAAACGCCGCCGAGAAACCACCCCCACAAATTCCCCTTGCTTCCTAATAAGTAGGCCGGGAATAAATGGATTTTCTTCAAAAAAATTTAAAATTTTTCCTCCTGGAGAATCGAACTCAATTTCCGTCTCGCAGAGGGTTAAGTCCTGCAACGCAGATTGCAAATTAATTGGCTTTTTTCTCTGTTCTGTTATGGCTAGCAACAAGGATTCTGGGCTGGAAAGGTGTAGTAAGGACATAAGCTTAACTGCGCTCAATGCTGTGTTTAACTAATGGAATCAGATATTTAGACTGTATTGCTGCGCCGGCTCTCCCAAAGGGCTGGTTTGGGAAACTATTTTGAAGTCCCCCTACTCGACCGAAATTTTGTTGCCACTACCGCCAACCATACAGGGGATTATTTCACCCTCGCTCGGCGAAAATTTGGCGCTCTCTAGTTTTAATTAAATCACACACATTTAAATTAAGTCGATTTTTAAAGATTTTTTTTAGATTATCTCCGTCCTCCAGATTTGTCAGTCAAGCAGGGTGTGAGGCGTATCGCTTTGAAACTGAATCGCTTCCTGAGTATTTAGACTTAAAGTGTATTTAACACTACATACCGGCAGGCCAAAGGGGCTGCCTGATATCCAGTGAGGTTTCTTGCGTGCCCGGAATTTTTCCCCCTCAATCCTAATTATAGATAATCAACCGGACATGAGAGGAGTGGGTGGGACAGAGAAGCCTGCGCGGGGACAGGTGATATCCAGTCAGTTTGCACCGGTGCTGTAAGTCTTGTGCTATTGGGGATTGCGGCGGCGGGAGTGGGGCAGGGATAATTCCAGCCCGGACGGCATCCGGGTGTGGGGCTAAAGCCCAGCTGCAAACGGGGGCTAAAGCCCAACTGCAAACGGCGCACCGGCACGCCAGGAGTTGGGCCTGAAATGCCAGCAGAAAAGCGCACTGCAGTAAAAAACGCAAGCTTGGGGAAGAGCGGTTTCTGTAAATTTGCCACAATTAACCTCTGCGCTTGCCCTTTTTGCAAGCGTTTGTTGGGGTCTGGGGCGTTCTTTGAGTGACAGTAAATCTAACTAAAGATAGAGGCCGGCTTCCTCATCAAGCGTTTAGACTAGGAGATGAGGATATCTGAATATACAGCTTTGTGAAGGAGAAAAATATGAGCCTTGAAGAGAGAGCGAAAGCAGTTGCCAAAAACATTGAAGGCAAAGTGCAAGAAGTAATGGGTGACATTACTGGCAACCAGAAGGACAAAATTGAAGGTCAAATCAAGCAGGAGGAAGCTGCAGTCAGGCACGCCAAAGAAGACTTGAAAGATTTGGCGAAAGATATAGTAGATAGAGCTTAGGTTTTTGCCTGAAAACGAGTCTGTAGGGTGCGTTAGCGCCAGCGTAACGCACCCCACGAAGAGCTTGTTTATAAAGTCTGTAGGGTGCGTTAGCGCCAGCGTAACGCACCTACTAAGGTAACTGGGGAATCACAGCATCGCCAGTGGCAACAGCACCGCTACTCGATACCGTGGCCAGGACGCCGGTCTGGGCGTGGCCAAACTGTTTTTGGAGCAGGGTCAAAAGTGGCACGTCTCGCAAGCCAGTATCGGGATTAACTTCTATGTTGACGCAACGACCGATGCGTGCGGAAACCTCTATCGAAGCGCCTCCCAGCTGAAACTGCTTGCCAATCCAGCTGAATTCTTCCCAAGCCGGGACGCCCTCTAGGAGAATGTTGGGGCGGAACCGGCGAACGTCCACTGGCTGACCGGCTGCCTGAGCGAGTTCGTCCAGGCTTGCCTGACTGAGCAGGGAAATGTGCACCGGCTCGCGATCGGGATAGCGCGTCTCGCCGCTGCCGGTGCCGGCGAGGTGCAAGGGAGCTCGCTCGGGGTGCCGCGCCGCTTCCGTGGGCTGTTGCGCCGCCAGATAGCCGGTGAAGAAGGCACCGATGCGCTGGCGCTCGCTCGGGGTGCCGGTGGAAGCAGCCAGCAGCTCGACGCCCTCATGCTTGACAGTGAGCCGGTCAGTGTTTGGGTCATAGGAACAGTCCAGCGCCGCCAGCCCGGGCCAGTCATTTTGCACGGCGAAGTTTTTTTTGCTCATCCAAGGCACTGCGGGTTCGGGGGCACCGGCGAGAGCGCCACCATACATCAGGGCAAAGGCGCGATCTCCTTTAATGCCGTGTCCAGCTGTCAGGAACACGCGCTCGCACTGCTCGGGCGTCAGCCCCTTGATCGGATGGATGAATAATTGCTTGACTTTTGCTGCGCTCACGATTTACTATTTAAAACTAGACATTTCCTATTTTAGATTTTCACCGTTGGATTAATATAACCCAAGTTGCTACTTAAGGAGGCAGAGCCTCCAAAGCGGCGTTGCCAGGCAGAGCCTGGCAACGAGGGGAGCCTGGTAACGAGGGGAAAATTTAAAATTACCGATTGATTCAAAAACCGCAGAGAAGTAGGGTGCGTTACTGCGTAACGCACCCTACAGGCAGAAATTCCCTAACCCCTGGTTTGCGGGTTGGGCTGAGCGCCAGTCGCCCGAAAGCCGAGGCTTTGGAAATAAAACCAGCCGAAGCTGACTAAAAACAACAGATAGCCGGCGGCTTGAGCCAGATAAAGCTTGGCTCGGTAGCCGAAAAGGGCTTTGAGAACGACGCCTGGGAACTGGCTGTCGGGGAGAGTGCCGGTGGCATCCCAAACCATTGGTCCGAGGATGCAGGAGGTGTTTTTGGAGAAACAGAAGGCGGCATACTCGGGGTTTAGCCCGGCGAGGGTGCCAAGGGCGGCGTCAAAATTTTTCAGGGCTGAAATCACTAAGCCAGAAACAATCAGGAGGAGAAAAACTCCCATGATTTGGAAAAACAGGCGGATGTTGATTTTGACGCCCCACTGGAACAGCAGCACGCCAAAAAGCGCCGCACCGGCTAAGCCGGCGATCGCGCCCAAGGCGGGCGTCAAGCCTTGCTGGAATTTGGCTACAATGAACAGGACGGTTTCAAAGCCTTCTCGCAAGACGGCGATGAAAATTAAGGCAAATACGCCCCAACCGGCACTGCCGGTGTCCTGTTTGAGAGCCACACTTACAGCACCCTCGATTTCTGCTTTCAGGGTTTTTGCCTGCTGGCTCATCCAAACCAGCATCCAGCTGAGCATGGCAATCGCCACGACGCTGAAGACGCCTTGCAGCAGTGGCTTAAACACCGGCGTGTAGGGCTGGTTCGAGGTTTCTACAGCTTGCAGCGCACCAGCCAGCAGTACGCCAACCAGGGCGCTGGCAAAAATCCCAACCAAAACGCCCGCATACACCCAGGGGTTGAGCTGGCTCTGTTGGGCTTTTTTCAGGCAAGCCAGGACAATTCCCACAACCAGGGCGGCTTCTACGCCTTCGCGCAGAGCGATCGCAAAAGTAGGCAGGGCAGCACTAAAATCCATAAGTTATACGCAATTTTGGATGCATGGATGCATGGATGCATGGATTGAAAAAGGGGGCAGTAACGCCTTTTCAGCCCCAGGGGAAACTACTAGAGCGGTTCTCAGTTAGATGAACTGCGCCCCAGGGTTCTGAAATTTACACGAATGATTTAGACTCGCTATATCACGTCAGCTTGAAGCTCCTTAAGATTTCTGAGGTCGGGCATTGGGCGTTCGGGCATGGGGGACTGGCAAGCTGTTAGGCTAATAATGCGGCTTGTTGGCAAACGGAGGCAGTCGCTTCGGAGCTGGGCACACCACCACGAATGAAAACTTGCCCCACCGCAGGCAAGCCGGTAGGGCTAAAGCCCTACTACAAACCTTTTCAAGTCAGAGCCTCCTGAGTAGCCTTCCCAGCCAGAGGCTGCGAACGAGGGGAGGTTTAGAAACCCGGTTTCTTAAAGAAACCGGGTTTCTCCAGTTTCTTCTCAACTTTCAGTTGAAGTCCGACCGCAAACTTACTTGAAATCGCGCAACATCTTTTTGATTTCTAGGTTGTGCATTTCTTCCTGGCCAATCTGGGTGCGGGCGAATTCTTCCAGATAAATGCTGGCATCTTCCACAATGTCGAGTAATTGTTTGTAGAGTTCCAGCGCTTTTTTCTCGTGGTTGAGGCTTTCCTGCAAAATGTCCTGCACCGTGTGTTTGTCGGTTTCCTCAATGGGATATATCTTCAGGCTGGGATGCCCTTCTAAGCCGGTGATGATTTCTCCCACTTGCTGGGCGTGGAGCAAGGACTCACTCGCCTGAGCTTTAAAAAAGTTGACGATCGGAATGCGGTTTGGCCCTGTCACCATCAGGGAATAGTGGGTGTAGCGCACTACCCCTGCCAGTTCAAATTCCATGATGGCGTTCAGCAGGTCGGTGGTTTTTTGGAGGTCAAGCTCTCTCATTATCTCTTGTATTTCTGTTCGGCAGATTACTCTTCATTATAGGGAAAATGGGGACAGGTGAAAAGCCTCCCCCCTTTATCCCCTATACTCCGTTACAATAATCATTTTATGCTCCTGAAGTGCGAGGTGGGCGCAGGTTCGCATTCAGCCCTGTTCTCGAAGTCACGATCGCGCTCAGGGCTGGCTGCGAACTAGTGCCAGGGGCAGTCGCCCTTATGTCAACTCCCAATTGACCACTCGGAATTGGAAAAAAGCATTCAGTCGGATTTTAGATGAGCTGAAGTTTCAGTTTTGCCGGCAGTTTTTGCGGTATAATCCGCGCGGGCAGTTATAGGCGCAACCGCTTGCTGGGGATTTCTGACTGGAAAGAGTGCCCGACCGGCTAGACTTTGGAAATAAATGCCTCCGATGGTGATTGAGAAAATGCCATAACCGATTCCTTGCACGAAATAGAGCTTGTCGGTGTATCCAAACAGGGCGCTGAGCAGAATGCCCGGGAACCGCTCAGCCGGCAAAACTTTGGCAGTATTCCAAACCATAGGTCCGAGGATGCAAGAGTGCTCTCTGGCAAAGCGTTCGTAATAGAAACACAGGGATGCGGACTTGCGATCTATTTGCGAGATGGCGGTGAGGGCGGCGTCAAAACTCCCCAGGGAGGAAACAACCAGCCCCGCCACAATCAGCAGCAATAAAATGCCCATGTAGCGGAAAAACTCCCGGATGTTGATTTTCACGCCCCACTTGAACAGCAGCGCCCCAATCCAGGCGGCGACGCCCAAACCGCAAAGCGCACCCAGGGCTGGGATCAAGCCTTGTTGAAACTTAGCCGCAACAAACAGAACGGTTTCAAAGCCTTCTCGCATCACGGCGATAAGAATTAAGCTGAATACCCCCCAACCGGCACCGGCATCCCTTTTCAGGGCGGCGGTGACTGCGCCTTCGACTGCAGTTTTCATAAAGCGGGCTTGCTGAGTCATCCAAATCAGCATCCAGCTGAGCATGGCAATCGCCACGACGCTGAAGACACCTTCCAGCAAAGGCTCGATTGCCGGCGCATAGACTTGATTGGAACTTCCCAACGCTTGAATTGCCCCGCTAAACAGCACGCCAACCGCCGCACTGGCTGCAATTCCAACCGACACGCCGGCATAAACCCAAGGAGTCAGTTGAGTTTGCTTGGCTTTTTTCAGACAAGCCAGGACAATTCCCACCACGAGGGCGGCTTCTACGCCTTCCCGCAGGGTAATTACAAAAGTAGGCAGGGCAGAACTAAAGTCCATAGGTTTTTTATTGGGGATATTGGGCAATGGGCACGGGGCTTTTTATAAACCGCCAAGACGCCATAGACGCGCCAGCGGCTAACGCTAAGAGCGCTTAGGCGTTGCGCCTACCCGCTTTCTTAGAGCGCCAAGGGAAGAAAAAAGACAGGATTTCAGCAGCATTTAGAATTGCTATATCCCCTGGGGATTGAAACTCACTGGTTCCCTTTTCGTTGCTACTGCTTGGTTTGGCTGTTAGCGCCGCCGGCAATTATCTTTTGAGATTGCCCCTCAATCGCTTTAACCAGCGCAGTCACTTGCTCAGAGGTTTTCACCGGCGCTGCTGGGGGAATGGGTGCCGGCCAAGTTTTCGTCAGTTCAGCCAGACTTGCCACGATTGCCTTGTGAGCTTCCGGATGCTCTTTTTCTATTTTGCTGGCAATCCCTTTATAAAGTGTGTTAGCATAGGTGACAAACCCGCGCGAGTCTTGGTACTCGATGGCTGCCGCCACTTTGCCATTGGCTATCGCCGCCCCATATTCTGAATTCGCGGTATCCAGCAACCCGTTAATCACCTGCAGCACAAATTTAGGAGATTGGCGCTGCGTTTCTGGCAAGCCCTGAATTGCCCCATCAACCGCCTGCATGGAAGCTTCAAAATTCGGATTCAGCTTTTCACTTTTGGCATTGGCTTTCACCAAATCTTGCAAGCCTATCAAAGTTGTCTTGAATTCTTTGACGTTGCGCTCTTTCAGCTGCTCTTCCACATCGACGTAAATCTCTTCGACTGGGTGGCCGATGTGAGGTTCGGCTTGGTCTGGCTTTTGCAAATCCAGGAGTTCTTTGGCCACGATGAGGTGGCCTTTCATCAAGCCCAGTTTGAGCATGTAATCAACATCTTTCGCCTCGCCGGTGAGTGCGATATCTTGAATCGTCACCATGTCTTTGATTTGGTCGTACTGCTCCTGGTTGATCACCTTTTTGGATACCAATTCTTCCGTGCTGGCGTAGGGGCGGCTGGCTTGAATTTTGTTGGAGAGCGCCGGCACGCCCAGTTTGGCTTCCAACTTGTCCAATTCCGAGAGAATGGCGCTGTTGATGTTGATTTTCGGCTTGCCGCCGTGGTTGCTGTGACTGGCGGAGGTGCCGGTGGAGCCGGCAGTTTCTGCTGGGGCTGACGGATTGCCGGCAGTGGGATTGCTGTTGCAGCCGGTGAGCGCCACCAAACCGGCAGCCGCAAGGCCAAAAGACAGGGAACGAAAATAAGACATGGTGTGGACTCCGCTCTGGTGGGAATGATGCTTCAACGGCGAGCTTTGAGAGCGCTTTCTCGCCCGACCTGAAAAAAGCATTGTGCAACTGAAGTGTCTATATTAAGGCTAGTGAGAATTTTTGTCAAGACTGTTGAGAAAATTTTTTAACTGGCGGCCAGAAACCCGGTTTCTTAAAGAAACCGGGTTTCTTGATGTTCGGTTGGGAGGCCAGAAACCGGGTTTCTTAATGTTCCGTTTATTTTTGCCGGCATACTTAACTACCCTTTGTCGATCACCTCGAACTGGCCCATGCAGCCCGCTTCTGCAATCACGTCCTGATGGGGGTGGAACATGTACTTGCCGGCGTAGGGAAAGCTAAATTCCAAGATGTGACGCTCAGCCACGCCCATTGTAATGACATCAGTCTTGTGGCTGGGAGCCAGCGTCATCCCCGTGGGGTAAACATCGAAAAAGTTAGCGTGCAGGTGGAAGGTGACAGCCGGCTCAAACTCAATCATATTCAGGACGTACAGCCGAATCAGCTGATTGCGGTAAATGGGGATGGGGTGCGTCATGTAGTAGTTCGGTATGCCATTAAAGGCATAGAGTTCATTGCGGCTGTCGTCGTTGATATCGTAGCCTTCCATCACCAGCACCATCTCATCCGCCGGCGGGCGTCCCGAAGGGGGATCGATGATCAACATCCCGTGCAGCCCTTTGCCGATGTGGCGAGTCACCGGCGCAATGTGGCAGTGGTAGAGATGGACGCCATAAGGCTCGGCGTCAAACTCGTAAATAAAAGCCGAACTGTGGCGGACTGGTTTGACCCCATCCATTTCTGAGCGGTGGATGCCGTGGAAGTGCATGGTGTGGGCGTGTCCCCCCTGGTTGAGGAAAATCACGCGCACGCGCTCGCCCTCGGTCGCCCGGAGCACGGGTCCGGGAACCCGCCCGTTATAGTTCCAAGTGTTGAAAGAAACAGCACTGTTCAGCTGCAGTGTTGAGTTGCCGGCTGTAATGCGAAATTCCCGGACAGTGCGCCCGTTCTCGCGCTTGAGGGTGCCTCGGTCAAAATCCCGCAGCACCGCCATTGGGCTAATGGGATTTCCGCCGGTTGGGAGATCGAAGGGCACCGGCGGGACTCGAACCGGCAGCCCTTGGGGGCGCTGGCGGACGAGCTGTTGCAAAGCTGCTGCAGTGCCGGTGACTCCAATGGCGGCAAGTCCCGCACTCAGCAGGGTTCGGCGATTCAAAACGAGAGGTTTAAGGTCTTGCATTTTGCAAGCAATCAGCGATGGGTGATATGAAAGCTGATGGAGTCACCTTATTTTAAGGGCGTGCGGCGGGTTTGTAGTGAGGACTGAAGTCCTCAGTGCAAAAATCTATTCTACGGACTGACTTCTAGCACCCCGCTGGGGGCAAACACGACCGTAAATTTACCGACAGGCGCTGCAGGGGTGCCGGTGCCCTCAGAAGATTTCAGCAAGTTTGGCAGGGGAGTTTCTTGCAGGTACTCCAATGCCGGCTGATTCACCGGCTCGAAGCTGGCGAGCGCTCCATCAGAGCTGGCGCTGACGCGGTAAACTAAATTCCGGCTAAAGGTGGGGACAGTTTGCCAAGCTCGGTCTATTTCGTCGTAAACCGTCTGGCTCAGCGCCGCCAGCTGGGCGGAATCGGTAATTTCTGGCGTGTTGCTACCCGGAAAGACCTCAGCCACCGGCTGTGTCGCCGCACTCGCATTCATCTGAGTGGCACCGGCAGCTATCTGTGCGGGGGGGCTGCTCGCCGCGGGCTGAACCTCTGCGGCGGCGGTTTCCTGCTGTGCCGGCTTGTACTCCAGCGTCAGCGACTTGACGTGAAACCCGGCAAATTTTTCTTTTTGGGCGACTCGCATGAACGCCACCGGATAGCTGCCGGCAATCAGGGCAAAAACTCCGACGCAAATCCAGACAATTTTGTGCATCTCCCTGGCGGGTAGCGGCTTCAGTTGTGTTTCCATCTGTCAGCTCCTCACAGTTTTTTTTACGTCAGCGGCAAATAGGGGAATAGGGGGTGCCAGCTCATGGCGGTGGCAGCAATCAGCAACACAAACATCCAGAAAAATATCGTTCTGGCTTTTACGGGCTTGTCTTTCAACATCAGGTAGAGGATTGCCCAGCTGACAAGCCAGCCAACCAGCAACATCGTTTCTTTGCCGCTGTAGCTGCCAAGGTTGCCCCACATGGGGTCGGGATTGTGAGAGCCGGGTATCCAGCTGCCCAGTGTCCAAATAAATTTTTCTCGCTCTTTGGATGTGTCTGACAAGTGGTGAGTCACCATCATGGTAAAGCAGCCAATCGCCGCACTAATCAGCGCCGCTGCGGCAGGGCCAGAAACTGCCGGTGGGTTCCCAGAACCCTCTGCCAAGCCTTTTGGGAATGTCTTTACCCGCTCCCACATTAGACGGGACAGCTGTCGAGTCATTGTACGCACCTTTGAAATTCAATCATTCTCGTTTCTCGTTCCCAGGCGGAGCCTGGGAATGCCTGAAAAGAGGCTCCGCCTCCTTCTCTCTCGCGCTCTTCCAGACAGCAGCCCGGGAAGCTGAAAATTTATTACAGAGCGTGGATTTTTGCAACACCCAGCCCGCTGACTAAGCCACCCATCGCAAAAAACATCATCGCCATCAAAGCCACACAGGTTGCTGTCAGAACCGGCCTGTTTTGCTTTTCGAGAATTGAGTCGCCGTACTTCCACAAAATCCAGGTACAGGCAACGCCCAATGGCAAGGTAAATATAGAGCTTAATTCGTGGTATTCCGCCAGCACATACTGCGCTAAGGGCGAATTTTCTTTGAACCAAGCACCAGCTCCTCCGAATTCCAGACCAGCTCTGTAGCGCATGTAAGCTAAGTTGCCGGTGGCGATTCCCAGAAACGCTATTACAGTTGACCAAAAGGTCAGGGTGCGCATTTGGGGCAGGATTTTACTCGCGCCGCGCAGCAAGGGAAAAGCCAAGTGCCCCGTGTAAACTGCCACAACTGTTGCCAGCAAGGCACCAAAGCCGTGAATTGTCCCCATCCACCGCTGCCAGGGTCTCGGATGCAAGAGGTTAACAAAGGGCAAAAACAGAAACAAACCCGCAGACAAGATGCTCAGCCCGTAGACCTTGAGCGATGTCCAGCTGTTTGGGAAATGCAGCTGAACTTGAATCATTACCAGATTGCAGCACGATAGGAAACCCTCCTCGGGTGTAGATTACACCAGACTCCAACAGTTCACAAAAATTTGCAATAATTTGGCGCGCGCTCTCAGGAATTATTCCTAAGAGTGTGTTGGCTGGCTTGAGCCGCTCACCAGACTTGGCTCAGCCATCCGCTTATCCAAAGGGCCACCTGCTGTGCTGATTGCCTGTGGGCAGCCACTATTTGAGAATATCTCTCTTTTTATATTTTGAGCAATAGTCTCAACAAATTTTCACAATCAGCCGGATGATGTCCATAAAATTACCGTTTTGCAAGGCTTTGAGCGATATTACACAGGGGGCGAGGAAAATTTTCAGGAAAAATTTACCCTGATAATTGCGAGGTGTTCTCACTAGCTCTCCTGGGGGCACTGGCCGCGACCGGCGCTCTTGTCCTGGGGTGAGCGCCGGCAGTCCCGTGACCGCCGGTGGCCTTGCCGGTGGTCACGGGCGGCCACACCGGCAGCCACAGTGCAGCCGACAGCAATTTGGCAGGGCAGCCGCTGCCAGCCCTTTATTAGTAATTTTTTGCAAGAAAGTTTGACAGGACAGCATTATAAACAGCCAAAAAGTCACTGTCAAGAACTTTGAAGGTAAAGATTGATTTCCCCGACAAGAGAGGGGGGCTCACAATAAGTTTTATTTAATCCGTCTAATTACTCAGTAAAATAATAAAGATAAGATAAAAATAGTGGGCGATTTAAGGTGAATTGATTAAACGTAGAAAAAGGAGTGAGCGGTCGGGGCTGCATCGCGAGTGTGAACATGCCCCGGGCGGGGATTGAAAAGTCTGCCGCCAACCGGTTTCTGTAAAGAAAGACTCCTTAATAAAATATAGAGGACAGCAATGCACATCCCAGATGGGTTTATTTCAGTGCCGGTGGCGGCGGCGACCGGCGTGGCGAGTGTGGCGGCGGTGGCAGTGGCCCTTTCCCGGACGCGGGAGGCGCACGGGATTCGGCACGCACCGGTACTCGGTTTAACCACAGCCTTCGTGTTTGCCGCGCAGATGATTAATTTCCCAGTCGCCGGCGGCACCAGCGGGCACCTGCTGGGGGCCACTCTGGCGGCGGTGGTGCTGGGCAGTCCTTGGGCGGCGACCATCTGCATCACCACAGTGTTACTCATTCAAGCTGTCCTGTTTGCCGATGGCGGCATCACCGCCTTGGGCGCAAACGCCTTCAACATGGGCGTAATCGGAGTGTGGGCCGGCTGGGGACTCACCCGCGTCTTGCACCGGCTCCTCGGCGGGTCAAGAAATCGCTTGCCCCTGGCTGCGGGAATAGCTGCCGGCGTCAGCGTCGTCGCTGCAGCAGTCGCCTGCGCCATCGAGCTGGCCCTTTCCGGAACCGCACCGGCCAACCTAGTTTTGCCCGCCATGACCGGCATCCACATCCTGATCGGAGTGGGCGAAGGGGCAATTACCGGCAGCGTCCTCACCTACCTAGCCACCGCACGCCCCGACTTGCTGCCTGGAGAGCAGCCAGAATTCCAGAAGTGGCTCGTGCCGGTGGTGAGCGTATTCCTGATTGCCGGCGTCCTCTCCCTAGCCGCCTCAGCGTGGCCAGACGGGTTAGAAAAAGTAGCCGAAAACCTCGGCTTTATCCAATTAGCGGAAAACGTGCGCGTGGTGGTGCCCACGCCCCTGGCGGATTACGAGATTCAAGGCTTCGGGCCAATCGGCACCAGCATCGCCGGAATTTTGGGGAGTGGCGCTTCCTTCGGGGTGGCATTCGGACTCGCCCAGATGGTAAAACCGAAAAATGCGTAAACTCTCCATCCCATTTCGGCTGCGGCTGTCCCTAATCATTGTCATCGGGGCGGCTTTGTTGAAAACCGGCGCTTGGACTGCCCTGACTGCCTACGGCGCAGTCGCACTCCTGTGGGCGGCGGCCTTGCGGACGCCGGTGCGCTCGCTGTTTCAGCTGCTGGGCGCAGAATTGATTTTGCTGACCTTAATCGCCTTGCCCTTGGGGTGGGAGCGAGCCAGTTTTTTGCTCCTTCGCTCCCTCGTTTGCCTGCTAACCATGAACAGCTTCCTGCTCAGCTTGCCCCCCCACACCTTCGGAATCGCCCTGAAAGGCTTGCCCCTGCCCGCCGGTTTGCAGGAAAATGTCCTCCTAGCAGGGCAATATCTGGAAATTTTGCTCTCAGAAGTCACCCGCATGCAGCGTGCCGCCCAATGTCGCGGTCTTTCTGGGCCGGCAGGCTGGCTGCGCTACACCAGCGCTGCTATGATAGGTTCTCTATACATCCGCAGCCTCCAGCGAGCCGAGCGAGTTTACGGCGCAATGGTGGCTCGCGGCTATCAGGGCTTCCTGCCGGTAGACCAGCGATCCACCCCCTTTGAGCGCGCCAGTTTGGCCGGTGGGGCTCTGGCTGCCGGTGGCCTGACCCTGGCGTCATACTTAACATTTTGAGTGGTCAAATTTGAATTTCCATATCATGTCCTGGCAATTGCCCACAATTCCTTTCTCCCTTGGTGCGAAACGCGATAAATCGCGTCTCTACAAGACATCCCCCGCACACCAGCTTCAGGCGAAGATTACGGCAGACATGATATGAGCCTTGTAACCCCCAACCCCCAACCCCCAACCCCCAGCCCCCGCACAGCTGGGGTTGCCGTTCGCGACCTAGTATTTTCCTATCCCCAGCAGCCGCCGGTTTTGCGGGGGATTTCCTTCACCGTCAATCAAGGAGAGCGAGTTGCCCTGCTCGGACCCACAGGTTCCGGCAAAAGCACTTTACTGGAAAACCTGATTGGTTTAAAATCGCCCAACTCCGGGCAAATTTGGATTCAGGGCACTCGCCTCGAACCGGCAACCCTGCCGCAAGTGCGCCGGCAAATCGGTTTTTCCTTCCAAGACGCCAGCGACCAGCTGTTCATGCCAACCATCCTGGAAGACATCACCTTTGGCCCGCGCAATTACGGCGCAAAACCGGCAGCTGCGGCAGAAAAAGCGCACCAACTGCTCGCAGAATTTGGTCTGGAAACCTACGCCCACCGTTCCGCCCACGAACTTTCTGGCGGCCAGAAACGCCTTGCCGCCCTAGCTGCTATTCTGGCCCTAGAGCCTTCCGTATTAATTTTGGACGAACCCACAACCGGCCTCGATCCGGGGTGGCGGCGTCACCTAGCCAAAGTGCTGTCTAAGTTGCCGGTGCGGGTGCTGCTGATTGCTTCCCACGACCTGAATTGGATTGGCAAAACCACTGACAGAGCGATAGTTTTGGCCGGTGGGGAAATTCAGGCAGATGCGCCAACCCGCGAACTGCTGCGAGATGGCTCAGTGCTGGAACAGTACGGTTTGCCTTTGGATTATTAAAGGGTTGGGGCCGGGATTTGGGGATTTGGGGATTTGGAGTTGCGCCGGGATTTGGGGATTTGGGGATTTGGGGTTTGGGCCGGGATTTGGGGATTTGGGGATTTGGGGTTTGGGCCGGGATTTGGGGATTTGGGGATTTGGGGTTTGGGCCGGGATTTGGGGATTTGGGGATTTGGAGTTTGGGCCAGGATTTGGGAATTTGGGGATTTGGAAAATTAGAATATTGAAGTGAAGTAAAGATATGGCAAAGGGATTTGAAAAATTCGTTGATCTTACCCAGGAGATTATTGCTGCGTGTTATGAAGTCCACAGAATTCTTGGGCCCGGTCTTGAGGAGCGCTTTTATAGGAATGCTTTGATAGAGGAATTGACCTTGCGGGGAATAAAGGCTGTTAGCGAGCAGGTATTCCCAGTACACTACAAGGGCAAGTTTATCGGGAAGCACCAAGTAGATGTGATTGTGGAAGATAAGGTGTCGGTTGAAGTGAAAGCTGTGACCGGCCAACTGCTGAATGTCCATATAGCTCAAACTATCTCGGAAATGCGGGTCTGTAAATTACCTGTGGCGCTTTTGGTGAATTTCGGAGATACTAGCGTGCAAGTCCGTCGCTTTGAAAACCGCGACTCCATCCCCTAATCCCCTAATCGCCTAATCCCGGCTCTTTAAATTTGAAAACCGCGACTCCCTCCCCTAATCCCCTAATCCCCTAATCCCGGCTCTTTCAATTTTACCACGGCTTCCCGGTAAAGCGCCACCGCTAAGTCTCGGATGATTTCTTCGCTCTCGAAGGAATCTCCCAATTTTCTTTTGGCGGTATCAACGCAGAGTTTCATCAGTTCTGCTGACTGCTCGATGTGGCCGGCAATCTCCTGTTGCTGTTCAAGCTTCGGTTTTGCCGGCTGGGTTTGGGCTGGGGGGGGAATCTCGTTTTGCTTTCTTTTTTGAATTTCTTCGGAGAAACCGGACGCGATGATGCCGGCGGGGAGGGCAAATAATCCAATCCCTATGAAGGCGAGTGCCGCACTGAATAATTTGCCCAGGGGGGTGACGGGGTAAACGTCGCCATAACCGACGGTTGTCAGGGTGACTACTCCCCACCACATGGCTGCCGATATGCTGGGAAATGCTTCGGGTTGAGCGCCGCTTTCGGCATAATACATGACCGATGAGGCAAATATTAACAGGATTAAGACGGACAGGAATGTCATCGCTAACTCATGTTTTTTGTTGGCGATTACTTGTAAAATGGCTTGCAGGGACTGGGAGTATCTAATCAGCTTTAACAGTCGGAGCAGCCGAAAGATGTCGGCTTCTTTTATCAGCGCGACATCCGGGAATAGGGCCATTAAGTAAAAGGGCAGTATGGCCATTAAGTCTGCGATCACTAAGGGGGTGAGGGCGTATCCCAGTCTCCCCCAAATCGGATGCCGGTATCTGGGATCGGACGTGCACGACCAAAGTTGCAAAATGTATAATATTGTAAAGTATATTAAAACAGTCAGCTCAATGCCTGAGAAAAATAGGTTGTACTGAAAGGAAAGGCTCTTGGATGTTTGTAAAATAAAGGCGCTCACATCTAAGAGGACTAAAACAGTGACGCTAATGTCGTCAAATCTGCTCAGCAAGTCCTGAGAATCTGAGGATTCTAGGATTTCATAGACTCGGTTTTTAAGTGGCTGACTCATCTGACTGGGGAGGCAGGGAAGCGAGGGAGATTAATATTTTATAATTCTAACACATGCGGGTAAATGCCAGGAGCTGAACCAGGCACATTTCAGCGGCCAAATGCCGGGGGGTTTTGCTCAGGTGCGGGGGGGGAAAACCGGCTCGGGTGCGGGCGTGCGGCGAGAGGTTGGCTGCCGCTGAGGCTGTCAAATGCTGCTATCATAATGTAAATACCGGAAATGTCTTCAGCAATGGGCTGACATGACGATGAAAACTCCCTCACTGGCTCAACGGTTAACCGGCTTGGCAATTGCACTCGGCACTGCAGCCACTTTCAGTCAGCCAGGCGCGGCTGAAGGCACAACCTTTTTTTGCGGCGCGAGCGACGGCATCCCCGCAACCATCGCCCGCATCCGGGGGGAAGAGGTGCCGGTGATTCTCTGGAATTCTCCAGATATCGCGGATTCCGGCGATACCCCCCTGCAGCGCTGCGAGAATGTCTCTCAAAAATTCCAGATTTATTACGACACCGGCACGCTGAATTACATTACGACGGCGAGGAGGGATGGCCAAGTGGTGGCGTGCGCCGCTCAGGGTGCGGGGGAGCCTTGTGCCGAGGTGCTGTTTCCGCTAAAGTCGGATGAGAAGAACCCCAAAAGCGCTCTGCAACGGATATTGCGCATCCGCGTCCCCGCTGACGGGCCAATCAGCGAAACTGACCCCCGCGTCTACATCAGTCTGGATAAGTATCTCAACGGTCAGTACCCCAGCTTGGATCTGACTCGCACCCGCACCTCCGGATCTCAACCTGAAAATTCCCCCCAGTGAGGGCTTATTGACGCAACCGGACACGATGTGAAAGGTGACGTGAAAGGTGACGGGAGATTCAACCTTATGAGCTTCAATTTTTCCAGCAATTTTGCCCGGACACTGCCGGCGGCGCTTTTGGGTGCGGCTATCGCACTGGTGCAGCCAACAGTCGCAGTGCCGCAAACCCCCGGCGAAGAAGCGATTGCCGGCATTGCCAAAGAAGTGACTGCTGTTGTTAACGGGCAAAATCCCGGTTCGGGCGCGATTATCTCCAGGCAAGGCAATACTTACTACGTCCTCACCGCCAAACATGTCGTAGCCACCCCAGATCAATATGAGATTTTAACCTCTGATGGGGAAAAACACACTCTGGACTACAGCACGGTTAAAAAACTTCCGGGAGTCGATTTAGCTGTCGTGCAGTTCACCAGCAACAAAAACTACCGCGTTGCTGTGCTGGGAAACTCTGACACCGCCAAAGAAGGCGTGACGGTTTACACTTCCGGGTGGCCCCACCCCGGACGCGCTATTACCCAGCGCATCTATCAAATCACTCAGGGGCGCATCTCCGGTCTGCCGCTCCAGCCTTTGGAAGATGGCTACCGTTTAGTCTACACGAATGTCACCCGTTCCGGCATGAGTGGCGGCCCCGTTTTTGACGATCGGGGGCGGGTTATTGGCATTCACGGACGGGCGGAAGGCGAACCGATTTACAATGCCGATACGGGCGATACGGTAGATGTCAAATCCGGGTTTAACTTGGGGATTCCTATCAACACGTTTCTTAAATTAGCCCCGCAGGCGGGAATTAATTTGCCCTACTCTCGGACACAGTTCTCCGCTTTCAAAACCCTGGATGCCGGTGAGGTTTTGTCCGCCGCTATCAGTCCTGACGGGCAAACTGTGGTGAGTGGCGGCAAAGACGGCAGCATCCAGCTGTGGGACTTGCGGACTGGGCAGCGGAAAAAGGCTCTCACCGGCTCAAAAGCGGTTTACTCCCTTGCCATCACCCCGGACGGCCAGACCTTGGCCAGCAGCAGTGCTGAGGGGACAGTCAAGCTCTGGAATCTCAGCACCGGCGAGCAGTTGGGCGCGATGCCCGGGCACGGGCCCCTGACGGTCAGCCGGTCGGGCCAACTCCTCGCCGGCAGCAGCGCGGACCGCAAGGCAATCTCGGTTTGGGATGCGCGAACCGGACAGTTAAAAAAGACTCTCGCGGTGGAAGGAGAGCCGGTTTCTATCGCTTTCAGCCCCGACAGCCAAACCCTAGCCGGCATTGATAAAGAGGCGAAGGGAATTAAAATTTGGGACTTGCACTCTGACGCACCGCCCCGCATTCTAAAAACAAAACCCGTCGGCGGTTACGACCGCTGCGCCGCTATCAGTCCCGACGCTCAAACCCTCGTCAGTCTTTCCTGGTTCGGCAGAGTCAGGATATGGAACCTGCAAACGGGTGAGATCCTTCGCAGTTTCGAGACTCTCAACAGCGACACCTTTCTGTGCGAGTCTGCCAGCGTTGATTCCAACGGTCAAATCTTGGCCGGCAGCAGCTGGAATCCCAAGGAAGTCAACCTGTGGAATCTGCAAACAGAACAGCTGGTTTCTTTCCCAAATTCCACCCATCCGATTGCCCTCAGCCCCGACGGGCAAACCGCAGTCACCGGCAACTTAAAAAATCAGTTGGAATTTTCTGGCCTGAAAATTTGGCGAGCAACTGGTAGCGGAGACCCCTGATGTCGTACCAGAAAGTCACAAAAACAGTCCTGACAGCTGTTACAATTATATATTCTAGTCTCGGTTTAGCAGATTTTTCTCAGGCTAAACCCCACCAACAAATCAATCAATTGCGGGACACGAATCAATGTCAGGGATGCGATCTCAGAGGAGCCAGTCTCAGCCGCGCCGACCTTAAAGGGGTCAACTTGAGCCGCGCCGACTTGAGCGGTGCCGATCTCAAGTATGCTAACCTGGAGAGTGCCGACTTGAGCGGCACCAACCTGCAAAATGCCGGCCTGCATTTTGCCAACCTGGAAAATGCGGATCTCAGAGGTGCTGACCTCAGCAATGTTAACCTCTCTGCAGCCACACTGAAAAATGCCAGAATCGACCGGACGACAAAAATTGACGCCAAATGGCGTCTGGTTTGGGAGATTGTCAGTCTGGGAGGGCGAGGGCGAGATATTAGCGGTGCCGATTTGAGTCAAGCGAATCTGCAAGCGGCGAACTTGAGTGGCGCTAACTTAAGTGGGTCGGATTTGAGTGCCGCCCAGCTGAATAATGCTAACCTCAATAGTGTTAACCTGAACGGTGCTAAACTGATTAATGCGGACTTGAATCGCGCCAACCTAACTCACGCTAACCTGAGGGATGCTAACTTGAGGGATGCTAACCTGAGCGGTGCTGACCTCAGTGCTGCGGACTTGAGAGGTGCGGACTTGAGGGGTGCGGACTTGAGGGGTGCTGATTTAAGGAGCGATTCTTACTGGGGGAATACGCGACTCGAAGGGGCTAACCTGGAAGGGGCCAATCTGTGCGGGGCTGTTATGAATGAGGGGACAATAATTGAGCGAGGCTGTGATTAAGTAGCAGGACAAAACGGAATATCAAGAAACCTGGTTTATTAAATAATCCTGGTTTCAGGCAGCGTCTGAGAGCGCCGTTATGTTAGGCTTAATTATGTCAGGATACTTACTGCTAAATCTCTTCTGGAGAACTAGACCCGTGCCCTTACGCTTTCGCTCCCTCAGCCTTGTGACGGCCATTCTGTTCCTGCCGGCAATCCTCGCACTCCCCTCCTCACCTTATGGGAAAGAGGGTTGGGGGCTGAGGGGCGCAGCAGCAGCACAGGAACGCAGCAGCACACCGGCAGTCCCCAGCGCCGCTGAAGCAGACCGGCTCTTTCAACAATGTGCCGAGCAATTGCAGACCGGCTACTTTCGAGACGCCCTGCAAACCTGCCAGCAAGTTCTCGCCATTCGCCAGCAGCTAAACGACAAAGCCGGCATCGCAGACGCGCTGACTCACACCGGTGAAGTTCTCCTCAACCTGAGCGAATACGAGACAGCTTTAGAAAGTTTAAATCTAGCAATAGAACTTTACAAACAGCTAAACAATCCCGCCGGTGAGGCGGTAGCTCTCAATCATATCGGTTTTGTTTACCGCCGGCAGGGCAAGTATTCTCAAGCCTTGAAATCGCACCGGCAAGCCTTGCAAATCGCTCAAAAAATTGCTAAACTGGAAGTGGAGGGAGAATCGCTCCACAACATCGCTGCTGTCAGCGCCGATTTGGGCGAGTATGGCGAGGCGCTGGAACTGTACCGGCAAGCTTTAGCGATTCGCCGGCAAGTGGGCGACAAGCGGGGCGAAGGGCGCACCCTAAATAATATAGCCGGCGTTTACGACACTCTGGGAGATAGCAAGCAAGCGCTGGAATCCTACCAGCAAGCCCTAGCCATTCGCCAGGAAATCGGCGACAGAGCCGGTGCCGGTCGCATTCTCAATAACATCGGGGTACTGTACCGCCAGCAGGCAGAATATTCCCAAGCAATCGCCTACTTCGAGCGAGCTTTGCCTGCGCTGCAAGAAACCGGCGACAGGGCGAGCCTGAACAGCACGCTCAACAGCCTTGGCGCTCTTTACGAAAGTGCCGGCAAGTATCCGGAGGCGCTGGCATCCTACCAGCAAGCGCTGGCACTCGCTAGAGAAATTGGCGACAAACCGGGCGCGAGAAAAGCGCTCAGCAATATCGGGTTTGCCTTCGCCCGACAAAACCAGCCGGAGTTAGGGATTGTTTTCTACAAGCAAGCCGTCAACATCACCGAGGCGATCCGGCAAGATTTGCGCCAACTTTCGCGGGAACAGCAGCAGTCTTATACAGAAACAGTTGCCGACACCTATCGCAGTCTGGCTGACCTGCTGCTCAGGCAAAATCGGGTGCTGGAAGCGCAACAGGTTCTGGATTTGCTCAAGGTTCAGGAACTCGACGACTACCTGAAAACCGTGCGGGGAAATGAGCGGACATCTGGGGGGGTTGAGCTGCTGCCCTCTGAACAGCGCGTCTCAGCTGAGTGGGCCCGCATTCAAGACAGGGCAATTCAGCTGGGAAAAGAACTTGCAGAACTGCAAAAAATTCCACCGGCATTCCTCAGCAGATCCCAGCAATCGCGGCGAGCAGAACTGGAGAAAATTCAGCAGGAAATTCGGCAGCAATTTAGCGAATTTAGCCGCCGTCCCGAGGTGGTGGCTCGGGTGCGGGATCTCGACCAAACAGCAGCGGGTGAAAATCTGGATTTTCCCAGTCTCAACCGGCTGCAAGAGACTCTGCAAAAACTGCAGCGAGGGAAGACAGCAAATACGCCTGTCCTGCTGTATCCGCTGGTGCTGGAAGACCGGCTGGAATTGGTGCTGGTGAGTGCGGACTCGCCCCCGATTCACCGCACAGTGCCGGTGCGGCGGGAAGAACTCAATAAAGCGATTGTAGCTTTTCGGCAAGCGCTCACCAATCGCACAAAATCAGTCGCCAAAGTTCAGCAGTCCGCGCGTTTGCTGTACGGCTGGCTGATTCAACCGGTAGAAAATGACCTCGCGCAAGCCAGCGCCCAAACCATTCTCTACGCCCCAGATGGCCAGCTGCGCTACCTCCCCCTCGCCGCTCTTTTTGATGGCAAGCAGTGGCTGGCGCAGCGCTTCAGCGTCAATAATATCACCGCCGCCAGCCTGACGAACTTCGACTCCCCACCGCAAAATCAACCCCGCATTCTTGCCGGTGCCTTTACCACCGGCAGTTACAGCGTCTGGGTGGGGACGCGCCAGTTTCCCTTTGTCGGGCTGCCGTTTGCCGGTCGGGAAGTGGAAAATCTGGCGGCTCTATTTCCGGGTACGACGAAATTGCTAGACCGGGACTTCAGTCGCGACGCCACTGTTCCCCGCATGAATCAGTACAGCACTGTCCATCTGGCGACCCATGCGGAATTCGTCAGCGGTCAGCCAGAAGATTCTTTTATTCTTTTTGGGGATGGCAGTCGCGCTACTCTCACAGATGTGGGAAACTGGAAATTGTCGAATGTAGATTTGGTGGTGCTGAGCGCCTGCAAAACTGGCGTCGGCGGGGTGCTGGGGAATGGGGTGGAGATTTTGGGCTTTGGCTACCAGATGCAGCAAGCCGGCGCGAGGGCGTCGGTCGCTTCTCTGTGGTCTGTGGACGACCGCAGCACGCAAGTGTTCATGGATGCTTTCTATGGGGCGCTGAAAACCGGCACCGTCACGAAAGTCGAAGCCCTGCGAACCGCTCAAATCTCCCTGATTGCCGGCAACTACCGGCACCCTTACTACTGGGCACCGTTTATTTTGATTGGCAATGGGCTGTGAGGGAATGGGGCTGATTTTGGATTTTAGGTAAAGCAACCGCAGGTGAGCGCAGATGAACGCAGATAGCTGTTTAATGTCCAGTTGATTAACCGCACGAATACCCCCCTCACCCCCCTACCCCCTCTCCCACAAGGGGAGAGGGGGAGTGAGAAAAAACGGCGTCCTGAAGTGGCGGGGCCAAACCCGATTGAACCTCGCTCACCTGACCCCTGTCAAAATTTACCAGTTGTTTTATAATAAAAGTATAGTCGCAATAGATGAGCCACCTTTTAAGAGTCAGGGAAGATTTTTTGAGCGAAAACGTCAAATTATAAAGCCGGCCCCCTCTTGCTGTCAACCCCTTAACACAAAAAGGTAAGTCGTAATGGCTAACCGCAAATCAAAAGCTCTCGACACCACTCGCTCGCAACTGGAAGCCAAAAGGCGCGAAAGTGAAGAGCAATTTCGCCTGATGGCTGAGACAGCCCCATTCACGATCTGGCTCGCAGATGGTGCCGGGGGCTGGAATTACTGCAATTCGGTCTGGCTGGAATTGACAGGGCGTCCCCTGTCTCAACAGCAAGGGCTGGGCTGGTTGAGCAGCATCCATCCAGAGGACAAACAGCGGTTTTTCCAGACCTACCTCGCCGCTGTTAGCGCCCGGGAAAAGTTCCAGATAGAGTGCCGGTTGCTCGGGACTGATGGGGAGTGCCGGTGGGTTTTGCATGCCGGCGCACCGCGATTTGCCCCTGATGGCAGCGTGACGGGTTACACCGGCACCGCCACAGACATAACAGACCGCAAAACAGCGGAAATCGCGCTGAAGCGGGGAAATGAAGAGCTGGATCGGCGAGTTGAAGAGCGCACTGCCGAACTGCTTTCTAGCAACGCGCAATTGCAGCAAGCGATCGCTGACCTGGAGGCGGCTAAAACTGAGCTAGACCGGCTGTTCTGCGTTTCCGCTGACTTGCTGGCGATTGCGGATATGGACGGGTATTTTACGCGAGTCAATCCAGCAGTAGAAACTATCTTGGGCTACACAGCGGAGGAATTTTTGGCGGCTCGCTGGATAGAGCTGGTTCACCCAGACGACCGAGCTAGAACTGGGGCTGAATTCGAGAGGCAAATCGCCACGGGAAAACCGTCGGTTCAATTTGAGAATCGCTATCGCTGTAAAGATGGATCGTACAAGTGGCTGGCTTGGAACTCAATGCCCCTTCCTGAGGAAGGGTTGAGCTGTGCTGTGGCGCGTGACATCACCGAGCGCAAACACGCTGAAGTTGCCTTGCGCGAGAGCGAACAGCGATACCAAACTTTGGCGAGACTGTCGCCGGTGGGAATCTTCCGCAGCGACGCCGAAGGAAACAACACATACGCTAACGAGCGCTGGTGCGAGATTGCCGGACAGACGTTAGAAACTGCAGGGGGAAATGGCTGGGCAGAGGCAGTGCATCCTGAAGACAGGGAGCGAGCTTTTACCGCCTGGCATACTGCTGCGCTCAGCGGCGTGCCGTTTCAAAATGAAATGAGGCTGGTGCGTCCTGATGGCAGTTTGGTGTGGTGCTTGGTGCAGGCAATTCCTGAGATGGGGGAAGATGGGAAACTGATCGGCTATGTGGGAACAGTTACCGATATTAGTGAGCGCAAACACGCTGAAATCGCTTTGCAAGAGTCCGAGGCGCGGTTCCAGGGGCTGGCGGAAAATGTGCCGGGAATGATTTACCAGTACCGCCACCGTGCCGGTGATTCCAGAGGAGAGTTTCCTTATATCAGTGCCAGTTGCTGTGACCTTTTTGAGTTAGAGCCAGAAGCAGTTCAGCAAAATGGCGACTTGATTTGGCAGCAAGTTCACCCGGAGGACGAGAGCGCCTTGACCGAGTCTGTTCTCGCCGCCGCACCAACTGGGCAGTGGCGCAGGGAGTGGCGCAGCATCACGCCATCCGGCAAGATCAAGTGGATTCAAGCAGTAGCCAGACTCAAACAGGAAGTGGACGGCACTCTGCTTTGGGATGGCTTGATGCTAGATATCACTGAGCGCAAATTGCTGGAACAAGAATTAGCCCTGCGGCAAGCGCAATTTGATGCGTTCTTCAGCGCGGCTCCCGCCGGCATGCTGATTTTCGACACCGACCTGCGGTACTTGCAAATTAATCGCGCTTTAGCGGCAATGGGGGGGCGGACAGTAGGGGACTATCTGGGCAAGACCCTCAGGGAAGCCGAGCCGCAACTGGCTGAGGTTGTAGAGCCAGTATACCGGCAAATCTTGGCGACCGGCAAGCCCCTGCTGAATCAGGAGCTGAGCGGTGAAATTGCCAGCGAGCCCGGTGTTAACCGGCACTGGCTGTGCTCTTATTTTCCCCTTGCCGGTCAGGACGGAACTCCTATCGGTTTGGGCACGGTCGCTGTGGACATTACCGATCTCAAGCAAGCCGAGCAAGCTCAAGCCCGACTGACTGCGCTCCTGGAAGCCACCACGGACTTTGTTGCCATCTCTGATGCGGCGGGACGCATGATCTACCTTAACAGAGCCGGTCGCTCAATGGTGGGAATTGGCGAAGATGAAGACATTACCGCTCTCACTATCCCCGATTTTATCCCAGACTCAGAAATTGAGAAGTCTGCCAGTGAAATTATCCCAACCTGTGTGAGCGAGGGGGTGTGGAGAGGCGAGTTCGCCCTGCAACATCGCAATGGCACGGTTGTTCCTGTCTCCCAGGTTTCCATGTCCCACAAATCGGAAAGCGGCGAGGTGGAGTTCCTGTCAGTCATCGCTCGCGATATCACGCAGCGCGTGCGAGCCGAAGAGGCGCTGCGCAAAAGTCAGGAACTGTACCGCACTTTGGTGGATAATTTTCCCGATGGAGCGGTGTTTCTATTTGACTGCGACTTGCGCTACATCCTCGCCGGTGGCTCCGAGCTGGCGCGGCTGGGACTTGACTCAGCCTCTGTAGAAGGGAAAAATGTCCTGGAGTTTTGGCCGGCAGAAGCTCACGAGCGGATTGACCAGCTTCACCGCGCGGCGCTCGCCGGTGCGGTGACGGGGGAAGACAACGCCTGGGGTGGAAATATCTACTTCATGCAAACGCTGCCGGTCAAGAATCACCAGGGAGAAATTTTTGCCGGCATGCTCGTCTCCCAGAATATCACCGAGTACAAGCGAGCGGAAGAAGCGTTAAGACAATCGGAAGAGCGAACCCGCAAAGCTGCCGAAGAGGCGACTGCCAAAAGCCGGCAGCTGGAACTCGCCTTGCAGCAACTCCAGCGCACCCAGTCCCAGCTGATTCAGAGTGAAAAAATGTCCTCCCTGGGCCAGCTTGTCGCGGGGGTGGCTCACGAAATTAACAATCCGGTTAGCTTTATTTATGGCAATGTTGAGCACGCCAGAGAGTACGCCGGCGATCTGTTAAGGCTGATTCAGCTCTACCGCGACACTTATCCCCAGCCCGCACCTGCAATTGTAGCAGAAATTGAGGCAATTGATCTGGATTTTCTCACAGAAGACTTGCCGAAACTGCTCGATTCTATGAAAATGGGAGCGGATCGCATCGGTGAAATCGTGCGCTCTTTGCGCACCTTTTCCCGGCTCGACGAAGCTGCAGTCAAAGAAGTCAACCTCCATGACGGCATCGACAGCACTCTGATGATTCTGCAAAACCGCTTGAAGCAGCGCCCCAATCATCCGTCGATTCAGGTGATTAAAGAGTACGGCGACTTGCCTTTAGTTGAGTGCTGCGCAGGTCAGCTGAATCAGGTGTTTATGAATCTCCTGAATAATGCCATTGACGCGCTGGACGAACAGCAAGCCAAGCTGACGCCCGAAGACCTTAAGGCCAATTTCAGCGCCATCACAATTGTTACCTCCGCCCTCGATAAGGAGCGCGTAGCTATCTCTATTTCCGACAGCGGGCCCGGAATCCCTGAGGCGGTTAAAAAACGGCTGTTTGACCCTTTTTTCACCACTAAACCTGTGGGTAAAGGCACGGGGCTGGGGCTGTCTATCAGCTATCAAATTGTGGTGGAAAAACACGGCGGCAGTTTATATTGCAACTCGCAGATGGGGAAGGGTGCGGAGTTTGTTATGGAGATTCCGGTTCGGCAAAGCCGGTGATACAAATTTTGGATTTTGGATGCCCGGATTTTGGATGGCTCTCCCGGACATCAAACAAAAGTAGGGTGCGTTACGCGCCAGCGTAACGCACCTAAAGATCCTGTTCACTCAAGTAAGATGCTCTCCGAAAAGCCTCACTTCAAGAAAATACAGGAGGCAGAGCCTCACCTCAAGCGTTCCCAGGCTGGAGCCTGGGAACGAGAACAAAATAGGGATATAACACCTCACACCTAACACCTCATCTATGAAGCGCCGTCACTTTTTGCAATTCACCGGCTCCGCTATGGCCACTTTGGGTTTGAGCCACCTGGACATTCAGCAGCAAGCCAACCGCACCGGCAAGGTACTGGCTCAAGATACGCCTCGCAAACTCGCCTTGCTGGTGGGGATTAATGACTATCCCAGCACTGCCGGCTTTTCCAAATTGCAGGGGTGCGTGACGGATGTGAATTTGCAGCGAAAGCTGCTGATTTACCGGTTTGGCTTCAATCCCAAAGATATCCTCACTCTCACTGACGCGCAAGCCACCCGCACCGGCATTCTGGAAGCGTTTGAGGAACACTTGATTGAGCAAGCCAAACCCGGAGATGTGGTGGTGTTTCACTACTCCGGGCACGGCTCCCAAGTAATTGACCCAGATCAAGACAGTCCGGACGGGCTTAACAGCACCTTTGTGCCGGTGGATAGCAAACTTCCCTCCGGTTTCCCCTCGCAAGGAGGCGTGGTGCAAGACATCACCGGGCACACGCTGTTTTTGCTAATGGCGGCGTTGCAAACAGAAAATGTTACCGCCGTTTTGGATAGCTGTCACTCTGGGGGCGGAACGCGGGGAAATTTGACGGTGCGCTCGCGAGCGGGCGGCAAAAAACTGGAAGCCAGCCCGGCTGAATTTGAGTGCCAGCAGCAGTGGCTGAAGCGCCTGAATCTTTCCAGTGATGAGTTTATTAAGCAGCGCCGCGCCGGGGTGGCGAAAGGGGTTGCGATCGCCTCGACAAAGCGCAACCAGCTGGCAGCTGACGCGCCGTTTAGCGACTTTTTTGCCGGCGCTTTCACTTACCTGATGACTCAGTACCTCTGGCAGCAAACCGGCAGCCCCCAATTTGTCAGCGCTATCCCCAATATCGCTCGCAGTACGACGCGGCTTTCTTTCAGCCGGCAAGAGCCGGTATTTGAAGTTAAACCGGGAAGCAATAATGACAGCCAGCCGCTCTATTTTGTCAGCCGGCAAACCCCACCGGCGGAAGCAGTGATCACCGGCATCACCGGCGGGGTGGCGGAATTGTGGCTGGGGGGGCTTGACCCCAAAAGTCTGGCCGCATTTGGCCCGGGTGCGGTGCTCAGCGTGGTGGACTCCCGAGGGGGGGAGCGAGGGCTGGTGCGGCTGGAATCCCGTCAGGGATTGGTCGGGCGGGGTCAGGTGCTGCAAGCTGCGGAACCGGGGGCGCTGCTGCAAGAGCGAGTGCGCGGGGTTCCCAGCGATTTGATGCTGCGCGTTGGGCTTGACTCTTCTCTCGGGAAGGATGCCGGTGCTGCCAAACAAGCCCTGGAAGCGACCGCTCGCATGGAAGCTGTCCCCCTGCAGCAGGGCGAGGTGCAGTATATTTTAGGGCGGATGACCGGCACCTACTTCCAAGAATTGCAATCGCGGCGGGTTGCGGATCTGCCGGCTCTTGACAGCACCGGCTTGTTCTCGCCCAGTCTGGAAGTGATTCCCGGTTCTTTTGGGGCGGCGGGCGAGCCGGTGGCTGCTGCAGTCAGCCGCTTGCAGCCGAAACTCAAGTCCCTGCTCGCCGCCCGGACTGTTAAGCTGGCGCTCAATACCAATTCCTCGCGGCTCAATCTGGCGGTTTCTATGATTCCGGAGGGGGAAGCCGGCAGGATTTTGGCCCAGTCGTTCCCCGTGCGGGGCGTCGGGCGCAACAGCCCACAGCCAGAAGTCTCGCCCGGGGCGAACCGGCTGCCGGTGGGGACGCCGATTCAGTTCCAGATTGCCAACAGTGAGGGGCGCGATCTATATTTGAGCGTGCTGGCGATCGATCCGGCGGGGGAAATTTCGGTGATTTTTCCCAATCAGTGGACAGCATCGGATGACGTGACCCGCTTGGGTGCCGGTCTTACGCTGCAGATTCCAGACCCCAGCAAGGACGGCTTCCAGCTCGTCACCCAACAGCCCAAAGGCGTCAGCGAGGTGCTGGTTATCGCCAGCAGCGCCCCCCTGCGCAAAGCCCTGCAAGCGCTGCGCAACTTGTCCTCCCAAGCGGGACAGCAGCGCGGACCCGTGACTCTGGCTGAGCCGGCGCAGGTGGTGGGCGATTTGCTCGATGACTTGGGGGAAACCACTCGCGGCGGCGGGGCGGCTGTTGGCGATCCCGCCGTTCGCGCCGTCGATACCGCCCAGATGGCGGCGCTGTCCATGACCTTTGAGGTGATTTAATGGCCCTGCGGGGTGCCGCACTCAGCACGCACCCCGCTTCGACTCTTTCCAGCCATTGAGATTACCCTATCCTAGCCATTGCCATTTTTTATGGTAACGTTTGGTAAATTCTCTGTTAAATTGTTTAAGCTATTTTATCTAGCGGGTAAAGTACAGCTCGGCAAAGCTCCGGCTCAGTTACCCCCAGCGCAAGAGTACGAGGAGATTTAGCACAGCTATGCAGGAACTGATTGGCGCTCTCATTTTAGTCATCGCAACCTTTGCCTTTACTTACATGGCGGGCATCCTGGGTCTTGTGTTCAGTGGCCTGTTTGCGGTGCTCGGCGGAATCCCCGAGTGGATTTGGACAGCTGCCCTACTGTCGCTGACCATTTCGGTTTCTAGATTTGAGGGTTCTTGAGGATACCTTGGGGGCATTGGGCACAGGGCATGGGGATGCATGGATTTTGGATGCATCGATTTTGGATTTTGGATTGGGCATCATCGCATCATCGCATCATCGCATCATCGCAGGGGTGGGGGCGGGTTTGGTGCAATCTTTCGCGGCGTCACAAATACTTCGGCGAAACCCGCCCCTGCAAGGCTTCCTTTTATAAGATAAGGATTATAAAAATAATTGTAATTTGGGAGCATCCCATTTTTGCAAAGATTGTCACCCTCACCCCCCTAACCCCCCTAACCCATGAAGGGAGAGGGGGGAAGAATAAAGAATTATCCCCTCACCCCAAAGTGGTAGAGGCGTTGGGGGTGAGGGGGATTACAAAAATGGGATACCCCCTGTAATTTCTGCCGGCAATCAACCTGAGATGATATAATTTCAACACGCCATCAGGGAATCGTCTCAAATTCACTCATGCCTTTTCTTGTGGGGACAAGATTTATCGCGTCCCCACAACACAAAACGGATTGCCCCCCTTTGCCCACCGGCAAGACGAGATGCAGATTTATGCCAGGTGCAAAGCGCCGCTAGTTCTTGCAATTCACCGGCTACCTTCTAGGAACCCTCGGACTCAGCCCCCTCGATATCACAGGCCAAGCTCGCAGATATGGGCCGGCTCTCGCGCTCAACTGCGCCGAGCAAATTAGCGTTGCTGGTGGGCATCAATGACTGTCCCGCCGGCAGTCAATTCGATTCTTTAAGAGCGGATTTATAAAGTAATTGTTAAGAAAGCCAGAGTTCCTCGCGGCTAAATGTAGCGATTTACAGGATTCCGGAGGGGGAAGCCGGCAGGATTTTGGCCCAGTGGTTCCCTGTGCGGGACAGCATCGGATGGCGTGACCCGCTTGGGGTTAGCTGAAATGCTGCGGATTGCGCACCCGGGTACAGATAGCTTCCCAAGAGTCCCCCAGGAACCCAATCCCCCTGTTCCCGTCCTCGATACGGCCCAGATAGCGGCGCTGCCGATTGTTTCTCAGGTGATTTAAGGCCAATCGGGAGAGCCGGTGCGGCACTCTTACAGAATTTACGATTAATTAGTGTAACTTCGCCTTGAGAGCGTGTCCGGTCGCACGGATTGCGTTTTTTCCAGCGCCGCAGAGAATCTGCAATCTGTCTCCCCCGGCCCACAAGAGCTGCCCCACCCGATATGCAATAACGAAGCAATCGTAAATGATGTCGTGGGGTGTTGCGGATTGTACGAATGTCCCGCCGGAAGGCACATTGAGTTCGGGCCGTCAATCGGTCGCCCTTCTCTGAAAGTTTGCATTTAGTTATCATAAAGTTACATTTCATTACGTTAATTAATAAAAAATTTTGCTCTATTCGCTGTTCAATGCTTTAAACTTTGAGTTTGTGCGGGTAAAGTGCAGTACGGCCAGATGCCGGCTGAATGGCCCGCTCAAGCAAAAGCAGGAGGAATGCTGCTTGTGATTTCTGGCGAAATCCCAGAGTGGATTTGGACAGCTGCTAAGCGTGTGGCTGACAGTGAAGTTCGGGGATTCCCCACGCCGTCCGGCGTTTTTTGAAGGGGCCAAAAGGCTTGAAAGTCACTCTCTACCAAGAGAGCGGATTATCAGGGAAAGCGCCCTAACTTTTAGCTCAGACAACGCCGGGTGGCCAAGATTTTTCAAGCATCACATCCTCCCGCAAAGTTCAACACTTAACCCTAATCAGGGAGCTAGAAACGACAATGGCAACAACAGCCCAAACCATCCTCGAACAGTACGGTGCAGGTAAACGCGATTTTCTGTACCTTTACTTGCCCGACGCTGACCTCAGTAACTTTAAGAACCTCTCTGGTGCTAACTTCAGCTATTCCTACCTGCTGGGCGCGAAACTGTGGGGGTCCTTCCTGATACAATCCAGCCTGACCTATACCTTCTTGGGCTATGCCCAGCTGCAGGGGGCCTCGCTCGTAAAGGCCGACCTAACTTATGCTTACTTGTGCAATGCGGATCTCAGCAAAGCAGATCTGACGGGTGCTAGCCTGCGCCATGCGGATTTGACGAATGCCAATCTCAGCGGGGCCAAACTCGGGGGGGCCGACTTAACCGGCGCTACCCTAAACGGTGCTAAATTTGATGGTGCGACATTCGATGGTGGCACCCCGCCGGTGCTGGATTCGGGCAGCTTTGACGTGGAAGCGAAGAACCCAGCTGGAGTGAAGTTTACCAACCCTATCAATGGGGACATCAGCATAATATTTACTCCATCAGGTAAATGGTCGGCAGCGGCAGCAGGCAGTATTTTCGCATGCACAGCGTCAGGTCTTGTCGGGGACACGTTCAAAGTTTACCAAAATAATTCTCCCTATCCACAGTACAACTTGGGTTCCTTGGTAGCGGCGAGCGCAGAATCTAAGGTGGCGACGCTAATAGATACTGAAAAGCGGATTCGCGTGAAACCGAATGAAACCTTGACATTCATGATGAATGACGACAAGGCATGTTACGGGGATAACACAGGTTCTCTCACCGTCAGTTGGAAAGCTATACCCGCCAGTTGAGCCTGACAGGCGCGAGCTACCGGCTCCGGGACAAGAGCGGCGAAATCTAGCTTTTGTCGCTCTTGGGCTGGCCGATATTGCCTGACGCACCGGCTCTGGCCAAACTCGCAGCTAAATGTGTATTTATAGCGTTTCTCAGATTAGTGTGCTGCGGAGAAACTCGGTAGGGGCGGGCACAGGGGCACCGCCCCTACGAAATCGGGTTTATGGGCCATAGTACATCAAACTGAGAACCGCTATAAATCCGCAGAAGTACAAGGATGTCCGCAGATAATCTCAGCTATCATCTGCGTCCATCTACTTCTGCGTCCATCTGCGGTTCAAACAAACGCTCGTATTGGACAAGCCGGTTGCGGGGACGGGAATAAGTTTGCACTGATAGCCTTTTTCATATAAGTGAGGTACTGAGAAACCCGGTTTCTTTAAGAAACCGGGTTTCTTGTGCTTGCCCACCGGCTCCCCTCCCCTGTTAAATTTTGTTAAAATTTTGTGAATTTATCTCCCGCAGGCAACCCAGCTGTGTTAAGGTGAATTTTAAATTCCCACCGGCAAGGGCATTTACCTGCGAGCTGCCGGCTGTTCCCTTGCGGTGCGATTCAATCTGGCGGGCTGGTTGCTCGTGCAGTTTTGGCGTCTCTCCTGGACCGGCGAGCCGGTTGCCGTGCCGGCTCGCACCGCTCAAAATATAGCGCGTCAATAACCTTCGTGTAAATTTGAGAACCCCGGCAGAGGGCGGTCTCCGTGGGTGGCCCGCCCCTACGAAACCGGGGTTCAAAGGCCAAGAGCGGTTGCGCAAATCATTTAGAACTGCTATAAACAGATGAAGCGCGACAGCTCTTCAAACAGTGTGTCTAGAAGTGTGACCTAAGTTGATTGGTTGATGGACAGAAGCATTGAAGACGTTGCAAGAGGTTCTAGCCACGGCAAGAGAAATCGGCGAACGTCTCGGCGTTGGGGCAGCGCTCAACTATATTGGGTCAGTTTACCGCAATCAGGGTCAGTATGCCAGAGCTTTGGAATTCTACCAGCAAGGCTTAACTGTTGCCAGAGTTGCCGGCGAGAGCGCCGGGGTTGGGACAGCGCTCAGCAATATTGGGACAGTTTACCACAATCTCGGTCAGTATGCCAGAGCTTTGGAATTCTTCCAGCAAGGCTTAGCTATTGCCAGATTTGTCGGCGACAGAGCGGGGGAAGGGAGAGCGCTCAACAATATTGGATTAGTGTACTGCAGTCTGGGTCAGTATGCCACTGCTTTGCAATTTTACCAGCAAGCCAATGCGATTGCAAGAGCTGTCGGCGACAAAGCGGGGGAAGGGAGAACGCTCAACAATATTGGATTAGTTTACGGCAGTCTGAGTCAGTATGCCACTGCTTTGCAATTATACCAGCAAGCCAATGCGATTGCAAGAGCTGTCGGCGACAAAGCGGGGGAAGGGAGAACGCTCAACAATATTGGATTAGTTTACGGCAGTCTGAGTCAGTATGCCACTGCTTTGCAATTTTACCAGCAAGCCAATGCGATTGCAAGAGCTGTCGGCGACAAAGCGGGGGAAGGGACAATGCTCAGCAATATTGGCCTCACTTACCTTCTAACCGGCAACTTCGCCGAAGCCGAGACAGCCCTACTCGCCGCCGTTGAGGTTAAGGAATCCCTGCGCCCCGGATTGACTGATGCCGATAAAGTGTCGATTTTTGACACGCAGGTTAACGATTACCTAGCGCTGCAAAAAGCCCTGATCGCCCAGAATAAGAATTTGGCGGCTTTGGAAATTTCCGAACGGGGTAGGGCGCGGGCGTTTGTCGAATTATTAGCTAAACGGTTCTGCACCGCTCCTGTAGAGCGCGGAGTCGCGTCCCCAGATGTCGCGTCTTGCCAGCCGGCTGTCAAACCCCCCACCCTCTGGAAAATTAAACAAATCGCCAAACAGCAAAACGCGGCACTCGTTGAATATTCGATTTTTAATCAATTTGACCCAACCGGCCAACAGATCCTGTCACCGGCACTTTACATTTGGGTCGTCAAACCCAGCGGCGAAATCGCCTTTCGCTCGGTTGACCTCACATCCCTCAATACCATTCTAGCAAACCTGATTGCCAGCAGCCGCGAATCCATCGGAGTCTTCCCAGAGCCGCCGGTGACTGGCACCGGTTCCAGACCGGCATCTCAACAAACACAGTCACCAAGCCAAACCGAAAAATTGCAGTTCCTCCACAAACTTCTCATTGAACCCATTGCCGACTTGCTGCCCAGTGACCCCAACGATAAAGTCATCTTTATCCCCCAAGACGATTTGTTCCTCGTTCCCTTCCCCGCTCTGCAAGATAGAGCCGGCAAATCTCTCATTGAAAAGCATACCATCCTCACCGCACCCGCCATTCAGGTATTAGAATTAACCCGCCAGCATGCCGAGACGCGATTAATCTCGTCTGTGCGAAACCTGGTTGTCGGAAATCCCACCATGCCCAGCGTACCGCCGGCACCCGGAGAGCCACCCCAACAGCTAGTGCCCTTACCCGGTGCGGAACGAGAAGCTTTTGCTATCGCCCCCCTCCTCAACACAAAACCGATCGCCGGCAATCAAGCCACCAAAGCATTTATTGTAAAGCTGCTGCCCAAAGCGCGAATCATTCACCTGGCAACCCACGGATTGCTGGACAATATCCGGGGATTAGACAGCGCCATCGCCCTCGCCCCTTCTGGCGATGATAATGGCTTGCTCACCGCTGAGGAAATCCTCAATTTTAAATTAAATGCCGAATTAGTTGTGCTGAGCGCCTGCAACACCGGCAGGGGAAAAATCACCGGCGACGGCGTGGTTGGGCTGTCGAGAGCCTTAATCAGTGCCGGCACACCCAGCGTCATTGTTTCCCTGTGGTCAGTGCCAGACGCCCCCACCGCCTCCTTAATGGCTGAATTTTACCAAAATCTGCAAAAAAACCCCGACAAAGCCCGCGCCTTGCGTTCCGCAATGCTGGCGACAAAGCAACAGCACCCCAACCCCAGAGACTGGGCTGCTTTCACACTGATTGGCGAAGCCGAGTCAAGTTTTATTAAAATTATTTGATTGCTTTTTATAGCGCTTCTCAGTTGGATGAAGTACCAGAAACCCGGTTTCTTTAAGAAACCGGGTTTCTCACTACCTCATTAAGAGCGTGTTTGTCAAGTAATTGTTAAGCTTGAGTGGGGGCCATAAACCGGGTGTCTTGCTGGTAGGGGCGGGGCTCACCGGAGATGTCTCTGTGTTTTCCCGGATGTTAATAGGGGCGGGTTCATCCGAAATGTTTGCAGCAGGGCAAAGAAGAATGTTCGTAAACCCGCCCCCGCCCCTACTTGCCGCTGACCCACCACAAGAAACCCGCTTTCTTGTGGCTTCACTTTTTATTTATAAATCAGCTCTAATCCACAACCCTGATCAAGCCTCGGCGCAAGCCGTCGAACACGCGGTCGATATGGTGCTGCTCGTGGGGGCTGAGCGCATCTTTAGATAACAAAGTCTTCATAAAGAGCTGTTGGTCCCCGCGCGTAATCCGGTGAGTAGTAAAGATTCGCTCGACGACCTGCTCCAGTGTGGGTTTGGGTGGATGCCCTTGATATTGCATGGGACTACCGGAACGCTACAGTTATCCTTGAGTGGATTGAGAGGTGAAAAAGCCCATCCCTTTCAAAGGAGCGGATGAGAGGTAACACCCCTGCTGACCCTTACATAGTGTACCCATTACCCCCCCGAAACTCTAAAAGTACAGCTCAACCTGTTTGAGCTGTCGCCTCGGAGGAAAGTGCCAGCAATCCACTCCCGGCATCTCACGCCCCAAAGGGGATTGAAAGCCTGATGGACACGAGACGCAAGTCCGCTGCGGGCGTCTTGCGCCTGCCTTTGTTAATTGCGGCAAGACAGGGATGCCATCCCCCGCTCATCCAGTTGCCGTGCGGCGCGCAAGTGTTGCGGGACGCGACAGCGTCCAACGCCGGCCCGAGATTTTAGACTTTCTTTTTTAGAACCTGTGTTTAACCGGAAAACAAAAAATATAATTTGTTGTCAGCTTTTATCTGCTGTTTTTTAATTCAAAGCAATCAAACGGATTTTCCACCGGCCCTCATGCTTCGTCGATCAGCTGCTGGAGCGCCGGCATCTGGGCTGCGATATGCGCAGGCTAGCGCCGTGACGGGCGGGACGCCTGTCCGGCGGTGACATTGATAAATTTGTCTCTCACCACCCACTATCATGCCAGCGTGCCCCATGCGCAAGCGTTGCGGCTCCGCAGGAGCGGCGTGCCCCGTGCCCTGCGCCCTGCGCCCAGTCCCCAGTGCTGCGATTTTGGGAATTTTACTAGCATATTTCGCTCCTGCGCCGTCATTTCATCGTAAAATCTTTAAATATTGTGAAACTTTGCTAAGCCTGCTAAAGTTCTACATCAACCCACGCTCCTGGAATCATTATGGCTCTTGGCTACCTGGCTCTGGTTCTGCACGCCCACTTGCCTTTTGTCCGCCACCCCGAAAGCGACTACGTTCTAGAAGAAGAGTGGCTCTACGAAGCGATTACAGAAACGTATATCCCTTTAATAAAAATATTTGAAGGGCTGAAGCGGGACGGCATTGATTTCAAAATCACCATGACCATCACACCGCCCTTGGTGTCGATGCTGCGCGATCCGCTGCTGCAAGAGCGCTACGACGCCCACCTGGCCAAACTGCAAGAACTGGCGGAGCGAGAAATAGAGCACAACGCCCACAATGGCCACATCCGCTACCTGGCAGAACACTACGCCACAGAATTTAACCAGGCGCGGCAGGTGTGGGAGCGCTATAACGGGGATCTGGTAGACGCATTCAAGCAATTCTCAGACAGTGGCAACCTGGAAATCATTACCTGCGGTGCCACCCACGGCTACCTGCCACTGATGAGGATGTATCCAGAAGCGGTGTGGGCGCAAATCAGAGTGGCCTGCGAGCACTACGAAGAGAACTTTGGGCGTCCTGCCAAGGGGATTTGGCTGCCGGAGTGCGCCTACTTTGAAGGGTTAGAGGTGGTACTGCGGGAAGCCGGTTTGCGCTACTTCCTCACCGATGGCCACGGCCTGCTCTACTCCCGCCCCCGCGCCCGCTGTGGCAGCTACGCTCCAATTTATACCGAGTCCGGGGTAGCCGCCTTCGGTCGCGATCAGGAATCCTCGCAACAGGTGTGGTCAACTCAGCTGGGCTATCCCAGCGATCCGGTCTACCGGGAGTTTTACAAAGACTTGGGCTGGGAAGCGGAATACGAATACATCAAGCCCTACATCATGCCCAATGGCCAGCGGAAAAACGTTGGCATCAAGTACCACAAGATCACCGGTCGGGGGCTGAGCTTGGCAGACAAGCAGCTCTACGATCCTTACTGGGCGAGGGAAAAAGCCGCTGAGCACGCCGGCAACTTCATGATGAACCGGGAGCGCCAAATTTACCACCTCCACAGTATCATGCAGCGCCCCCCGATTGTGCTTTCCCCCTACGACGCCGAGCTATTTGGCCACTGGTGGTATGAGGGCCCCTGGTTCATCGATTTTTGCGTTCGCAAGACTTGGTACGACCAAAAAACCTATGAGATGACGCACTTGGCTGATTATTTGCAAAAGCACCCCAAACAGCAAGTTGCCCGTCCCGCCCAGTCGAGCTGGGGGTGGAAAGGGTTCCACGAATACTGGCTCAATGACACCAATTCCTGGATTTACCCCCACCTGCACCAAGCCACAGAGCGGATGATTGAGCTCGCTAGGCGGCAGCCGGCAGACGAGCTGGAGTGGCGGGCGCTCAACCAAGCGGCGCGGGAGCTGCTGCTGGCGCAATCTTCTGACTGGGCGTTTATCATGCGCACCGGCACGATGGTGCCCTATGCCGTGCGGCGCACCCGCTCCCACTTAATGCGGTTCAATAAAATCTACGACGATATCAGCAACGGCAAAATCGACGCCGGCTGGCTGGAAAAAGTTGAGGATCTCGACAACATCTTCCCCAACATCGACTATCGCGTCTACCAGCCCCTGTCAGTGCCAGCCGCGAGCCGCTGACTATTGGGACAGGCAAGATGCCTGTCCTACGCCTCAAGCCTTGTGGGGTGCGCTCCCTGAAGGCAGCCCCAACGCCTGTGGGTGGCTCTCAGCGGCGAACGCACCCTACCTGTGCACAAATTCACCTAACCGGCGCAGGCTCCCTCACTACTGGTGGGGGAGCCTCTGTTGTTGCCGGTGTGCCGGTGCCAGCCGCAGGCTGCGAGAACGCAGCCCCCACGGGATGACTCTCTGCGGGGAACGCACCCCGCCCGGGCCCAGCGATCCCGAAGCCCAGATTAATATTTATGTTAAATTTTGTAAATATAAGTCATTTTGTAGTTTTAGATACAGAATCACCTGATATAGTGAATACAGAAGGGCAAAAAAGCCAGCCCCACCAGCCAGAAAACCAGGAGGAACCCACCATGTCTGCTCAAGAACAAGCTCGCTCTCTGATGCTCCGCCACCATCACTTAGTCAAGAACCGACAGCAGTCCATGCTGTGCCGCGCCGCTGCGGAAGCTGGCCTTCCCCCGGAAGCGGCTAACTACTGGGGCCACATTCAAGGCAAGCCCCAGTCTGAAAACCAGATCAGCTATGACCGCTCGCAGGCGACGATGAGCTGAGTGCCATCCAGCGATAGAACATCCAGCGATAGAAATTGAAGCGATTGCAACGGAGGAATCTGACATGTCCGCTCAAGACCAAGCTCGCGTCCTGATGATGCGCCACCATCACATTATTAAGAACCGCCAGCAATCCCTGCTGACTCGTGCGGCGGCTGAAGTGGGACTGGAAGCTACTGATTACTGGAACCCCATCCAAGGAAAGCTATCTGCCGCCAACCGAGTGACTTACGACCGCAGCAACGCAACGATGAGCTAAAGTGCACAACGATTGCAGAATCGCCTTGTGGTTTGCCTCCTAGAACTCAAGCGCAGTGGTTGCAGCCGGTCGGCGAGCCGATCGATCCAACCCACCTGAACAAGCAACTCAATCGAACTCACTCAATTGAATAAACAAACTGGCGGGGCGCTCACAAGAAAGAGCGCCCTTAAATTTTTGGCGCAGGGTATGGGGCGTGGGATGCAAGGATGCAAGGATGCAAGGATGCAAGGATGCAAGGATGCAAGGATTGAGGATTGAGGATTGAGGATTGATTGTTGTGCCCCACGCCCAATGCGATGATGCCCAATGCCCATATATGATAGCTTGGGATATCAGGTAGGTCCCTACGACACGAAAATTGGCAATGCAAGCACCTCTGACCTCAAAACCCCAGCCAGACTGCCTGTCAATGGAATTGACCGGCATACCCGCCCGCACCGGCGCAGCCTTGAGCGATCGGATTGACCTGTATTTGACGCTGCACTTTGACGAAGCTTGGCAGCCGCTGATCGGGGGGCGCTTCAAATTTGGCCTCACCGGCGGGCAGCTGAAGCTGAAGCTAGAAAATGGCCAAATGCCGGAACAGTCCCGCCAGATCCACGGCAACGTCCAGCTTTTCGACGAAAACTCTACCGCCTGTCAGGTCACTGGCAGCGGTACGGAAACGGAACCCTGCTGGGTTTTTGCACTCAAACCTTTGGCGAGCCCGCCGGTTTTAAAAGCGGAAATCAAAAATTTTAGGCTGGGAACGCTGCAAGTGAAGGAGATGCCTTGCGAAGTGCGGGGCGTGTTTGAAGTGCCACCGGCTTGCGTGCGCCTCACCCATGTGGAAGGACTTTGGCCACACGACATCAGCCCCAACAAACATGCGGTGCTCGAAAGAAAGCTGGTGATGTCCATCGACGACCTGCAACTCAAGCCGAATCTCAGTCGCGCTGTTGTGCTGCAATACAATTCGCTAGAGGTTTCGCCCCACTGGAGCAGTTACCAGACCGAGGAGTCGGCTGTCAGCTCCGCTGAACTGGAAACACTGATCCAGCAGGTTTTAGCGGCAAAAACTGATGACTTTGTGGAGCTGGCAAACATTGCGGGACTCAATCCGCTCTCGGATTTCGCCGGTGCCAATTTGCAGGGCACTAACCTGAATGCCGCTAACCTTGCCGGTGCCCATCTTGCCGGTGCTAACCTGCGCGGCTCTCTGCTCAACGATGCGGATTTGAGTGAGGCGGACTTGAGCTTGGCTAATTTTGCCGGCGCTGATTTGAGCGGTGCGCTGCTCAGCGATGCCAACCTCCAAGACGCTGACTTGCACCGCTGCGCTCTGGCGCTGGTTTCTTTGAGCGGCGCTAACCTCAAGGGTGCCAATCTCAGGGAGGCGAATCTCAGCAATGCCAATCTCAGCGATGCGGACTTGAGTGACGCTAACCTTGCCGGTGCTGACTTGCGCCACGCTGGGCTAGTCTTAACCAATCTCACCGGCGCTAACCTTGCCGGTGCTTTGGTGCAGGAGGCGCGATTCAAGAAGGATTCCGGGCTCTCTGAGGAGATGGAAGCCGATTTGAAGCGGCGAGGCGCGATTTTTGAGGAGTTGTGAGCTGCTGCGCTCTGCCGGTGCGGATAGCTCTGGTATCCTTTTGCCGGCATTTCTCACAGCGGGCTGTTTAACGTTGCCGCGCCTTTGAGGATATTATGTCCGGTTGATTAATGGCAGCTAGGAGACCGGCGAGGGGAATCAACAATGCGAGCGTATATCTTGCTAGCGTTCCAAGTGCCCAGTGCCAACAGCTGTGACAGCCCGGATCGCTACATTGAAAGTAACATTACTATTCTAGCGGAAGTAAGATCATGTCTGAAGCGACTCGGCTGCTGAAACAAGGAATTGAGCAGTATCAGACGGGTGAGTTTGAGGCTGCACTGGAGTCTTGGCAACAAGCGCTAGCGAGGTATCGGGAAATCCAAGACCGGCGGCGTTCGGGAGCGGCGCTGGGAAATCTGGGAGTCGCTTATCAGGCGCTGGGAAACTTGACAAAAGCGATTGAATGCTATAGAGAGCATTTGGCGATAGCGCGGGAAATTTCCGACCGGCGCGGAGAGGGGAATGCGCTGCTGAATTTGGGAAATGCTTTCCTGGAGTTGGGGGAGGCCGGTGAGGCGATAGAATACATGCAGCTGCGTCTGGCAATAGAGCGGGAAATGTCCGACCGGCAAGCTGAGGCACAGGCGCTGGGAAATCTGAGATTGGCTTACATGTCGCTGGGAGAAGCGGCGCAGGCGATTGAGTGCTTGCAGCTGCAGCGAGCGATCGCCCGGGAACTGTTTTGCAATAGCGAAACATCTGACTTTGTGGCGCTGGCGAGAAGTTTGGGGCTGAATCCAGAGGTGGATTTTGCGGGTGCGGATTTGAGCGATCTTGAGTTGCACTATGCGGATTTGAGCCGTGCGGATTTGCGGGAGGCTAACCTTGCGGGATCTAACCTGAATCTGGCGGATCTTGCCGGCGCGAACCTTGCCGGCGCTAACCTCAGCGGCGCGGTGCTGACGAATGCGAATCTTGCCGGCACTAATCTCAGCGGCGCTAATTTGAGGGGTGCGGATCTGCGCACGAACCTCAGCGGTGCTAATCTTGCCGGCGCACAGCTGAGTGAGGCGAATTTGAGCAGTGCGTATTTATGCCGCGCCAATCTTGCCGGCGGGCTGCTGAGTGGTGCTAATTTGAAAAATGCTGATTTAACTAGCGTTAATCTGGTGGGAGCCAATCTTGCCGGTGCGGACTTGACTCGTGCGGATTTGACGGGTGCGAATGTGGATAGCGCTCGCTTTGCCGGCAATTCAGGAATTTCTCAGGCGATGAAGCAAGCTCTGACGGAGCGCGGGGCAATTTTTGAGGAGTGAGCGCGGGGGCGTGAGGGTGCCGTTTGTAGTAGGGCTCTAGCCCAAAGTTTGTAGTAGGGCTTTCGCCCTGCAAAAAGTTGACGGCAGCTGATCGTCTGTGATATAATTTAAGGAGGCTACCGTCTCAACCTGAACCAACCGCCCTATGACCACTATCACCCTCACCCAACCCCCAGAACGAATCCAGCTCTCCGGTATCAGCTGGCCAACTTATGAAGCCTTACTGGCTGAACTGAGCAATCGCCGGATACGTCTTACTTACAATCGTGGCGCACTTGAAATTATGGTTCCATCACCTGAACACGAACTTTACAAAGAAATCGTCGGTCGATTTGTCGAAACCCTGGCAGAAGAATTAGAAATTAGGATTTATCCTCTAGGCTCCACTACCTTCAAACGTTCGGAACTTAGCGGAGCCGAACCAGATAAATGCTTCTACATTCAGAACCTGAACGCAGTTAAGGGTAAAAATAGAATCGACCTCAATCAGGACCCGCCCCCTGATTTAGTGGTTGAGATTGATATCACCAGCAGTTCCAGAATTCGCTTTCCTGTCTATGCAGAGCTGGGCGTTCCGGAAGTCTGGGTTTACGATGGGGAATCCTTCAGTATTAATGTTCTGCGGGATAAGGAGTATGTGCCCAGTGAGCGCAGTCTGGCATTTCCCAATGTGCCGGTGCTGGAAATTTCTCGATTTCTACAGCAAGCGGGGACTGCGGATTATTTAGAGTTGGTTAGGGCATTTCGCAGCTGGGTTAAGAGCCAAATTCAGCCAAATCCCTGATGGCTGGGTTCGGGGGGTGCCGGCAGACAAATTCCCTGCGATTCCCCTTCACCCCTACCCGACTTAAATTGCCCTCACACACCTTCTAACTTGCGCATGGCTTGGTCAGTGCTCAAGAAAATGCGCTCGCTTCCCAGCGCCGCCACAAACCCGACTTTTTCTAATTTGTCCAGCACCGGCCCTTTCACTTCTGACATGTAAAATTCCACTCCCATTGTCTTTAAATCAGCTCTCAAACTTTGCAAAGTTTCCAAAGCGCTGCCATCAATCATATTAACCGCACTGCACACCAAAACCAAATGTTTTACCTGGGGGGAGTTGGCGGCGGCTTTAAGCACGTAATCTTGCAGGTATTTCGCATTCACAAAATAAAGGCTTTCGTCAACCCTAATTGCTAAAACGTGAGGGCAAGTTTTCACCTCGTGTCGCATCACGTTGCGGAAATGTTCGGTTTCGCCCACGCGCCCCACAATGGCGATATGAGGTTTGCTGGTGCGCCACAGGTGCAGCGCCAAAGAAATTGCCGCCCCGATAACAATCCCTTTTTCCACGCTGGTTGCTAGCACCGCCACAAATGCCGCGCACCAAGCAAACGCATCCGCTCGCTCGTAAGCCCACAGGCGTTTGAGGGTGGCAAAATCCAGTAAATTCGCTACAGCTACTAAGATAACAGCCGCTAAACTGGTTTGGGGGAGAAAATAAAATAGCGGCGTGAGAAACATGAGGGTGACGGCAATAACGGAAGCGGTTATAATGGATGCTAGCCCCGTATTTGCGCCGGCAGAAAAATTGACCACCGACCGGCTCAACCCGCCTGTAATAGGATAGCCCCCTGTCAAGGCGGCGCTGGCATTCGCCGCACCCAAGGCAATTAATTCTTGATTGGCATCTATTTTTTGCCGTTTCTTGCTCGCCAAAAACTGGCCAACGGCAAACGCTTCCATAAACCCGACAAAGCTAATGGCTAAGGCTGCCGGCAGTAAAGATTGAACAGTATTGAGGTCAAAAATGGGAGCGGTTAGCGCCGGCAGCCCTTGCGGGATTTCTCCCACTACTTTAACCCCCGCTATTTTATCGAGCTGAAACAGCCAGACAATCAGGGTACTGCCGGTGACAGCAATTAAAGGACCGCTTTTGGTAATCGGAACAGTGGCGGCATCCTGCAACCCAAAGTTTTTCAGATGCCGGCTCAACCCTTTGTTAAAATACAGTAATAGGGCCAGACTGGCCACTCCCAGACTCACGGTTATCCAGTTGGCTGTTCCGATGTTTTCTCCCAGGTAGCTGACCAGCTGTAAAAAGGATTCCGTTTGGGGTATTTTCAGCCCGAACAGGTGTTTGACTTGGCTGAACCCGATGAGAATGGCAGCGGCGCTGATAAATCCGGAAATAACGGACTGACTGAGAAAGTTTACCAAAAATCCCAGCCGGCACACTCCTATGATAAGTTCAAGGGCTCCGACGAGGAATGCTAAAGTCAGTGCCAGCCCTAAATATTCCGGCGTGTTTTCTTTGGCTAAAGCGCTGACTGCTGCAGCAACCATCAGGGAATCTACGGCAACCGGCGCAACGGAAAGCATGCGGCTCGTTCCCAAAAAGGCGTAGACCAGTTGGGGGAGAATACTGGCGTACAGCCCCACTTGCGGGGGCAAACCGGCCAGCATGGCGTAGGCCATTCCCTGCGGAATTAACAAGCTGGCAACGATGATGCCGGCGGTGACATCTCCGAGCAAATATTCGCGCCGGTAGTGCAGCCCCCATGTTAAAATTGGGAAATACCGGCTCAATTTGGAGAGCCAAGGATAACGGTCAATAGCGTGACTTTTCGCCATTTGTCTGCGGGGGCTAAACTTTGGAAGGTATTTCTGTGGAATTGCTGGAACTATTTTAGCACAGCCGGAAGAGAGCGGGGGAGAAAACCCGCTCAAACAGCGCTGAAAAGCCGGTAAATGCCTTGGCGATCTCATACGGTCAGCGCCTGCGGCTTCACCGGCATTTTCTGTCATTTTTTCGCTCGCCCCTATACCGGCACGTTACCGCAGCGCTCGTTGGCGGGAACTGCTTCGGCAATTTTCTTGGGATCTGGCAGGTTTAGGCTGTTCATCATCTGGATAAAGCTGGCCCGATCTTTGCCGGCAAAGCGGGGGTTGTATTTCTTTTCTTCGCCAATGGTTGAAACGGTCTGTCCTCTGTAGTCGTGACCCGGATATACTAGGGTTTCGTCTGGTAGGGTGAAGAGTTTTTGGGTGACGTGCTCGTACATTAAGGCTGGATCGCCGCTTTGGAAGTCTGTGCGCCCGCACCCGCGAATAAAGAGGGAATCGCCTGTTAAAAGATGAGAGCCATTCACCAGATATGACATGTGGCTGTCGGTGTGGCCTAAAGTAGAAATGGCTTGAATTTCGATGTCTCCCAGGCGCAAGATTTCTCCATCTTTAAGGAAGCGGTCGGCACAGGCTGCGCTGGCATTTTCCGGGACGATTCCCTGACAGCCGGTTAAGGTGCGCAGTTTGCCGGTGCCGGTGATGTGATCGGCGTGAATGTGGGTTTCTAGGCAGTACCGCAATGTGAGTCCCAACTCTTGCAGCAGTTTCATCTCTCGATCGACTTGCTCGATCACCGGATCGACTAAAACCGCTTCTTTGGTTGTTTTGTCGGCAATTAAATACGTGTAGGTGCTGGTTTCGTTGTCGTAGAGTTGGCGGAACAGCATAGTTTTCTCTCCTTGCGGTTAATCTGTTATTTTGGCACACACCCTGTCTGGATGGCGGTTTGGCGCTGTCCGCGCCGGCATCGCCGGGACAGCACAACCGTCTCTCACCGGCATGGCAATGGCCCAGCGGGCGGCGCGATCCAGGGCTTTTCGCCCCCTGCGGCCAGAAGCTTAACTTCCCCCTCCAGCGGTTATATGACTATACAATAATATAAAGAGTCTGATTTAGCAAGAGAGGCAAAAAAATTTTTTGCCTCTTTATTAAGTAGATTGACTCAGCCGGCGGGGTGAGGCGGGCCTCCTCGCCGGGGAGGAAGGGGCGCGGTAAAGCGCTCACCAGGCCAAGGGAAGGCCAGCACCAGTCCCAGACTCCCTCCCGTGCCGGTGGGGCAGGCCACCACTGCGGCAGGGCAGGGCCCAGAGCGGCTCGCTCCCTGGCCAGGGCGTCTGGCCCTATGCGAGCCGGTGGGAACCCGGCAGCTTGACGTTTTAGAAGTATTACTATATAGTGATATGACATATAAGCTTGACAGGGGATGCAAAAAAATTTTTGCAGCAGGGTTAAGTAGATTCACCCAGCCGGCGGGGCGAGGCGTGCCTCCTGCCCCGCCCAAAGCGGGCTCAGTAAAAATGCTCACCAGGAAAAAGAGACAATGGCAACGCTAGCACAAAGACAGTCCCAGACTGCTGTTCCACAAATCCAACCGGAAGTCCGCAAAACGGTTCACTACCAGATCGTGATTATCGGTGGCGGTGCTGCTGGGATTACGACCGCTTCACTGCTGCTGGCGAAAAACCGCTCGCTGGATATCGCCATCATTGAACCGTCGGACAAACACTATTACCAACCGGGCTGGACGATGACCGGGGGTGGGGTTTTTCAGATCCAAGATACCGTCAAACATCAAAAAGATTTAATTCCCAAAGGGGCGACTTGGATTAAAGATCGGGCGGTAACTTTAGATCCAGATAACAATGCCGTCTGCACCTCTGAAGGCATCCGGGTTGAGTATGATTGCTTAATTGTTTGCCCGGGCATTCAAGTTGACTGGCATTTAATAAAAGGGCTTAAAGAAGCGATCGGGAAAGATGGCGTGACTAGCAATTATTCGCCCCGTTACGCCCCTTACACTTGGGAATTGATTAATAATTTTAAAGGCGGAAATGCGCTGTTTACTTTTCCCAATACGCCGATTAAGTGCGGCGGTGCGCCCCAGAAAGTTATGTACATGGCCGACGATGTTTTCCGCAGTAAGTGGGGAGTGCGCCAGCGAACGAACGTGATGTTTCTCACGCCCGCGACTAGAATGTTTGCGGTGCCGGCTTATTCCAGGATTTTGGAAGGCGTCGTCAGAGAGCGGGACATTGAAGTGAAATTCCGCCACAATCTCAAGGAGATTAAAGCCGGCACGAAAGAGGCGATTTTTGATGTTTTGGATGAGGGCGGTATTGTTGGCGAAGTCAGCTTCAAGTACGACATAATTCACGTTGCGCCGCCCCAAAGCGCTCCAGATTTTATTAAAAACAGCCCGCTGGCCGTTCCGAACAGCCCTTATGGCTGGGTGGATGTGGATAAAGACACGCTGCAGCACAACCGCTACCCAAATGTGTTTGGGCTTGGGGATGCGTCTTCGCTGCCCACGTCGAAAACGGCGGCGGCAGTTCGCAAGCAAGCGCCGGTGGTGGCAGAAAATTTACTGGCGTTTATGGCCTCGCAACCTTTGCGGGAAAAGTATGACGGGTACACCTGCTGCCCTTTAATTACTGGCTATGACAGAACTGTGATGTCGGAGTTTGACGGTTACACTGCCCGCCTGATGTCGAGTTTTCCTCTCAACCCCGCTAAAGAGCGCTGGGTGATGTGGTTGATGAAAAAGCACGTCCTGCCTTGGGTTTACTGGAACCGGATGTTAAAAGGAGCGCGGTTTGAGGGGGATTACATCAAATTTCTGCAGTGGCGGGAAAAATAATAAGTAGGTGGGCATAAGTCTAGAAACTCTAGAAACCCGGTTTCTTAAAGAAACCGGGTTTCTGTCTCTCAGGGTTTCTGTCTCTCAGGGGTTCTGGCTCCCATCCGATCTCGTTTATTCATCAGGACTTACGCATCGACCTTAATTGTGTGGTGGGTTACGCTAGCGCTAACCCACCCTACTGTCTCCCATCCGATGGCGTTTATTCATGTCCACTCGCCTGCCCCCCCGATTTTAACCGGCGCGCCCCCAGAAGCGCCCAGAAGCCTCCAGAAAGTTTTGTCCGCCCCCTTGACAGACAGGGGATTTTGTGTAACGCAGGCGGGCGTCACCCTGGCCCAAAGCTGCCGGTTCGCCCCTCCCCCCCCCGAAACGTCTGAAAGCCCTGATGTACCTAGATTTCAGCCATTTGTAAAAATTTTTTTGCTAAACCCTTGACAACAGGATGACTATCTGGTTATATATAGATACAGGTAGGCGAGCGCACCTGTTCGCAGACTGTAAGGCATTTATAACGAAGGAGATATTACGGCAATGACAACAGCTGTATCCAGAAAGACGGGCAATCACCTGTGGTCGCGCTTCTGCGACTGGATTACCAGCACGGAGAACCGGCTGTATATTGGTTGGTTTGGCGTGTTAATGATTCCCACAATTTTAACGGCCACCACAGTTTTTATCCTGGCGATGGTTGCCGCCCCGCCGGTGGATTTAGACGGGATTCGCGAGCCGGTTTCTGGTTCTTTGCTCTACGGGAATAACATCATTACCGCTACTGTTGTCCCCACTTCAGCGGCAGTTGGCTTGCATTTGTACCCCCTTTGGGCAGCAGCTTCTTTGGATGAGTGGCTGTACAACGGCGGTCCGTACCAGCTGATTGTGCTGCACTTTTTAATCGGCATTTACGCTTATATGGGGCGCGAGTGGGAACTCAGCTACCGGCTGGGAATGCGCCCCTGGATTGCGGTTGCTTATTCCGCTCCTGTGGCAGCCGCCACTGCCGTGCTGTTAATTTATCCTATCGGTCAGGGCAGCTTTTCTGATGGGTTGATGCTGGGGATTTCTGGCACGTTCAACTTTATGATCGTGTTTCAAGCCGAGCATAACATTCTCATGCACCCGTTCCACCAGTTAGGCGTTATCGGCGTGTTCGGCGGGGCGTTGTTTGCCGCCATGCACGGATCTCTGGTGACTTCTTCTCTGCTGCGCGAAACCACTGAAAATGAATCCGCAAATGCGGGTTATATGTTCGGGCAAGAAGAAGAAACCTACAACATTATCGCCGCTCACGGTTACTTCGGACGCTTGATTTTCCAGTACGCGAGCTTCAACAACAGCCGCAGCTTGCACTTCTTCTTGGCCGCGTGGCCGGTGGTGGGCATTTGGTTCGCCGCTTTGGGAATTTCCACGATGGGATTTAACCTGAATGGGTTTAACTTCAACGAGTCAATTCTTGACGCTGAAGGTCGCCCCATCAATACCTGGGCTGACGTGATCAACCGCGCTAACTTGGGGATTGAAGTGATTCACGAGCGCAACGCTCACAACTTCCCCCTGGATTTGGCTGCCGGCACTCTGCAACCTGTTGCTTTAACTGCTCCCGCAATTAACAGCTAACATTTAGAAACCCGGTTTCAGAAACCGGGTTTCTGGGCCCCAAGCGCATTTTGCAGTGTGCGGGCGGGATTCACACCCAAAACGACCCAGCCTAGCAATCAGGGGAATTAGCTCGCTCCAATTCCCGCAAGTCTTATTAATTAAGGAAAATCACAATGGACAGCAGCTTTCCGCTCGAAAACCCTTCCATGTCCCGCCGGCAGTTACTCAATTTTCTGACTGGGACGGTCGTTGCTTCGACTGCCGGTGCCGCACTATACCCCGTCTCCAAATATTTTATCCCCCCTGCAGAAACCAGCGAAGGGGGAGCAGTCATCGCCAAAGATATCTTAGGCAAACCCATTCCCGCCGGCCAAATTTTAGCCGAACCTGCCGGCACTCGCGCTCTCGTTGCGGGGTTAGCAGGTGAGCCGACTTACTTAACCGTGAAACAGGACGGGACGCTTGACCCTATGGGAATTGTAGATAACTGCACCCATTTAGGCTGCACGTTTCCCTGGAACGAAACTGACCAGCAATTTCAATGTCCCTGTCACGGTTCTCGCTACAGCGCTGACGGTTCTGTATTGCGCGGACCGGCACCTCTCCCTCTCAAGTTAGTTCGCGTTGCTGTTAAAGATAATGCGATTTTGATTGCTCCGTGGACAGAAATTGACCCCCGCACCGGGGAAACTCCTTGGTGGGTTTAGAAGTCATTTAGAAAGTAATTCTTAAGCCTGCATGGAGCCAGAAACCAGGCTAGAAACCGGGTTTCTTGAAGAAACCCGGTTTCTCTGATCTTAACTTTTGCTTTATAAATGAGTTTTTAGAGCGAGACCTGGAACATTAATCATGATAAATGAAGCGTTCGCCCCACTGTAACCTGTAGCACAGAGCGAGCGCCTCAACTCTTCTACCGCTCTACCGCACTGTTCCCCGCAGCGCTTCGGCATCAATCCCTTTGAGCAGATAAATCCGCAGGAGATGACCGGCAATGGACAGCTGTAGCGGTAACTTGCGCAATGCTTTCACCCACTTGGGCTGAGAGCTGCGGTCGATTTCAGACATTTGCAAATTGATTTCGGAACAGCGATGCAAGCGCTCGAAAAACTCCGGATGTTCCGTGTCCAGAACAGACGGGAAAGCGCGGGCTGCAGTTTCGTTAGTTTTGCGGATCACTTCCGCATCAAACTCGGTGGGGTCTATTCCCAGCACGCGATAAAAGCCCGTCCGTTCGTGAACGGTTAGCGTGTGTGTGGCGAAGACAGACAGCAGGAAAAACCTGCTCCACAACCGGGATTGCCAGGTTTTCCAGAGTTGGGTTTGCGAGCGCAGCAGTACCTTAAAAACATCCCCGTGCCGGTTTTCGTCCTGGCACCAGCTTTCAAAATAGCGGAAGAGTGGGTAAAACTGATTTTCGGGATGTTTTTCCAGATGCCGGTAAATTATTATATAACGCCAGTAGCCAATTTTCTCCGACAGGTAGACCGTGTAAATCACCCACTCGATCGGGAAGAAGGTATAGACCCGATGCTTCGTCAGGTAGCCCAGATCCATCGTACAGCCAAAATCGCTCATCGCTTTATTGAGGAAGCCAGCATGGCGGGCTTCATCCCGCGCCATCAGGCTAAACATTTCCGCGAGGAGGGGGCTGCGATCCTTCAGCTTGCGCGACAGTTCTTTAAACAGCAGAAAGCCCGAAAACTCGGACACGCAGGAGCGCTCCAAGTAATCGATAAATGCCTGTCGGGCTTCTCCTGTAACGTGATCCCAGGAACCCTCGAACGCCTCATCCCGCACGAAGTGGTGCCGGTTGTAATCGGCCCGCATCTCTGCCAGCATTGTCTGGAACTCAGTCTCCTGCGCCGACAAGTCCAGCTTGGCCGTCGTTTCAAAGTCCGTTGTGTAAAACCGGGGCGTGAGGATGTTTTCCTTGATCGCCTTCGTCTTGACTTCCCCCATCTCCAGAGCGGGCTTCGGCGGAGAATTAACCATAGGTCGAACTCTTCATAACTCAATAGTGTTTAAGTTATACGGCTTGCCGGCGCTTGTCAATACCTGTGGCGGAAAAAGTTCTACCAATTTTCTCTCGCACAGGGATTGTGCCAAATCGCAAAGTGTGGTGTTAGCTGCGGCGAGGCGGCGTTCAAGAAACCCGGTTTCGTAGGGGCGGGCCCCCGTGCCCGCCCTCTTCCGGGTTTCTTGCCCCCGGCTTGCCGAACTGTGCGAATCCCTTTCAGGGACTGAATTCCGGGGCACCGGCCCCCCCGCACCGCCCCTGGGGCGCACGCACTCTCTATATATGTGTGGGTATATGTCTGGACAGTCGGGCTCCACTGTCGCGCTGTCCAGCCGGCAGCCGGAAGTCACAGCGGTTCCTTACTATATAGAGAATCTCAGGTGTGCTTACGCTAGGGGTAGGGAAAGCCGCCCACTGAAACCCTACGGATGGTGGGCGCAGAATCGGGGACAGACCCCCCAAAAAAATTATTGTTAAGTTATGAAAACTTTTTTCTCATAAATCTTTCCATAGCTGTACAGTTGTGAAGTCAGCACAGTTAAGGCGTTGCGGCTCCCGAAAGACAGCACCGCAGATGGCCCTAACCGGCACCGCCCAGACCACCATTTCTCAGGAATGAGGTAATTTGACATGAGCCAGGATCTAGCCAACCGCCTGCGAGAAGGCACCCAGCACTCTCACACCGCCGCAGAAAACACCGCATATATGAAGTGCTTTCTGAAAGGGATTGTTGAGTGGGAGCCATTCCGGAAGTTGCTAGCCAATCTGTATTTTGTCTACAGCACGCTGGAAGAAGCGCTGCGCCGGCACCAGGATCACCCCGCAGTGGGCCCGCTCTATTTTTCCGAGCTAAACCGCACGGCAAATCTGGAGAAAGATTTAGAATTCTACTACGGTGAAAACTGGCGCGAACAAATTGCTCCCTTGCCAGCCGGTCAGATTTACGTCAATCGCCTTAACGAAATCGCCAATACCGATCCTGCCCTCCTGATCGCTCACGCCTACACCCGCTACATGGGCGATCTGTCCGGCGGTCAGGCTTTGAAAAACATTATTCGCTCCGCACTGAATTTACCCCCAGATCGAGGGACAGGACTGCATGACTTCGACCAAATTCCCACACCAGAAGCGAGACGGGCATTTAAGGAAACCTACCGTCTAGCTCTCAACTCCCTACCTTTTGACGAAGCAACGATTCAGCGCATCGTAGACGAGGCAAATTATGCCTTTCAACTGAATCGGGATGTCATGCACGATCTAGAAGAAGATGTAAAAGCCGCCATTGGCGACCATGTATTTGATTTGCTCACCCGTCAGGACAAACCGGGCAGCACAGAGGGAAGGCCAAACCGCTCTGCAAGCGAAGTCGCAGCGGTTTAATCTAGCGTTTTTCATCCTTTGTGAGGTACTGAGCAACCCGGTTTCGTAGGGGCGGGTCCCTGTGCCCGCCCTCTTCCGGGTTTCTGGGAGGCACTTCATCCAACTGAAAACCTCTATAGAATTTGACTCTATTCGTTTGACTTAGGTTAGGACGTAGGACAGGCGTCTCGCCTGTCCTCGCCTGTCCCCCTACTAGCAAGTGAGATGCCTTGTCCATTACTGACTGTCTATTGCTATAGAACCACTTACCAACTCAAAAGGGAACTGAATGATGTATACGTTCAAAACCACAAGCGGTTGAAAGACTTCTATCAAGCCATTGATGCGGGAGCTTTACCCATTGAGCGAGGGGTGAGTCTCAGCCAAGAGGACGTGATTCGGCGAACAGCCATTATGGAATTAATGTGCCAGTTCCAACTGTGCAAAGACGAGTTCGAGTCCAAATACCATCTCAGCTTCGACCGGGATTTCGACGAGTATTTTGCCGCCGAGCAATATGAGTTGAAGAAGCTGGAAGCTGATGGGCTGATCCGCCTCTCTCACAATCGAATTAAAGTCACTCCAGCCGGACGTTTGTTAATCCGCAATATGGCTTGCGTTTTTGATGCCTATCTTCACCATAAAACGGCTACCAATTTTTCTAGGGCTATTTAATAACCCGCAACAAGCTTTGAGAGAGCGGAGGCTGTTCGCATCACCCACCGGAATGGGAAATAACGAGAGCCGGCGCTCGCCGCTCTCCTTCCTGCCGCCGTGACTGCCGGCTAAATGACTTTTCTGAAATTTCCTAAGAGCCAGTTAACCTGGTTCAAATTTGTGGTTGAGGAACTATTTATGACATTCGACTCGGTGCCCACATCCCCTGAGAATCAACCCAGGATAAATTGGGCTATTGTCTTCTTTTTCACGATCGTACACCTCCTCGCCTTATTGGCTCCCTGGTTTTTCTCTTGGCGAGCATTAGGTGTCACCTTATTGCGGCACTGGTTTTTAGGCAGTATCGGCATTTGTTTGGGCTATCACCGGCTCTTGAGTCACCGCAGTTTTCAAGTTCCGCAATGGCTGGAGTATGCGCTCGCTTTTATCGGTGCGCTCGCGCTTCAGGGAGGCCCCATTTTCTGGACAGCCGGACACCGGTTGCATCACGCCTATACCGAGGATGAATACAAAGATCCCTATTCCGCTCGCAAGGGATTTTGGTGGAGCCATCTGCTGTGGATGATCTATCCCCGGCAAGAATTCTTCAACTACGAACAGTACAAGCCATTCGCTCCCGATTTAGTCCGACAGCCGTTTTACTGTTGGCTCGACCGCTACTATCTTTTTCTGCAAATCCCTCTAGGGCTTATGCTCTATGCGTTTGGTGGCTGGTCGTTTGTAATTTACGGTGTTTTTCTGCGAGCCGTTTTGCTCTGGCACAGCACCTGGTTTATCAACTCAGTTACGCATGTTTGGGGATACCGGACATTTGAAACTAATGATAATTCCCGCAATCTCTGGTGGGCAGCAATTTTCACCTATGGCGAAGGCTGGCACAACAACCACCACGCTTACCCTCATGTTGCGAAAGCCGGCTGGCGCTGGTGGGAAGTGGATGTTACTTGGTCGGCAATTTGGCTGCTGAAAACCCTCGGTCTGGCGACAAAAGTTGTGATGCCTCCCGCTGAAAGCGCCACATAGGGATAAGTGCGGTTAAATCCCCACAGTTTCAATTTCTAGCGTTTCTCATCCTTTGTGAGGTAGAGAAACCCGGTTTCTTAAAGAAACCGGGTTTCTGGGGCGCAGTTCATCCCACTGAGAAACGCTATCGCGTGATTTTCACCGGCGAGCCCCCAAAACATTTTATCCGCCCCCTTGACAGAGGCGGCGTTTTGTGCTAATCAGGCGGGCCGCAGTCTGGCCCAAACCTGCCGGTTCGCCCCACCTCGGACTGAAACGGCTGAAAGACTTGATTTACCTGGATTGCAGCCCTTGGAGAAAATTTTTCTCAAAAAGCTTGACACTTGTATAGCTATAAAGCTATAAATAGAGTGTGGGCAAAAACGACCTTGCGTGCCACAGACAGCAAAGCATCGATCTCAAGGAGAGATGGTTGCAATCATAACTCCTGTAGCCAGAGCTACGGGTAAAAACCTGCGGTTGCGTTTCGGCAACTGGATTGCCCGCACAGAAAATAGAGTGTGTATTAGTTAGTTTGGCGAGTCTAAATCACAACCTTACTGTCCCATATTTGTCTTCTTCTCTCTCTAGAAGACAATTTATTTAGATTAGCTCTCTGCCAGAACTAACCTTCATACCAAGTTTGAACGCTTTAAAAGCGAAGGAAGAATTGTGAAAATTGCTCTAGCCAGTCAAAACAAAAAATCTATCACTGGACACACTGGCCACTGCCAAAACTTTTGGATTTACGAAAGCAACGGCACAGAAATTATCGACAAGAAGCTGTTGGAATTGTCAGCGGAACACTCTTTCCATAATAGCCATCCAGACGCTCCCCATCCTTTAGATGACGTGCAAGTTTTAATTTCTGGGGGAATGGGCAAAAATTTGCAGCACCGCTTGGAAAAGAAAGGAATTGAAGCCGTTATTACCAAAGAAACTGATCTAGAAAAGGCACTAGCTGCCTATCTTGATGGTTCTTTGGTGAGGGAAGAAGCTGAATGTCATGAACATGAACACGAAGAGGGGCATCAGCACCGCCACCAACACCGTCACCAGCATCACCCTCAACCACAAGTGTGAGGTTGACAGGAAAAGTTAAGACTGCCATTAACAACTCAGTCAGGTAATTATTCAACGAGGTTAGCATGGCATCTGCATCTTCAGACACTAAACCAAGTGTTGTGAATTTATCACCGCTGGAATTTACTCGATTATCTAACCCACCTTTGCTAATTGATGTCCGCAGTCAGTTAGAGTATGCCACAGGTCACGCTCCCAATGCCATAAATCTCAGTTTGCCTCGAATTTTGATGGGGAGAATGGCGTGGCTTCGCAAGTGGGTTTTACCGCAATGGTTTCTAGATTTACCCAAAGAACAGCCGGTGGCTATAATTTGTTTCACAGCCCACCGCAGTCCTATTGTTGCCAACTCTCTCATTCAAGAAGGCTTCCAGCAAGTTTTTAATATTACTGGTGGCATGGTGGAATGGCGGCATTTAAAACTAGAAATAGCTGCGGGTAAATCTTAAAGCTTGAACCGTGGGGGCACTATCCCCCCACGCAGGCTTGTTACGGAAAATTTATCCCTTGACTTATCTCAGAAATTTAAATCGTTTTTTGCCAAAATATGGTAGAGGTGCAGGACAGAAAGATAGCCTGAAAAGCGAAGCGTGTAAAAAGCTGTTTTTCCGGACTGTGAAGGGGTAAAGTCTCCGGTTGTCTTTACAGATGTGCGCAAATCGTTGATCAATCACTTGCTATGAATATCCGGCGCTTCCTAAGCTTAATCTCCATCCTAGTCCTGTCATTTTTCCTCTGTTGGGGGGTATTCGAGACAGAAGCACAAGCGGGTGTGGCCGTTGTGGATGTGTACTTTTTCCATAGCGAAATATGCCCCCACTGTGCGAGCCAAAAACCCCTGATGGAAAACATCGATCGCTACAACGAGGATGTGGAGGTTCACTTCATTGAAGTCAGCCAAGAGCCAAACACTTGGCAGGCATTTCGAGAGCGGTACAGCATTACTTCAGGAGCAGTTCCACGGACTTTTGTGGGAGACAAGTCTTTTATTGGCTACAGCGAGAGTGACGGTGCGCTGGAGTACAATCCAGCCTACTCGGGGTATATCGGGTATCGCAACCAGATTATTCAGGCGATCTCAGATGCCATTGGCCATGAGGTTCATCTCCAGGCTACTGTTGAAAGTCCAGCGTTTCAATTCCCCTGGTGGATTCTCGGACTTCCCTTACTCTACTTGATGAGTTTCCCCCTCCTCAAACAGCAGCTATCGCAAGTGCAAGCGAAACGGTATTGGTTTGGGGGATTTATAGCTATCTGTATCCTTAGTCTTTTCTTAGTCATTAATTTAACCCCGGATGTGGTCGTCCAGCAATTCGCTCGGGGACTTCCTTTTCCTCTGTTCGTTTCAGCTCTTGCCTTAGCAGATGGCTTCAATCCCTGTGCCTTCACCGTTCTCATTATTTTGCTCTCCTTACTGACTTATACCAAAAAACGACGGGATATGGCTTTAGTGGGAGGAACTTTTATCACAACATCAGCCGGAATGTATTTTATTTTCATTCTGATGATGATTGGTCTGGGTTCTATCTTACTGGAACAGTATGGCAAGCCCTTAATGCTAGTTTTGGGGACTGCTATCGCGATCGCAGGTCTGATTAACATCAAAGATTATTTCTGGTTCAAACAAGGCGTTTCTCTCTCGCTGTCCACAGAACAGCAACTCCAAATTAGCAAGAAAGCCGGTCAAATTGTTCGCTCACTCAAAGAGTCGGGAGGAGCGCGCATGCGGTTTGGGGCTGCTCTTGGCGGAACGGTATTACTGGCAATATTTGTCAATCTTATCGAGCTGGGCTGTACCGCCATCTTGCCCGTAATCTATATGACTTCACTCGTCAATTACTGCGCCAATAATTCAGCCAGCGTCTGGCTGTGTTACATTTTATGGACAGCAGTCTATGCCTTCATTTATGTAATTCCCTTGTTTCTCATATTAGGGAATTTCATCTACTCCTTCCAGTCATCTCGATTTACAGAAACCCAGGGCAGAAGACTCAAATTGCTGGGAGGTCTGTTCATGCTATTTTTTGGATTGGTAATGATTTTCCAACCCACCCTGTTGATGTTTGGGTAATCCGGATACTGCCCGCGATAGCCATGTTCATCAAAGCTAAATTTTAGCACGCCGTGAACCGCAGTTTTACTATCGCTATTTCACCTGTAGGACAGGCATCTTGCCTGTCCTTACCTGTCTTTAAAAGCAGGCGTGACACCTGCCCTAACGACGAGATCATCTGCCCATGCCACGCCCTCTGCCACCTGGTTGCCCCATTCCAGAAGGGTTGCCGGTGCAGCGCTCAAAAGCTCTTAAGTGGTTATTTTGAGAGACATGGCGGAGTTGGGTAAAGGCAGCTCTCAGGTCAGGCTCCTGGATAAAGCCGAGAAAATTGTCGTACATTTTTACATTGGCAATTTCTGCTTCCACTCCCATTTGACAGGCAGCTAGCAAGCTTTCGGGAGCTTCGACTTTTCCAGCAAAGCTGTCTTCTGGAATTGGCAACCCGTACTGACCGAAAAAATTATTCCACAGCTGAACGTGCCGGTCTTCAGCTTGAACGATGTTGCTAAAAGGGCGCACATTGCCAAACTTTTCTATGACCGCCGTATAAAAAGCTCTGGCTCGATATTCGTCCTTAATCGCTCCCACCATCGCTTGTTGCGTTCTGTCATCTGGTGTAGCGAGCGCAGCCGCATTAGTATTGACTGCAGCAGTCGCAACTGTCACAGCGCACAAACCCGCCGCAGCATACCGATTGCAGCCAGACTTTTTCACTCTTCCAAAACGGTGCCGATTGCGCACGTCTTTAACCTCCAAACTTAGCTCACATGTTCTGTTTTGATTGTAGCACAGCCTGAACTATTCGGCAACGCTAAATTCCAACCGAGTTCCCACAGAGCAGCTCACACACTCCCCAGCAAAATTTTGCCAAAGATACGCCATCGCTGCCATGCCGGTGCAGTGGTTCGCACCCAAAACCTTCACCTCATATTTTTCTAGCGCTCCCACCGTCGCCCGCAATCGCTCTACACCGGCACGCAACAAGTGCATCCCCCCAATAACCGCATGCAACTTTTTCTGGCCAGTCAGTTCAGCGATATAATCTAAGGTATTGATAACTCCCGCATGAGCGCAACCCAAAACCACCACTACACCTGCCGGCGTATCCAGAAATAAAGCCTGGTCATCCAGCAGAAGATCCGCTTGCGTTCCTGTCGGCGTTTGCCAAAATAACCCTCCCGTATCTTCTAAGAGATGGTTTCGGGGAATGGCACCCGTCAGGGAAACACCGGGAAAAATTTCTGTTGGCTTTTCTGTCCACACGAGCCGACGCACGCGATTTTTTAGCGGTTCTTCTTCTTTGACGGGACAGCCAATTTCACCTCGCGGACTGTACTTTAATTTTAGGGCTGCCGGATGCAAAAATAAATCCGTTGGCTGGCATAGATCCAGCACCGCCATTAAACCGCCCGTGTGGTCATAGTGACCGTGACTGAGAGCGATCGCATCCAGATTTTCTAAAGAAACCCCTAGCTGTTTGGCATTGTGGAGCAAGGTTAAACCCTGGCCGGTATCAAACAACAGCCGCCGCCCGTCCGCTTCTATGAAATAAGACAGTCCGTGCTCTCCCAGAAGTCCCCTTCCCGAAGCAGTGTTCTCAACTAAAACAGTAATTTTGCAGGATTTGTTCACGGTTAGCTTTTCTCCGATTCAATAGGGCCAACTTTAGACCCTCACTCCCACCCCAATATTATGTTTCTATTGTCGCGCTGCCGAAATCCCCTAGCACTCAAATGCCAGGGGCCGGTTTTTTCTCAGGCTGTTCCCCGCACCAGGGGCTCACCCGCCGCTTTCCACCCTTGAACGCTCGGCGGAAACCCCCGCACGTTTTTGTATCCCAGCATTTGCAGCGCCATCACCCCCATTCCGCTGCGGTAGCCGCTGCCGCAATACAAAACAGCGGGGCGATTTTGGGGAATTTTGTCAAGATTTTGGGTTAAGGTTCGCAGGGGAATATTAATCGCACCGGCAATGTGACCGGCTGCATATTCCGCCGGCTCTCGCACGTCAACGAGTAGGGCGCTCTCCCTTTGAATCAGGGATTTCAAAGCGTCTGCCTTGATCACGGTATAATATCCCCTGGGGATTGAACCAAGATAGCTGTCAATCTCCCCGAATACATTCTCGTGGAAGGTGGAAACTCCTTCCGGCGCTCCCACCGTTGCGCTAGCCGCCAGCGCTGCCGGTGTTGGGTTGAGAGTGCCGGCGGGCAAAAACGACAGGCACAGCCCTAACAAGACAGTCAAGAAAAATTTTAGCATTTTTGACGCTCCCACATGGCAAATCTGTTTGATAGACTGTTTATAAAGCAAACGTGAAGTAGGGGCGGGTTTACTCATATCCTACACTTCGTACCGACATCTTGACTGAACCCGCCCCTACTAGAAACCACGGGCGGCCACGGGGGGCCGCCCCTACAGGCCGTGTGCCTGATATTATTATCCCACCACAGCAGACAAATTTTCTTCCCACCGGCGAGCCCCCCGCTCGCGACGGATGTCCCGCCAGATTTGCGTCGCTGCTAGCGCCCCGTCGCCCACCGCTATCGCCACTTGATTTAACCCCACCTTTAAATCCCCAATAGCAAAAATTCTCGGGTGAGACGTGCGGCACATTTTATCTGTCACCAGATTCTCCCCCTTCACCTCTAAGTGGATGTCCTTCAGATAGGTGTTGTGATAGCGCGAACCCATCGAAATCAAGCCGGTTTCCAACTCGACCGCCGAGCCGTCCACTAACTCAACGCCTGTCATCTTGTGGTGCTCTCCCAAAAATTGCTTAATCGGCGTTTCCACCAGACGATACCCGTGCTCTCGCAGTTTCGCCTTCAATGCCTCACTGACTTCAAACGCCCCATGAGTGAAAACGGTAATGTAAGGCGTGAACCAGCTCAACGTAAACACCATGTCTTCAATACTCGCCTCGCTGCCGGCAAAAAACCCGCATTTTTTGTCGGTCATTTCGTAGCCGTCGCACACCATGCAGACGTGCAAGTTGTAGCCAGCATACTCATAGACGTTCCGCATATCGTCCAAGGCCGGCAGGTGGTCGATAATGCCGCTGGCAGCAATTAAATATTTAGAGCGGAACACGGGGTACACGCTGTTTTGCCGGCCCACTCTCACCCGCACGGCAAACGTTTCTCCCTCATCCACCACTTCCTCAACGTAACCGTTCAGAAAATCTCCCTCCAAACTGGCATAGTGTTCCTTCCCTTGCTGCAACAGCACTCGCCCCGGAGTGTCTGGTGGCAGCCCCAAATAATTGTGCAGCTCTTGCATCCAAAAAGAACGCGCTTTCCCTTTATCAATAATCAAACTGGACAGGTGGAAGCGCTGCAAGTAGATACCGGCAGACAGCCCACCCGCACCCCCGCCCACCACGATCGCATCATAAGTATGGTTCAGGCGCTCGGAGAGATTATTCTTGGACAGTTGCATGAGCCAACCTTCCTTGACTGTAACACTATACAGTTATATCTTAGCCAGCGGCAGCTCGTCTGTCAAGCGCTATCCCACTGCGCGTTCCAGGCGGGGGGGCCGGACTCCCACCGGCACCGCCCGCCCCCACCGCCTCCGCGCCCGCACTCCCCAACTGTGCGCTGCCCAGCTCGGTGAAGAGCCAAATTCAGCCACGACGGACAAATTTCCCTCGCTTCGCCGTCACTCCTGCCCCAGCGTCACCACACCCGCCGGCAAATCCACCACCAGTCGCTTCACTCTCAGCCAAGGCGCACCCATGAGAATTTCCTTACATCCCGCACCGGCAACGACTGAAATAGTAAACTCCTGTTCATCTAATATAGCACTAGCCATTTAGGTTAGGGTCAGAGGGAACGCCTGCCTTACGTCAGAACCTCCTAGGATAGGCGTTTCTTTCTGACGAGCATGTCCAAACCTAAGTGAATATTGCTATAGCACTTTTCCCAAGTCCGCGTTCAATGAAATACTCCCCACTTTCGAGAGCAATCAGCATGAACCAGTTATAGTGGTTCTCGATTATAGCAATAGCCACTAAGGTTCGGACATTAAAGCTTGAGGTTCAAGGAAACGCTTGCCTTAGGAATATCAGGCGTAGGACAGGCAAGACGCCTGTCCTTTCTGTTTTAATCTAAGTGAATACTGCTCTAACTCTGGGCGAAGTCGATCAAAAATCGCACGCCCTTGCCGGTCAAAGGTTTCCACCTCAGCTTGGCGTTGGGCTCTCTCTTCTGGAGAGGAACATCCAAACCGAGCAAATGACCGATCCCGTGAGAGAAAAACAGAGCGTGAGCCTCCATTTCCACCTAATCTTCAGCCCGCCCTCGCAGAATGCCCAAATCCACTCATCCCTGCCCGATCGCTTGGCAAGCGAGCAGGTGAATATCTTGACACTCCACACCGGCACGCACCTTTTCAATGCAAGCATCGTGCGCCGCCAGCACCACATCATAAATATCTCGCGATCGTCGGAGAAAACTTGCCAACCGGCAAGCGTGCGCGTCAGGTCAGACGCCCAACCCATCCCCGTTTCCGCACCGACATCCGCCAGCAGCAAGTCTCCCGGTGCCAGCCGGTGGTGATATTGCTCCCAGGTGCAAAACTTCCCGGTGCACCGTCACAATACTGCCATAGGCACAAGTCATATTGTGTGCTATAATAATACCTTCCATCGCAGCGCGGACGCCGGCTTCAATCTGGGTGCGATCGGGAACGCCGCATCAGCCCCAATCAGCCGGGCGATTTCCTCGCGCACCGGCATTTCCCCATACCAGAGAGCGCTGCTCGCAGGCCGATCGTCTGCAAAAAGTTCCAGCCGGCCCGCTTCCAGGCGAATGGCCGCGCCCTCTTTGGGCACACCGGCAAAATAAAGGAAGTGACTGCTAGGGCGAAACGGGAACAGATTCGCCGGAAAATTGCGCGGCGGGCGACTTCCTCACCAAAGAGTGACAGGGAAATCAACCAGCGCAGCCAGTTGCTGCCGGCGGTGGCGGAGTGCCGGTGCCTTGGTAATCGGTGTGAATTTCTATCATTGGGATTTATGGGGAGATAGCATTAAGAAAAACAGGGATTCATTGCGGGGCATCGGGCATGGGGCACCGGGCACAGGTCAGCTTTCGTTGCATATAACTTGCACTATATACTGTCCTGCCCTCGCAGTCGCGCAACGTGCGAGCCCCCTAGTGCTTGTAAAAACGCTCGCGTCAGGCTCCGCGCCAAATTATAATTGCGCAACTTATATGTGTTACAGCTTGGAGCGTGTCGTTGAACTGCGGCAATTGAGTTACCAATGCCCAATGCGATGATGCCCCATGCCCAATGCCACGAACTTGATGTCAGGCTGAACTGTTTCTTAAGAATTTTCATTTAACTCTCAAGATACAGAGCCATTATTTTAGATTTTAGAGTCTAAATTTTGGCGGTTGCAAGCATCGAAAAAAACCTATGGTAAACTCTCAGAAAACTTATCGAAACCCTATCGGCCCGAGCGACTGGGCAATTGAGCGGCTGCCTGGACTGACACCTCAAGACCAAACCCAACTGCAGGAGTGCGGGATTGCCACAACTGGGCAACTGATCCGAAAAGCCGGCACCCCAGCGACGAGGCAGGCGCTGGCCAATCGCTTGCAGACTCACATTCAGCACGTTAATAAATGGGTGGTTCTGGCGGAGCTAGCTCGCATCCCCAGCGTTGGCTGCCAGTATTGCGGACTGTTGCTGCATGCCGGTGTTGGCTCTGTAGCCCAGCTCGCTCAGATGCCGGCGCAGCGATTGCACCAGCAAATTTTGCGACTGCAAGTAGCCACCATGCAGCGCCGAGACCTCTGTCCCTCTGTCGGGGAAGTGCAACAGTGGATTCAGCAAGCCCGTTTGCTGTAAAAACTTGTAGAGACGCGACATGTGCGGCAAGGACGACATGTCGCGTCCCCAGACTCTTCTCGTCTTTCCCGCTTCACCCCCCATCCTTGTTCAGCACCCCATTGAGGAAAATATCAGCCAGTCCTTCTGCCATTTCCAGCATCGCTTTCGGGGAAGTGTCCTCCTCCAAGAGGGTGCTGTGGCTAAAACCAGCCACCGCAAACATCCCCAAAAAGACTTGCGCCACAATCCGGGGGTTCATTTGGCGATAAACGCCGCGCTCGATCGCCGTTTGGAAAAACGCCTCAGCCACATCGGTCATTTTGCCAATCACTTCCGCCTGAATGCGGTCGCGCAAGTCGGGGTGGAACTGGGCCTCTAGAAAACACACGCGCATCATGTCAACATTCTGCTGCATGTGCAGCATGCGCCGGCGCATCACCTGCGCCACCGCCTTATAGCTGCCCATTTCGCTCAGTTCCGTGAGCAAGTCAGTGAGAATTTCCACCCATCCCTGAGTCGCCACCTCCACCAAAATGGCCTTTTTACTGGGAAAATGGCGAAATAGGGTGCCTTCCGCCACCCCAGCCGCACTGGCCAAGTCACGGGTGGTGGTGCCGTCGTAGCCCTTGTGGGCGAACAGCCGCTGCGCCGAGCGCAAGATGCGGGTGCGCGTCTGGGCTTCTGACTGAGGGGGCCGGTTAAACACACGCATAGAAATGGACTAATAGTTGCGATTAGAATTTGTAGAGTTATTGTCTTACGCGTAGAGTGGCAATCTCCAAAACTGTCATCAAACGTTAAGCTCGATCGCTGTTCTTAAAATACCCAAGCCCCTTTATAATTTTTTATCCTGGAAATAGCACCGCTTGAATCTGTATTTTATGAGTCCAAACCGCCGTCCATTGCTGGCGCTCCCCACGGCCAGCCGTCTCAACCGGCCACCTGCAACCGCGAGGTGGCGACGCCTCACCGTTACGGTTCTGGCAGCTGTTCTGCTGTGGTCGGTGACAGCACCGGCACCAGCTTTTGCCCGCAACACAGCGCCGCAAACCGTGGCCCAGTCTATCCAGCCCTACCTGGATCGGGTGATCCAGCAGGTGACGGAGTTTCGCCTCGACAGTGGCATCAAGTTCATTGTCCTGGAGCGGCACACAGCGCCGGTGGTTTCCTTTCTCACCTACGCTGACGTCGGCGGCGCTAACGAGCCGGATGGCAAAACCGGCGTGGCTCACTTCCTGGAACACCTGGCCTTCAAAGGCACGACGCTGATTGGCACGCGAGACTACAAAGCGGAACAGCCACTCCTGGAGAAGCTCGACGAGCTCGCCAAGCGTCTTGATGCTGCTAAAGCGGCGAACAAAAAAGCCGAAGTGGCAACGCTCCAGGCGGAGTTCAACAAAGTCGAGGCGAAAGCCGCCAGCATCGCCAAACAGAATGAGTTCGGCCAGATTGTGGAGCGCTCGGGCGGCGTCGGACTCAATGCCAATACCTCCACAGACGCCACCCGGTATTTCTACAGCTTCCCCTCCAACAAGCTCGAGCTGTGGATGTCGCTGGAGTCGGAGCGGTTCCTCGATCCAGTGTTTCGGGAATTTTACAAAGAGAAACAAGTCGTAATAGAAGAGCGCCGGTTGCGCACGGACAACTCCCCTGTTGGCCAGCTGATAGAGGCGTTTCTCGACAAGGCTTACCAGGCGCACCCCTACAAGCGTCCCGTGATTGGCTACATGCAAGACCTGCAAAATCTGACGCGCCCGGATGTCCAGGAGTTTTTCGACACCCACTACGTCCCCAGCAATTTGACCGTGGCGATTGTGGGCGATGTCAGCGCAGCTGAGGTGAAGCGGCTGGCGCAGATTTACTTCGGTCGCTACCCGGCGAAACCGGCACCTCCCGATGTGGCGGTTGTGGAGCCCCCCCAGACTGAACCCCGGGAAGTGACGCTGCGCTTGCCCTCCCAGCCCTGGTATCTGGAAGGATACCACCGGCCCGCCATGAAGCACCCAGATCACGTCGTTTATGAGATGATTGCCTCTGTGCTCAGCAATGGGCGCACCTCTCGCCTCTACAAGTCGCTGGTGGAAGAAAAGCAGCTGGCGCTGGCGGCTGAGGGCTTCAGCGGGTTTCCGGGGGAGAAGTACCCCAATATGATTTTGTTCTACGCCCTGACGGCTCCTGGCCACACGGTGGAGGAGGTGGCGGCAGCGCTCAATCAAGAAATTGAGCGCTTGAAAACTGAGCCGGTGGGAGCTGAAGAACTCGACCGGGTGAAAAACCAGTACCGCGCTGGGTTGCTGCGCTCGCTCGATTCCAATGAGGGCATGGGGCAGCTGTTGCTGGAATATGAAGTGAAAACCGGCAGCTGGCGGAATGTGTTTAAGGAACTGGAAGCGAGCGCTGCGGTGAGTCCGGCAGATATTCAGCGCGTCGCGAGGGCGACTTTCCAGCCGGCAAACCGCACGGTCGGACGGCTGCTGCCTAAGGAGGGATGAGAGATGAACCGCAGAGGCGCAGAGAACGCAGAGGGAAGAATGGTTGCGAATTGGTTGCGGCTTTTTAAGGAAAAGAGGGTTATGTGGGCGTGGGTAACAGGCTTGGTGCTGCTGTTTGTGGCGCAAGTGGGGCAGCCGGCTGCAGGGGAGGCGGCGAAGCACTACACTGAGTTGCAGTTTCCGCCGGTGCCGGAGATTAAACTGCCCGATTACACCCGCTACCAGCTCGATAACGGGCTGACTGTGTTTTTGATGGAAGACAGGGAGCTGCCGCTGGTGAGCGGTACGGCTCTGTTTCGCACCGGCGACCGGTTTGAGCCGGCATCTAAGGTGGGTCTGGCTGATATTATGGGCGAGGTGATGCGCACCGGCGGCACCGCTAAGCACTCTGCCGATCAGTTGAACCGGCAGCTGGAGCAGCGGGCGGCTTCTGTGGAAACTTCGGTGAGTGGGACTTCGGGAAGCGCTAGTTTTAGCGCTCTGAGTGAGGATTTGCCGGAAGTTTTCGGGCTGTTTGCTGAGGTGATCCAAGAGCCTGCCTTCGCCCCGGACAAGATTTCGCTGGCTAAGAAGCAGCGGGCCGGTGCGATCGCTCGTCGCAATGACGACCCCGGTGAGATTGCCAGCCGGGAATTCCAGAAACTCCTCTACGGCAGTGCCAGTCCCTACGCTCGCACGATTGAGTACGCGACGGTTAGCAATGTCAACCGCGAGGATTTGCTGCAGTTCTACCGGCAGTATTTTCACCCGAATAATATGATTTTGGGGATTGTCGGCGATTTCGACACCCAGAAGATGCGAGCGCTGATCCAAGAGAAGTTTGGCTCTTGGCCAAAGGGGAATCCCGACATTCCCCCCCTCCCGCCGGTGTCTCAGGAGAAGCGGGGTGGGGTGTTTTTTGTGAATCAGCCGCAGCTGACTCAGAGTTCTGTGCTGTTGGGTCATTTGGGAGGGCAGCTCAACAGTCCTGACTATCCGGCGCTGTCTGTACTCAATGATGTCCTCAATGGGTTTGGGGGGCGGCTGTTTAATGAAGTGCGCTCGCGTCAGGGTTTGGCTTACTCGGTTTATGGCGTTTGGAGCCCCCGATATGACTACCCGGGCACGTTCACTGCCGGTGGCCAAACCCGCTCGGAGGCAACGGTGCCGTTTATTAAGGCGATTCTCGCGGAAATTGAGCGCATCCGCACTGAGCCGATTACCCCCGAAGAGTTAGCCTTGGCGAAAGAATCCTCGCTCAACTCGTTTATTTTCAATTTTGCCGCTCCCGATCAAACCCTGTCGCGCCTGATGCGCTACGAATACTACGGCTACCCGCCGGATTTTATTTTCCAGTACCGCAAGGGCATTGAAGCGACCACCATTGCTGACGTGCAGCGGGTTGCCCAAACCCATCTGAAGCCAGAGAACATCGTGACGCTGGTGGTTGGCAATTCGGCTGAGATTCAGCCTCCCCTGACGAGTCTGGGCAGCGGCATCCAGGTTACATCTATCGATATCACGATTCCAGAGCCTAAGAGCAGTTAGCTGTGGGGGCAGAATCATGCCGGTTGCCTTACTGAAATCTCAGAAGCCGGGTTTCTAGGAGAAACCCGGTTTCTTACTCTCGCAGTGTCCCAGAAACCGGGTTTCTAGGAGAAACCCGGTTTCTTACTTTTGCAGTAAAATCTCAGAAACCGGGTTTCTACACTCAGAGAAACCCGGTTTCTTACTCTCGCAGTCAAATCTCCGAAACCGGGTTTCTTTTGGCAAGTCCTGCGAAAAATCCTGCTTTACACTCAGAGAAACCCGGTTTCTTACTCGCGCAGTCAAATCTCAGAAACCGGGTTTCTTTTGGCAAGTCCTGCGAAAAATCCTGCTTTACACTCAGAGCAACCCGGTTTCTTACTCGCGCAGTCAAATCTCAGAAACCGGGTTTCTTTTGGCAAGTCCTGCGAAAAATCCTGCTTTACACTCAGAGCAACCCGGTTTCTTACTCGCGCAGTCAAATCTCAGAAACCGGGTTTCTTTTGGCAATTCCTGCGAAAAATCCTGCTTTACACTCAGAGAAACCCGGTTTCTTACTCTCGCAGTCAAATCTCAGAAACCGGGTTTCTTTTGGCAAGTCCTGCGAAAAATCCTGCTTTACACTCAGAGAAACCCGGTTTCTTACTCTCTCCCAATCCAAAATCTAATCCCCCTCTCCCCCGGACAGTTTGGCTCTCGCTGGAAAGTCGCTCCCTCGCACCGGAGGGGTTATAGCACAAAAAATCGTATTTGTCAAGATAAGTGGGCGGGAAAGCTGGAACTCCCACGGGGGAAATTGCCCAACAAATGCTCCTAGCTCCTAGCTCCTGCTTAGCCGCTTGGCTACGGAGCCGCTAATTCGCTATCGCGAATGGCTTCGCTAACGCTACGGAGCAGCTGCGCTAACGGCGAAACGCAAGATATAAGACAAATTTAAACAGTTCAGTGTGGCAGTTACTTGTATTCCGGCTTACTATTCTTTCAGAATGAGGTTAAGCTAATCCCCAGTTGGCTGGATGCAAATCCGCCCTGGGAGGGATGGCAATTAGATGCCAAGCTAACTTAGAATAGCACATCTCAGCATCTGACAGACACATAAATCAGTGCATCAGTGGAGAGGAGTGACCGTGAAACCAACTTTTATCAAGCGTGCGCCGGCAATCGTCAGTTTGACAGCCTTGAGCGTGGTTTTGGCAGCAATACCCGCTCGCTCGGAAACGACAAGCGCCGCTGTGGCGGCTCCCACCTCAGCCGCGACCACGGAGATGGCCGCTTCAGAACCGGCAGCCGGGCGGGATGTGGCGGAGGAACAAACTGCGCCAGTGGCGGCTTCCGCAACGGAGACGGCTAGCAGTGCCAGCACCACCCCCGGCATGGCCGCCCCGGCACCGGCGAGCTGGTGGAATGCTGCTGTTGAGCAAAAAACTCAGGCGGCAGGGGGCGGGGCTTTGCAGGCCAGCACCAGCGCTGAACCCCAGACTGCTGCCGGTGAGCCGGTCAGTGCGCCGGCGCTCGACTCAGTGAGCGTTGGGGCGGAGCAATCGAAATTAGCAGCGAGTGGCTCTCAAGTGCTAGATGGGGAAAGCGCCAGCGTTGAAGCGGACTCCTCCGAGCCGGTGCCTGTGGCTGAGCCAGGGAGTGGCGTGTGGGAGCGGGTGGCTTCATCGGCGGCGAGCCCCTCGAAGGCGGATCGGGCCCAGCCAGTGACCGGGGTGCCGGTTTCCAGCTCAGCGGCGGATTTAACCCCAGTGCCGGCACCGGCGGAAGAAGCTGGAGCGGCACAGCAAACGAACCCCCCCGCCACCGCCCAGTTGTTTGGCAGCAGAAACACACCGCCGGGAACAAACTTCATCGGTGCCGGCGCTAGCATTGGAGACAACGATGACTTTGCTGACTTTGTTATCCTCAGCAAAATCAGACTGCTGGAATTTCCTTTTGGAGACGATCGGGTGTGGAGCCTGTCGGGGCGTCCCTCACTGGCCTTTAGTAATGGCCTGATAGACCTGCGCTTGCCGGCAACCATCGAATTCAAGCAGGCGACTCTCGACAGTGAGGAACCGGGAGACAGAATAGCTCCCTTTGCTGGGGCGGGAGTTGCGCTGACGCTTAAACAGGAGGACAACAGCCGGTTTGATTTTATGCTCACCGGCGGCATCGATTACCTGCTGACGCCGGAGTGGACGCTGACAGGGATGGTGAATTTGCTGTTTCTGAGCGAAATAAACGTAGAAGCGCAAGTCGGGTTGGGTTATAACTTCTGAGGAAGGAGACAGGGGTTTATCGCGTCTGTGCCAGAAGAGGCGATAGGTCGCGTCCGCACAGCAGGTAACAGTGCGGCGCGTTCCGCCCTTGCCATTAATTGCTGCGCAGCTGGGCATCGAGAGTCTTGGCGATCCGCTCGCGAGTTTCTTCCAGGTGGGCCCGCGTGTAGGCGTCAAGGTTTCTGCCCTGTCTTCTCAGCTTCCTGTCAATCGACTTGTGCAATTGGCGCAGCTCCTGCCAAGCCAGGGTGCGGGCGTCTTCAGGCACATCGGAAGTCCGCAGCACCATTGACATCAAAATACCCAGGTGATCGCGCTGCAGGGAGCGGCGGACGCTGGAAATGGACACCGTCTCGCCATCTCCTTGCAGCACTTCTGTCCAGATACCGGACTCCAAGGTGTCAAACAGTTCTGGAAGCGTCAGCGCCTGTCCGGGTTCGCTCTTGAGTTCGATATCGCGCAGGCGAGTCAGGCGATAGCCGTCGAGGATCACTCGCAGCAGCACGCCCTGCACGAAGTAGAGCCGGTCGTGAATCGGATAGTCGAGACTGAGTGCCGGTGCGTTGCCCCAGTCGCTCCAGCGCTCAGACGCCAGCTTGTTGAGCAGTTGCGGCGAGAAGCGAAAAGCGTCCTGAGAGAAGATATATTTTTGCAGCGCCGCCAGCGCCAGGCGCTGTTTGTCCACCGGCACCGGCTCAAAGGGCAATCGCCCGTTGGGGTCGCCCGGACGGTCGCGGTGGAAAGACTGCCCGCCGACGTAATTAGTCAGGAGCATGGCTTGGTTGAAATAGTAACCCAACACCGTGTCAAACATCTGGCGGATTTCGCTGTAAGTTTCGTCGGTAGCTGGCTGGCGCTGTTCCAGGCGCGACCAAATTTCCCGGGCTAAGTCCATCTGCAGCTGGGAGTAGCGCAGCACGTCGCCGCTCATGTCAAAGGTGTTGGCACCGGGGTCAATATCAGCGCTGTCCTCATCCGTAGCGTAGGCGAGTTCGGGGTGGGGGGCTCGCTGGGCAATCTCGTGCAAAAGCTGCGACTCGACTTGGGGATTGCCCGCCGGCACCGGCGCGTAGCCGTACTCGATCGCCCAGTGGTCATAGGGACCGACCAAAGTGGTGAAATAGTCTCCCTGCGGGACGCCGGGAGGGGCCAGGTTGACGCCGTTGTAGTCCATCACAGAGCCAACCAGCCCCCGGGTGCGGGTGATTTCGGTGTTCTGCAGCTCTTCCGGCATCAACATGGTGCTGCCGTGGAAGTTGTGCCGCAGCCCGAGAGTGTGGCCAACTTCATGGGCGATCAGTTCCCGCAAATACTGGCGGACGTATTCTTTGATTTCGGGGCTGTCTGGCTGAGCGTTGCGGAGCAGCGACAGGTTGAGGGCTCCCATTGCGAAATGCTGGGTGGATTGGAAGCCGTGGCACAGGTCGTAAGCTCCCATCAAGCGCGACAGCAAAGAGCGCACCTGTACCGGCAACCTCTGCTGTGCCGGCACAAAAGGGTCACTGACGGTTTGTCCGCGCGAGCCGGCGTTTTCTACAGTGGCGCTGCGGGGCGGAAGTGCCCCGGATGGCAAATCGTAGGGATGGCAGTAGTTTTCTGCGATCCGCCACAGCAAAGATTTTTCGGTGGCGGAGCGAGGTTCGACGAAGGTGCGAAACCCCTGCTTGATGGAGCGCACGACGCCGCCATCGACAATAATATCGGCGTCCAAGATTTGCCCCGTCAGCGGGTTGACGCGAGATGGGCCAATGGCAGCAAACCAGCTTTCAAAGGAATTAGACCAGCGGATGGTGTTGTAGCGCACGTCAGCGGAGTCCCAGGTGGCGCTGTCCGGCATCTGCCGCACTTCAATGGCATTGAGGAATCCGGCTCTCTCGAAGGCTTTGTTCCACATCAGGACGCCTTCTTTGATGGTGTCGCGGTACTCCACCGGCACGGTGTTTTCAATCCAGAAGACTATCGGCTGTTTCGGAGGGGACAGCGGAGCGCTGGGGTCTTGCTTTTCCAGATGCCAGCGGTTGATGTAGCGCACAAACGGATCTTTTCTGCTGTCGGAGGAGAAGTCTTTGTAGGCGGTGAGGAAGTAGCCCACGCGCTCGTCGGCTTTGCGCGGGCGGTAGCCGTTATTTTCCGGGAGTTGGGAGAGGCTGTAGCGCACCGAGATGGTAAAGGCGCGGCTGTCAGGCAGGCTGGGTATGTATGCCGGTGTGTCCCCGCCTCCGGAAAAACCGTAAACGGACTCGAGCTCTATGTTTAAGGGGAAGGCTTTGGCCGCACCCATATAGGACTTGTCCTTATCCAGCTGGTAGGGGGCACCCAACATCCACGGCAGCATCTGCGTCAGTCCGGGCACGTCGCTGAGCAGCAACTCGCTGAAGTCGATGAGCAGGGTTTTCCGCTGGGAGTGAATGCTTTTAATTTTCAGGGAGTAGAGAACTGAGTCGCTAAACGAAGATTCAAGGGAACGGGCTTGCGGGTCGTCCGGTTGGGTGCGGAAATTGACGTTGCGCACGACAAAGTGCACGTTTTGATTGACGCGGCGGAAGTAAAAGAGGAATTCCCCTAGGGGAAATCCCCTGTAAAGAATGCCCTCGCCAATGCCGGATTCCATCGTAATGACGCCCAGGTAGTTTTTGTTGAGCTGTTCCGGCTTGATTTCCAGGTAGATTTTGCCCGTTTCTTTCTTGCGGTAGAGGGTGAACAGTCCCTCGATCTTTTCAGCGTCTTTGACGGCGGTGTCAAACGGCGTCAGGTCTGAGTTGCTTTCGTCTTCGACACTCTTGTCAGAGGACGGGAGTTCGGGCTGTTGGGTGAGGGTTGCCGGTACCGGCGACCGAGCTGGCGGTTCCTGGGCCCTTATTGGCCCGATTCCTGAAACCAGGCCGTGCAGGAGAACTGCACAGAACGCTAATCTTTTCATAAATATCTCTCTTCTAGAAACCCAGGACTTTTAGGTCTGGGAGGATTTTTTTTTTATTTTGCACTTTTGGGTGCCGTCTGCGATAAAATTCGGAAAACAAAATGGTCAAGAGAGGATGACCCCTGACCTCGCAGGTTGAAATTCTCCAACAGAGTCTCGCAGGCTCGCGGGGTGCGTTCCCTCTTGGGTAACGCACCCTACTAAAGGTTGAATAGTGGGCGCTGGGCGAGTGAATCAACATAGAGCGAAAGTGAAAGAATGCTCAGAGCCTTTTTTAGGCGAGAGACTGGAGGCAAGTGTCACTGTCCGGCTTGCTTAAACCCTGCGGGGGAGCAAGGTCTAGCAGGTTTACCTGCCTTTGGAAAAATCCTACTGCCTTTCAGGCGCGGCAGTGTCAAGTTATCCACTTTTGATAAGCGTTCTCGGTTTAGCTGTTGGGTGCGCTTCAATGTAAAAATACTATTTTCTGGGGTGGTCATCCGGTCTGTGGGGGGCGGGATCGCTCTCCACAAGCTGGCAGCCCGCCAGCTTTTGTGAGGCTGCGGCTTTCCGGGTTTGAGGCTTTCAGCAGATGTCTGGCTTTTCTGTGGTGCACCTGTTCCCAGTCCGCCGCCCTTTTGGGAAATGCTCCCTGGTTGCGCCCTATATTACCATTGTGGCAGGGAAATGTGGGAATGAGCGCCAATCTTTACAGTATGATATATGGCAGTGCGGGTTTTTCGGGCTGTCACTAGGGATTAAAGCCCAGTCCTGACGCCGCAGCACCAACGGTTGCGCCGGTTGCCAGCCAGGAAGCTGACGGGCGCTAGGTCTTAGGTGTCAGGTGTCAGGTGTCAGGTGCCAGGTGTTAGGTGGGGCAAACCTGAAGTCTGAAATCTCTTCCCCTAACCCCTACCCCCTAACCCCTAACCCCTAACCCCTGGCCCACACTCTTGCGTGGCATTGCCGGCTTTTACACTTGAAGAGCGATTTCATATTATCTTAATACAAAAGCTGCCAACCTGGCACCAGTCATCTGGTTTTCTTATCTATCTTTTTATCAAATGGCCTAAATATTGGCGGGAAGATAAAAATCCTTTTGAATGGGAGCTGCGAGGATTGTATGAAAGCAAATCTGGGTTTTGCTAAGCGATTGCTATGCTCAAGGGAGTGCATATCATTTCAATGCAGGCAATATCAGTTTAGCAAAAATCTGCCAAAATGGCAGCCCGCTGGCAGTTTAGTTAGCTAATGTAGTGGTAAGTCCCAAAAGGGATGGTGAACCCTAAATTTAGCCAGGTTAAAAGCCTGGAAGGAGAGCCAAAATGGCTGCCATGACAATTTCCGATCTGCGCCCAGCAGGTCACGCTCTGCTCAGTGATTCTGAAGGTTTTATCAGCGATTTGTCTGATGAAGAACTGGGAATACGAGGTGCTTTCTCCAGTTATAATTTATCTAATACAGCTTCACTGCTGTCCTCTCCCGCTCCTGCTTCCTCTCCCGCTCCTGCTTCCTCTCCCGCTCCGTATTCCGATTCCGCTTCCCATTCCGGTTATCCGGCTTCCTCTCCGGCTCCGTATTCCAATTCCGCTTCCCATTCCGGTTATTCGGCTTCCGCGTCTTATGGTTCGCACTATCCGATGCCTCAATCTCACAATTCGTCCTTCGTTTAGAGAGCGCATGAGTTATTTGTGAACAGCGCAGCCCCTGGCGCATTTGCTAGCGGTTTTATAGAGACAAAAAGCGAAAGCACTTGGGGCTTTTTGGGGCGATATGGAGATTATTTGTAACGCGCCACTTAAAAAGGCTATTTAAAAATTAGCGGCGATGAAAGATAAATTTTTGTTAAGCGATACAAACGTTTTCCAGTACCTATTTGAGCATGGACTCTGCCCGCAAGCGGAGCGAGAGACGAGTAAAGTTGAGCTGAAGAGGGCGAAAAACTTTAATTTGTTGGTTTCTTTAGAGGATGGCCGAAAACTCCTCGTTAAGCAGGAACGGTACAATCCGGAAGGGAGAACAGCGGGCGAGTTTTTGAACGAATGGAGAGTTCAGGAGTTTTTACAGCGATTTCCAGAACTCAGCCACATTCGCTCCTGGCTTCCGGAGGTACTCCATTTTGAGGCGGAGCATTCAATTATTGTTTGCGCCTACTTGGAAAAATATCGGGATATCTTAGATTTATACTACAGGGAGAAGGTATTCCCAACAGATATTGCCTCGGCAATCGGAACTGTACTGGCAAAAGTCCATCGCGCCACTTTCAACCGGCGGGAATATCGGGATTTCTTCTGGACAGAGCCAGAGCGTGCGCCCACCGGCACTGTTCCGAGATTGATTCGGAGTCTGGAACGGATTAAACCGGAAATTTTTGGTCAAGTTCCTTCAGATGGGCTGAAGTTCTTTGCTCTCTATCAGCGCTACGAAAGCTTGCAGCGAGCTACGACAGAACTAAGGACTGCTTTTGCGCCTAGCTGTCTGACGCACAATGATTTGAAGCTGAACAATATCCTTTTCCGCACTGAAGGGGAGGAATCCAATGACAGCACTGTCCGCCTGATTGACTGGGAGCGCTCTAACTGGGGAGATCCCGGCTTCGATTTGGGAATGCTAATTGCCAGCTACCTGCAAATATGGCTGGATAGCTTGGTGATTAGCAAGGCGCTGAGTGTGGACGAATCTTTGCGCTTAGCCGAGACGCCGCTGGAAAATATCCAGCCTTCGATTGCGGCTCTGGCTGAAGCTTATTTTGCTGAATTCCCGGAAATTTTAGAACAAAGGCCCGATTTTTTGTGGCGAGTGGTGCAATTTGCTGGCTTGGCTTTGATTCAACAAATTCAGGCGACGATTCAGCACCAAAAAACCTTTGGAAATAGGGGCATTTGCCTGCTGCAAGTGGCCAAGACGCTGCTGTGCCGGCCCGACGAATCGATTCCCAGTGTTTTTGGCAGGGAAGCAGCTGAACTAACTAGGCTGGAGGCTTCGGCTGCTTGAGATATTTAATCCCAAATAAACCGTCATGCAACTCCTGGATATTCCTCAAATTCAACTGCTAGATGCTGTCCCGCAGCGACTGCTGGAGACTCTGCAAGAAATAGTCACCAAGGTTCAGATTGAGTCTAACTTTCGGATTAGCCATGCAGATTTCAAAAGCGGGGAACTGTCAGATGAAGTGGTAGCCCGCTTTCAGGAATTGCCCGAGGAAATACAGCTGAGATATCTCAGCCAGCAGCTGCGGGGTTTTCTTTACGGCATGTATTACAATGGCTCCCTGCGATCGCGTTTCGCCGCAGAGGTGCCGGAGCCGGTGCAGCGCCCGGATCTGGAGAATAACTCCTTTTTAGGAGTTGACTTGGCGTTTTACGAGCGAGTGCACGAAAGCAATAGCGGAACCGGCTACTTTGACCCGGGCTGGCGGGCGATCGCGGAGGAGAGTGATGGCAGCCTAGCGGTGACTAAGAACGGTTTGACTTTGCACGTTGAGCGGGATCGCCACCTGCACCCACCGTCAGCTGGTGTTGGTCAGCAAGTGGCGGTGCGGATGCCCCGGAATTTGGTGCAAAACGGGTTTTATATGGCAGTTGGCAATGCCGGTTTGCAACGTCACAGCCATCGAGAGGGCGAGCCCCAGATTGTGCGCATCTATTTCCATTTCAGCCCCGAAGGTGCGCTCGCAGTGATGGGCAGCCTGACACAGCAGCTGAACGACCTGTTTATTCCCTTCAGTTTCAAGGTGCTGTACAACCCTACTGACTACAAGCGTTATGACTCCGGAGTTCTCTACTTTGACAAGAGCAACTGTGAAGAAGTTGGGCAAGTAGTGCGCTCCGTTTATGCTGAAACAAAAGCACATTTTCGCTCGGAAGTACCTCTTTTCACCAAGTGGCTAGCACCGGGACTGGCACTCGCAGAAGAACCGGACTACAAATTTGCCAGTCGGGAAAGTTTCGGTCTGAACCGGTGCCAGATTGTTGCCAATGGCTTGCTGGAAGCTTGGCACTCTGGGGATGACTCCCCTGAGGGGCGGATGAATGCTGTTCTCCGGCAATTCTCCCGCTTTGGGATTGAATTGCAGCGCTCCTACCTGAATGCTAGATCCTCGGATATTTATACCAATTTAATTTAATCGTGAACCAGATAGTTTAGCTTTCCTATTACCCCCTTTTAAAGGGGGGGGAGGGGGTATCTAAGCCTATCTTTTTTGTAAGGCAGCAAATTGAGTTTATATAAGATATTTTAGGATACTTACAATAAGATAGAGGGATGAGTTTTTAACCGGCTTGGTTGTGGAGCATATAGTTTAGCTCGCTGGCCAGCCACTCCTTAAACATGCGCTCCATAATCTCTTTAGAAATTTCCGGTGTGAGTGCAGCCGGAATAAACTCCTCAACCATCAGCAGGTGATACCCCAGATCGGTTTTGATGGGGCCAATGATATGTTTTGGACTAGAACCAAAAACGACAGCTGCTATATCTGGCTTTAAGCTCCAGCGGTAAAGCTTTCCTTCATAGCCGCACTGCTGCCGGCGTCTTTCATCAATGTCATAAAAATGCGCCGCTTCATAAAAGCTGATTTCCTCCTCTTCTATTTGATAGAATAGTTCCTGGGCCACCTTGTCATAGGGAACAATAATTTGATAGAGGACTACTTGCTGAAAATCCAGCCGATTTTGAGCGAAGAACTTTTCCACTTCTTTGGAGAAGAGAGACTCAGATAATTTTTGAGACAGCAAGCGCTCGCGAATGCCAGCCTCCCAGTCATCCGGTGAGAGCAGCTGATCGGCGAGCCAGGCTAGTGTGTCTTCAGCTTTCTCCAAGCGCTTTTCATAACGCTGGCGGTTCGCGTCAGCTTGAATTTCTTCAGGCGTGACTGTTAAATTTCTTTGCTGAGCGGCTCGGTTGATAATTCTCTGATGCAATAAATTCAGGCACACTTGTTTTACCTGTATGCCATGTTTCAGAAAATTTACAATTTCCGGCGGCTCGATAGATAGATTGGGCGAAATATTAATCATATAGAACCCTCCCCTGACAGACTGTCAAATGGGCGTTTAAATAGGTTAAAATCGCGACTCCGTTAGTGGGCGTTGCAGTGGCGTCGCAGCAGCTATTGAATTTAGGTCGATCTGGCACTCCTGCTGCCGGAGTGTAGGGGATATAACGGCTGATTTGTTTGGATAGATCGTCCAGAGTCATACCGCTGCGTGACGAGTCGCGCAGAACAGTCTCCAGAGCATCGGTAAAGTATTGGTTATCGAGGTTAAGAACCTGTTTTTTTCTAAAATCGACCATTTTCATTATTATTACCCAGATAATCCCGGTTTATAGGATTACTTTACCGACGCTCCATGTCGCTCAGATACCCAATCTTGCTGAAACCTTCTGGCGGGTGTCCGCCACTATGCTGCCAGAGCCTTTGCTGCTGGTGTTTATATTGTTTTTATCCGCATTCTGTTTGTTAACCAGGGCGTTGTCTTTGAGCAGCCTGTTGTAAGTACGGTAGGGAATGTAGTGCAGAGGATTATAACCGGCAAAACGCAAAATCAGCACACAAGCCCAAGAATACTTCCCCGCCAGGATGGCGTCCACTACCTGATTGAACTGGTCAATATTCATCGCTTTGTCCATTTTTTGACTGGAGTACGAAGATTGCGAATACATGCTCATTATCTCCTGAAAGTTCCGCTGATTTGACAAGTTGTTATCACTCTAATTTGCCGAGCGCTGATTCGTAATCCCCCTCAAGAAGTATTTGGCGCTAGCAAATTTAAAGACGTTTGGCTTACAAGTCGAGGCCACCCTTTTGCAGCTGCCTGATAGGCTCTAAAAAGACATCGGCAATCCGGCGGCGGCGGATGATAATATCCGCAGTAGCGGCTTGACCCGCCTTAAAATCAACCTTTTGACTTTCGTTTTTCACATAGTTCCGCTCCAGAGTCACCTCCACTTCATAAACAGCCCCCAGCTTTTCATCCGCTTTTGCGTCCGGAGAGATAGATGTCACCTTGCCTTGAACAATTCCGTAATCCTGATAGGGATAAGCGTCTAATTTCACTTTCACCGGCATGCCGGTCTTCACAAAGCCCGCTTCTTGATTCGGCAGCACCGCCTTCAGAACCAGCGGAGCGCCTGAGGGTGCAATTTCTGCCACCGTTTGTGCCGGTTGCACCACCTCCCCAGCCTTGCTGACATTCAGCGACAGCACCACCCCATCCACCGGCGCTTTCAAAAACCTTTCCTTCAGCTTTACATTCGCACTGTTGAGCAGATTTTGCGTTTCAGCATTTTTGGCTTTCAGCTCAGTCAATTCAACTTCCAGCTGCTGCATCTGCTGCTGCGCCTCTATCTGAATCCGTCGCGCCTCCGCTTGCTTCTGGCTGACCACAGCCTGCAGCTGCTCGGCTTGCGCTTTCGCTTGCTGAACTTCACCCTCCGTTTGAGTAATCGACTGCCGGCTGTCGCGCAGAGCTTGCTCAGCGGCAAACAGCTGCTCCTTCAGGCTCGTGCCCTCTTGCAACTGAGTTTGGGTAATCGCACGAGTCGCGCTGCTCAAACCTTGCTCCGCTTGAAACAGCTGTTCCTTCAGACTCGCCCCCTCTTGCAATTCATTTCTTGTAATCGCGCTTTGGCGGTCGCGCAGGGTTTGCTCCGCTTGAAACAAGTATTCTTTGGCGATCGCCCCCTCTGACACCAGCGGTTTTAACCGCTCCACTCGCTCCGCAGCCGCCTCAACATCCGCCTGCAGTTGCTTCTTCAGTTCTTCGGAAGTGCCAGCCAGAGGTTGGAGCCGCTGCAATCGCCCAGAGGCAGATTGGGCATCCCCTTGCAGTTGCTCGATCAATTTTTGGTTGGTAGCCAGCAGCGGTTGCAGCCGTTTCAGTCGGGCTTGATGCGCAATCACTTGCTTGCGCAGCGCTTCCAGCAGTTGCTGAGCAGTAGCAGCTTTCTCCCTCGCCGCCGTCAGCCCCGCTTTTTGAGCCTGAATGTCAGCCTCGGCAATAGCAGCGCGGGTGCCAGCTTCCAGACGCGCTTTTTCCAGCAAAGAAAGCTTCTGGCTTAACTCGACTTGGAAGGACTTAAGTTGCTGCTCCAGCCGCTGGACTTCACCGGCAGCCAGCTGGGTGTCCAGTTCCATCAGCACCGTGCCGGCTTTAACCGTCTGACCTTCCTTGACCGCCACATTGGCCACCTTCCCTAAATCAACCGGGTGAATTTTATACACCTCTCCTAAAGGCACCAATCGCCCCCTGGCGTGACCCACCTCTTCGATTTGCCCCAGCCACGCCCAGGTGGCAAACGCGGCGCAAAAAACCAAACCGCCCAGCATCACTCGCGTGGTAAAAGACGCAGGTGGTTTGTCCAGCACCGTCTGCAAGGACACAGACCAGTTCGGCAAAGTCGGAGCAACTGTCTGGGGAGCGGAGGGCGGGCGCTCTTCTGGGAAATTGGCCGGTCTGTGGGGAATTTCCCTCACGGGAGTGGCCACACCCCCACTGATGGAAGCAGCCCGGTCAGACGCATCAGAGACAAAATTGTCGTTGCCGTCATTTAACGAGAGATTTTGCACTCCGAGATCCGTCCCCCGATCCAAAACGCTCTCCTGACTGGACGCATTGCTTCCATCGCACCCTTTTAAAGGATTGGCAGTTGCCAAACGATTTATAAAGCTCAAGTTCATCGTCTGATTTCCTTTCCCTGTCGAGACTGCTTGCCACTTGCCCAGTCCAACCCTCCCACACTTCACTGATCCCAATTCGGGTTGCCAACCACTGGCCTTTTCCCTTTCGCCCCTCAGTGTTTTCCCAGAAAGTCAACTTGCGTGATTCTACAGAGATACTGCGGCTAGACGTCGTTAGCTCTGGAAGGGTTCCGTAATTATACTAAGCTAGAATTCCGTGCTGAGTTTGCCAGATTGGCAGTTTTGTCGCTGACTTTACTGTTTCTTTAAACTTCTCTGGCAAAATCTCGCTGTTTCGCCGCTATTGTAAAGTTTTCATAAAGCACTCCCGGCATGGCCTCCGTGTTCATACTGCAGTCAGGGAGACGCACACGAGACAAAAACTAGAGGCCGGTCTGAAGTGGGCAGATCAGACTCAGCCCCCAGTTCTCTTAAAGATCCAGCTGCTGCTGTGCTAGGTGATAGTACAGACCTTGCAGCGCCATCAGTTGATTGTGACTGCCCCGCTCTACCAGAACCCCCCGGTCTAGCACCAGGATGCTGTCAGCGTTGCGCACCGTAGACAGCCGGTGGGCAATAATAAAAGTAGTGCGGTCGCGCGACAAGCGCTCCAGATTCTGCTGAAACCGGCGTTCCGATTCCGTATCCAGGGAACTCGTCGCCTCGTCGAGCACCAGAATCCTCGGATCGCCCAAAAGCGCCCTGGCAATGGCAATCCGCTGTCGCTGTCCCCCAGAGAGCAGAGAACCCCGCTCACCCACCTTGGTGTTGTACCCCAAGGGCATGTCCTGGATAAATGCGTGCGCCTCCGCCAGTTTGGCCACCTCCGTCACTTGCTCCAGGCTGAATTCAGACCGGTATAAGGTGATGTTTTCCAGAATAGTTCCTGAAAACAAGAAGCACTCTTGCGGCACCACGCCGAGCTGCGACCGCAAAGATTGTGGAGAAATCAGCCGGATATCGTGCCCGTCAATCAGGATGCGACCGCTCTCAGCGTAATACAGACCCTGTAGCAAACTCACCAAGGTACTTTTTCCCGAACCGCTGCGACCGACAATGGCAACCGTCTGTCCCGGGTGCGTCTCGAAGGAAATATTCTCCAGCGTGTTGCGCTCCCGATCGGAAGAGTAGCGGAAGGTCAGGTTCTCGAACCGCACCTCCCCCTGTATCCGGGGCAAAATCAGCATCAGCTTTCCAGGGGTTTCTTCTGGCGTAGCTTCAAAAACATCATTCAGCCGCTCCACCGAGATGAACACTTCTTGCATCTCGTTCCAGAGATTCACCACCCCCAGCACGGGGCTGATCACCTTGCCAATCATCATGTTGAAGGCCACAAACTGGCCAATGGTCAGCTGGTCTTGAATCACCAGGGTGGCTCCGTACCACAGCAAAGCCGTGCTGCCTAGGGTATTAATGGAAGCACCGATGACTTGCAAGACATTACCCAGCTTCTGACCGCGAAAAGCCGCATTCAGGGCGCTCGTAAAGCGGTCTTCCCAGCGCCAGCGCAGCTCTCGCTCCGCTGCAGCCGCCTTCACCGTGGACATTCCCGTCAGCATTTCTACCAGCAAGGAGTTCTGCTCCGCCGACTCGTTAAAGATTTCCTTGGACACCCGCCGCAAGAAGGGTGTGGCCACCAAAGTCAAGATGGCTATCGGCGGAATCATCGCCAGCACCAGCAGAGTCAGCCGCGAGTTGTAGTAGAGCATCAGCCCCAAATAGATAACCCCCATCACCATGTCCAGCCAAGCCAGGACGACTTGGCGGATCAGAAATTGCTGGATCTTGCGGTTTTCCTGCACCCGCGTGATGATGTCCCCCACCCGCCGCGATTCAAAAAACTTCAGGGGTAGGCTGAGGGTGTGGCTGATAAAGCCGCTAATCAGAGTGAGGTCGAAGCGGTTGGAAAAATAGTCCAGCAGGTACTGTCGGGTGGCGCTTAAGCCAATGCTCCAAATGCCAAACAGCAACAGCCCCAGGGCAAAGACATTCAGGGTGACCAAGCTTTTGTTCACCACTACCTTGTCGAGAATGATTTGGGTGAACAGCGGGCTAATGACGCCAAAAATCTGGATCAGCAGGGAGGCAGCGATAATTTGCCCGATCGTGGAGCGGTAGGGCGTCAGGGCGCTGGCGAACCGCGACAGGGAGATTTTCTGAGATTCAGCTTCTTTCAGGCGCTCTGTTGGCTCTAGCAGCAGCGCGTAGCCCGTCCAGTTGGCGATAAATTCTTCCCGCGACAGGGTGCGCTTTCCCTCTCCGGGATCGCCAATCAGGATGCGGTTGCCTTTGCACCGGTAAACTACTATGTAGTGAATTCCCTGCCAGTGCGCTATCCAGGGGCTGTCGGACTCCTCTAGTTTGCCCAAAGACGCTCGCACCGGTCGCGCCTGAAAGCCCAGGCTTTCCGCCGCTTTGGCTAAACTTTGCAGGGAAGCGCCGGAACGCCCAACACCGGCTAGTTCCCTCAGAAAGTTGATGCTAAACCTTTTTCCCCAGTACTGTCCGATGCTGGCTAGGCAAGCTGCGCCGCAATCGGAAGAACTCTGCTGCTCGATTAGGGGATATCGAGCGAAAAAGTCCATCACCCGCCGGCTTGCAGGTTTGGGAAATGCTACCGTTTCGCTTTTAGATGAAGCTGTTGCTGCGCCGGTGCTTTTAGACGCGATTCGGCGTTCTGCAGCAGATCCCGCGCTCTCCTGCTGTGCGGGTGCGATTCGGGAAACATCTGTGCGCCGGTGCTGGAAGCTGGCTGCCGGCTTCAGGTGTCCGTTGCCAGCGGCAATCTCTCCCACTGCCTTTGCCAGTGCCGGTGCTACTGACTGTGCTGCTTGCCAGTGTTCGGTGGGCAGGTGCATCACCCACAAATCGGTTTCGGCAACCCAGTCTGCCGGTGTTGTGTTGGGATACCCCCAGCTGCAACCGGCTTCTTTGGGCTGGGATGAGTTGGATGGCTGGTGAATTTTCCCAGAGCGCAGCCAAAAGCGTCCGGTTTGTGCCGGTGTTGCTTTCTGCAGCTGAGCGCCTCTGTCAATTCGTTTTTCTGTCAAGTAAGGCAGCAGTTGCTGCAGCTGGTGGCTGGAAAGCGAGTGCAGTTCTGTATGTGTTTTGAAGAATAGCTGGCGCTGCCGCGCTTCGGCTTGCTGCTGCAGGTGGTCTCGCAGGTCGGACAGCTCGCTGAGCTCTGGCTGTAGCTTGGAAATAGAAATCCGAGCTAGAGAGCCGGCACTGGCTGCGATCGCCCGGTAAGGCATGGGATCGTTGCAGAATAGGCGATCCCCTCCAAAGGTGTCGCCGGTTTCCAGCACCAGCGCTGACACTTCCCGCTGTCGCTCCGGGTCAAAGGCAACCAGCCGCACCCGCCCCTGACACACTATGTAAATAGCGTTGCTATTTTGTTCGGAGTCAACAGTTTGTGAGGATAAGTTGGCGGCTCCTGTGTAATTAAAAAGCTCGTCCCCTAACTGGAAATCGCCGGTTTCAAATGCTTTGCTCAAGTCTGACGCCGCTCTGGAATCGCTGGCAAGTGGCATCAAGAGATTGAGCGTAATTTCTTTGTTTGTAGAAGCCGCCGGTTGAAAGTTTTCTTTCATAAATACATTTGGGCCGCCCGCTCATCCCCGGTCGGGGATTGGCATAAAAGCCCGCCTCCTAACGACAACAACTGTGAGACTGTCATAGCTTTGATTCCCACTTTTACAACCCAAAACCCCATAGCTGCTAAGTGCTATTTCCTATAGGTCTGCGCCTTCTTCTGCGTCAAACTCTGGTTAGTCCTCGATCCGTGAATTTACAGACTCTGATTTGAAGCGTAGGGCGGCTCTGTGAAGAACTCGTGAAGAATCCGTATCTTTACAGAAACTTTAAAATACTCGGTTCCTTCTACATTATTGCTTCATATTCTTTTTCCGGAGATTTACTGGGGTGTTCAAACAATCTAGGGCGGTAGTGGAGTGGGCAGGACAGCGTTGCACATTCGTGGGATGAACCCCTCCCCGTACCCCCCCCCGTACCCCCCCGCCCCCCCCTCACAGGTGTAGGTATTTTACATCCCTTGGCTGAAATGGCGTTTTTCCGTGGGCAACTCCCTCTTCTTTCTTGGCGCTCTCTGCGTCTACCCTGCGGGAAGCCGCCGCGTCCTGTGGCGGTTCATTATTAAGCCCAAGTTGACACCAATGCCCCCCACAGCCACCGTGTGCAAAAAACCTACACTTGTGAGCCCGCCCCCCCTCCCCGTACCCCCCCGCCCCCCCCGCTCCCCCCGCACACGGGGGGGGAGATAAGGAAAATTTTTTGTTCGCGGAGGGGGTTGGGGGGTGGGGTTGAGCGATGAATGCAAAAAGTTTCCGCCCGTCCTGGTGCAACGCCGGAAGGACAGCTGCAGTGCTGCCGGCGCTCTGCACCCAGCTTGCGATCGCCCTCTGCCACCGGTTCATCCGGGAATACCAGCCGACATCACCGGCACACTGAACCCCATCCCACACTTCTCTATACAATGACCGGCTTGACCACTTCCAGAACACCTACATATTTGTTTGTGAGAAAAAATCTGCCAAAATGGCAACAGCGATTTAATCACCTCAGCTAGACTAAAGAAAGTGAATATCTCTCCTTTTTAACCCATCGTTTTTAATGAGCGGCGCGATAATTTTATGAAACCCTACCAGGGAATTGCCAAGCGTTTAGTATTGTTCATCGCTCCAATAGTTGCCGCACCGGCATTGTCGCAAGCGCCAGCAATGGCGGCCACCCTAGCCTTTTCTGAAGCAGCTTTCCAGTTCGATAACTTCAGTCACAGCGCCTATTCGCTGGGAACTACAACCAACGCTAATACTTTGGCTTTGGTTACAGGACCGGCATCCTCAACAATTGCTACAGCAGCGGCGATGGCATATTTTGTCCCCGAATCGGCGGGTAATATTTCTTTGAGTGCAGCCAGTGGCCAAGGCAGCAACTATGTCGGTTTGGCCCAAAGTATGGCCCAAGTTGTGGGCAATTTTTTAGTAGGGCCAGGAGAGTCTTTTGGTTTCAATTTCAACGCTTCATTGGCCCTGGGAAGCGCAGTTGACAATCCAAAGGAAATGGCCAGCGCTGCGGGACGGACGGCTTTCTTCTTGTTCGGCAGCACTGACGGGGAGCCGGCAAGTCTGCTAGACTATTTTTCAGTATTAGGCCAGGTAACAACACCCGGCAATAATTTTCTGGACTGGCAAAGTAGCGACAATATTAACTACACTTCCGATACAAGCCTGAATTATACAGACACAGAATCATTAGCTCTGGCTGCATTTGAGGGTTGGTATCAGCGCAGTTTCGACAGCCAAATTCAGCTGACTTTAGTCGAATATAAGCAAAATGAGGCCCATGTAAAAGCCCCTGAACCTTCATTCCGGCTAGCTTTCCCCTTGTTGCTCTTCTTCATCTGCGTTAGTTGGAAATCCAGAAGAAAAGCGGCAATACTCGGGCAACTAGATATAACCAAAATTGAGAAAAATTCCAGCCTGTAGGCGTTCCCTCAGGAGTGCATCTTGAAGGGATGTTTTAGATGAATTGGGATAGAGTGCCGGGGCGGCGTAAAATAGTGGGGGCGGGTTTATCAATCTCCTCCGCTTTCCCGATACATTTCGGGTGAGCCCCGCCCCTACAGGTGGTGGGGCGGGTTTATGAAAATTCTCTAATTCTCAGAGAAATTTCTAGTGAGCCCCGCCCCTACAGGTGGTGGGCGGGTTTATAAATATGCGAAGCTTCCCTGTGTGGGGGCGGGTTTATCAATCTCCTCCGCTTTCCCGATACATTTCGGGTGAGCCCCGCCCCTACAAAGCGTCGGGATAAAAAATTATGGGCAATTAACCGGACACGCTCTGAGAAGTTGAGCTACTGCTGCAACTGTTTCCAGACGCATCAATTTTGACCGTGACAGTTTGGCGGATTGTACTTTCGCCATTGCCGGTGGCACATGCTGCGCTTTTTGCCTGTGCGATGACTTTTCCATCTGGGGAAGTTAGCCGGTGAGTGAAGACTCTATAATGTGTCATTTTTTTCATCCTAGTAATTAGCTCGTAGCGTTCCGCTTTGTGGGACCCACCCTACTGTGGGAAAGTAGAGGAGGGGTTCCCCCACTACAGACTGGTTCCAATTCAACGCAAAATAAACCTCTCTCCCCTTTCCCCCCCTCTTCGTGTTAGCGTTAGCGTAGCGGCTGCATGCGCTCTTGAGCACGGCTAACGCCTACAGCAGCTAGCGGCTCAGCAGGAGCTGCGGGGAGGGGGTAGGCTTTCGGGGGTAGGTTTTTTCTTTTTCCCGCACCGCAATTTTAGGACTGCCATAACTTAATATGGCCGAAGGTGTTGAAATATTAATTGCCCGCAAAAATCAAGCGGTTTTATAAACATAAAACCGCCCCGATATAAGTTTATTTATACCGGATATTTAAGCGCGCGGAAATCCTAAAATAATTTAGGCGCTCCAACTCAAGGCTAAATTACACGCGCTAATTAGAAG
>JAHHHT010000048.1 GCA_019359235.1 Oscillatoria princeps RMCB-10
CGAACTCCGCGCCGAGTCAGCACTGGTGGAATAGGCACCTGTAGGGGAGTAGACAGTAACTCCCAATCCGCCTTGCACTTCGGTAGTTATGGGAATATCGCTCTCGCAGAAGCTGAGATCGACAATTATTAATTGACTCATTTCTCCCTCCTTTTATCTCAAAAAATCGCTGGAGGCATTTTTTTTACTTATTTAGCCTTCAGCGAGTTTTCTACTTAATCGCAGTCAGCCGCTCTGCAACTAACAAGCTGACGAGCTAGAGCTAGAACCAGAGGAAGCGGAAGAGCCGCTGTAGTAGGGGTAGTACCAGTTGTAGTAGTAGCCGTAATTGTTGGAACTGGCGTTGGTATAACTGCTGGTATAGGTAGCGGCAAAGTTGTAGCCGTTAGCATTGGCATTCGCACCGGCATCTGCAAATGCGACCCCACCTTCTACGCTGGTTTTTTCAGAAATTACTTCCAGTTGTTCCAGATTGCGAATCAACATAAAATTCTCCTTGTAAGGATAGATTGTTCTCAGAGCTGGGCCACCAAATTTCTTTTTTTTCCCTCTCTATATATAGACTAGCAAACCCTCCTCGACCTGGCGGCCATTTTGGCATATTTGTTGGGGGAAAGTCTGTCAGTCATCCGGAGCCTTATTTGCAGCATTTGTTTAGGTAAGCCTTCCAAAAAATAGCCGGCCTAATCCATAACACTTTTGGATTAGGCCGCTAGGAAGAGTTAAATTGTGAAGATTCTCAAAAGGCAGAGCAATCATCGGAGCCGACGTTTTTTCTTTTTCCCGCACCGCAAGGGCGAAGCATGAGCGCTGTTAAATGCGCGTTAAGCAGTAAAACTCCTGACGCTCATGCGAAAGCCCCTACACCAGATCCAATGTAGGGGCTTTCGCATGAGCGCGACGATTTTTGCAATCAGAGAAAAGATGGACATAGCTGCTGACGCAGCCGCTAGCGCGCTTCGCGCCGCTTCGCTAACGCTAACGCTAACGCTCATGCTAGCTGCTTACGCAGCCGCTGCGAAGCACGCCCTTCCCGTAACGCTACCCGCAGACAACTTCTAAAAAACCTACACTTGTAAGGAGAGGGTAGGGGGTGGGGTGACGCGAACAGGCTTGGGGCGAAAGTCTCTGATAGACTTCCTTGAATTGTCTGTCTCTTTTTAGCACGTGCCTCATGCTCGTAGGTGCGTGACGCAACCGTGTCACGCACCCTACTGTATATCTTTAAACTGCTGAAAGCTCGGCTTTCAGCAGTTTATCGATTCAATCACTTACCCGACTGTGGCAATCGCTAAATATTAGCAGTAGGGATTGATCACCGCAACGGAAGCGCTCCCCGAGAAAGAGCCACCCAGGAATTGGGTCACAGCTACCGTGTCCGCTTTCGTGTAAGAGGAGGTTGGGTAACAGGTGTTGTTAATCGCATCGCCTTTGGCTCCAGCCGCCGCGCTGTTGCCATAAGACCAAGGCGTGCTTACTGAGGTCGAGAAATTGTTAGTGGAGTTGAAAGTAATCCCAATCAGGTCGCTTTCTGTATAAGAGCTACTAGCATTTAAGCCCCCCTCGACTTTAGCATCGGCGACCAAAACTTCCAAGTGATTCAGGTTTGAGATAATCATGGTGTTTCTCCGAAGGTTTGTGTTCTAAGTTGGGTTTACTGGAGAGCCTGAAGGGGTTTTGGTTCCCCTCTTTGGCTGGTATTTACACTCTAGCAATTCAGTGGCGAGGAGTGCGGCCATTTTGGCGGGTTTTTTTTTGTCCCCCTTTTTGGTTATTTCTACTCTAGCCACCTATTCGCTAGTTGGGATGCCATTATGGCAGTTTATTTGTGGCGGTTGGGTGGGAGCTAAATATTAGCAGTAGGGATTGATCACCGCAACGGAAGCGCTCCCCGAGAAAGAGCCACCCAGGAATTGGGTCACAGCTACCGTGTCCGCCTTCGTGTAAGAGGAAGTTGGGTAACAGGTGTTGTTAATCGCATCGCCTTTGGCTCCAGCCGCCGCGCTGTTGCCATAAGACCAAGGCGTGCTTACTGAGGTCGAGAAATTGTTAGTGGAGTTGAAAGTAATCCCAATCAGGTCGCTTTCTGTATAAGAGCTACTAGCATTTAAGCCCCCCTCGACTTTAGCATCGGCGACCAAAACTTCCAAGTGATTCAGGTTTGAGATAATCATGGTGTTTCTCCGAAGGTTTGTGTTCTAAGTTGGGTTTACTGGAGAGCCTGAAGGGGTTTTGGTTCCCCTCTTTGGCTGGTATTTACACTCTAGCAATTCAGTGGCGAGGAGTGCGGCCATTTTGGCGGGTTTTTTTTTGTCCCCCTTTTTGGTTATTTCTACTCTAGCCACCTATTCGCTAGTTGGGATGCCATTATGGCAGTTTATTTGTGGCGGTTGGGTGGGAGCTAAATATTAGCAGTAGGGATTGATCACCGCAACGGAAGCGCTCCCCGAGAAAGAGCCACCCAGGAATTGGGTCACAGCTACCGTGTCCGCCTTCGTGTAAGAGGAAGTTGGGTAACAGGTGTTGTTAATCGCATCGCCTTTGGCTCCAGCCGCCGCGCTGTTGCCATAAGACCAAGGCGTGCTTACTGAGGTCGAGAAATTGTTAGTGGAGTTGAAAGTAATCCCAATCAGGTCGCTTTCTGTATAAGAGCTACTAGCATTTAAGCCCCCCTCGACTTTAGCATCGGCGACCAAAACTTCCAAGTGATTCAGGTTTGAGATAATCATGGTGTTTCTCCGAAGGTTTGTGTTCTAAGTTGGGTTTACTGGAGAGCCTGAAGGGGTTTTGGTTCCCCTCTTTGGCTGGTATTTACACTCTAGCAATTCAGTGGCGAGGAGTGCGGCCATTTTGGCGGGTTTTTTTTGTCCCCCTTTTTGGTTATTTCTACTCTAGCCACCTATTCGCTAGTTGGGATGCCATTATGGCAGTTTATTTGTGGCGGTTGGGGAAATCAGTTTCTCACCGCGAAATCGGGCATTCAGGGCGCAGGTCAATAGGTGTTCCCAGCGCGGCTCGGGGGAAGCTCAGCTGCAGCCGGCTTGACAAAACTCTTGTAGAACGCCGAATCGCGTCTCTCTACAATGCCGTCGCAACCGTTCATCATATGATTTGGCTGAACAGCGGCGCGATCGCGCCAAAAGCCTGGATCTGCAGGGAGCCAGCGATAATTTGCCCGATCGGGGAGCTGTGGGGCGCACCGGCGCTGGCAAACCGGCTAGGAGGCGGGCTAGGGGAGATTTTCTCAGATTCAGCGTCTTTGAGGCAATCCGTGGGATGGAGCCCCAGCGCCTACCCGCTCCAGTGGGCCACAAATTCTTGCCGCGAGATGGGGCGTTCCACATTAATAGGATCAACTCTTCTGTTTCCCCCCCACCCGGTACGGGGGAGGGGAGTTGGGGGGGTGGGGTTCCCTTGCCGCAAAGAGTTGTAATCATCCTTCTAATGTGCAACGCCTGAGCGGGGGGTTGCACACTGCAAAGATGATAAAACTCTTTACAGGTATCCTAGACAACCCCACCCAGGGGGAGGGGTTCATCCCGGCAATGTGCAACGCCCCAATACCCGCCGGCATCACCATTGAGCCGGCCCACACTTTTCCACACAATTCCCGGCTTGACCACTTTCATGACACCTACATATTTGTTCATCAAATAAATCTGCCAAAATGGCAACATCTATATGGATACCTGAGCTATAATTAAGGAAGGGGAAACCTTTGCTTTTATCCAAAAACTCGTTTGCCACAGGCAGCGCGAGAATGTTATGAAACCAAACCAGAGAATTGCCCAGCGTTTAGTCGCGCTAATTGCTCCAATAGTTGCCGCACCGGCAATCGCTGTAGCGCCGGCAATGGCGGCCACCCTGGCCTCTTCTGAAGCCACCTTCCAGTTCGATAACTTCAGTCACAGCGCCTATTCGGTGGGGGCTGCAACAAACACTAATACTTTGACTGTTGTTACAGGACCTGGCTCCTCAACAACGGCCACGGCAGAAGCTTTGGCATATTTTGTCCCCGGAACGGCGGGCAATTTTTCTTCGAGTACAGCCAGTGGCCAAGGTAGTTCTTACTTTGGTGTGGCGCAAAGCATGGCCCAAATTATTGGGAACTTTTTAGTAGGGCCAGGAGAATCATTTGGTTTCAATTTCAACGCTTCATTAGCCCTAAAAAGCGCCGTTGACAATCCCCAACAGGAAATGGCCAGCGCTGCGGGACGGACGGCTTTCTTCTTGTTCGGCAGCACTGACGGGGGGCCGGCAAGTCTGCTAGACTCTTTTTCAGTATTTGGTCAGGTAACAACACCGGGCAATAATTTCCTGGACTGGCAAAGTAGCGACAATATTAACTATACTTCCGAGAGCAGCCTGAATTATACAGACACAGAATCATTAGCTCTGGCTGCATTTGAGGGTTGGTATCAGCGCAGTTTCGACAGTCAAATTCAGCTGACTTTAGTCGAATTTAAGGAAAATCAGGCCCAGGTACAAGTCCCAGAACCTTCAGTCCGGCTGGCTTTACCCTTCTTGCTTCTGCTCATGTGGGTGGGGAGAAAAGTCAGCAGGAGATCCACAATTTTCGGGCAACTGCAGATCGCCGCAAATGGGGAAGATTCCAGTCGGTAGGCGTTTCATCCGGGGTGCATCTTAAAAATATCTTCTAGAAGGGATTGGGAGAGAGTGCCGGTGCGGTCTTAAACAGGCACTCTCTGAGGGCGGGTTTATTAATAGCCGGCGCTTTACCGATACATTTCGAGTAAGCCCAGCCCCTGCAGAGCGGCGGGCGAAAGACATTACAGGCAATTAACCGGCAACGCTCTCAGAGTTTGAGCTGCTGCTGCAACTGTTTCCCGACGCATCAATTTTGACGGTAACAGTTTGGCGGATTCTAGTTTCGCCATTGCCGGTGGCGTATGCTGCGCTTTTTGCCTCGGCGATGACTTTTCCATCTGGGGACGTTAGCCGGTGGGTGAAAACTCTATACTGTGTCATTTTTTCCTCCTACTGTTTAGTAGGGTGCGTTCCGCAAAGCGGAACGCACCCTACTGCAATTCTATCCAATAAAAATGCTGCCTGCCTTACCCCCGTAGGACAGGCATCTTGCCTGGACTTGAGGGCAGGCGGGACACCTGCCCTACGGGGTGTGGCCCTGGGCGGCGTTGCAGATATTTCTACTTCATTCAATTGAAAACTGTTATAATATTATTACACCGGCACAGCTCTTTGAGAATTCAAGCTCTCATTACTGAGATGGTAGTTCAACTCACTGTCCAGCCACTGGTTAAACATCCGATTAAGAATCTCTTGATACCTTTCCGGGGTTAACTGAGCGGGGATAAACTCCTCAACCATCAGCAGGTGATACCCCTGTTCCGTGCGCAGAGGACCGATTGGCTCTCCCAGGGGGGCGGTAAATACAGCCGCAGCAATCGCCGGCTTCACCGCCCACCGGCAAAGCTTACCTTCATAACCGCACTGCAGCCGGCGGCGCTCATCAATGTCATAAAGGCGAGCCGCTTGATAAAAACTGATTTCCTGATTTTCTAATTCATAGTACAGTTCCCGGGCGAGCCTTTCATCTCGCAGCAGGATTTGATAGAGCAAGACTTGCTCAAAATCCAGTTTATTTTGGGCGAAAAACTTTTCAACTTCCTTGGCGAACAGATAATCAGCCAATTTTTTCCCCAGCAGGCGAGCCCGAATGCCAGCCTCCCAGTCATCCGCCGTCATCATTTGGTCAGCTAGCCAAGCTAGGGTGTCCGAAGCCCTCTGCAAACGCTTTTCACAGCGCTGGCGATTCGCCTCCGCTTCAATTTCTTCGGGAGTAACGCTTACGCCTCTTTCGCGAGCGACTTTTTCTATGAGTTTTTTGTGCAGAATTCTCTGAGAGACTTCCTTGAATTGGATGTCTGTTTTTAGCAAGGCAAGCACGTCATTTGGCTCAATGGAGGCTCTGGAAAGATTAATCATAGCTTGATTTTCATCTCTGATGCTGCCGGTTCAGCCTTTGGGAAATACCCCAGGTGTGACATTAGGAAGAGTCAGTTGTTTTCCCCCTGAGCTTATACCCAGTCCCAATCAGGCTAAATCCGGGCCAGTCAGGTAGCCCGCTTTAGCCGAAATAGGAATGATTTGATGTTAAAATTAGGTTAGTTTTGTGGCAGAGGTGAGAATAGGTAACCCTTACTCTCAGCACCTGTCACCCCTGTACCAGGAAGCTTTCAAACCCATGTATAAGCGCTGGCTCCGGTATCGGCTGAGGCATATGCAGGAGAACCCACGCCGTAAGCGCTAGCCACTCCCTGACTGTAGGAGCCAGCAATGCCGGTGGACACCCCATAGCCGGAGTAACCATTGTTGTAATAAGCATACACCCGAACGCCTGCACTAGCAGCGACACTGGCGCTAGCATCAGCGGCGGCTGAAACTATAAGTCCGCCGTTGACTTCGCTACTGGGAATAACACTCTCGCAGAAGTCTAGATCCGCAATTCCTAAGCTCATTGATTTTCTCCTTTTAGCATGAATCGCTGCAGGCTTGTTAAAATGCTACCCATTTCGCCCGCAGCGACTTATCAGCAGCTCACTACCGGAAGACCTTAGTAGTAGTAGTAGTAGGGATACCCATAATAGTACCAGCCGGAAGAGGCAGAAGAAGAAGAGCCAGACGCCGAGAAAGCAGAGTAGTAATCGGCGGAGGTTATCGTGCCGGTTGAACTGGAGGTGTAGGAACCATAACCATATGCAGATGACAGAGCTCCCGCTTGAGCATACGCATTTCCAGCGCCTTCAACTTGGGTTTCTTCAGAAATGACTTCCAATTGTGACAAATCGCGAATAATCATGACTTTCTCTCGAAAATTTCAAAAGGGATGGGTAATGGGGAGGACTATTAAGTGTGGGTTCTGTCAACTCCCCGCACCGCAGGCTGAGTAGAAATTGATTTTCGCCCGCAGCGACTTATCAGCAGCTCACTACCGGAAGACCTTAGTAGTAGTAGTAGTAGGGATACCCGTAATAGTACCAGCCGGAAGAGGCAGAAGAAGTAGAGCCAGACGCCGAGAAAGCAGAGTAGTAATCGGCGGAGGTTATCGTGCCGGTTGAACTGGAGGTGTAGGAACCATAACCATATGCAGATGACAGCGCTCCCGCTTGAGCGTAGGCATTTCCAGCGCCTTCAACTTGGGTTTCTTCAGAAACGACTTCCAGCTGTTCCAAATCGCGAATCAACATAAAACTATCCTTGTGAGTACACAATCTTTTCAAATCCAGGGGCTCAAATTTCTTTGTTTGCCCTCTCTGTATATAGACTAGCTAACCAAACTCGAACTGTCTAGAGGTAGTCTGCCATTTTGGCAGGTTTGTTTGAAAAACCGCTGTATCCCTCACCCAGACTTATTTTCAGCCATCTTTTCTGTAAGCCTCACAAACAATAGCCGGCCTAATTAATAAAAACTTTACATTAGGCTTCTGGCAATCGCCGAATTATCAAGTTCATCTCGACATAGCTAACCCGACTCGCGCTGTCAATAGGTATTCTGCCAAAATGGCATGTTTGTAAAAAAAAACTCTGTCTGGAGCCCGCAGCCTTCTTGTCATATGATTCTTTATAGAAGTCTCAAAAAGAATAGCCGGCCTAATTCATCAAAACTTTACATTAGGCAGCTGGCAAGAGTTAAATTGTGAAGCTTAATTAAAGGCAGAGCAATCATCGGCTGACCGGCTTTCTCAAAGCCCTCCCTCAACCGGCATCGTTACTGCGGCAGCCCTCTTATCGAACGCCGAATCGATTCCTTACAATACCGGCTGGGACACATTCGTTCGCCATCTGGGAGTGACTGGCGGACTCCTCCTTCATTCCCTCACCGAGCTCATTTTCCTTAAGCAGCCGGTTGTACGTCCGGTAAGGGATGTACTGCAACGGGTTGTAACCGGCACAGCGCAGCATCAAAACACAAGCCCAAGAATACTTGTGTTCCTTGATAGCTCCCACTATCTGCTGAATTTGCTCGGCAGAGATGGACTTTTCAACTTTTTTGCTAGCGAATAGCTGAGGCATGATAAGAGCTCCTGATGAGTAAACAGCGTTCTATAAATCAATACCGCCCTTTTGCAGTTGCTTAATGGGCGCAAGCAAGACATCCGCAATGCGGCGGCGGCGGATGACAATATCGGCAGAGGCGGTTTGACCCGCCTTAAAAACAACCGTTTGGCGAGCGCCTTTCAGACTGTCGCGCTCCAGAGTCACTTCCACCCGGTAGACAGCGCCCAACTTCTCATCCGGTTTGGCATCCGGCGAGATAGAAGTCACCTTCCCCTGGACAATTCCATAATCCTGATACGGATAAGCGTCCAATTTCACCTTCACATCCATGCCGGTCTTCACAAAACCCGCCTCTCGATTGGGCAAACTCGCCTTCAGCACCAGTGGCGCATCCTTAGGAGCAATCTCCGCAACCGTTTGACCGGGTTGCACCACCTCCCCAGGCTTAGTGACATTCAGCGACAGCAGCACCCCATCCACCGGCGCAGTCAGGAATCTGTCCTTCAGCTTTGCCTTAGCGCTGCTCAGCAGAGTTTGCGTCTCCGCAATCTTGGCTTTCAGCTGAGTCAGCTCAACTTCCAGCTGCTGCACCTGCTGCTGCGACTCGATTTGAGTCCGTCGCGCCTCCGCTTCCTTGCTCAAAAGCACCGCACTCAGCCTGTCAGCTTCCGCTTTAGCTCCCTCAGCTTCGCCCACCGTTTGAGTCATCAACTGCCGGCTGTCGCGCAGCGCTTGCTCAGCTTGAAACAGCTGCTCCTTCAGATTCGTACCCTCTTGCAACTGGCTTTGCGTAATCGCCCGCGTCGCCTGCGACAGAGATTGCTCCGCTTGAAACAGCTGTTCCTTCAAACTCGTCCCCTCTTGCAACTCGTTTTTGGTAATGGCGCTGATCCTGTCCCGCAGGGTTTGCTCCGCTTGATACAGCTGCTCTTTGGCAATAGCGCCCTGTTCCACCAGCGGTTTTAACCGCTCAACCCGCTCCTTGGCGGCGTCAACATCAGCCTGCAGTTGTGCCAGCAACTCCTGATTAGTGCCAGCCAGCGGTTTCAGCCGCTGCAATCGCTCCTTCGCCGCAGCTGCGTCTCCCTGCAGTTGCGCCTGCAGTTCCTGGTTAGTCGCCTGCAGGGGTTGCAGCCGGTCGATACGAGCTTGATGCGCAATAGCTTGCGAGCGCAGTTGCGCCAGCAGTTGCGCCGTCGTGGTCGCTTTCTCCTTAGCCGCCGCCAGCGCCGCTTTTTGAGCCTGAATCTCCGCCTCCGCAATCGCCTCACGAGTTCCGACTTCCAGACGCGCTTTTTCCAGCAGCGTTTGCTTCTGGCTCAACTCCACCGAATAGGACTTCTGTTGCTCCTCCAGACGCTGAACTTCACCGGCAGCCACCTGCGTGTCCAGTTCTAACAGCACAGCGCCGGCTTTCACCGGCTGGCCTTCCTTGACCGGCACACTGGCCACCTTGCCCAGCTCCACCGGGTTAATCTTATAAACCTCACCTTTAGGCACCAGCTGTCCGCGAGCCTGTCCCACCTCTTCAATTTGGCCCACCCACGCCCAAACTGCAAAAGCAGCACAGAAAGCCATACCCCCCAGCATCACCCGAAAGGCAAAAGACGAAGGTGGCTGATCCAGCACACTCTGCAGCGAGGGCGACCAATTCCCCACCGGCGCAACCGCTTTCTGGGGAGTTTCTGGCGGGGATTGTTCTGGCAAAAAAGCCGGTGTCTGGGGTGCACTTACCGCAGAAGCTATACCCCCATAAATCGCAGCTCCTTCCCCAGAAGCGTCGGAACAAAAATCGCCCTCCAAGTCCGAACAGAGATTGCGCCCATCGGAAGCCGCCGGCTCATCCAAAACGCCCTCCTGACTGGAGGCATTTGCCCGCGCCGCACCCAAAGGACTGGCTGTTACGAAACGGTTTCGGAAGCTAGTGTTCATGATCTCCTACTCTTCCTCCATTCAAAATAATTGCCGCTTTTTTTTTATCTAAAATGACCCGTTCTCCCGCTATTAATTAGGATTTATATCCCTCCTTAATCCGTTATAAAATATTAGATTCGCACGCCAATTGGCCTGCAACTACCCTAGAGTCAATCGCGGCGCGATTGCGCCTACATTTTTGCGCGAATCATTTAGGAGCGCTATATATCCACTGCTTTTCAGGCAGTCATTACCGCTACCTTGTCAAATCGTTACTGTTATAATTTAACCCAAAAAACAGTGAAAACACTCACACCGAAACTGCTTTTGCTGCCAATTTGGCAGGTTTGTTCACAACTTTACTGAATCTTTACAATTGCGGGCTAAAATGCAGCTGCTTATTGCCCTTTTTTAAAGTTTTGATGAAGCTGGGTTGGGGTGAAAACACCGATCTGCCCTGACTGGCCAAACATGGCCCCTTTCAGAAACCTCGTCTTTTCAGCAAATCGGCTTTCTTAACCCAGCAACCCCTGCTCAGGTTTTCTGTACGATTACAGATCCAGTTGCTGCTGGGCTAAGTGACAGTAAAGCCCTCGCCGCGCCATCAGCTCACCGTGAGTTCCTTGCTCCACCAAAACCCCCCTGTCCAGCACCAAAATGCTGTCCGCATTGCGCACTGTACTGAGCCGGTGGGCAATAATAAACGTCGTCCTGTCCCGCGACAAACGCTCCAAATTATGCTGGAATCTCCTTTCCGATTCCGTATCCAGAGAACTCGTCGCCTCGTCCAGTACCAAAATCCTCGGATCTCCCAACAAAGCCCGAGCAATAGCAATCCGCTGTCTCTGTCCTCCAGAAAGCATTGAACCCCGCTCGCCCACCTTGGTGCTGTATCCTAAAGGCATGTCCTGAATAAAGGCGTGCGCCTCCGCCAGTTTGGCCACCTCGGTGACTTGCTCCAGCGTGAATTCAGGCCGGTATAAGGTAATATTCTCCAGAATAGTTCCTGAAAACAAGAAGCACTCTTGCGGCACCACGCCCATTTGAGAGCGCAACGATTGCGGAGAAACCAGCCGGATATCGTGCCCGTCAATCTGGATGCGGCCCGAATCTGGGCGGTACAGAATTTGCAGCAGGCTGACCAAGGTACTCTTTCCCGACCCGCTGCGCCCGACAATAGCAATGGTTTGTCCCGGACGCGCCTCGAAGGAAATATTCTGTAACGTATTGCGCTCCTGCTGCGGGCTGTAGCTGAAGGTGACATTCTCGAACCGCACCTCCCCCCGCAACCGGGGCAAACTCAGCATTTGCTGTCCGGGAATCTCTTCCGGCTGCGCTTCAAAAACATCATTGAGCCGCTCTACCGAAATCGTCACTTCTTGCATTTGATCCCAGAGATTCACCACCGCCAGCACGGGGCTGATCACTTTGCCAATCATCATGTTGAAGGCCACAAACTGGCCAATGGTGAGCTGGTCTTGAATCACCAGGGTAGCTCCGTACCACAGCAAAGCCGCACTCCCCAAGCTATTGATGGAGCCGCCGGCAGCTTGCAGAAAGTTCGCCAGTTTTTGACCGCGAAACCGCGCATTCAGGGAGCTGGTAAATTGATGCTCCCAGCGCCAGCGGATTTCTCGCTCCGCTGCAGCCGCCTTGACGGTACTGACGCCGGTGAGCATTTCTACCAGCAAGGAGTTTTGACCGGCTTCTTCGTTAAAAATATCCCGCGACACCCGCCGCAGCAGGGGAGTCGCCACCAAAGTTAAGATGGCAATCGGGGGAATCAAAGCCAGCACCAGCACAGTCAGTTGCCAGTTGTAGTAAGCCATCAGCCCCATATAGGCAGCCCCCATCAGCATGTCCAGCCAAGCCAGGACAACTTGGCGCGTCAGAAATTGCTGGATTTTCTGGTTTTCCTGAACGCGGGTGATGATGTCTCCCACGCGGCGGGATTCAAAAAACTTCAGGGGTAAGGTGAGGGTGTGGCTGATAAAGCCGCTAATCAGAGTGAGGTCAAAGCGGTTGGAGAAATAGTCCAGCAGGTACTGTCGGGTGGCGGTTAAGCCGGTGCTCCACACCCCAAACAGCACCAGCCCCAGGGCGAAGACATTCAGACTGCTGGAGCTTTTGCTCACCACTACTTTGTCGAGAATGATTTGGGTGAACAGTGGGGTGACGACGCCAAAAGCCTGGATCAGCAGGGAGGCGAGGATAATTTGCCCGATCAGGAAGCGGTAGGGCGCAAGGGCGCTGGCAAACCGGCTCAGGGAGATTTTTTGAGATTCAGCCTCTTGCAGGCGATCCGTGGGATCGAGCAGCAGCGCGTACCCGCTCCAGTGCGCCACAAATTCTTGTCGCGAGATGGAGCGTCTGCCTATCGCTGGATCGGCAATCAGGATGCGATCGCCCTTGCAGCGGTAGACAACGATATAGTGAATTCCCTCCCAGTGAGCTATCCAGGGGTTTTTCCGCTCTTCTAGCTTGTTCAGGGAAGCTCGCACCGGCATGGCGTGGAATCCCAAGCTTTCCGCAGCTTTGGCTAGCCCTCCGGTGAGGGAAGCCCCCGACCGGCCCACACCGGCAAGCTCGCGCAGGTAGTTGAGGGTAAACCGCTTCCCCCAATACTGGCTTATCATCGCAAGGCAAGCCGCGCCGCAATCGGAAGAGCTCTGCTGCTCAATAAAGGGATATCTCGCCAGCCAATCCAGGAAACGCCGGCTTGCCGGTTTGGGAAAGGCGACAGAGGGCGGTTGGGCGCTCTCTTTTGCTTTCTCCTGTTTGTCTGGCTCTCCTCTGTCTGCACCGACTGGTTGGGGGAGATGTCCTGATTCCTTGACGACTGACAGGTGCCGTCTGGGGGCGGGTGCCGGTTGCCGGTTGCCATTACCGCTCTCTTCTGGCAATCTGAAATGTGCCGGTGCGATTGAGTGGGCGTGCTGCCAGTGTTCCACCGGCAAGTGGTAGACTAGCAAGTCAGTCTCCGCCACCCAGTCTGCCGGTGTGGCGTCTGGATAGCCCCAGCTAGCTCCCGGCGCTGGCGGTTGGGTTAGCTCCCCCTGGTGCCGGATTTGCCCGCCGGCAAGCCAGAACCGGCCATTTGCTGCAGGAGTCCGCGCTTGCAGGGATTCGCCGGTTGCAACCCGCAGTTGCGTCAAATAAGGCAAAAGTTCCTCCACTTGGAGGCTGGAGCAGCGGCGCAATTCTGTTGAGGTTTTGAATAATATCAGGCTTTGTCGCTGCTGGGTAATTGAGAGCAGGTGGTTTTGCAGATTTGGCAGTCGCTGCAAATACTGCTGGAGTTTGCCGGCTGGAATGCGAGCCATCGCACCGGCAGTGGCTGCTACGGCTCGGTAAGGCAGGGGATGATGGCAGAATAGAGAGTCCGCGCCAAAGGTATCGCCCGCTTCCAGCACTAAGGCTGACACCTCTTGCATCCTTTCGGCATCAAAGACAACCAGCCGCACCCGCCCGGAACAAACGATATAAAAATCACTCTTAATATATTGAGATTGACTGTTTTTATCTGAGGGGTTAGACCCCACATCAGTCAGCTCATCCCCTAACTGGAAATTAAGGGCAACAAAAGCTTTGCTGAGCTCTGTAGCCTGGGTAACATCGCTCTGACTGGCTGTCAAAAGCTGGGCGAGCGCCAGCCAGCTTGTTGAGGCGTTTGGTTCCGCACCTTCCTTACTCCCTAAACTCCCTTTCATAGCACCTGTTTTACTCGCATCTCACCTTAAGGGGCAGAAACGCAAATTATCTAATATCCGGTAGAACGCATATATACAAAACCCGTCTAGAGTCGGGTATTTGTGAAAATCATTTAATCGTAAATTATCTCATTTACAGTCATTTGACCCGAAAAATGGCCGTGGAGTAGGGTTGGGTCGTGTCGCGGAGCGGGTGCCGATGGCCACACAGGGGCAATTGGGCCCCGAAAAGCAGATTTGCCGCACCTAGCGGGGTCGCTTTAGGGCAAAATATATAATATCCGGTTAAAAGCATATATACAAAACAGGTCTAAAGTCGGGTATTTGTGAAAATCATTTAATCGTAAAATATATCAGCTATCGTCGTCCCAGAAGACCCTCACCCTCTAGAAAAACCCAGTCTTATTCTTATTCCCCCTCTCCCCTTGTGGGAGAGGGGGTTAGGGGGTGAGGGGGAGTAGCACAGGCGTCTCGCCGGTGCACACCTACGCCTGGAATTTGGTCAGGACGCCATAAATCGCCCAAATGGCCATAGGGCGGAGGTAGAGGCTGGCGCGGAAGGTGCCGGCGGCTGTGATCGCTTCCGGGGTGCGGAATTGCAGCCCGTTGTCGTACACTTGGCGCACAACCGCTTCCGTCATCCGAAACGCCTCATCTTTCATCCCCATCTGCACCATAAACGCCGCCAGCCCAAAATTAATCCCCGTCCACACTTCCAGGGGGTGGGTGGCGTTGGGATTCACCGGCTTCCCGGAGGGCAGAACGCCATTCGCCGCGCCGAACTCGCCGCCGTGGAACCTCAAAAAGCAGGCGTCGTAGACTGTTTTCAGGGCGCTGAGGGCGCGATCCACCGGCACAATATCCGCCAGTCCCAGCATCTGGGCGTAAAATTGGCCGCACAGCTGATCCGCCATCACCACCTCGGAACCGCTTTCGCTGTCAAGCCGGTAGTATTGCCCATTCCAGAGTTTTTCCTCATACACCGGCTTTGCTTGTTGCAACCAGGTGCGGTAGGTGGCGGCGGTTTCCTCGATATTGGAAGCCGGGATTGGGGGATTGGGGGATTGGGAGTGTTGGATGAGAATCTCGGCAATGGCGATCGCTGCTTCTAGTGCGGCTAGCCACAGCCCGCCGCAATAGGCGCTGACGCCTTGCAGTTTCCAGTCGTCAAAGGTTTGGTCGGGTGCGCCGCCGTTTTCGGGGATGCCGTCGCCGTCTATATCAAAGGTTTTCAGGTAGGCGAGGGTTTCGGTTGCAGCGGGCCAGCACTCCCACAAGAATTCTACATCCTTTGCGCCGGTGAGGAGGTAATCCCGGTACACCTGCAAGACGAAATCGCAGGGCAAGTCTTTCCAGAGGTTGCAGTCCTGGTAGCTGGTATAATTGGTTTGCTGCCAGGGGTGTTCGTTGGGTGCCCCCAAGTCGTGGGGGGTGGCACCGGCAATCTTGCGAACCGCTTGTGCCTGGTTGTAGCCAATAATCCGGGGGGTGTCGTCGCTGGTGGGAATGGCGCGGGCGAAAGCGAGGAGGACGGATTTTTCCAATTCTGGCCACAGCATTAGCAGGGCGAATGAGCCATAAAGCCGCACGTCGAGGCTTTCGTACCAGCGGTAATCGAGGCACTCCAAGACCGCAAACCGGCCTTTTGGGTCGTTTTCGTCGGCTGCAGTCCACAGCGCCCCACCGGCAGTCAGGGCGTACAGCTCGTTAAATAATGCCATTTTAAACCAGTCGGGCAAATCCTGCCGGTCTAGAATGGGTTGCTGCCAAGTTTGGATTTGCTCTTTCCAGGTTTCGCAGTGCTTGAGGGCGGTGCGCACCATCGCCCAGGCGTTTTTGCCATTGCGCCCGTAAAAATCCGTGTAGCGCCGGTAGTACCAGGCACCGGTGGCAAATTCGGTGACCGGCAAATCCCACGCTAATATAAAAGGTATTTTGCGGCTTTTTCCCGGTCTGAGGGTGAAGCGGATGGCCAGGGCGACGGCGACTTGCTGTCCGGGATCTGCCGGTGTTTCGTCTTGCACATCAGGCAGAGATCCGTCTTCAGAGAACATCTTCCAGAGTTCTTCCCCCGTGCCGGCGGGATTCCAGCGCGTGTGATAGTATACCTGCACGGCGGGGTTGGTAATGCTGGCAATCGCCAACTGCCCCTCACCTTCCTGGATGTCCTCGTGGATGCTGACGCGGTTCATCACGCACCCCACGCGGTGGAAGTCCTCAACCATCTGGTTGAAGTTGCCGGTGCTCTCCCCCCACTTCGGTTGGTACTCGTAAACCGGACTGCCATCATCGCGCACCCGCACCTCAGGCGATTTAATTAAATTGGTAAACCAGCCCACGGTATTATGCCAAGTGAGCATAATGCTGAGTGTGATAGGCTCATCCGTTGGGTTGTGCGCCGTCCACTCAAAAATCGCCAGCGGATAGCTGCTTTCCTGATAGTTGTGCGCCCACACCGGCGAGAATTGCTCGCAACTCAACTCTGCCTTAAACACGCCATCATAAGTAAACCAACTGCGCGGGTACAGGGCGTGATAAGTGCCGGTAAACTTCCCCTCATCCCCCTTGGCGCTCTTGGCATCTTGTCGGTTCGTTTTTTCAGGATACCACTTCCAAGCCGAGAGACTGCCATCCTCAGGCGCTTCCGAGCACATCGCATAAGCTTGCTTCTTGCCGGCAGCCTCCTCAAACACGCTAAACTGACAAGCGGGCAAATTGCGGAAGACATGCTCGCCGCCGTCGAGGTGCCAGAGGTTGAAGTCGCCGCGCGGGGATCTGCCAATACAGCCGGCACCGAAGCCCCCCAGGGGCATACCGTGCCAAGGGCCATCGTCCAGGTTGCTGGCGTAGCGGACAGTATAAGGTTTGTCCCACCCTTTGCCGGTGGGCCGGTTCCAAGTGCAGGCGGGGATTTCGGGTTTAGTCGGTTGGTTGCTCATGTGGTAGATTTTATCAGTCTGGTGCTGATTTTGGCGTTTCTTCTTCCTGCTGGTGCAATTCTATATATTCTAGAACCAGCAGTCGCAGGTAATCCAACATCTCAATGTAAAACTTCATTTTATGGTAATCTTTGGAGGAATTGAAGTACCATTGGGCGATTGCCGGTGTGTCTAAGATTCGCATTTTATGCAGTTTGTTAGCTGCTGCTGCCGGCTCGCTCACTCGACCATATACTTTGACTTGACTGGCATATCCCCTGATGTCTGCGGTCAGGAGTTCCAGTTCCTCCAAAACGGTAAATTCTTCTCCGCTACTCCAAATTTCTGCTATGCGTTTGCGTTCGTCTTTTGCCGCCTGGTAGTATAGGATTAAGTCCTGAAACAGTTGGCTGATGTAATCTCTGGCCAGTTCAACTTCTGTGTGAATCGCAGCCATTTAGGAAATTCCTCCTGGGTGAAAATTTTGTCTGAGGTTCAATTCATGCGCCCGCCGGTTGGAAGAGCAGCCATTTCTAAGGTCTGTCATCTCCTACTCATCAGTGATACCATAAGTTACGATTCTCTCACTGCCAAAGGCATCAGAACGAACGATTAAGTATTCATTGCCTTTTCTGTAAACAGCAGAACCATCACTGCGATATCCTGTCTTTGGAACTCGTGTTGCTCCTTTTTTATTAAAGTTGTGTGCTTTTCGCAAGTATCTCAAGGGATCGAACCCTTTCCTCAAGGCGTGATCTACAATACTTGCCGCCACGCTCGTATATGTAGATGCGTCCCAGCTAGTCATGTACCGCTGCATTTCGGCAATTTCTGCCTCTGTGCGTCCGCTGAATAGCTGCTCTACAAATGGATCTGCTGGCTGATTTTCCAGTTTTTCTTCCTCCTGACTTTATACTTCAACAAAAGGGGTAATAGCGTATGCTAGAGGCTGGCTTGCGATTGCGGTGCCAGACGCGAAAAGGTTCGTGGGGTGCGACACCCTTCATCAAGCCGGCACGCGCAGCGCCAAAGAAGCCAAGACAAATTAACAGGAGAGACTCCTGCGCTACTCAATGATTTGCTTTGGTATATTATAACATAGGGGGGAGAAACAAACAAGCCCTCTCCCCCCGCAACAACCTCTCTTCTTCTACCTTGGCGTCCCTTCACGGGGGCGGTTCAATAAACCTATGCCAAACTTCGCAACAAAACTGCGCCCCTTAATCCTAGCACTGTTGCTCGGCGGAATAGCAGCGGGATTCCCCCTAGAAACCCCTACCCCGGCAGTTTTTTCTCAGCCGGATGGGGGGCAGGTGGCGGAAATTGCGCGGCGGGTGACGGTGCGGATTTTCTATGATTTGGGAGCGGGTTCTGGGGTGATTGTTAAGCGGGAGGGGGGGACTTATACGGTGCTGACGAACCGGCATGTCGTTGCGGGGAGTCAGGAGAATGGCTATACTATTGTAACAGAAGATGGGGCGGCTCATGCGGGGAAGTGGCTGCGAGATGTGGGGAGGGTATTTGGTGAGGTGGATTTGGCTTTGGTGGAATTTAAGAGCGGGCAGAGTTATGGCGTGGCGGTGCTGGGAGAGTGGGGGAAGCTATCTGTGGGGGATGCGGTTTATGCGGCGGGTTTTCCCAATTGGCAGTTGAAGAATGGGAGTGAGATTGAGAAGACGCGGGAGTGGGGGGTGGTGAGAGCGTTTCGGGTGACGGGGGGAAAGGTGGGGATGCTGCCGGCGGAACCGCTTGTTGAGGGATACCAGTTGGGTTATACTAATGATATCGCGCAGGGAATGAGCGGCGGGCCGGTGCTGGATGGGGAGGGGAAGTTGGTGGGAATTAATGGCCGGTCGAAATACCCTTTGGCGGGGATTGATGCGTTTAAGTTTGCGGGTGGGGGTGTGCCGGTGGATGAGGTTTTCCTGCAGATGGAAGCTTTGAGTTGGGCGATTCCTATCTCGTATTTGGGCAATCTCGCTCACCCCCGGCAATCTGTAGGGGCGGGTTCGCCCGAATTCTTTGGGACAAAACGGGGAATGTGAATAAACCCGCCCCGGCACTGCCGGCAATCTGTTAGGATAGCTCTTTGAGCCGGTTAAGCGAATTTTGATACCACTCTTGTTTCCCTTGTTGTTTATAGAGATCGGCAGCTTTCTGAAAATCTTCTCTCGCTCTTTGTTTATCTCCCGTGTCACGGCGGACAACACCCCGACCGACGTAGGCATCGGCATAGTTGGGATTAATCCGAATAGCCTCATTGTAATCGGCGAGCGCTGCCGGTTTGTCCCCTGAGTTGTAGCGGACATTACCCCGACCGACGTAGGCAATGGCATAGTTGGGATTAATCCGAATTGCCTGATTGTAATCGGCGAGGGCTGCCGGTTTGTCCCCTGAGTCGTAGTGGACAAGACCCCGGTTGTTGTAGGCATCGGCATAGTTGGGATTAATCCGAATAGCCTGATTGTAATCGGCGAGCGCTGCCGGTTTGTCCCCTGAGTCGTAGCGGACAAGACCCCGGTTGTAGTAGGCACTGGCAAGGTTGGGATTAATCCGAATAGCCTCATTGTAATCGGCGAGGGCTGCCGGTTTGTCCCCTGAGTCGTAGCGGACAACACCCCGGTTGTTGTAGGCATCGGCATAGTTGGGATTAATCCGAATAGCCTGATTGTAATCGGCGAGGGCTGCCGGTTTGTCCCCTGAGTCGTAGCGGACAACACCCCGGTTGTTGTAGGCATCGGCATAGTTGGGATTAATCCGAATAGCCTGATTGTAATCGGCGAGCGCTGCCGGTTTGTCCCCTGAGTCGTAGCGGACAAGACCCCGGTTGTAGTAGGCACTGGCAAGGTTGGGATTAATCCGAATAGCCTCATTGTAATCGGCGAGGGCTGCCGGTTTGTCCCCTGAGTCGTAGCGGACAACACCCCGGTTGTTGTAGGCATCGGCATAGTTGGGATTCATCGCGATTGCCTGGGAATACTCAGCAAGTGCACCCTTTAAGTCACCTTGCTGTTCGAGAGCAAAGCCTTGGCTGAAATGGGCAGTGGCATCCTTTGCCGGCTCAGGTTGAGTGCCTTTCGCCATCTGGCTGTCAGGCTTTAAAAACATCTGAATAGGAATCCCCAAATTGAATCCTGTCTTCTCCCCGTTTTCCCTGTCGCCCTTTCCGTGAATGCCAATCACGCGCCCCGCTTCATCCAGCACCGGCCCGCCACTCATCCCCCGCTGTGTGGGATTATCATAAAGCAAAGCATACCCCTCAAAAGGCTTCGGCACCACACCCATAATTTTGCCCTCAGGCAGCACGAAAGTGCGCTGTCGGATTACCTGGTTGGGTTCCGGTGCGCCGGCGACGTAAACGATTTGGCCGGCAGTCGCTTTTTCTGAATCGCCCCACTCTGCCAGCTTGTAGGTTTTGTCGCTCTCAAAAGTCAGCACCGCCAAATCCACACCAGGCACCGGCGCAGTCACTGTACCGGAATTTACCCGATACTCGGCTCCATCTGGCGCAATCACCAGACAAATCGCATCGGGCTGATTGAAAGTGTGCTTAGCGGTGAGTACAGAGTAGCTTTTTCCCTGGCGCTTGTAAAGCACCCCAGATCCGGAACCGCAGCCATCAATTATAACCGTAATTTCTTTTGCTATGTTTCCGACCTGTACAGAGGATGAAGCGGGACTGTCCCCTTTCGGCAACGGCAAGAGGGAACACCCACCCACCGCTAGCCCAATTGCGACTGTAATTGAGAGTCTGCGCACCATAATCAACCTCCTCGCCGGGAATAAGTGATATCCTGTCCTGAGCAATTTTTTCTATTATAACTATAACTCGTAGGGTGCGTTCCCTGTTAGGGAACGCACCCTACCCCTGGCTATGTCCCAAGGTGTCGGGTGAACCCGCCCCTACAGGGTGTTGGGGACGGGGTTAAAAACCGCTATCCTTTGGCAACAACCGATTGACCAATGTTTCCAAAACAATGGACTGGGGCACCCCACTTTCTGTTACTGTCCCGTCAGTAGCTTTACCCTGGGCAAAATTGGTAATCTGTGCCAGCGCAGCACTGGGATCTTTGGCATTTTCCTTATTCAAGGTAAACAGCATATTGGCCAGGGTGCAATTCTTTTGCCCCTCCGTCACCAAACAGACCACAGTATAGCCCTTGTCTACCTGGCCAGTCGTTAAATCCAAATTCCCCAATTTTCCCCCATTTGCGTTCACCGCATCCGTTAGCTTGCGGGACACCATTTTGCAGCGCTGTTCGGGTGTGTACTCAGGGCCAAAGTATGTGCTGTTCCACGTCAGCAGGGGGGCAACGGAAACCACATTCCCTCTTTTGGCAATAGTCGCCCACCCATCCCCTTGCTGCACGCACTCGAAGCTTGTCGAGTCTGTGGAATTGGAAGCTGTCGCCACTGCCGGTTTCTCGCCCTCGCTGGAAGCGCTTTGCGGCGAACACCCTACAGTCCCAGACAGCATCAAACCCGTAACGAGAACTGGCATCATCAACCGGCACGTCTTGGCAGTCATAGTCCAATCTTGTCAATGGGGTGAATTGAACTTTAAGCGATAGCCCTTGACAAATTTACTGCATTATACTACTTTTTGCCAGACTGTGCAATAATAGAGCCTAATTTTACCATATTAGCTCTATGATGACTCAGGGACTGGCCCTTGGCGGGCGCTACCAGATTATCAAGTTGCTGGGTAAAGGCGGGTTTGGCGAAACTTATCTCGCCAAAGACACCCACCTACCTGGCCATCCCCTGCGGGTGGTCAAGAGACTCCAGCCCCAGTCCAGCGATCCCTTTGTCCTGCAAACGGCTAGCCGGCTGTTTGACACGGAGGCGGAAACCCTGTACAAACTAGGCAAGCATGACCGAATCCCCGAACTCTTCGCCCACTTCCAGGACAATCAAGAGTTCTATCTTGTCCAAGAATATATTGAAGGGCACGACCTCAGCCAAGAAATTATACCGGGAAAACAGCTAAGTGAGACTCAGGTAACAGAACTGTTGCGCGGCATTTTGGAAGTCCTGGAATTTGTCCACCGGCACAAGATCATCCATCGCGATATCAAACCCGCCAATTTAATCCGCCGCGCCAAAGATGGTAAAATTGTCCTCATCGACTTTGGCGCAGTCAAACAAATCAGCACCCAGATAAACACTCAAGGGCAATTCAATGGAACAGTTCCCATCGGCACAGATGGCTATATGCCCAGCGAACAATCGAAAGGGCATCCCCAATTGTGCAGCGATATCCATGCGGTGGGAATGGTGGGTATTGAAGCCCTCACCGGGGTGTGGCCCAACCAGCTAGCAACAGATTCCAACACCCTGGAAGTCATCTGGCAAGACCGGGTTTCAGTCAGCCCAAAGTTAGCTGCAATTTTAGATAAAATGGTACGCTATCACTTCAAAGATCGCTACCCATCCGCATCGGAAGTCTTGGCGGATATTACGCCGCAACCCCAAACACCCAAATTCCTCTGGCTAGCTGGAATTGGCTTGGCAATCGCCGCAATAGCCGGAATTGTTATCCTAAAACTTATCCCCCAATCCAATCTATCACCCTCCCCGCCAAATCCCAAACCTTCCCCAACTGATAAGTATATCTGGTAAAGAAGATTGCCGGTTTGTTGGGGGTGCCGGCAACATTCCTAACCAGCCAGATAAATTCAGGGTGCCGGCTTTACAATTCTTAATCGTGCCGGCTTCCTGCTGGCGTTGACAAGCGTCACCAAAGCCAATACGCTGAAAACTGGCGATTCGGCAAAAGTGCCGGTAACTCAACCGCAATCAAGGGCGTTCGGGATGATTAAAACTTTTCCCACCAGAGCAAAAATCCCCTCAAGCTCCCCCTCCCCGTACACGGGGAGGGGGTTGGGGGGTGGGGTTCTTCATCCCACAAATGCGCAACGCCCAATAAAGCACCCCAATTGGCAGATGCCCCATGCCCAATCCCCAATGCCCCATGCCCAATGCCCAAAATCAGTATCCACGCAAAATGCCTCTCAAGATTATTGAAAACTTCGACAGCAGCTTTAACCTCGAACCGGCAGCCAAAGAAACCCTGTTCAACTTATTGAAGGGGGAAGCTTTTCTCCTCCAGCTTACCGAACAGGCAAAATCTCAAAGTGTGGAATTCACCGAACTCTTATTCCAGCCGGTTCCCTACAGCACAGCCACTCCCAAAGGAATGCCGGCGGAATTTGAGCCCTACTACCAGTCGGCGGATCATATCATAATCAACGTCCCGCCCAACTTCATGTTCAAAGCAAAAATCTTCAACCCCAGTCGCCTCTGCGCCATTTATCGCCAAGTCAGATAATACCCCCATGACTGCAGGAACAGACATTCCCTCCCTCGCCACTCTGGAATACATCTCCTACCTGGATGCCGCCGGTCAAATCCCCGAGCAATTTCAGGGAAAAGTCGGAGTGTACGCCATATTTGATGCCGAAAAAGTGTTACAATATGTTGGGTACTCTCGCGATGTGTATCTCAGCCTCAAGCAGCACCTCGTGCGATCGCCCCAGCAGTGCTACTGGCTGAAAGTCCAAACTATCGAACGTCCCAGCCGCACCATTCTAGAATCTATCCGCGAGTCCTGGATTGCCGAAAATGGCGCAACACCGGCAGGAAATGCCGGTGACGAAGCGAAATGGACTGAGCCCATTGATGTTAAAATGCTGATGACGCCTGAAGAAAAGGCGAGTTATGAAAAGGCTGCCGGTCAAGAATTGGAACAGGCAAAACTGCTCAAAAAAGCAGCGCGGCGGGTGGAAGCTGATATTTTAGCATCCCTGGAAGCCCGTGGCGTGCGAATGGAACTTCGCTTCAATCCAAAAATCAAAGAAAACGGCTTGCTGGATTTAAAATAAGCAGAAACCGGGTTTCTTCAAGAAACCCGGTTTCTCGCCACCGCCATGTTATACCAACTTTGAGCTGGGAACGAGGAAAAACCGCGCAGATGTTGACAGTCTCCCTCTTCTCTTTAGCCCGCGCAGGCGGGCTTCGTTTGTATAGCCGCGATTTCAATCGCCAGGAAACCGGCACACACCGGCATCTCACCGGCACAACCCCGGCATGGAGGCGTAGCACAGGCGTCTCGCCTGTGCTACTCACCAGTGCACGCCAATCCGCACATCACTACTTGACAGACGCCTTAGCACCGGCTTCTTCCAGCTGCTTCTTGGCATCTTCCGCCACATCCTTAGCCACCGCTTCCTTAACCGGCTTCGGCGTAGATTCCACCAAGTCCTTCGCTTCTTTCAGACCCAAGCCGGTCAGAGAGCGCACCACCTTCAGAATAGCAATCTTCTTGTCAGCGGGAACCTCTTCGAGGATGGCGCTAAACTCAGTTTGCTCTTCCACCGGCTCTGGAGCAGCAGCAGCACCAGGAGCAGCCATCATCATCATACCACCGGCAGGCGCAGCCGCGCTCACCCCGAAAGCTTCTTCAATCTGCTTAACCAGTTCAGCAGCTTCCAGCAGAGTCAGCGTTTTTAGTTTTTCCAGAATTTCGTCAGTTGCAGCAGACATTAATTAACTCCTGTGTTGAACGTTCTAAAGCGATCGGTTATCGGTCAAAAAGCAAACAGCTAGGCAGCGGTTTCTTCCGCAGCGGGTTCATCCCCACTGCTCTTGTCCTTATCAGCAACAGCCTGCAAACCGCGAGCGATGGATGCCGGCACTTCCTTGATGCCCACCGCAATCTTGGTAGCCAGCCCATTGATAGCCCCGGCAATTTGCGCCATAAGCTGTTCCTTGGATGGCAAATCCGCAATTGCCTTAACATCAGCTTCCTTCAGAAGCCGCCCTTCCATTACGCCGCCCTTCAGTTCAGACTTCTTGGTGGCTTTTTGGAAGTCTTGATAGGCTTTAACAGCACCGCCGATATCCTCTTTCACGAGCAAGAACGCCGAAGAACCCTCCAGCAACTCCTGCATCGGCTGCCATTGCTTGTCACCTTCAACCGCAATTCGCATCAGCGTGTTCTTGGTGACTTTGCAAACCGTGCCGGTCGGGCGCAGCCGCCTGCGCAAATCCGTGATTTCAGACACGGTAAGCCCTTTGTAGTCGATCACGACTGCAAGTTGCGACTCGCTCAAAGTTTCTTTGAGATCGGCGATAATCGCATTTTTGTTCTCTACTGTTCTCCCCACGCTTATTTCACCTCCTTAAATGGGAACCCAATAATTTTGAACCCTGAATTTTGATTTCTGAATCGCATTCAAAATTCAAAATTATCCAATCAAAAACCCCGGACATTATGCCGGGGTTTCGCGCACCCCTGATGGCGTACAGTCACCTGCCGCTCGCGGCGGCAGCACTGGCCATTCAGGGGATTGGGGCGCAAACCTCGGCAGGGAATTAAGCCACTGGCACCTGCTGTCTTCGGCAATTGCCTATTCAGTTCACTTTAACTTTTGAATTAGCCATTCTGAATTCATTTCCAATTCAGACTTCCCAATTCAAAATTCAAAATTTTGCTATCGCACAGCGCCTGGGATGAACCCCTCTCTTTTCCCCCTCACGGTACGGGGGAGGGGGTTGGGGGGTGGGGTTCCCAGCCGCAAAGAGTTTTAATTATCCTTCCAGCGTGCGAGGCCCAAAATTTTCTTCAGCCAGCTTCATTCAGCTTCATGTCGCGCAGGGCGTTGATATCGAGTTGAATCGACGGGCCCATCGTAGCGCTTAAATAGAAGGTGCGCCAGAAGCGACCCTTCGCACCTGAGGGGCGATTGCGGTCAATGGTTTCTTGCAGCGCCTTCAAGTTCACGAGCAGGTCATCGGCTGTAAACGACGCCTTGCCAAACATAACGTGAACGATGCCGGTGCGGTCCGCCCGAAACTCCAGCTTACCAGCTTTGAACTCCGCAATCGCACTCGCCAGATCGAATGTTACCGTACCGCCTTTCGGGGATGGCATCAAACCGCGCGGACCGAGAAGCTTCCCGAGTTTGGCCACCTGAGGCATCACATCCGGCGTTGCGATCAGCTTGTCAAAGTCCATCCGACCCTGCTGGATTTCGGCGATCAGCTCTTCCGAACCCACAATATCCGCACCAGCGCTAGTGGCTTCTTGCACCTTTTCCCCCCGCGCAATCACCGCCACCCGCACGGTTTGGCCCGTTCCCTTGGGCAGCACCACCGTCGTCCGCAGCTGCTGGTCCGTGTACTTGGGGTCAATCCCCAGCCGGATGTGGGCTTCTGCTGATTCGGGAAACTTGGCTGTCGCTGTCTCTTTTAACAGATTCAGGGCATCTAAGGGTTCGTACAGCCGGTCTTCGACTTTCTTGTTCAGTTCGCGCAATCGGCGCGAAAGTTTTTTCGCCATCTGTGTCTCCTGGGGTGCGTAGCGAGGCCATGCCTCTCCCCCGATAATTCATTTTACAGTTAAACAGGCTAGAACGTGTGAGAGTGACGCGCCGGGAACGGTTAAGCACTCACACTTGCCAAAGCCCTAATCAGCCACCGAAACGCCCATGTTCTTGGCTGTGCCTTCCACGATTTTCATCGCCGCCTCCACATCATTAGCGTTCAGGTCAGGCATTTTCTTCTCGGCAATTTCCCGCAGCTGAGCCCGGGTAATCGACCCGACTTTGGTGCGGTTAGGCTGGCCCGATCCGCGCTCAATGCCGGCAGCCTTGCGAATCAGCACTGAAGCCGGCGGCGTCTTCAGAACAAATGTAAAGCTTCTGTCTTCATAGACAGAAATTTCCACCGGCACCACTAGACCTACTTGGTCAGCTGTTCTGGCGTTATATTCTTTGCAGAACGCCATAATATTTACGCCGTGCTGACCCAGCGCTGGCCCTATGGGAGGTGCCGGATTGGCCTTCCCCGCCGTGATGGCCAACTTCACCACCGTTACTACTTTCTTTGCCATCTACGTGTCAGTGTTTTTGAACCTGATGAAACTCCAACTCTACTGGCGTATCCCGTCCAAAGATGGAGAGCAATACTTTTAGCTTACCCCGTTCCGGACTCACTTCTATCACTTCGCCTTCAAAATCTTTGAATGGCCCTGACAGGACAATCACCTTGTCGCCAACGCCCATATTAATTTTGAGGACTGGCTCTTGTTCGCGAGCTTGCCTGAAGATCCGCTCCACTTCTGAAGCGCTCAGCGGCACCGGCTTGACGTGTCCGCGCCCCCTTCCGTAGCGGCGCTTCTGTTCCGCCCCCACAAAGTTAATCACATTTGGCGTGTTTTTCACCACCTGCCAGCTTTCATCGTCCATCACCATTGAGACGAGGACATAGCCGGGGAAGACTTTCTCGTCCGTTTGCTGGCGATAGCCATCCTTGCGGATTTTGATAGCCGCACTCTGGGGTATCTCCACCTGGAAAATCCTGTCCCCCACATCCAGCGTTTGAATCCGCTGCTCCAGGTTGGTCTTCACCCGCTTTTCACAGCCAGATGCGACCTGAACAGCATACCACCGCGCCTCGGGTAGAGACGCCGCCTTTTGCGGCTCCGGTTCAGGCCGTTTTTTTGAATAGCGCGATTCTTCTGATGCAAAATTCATCTAAACACCTGTAAAGCTACCCACGCAAATAAGTTATCCACCAGGTAGATGAATGTTGCCGCCAGAGTTACCATCAACAGCACGGCTAGCGATTCGCTAATCAGCTGCTGCCGCGACGGCCAAACGACTTTAGCGAGTTCCTCTTTGGTTTCGTCAAAAAAGGTGCCAACATTAAACCCCGCCGGAGGGGTTTGCTGAATCTCAGCTTCGTTTTTCTTTGCCATCTTCTTGCGGCCTCGCTCTTGGGATCGCTACAGCTTATATTTTATCTCGTTCGGGGTATTGCCGCCCTCTGGAGGGCGGTTGAGCCTCCAGTTTTTCTCCGCCCTTTTGGCCTGTAACTGGTAAACCTGTCAGCGCCAGGTTTTCCTGCCGGCGTCGCACACCGCCTGCTATCAACCCCTGTTTTTCTCCCCCTCCCCGTGGACGGAGAAGGTGGGGCCCCCTCTGGGGATGGGGGTAGAGGGGGTTGGGGGGTGGGGTTCACTGCAGAGGTGCACCTCTGAGGCACGCACCACTTGTTCTTCGCTTTGGCCCACCCCGATATTCTCTATCCAGGACGTGCCAAGAGCAGCTGTTCACTTCCCGGCTGGATTTCCAGCCCCCGCCACACGCAGCGTGCGCCCGCGGTCAGTTAGTGACTCCGATGACAATTATACCCGAAAGTTTACTACTTTGATGCAGGTTTTGCATCTTGCGAGCTGCTTTCGGGCCGGACTGATATGGACATTGTTCAGCGCGCCCTGGAGGACTTGAACCCCCGACATCAGGTTTTGGAGACCTGCGTTCTACCAACTGAACTAAGAGCGCACGGGTTAGACTCTGAGCTTGGCTCTCATCTGCCTGTCTAATTTACTATAACGCATTGCTGCGTTATTGGCTAGACTGCCAAGCCAGAATTTTTTCTACACACTTTTGTTGAACCGCTGCTTGAGCCTGGTTGCCTTGCCAACCCGCTGCCGCAAGAAGTAAAGTTTAGCACGGCGCACCACACCGCGACGCAGAATCTGGACGGTTTCAATCCGGGGCGAGTGGATCAGGAACACCCGCTCCACGCCAACCCCTTGGAAGATGCGCCGCACTGTAATGGTCGTGTTCAGCCCACCATTGCGCTTGGCAATCACAGTTCCCTCGTAAGGTTGAACCCGCTCTTTGCCGCCTTCTACAATTTTCACGCCCACCTTGACTGTATCGCCCACGTGGATGTCCGGCAGATTGGTTTTCAGTTGCTCCGCTTCAATGGAGCGGATAATCGCTTCAGCGTTCATAAAGCTTTAAAAAATCACAATTATCTATAATATCTCCCTCCCCGGCAAAAAGTCAAGAAAATTTTTCCGGAAGACGGGAGCGGGGGCTGGCAGGGGCGGGGGCGCTGTTGCCGAACGCCGAATCCCATCTGGGCGGGGCCAGGGGGAGAGCCGGCCCGACCATCTACAATCTAAAATCTAAACCCTAACATCGACATGACAGTCTTGCTTGCCCTTCTGGCCTTTTATGTGGCCTGGAATCTGGGGGCGAACGACGTGGCCAACTCAATGGGCACCTCTGTGGGGTCGAAGGCGCTCACCCTGCGCCAAGCCCTGGCAATTGCCGGCATCTTGGAGTTCACCGGCGCTGTATTATTGGGCCAAAGGGTATCGGCAACACTGGCCACCGAAATCGTCAATCCCGCTGAGTTTGCCGGCTCTCCCGGGGTGCTGCTTGCAGGCATGGTGTCCGTCACCCTCGCCTGCGGGCTGTGGGTGCAAGTGGCCACCCTGCGGGGCTGGCCAGTTTCTTCCTCCCACGCTGTTGTGGGGGCAATCGCCGGCTTCAGCTGGGTTGCCGGGGGTGCCGGTGCGGTGCGCTGGTCACAAATTGGCACCATCTCCCTGACCTGGCTGGTGACGCCGGCAGTCAGCGCCGCCATTGCAGCCGGCCTGTACAGCCTGCTCAAGCGCTGGATTCTCGACCGCCCCGACCCCCTGCAGCAACTGTACGAGTGGGTTCCCTGGATCTCGGCGCTGCTGCTGGGCGTATTTGGGTCCCTGGCACTGCCGGCCCTCAGCGCACCGGCACAGGCTTGGATCGCACAGCGGTTCGCTGTGGCGATTCCCCCTCACGATATCCCCCTGGCCTTGGGTGCCGGGGCTGCCGCTGGCCTGACCCTAGTCAGCTGGCGACAGTTGGACACATTAGGGGCGAGCCAGGGACCGGCGGGTGGGGCTAAAGCCCAACTGCAAACAGGAGGGCTAAAGCCCAACTACAAACGGGACACCGGCGAGCCAGATCCCAAGTCACTGGAAGCTGTGGAGCGGTTTTTGGCCCGGTTTCAAATCCTCAGCGCCTGCTTTGTGGCTTTCGCTCACGGCTGCAATGATGTCGGCAATGCCGTGGCTCCCCTAGCCGTTATCAATTATATCCTGCGCACCGGCTCGGTTCCCAGCGCCAATTTCGCAGTCCCGTTTTGGATTTTGCTGCTGGGCGGTGCCGGCATTGTCGCCGGTTTGGCCGTGTTGGGCAAAAACGTGATTGCTACAGTTGGGGAGGGGATTATTCCCCTGCAGCCGAGTGGGGGATTCTGCGCCGAACTGGCCACCGCCACCACGGTTTTGCTCGCTTCCCGCCTGGGGCTGCCGGTTTCCACCTCTCACGCCCTTGTGGGCGGCGTTGCCGGTGTCGGGCTCGCGGGAAGTTGGTCGAAAACCGGCTCTGGGACAGCCATTCGCTGGGAAACTGTGCGGGGAATTGTCTTGGCTTGGCTGATTACGGTTCCCATTGCTGCCGGTCTGGGTGCCGGCATCTTTACAATCGCTCGCAGTTTGGGCGGTGCGGCGTGGGGGTGAGGGTGTGAGGATAAGACGCGATTTATCGCGTCTCTACAAGATGCCGCCCTCGCTCCCGATGTCCCAGGACGGAACAGTTTCAGCCGCCGGCAGCCATTGGCACAGAAGCGGTTACTGCTTGAAGCAACTCAGGCAAAATCCCCGAACCCTCTGCAAATCAGGTCTAAAGCAGAAGATTACATTTCTTTAAGGGGAACTGACGCCAATTTGGAAGTGAATTTGCCAAAATACATGCCAGCATTGACGAAATGGCGCACTTGCAATTAGAACCCTTGATAGCAACAGAGTAGAGGTTAGACACTGATGCAGCCCCTGGACAATCGACCGGACCGCCCGGAAGCTGGCGATCCTCAAGCCGTGGAGAAGGCTTTGAGGGCGGTGACTCAGGATCTGAGGCATTTACAGCAAGATTTGGCGATCAAGTTTTCTGAGGACTTCACCAGGCTTTTGTCTGAAACATCCCGCCTGAGTGAGGAAATCGACAAGCTGCTCATCCAGCAGCAGCAGCAGCAGCAATTGCAGCAGCTGCAATCCCTGTCCCAGGATCAAAAGGCCCAGCAGGAACAGCTGGTTGAGCGACTGGAATCCCTTTCCCAGCAGCAAAAGGCCCAGCAGGAACAGCTGGCGGCGCAGCTGGCTGACTTGGTGACGGAGCAAGTGCAAGAGCGATTGACGAAACGGATCGATGAGCTGACCGCCGCCGCTCGGCTGTCTGCTAGCCCCGCTGCTGCGGATGCGCGACTGGCACCGGCATCCAATGCCGGTCGCGACAGAAGGGGTGGTGGGGTGTTCCTGGCATCGATGGACGGCACGCTGATGGCCAACTACGAGGCGGCGCAAGAGGAACTCGACGGCTATCAAAACAGGCTCGCCGAACAGCTGAAGCGCCTAAACAGCCTGCAGCAGCAAGGTGAGGTGGTTTTGGAGGCGCTGGTCAACCGTCTGATTGAACAGCTGAAACAGGAAGGAAACCCCGTCCAAACTGCGGCTGAGCTGTCACAGGAGGATTTAGAGCGGATCTTGCAGAGCAGCCAGCCGGCTCAGCTGAGCCCGCAGCTGAACTCCGGTAAAACAGCTGCGCTCGCTCCCTCCTTGAAGCCGGTACCGGCACCTGTCCCGCCGGTGCCTCAGCCACCCGCTGACCGGCAGGTTGTGCCAAAGGCACCGGCAGCGCCACCGGCAGCTGCGCCCAAACCGCCATCGGTGGTTCAGGTGGGTTTGGTGCTGGCTCTGATTTCTTCGGTGGTGCTGTCGCTGTTTAATGTTTCCCTGAAGATTATCCTCAAGGCTAAGGCTCCCCGGATGATTTTTGGCATCTGGCAGCTGCAAGGATTTATCACGCCCGGATTCGGGAATTCGCTTTTGATTCTGCTGCTGCGGACAATCGTGGTGATTGCGGTGATGCCAATTCTGGCTACTTTCCTGTATCCGCAAGTGTGGCAAGACCTGAACCGGTTTGTCAAGTCTGGCGATCGCGACCAGTGGCTGAAGGTGGTGGGCAGCGGTTTCTTTCTGTTCTTGTCGCAGGTGCTGATTTATATTGCGATTGGCAATATTCCCACCGGCATTGCGATCACGATATTCTTTATTTATCCGATTGTGACCGTGCTGGCGTCTTGGTGGCTGTTTGCTGACCGCCCAACGATAGTCCGCATTGCGGCGATGGGCGTGATTACTGGAGGGGGTGTCTTGGCGCTGCCGGCAGGGGGTGCCCAAGGCAATCTCCAGTTGGGCGTTTCTGCTGCAGTGGGCGCAGGTATTGCTTTCGCCGGCTATGTGCTGACGGCGCAGTTGGGGCAGAAAAAGCTCCACCCGATTCCTTTCACTCTGGTTGGGTTCCTGTCTATTTTGGTGTTTTGCACGGTCAGTTTGCTGCTGCCTTTACCAAAAGCAATGGCAGTGCAGTTCGACTGGAACTTGTGGCCCAGTCTGCTGATTGGCAGCGCTATCTTGGGGCTGTTCACACTGGCGAGCTATCTGCTAAACAACTTTGCTATCCGCTTTGCGGGGGCGGCGCTGGCGTCGATTATCGGGACGAGCGGGCCGGCTTTGACCGCTTTGTTTGGCTTTGTGATTATTGGGGAGAAGCTTTTACCCATGCAGATTTTTGGCATGGTTCTGGTGACTTTGGGCGTTGCTGCGATGAGTGTTGAGCGCATGCTCGCTCAGAAGAAGCCGGCTGCTCAAACTGCTAAGTGATCTGTCAAGGATTGGCACAGGAAGGGTGAATTAACGAGTGTTAGTTCACCCTTCTTTTTTTTTATTTTAATAGCAATACACAGTTAGGTTAGGACGTAGGACAGGCGAGACGCCTGTCCCAAAGACCTTGAGGGCAGGCGTTCCCTCAGTACGCGCCCGCACGGAACGGTTTGCCCCCAAGGTCTAGTGTCCTTCCGCCGGCGCACCGGCACCACTTCTGCCCAGTTTTCCATGCGGCGGAACGCACCGGCTCTCTGGAAGGCTGAAGGATTTTACCCCTAACTGCCGGCTCCACCGGCAGTCTGCCGGCGTAAATTCAATATATAGCGGTTTTCAGTTGGATGTACGCAAAGGCCCATAAACCCGGTGAGCGTAGGGGCGGTGCCCCCGTGCCCGCCCCGTCCAGTTTTATCGGTAGTTCACTAATGTGAGAAACGCTATAAGCTTAACACGAGTTGACGGTAGATTTAGGAAGTGGCATAATTAATATAGTGTTTGCCCACAGGGAGGTTTTTATGAATATATCTCTGACGCCCAAGCTGGAGCAGTTTATCGACGAGCGGATCAAGAGCGGGAGATACTCGTCTGCTAGTGAAGTTCTGGGAGAAGCTTTGCGGCTGTTGTGGGAGCGCGATTGCCATCGGGAGGCTCGTCTCGCTGAGCTGAAAGAAAAAATTAGGATAGGTATCGAAGAACTCGATCGCGGTGAAGGAATTGATGGTGAAGAGGTATTTGCTGAACTTGAGGAGGATATCCGGCGCATTGAAGCGGAAATGGCGCAGCGGGAGGAAGCTAAATAATGAGCCGGTATATTTTAGCTCCTTCAGCTAGGCTTGACTTGCAGGACATTACCCGTTACATTGCCGGCTTTAATTCTGCTGCGGCAAGAAAGCTCAAGGACAGAATCAAGCAGCAGTGCGAGCGGCTGGCTGATTTTCCAGAAATGGGACAGAGGCGCGATGATTTGCAGCCCGGTTTGCGGAGTTTCCCGGTAGAAGATTACCTGATATTTTACCGCCCGATGGGTGCCGGTGTTGAAATTGTGCGGGTTGTCAGTGGCTACCGGGATTTGGAAGCGCTTTTCTCCAGTCGGGAATAGGTTGCTGAGGCGGGATGGAACTGTGGGGTTTTGCAAGAGGCCGTTTTCTAATCCGCGACCTTTATTATATCACCTAGCGCTTATTTTGTCAATGTTAAACGTGTAAAATATTGTTGCAGTTGCAGATTAACAACAGTATGCGAGGGGGAGTACGGGCAGGTGGTGGGGAGGGTGCCGGTGTCTCAGGTTGACACCGGCTTGATGGGAGATTGCAGTCACCGGCGCGGTAGGGGGATAGCGGGGGGTGGGGGCGGGTTTAGGAATCTTCTTCGTTGCGCCTGAAATATCTTGGCGCTCACCCGCCCCTACAAGGACAGGTATAATCGTGCAACCAGATAGGATATCAATGGCAGGTGGTATGATAGGAGATATAAGGAGGATTCAAGCATGCAGCTAGAAGACTATTTCAATTTTTTGGCACCGAATGATATTCGGCTGAAAGACTCGCGGATAGGCATTGAAACCATCCTGTACGAGTACATCTATCGGGCTCGCACTCCAGAGGAAATCGCCAACATTTACACATCTCTGAGCCTGGAGCAAGTGTACGCCACGATTTTGTATTACCTGCACAACAAAGAAGCTGTCAGCAAGTATATTGCTGACTGGCTGGAGTGGGGACACCAGCAACGGAAGGCTCAAGCATTGAACCCTCACCCAGCTGCAGCCAGACTGCAGAAACTCAGAGACGCACGAGAGGCAATGAAAAAGGCAAATGACGCTTAAGTATTTAATGGATGAAAATGTCGATCCGGTTTACGCCGCTCAACTCAGGCGGCGGGAGCCTGATTTGAGAATTCGAGTAGTGGGAGAACCCGATATTCCCGCCCGAGGCACGTTAGATCCTGAGATTCTGGTTTGGTGTGAGGAGTATGGCTTTATCTTGGTGACGAATAACCGCACCTCGATGCCCGTACACTTAGCGGCTCACATTGGTCTAGGTCGTCAGGTGCCTGGGATTTTTATTCTGAATCCTGATTTAAGTATAGGCAGGAATATTGACGAATTGATTTTGATTGCGAAAGGTTCTTTTGAGGGTGATTATCAAAACCAGATTATTCACTTACCACTCACTAAAAGTCGTGATGACTGAACAAGTACGCCGGCTAAACTTCCGACCTATGAAAAGCCGGCTTTCCCCGGCTCACCCCTCTACCCCCTTCAATTTTGCTCCATGCCGTTGTGACTGTTATCCTCACCTGAGTCTGGGTTTTGTGCTGGCAGTTCTAAAGGTAGGGGGATAGTGATTTGCAGGAATACCTCAATGGTTATTTGATTGTTCTCAAAATTTATATTAGTGATGTTAAATTTTTCGTGGAAAGACTTCCCCATCGCCGATTTAGGAGCCGGCGGACTTGTATATCCGGCTTCCTCAAGCCATGAAGTGATGTTTCTCCAGCTGTATATCTTTTCGCTGCCTTTGCCCACCAGACTCTTAACATATCTGTACAAAGTGGCGCACAGGTCTGTCTCGACGCCCTTGCAGTTTTTGCCGAGGGTTTGTGCTATTTTGGAGGGACTGCAACCGCAGAGCAACCCCCGCAGGTGCAGTTTCTCGGTGGGGGTGAGGGGCTTGCCCTTGGCGGTGGCCAAGTCTGCGTAGAGGGTGTCCAAGTCCCAGTGGTTAGCCGCCTGGGGGAAGGGATCGCCGGTGGGTGCCATAGGTGGGGAGGGAAATTCCTGATGAAATCCTAGCGAAATTCCTGATGGGGGTCAGGAGGCGGATGAGTTTGGTTAGCTTATATTAGATGTTAAGGAGATCGTACAGCAGTGCGGTGCACTTGTTAAGGGGATCGTACAGCAGTGCGGTGTGCCGGTCAAGTGGGCCAGGGAGCCGGTGTGGGTTCCGCAGGGAGCCGGTTGTCCACCTGGGATTGGCTAGGGACTGGGATAGACATTATTCAACAAGGAGATTTAGATGCCTGTAGGAAAACCTGAATTCGTTGACAACCCTGAGCCACGTTGTCCAGTGATACTATTACTCGACACCTCTGGTTCTATGGATGGTCAGCCCATCCGGGAGTTGAATGCAGGGATTGCTGCTTTTAAGCAGTCAGTAGAGCAAGATGGACTGGCGGCACTCAGGGTCGAGGTAGCGCTTATCACATTTGGCCCAGTGCAAATGCGTCAAGATTTTGTGACAATTGACCAATTTGTACCTTCAACGCTTCAAGCACAGGAGCTAACTCCTATGGGTGAAGCGATCGAATACGCTCTAGATGTGCTGGCAGATCGTAAGGAAACTTACAAAAATAACGGCATACAATATTACCGCCCCTGGGTTTTTCTGATTACAGATGGTTCCCCGACAGATTCTTGGCAGAATGCAGCACAGCGCGTCAGGAAAGCTGAGAGCGATCGTAAACTTATGTTTTTCGCAGTTGGCGTACAGGGAGCTGATCTGAATATTTTGAGCCAAATTGCACCGACAGAACGGCCACCCCTGTTGCTGAATGGTCTGGATTTCAAATCCATGTTCCTCTGGCTGAGTCAGTCCATGAAACAAGTGTCTAGGAGCAAGCCAGGAGCAACAACAATGGTGACGCTTCCTGCTGTGGGATGGGGCCAAGTATCTAGTTAAACTGTAAGGATGTCACATGGGATGGAAAGCAATAGCAAGTTCTGCAACAGGAACAAGCCATAAACAGGGGGCAATACCCTGTCAAGACTACGGGGATTATGTCACTGTTGAGGACATAATTGTGGGCGCGGTGGCAGATGGCGCTGGCAGTGCCAAATATTCTCATATAGGGGCTAAATTGGCTGTAGAGACAGCGCTTTCGTACCTAAAAGGATGGCTCAAATGGCTCAAAGACAACCACTCTAATTTGCAGCAGCCAATCTTGCAGGAAGAAGCCCTTAAAGTTTTTAACCAGACCTTGGGAAAAGTGGTTGCTACTTTAAAGGAAAAAGCAAGCAACAGGTACTCACTAAACGACTTAGCTTGTACTCTGTTAGTGTTTGTTGCAACTCCTGAGTGGATTGCAGCGATGCAGGTTGGGGATGGATTCATTGTGGTGAGTCAGCAGGACTCAGAATATCAACTGCTGTTTCCGCCAGATAAGGGAGAATACGCAAACGAGACAACATTTGTAACTTCGGAGAATGCCAAATATCAGATGCGGGTGCGTGTGCTATTAGGCCATTATAAGTTTATTTGCGCCTCAACGGATGGACTGGAAAGATTAGCAATTAGCACCCGTGACTGGATGCCATCTGCTGGCTTTTTTCAGCCCTTTGAAGAAGGACTTACAACCAGGACTAAACAGCAAGAAAAGGAATCTCTACAGCAGTGGCTGGACTCAAAAGAAGTGAATGCCAAAACAGATGATGATAAAACACTGCTTTTGTGCGTCTATGAGCGAAAGCTTGCTGGTGTTTTATCTGGTGTTGGGGGTAGAATTCTAGAAGATACTAGCTATGTCCAGAACAAAGATTACTCTGGTGACTTCGCTCTAATACCTGGAGATTTAGTAACACAAACTTTGATAGTGAATGTGTTAGCAGGCTGTCTCTTACAGGCCAACTATGATTTGGCAGCTTGTCATGGAGTAATTAAGTCGGCTGTTGCTATATTGGTTATTGTGGCTATCACTACAGGCATATTTTGGTGTATAACTTTATCCAAACTCGTGAGGACTCTCAACAAGCGATTCGGTATTATAATCCTGACTGTAATTTGTGGTATAGGACTGCCATTAGGGCGTCTGTTGTATGTGGTGGCGCTGAGCAGCTTTAACAACTATTGCTGGACAGGAGATTCTTATGGCCAGCTACCGTGACAGTAAAGGGAATTCTATTTCTCTCGGTAAACAGATTGCCAGTAGCGGGGAGGGAGTAATTTGGGAAACCAATCGCAGTGGATATTTAGCTAAGATTTATCATGCGCAAGATACAGGGCGGGTCAAGAAACTAGAAGTGATGGTGGCGAATCCACCTGAAGACCCGACAAAGAGCCAAAATCATATTTCTATCGCTTGGCCACAGGATTTACTGAGAGATAGTAGCGGTGTTTGTGTGGGTTTCTTGATGCCCGCTATTACGCAAGCGAAGGAACTTCTCTATGTTTACAGCCCGCAGCATCGCAAAAGCAAAGCTCCTCGATTTAACTGGTATGTCCTCCACACAATCGCACTAAACGTTGCGTCGATCGTAGAGGCACTTCATGCGAAAAATTATGTTATCGGTGACATGAAGGCACAAAATATACTGGTCAACGATCGGGGACTGGTTTCTGTTATTGATACGGATTCTTTTCAGGTGAAAGATCCTGCAACTGGAAGGGTCTACCGCTGCTCTGTAGGCTCGGAAGGTTTTATCCCACCTGAACTGATCGGAAAAGACTTGTCTGCCCTCACTCAAACTAGATCCCACGATCGGTTTCGGCTGGCAGTAATTATTCACCTTTTGCTCTTTGGCTACCACCCCTTTATGGGAGTGTGGAAAGGTTCTGGAGATCCACCCGGACAAGATGAACTTGTGGGTCAAGGGTTCTGGTTATACGGTCAAAACAGTCAGATACAACCCAGTCGAAATACAATTCCCCTTGATGTTGTGCATCCAGAAATTAAGAAATGCTTCCTAAAATGCTTTAACGATGGCCATACAGATCCGAGTTCCCGCCCATCCCCAAAAGAGTGGTTCAATGCCTTGCAAGAGGCCATTTACGATCTAAGAGCCTGCCCTAAAGTAAAAAACCATTGCTACAGCCTAATTTCTGGTAAGTGTTGCTGGTGCGAACGGGCAAAGAATCTCGGAGTTGATATTTTTCCATCCGTTTCTAATCCAGTTCCGCCACCGGGGCCAAAAACTGCACCACCACCACCACCACCACCACAGCCAAAACCTGCACCTCCTCCACCACGACCAGTTTCACAACCGCAGCCAAAACCTGTACCTCCTCCTATTCCTGAACCGCCACAGTCAGTCTGGGGGTGGGCCGCAGCAGCTATTATTATGGGCTTCTTGGCGTGGCAGGGTAACTGGATTGGTATGGTGAAAGAAAAACTGTGGCCACAGCCAAACAACCCGACTTATACGCAACCCCACACACGATAGCGGCGATCGCCCATTACTACTCCAAGGAAACCAAGAACAGCTATCCCATTGTCCCACTTTTTTACCCTGGGTTCTTGGCAATCTGTTACAGGCAGTTGACTGAGGGACTATCCCCCGATCTTCCCTCGATCCACCCCACACCCCAGCTTCAATACTGTTGGCAACCTCCAACATTCTGCTATCCCACCGGCACCCCCGCACCCACCGGCACCCTCACCCCCATCCAATCAATCCACTAACTCCATCTCCCCCCTCTTCCTTGGCGTTCTTGGCGTCTACCCTGCGGGAAGCCGCTGGCGCGTCTATGGCGGTTCAAAAAACTCCCCCCAACAACCAAACATAAAGCGCCCCAGGACCGTGCATACCAATCGTCAAAGTTAACTCAATATCCGCCGTGCGACTCGGACCCGTCACAAAAACACAATACCCCTCATTTTTCACCTCCCCAAACACCTCATGCAAACCGGCATGCAACACCCCCGCACCCAAAATCGCCAAATGAACCCGAGGCAAAAGAGAAACCAAACGAGGTTGCAACTCAGACGAGCGCAACACCAGCGTACCCGTTTCAGGAAGCGCCATATCAACCCCCGTCACCCCCAGATCGCACCCCGCCAGCAACTCCTTCTCCGCATCAGGAGACACCATCTCCACCCCCAGGTCCCCCAGCATCGCAGACACCCCCAACTCCTGCAACACCGGCGTCTCCCAAGCTGTTGCCTTCCGCACCCCTTCCGCCGCCACCAACTCCGCCAGCGCCGCTCTCAAATCCCCCTCTCCCGCTATCCGCCGAGTTTTCCCCCCGACGCGCTCAATTTCTGCCAGCAAAAGCTGCAATTCCGCCGGCACATCCCCCGCAACCCGAGGAGTCACCCGCGCACTTGCCGGTGGCGGCGGCGCAACCGCTTCCCCCTCCCGCCGCAGCGCCGCTCGCACCTTCCCCAAAACACTCTCCCGATCCGAATTCTCACTCATATCACACCTCACTCCTGTGAACCACGCTGGCGCTTGCGCCACCACTGGCGAAAATCAGCAGCAAAAACCGGAAACGGGCGAACCTGGGTCCACCGGCTCAGCGGCGGAGGCAGCCATTTCAACCACCCATCGCGCCCCCAAGGTGCCGCCAGCGCCTTAAACAGCTGCGAGCAACCCCTGTAAAGCCAGCCCCATCCGAACAGCAGCGCACTCGCCCGCACTCCCAAACCCAGCACCGGCGGCGCAACCGCCCCTTCCACCGCATCCCCTTCCACAGCGCGACGCCGCAAATGCAGCAATATATTCGGAATCGGAATCTTTACCGGGCAAACATCAGCGCACGCCCCGCACAGAGACGAAGCGAAAGGCAAATCAGCAGCAACTTTACTCCCCAGCAATTGCGGTGCCAGGATTGCCCCAATCGGACCCGAATAAACCCAGCCATAGGCGTGCCCGCCAACATGATTGTACACCGGACAGACATTCAAACACGCCCCGCAGCGCACGCAAAGGAGCGTCTCCCGCGCCACCGGATCTGCCAGAATTTTACTGCGATTATTATCCAGCAAAACTAAGTGGAATTCTTGCGGGCCATTTTCCCCTTGCGTGCGGCGCGGGCCGGTGATAAAAGAAGTGTAGGCAGTAATTTTCTGGCCGGTGGCGCTTCTCGCCAGCAATTGCAGCAACACAGTCAGACTTTCCCAGTCGGGCACCACTTTGTCAATCCCCACCACCGCCACATGCACCGGCGGCAAAGTCGTGCACATCCGCCCATTACCTTCATTGCTCACCAGCACCAGAGTGCCGGTTTCCGCAACCAAGAAATTCCCCCCCGAAATTCCCATATCAGCGGCGAGGAATTCTTCCCGCAACTTAGAGCGGGCAATTTCCGCTAGCAGCTGCGGATCTGCCGGCACCTCCGCCCCCAATTTTTCCCGGAAGATTTCCGCGATACCCTCCTTCGTCAGGTGAACTGCCGGCACAATAATGTGCGACGGACCGGCACCCGCCATTTGAATAATATATTCCCCCAAATCAGTTTCCAGCACCCGCACACCGGCAGCTTCCAGAGCGCGGTTTAGCCCCACCTCTTCCGTGGCCATACTTTTGCCCTTAACCGCCCGCTTTACCCCGTGTTGCGCCGCAATTTCCAGCACAGTGCGCCGCGCCTCCTCCGCATCCCGCGCCCAGTGGACATAACCCCCCGCTTGCGTCACCCGCTCTTCCAGCTGAGCGAGATAGAAATCCAGGTATTCCAGCGCGTGCGAGCGCACCTCGCGAGCAGCTTGGCGCAACTCCTCCCAGCGCTCCTTTCCAACTTCTTCCACCACCGCCGCCCGATTGCCCAAAAAGCGCCCAGTCGCCTTCTGCACCGCCACCGGCATCTCGGGCGGAACCCGCTGCGTATTAGCGCGAAAGTCAATGCGTTCCTTAATCTGACTCATTGCTCCCCTCCCTTTCTTGCCAGAATTTCAATCAAATGCATCGCCCGCACCGGCGAATTAATTTTGCGCAACCCGCCGCCAATATTCATCAGACAGCCGGCATCACCCGCCACCACCACCTCAGCGCCGGTCGCTTCAATATTTTGCACCTTTGCCTCCATCATTGCTTGCGACACTTCCGGATACAGCACGCTAAAAACGCCCCCAAACCCGCAGCAAGTTTCCTCCTGTTCCAAAGGGAGCAATTCCAGCCCCCTAACCGCCTGCAGCAATTGTTTAGGCTCGTCCCGCCCGCCCAGCGCCCGCAGCAAATGGCACGAAGCGTGGTAAGTTACTTTGTGGGGGAAATACGCCCCCACATCAGTTATTTTCAGCTCCCCCACCAGAAATTGACTGAACTCAAAAGTGCGGCTAGCAACAGCCCGCGCCCGCTCGTATTCCCGACTTCCCGAGGGGAAAAGTTCCGGATAGTGGTGCTTTATCGTATTGACACAAGAACCTGAAGGCGATACAATATATCCGTCCGTCTCCCCAAACACCTGAATCCACTGACGGGCGATATCCCGCGCCCGGTTTTGGTAACCGCTATTGTAAAAAGGTTGACCGCAGCAAGTTTGCCCTTCCGGGAATTCGCACTGAACCCCCAGCCGTTCCAGCACAGCCACCATATCTTTTAGCACCCCAGGAAAGAACTGTTCTGCCAAGCAAGTAATGAACAGTTGCGCTTTTACAGCCATCGTTTAGTTTCTCTGGCAATTGAGGTAACATCACCCTATTATAGCAGAAGCGATAGCCCAAAACCCAGCTTGTAATCTAAAGATACTCTAAAGAATCCTGCTCTCCCCTTGCGGGCTGGGAGCGGCGTTCAAAGTGCTGATATGCCGGTTGAAAAAAAAATCAAAACTCAGGCACTTCATATCTCCTCATTATCTCCGCATAATGCTTAATAATCACCTCAGCCGAACTTCCCACCCACTCCCCAACCTCTACCACACTCACCCCAGCTTTAATACATTCTGTGATAAAAGTGTGCCGCGTGTGGTACTGCGAGCGATAGTGATCGACCTTCCCTTCCCGCACCAAGCGACTGACGATGCCTTCTTGATACTGCCCATGCACTGTCGTCCCTTTCCAGCACAGCGCATTAAAAGTGTGGGTGTTAATTTCTTTGCCGGTTAAAGAAGTAAAAACCAAGGCTTCCTTATTTAGCCAGCCCCAAGGGTCAATTGACTGCAAAAGTTTCTGTAGAGAAGCGTTGCAAGGGAAGATTCGGGGCTTGTGAGTTTTCGTATCCTTGCGAATCTTTTTAGAAGAAGCCCAAACCACAGCCTCCGAAAAATTAATTTGCGAGCAATCCTCACTGATATGCTTCCACTGCAGCCCCACCGCCTCAGAAGTCCGGCAACCTGTCGCAAACAAAAACTTCACAAAAGGGGTGTAGTGACAGTAGGTCTTATGCTCCTGAAATCCCTGAATAATTGCGTCCCGTTCTGCGCAGGTAAAAGGGTCAATATCCCTCTCTTGTTCCACTATCTTTATTTTGTGAGCCATCCCCCTGAATGGGTTATCGTCAATCAGTGATAGCTCACAAGCCCAATTGCAGCAGGCATTTAACTGTGTTATAATTCGCTTAGCTCGGTAATCCGAGTTGTGTTCCAGGAGGTACTGGAAAATTTCCTCCGCATCTTCTACTTCCTGAAAAGGAATTTTTCTGAGATGATTGGCGACATTATCGTAAGTCAGCTTCTCTGTGCTGGCAGCAACGTGAGGCTTCTGGTGCTCTGTGTAACCCTCCCACAGTTCGGGCAGGGTTGGCGCATTCCGCTGAAAGCCTGCCGGTTTTGCCGGCGCTAAATTTGCATGCTGCCGATATTTAACTAGACTTGGATCGAAGTTACCTGATAGAATATCTGACTCAACCTCTCTGGCCTTAGACTCCACCCACAAACGGTTTTCTGGAGTGTCAGGCAAATTCGCAAAGGTTAAGTATCTTTGCTTGCCGGCATAAACTTCACGGGGAAGACGCAAGCGCAACTTACCCTTACAGGATTCCCACTCAACTGAAACTTTGCCAGATTTTTTTGCTCTGCCCATAACTGCAGCCCTGACTGTCAAGTGCTTTTATCTCACACTATAACAGTTAGGGCACAGTTGTGGCATCCATCTTTATTCTTAATTTTGGTACGGAGAGGGAGGGATTCGAACCCTCGTTGAAGTTACCTTCAAACTGCATTTCCAGTGCAGCGCTTTGAACCGCTCAGCCACCTCTCCAGAGGCAAATTAGACTATTTAGTTTATTTTTTCGCCCACAGGAATATTATCGTAGCAAACCACCGGCAGCTTGGCAAGGGGTTTGGGAAAATTTTTTTTTCGGCACCGGCAGCCCCGGCCTAGTGGGCCGAGAGCCCAATGGCAGCCGGTGGGCCGAGAGCCCAATGGCAGCCGGTGGGGCTAAAGCCCAACTACAAGCCTTGGGGCTAAAGCCCAACTACAAACGCCCGCCCGCCGGCTGGATCTGGGCCCCGGTTTTGTCGTACCCTCTATACAGACCCATAACTGAGCTAGGCCCCTGTGCGGCTGAGCGAACCCATGACCCAATCGTACACCATCAAAATTCACCACCGGCAGACCGGCAAGCAATACGTCGTCCAAGTGCCAGAAGACCGCTACATCCTGCACAGCGGCGAAAGCCAGGGCTTGGATCTGCCATTTTCCTGCCGGAATGGGGCTTGCACCACCTGTGCGGTGCGCGTCAAAGCCGGTGAGCTCTACCAGCCCGAGGCAATGGGGCTGTCTCCCGAACTGCGCCAGCAAGGCTACGCCCTGCTGTGCGTCAGCTACCCCCGCTCCGACTTGGAAGTGGAAACTCAAGATGAGGATGAAGTCTACGAACTCCAATTTGGGCGCTACTTTGGCAAAGGCAAAGTGCGGGCGGGATTGCCCCTAGATGAGGAGTGAGGGATTTGGACACCGCAGATGTGGCGCTGCAGACTAGAAGGATGATTGAAACTTTGGACACTCATCGAAAACTCCCTCAAACTCCCCCTCCCCGCTGGCGGGGAGGGGGTTGGGGGGTGGGGTTCTTCATCCGGCGAATGTCCAAAGCGGGCTGTCTGCTGTTCATCCTCTGTTTGCTTCTGGCGAGCTGCGCCGCACCGGCAGCGCCCCGAGGCGTCACAGTCTCAGTGGAGCGGGTGGTGAGCGGGCAAATGTTACAGATTGCCGGCAATCCCCTGCAGCAGGTGCGGCTGATAGGGATTGAGGCACCGGATTTCAAGCAGCACCCCTGGGGGCTGGAAGCCAAAAAGCGGCTGGAGGCGATGATTGACAGCCAGCCGGTGTTGCTGGAATTTGATGTGGAGGAGAAATTTTGCTATAACAGCCGGTGCCGGCAATTGGCTTATGTCTGGCGAGAGGGGAAACTCCTCAATGAGGAGCTGGTTAAACAAGGTTACGCCCTAGCAGAGCCGCGATCTCCCAACGTCAAATACACTGAACGCTTGGCGCGCGCCCAAGAATGGGCCAGACTTATGGGAGAGGGGATTTGGAACCCTGACAGCCCGATGCGCCTTCCGCCGGCTGATTTTCGCCGCCAGAGTCGATAATTGTAAATTGTCAATTGTAGATAGGTGCTTCCGTGACTATGAACCGGCATACCCCTGAACAGCTGCAAACATTCCTGGATATCGCCACCGAGGCGGCGTGCGCAGCCGGTGCGGTGCAGCTTGCCTACTTGGGCAAATTACAAGAAATTCAAGAAAAAGGGCGTCCGGGGGATTTGGTAACCGCAGCAGACAAAGCGTCGGAAGAGGCAATTCTGGCGGTACTGCGGCGTCATGTACCGGATCACGGGATTCTGGCAGAGGAAAGCGGTGCGCTGGGGAATACTAGCAGCGAATACCTGTGGGCGATTGACCCGCTGGATGGCACCACCAACTACGCTCACCAGTATCCCTTCTTTTCCGCCTCAGTGGGGTTGCTGATAGAGGGCGTTCCCCAAGTGGGAGCGATTTTCGACCCGTTTCATAACGAATTGTTTCGAGCCGCCATTGGGCTGGGTGCGACGCGCAACCGCCACCCCATACAGGTTTCTCAAACAGCGGATCTGGGCAAGAGCTTGCTCGTCACCGGCTTCCCCTACGACCGGTGGGAAACCGCTGACAATAATTATGCCGAGTTCTGTCACCTCACCCATTTGACCCAGGGCGTGCGGCGCAGCGGTTCAGCGTCGCTGGATTTGGCTCACGTCGCCTGCGGGCGCGTGGAGGGATACTGGGAGCGCGGGCTTTCCCCTTGGGATGTGGCAGCCGGTGTGGTATTGGTAGAAGAAGCTGGCGGACGGGTGACAGCCTACGACTGCAGCCCGTTGCAAATCAGCTCCGGACGGCTTCTGGCCACCAACGGCCACCTTCACCACCGCCTTAGCAAAGAATTGTTACAGGTTCGCCCTCTGGCATCGTGGGGTTTTACAGTCCCCTCGGAAAATCACTAATGCAGGGGTGAGGGCAGGCGCGATACATTAGAAGAATTGAACGGCAGCGAAGGGGGATGGCGCACCATGTCTTTTGCAATTGAACGAGGGCTATTTAAGTTTGACTTCACCGACTACCATGCCATTTTAGGGGTGCCGGTTGGTGCGGACTTCAATGAAATCCGCAAACGGTATCTGAAAATTGCCCGCCGGCTGCACCCTGACAGTTGCAAGGCTGAAAGCGAAACGGAAAAACAGCTGGCTAGCGATTTGTTTTCCAAGCTGGTCAGTCCGGCTTACTCGAAATTTTCCAACGAGCGCGAGCGGGCGGAATATACTGTACTGCTGGGGATGATTGGCAAGCGCGTCTTGCAGGAAAAGGCCAAAATTCAAATTCAGAGCGATTTGGCCAAGCAGCTATTTCAGGCGAGCGAGTTGGAGAAAGCCTACAAAACTTTAGTGGGCAACCTGGCAGAACACCAGTATGAGTCTCTGGCAAAAAGCCTGGAAGCGATCGCCCAAATCAGCGAGCTGAACATGGTTTACTTGATGCGGAAAGAGAGCAAGGGCTCAGTTGCGGGATCTGCCTCGCAAACTAAGCAGCCGGCAGCCCCAGGAGCCGCACCGCCCGCTCCCACCCCAGGAGCCGCCCCCGCTGCAGCCGCACCGCCGCCTCCGCCGCCCGCAGCTAAGGCGGAATCGCGCGTGGATGCGTACTGCAGGCGGGCGGAAGAGTGGGTGGCGAGCAAAAATTTCGCCCAAGCGACTCTGGAGTTGAAAGATGCCCTGAAGATAGAGCCGAAAAATAGCCGGTGTCACGGAATGCTGGGGATGGTTTATTTTAAGCAAAATCAGCCGGGAATGGCAAAGGTTCACATTAATAAAGCCCTGGAATTGAATCCCTCTGAGCCGGTGGCGCTAGAAGCTAAGAAACTCCTGGAAAAGCCGCCTCAGAAAGCTGACGGGAAGGGCTCCCAGCCGCCCTCGAAATCCGGAAAGCCAGGAGGCGGTTTCTTGGACGGTTTATTTGGCGGGAAGAAAAAATAATGGTATATCAACCACCAATGGGCGCCAGGGATTTACTTCCCCTCGATGTCGCTCAAAAATACTGGATTGAGGAGCGCTTGCGGCTGGTTTTTCGCCGCTGGGGCTATCACTGGATTATTACTTCGACTCTGGAACGCCTGGATACGCTAATGGCTGGGGGGGCTATCCAGCCCTCAACGGTTATCCAGGTGTACGATGAGGATGAGGTGCTGGGGTTGCGCCCAGAACTGACTGCTTCCATCGCCCGCGCCGCCGTGACTCGCATGGCGGGCGCGACTTATCCGCTGCGCCTGTACTATATTGCTAACGTGTTCCGCCGGGCGGGGGAAAGGATTCACGGCGGACAGCAGGAGTTCTACCAAGCCGGGGTGGAACTCTTGGGGGCGGGCGGGTTGATGGCGGATGCGGAAATTCTGCTGCTGCTGTCTGACTGCTTGCAGAGTCTGGGGCTGAGCCGGTGGCGCGTGATTTTAGGAGAGGCGGGGCTGATGCGATCGCTGCTCTCGGCTTTCCCGCCGGCTCTGCAAGATACGGTGCGCCACGCGATCGCTAATCTCGACCGCGTGACTCTGGAAACTCTGCCCCTGACGCCAGAACTGCGGGAGCGAGCCCTGCTGCTGTTCGATTTGCGGGGACGCCCCGCTGACGTGCTGCAGCGGGTTGGCAGTTTGGATCTTGACTCACATCAGCGGCAAATTGTCAACACCCTTAAATCGCTGATTGAGTTGCTAGACGAATGTTCGCCGGCTGGGTTACCTGCGATCCTCGATTTGAGCTTGATTCAGACTTTCGACTATTACACCGGCATCGTGTTTGAAGTCGTCAGCGAGACTGACGGTGGACAGCGAGTCCTCGGTCAGGGGGGGCGCTACGACCAGCTGCTCGGACTGTATGACCCCCAAGGGCAAACCGCACCGGGAATTGGCTTTTGCCTGAATATCGAAGACTTGCAGCAGGTGCTGCAGCCCACCGGCAAGCTTCCTGAGGATACAGCACCTTGTGACTGGCTAGTGGTGCCGGTGGCTCCCCACGATTCCGCAGCCGCGTTCGCCCACGCCCAAAAGCTCAGAGAAAGCGGGGAGTTAGTGCGGGTGGAGGTGGAATTGGGGCTGCGGGATACGCCCGAATCGCTCCGCGAATACGCCCAGCGCCGGGGGATTAAGCAGATTGCCCGCGTCAGGGGTGCCGGTGAGCCCGAAATTGAAACTTTGAGTTAAAGATAGTAGTAGGTGCGCAGCACCTTACTAAGAACTGCTGAGAGAGGAAGAACACTGTGCCGCACACGATTGTTACTGATGTTTGCGAAGGCGTCGCCGATTGCGTCGAGGCTTGCCCTGTTGCTTGCATTCACGAAGGTCCGGGTAAAAATTTTAAGGGAACTGACTGGTATTGGATTGATTTTGCCACCTGCATCGACTGTGGAATCTGCTTGGAAGTATGCCCAGTAGAAGGAGCGATTGTTGCAGAAGAACGCCCTGAGTTGCAAAAAACACCCTAGATAAACATAAAGCCTCCCTTCTGGGGGGCTTTGGGGTAGCCCCAAAACATTTATCTCATCTCCGACTGCATTGTTTATGGATAGGAGCCGAGTCAGGGAGTGGGAGAGAAAAGCGCCCCCTTTCGCCGAAAATAGCTAGCGTCCGAACGGTTACTGTCAGCATGAGAGCAGCAATATGCTATCCAAATTTACCCCACAATTAGACTTAGGCACAGCCGGCTTGGAACCCGTACCCATAGAAAACCCAGGACTCACCTGCATCCCTGAATACACGCCGCCAGACTAACAGAGTCAATTGCTCAACCTGATTGACCGGCAGCCGTGGTCAGGGGAACTAAAGCGGCGGGTGCAGCACTACGGCTACAAATATGATTACAAAAAACGCGCCGTAATTCAAGCAATGTACCTGGGGGAATTGCCGGCTTGGGCGAAAAAACTTGCCGGCAGACTCCATCAACAAGGCTTCACCCCACAAATCCCCGACCAACTGATTGTCAACGAATACAAACCCGGACAGGGCATCGCCAGCCATATCGACTGCGTTTCCTGCTTTGGCGATCCCATTCTTTGCCTGAGCTTGGGGAGTGCCTGCGTCATGAATTTCACGCACATACCGGCAGGTATAAAAGCAGCTCTCCTTTTGCAACCCGGAAGCTTACTTATCCTGCAAGGAGAAGCCCGATATCAGTGGCATCACAGCATCGCCCCCAGAAAGCGAGACAAATATCGAGGTGCAGAACTTGCCAGAACCCGAAGAGTATCGCTGACATTCAGGACGGTATTAAAGCGCTAGCACTTTTTAAAGCAGCTTGCTTTAATTTTTCTGGGTTCAGACTTGACAGAGAGCCGGTTTAACTGCTATCCTTATTAACACCCACATACCGGCCTGCCTTATGGCGTCTTTGACGTCTTGGCGGTAAGAAAAATCCGCCCAGAAAGCTTCCTGACTTGACAGAGAGCCGGTGAAAGTGCTATCCTTATAAACACCTATATACCTGTCTGCCTTCTTGGCGTTATTGGCGTCTATGGCGGTTATAAAACTCCACCCCGAGCACCTGCAAACCATCCGCGCCCATGCCGAAAGCACCTATCCCGAAGAGTGCTGCGGTTTGCTGCTGGGCGCAATCAGCGGGGATGAGAAAACAGTCGTAGAAGTTTGGCCTGCTCCCAACGCCTGGACTGCCGAAACCGCTGAAGAGCTGTCAGCCGAAGCCTCCTTGACAAAAGAGCGCAGATATGTTATTGAGCCGAGAGCGATGCTGGAAGCGCAGCGGGAAGCGCGGAACCGGCAGTTAGTTATTCTCGGTTTCTATCACAGCCATCCCGACAGCCGGGCCATTCCCTCAGAGTGCGATCGGGAATACGCTTGGGCAATCTACTCGTATATTATTGTCGGAGTCCGGCAAGGCATTGCCGGCGAGATCGGAAGCTGGTGCCTGGATGACGCCCGCAGCTTCGAGGCAGAGGAAATCCTCACCGGCAAGCTTTGCCCGAAATAAAGAAACAATTCTAAAAACTGCCGGCCAACAAAGCCACAACGGATTTAGATAAGATAATATTCCGCTCTCCGCTAGCTAGACTGCTATGCTCAACCCCAATCCCGACGAGATCCAGCTGACAAAAGAAGAATACGAACGATACTCGCGCCACCTCATCCTCCCGGAAATCGGACTGGAAGGGCAAAAGCGCCTGAAAGCCGCCAGCGTTATGTGCGTGGGCACCGGCGGGCTCGGTGCGCCGCTGCTGCTGTACCTGGCAGCTGCCGGTGTCGGGCGCATTGGCATCGTAGATTTCGATGTCGTAGATCATTCTAACCTGCAGCGGCAAGTCATCCACGGCACATCCTGGGTGGGAAAGCCTAAAATAGAGTCCGCCAAAAACCGGATTCTAGAGATTAACCCCTACTGCCAGGTGGACTTGTACGAAACCCGCCTGACATCCCAGAACGCCCTGGATATCATCCGCCCCTACGATATCGTCGCAGACGGCACCGATAACTTCCCCACCCGGTATCTGGTGAACGACGCCTGCGTTCTCCTGAACAAGCCCAACGTCTACGGTTCCATCTTCCGCTTTGAAGGGCAGGCGACCGTCTTCAACTACCAAGATGGCCCGAACTACCGCGACTTGTATCCCGAACCCCCGCCACCGGGGATGGTGCCCTCCTGCGCAGAAGGCGGCGTTTTGGGGATTTTGCCGGGGATTATCGGCGTCATCCAGGCGACGGAAACCGTCAAAATAATTACCGGTGCCGGCACCACCCTCAGCGGACGCCTGCTGCTGTACAATGCCCTGGATATGAAGTTCCGGGAGTTGAAGCTGCGCCCCAACCCGGTGCGACCGGTGATTGAGAAATTAATCGACTACGAGCAGTTCTGCGGCATTCCCCAAGCAAGAGCAGAGGAGGAGAAACAAAAGATGGAAATCCCTGAGATGACGGTGCGCGAGCTCAAGCAACTGATTGACAGCGGTGCGGATGATTTCGTGCTGGTCGATGTTCGCAATCCCAACGAGTACGAGATTGCTAAGATTCCCGGGGCAGTGTTAGTGCCGCTACCGGATATTGAGCGCGGGGAAGGCGTTGAGAAGGTGAAGCAATTGCTCAACGGGCACCGGCTGATCGCTCACTGCAAGATGGGCGGGCGCTCGGCCAAGGCGCTGGGCATCCTCAAAGAAGCTGGTATTGCCGGCACGAACGTTAAAGGCGGGATTACCGCTTGGAGTCAGGAAATCGACCCCTCTGTTCCTGAGTATTAAATCCCCAGCAGGGTGCGCTGGGCGCACTCTCTAGCTTGTGGACAGTTCAAGCCGGCGCTCACCCCACACCAGCGCGGGTTTGATTTATGCCGGCAGCTCTGGGGTGGCGATTCCACAGCCTCGCACGCAGCTGGGGTGCTTAACGGCGAGATTGGTTTTTGGCACCGGCGTCACGGCGGGAAAGCCGGAAACCGGATGGATACCCTCTGGCATCGAATCAGTCATGTCCGGCAGTATCGACTGTGTTTCCTACTGCGCCCAAAGAACCTGCAATCTCTCTCCAGAACTCCAGCGCTCCAGCGCTCCAGCGCTCCAGCGCTCCAGCGCTCCGGCAGTGGGAGCACCGGCGGGCCAGCTCTCGTCTTTATATGCCGGCCTCGCCCCTGTCTGCCGGCAGCGCTTTTAGCTTTTATATGTTACATTGGCGCTTCCTGCCAAATTCCCACCCCTGTCAGTGGGTTAGACAGCTGTGCCGGATGCTGTTTTAGTTGATCCCCGCCGGTTATTAAACAATTTTACAGCTTTGCTGATTCTTCCCAAATTTGGGGAATTATATAAATAGGGGGTGAGCGGTGGCGGAAGCCTCCCTCCCTCCCTAGGAAAGAATTGAGGATACAGCCATGCTTGGCCCGATAGTGGAAGTCAGACGCCATCAATCACCGCAGTGCCCTACCAGGCTGCCTTGGGAGCGCAGCAGCGCCTCACGTCCAGGCTGGCAGGCTATCTGCGAGCGCAACACCGCCAATTGCCGGGAGGAAGCTCAGATTGCCGCTCAGTTGGAAGGACTGCCAGAACGGCTTGCTTCCCTGGAGAGCTTTTGTGAAAAGTAAGGGGCTGCTGCGTGCTGGCTTACTTCCCTTGTCTTTAGCTTGGAGTGCGAAACAAACCAGCTCAGCAAGCAAGCCCAGACGCCAAAAACAATTCTGCTGCCGAAAACAATCCCCACCTTCAACCGCAGATTAGAAGGAAGTGGCGCAGCAGCCGGCTCTCCAGGAGGATGCTCGTGTGATTTTCTCTACAAAGGGAGATACAGCAGTCGCTGCCATACCGGCAGTTGCCACCCATAAACCGATTGTGGCGAGCGTGTCTTAAAGATTGCGATGCCCGGGTTTCGCACCGCCGGTCAATCTCAGCCTGCTGAATCCCCACAAGGAATGCGTTGCGTGTTCATTAGGTTTTGCACCACTGCTACCTCAGAGCCACAACTGGCACAGTCTTTTTGCAGGTGCTGTGTTTACCTCGCACAGCTTCTCTTTATTATAAAAAACAGCTAAAATTTTAGCACAGAGCTATAAAAACCGGCAACATTATTCTGGAAAATAGCTGGTTAATTTGGCGCATATATAGCAGTAGCCACTTAGGGCACGGACGTAGGAATTGCGTTCCCTCCGTAAGCGTTGCGGGACGCGACAGCGTCCTTCCCTATCCCTACTAGCAAGTGAGATGCCTTGTCCATTACTGAGCTGTCTATAGCTATAATTGTGAGTTATTGACAGTTTTAATCGTCTTCTTAAGTGGGGGCGCGGGCAAGCGAAGGGTGAGGCGCGACTTGCGCCCGCAACAGGTAAGACGCTGCCGGCTGGTTGCAGTTGTGGCATTTTCGGTTCGTGTGTGCGAGAGGGGCTAGAAAAGAGAAAATCTAGAATACGCTGCAACAGTCAGCAAAAGTCTAGATTTTACCTGTCAGTTAGGGCGCTGTGAGGAAGCTGCAGGCTCCGCTTTGTGCGCCCTGTGCGCCGGTGGGGTTTCCTTTTTCTTCCCCTTTTGGCTGCTGAGTGCCCGCGTCTCGAGCCACCCCGCTTGCATCCCCACGCGGCAGCGGCTTTGGCTGGCTCACTCTCCGCTGGTGGAGTTTTCGGCAACGGCACTCCGTTGATCCTGAGTGCCGGCAGAAGGGGCAACCTCTCCTACCCGCTCAGCAGCAGCGGGGGCTTGCTGAGGCTCCTCCTCTGTTTCTGTAGCGGTGGTGCGGTTTGTTTCTCCTTCCCCCACCGGCTGCTGAGTGCTCGTGTCTGGCGCAACCCCCCCTGCATCCAAACTGCCAACAGGGGAGACTGGCTTGGGCTGTTGTGCTGGCGTGCTGCGGATTTCCAGGGCTTGGGCTTGCTCCAGATTGCCTTGCTGTTGCAGAACCTCGTGTGCCCCCACACCGTCAGAATGGGAAACTGACTCAGTTGCCGGTTCTGCCGTGGTGGCAATTTCCGGTTCTGGCTCGTGAGTGTCTTGCAACCGCCGGCTCTGATCTGGCTCAAGACCGGCAGTCGGGGAAACTGACTCAGTTGCCGG